>JANWXM010000037.1 GCA_025055285.1 Saprospiraceae bacterium
AGCGCCGCGATCATGTACAGGAAAGCTCCCCTCGTAATCGAACCAGTTGGAATTGAAACATTTTAGTAGCCGCGATACCTGTGGCGACCTTGGCACTCGTAATCGAACCAGTTGGAATTGAAACTGCTAGAGGCCGAGGAGCGCGGCACGACCACCCGCCTCGTAATCGAACCAGTTGGAATTGAAACTGGTAGCATGCGTCGCGGGAGCGGTGGCCGGGTGGGCTCGTAATCGAACCAGTTGGAATTGAAACCTGTTGGCTGAGTTAATGTTAATCGTTTGCGTTTTTTCTCGTAATCGAACCAGTTGGAATTGAAACATCCGGAAATTCTTCGTTCTCTTTGTTTATAGATGCTCGTAATCGAACCAGTTGGAATTGAAACAAGTGCATCTGCACAGGGCCGGTATCAATCCTTGACCTCGTAATCGAACCAGTTGGAATTGAAACTGCGGTGCCCCGTAGTCGTTGGCCTGCGACATTTGACTCGTAATCGAACCAGTTGGAATTGAAACCTATTGAGTTGCGCAAGATGACTCGCAAAGAGGCGGCTCGTAATCGAACCAGTTGGAATTGAAACGAATGTATTTGCGCTTTACTGAGTCCGGCCTCAAGGCTCGTAATCGAACCAGTTGGAATTGAAACGTGAAGCGTCCCATGGACTGCTCGACAACGTCTATCCTCGTAATCGAACCAGTTGGAATTGAAACTCTCGCGCTGCTCTTCTATGATACGCGCGCGCTTACTCGTAATCGAACCAGTTGGAATTGAAACAAGTTGGCGTAAACTGCTTTGACAAACCCGTAGAGCCTCGTAATCGAACCAGTTGGAATTGAAACCGTACAGCTCGCGGATGCGCGCTGTTTGCCCAGACCCTCGTAATCGAACCAGTTGGAATTGAAACCGACAAGAAAGCGCTGCGCAACCTGAGCCGCAAGCAACTCGTAATCGAACCAGTTGGAATTGAAACTGAGCGCCACATTCGCGCCGAGCACGCGCGCGAGCCCTCGTAATCGAACCAGTTGGAATTGAAACAACGAAATCACTTGGCAATATCCGCTGCTTTTCGCCTCGTAATCGAACCAGTTGGAATTGAAACTTTGATTGCTCTCGAAGAGCGCGTCATTGTCGTTCAACTCGTAATCGAACCAGTTGGAATTGAAACGACGATGGCCGGTGTCATCCCTGGGCCCGGCAGCGCTCGTAATCGAACCAGTTGGAATTGAAACAGCCGAACGCGCCCGGCGCGACGATGGCGGCACGGTCTCGTAATCGAACCAGTTGGAATTGAAACCTTGATGAGGTGAGGGCTTTTGGGTAGCACGCACGACGCTCGTAATCGAACCAGTTGGAATTGAAACCTTTTGCTTCACATAACCGAAAGCGAACACAACGCGCTCGTAATCGAACCAGTTGGAATTGAAACAAGCGTTTGCGTGTTTGTGCCGGCCGGCGGCGAAACAACTCGTAATCGAACCAGTTGGAATTGAAACTGCGCTTACTCGGCAAAAAGTGCAGCACGGCGGGCCTCGTAATCGAACCAGTTGGAATTGAAACGAGCCGGTAGCTAGGCTTGATTGTGGCCTATTCTACTCGTAATCGAACCAGTTGGAATTGAAACCGTCGGGCTGTAGCTGACGTTTACGCTTGCGTTCATGCTCGTAATCGAACCAGTTGGAATTGAAACAATCGCGCGAGGCGGATTTTCGCAGCCTAGACTGCTCTCGTAATCGAACCAGTTGGAATTGAAACGCGCTTTATAGATGCGCTGCGTAGAACAGCGAGCATCTCGTAATCGAACCAGTTGGAATTGAAACACAATCATGGAGACGATATAAAATGTCCCCTCTTCCTCGTAATCGAACCAGTTGGAATTGAAACCTTGCGCGGCGAAATTATTCTTGGCTTTCTTTTTGCTCGTAATCGAACCAGTTGGAATTGAAACTTCACGACCTTAAACGATGTAGGCGTAAAATCGCTGCTCGTAATCGAACCAGTTGGAATTGAAACAACTCAAGGTAGATGGCGTATACGTTCGCCGTCATCCTCGTAATCGAACCAGTTGGAATTGAAACCGACACAAACGGCAAATTGCACGTGTCGCTTTTGCCTCGTAATCGAACCAGTTGGAATTGAAACACGTCGAAACCTTGATGCCTCAACTCTAGTATTTCGCTCGTAATCGAACCAGTTGGAATTGAAACTTTCGCGCTGCTCTTCGAGCGCCCGCAGACGCTTCAGCTCGTAATCGAACCAGTTGGAATTGAAACGACGGCACGACGCTCTGTGGCACCGTGTCGCTGCTGCTCGTAATCGAACCAGTTGGAATTGAAACTGCGAATTTTTCCACATGCTCCCTTTCAATCAGGAGCTCGTAATCGAACCAGTTGGAATTGAAACCTTGTTCGTCTCGCTCGGACACGGACTGCTCATTGTCTCGTAATCGAACCAGTTGGAATTGAAACACCTATAGAAGACGGATTTAGAATGATCTTCTATAGCTCGTAATCGAACCAGTTGGAATTGAAACTATATCAAAAATAACGGAAGAATACTCTTCTTCTTTCTCGTAATCGAACCAGTTGGAATTGAAACCGAATTTGTCCGCGGCTTTCGCAGACATGTTCGCTGCTCGTAATCGAACCAGTTGGAATTGAAACTCGTGCCGTCAACATAGAGCCTGTGTGTCGAGGTACTCGTAATCGAACCAGTTGGAATTGAAACCGCTAATGTCGAAGAAATTGAATTGGACTTGCTCACTCGTAATCGAACCAGTTGGAATTGAAACGTTGATCGGATGTAAATAAATTAAATAAATTAAATACTCGTAATCGAACCAGTTGGAATTGAAACGACACGCCGGCGTTGTTCAAAAAATTCCCGCCTGCTCTCGTAATCGAACCAGTTGGAATTGAAACCAACAAACGCAATCGAAGAGTTAAAAAAAGAAGGCGCTCGTAATCGAACCAGTTGGAATTGAAACTTTGCACGGCTGCGCTCGACAGCGGCGCGTACGGCGCTCGTAATCGAACCAGTTGGAATTGAAACTGTGGTCGTTTTGAGGAGACTTGTAAGCGGGTGTTGCTCGTAATCGAACCAGTTGGAATTGAAACTTCCGAGCTCCCACGCACACTGGGTTATTTCTAGATCTCGTAATCGAACCAGTTGGAATTGAAACTGCAGGAGGCGATAGAGGCTTATGAAATCGCGCGCACTCGTAATCGAACCAGTTGGAATTGAAACTGGGTTATACAAAAGTTATGCACAGTGCCTCCTTTTTTCTTGTTATCGAATCCGGTGATCGAAGCGGATTGCACCGATAGGGAAAGCGGGGGTGTCGTTTGGTTGCGCGCTGGAAAAGCAGTGAGATGAAAGCCTTGCACTCGCGGGCGGGTGATTGGTCTTCTCCTGCGCGAGTGCTCCTTAGGTGCTGCGGCTCGTGCTTGCGAAACGCCTTCAAGCACGGAGGGAGCGATTCAATTCAACGAGGCGGTAGCAACTTAGAGTGCCGCGCTAACAAAAGCGATACACCCAGTTTTCGAACAACTCTTGCCGCCCGCTGTGTAAAGATGGCTCGCCTCGTTGTCGAGCAATTTGGTAGAGCTCTTCTAGGCCCAATTCTCCGCGTTCGAAGCGCTGACCGTCGCCACTGTCGAAGGAGGCGTAGCGCTCACAGCGGGCTTTTCGATACGGCGTCTTTTCCAAGACGGCCGCTGCTGCCAAAAGAGCGCGCGCGAAGGCATCCATTCCGCCGATGTGCGCGTAAAAGAGGTCGGCCAAGTCAGTCGAGTTGCGCCGCGTTTTTGCATCGAAGTTGATGCCTCCGCCCTCGAGGCCGCCAGCTTCTAAGAGGACAAGCATAGCTTCGGTCAGTTCGGGCACGTGCATTGGAAACTGGTCGGTATCCCAGCCGTTTTGGTAATCGCCTCGATTGGCGTCTATACTGCCCAAAGCACCGGCATCGGCTGCCACCTGCAGTTCGTGCGCAAAGGTGTGAAGGGCCAACGTAGCGTGGTTGACCTCGATGTTGAGCTTAAAATCGCGCTCGAGCCCGAATTCGCGCAAGAAGTTGAGCGTAGTTGCGGCGTCGAAGTCGTACTGATGTTTGCTCGGTTCCATGGGCTTGGGTTCGACGAGCAACGTGCCTTGAAAGCCTTGCTTTCGCGCGTAGTCGCGCGCGGCGCTGAGGAAGCGCGCCAAATGTTCGCGCTCGCGCTTCATATCCGTATTTAGCAGCGATAAGTAGCCTTCGCGCCCGCCCCAGAAAACATAGCCTTGGCCACCCAAGGCTATCGTGAGGTCGAGGGCAATCTTTACTTGAGCTGCCGCATGGGCAACGACGGCAAAATCAGGGTTGGTCGCCGCACCGTTCATGTAGCGAGGGTGGCTAAACAGGTTAGCCGTGCCCCACAACACGCGCACCCCAGAGGCAGCTATCTTAGCCTTGGCGTATTCGGCAATAGCCAACAAGCGCCGCTCGCTTTCCGCCAAGGTGTGGGCCTCGGCTACGAGGTCAAAGTCGTGAAAACAGAAGAACGGCAGGCCCAACTTCGTAGCAAATTCAAAGGCTGCATCCATCTTGTCGCGCGCCTGCTGAAGCGGATCGGTAGCTGACAGCCAAGGTAACGCCTTCGTAGGAGCACCAAAGGGATCCATACCCGTGCCGCACATCGTATGCCAATACGCCATGGAAAAGCGAAAGTGCTCGCGCATCGTCTTGCCCATGACTACTCGGTCTGCGTCGTAATACCGAAAGGCAAGCGGATTGTCAGTCTCCGGTCCTTCATAGCGAATAGGGCCAATGCCGGGAAAAAACTCGCGTTCTCCCAAAAGGACGCTCATAGTGAAGTCAGTTGAAAAATTGGAAGGTGGAAATTCGACGAACAGTTCTTCGAATGAAGGCCAGCACCAAAGACAAGCGCTACTGCGAATCGCGAGGCACTCACTTCACTACTACCCAATTAAGCACCTGACGTTGCGCATTTTCCAAGATCACCATTACGACATACAGCCCTGGAGGTAGCGCTGAGGCGTCTAGAATCCACTCATGCGCGTCAGCGCGCGAACTGTAAGCCTGGTAAGCAATGCGCTGGCCCAACGGCGACAAAACTAAGACTCGAGCAGCAGCAGGTTGGGCAAGCAACACTTGTAGGCGACTGGTGTGCGCTGTAGGATTGGGCGCCAACAAGACTTGCTGGAAAAGGGCCGTTGGCTCGCCTGCAGAAGTGGTGCCCACGGAAATGGCGATAATACGCACACACTGACTGGCGTCGGAGACCGTAACACGATAGGTACCGGCCGAAAGTCCTGTAACGGTTGGCCCAGTATGCCCTCCAGCTGCAGCATCCCAGCGGAAAGTGTAGGGCGGCTGGCCACCCGAGGGCGTTACGGTAATGTTCCATTTCCCTCCAGCAGAGTCTGCCCTCCAAGTCAGCGAAAAGGGCGCCGGAGGCTGAATGACAGTAAATGCCCAGAAGCGGAAACAGCCCTCAGCATCTACTACGGTTAATGTGTACGTGCCAGCGGGCAGATTGGACAAATGCGGTGTGGTAGGGCCGCTACTCCACGCATATTGATAGGGCGGTTTGCCTCCCTGTATCACAGGAGCTATTGCGCCTGTACTATCTCCCCAACAGGCGACGTGCGTAAGGTTTGCCGAAGCCACCTCCAAAGGCGGCGACAAACGTTTCACCTCGTACAGCGGCGACGTGCGCACGCAGCCCAAGTCATCAGTCACGGTTGCCTGGTAAAAACCGGGCGCGAGGTTGCGAATATCCGATGTCGTTTGGCCGCTGTTCCACTGAAAGGTGTAGGGCGCCCGACCACCCGTGGCCTGCAGCACAATGGCCCCTCGATTGAGCCCGCAGGAATCGGGAGTGATTTTAGTAAGAACGATGCTCAGAGGCTGCGCCGGCTCAACGACGGCAGCAGGGATTGAAACTTTCGTACAGCCGCGGAAGTCGGTCATGGTAGCGACATAGATGCCCGCAGGCAAATGCTGCACTAGGTTGGTTGTTGAGCCGTTGTTCCAAAGGAATTGATACGGCGGCACGCCACCGCTACCTTGAACCGCTACGAAGCCCGTAGAGTCGCCTTTGCAGGCAACATGACCAATCTGTTGGAGGCTAATGCGCAAGGGAGGCGCTTCCTCGACGAGAAGCGGTTCAGAGATTGTAAAGCACCCTGCTGCATCGGTGACGGTTACGCGATATAGACCGCCGTTGAGGCCAAAGGCAGTGTCGCGCGGCACAGGAACGTTGGAGTGTAGCCCTATTGGCGCCGACCAGGCAAACTGATAAGGCGGAGAGCCGTTGTTGACCGCAACGGCTATCTGACCGTCGCTGGCATTGTTACACGAAACGGGCTGAACGAATAGCGGCGACACGGTGAACTCATCGGACCGACGGATAACCGTTAGACTGCGCAATAAATGCGCGCACCCCGTGTGGTCGAACACCGTAACTGCGTAGTTACCCGCAGGGAGATTGTAGCGCGAAGCCGTCGTATCGCCATTTTCCCAGATGTACCGATATGGCGGTGTACCGCCAGTGGCTTTCAACTGAATACTGCCCGTCTTGGGTCCAAAGCACGGAATGTGGTTCACAACAGGCGTTACCTCTAATGCAGGAGGTTCATCTACGACAATATTTTCTCGCCTCTGCACACAGCCGTTGGCATCAGTTACTGTGACGGAATAGGCACCCGCAGGCACCGCTAGGAGCGTAGGTGAAGCAGCGCCATTACTCCAGGCATACTGATACGGCGGCGTACCGCCGTTGCCGCGCACCGAAATGCTGCCCGTCGGCTCACCTGCACATAGCGCGTTTTGCACGCTGTTTACCGCAATGCTCAAAGGAAGTTCGGGTTGATTGACGAAATAGGTTGCAGTAGCGCGGCATTGACGGGCATCCGTGGCCACTAAAGTGTACTGTCCAGCAGGGATATTTTCGAGCACTGGCCCGCCCGGTTGGTTATTCCAGGTCAGTGTCAAGGGATTTACGGCCCCTGTGACTTGAACGGCGATGTAGCCCGTTTGCTGACCAGCACAGCTCACGTGGAGCAAACTGTCTAGCCTAATGGAAAGCAATTGCGGCGCGTTCAGCGTAAATGCAGGCGTTACGAGTCGGCAACCTCGCGCATCTACAATAGTCGCTGTGTATTGCCCTGCGCCGAGGTTTTGGATTTTGGAAGTGCCATTGCCTGCACTCCAAAGATAGGTAAAAGGCGCTTGCCCACCAGCTAAGCTCAGTTCGATGCTGCCATCTTGCGCGCCAATACAAGTAGGAGGTGTCAATTTGAACGTTTCGACCTGTAGGGCGCTAGGCTGCGAGACAACACCTACCCACTCTGCCGTACAACCATTGGCATCGGTGACGGTAACGAAGTAAACGCCTGCACTTAGGTTACTGAGCGCAGCAGATGTGGCCCCTGTGTTCCATAGAATCTGATACGGCGGTACACCTCCAAAGACCTTTATGCGCAAATACCCGTTGTTTTCGCCAAAGCAGCGCACGTTGCGCAGCGAGTCGAGCTGCACTGTTAGTGGCGGCGGCTCTGCAATGTTGTAAAGAGGCGATGCGAAGAGGCACCCATTTGCATCGGTAATTGTGCACCAATAAGCATCGGGCGCTAGCCCTTGGATCGCGCTCGTAGTGTCGCCATTCGACCATTGGTAACGATAAGGCGGCGTGGCGCCGAACACGGCCAATGACAAAGCGCCGTCGTTCTGCCCAAAACACTGCACGTGTCTAAGGGCATTTAGTTCGACCTGAATGGGCGGCGGAGCAGTGACCTCGATGTTGTTGAGTCGTTGGATGCAGTTACCATCTGTAACGGTAGCACTGTACGAACCGGGGGCTAGATGTGTAATGCGCGATCCTGTCTGTTGATTGCTCCAAAGGACGCTTGGGTTGACGCCGCTGACTCGGAGAGCAATAGCGCCGGTATTAATACCAGGGCAGCGCAAATGCACGACGGTGTCTAGTTCTACGGTTAAGCCCGGAGCATTTATCACGATTTGAGGCATGATCATTGAACAGCCGCCCTGGGTGGCATCCGTTACCGTGATGCGGTAGCTGCCTTGCGTTAGGCCCGTTATGACGCCTGTACCAGAGATGTTATTAAGCGTTCCGCCTGCCCATTTGAAGGTGTAAGGCGGCGTGCCGTTCAACGGCGTTAGTGCAATACTGCCATCGTTGCCGCCACATGAGCTAACGTTTTGAACCGACGTAATGGCCGTCTGGGTTACATTGTTCAAAGTATGTACGCGAATTACGTCGGTGGCTGTACAGCCGTTGGCATCGGTGATCGTCACCGTAAACGTTTGCACTGCATTTGGCGTATTGCCCGAAGAGATGGGTATAACAGGCAGGTTTAACCCATTGCTCCACGCATAAGTGAAGGGCGGCTGACCTGTGCCAAAGGGCACGGCTTGCAGCTGTATCGTCTTAGCGCGACACACGCTAATGGAGTCTCCTTGGATAATCACTACCCCTGGGCTAGGAAGCACAGCTATGGTAACAGGCTCGGTGTCTGTGCAGCCAAAGGAAGTCGTGCTTTTGACGTAATAGGTAGTTGTAACATTTGGCCGCACTACAGAAGAAGGCAACTGATTGGCCGATGTAGCCGGGAGCGCAGTGTGGTAGGTCAAAACGCCGCCTGTTTGAGCAGTATCGGTGACTTTCAATTGCGCAAGGTCAAAGGTCTTTCCGAGGCAAAGCGTTGGTCCGCTGATAGAAGTCAACTCAGGGTTCGCGTACACGGTGACGGTTACTGGTACGCGGGGGCTGGCACATCCGCCGGCAGGACCTGTGATCGAATCGGCCACAAATAGGGTAAAACTCGCATTTACATTCGCGCGCTGGAACACCGAACCCACAGCAATCGGGCTGCCTCCAGCAGGTCTGTTGTACCAATAAAACTCGCCTAAAGGCGAGCTAGGAACAGTTATCGAAATAGCACCACCTGCACACGTCGCCGCAGGAGCTGGCGCAGCGGGGGGAGGAAGGTCATCGTCGTCCTCAAGTCCGCTGCAGTTTTCGTCTGTTCCGTTGCACAAAATTTCAGGTGCGCCGGGGTAAACGTAGGCGGCAGCATCGTCACAATCGCCGCCTTTGTTCACGTAGCCAGAAGGAGCAAACGGATAGCACGAGACAAAGCGCACGTTGTCGTTACCTAAGCCGTCGCCATCGGCATCGCGGTAAAACGTGTACTCGGCAGTAGTGGCCACTTTCGAGCCGTAAAATGTCAGGTTATCCACAGCGATATCGCCAAAGGCGCCAAAAGTACCCACTGCTACTAGCTGGAACTGGGCAACCTGGCCGTGATAAGGCTGTAGGTTGACGTATTCGCGCCGCCACTGCTTACCGCGATTACCACTCCAGGTTGCCAGGGTATTCCACGTCTGTCCGCCATCGGTGGAACCTTGAAACAGGAGCGTGCTCATTTGACCCGATGTGGTATTCATGTACAAGTCGAGAGAAAAATGACAAGTTTGGTTAGCTGCCGCCTGCACCTGAAGACAACGCGTGCGCAATACTGCTGTTTTGCCCAACGCTCCCGTTGGCGAACAAGCGTTTCGGAAATACAAATAACGGTCGCCCTCTGCTGCTGCCGGCGGCCCTGCCGTAGGAAAGGTCAAGCCTGGGCCCGCGAATACTTTCCACTCGAAGTCGTCGGTCAGGACATTTTGCCACACATCGGGCAGTGGGCAGGGATCGGCACAGCCCACCGAACAGAGCCCTAGACCTTCAAAAGTTTCCACCATTGTAGACGGGCAGTTCGTGAAAAAAGTCGCCCGCGAAGAGGAGGTGCTCCAAACGTCCTCCTCACACAAATAGCGCAAGTAAACATCGTAGCGCCGCAACGGTCTCAAGTTAGTTAGCGTAATCGTACTAGCGGATGGTTGAGGCAACACAATGACTGTGCCCTCAGGGCCAGGCGTAACGCCCTTACCGGGAATGAAACCGGCCAAGCCGTACTCTATCACAAGGGTATCTCCCACTTCCTTTGGTGTCCAAGTGATCTCTGCTGAAGTCTGACCGACTGAAATCACACTAGGTACTGGACCCGAAAGACAAGCGGCAGGAGAAAAGACTAATTCGAAAGTGCGCAAACGGCCAAGGTCTCCGGGTTTGCTATCGCAAAATTCCACCTTCCATATTCCCGTAGGGCTCTGACCGTTGTGAAACGTAGCCAAAGGCTGTAGAGGGAAAAAGTAACCTACTACATTGTCGCGTTCTGCAGCACTGCTCCACGGCTGTCCTAACGCGGGGTCGTCCGTAAGTTCTACGAAAGCCCAGCAGCCGGTTGAGTCTTGAGGAGGGCTTCCCAAATTCCGATCGCTGAAATTCAGCCCGCCTACAAGTTGAATGCGCGTACCGTCAGGTGCCTCCAACCACACACTCAAGTCCGAACGCCACGGGTGTTCTACGGCCAAACGCACCGATCGAAGCACTACGTCGTCACCCAAGGCCTTCCCGGGGGCGTCGTCTACGTAAAGCAGAAAGGTCTGTGGACTGTGGCACGACGAGTCGCGCAAAGCCAAATTGAGTGGGCAGGGACGCGCGTTATTGAGCGCTGTAGTGAAACTACGCGCTACCGACCATTCGCTGTAGGTAGAGTCGTTGCAGACTGTGCGCACCTGAAAGCGATAATTGCGCCCAGGCGTTAGGCCCGTGACGATGTACGGAGGGTCGGTCTCCACCGTAATGTTTGGAATCCCTGTAAAAACCTGCCCTCCTACAACGAGTTCAATCTCATAACGGCTGCCCACATCAGTCCACGTTAGGCGGGCCGTCGAATCAGTAATCTGGTCGGCCAGCAATAATTCAGGTCGAAGGCACGTATCGGACGACACCTCCAGCTGACGACCTCGAGCAAGAGCGGCTTTTGTGACTAAAAAAAGTAACATTGCAAAGCAGCAGCTTTGCTTCAATAGACGCTGAAAAGCACACTTGTTCATGCGCAGAAAGTCAGATTATTGGATATAGATCCGGCCACTGGGTCGTTTTGTTTCTACGCAAAGGTAAATGCAACGCCCTCTACGGCGAAAGCCCTGCAAACGAACAGGCAAAACCTGCGAGCAAGTAGATACGCGGACGACACTGTTTACTGCCTAATAACGTAAAATTTTTTGCACGCTTCCTCTTCTAGCAGCATCGCTTAACCAAGCCAGATAAATTCCAGCAGCTAACTCAGAGAAATTAAGTGAATGCAAGCCGCTGCCCTTTAGGCGTTTGCGCAGAACCTCTCGACCTTGGAGATCATATAAGACGAGTTCGAAGAAGCGTTCCAAATCAGCGTCCGTTATTTGTACGAAGGCCTCGCTGTGCTGAACGGGATTGGGAAAAATACGCCAGGTAAATTTTTCAGCATCGGCATCCGACGACGCAGAGGCGCCGCCTGGCTCACCTTTATGACAAGTGAGATGCTCTAGCAAAGCACAAGCGCGCGTCCAGTATTCGGCCAGCGATTGTGCATAAGCAGTGTCTTCGTAAATGTTGGTATGCCCGCCGCCGGGTATGGCTTTCAAATACGACCACACATCAACATTGAGCGCCTGCGGGTGGAGCACACCACTGCCTTCCAAGTAGGCCAAACCCGCAGCCAAGCCTGTGGTGTATGGCACGGTGGCATCGTCTGTGCCGTGAATACTGGCCATTGGTGGCTCGCCTTTGCTTATCCAACTGCGGCGGTACATGCCCCCCGACAAATTTAGAACGGCGCGTACGCTAGAAGAGTACTGCTGATTGCTTGGGCTACCACTATTGCCGTTCAATCCGCCGTTATTGCTAATAAGCGTTCGCATAAAAGGCGGAATATCGTCTTTTTCGTCGACAAAAGCTGTATGAAGGGCAATTACTGCTCCAGCAGAATAGCCACCCACGAAAATATGCGCCGAATCAACCCGGAAGCGATTGAGGGTAGCGGCATCTTCGCGAAAATACCGCACTGCCGCTTTCATGTCGCCCATCGCTTTTACTGCTGTATCCATTATCTTCAAAGAGTCGGGAAATCCCAAGGGAAAGATGGGATAAAGCCGGTACTGAATAGAAGCAGCCACAAACCCTCGTTTGGCTATCAAGTCGCACCAGCGAGCCATGTCGGCCTTGTTGCCAAAGACAAAACTGCCGCCATGAGCCAGGATAACAACAGGACGCCTTCGTGCCGTATCGCCTTGAGGCTCATACACATCCATAAAAAGTGTGATCAACTGCCCTAGTTGGTTTACAGCCGTGGCATAAGGCACGGTGGTCTTCTGTACGTGAGCAAATACGGGCGATTTGTAGCGAATGCCATCGCATGTACTGTTCTGGCTAAGCACCGGCCAGATAACGAGTGTACAACACAGGCCAATCAATAAATCGCGCATAAACCCTTCTAATTTACAGAATTCAGAAAAATTTCGACAATACCTGAAAATAGCGCTCAACTATTGTGTAGATACTGAAAGACAAATCTATGAAAAATTTGGAAACTTCTATCTTTGTACGACGCGCAATTGCAGAGCCGGAAATGGCGCGCTACCTTTCAATGCGAGCAATGAGAAGACAAAACCTGCGACTCGTACTTCGCCTAGGGCTTGGCGTGGCGCTTTGGACGATGGCCCTATTGGAAAGTTGTGGCAGCGATAAGGACCGAATCGTTGAAGAGAAAGTAGCGGAACAATTGGCCGACTTCCGAAAGCGAGAGACGGAAAAATGCCGCCAAGCGCTTTTGGTAGAAGCTGAGCGCATGGTAGACTCGTTGTTGCTGGCTGAGGCCATTGTTGAAATCGAGGACTCTATCCGCAACGCCCGTCCTCCAAAGCCTATAAAACCGCCCCTTATGGAGCCCTTCGATTCCTTTCCCGTGCGTCCCATTTTTGATACCCTTCGCCGCTAGCCATTTTTCAATTAATGTCGTGTGAGACAGGGCGGCACTGTAAGTCAAAGAGCTTCTCACGCTTTTAAGCAGCAAAGTGAGCCACAGGCAACCTCTCTACGTTTATGCCGTTATCAACTCGCCTCGCAATAATTTTTTCACGGCCGCTGAGCAACAGGCCGGACATACAGGAGGCAATTGATCGCTTAGGCAACGGATTTATTGGTACGTGCGTCCGTGTTGATGTTTCTACTCGTTGCGCGCATCTCTACGAAGGCAATGCCATGCTGCTTTTTACGTCAGCGCTTCCTATGGTGGGCTAGCGCGTTGGTGTGGACGATGTCCGGGGCCGTTGCTCAACGGCCTATGGAAGCAGCGCTGTCCAACCTGCGCTGGCGCGTGATAGATGCGCAATTGCCAATACAGGCACTTGACTCGCTTACAATAGCTTCCGAGCTCGTCGCTGTTTGCGACTCAGCGACAAACCAAAAGATAGACTCTTCAATATGCTGGGTAGAAAACAACCTGCTGCACATCGATACGGCTCGCCTATTCAAAGTGGCGCCCCACATCACACATTTGAAAGTCGCTTATCGCGTCTTGCCGCTAAACTTAGCTCAGCCCATGTTTCGGTTGGACACGGCCATCATCCGCCGTGCAGGAAAGTCGGACAACATTACCTACGACTATCGCCCGTTCCAGCCCGTGGCTCTGCCTTGGGAAACGGCCACCTTACGCACCAACGGAGCCTACGTGCGCGGTATTGGTCTGGGCAATAACCAAAATTTGACCTTCAATTCTAACCTCAATTTGCAGTTGGAGGGCCGTTTGGGCAATGACATCGAGGTAGTCGCCGCCGTGTCGGACAATTCTATTCCCTTACAGCCCGATGGTACAACGCGCCGACTTCAAGAGTTCGACCGTATCTTCATCCAGTTGCGCCGCCAACAGACCACTCTAAGTGCGGGCGACCTCGACTTGACGCGGCCAAACGGCTATTTTTTGAATTACTTTAAACGCGTGCAAGGCGCCATGCTTCATTGGCAAGGAGCTGCCGCCGGTAAACCCGACATACGCACAGCCTTCTCTGTATCGCGCGGCAAATTCCAACGCCAAACCATCAATGGCCAAGAAGGAAACCAAGGGCCCTATCGCCTGCAAGGTGCAAACGGCGAGCGCTTCATCGTCGTGTTGGCCGGCACAGAGAAAGTTTTTCTTGACGGCGTTTTGCTCCGCCGCGGCCTTGAAGACGACTATGTTATTGACTACAACCTGGGAGAGCTAACCTTTACCCATCGCCGCCTTATTTCAAAGGACAGCCGTATCATCGTCGAGTTCGAATACGCGGTGCAAACTTACCTTCGCTCCACCGCAATAGCCGAAATAGACCAGAAATGGGGCCCTTATCGCGTATACTTCCACGCCTACACCGAACAAGACAGCCGCACCAGCAGTGCCGCGCGCGATTTGACACCTGACCAAATTCAGCGACTTGCTGAGGTAGGCAACGACGTCCAGAAGGCCTATACCTCGGGCGTAGACACTTTGCGCGCCGAAGCGGCCCTCGACCCTACGCGCGTGTGGTATGCTGAGGTAGATACGGTAGTTTGTGGTCAAAAAGTGCGCTTTCTGCGCTATACCACGGATCCCACTCAAGCGCGCTTTACTGCCCGCTTTACAGAGGTACCGCCCGGACAAGGGAATTACGTGCAAGAAACCACTGGTGCTAATGGCCGCGTTTTTCGCTGGGTGCCACCTGATCCTATCACTTGTCAGCCTCAGGGAAATTTTGAACCCATCGTGCGCCTCGTCGCTCCAGAGAGCCGCCAGATCGTAGCTGCCGGCGGCGAATGGAAGCCTTCGGCGCGTACTCATGCGCACATCGAAACTGCACTCAGCCATTACGACCGCAATCGCTTTTCGCCGCTGAACAACAAGGAAAACGTCAGCTGGGCCATCTTTGCTCACTTGCGCCAGCAACTGTTGCCTCTTACCGTTCAACCTGCAGGTTGGAATCTCTTCGCAAGCGCTACCTACGAGCACACAGCACGCAACTTTACTCCGCTCAATCCGTACCGACCTCCAGAATTTTCACGTGATTGGAACCTCTTTGGCACCGATAGCACAGCCGCTGAACACTGGATGCGCGCCAGCATCGCTCTTCAACACCAACAGCGGGGCGGGTTGCGCTACGAGCTCGGCACCTTCACACGCGCTAGTCAGTACCGAGGCTTGCGCCACATCGCTCAGGGACATTGGCAACACGACGGCTTTAGTTTGTTGTTGGAGACCAATGTCTTGCTCTCAAGAATGTCGAACGAAAATGCTCGCTTCTCTCGACCTAAGCTTGACTTTCATAAGACCTTCTTTTCCACGGAAAAAAAACCTATCTTCAAAATAGGCTTCTATGGCGAGCGCGAGCACAACGAACGCCGTCTAACCGCAAACGACTCCCTTCATCCGCTCAGTTTTTGGTATGACTTAGGGCGCGCTTACCTTGAGTGGGGCGCTGAAGGCAATGCCTGGCGTTGGAAAGGCAGCTGGATGCACCGCAAGGATTATGCCCCCGCCGGAAAAGGCTTTTCCCAAAATACCGCTGTAAATGAGGCCAACCTCAACGGCACCTGGGAACGCTTAGGATCTACAGCCGGAAAAAACACTCATCAACTTCAGTGGAACCTCTCCTGGCGGCAATTGCACGTTAAAAATCCAGAACTCACTGCTTTAAAACCTCAGGAAACTTACTTGGGTAGACTAGATTACTCGGCCAGCTACTGGAAAAACGCAATCTCGTTCAATTGTGGCTATGAAGTCGGCTCTGGGCAAACACCGCGCATAGAGTACACGTATCTGCGGGTAAATCCCGGCGAAGGTCAATATACTTGGGTTGACCGCAATCAAGACAGTGTACTTACTTTAGACGAAATAGAATTAGCCATATTCCCAGACCAAGCCAATTATGTGCGAATTAGCACGACAACAACCGATTATTCGCCTACTGTAAATACTTCTTACAACCATAGCCTGCGTTTTGAACCGCGCATGCTGGCCATTTCACGCCAAAAGCGATGGCTTTCTCGCCTAACTAGGCTATCGCTACAAAGCAACCTGCAACTGTCGCGGCGCATATTGGCAGACAAGACCAACAACCAGATATGGAACCCCTTTAACCTCCGCATCGCTGATTCTGCTTTGGTAGCTTTGTCGGTTGTCTCTCGCCAAGCCCTCTATGTCAACCGCGCAGACCCACGTTGGGATGTCTTCATCGCCTACACCGACAATCGTCAGCGCACGGCCGTAGTCACAGGAGCGGAAAGCCGAAACTTATCCGAACTTCACGGACACGGACGGCTCAACATCACTCCTCAATGGACGGCTGAGCTCGATGCAATAAAGAGCCAACACAACAACAACAGTGCGTGGTTTAGCCATCGCCGTTTTGCTCTTCAATCTTGGAAATTGGTTCCCAAGCTTACTTGGATACCTTCTGTCGCCTTCCGACTGTCAGTCCTGCATACGCGCTACCGAGGGAAAAACACCCTCCCTCCCGCTGATAAAGCTTACCAGCATAGCTGGAGTGCCGAGCTTACTTGGGCACCAGCCGCTGTTCCTAACAGCAGAGGCTTTCGCGCTGCCACCCACCTCAGAGCACACGCCCGCTTAGCCAAAGTTGCTTTCGAAGGTCGAGCTAACTCACCCGCAGCCTTCGTTATGCTTGAAGGGTTGCAAAACGGTCGAAACTACCTTTGGGGAATTCAACTGGAACGGCAGCTCTCCAAAACTATGCAACTCAGCCTTCAATATGACGGCCGTAAAACAGGCGAAAACCGCACTGTGCACAACGCTCGAATACAAATGAGAGCAATCTTTTAGCCACAGGATTTTCGCCCTTTGCCCCGGATGTTGATCTTGTTGTGTAAAAAATTTGTTTACTACGCAACTTTAGGTACGGGTGATTTGTCTTTTAGTTAGCAACAACACCGCACCTATGAAAGAAAAGCGACTTTCCCGGCGCGCCCTTGCGCTGCTAGGTTTACTCAGCTGCTTTTCAGCCCTATACGTCAACATCGACGCTGCGAAAGAAAGAGGGCAGCCGATTTCTTCTCCGACAGTAGAAACTGTAATGCCACCTAACGATGAACGAGGCCAAGAGCCCGAACCACTTCCAGGAGTTAAGTGGATCAATCGAGTTATAGACCTAGCTCACCGCTTAATCTCTAATGCGCCTAAGCGTTACTAGACGGTCTTGCCAAAGGAACCATGCGGCCACAATGCTGCCGATGCCAGCACCTAGCAGACCGCCTGCAAACACGTCGAAAGGATAATGTACGCCTACATACACCTGAGCGAAGGACACAGCAGCTGCCCAGGCTAATAATCCTCGGCGAAAACGCGGCAAGCGCCTCTTCAACGCTCCTCCTACGAAAAGGGCGAAAGCGAAGTGATTCGCTGCATGCGATGAAGTGAAGCTATAACCGCTACCACAAGAAGCACGCAAGACCACCTCATTTCTTACCCCTTCGTCATTGCACGGCCTCAAGCGCCGCACGCTCTTCTTTATGAGCGAGCTGCTAGTAAAATCTGCCGCGCCCACTGAAAGTGCTACCCCCAAAAGGAAAAGCCAAAAACGTCGAGGCGTAAAATGTAACCGAGCCCAAACAAGGAGGTACAAATAAAGCGGCGCCCAGAACCATTTGTCTCGAAAAAGAGGCAAGAAAAGATCGAAGATGGGATTGCTCAGCTCCCTGTTAATAAGATGAAACAGCGCGAGGTCTAATGTTTGCATCCAGGTCATAATGCAGGCGGTTTTTGAGCAACGAGAATAAGGCGCTCAGAGGTATCTGCCTCAAAAGGCCGTAGATCATAGCCGCCATAAGTGTGCAGTAATCGCAATCCGACGCATTCGAACATGTGCTGGAAATCAGCTAACTCAAACAACCGAACGCGTTCGCGAAAGAAATACGCACGGCCATCCGCACAGAACTCGACGCGCTTATACACCCGACCCGCGCGAATACTTCTATGAATGCGAAAAACTAGCCCGTTAATTTTCTTCTCCTCTTGACGCACCAGGTGCTGGCGCACCCACTGCGCATTGAAGAAGTCGAGCAAGAACAAGCCGCCGGGTTTGAGACTTCCGTACACGTTGCGCAAGACGCGTTCGTGCTCTAAATCAGTATCAAAGTAGCCAAAGCTAGTAAACAAGTTAAGTACGGCGTCGAAATAATTTACGCGAAACGGTTGGCGCATATCATGCTGATAGAACGTCAACCGGTCGTGCTCGAACTGACGCGCATAGGCGATGCTGTTTTCTGAAATATCTAAACCTGTGACGTCGAAGCCTTTTTCAGCCAGGTAGCGCGCATGACGGCCGCGGCCACAGGCTAGGTCAAGCACACGAGCACCTTCGGGGAGTGCTAAGATTTTGAGCAACTGGTCGATAAAAAAGCGGGCTTCCCGTTCATCGCGGCATTGGTAGAGGGTATGGTAATAAGGTGAGTCAAACCAAGCGACAAACCACTCACGAGCCATGGATAGTTGCCTTTTGGAGCCGAAAGGTACGCCGTTACTGCGGTGTGTGCTGAAAAGCGCGTATTTTCACCTTTCAAAAACGCTCATGCATATCCTACTAGTAGCGGCTACCCCTTTCGAGATAGCACCTCTCCTTGCGCACTTGGAGAGGCATTTCGAAAAAAGTCCAGATGGGACTTTCACTCAAGAGGGTTTATCGGTGTTTCCTCTCGTGACGGGTGTTGGCCCAGTAGTAACGGCATGGCACTTGGGTCGGTTTTTTGCCCGGTATCGGCCCGACTGGGCTTTGCATCTCGGAGTGGCGGGTGCTTTCGACCGCTCGTTGGCCCTAGGTGAAGTAGTACAGATCGTCGCCGACCGCTTTGCTGATGTAGGCGTCGAGGAGGCGGATGGTCGTTTCATCGATATATTTGAACTAGGACTGGCCAACCCTAACGAGCCTCCTTTTGAAGAAGGATGGCTGCGCAATGTGGCCGGTGCTGAGACGCCCTTCCTACCTACTGTGACAGGGATTACTGTTAGTCGAGTTCACGGCTCTGAACATACAATCAAGGCCATCGAACAGAAATACCCTCAAGCGCAAGTGGAAACCATGGAAAGTGCCGCTTTCTTTTACGCTTGCCTGCAAGCCGAGCTACCATTTTCAGAAATTCGCAGTTTATCCAACTACGTAGAGCCGCGCAGACGTGAGGCTTGGAAACTTGACCTCGCTATTGAACAATTAAACGCCGTGGCGATTGAAATGCTCCAGTTCCTCAGCGCGCCGCTCGCCTAGTCGCAATCGTTGTGCACCGCTTTGTAAACCAGAAAACCGCAGTTTTTCCGCTTGGCCTATGATTAATCCACTTTCTGTTTTGCAGCAATACTGGAAGTATCCGAGTTTTCGGCCTCTTCAAGAAGACATCATTCGGTCAGTATTGGAGGGCTACGACACTCTTGCTTTGCTGCCTACAGGAGGAGGAAAGTCCATCTGTTATCAAGTTCCAGCCTTGTGCCGCGAGGGCCTGTGTTTGGTTGTTTCTCCGCTTATTGCGCTGATGAAGGATCAGGTGTCTCAACTCAGAAAACGCGGCATCCCAGCGGCAGCGATTTACGCAGGCATGAGTATCCGAGAAATTGACCTTACTTTTGAAAATGCTTGCCAGGGAGCCTATAAGTTGCTGTACGTCAGTCCAGAACGCCTGCAGACGGCCTTGGCCAAGGCGCGCATTATCCGAATGCAGGTCAACTTACTGGCTGTAGATGAGGCGCACTGCGTTAGTCAATGGGGCTACGATTTTCGACCGCCCTATTTGCAAATTGCAGAATTCCGCCAATTTTTTCTGCCCCATACGCCCATCTTAGCCCTAACGGCTACCGCTACTCCCGAGGTAGTACGCGATATACAAGATAAACTGGGTTTTCGCTCTTTGCGCGTTTTTCAACAAAGTTTTGAGCGCAAAAATCTCTCTTATTCAGTCTTATATGAGACGCGTAAGTTGGATAAGTTGCTAAACATAGTAAAGAGCGTTCCAGGAAGCGGGCTAGTTTACGTGCGCAGCCGAAAGGAAACTAAAGAGGTTGCAGACTTTTTGCAGCGCGAAGGAATTCGCGCAGACTTTTACCACGCCGGCCTTCCCTTAGAAGAGCGCAACCGAAAACAAGAAGCCTGGCTAAAAGGGCAAGTGCGCATTATGGCCTGCACCAACGCCTTTGGGATGGGCATCGACAAACCCGACGTCCGACTCGTCGTTCATCTAACGCCACCCGACAGCCTAGAGGCTTATTTTCAGGAAGCAGGGCGGGCTGGACGAGATGGCCTAAAAGCTTATGCCGTCCTATTGTATGCGCCTTCGGATGCCGAGGCTTTAGAGCGCCACCTAAGACAATCTCACCCTAGGGTCGAGGAAGTCCGCCGTGTCTATCAGGCTTTAGCTAGCTACACACAGATAGCTATTGGCGCCGGCAAGGGCGAATCATTTCCATTTGATCTTCAACATTTTTGCACCACTTATCGCTTTGAACAGCCCACAGCTTATGCTGCGCTGAGAATCTTAGAGCACGAGGGGTGGATAGCCCTCTCAGATGCTGCGGGTACATTGCCTCGAGTGCGCATCGAGGCAAATCGCGAAGTGCTCTATGATTATCAACTGCGGCATCCAAAGGCCGATAAGGTTATTCAGGCACTTTTGCGCTTGTACCCCGGTATTCAGCGCGACTACCACGAAGTAAGCCTTCTTACGCTAGCGCGTTTTGCTAATACTGACCCTCCTTCCATAGAGCAGGTCTTCAAAGCAGCCTGCCAGGCTAACATTATAGATTACCAACCAGCCGTTGGGCAAGCAATGCTGACCTTCTTGCAAGAGCGCGTGGCTCCGGAAAATCTCCTTCTCGACACCAAACGCCTACAATTTCTGAGCGAACGCGCTGAAGAGCGCGTCAAGGCCGTCATCCGCTATGCCGAGACCCGCCTATGTCGAAGTCGCCAACTATTGGCTTACTTGGGCGAACTCAATGCAGTCTCTTGTGGCATTTGCGACATATGCACTGGTAGAAACAGCGCCGACCTCTCTGTAGAAACTTTCAAACTGCTCCAGAAGCAGATTTTCAATTTACTTCAACAAGGAAGCTACACTTTTCACACTCTTCTGGATGCCTTTCCTTCGCGTCAACAACCACTCGTTCTCCAGGCGCTAGAGCACTTACTAGCAGAGGGCATACTTACTGAAGCAGAGAACGGTTGCATTTACCTGGCTAAACGGGTCTAGTTATGCATTTTTGGAAATATCACGGCGCCGGCAATGACTTTATTCTCGTAGACCAGCGCGAGCGCATTTGGATTCAGCCCGATGATCATCAACGAATTGCTTTGTTGTGCGACCGCCACTTTGGCATCGGCGCCGATGGGCTCATTCTATTGAGCAGCCACCTGAAATACGATTTTGAAATGGTCTATTTTAATGCCGATGGTCGCAAGGGGTCGTTGTGCGGAAATGGGGGGCGTTGTGTTGTTGCATTTGCTTATCGGCGCGGCATTCAAAAGAAACGCTATCAATTCTGGGCTACTGATGGGCTCCACGAAGCAGAACTGACGAGCCTACCCTCTCCATGGGAGTTTCAAGTAGCTCTCCATTTAAGCGATGTAGCTCCCTTTGCCATACGCAAAGAGGGCCTCGAAACAGACCCCGTGTTCGTACTCAATACTGGTTCACCTCATTATGTCCGATGGGTTGAGGGCCTGGACGCCATAGACATGATACAAGAAGGCCGTGCCGTGCGCTACAGTGAAGCTTTTCGAACGGAGGGCGTGAACGTCAACTTCGTGGAGGCATGTTCTGAGGGATTGCGCATTCGCACTTACGAGCGCGGTGTGGAAAACGAAACACTCGCGTGTGGTACAGGGGCAACCGCAGCGGCGTTGGCATGGCATGCTTGGCAAGACTTACCTGCGGGCGACTATGAGTTGCCCATACATGCTCGCGGTGGCTCTCTAACGGTGCGTTTTACAGCGCTGCCCTCTGGAGAGTATACAAACATCTGGCTGTGTGGGCCGGCCGTGGAAGTTTTTGAAGGAGAAACCTTCCTCTAAGGTAAACCTCAAGTATCTAAATACTAATGGTCTCATTTAGAGCGCTTCACATAACAAAAAAGGCATTGCTTTCTAGAGTAGCGCTGCCTTGCTCCGCAGTCAAAGTAGCAAGGCTATAGAACAAAAAAGCCCCCCTCCATCTTTCGGAGAGAGGCCATCCCAAAAACCGATTTCAAAGTACCAACGTCTCGCGTCTATCAGAGCAAGGTGACACCCGCTCCGCTCCGCAAAAGGGCGTCACCCCTCTGGCTCGATCACTTCGTCTGCTGAATCATCTTGCGCGTCGCGCTCTCCTTCGAGGTCTTCAACTCGTAGTACAGCACGCCTGTCGTGTTCAACACCGCCCGATCCAGCGTCACCGCGTTGTATCCCTTGCCAAACCGACCGCGCTGCGTGTACAGCACCCGACCCGTCTCGTCATACACCGTCAGCGTCGCCTCCGTCGCCTCCGGCAAGTGGA
>JANWXM010000038.1 GCA_025055285.1 Saprospiraceae bacterium
CTCGTAATCGAACCAGTTGGAATTGAAACCGTCATAATAATTGTCAAGCCCGACCTTTCTTAACCCTCGTAATCGAACCAGTTGGAATTGAAACTTGCGCTCAGCGCGACGCCGAAGGCGACGTAGATGCTCGTAATCGAACCAGTTGGAATTGAAACGGTTTACCTTCGCATTGCTGAGTGCTTTGCCGGTCACTCGTAATCGAACCAGTTGGAATTGAAACGCGCGTTTAATGTGCCGGCACGCAGGTAGCCCACCGCTCGTAATCGAACCAGTTGGAATTGAAACGTCAGGTTTCGCAGCGCTTTTTTGTCAAGGTTGTAACTCGTAATCGAACCAGTTGGAATTGAAACGCTATTTCATCAGCGCCGCTTGCGCGGCGCTATGGCCTCGTAATCGAACCAGTTGGAATTGAAACCTTGCCCGTGAATAGCCCGTCGCGCATACCCACAACCCTCGTAATCGAACCAGTTGGAATTGAAACGCGGATGGCGTCTACCTCTGGCTCGGCAGGAACACCCTCGTAATCGAACCAGTTGGAATTGAAACCTGTGCTTTTCGAGAGCGCGCAAAAACTTAAGCGCGCTCGTAATCGAACCAGTTGGAATTGAAACTCGGGCTGCGTGGCGTTGATGGTCAGGTTGGTGCTCTCGTAATCGAACCAGTTGGAATTGAAACGCAGTGATAGTTACGTCAGAGCCTGTGCTGCTGTTCTCGTAATCGAACCAGTTGGAATTGAAACTCATCTTACTAAGCGATGCGCTGTTTGACGCTTATGCTCGTAATCGAACCAGTTGGAATTGAAACGTAGATAAGAAAAGGCCGACGCTTTGAGCGCCGGCCCTCGTAATCGAACCAGTTGGAATTGAAACCTAACGAGCAGGCGTCAAAAGAGGGCCTACTCAGGCTCGTAATCGAACCAGTTGGAATTGAAACCAAGCCTTGCACGCGCTTCTATACAGCGCTGTAAGCTCGTAATCGAACCAGTTGGAATTGAAACCGCCAGCAGGGCGTGCACCTTTGAAACGGTAGAGGGCTCGTAATCGAACCAGTTGGAATTGAAACAGCGGCCTCGATTATCTTCAACGATTTCGTAAGACTCTCGTAATCGAACCAGTTGGAATTGAAACCAGACGCAGGTCAACGACAGTGTGCTGGTTGAATACTCTCGTAATCGAACCAGTTGGAATTGAAACTCGAGCGCTCAAAAGAAGTCTTCCAGCGCATCGGGCTCGTAATCGAACCAGTTGGAATTGAAACGTGGTCTGACGCTGTCTGGCAACACGCTGACAGCGCTCGTAATCGAACCAGTTGGAATTGAAACGCTGCTTAAGCGCTTTAGGGTCTACGACCTCAATCCTCGTAATCGAACCAGTTGGAATTGAAACTATGGTTCATATGGGTAGTCTTCTACTTCAACGATACTCGTAATCGAACCAGTTGGAATTGAAACTATGAGGCCTGGACGTAAAATCAAACGCGGTTACCCTCGTAATCGAACCAGTTGGAATTGAAACTAAAAAATGTGCGCCCACTCACCTGGCGCAAGCGTACTCGTAATCGAACCAGTTGGAATTGAAACCAAAAATAAGATATAAATTTTCGACTAAAAAATCAGCTCGTAATCGAACCAGTTGGAATTGAAACTCATGAGCAAACGTTTTGATGTTTACCACGCCGAATCTCGTAATCGAACCAGTTGGAATTGAAACAATGTCCTTTGCCCTGAGTTTTGAAGGAAACCAATACTCGTAATCGAACCAGTTGGAATTGAAACTCGTTGGCGCGGTAGTGGTTACGCCGCCCGGCGAACTCGTAATCGAACCAGTTGGAATTGAAACGCACGCTAAAGCGCGCACCTGGCGCTGAGGCGCCAGCTCGTAATCGAACCAGTTGGAATTGAAACAATACCAGTCATTGCGCTCTCGACTCTGGCCCCACCCTCGTAATCGAACCAGTTGGAATTGAAACGCGCTGATAGGCAGATTGTGAAAAAAGAGGCTTCGCCTCGTAATCGAACCAGTTGGAATTGAAACCCAGCGCCGCCGGAGATAGTGCCTGCGCTATTGCCCTCGTAATCGAACCAGTTGGAATTGAAACCATTTCGGCGATATGGATCGAAGAGGTCATAGACCCTCGTAATCGAACCAGTTGGAATTGAAACCAGCAGGCGCGACGACGTCGCGGGTTTGCGTGTTGGGCTCGTAATCGAACCAGTTGGAATTGAAACAAGTGTTTTTGTATTACTCCCTCGTGTTTTTTCATTCTCGTAATCGAACCAGTTGGAATTGAAACGCTGTTTAGCCGCCCTTCGTCCAGCAGTTTGTAACACTCGTAATCGAACCAGTTGGAATTGAAACCATCGCTAACCTTTTGGTCAACAATGAGGGCATCGGCTCGTAATCGAACCAGTTGGAATTGAAACCGATGACAAACACGATTGACGAATTCAAACGCGAGCTCGTAATCGAACCAGTTGGAATTGAAACCCGTCGCCTTCGCGCGCGCAAGCATTTGCTCGAGAGCTCGTAATCGAACCAGTTGGAATTGAAACAAGTCGCTGAAGCAACAAGCTATTGACTTGAAGGCCTCGTAATCGAACCAGTTGGAATTGAAACTAGGCAATTTTCGACCCAAATGAGCGAGTTTCCTCCTCGTAATCGAACCAGTTGGAATTGAAACTGTCAGCAGCGCTGAAGTTGGGCTGCTCGCCGCACGCTCGTAATCGAACCAGTTGGAATTGAAACTCTATCTCTCTTTTTATACGCGCAGCCTGCTTGATGCTCGTAATCGAACCAGTTGGAATTGAAACCCGCCGCTGCCGTTCAAGTCGCGACGATACACGCGCCTCGTAATCGAACCAGTTGGAATTGAAACTAAACGGGTGCGGTTGGAAGGTTATAGTATAAGACTCTCGTAATCGAACCAGTTGGAATTGAAACACGGCAGTGCACTTCACTATATCATCGCCGAAAGCGCTCGTAATCGAACCAGTTGGAATTGAAACTCGTGAAAATGTCCTACACAATACAACATATTGTTTCTCGTAATCGAACCAGTTGGAATTGAAACACTTCGCGCTCAATTTAGCGTTGCTTGTTGCCGGCTCGTAATCGAACCAGTTGGAATTGAAACAACCATGACAACGGTTTTATCCGCTCCCGCGAAAGCCTCGTAATCGAACCAGTTGGAATTGAAACACGCGAGCCAGCTTTAATTTTTCGTCGAATGGCAGACTCGTAATCGAACCAGTTGGAATTGAAACTTGCGTCCACCGCCCTCTTGTTCGTCTCACTCGGACACTCGTAATCGAACCAGTTGGAATTGAAACTTTTCTTTTCGCGCGAGTGGCACGAACGCAGGTACCTCGTAATCGAACCAGTTGGAATTGAAACCGATTGTCTTCGATAACTTCGTAAGACTCGGGCTTACTCGTAATCGAACCAGTTGGAATTGAAACCTGAATAATGTCGCGAACGAAACGAGCTTCCCAGCTCTCGTAATCGAACCAGTTGGAATTGAAACGTCATCCGGACAGCCTCGACATTTGGCTGCGTGTCGCTCGTAATCGAACCAGTTGGAATTGAAACCGTTGGCGGAAGTGTCGGTCAAAACTGACGATGTCCTCGTAATCGAACCAGTTGGAATTGAAACAACAGCTCATAGTTGCGCCGCCAGGTCAACTGCACACTCGTAATCGAACCAGTTGGAATTGAAACGCGTTAGCGTGTTCAAGTCGGGCACGTCAAGGGCGCTCGTAATCGAACCAGTTGGAATTGAAACCCCTGCCTCATGGGCGAGGACGCCGTACTCTTTTTGCTCGTAATCGAACCAGTTGGAATTGAAACGCTTGCCACAAGCACGCTCATCGGACTGTCGCCCTGCTCGTAATCGAACCAGTTGGAATTGAAACTAAACATGTCGCCCGAAAGGGTGTCGGCGATGTAGTCTCGTAATCGAACCAGTTGGAATTGAAACGATTCTGTCAGAAAATCTAATTGCGTATGCCATAGCTCGTAATCGAACCAGTTGGAATTGAAACGCTTCGTTCTCGAGCACCCACTTTTCAGCAAGCGTCCTCGTAATCGAACCAGTTGGAATTGAAACTCCAAAAAAGATCCCTATCAATGTCTGTTGCGAGCCTCGTAATCGAACCAGTTGGAATTGAAACTGCGCGCCTTTAGTGGGCCCCGCGCCTACTTTATCTCTCGTAATCGAACCAGTTGGAATTGAAACGACTTTGTCGCGCTCGTGCAAACAGACCTAACGCACTCGTAATCGAACCAGTTGGAATTGAAACGGGATTATTTAGAGAAAGCGCGCAGCGCGTATGGCCTCGTAATCGAACCAGTTGGAATTGAAACATGATTTCTTCCGGTTTCGCGAGCGCCTTTTGCGTGCTCGTAATCGAACCAGTTGGAATTGAAACCGGCGGCGCTGTTGTTGTTCTTCTTTTCAAACTCTTCTCGTAATCGAACCAGTTGGAATTGAAACCTGGTAAGGATTATCCTGAGGCGAACATTTGCTTGCCTCGTAATCGAACCAGTTGGAATTGAAACCGCTTGAGGAAGCGAAGGCGACAGCAAACAACTTAGGCTCGTAATCGAACCAGTTGGAATTGAAACGGAAGTCAAGTGGGTTGTCTTCGTCCACGACGAAGCTCGTAATCGAACCAGTTGGAATTGAAACGTGAACGCTTCGCCGTCTGCCGCCGCTGCGGCTACTCGTAATCGAACCAGTTGGAATTGAAACATGGCAACAAGGGCGACATCACAGTGAGCGGAAGCGCTCGTAATCGAACCAGTTGGAATTGAAACCTCTACACTTTTATATTTTGTTCTATACTTTATTTTCTCGTAATCGAACCAGTTGGAATTGAAACGGGTGTTGGGCGAGCAATTGCTCGATTCGCCTCTAGAAAGGCGCCAGCAACGGAAGTTGCCCGGATCTCCAGACGCTGTGGGCGGGCGTGTAGACGCGAATAGCTCTGCGAGTGAAGAACTGCTCTCGCTTACGACAGCACCCTTCTCCCTTCGAAGGCTCAAGGCCTCAGCCCTTGGGCAGTCAGCCCTCGAAAAAACTTCGCGGCTAGATGCCTCGAAAAAAATACCTCGAGCGCGAAGTGGTCGCCTTCGCGCCCGAGGAGCTTAACTCTAGCAAGGGTTCGACCGACGCGAGCGGCCTGGCTTTAGGCGCATATTCGGATCAATCGAATTCAGCTAAGCCTCCGCATTGGCTACGTCAACTCGACTGAGTGCCTGCTCCTGCGTTTTTGCGCAAAAACGAGTCGGCAAAGCGTGCACCTTGGCGATCTCCGCTTGGAGGAGAGGCTATTTTCGCCTTGCACGAAACGTGCCATTCGGCTGAACAAACAGCAGGGCAGCCGGGGCAGAAGCGTCTTCTTGCATCTCGAAGCGAATGCTGTATCCTTCGAGGCCCTTGAGCTTGAACGTGTGATTACCTGAGGGAATTGCTTCATACTCGAGTTGGTCGGGCACGAGAACTTTCAGGGCTTTTCCTTTTAAAAAAACTCTGACTTCCTTGCCAAACAGGATGTATGCCCCGCAGTAGCGCGCGAGCTGGTCTGCTGGAACGTCGTGAACTGCAACTTCGCGCTTGAAAACGACTTTTTCTATGGCTGGCTCAATGCCGTAGGCGTGCAGTTCGCTCACTTCTCCCTGCAGATTAGTGACGAAAGAGAAGCGGAGGTTGAGGCCAACCATACCTTCGCGGGCTTCTTCGGCAGTAGGCACGGCGCGGAAAACCTCGTAGTGAAAATGCTTTAAGTGGTAATCTACTCCTGGTGTGTGGGCTAGGAGAGAGTCGTTGCGCCAGATGACGTGAAGCGCGCCATATCCCTCGTTATAGTAGCGACCTGCATAGGCTGAGCGTGGATGTGCAGGAGTCGTTCCACTTTTACGGCCAGCAAGTGCGTCTTGTTGAGCGCTAATCGCATTTAGGCGGTCGCGCACATATTGGCGGCGAAATTCGGCGTCCCAGTCGCAATAAGGCAGCCCAAGCAGGCGATCGGCAATCAAGTTTCGGAGGATGGAAGGCACCTGCGAGCGGTTTTGGTTAACAAATACGGCAATTGCTAAACTGTCGGTGGGAAACAAGCATACGTCAGCCGAAAAGCCATTGATGTTGCCTCCGTGAGCAGCTCGGTAATGGCCTCGGTAAGAGGCCAGGGCCCAGCCCAGGCCGTAGCCAAAGGAGAAGACGGTAGGATTCTCTCTGTTGGGCAAAGTGTTAGGCATAGCCGCGTGGGCCGAAAGCGCATCCCGTACGAAAGTCGGAGAAAGGATAGTTTGACCGTCTAACACACCGCCATTGACCCACAGCAGCAGCCAGCGAGCAATATCGGCAGCGCTGGCGCAAATGCTGCCTGCAGGGCCCATACCTTCTATGCGAAAGTAATCCATGAGCCGAATGCTGTCTGCATGGGTGCGGTAGCCTCGGGCAAAATCGGCCTCGGGCGGCAATGTCCACAGGTCGAAGCGCGTCGTGCGCATGCCTATGGGTTCGAAGATTCGCTCGCGCAAGAGGGTTTCCCATTTCTTGCGACCGACGCGCTCTACCACCGCACCTATGAGCGTGTAGCCGAAATTGTTGTATTGCCAGCGCGCCCGCAGGTCGGCCGATGCTTCCAAATGCGCTAGGCGCCATACGAAACTATCGCGCGTCGTGGGGTGGTGTAGCCACGATAGGTCGTGGCGCGGCAGTCCGCTGCGGTGACACATGAAATCGAGCAGCGTAACTCGAGGCGTTAGCGCGCGGTCGTGTAGGCGAAATTCGGGCAGGTAGGCCTGCACAGGGCTGTCGAGCGCGAGCAGGCCTTCGTCGGCCAGGATGCCTGCTAAAGCACATGTAAAGGCCTTAGTGCACGACCCAATTTGGAAAAGCGTTCGCTCCGTCGCAGGCAAGCCCGCGGCATAATCGCGATAACCGAAGCCTCCTGTAAAGAGAACGCGATTCTTTTCAACAATGGCAATTGCACAGCCTGGCGCGCGCCAATTCTCTAAAACGCGCAAGACAATCGAGTCCATCCCTACCAGTCGAGGATCGGCCTGAGAAAGGCTTTTTTGAGCCATATGCAAGTGAGGCAAACAAAAGTACAGCACCAGCGAAAGGAGAGGTTGAGGGCGCATAGCAACGATGCATTTAGACCTTAAAAAAAACGACCCTGCCCGCAGTAGAAAGGCGCAGCAGGGTCGTCGAGGCCATTGAAGGCTCGATTAATTTTTCTTTATGGTATACGTGTAGATCGCCTTGTTGAGGAACAGGTCTATGGTATAATTGCCCGGCGATGCGATGGGAATATTGGCGCCGTTGTATTCCAAGCTTTTGTTGAGGCCATCGTCGCCAAGGTTGACGTCCCAACTGTCGTTGGCGCGGAACTTGATTTCGCCCGCTACCAAGTTGAGGGTGATCGTCCACTTATTGGCTGCTACGTCGTAGGTCATGTCTTGGTCGCTGTTCCACCCATTGGGCGTTGCAGAGCCGATGAGCCCCCATACTGTGCGCAGGTTGTCGTGAGTTTTGTCGTTGAGGTTGACCCGGAGGCGATAGACGCCCGCTGGGCCAGCCTTGATGTTGGCGCCGTCGCGCTCTAGCGTGCCGTCACCTCCGTTGTCGCCGTAGTTTTCTGCCCAACTTGGGCCCACAGTGTACTTGTATTCCGTGTTGTCGTCTTTGAAGTAGATGTACCCTTCGTAGCGGTTGTTGCTCTTTGCCGAATAAATCACCGTCGTATTATCGGCAGGATTCCAGCCTTGATAACTGCCGGGTACCTGCAACTGCGGGTACACGATGACGATGGTGTAAGGCGTAACGCGCAAGGCGATGGGATCTGAGTAAACTACGTCTACGTTGGGATGTATGGTCACAGCCACGCGCATTTCGACGTTGGAGGCTTCCTCGCCCGGCAATCCAAGTGCGCTAAAGAGGGCTGTGTTGAGTTTTTCCACCGTTGTTGTAAGCGAAGTGCCCGTGCTCGTGCCTAAGACAACCGCGTCCTTAAATTTATTTCCTGCGCGGTCAATTTCCACGGCGTAAGTTGCGGCGGCGCGGAAGTTGAAATCTGCGGGAGTCCAGCTAACAGTAAAGGAATTGCTCGCCTGGCTTTCGCGCAGAACGATGTTGCTGCCGCTGGTAGGCGCCGTGATGACTGGACGCGCGCGCAAGCGCAGCGCAGGAGAGGGGTCGAATTCTCCTTGCTTTTCGCAACCGCCCACAAAGAGGAGCAACAAGGCGGTCATTGGTAAAAATAACTTAGTATTCATAGTCTGTGAACGTTGTTTTGAAGAAGACGCCTGTTCTCAACGAGAAATTAGAACAAAGCCGTTTGTTTTTTAGAAATTGGTGAAAAGCAGGTAATGTTCTTGGGCGCGACTACATAAGCCGCGCCCAAGACGCCGTGGGGCGCGAATCAATAGCCCGGGTTTTGGCGCAAGTTCGGGTTGGCGCCAATGTCTGCGTTAGGAATGGGGAACACGTCGTAGAACTGCGGACGGCTCACCCCGGCCTTGACGCCGCCTTTCCACGGCCACAGGTAGGTCGTGTTGCTGAAGCGGCCGAAACGGACTAAATCGGTGCGGCGGTGGCACTCCCAATACAGCTCTCGAGCGCGTTCGTCCAAGATAAAGTCTAGATTCAGTTGGCTGGCTGTAATGTTGCCTGCTGGGCCGCCGTAAGCGCGCTCGCGGATGCGGTTGATAAGCGATACTGCTGTATTGATATCGCCGCCCTGACCGCCTCTCAGCACAGCCTCTGCGTACATGAGGTAAGCATCTTCAATGCGGAACATGTGGAAGTCGGTGTCTACGAAGGTCTTGTCGGAGCCCGGCTTGCCGTCGGAACGCATGTTGGTGAATTTCGTCACCGCGAAGCCATTCGTGAACTGCGAGATGTCGTCAATTTCAAGGGACTGTCCCTTCGTCCAGAACATAGCCCGGCGGTCGAAGATAGGCCGTTCGATGGAATATGTGTAGTTGGGACGGCTCAAGTACAGTTTAATCAGATACGTTCCGGCGGAAGGGATGGAAATGTTGGCGCCGTTTTGCTCTAGGATAGCGTCAGCGCCGTCATCGCCATAGTTGAGGTCCCAGCTGTCGTTGGCGCGGAATTTGATTTCCCCTTGCGTCAGGTCGAGTTGGATGCGCCAGACGCCCTCTGTAGGATCGTAAGTCATGTCTTGGTCGCTGCCCCAGCCGCCTGGAGTTGCGGAGCCAATGAGCCCCCACGTCGTCTTGAGCAGGGTGTAGCGAAGGTTGTTAAGGTTAACGTTAATTTTATAGAAGCCTGCCTCGTTTACTTTAATGTTAGCACCGTTTTGGTCGAGGGTTCCGTCGGCGCCGTTGTCACCGTAATTGTTGTCCCAATTAGGCCCTAGCGTGAATTTGAACTCCGTTCCTGCGCTAAAGAAGATGTAGCCTTCATAGGTATTGTCGTTGTTTCTCGAGGCCAGTTGGCGCGCTTGAGCAGGGTTCCAGTTTTGGTAAGAGCCCGGCACGTATATGACGGGGTAATTTCCGCCAGGATTAGGAGCCACTACTACACTGCCGCCCGTGGCGGGAAATTTTTTCACCAGGGCGCTCGTTACGCGCGTACCTCCCCAGCCGAAGTCTAGCCCGAAGTCTGCAGGGTTCATGCTTCCGCCCACTGCCGCGTGGCACACAAACGTCATACCGCCGTATGTCTGAGTGCGGCGACCATCGAAGAGTACCGAGAAAATGGCGCCCTTCGCCTTGTGGTTGTCTGCGTTGAAGAGGTTAGCGTAGTTAGGCTCCAACGTGTAGCCGGCGTCGATGATTTTCTTGCAGTAGGTAATGCAGTCAGTATAGCGCTCACGCCCGATATACACTTGAGCATTGAGGTACAGTTTTGCCAGCAACATCCAAGCGGCCGCTTGGTCAGCCCGACCGTACTCGTTTTGGCGTGGCGGCTTTAATTGCGACTCGATGGCCTTTAACTCGCTCTCTATGTAGTTGAATACCTCCTGAGCTGAGGCTTGACGCGGGAAGAAAGCGCCAACTTTGTCGTTTTCCGTAACGAACGGCACGTTTCGGAACATGTCCAAAGCATGCCAGTAGCTGAGTGCTCGCAGGAAACGCGCTTCGGCGCGATACGTGGCCACCTCTGAGCGCAGGGTGCCCGTAACTCCGCGGCTGTTCAACTTCTCATCTGTCGTTTCGCGAATAAATTCGTTGCACAGGGAAATCTGGTAGAAGATCCGGCTGTACATTGCCGCGATGAATTCATTGTTGGCATCCCAATCCTGCTGGTGATAATCTTGGATGTTGCCATCGTTCCAAGCAATTACAGCTTCATCCGTCGTCAGCTCTTGTGCTTTCCAATACTGGCGCAAATACGTTGAGAAACCCTCGTCGATGCCGCTGATGTCGGGTTGACCCACGGGGCCTTGTTGGCCACTTACGGCAAGCCCGGCGTACAACTTGGCCAAGACGCCTTTGTAAGCCGATGGGTTGTCGTATACATTGGCCGATGTTACCTCGTTTTTATTGAGAGGTTTTGTATCCAGGTCTTTAAAACACGATGTAGCGGACAGCGCAAAGCCTGTGATGAGTAGAGCCGCTATTCCTTTTCTGTTTTGGAGAATCATATTTCAATTTTTTTGAGAATTAGAAACTTGCGTTTATACCAAACAAATAAGTGATGGACCTCGGGTATACGTTGTTGTCGATGCCGCCGAATATCTCAGGGTCGATCCCTCGGTAGTTCGTTACCAGAATCGGGTTTTGGACAGAGCCGAACACACGCAAGCTGCGCACGAAGCCAATTTTAGGGAAGTTGTAGCCCAGAGTAATGTGGTCGAAGCGCAAGAAGGAGGCATCTTGCACGAAGTAGTCGCTAAAGTAACGCGGGACGTTAAATTGTGTTCGTACATAGTCGGCGTTAAGGTTATTCAAGAAGCCTGTGGGATGGTAGAGGTTGTTGAAGGCCGTTTGGTTGGATTCGTTGTTGTTGTACATGTAGTTGCCCAGGCTAGCGCGACCTCCTGCCGATAAGTCGAAGCGGCCAAAAGTAAAGTTTGTATAGAAGCCGATGAGCAGATCGGGGAATGGGCTTTTATAGCGATACTGATCGGCTGGTGTGATTTGACCATCTCCGTTGCGGTCTACGTATAGCCCTTCGATGGGTTTTCCGTCCTCGTCGTACACCTGTTCGAAAACGTAGAACGAATTGGCAGGATAGCCGACGCTGTGAATTTGGATGGTGTTGCCTACGCCGCCGGAGATGCCGCCTACAGCCACGCCGCGATAGTTGGGGTCGTCGGTAGCAGTTAGGCGCGTAATCTTGTTGCGGTTAGCGGTAAAGTTAGCGCCCACTTCCCAGTTAAACTTATCGCGCTGAATAGGGATGGTGTTGATGGCCAACTCGAGTCCTCGGTTTTCCAGGTCGCCTACGTTAGCAGTAATAAAGTTGGTCAGGTTGGTTCCTGCAGGCACAGGTACAAAATTGATTAGGTCAGTTGTTTTGCGGATGTAGTAGTCTACTGATCCGTAGATGCGACCGCCAAAAAATTCGTAGTCTATGCCGACGTTATACGTCGCTGTTTGTTCCCACTTAAGGTTAGCGTTGTAACCGTTGGGGCGGAGTGTAGTGTAGAACTGGTCGCCCAATTGATAGTCGGCTGTGGGTAAGCTCGCCTGGTAACGGGCCAGATACGGATAGAAATCGCCGCCGAGGTCTTGCTGGCCGGTTTCTCCGTAGGTAAGGCGCACTTTCAAGGCGCTGAGGATGCCGTCGCGGTCATCCAATACTTTCCAAGCGAAGGCTGCCGAAGGGAAAAGCCCCCAGCGGTTGTCGGGTCCGAAGCGCGAAGTGCCATCGCGGCGGAGGGTAAAGGTGAACAGGTAGCGGTCTTTGATGCTCAGATTTAAGCGCCCAAACAGCGATAGCAGGTAATATTCGCGCGGGAAGAATATACCGGGGTCGAGCACGCGGGTGCCGCGCGCGCTTACGGTGCGGGAGGTATCCTCGAAGTAGAAATGTTGCCAAGAATAGCCTCCCATCAAGTCTACTTGAATCGAGCCAAAGGATTTGATGTAATTGAGATAGAACTCGAGCAGCTCATTGCGGCGTTTTTGTTCGTATGTGCGCAAGAAGCCGCCGTCGTCTTGGCCCTGAGCATCGCGCTGATAGCCCGCGGGGAAATTGGCTGGAGCGCTAGCTTCACCCTCGGCGCTGGTTTGGTCGTAGCCCAAGTTGAGGTTAGCCCGCAAATCGGGCAGGAACGGCAGCCGGTAGTCCAACTGAATATTGCCGATAAAGCGATTGACCGTCGACTTGTCGCTTTGCATTTCGAGCAGAGCAACGGGGTTTACAGGTGCCAAGCCCAGCGGAAGGCCATTGGCATCTGTGGCTGTATAGAAGCCTCCGTAGCGGCTTTGGGGGTCGCGCACCGGCTGGGTAGGATTGAAAAAGAGCGCTGCACCTATAGCTCCTCGATTGGCGAAGGTGTTGCGCGTTTGCATGACCTTCGCATTAGCGCTGATTTGCAGCGTATTATTGAAGAACGAGGGATTGAGGTTCACTGCTCCCGTTAAGCGGTTGAAGTTGTCTGTCTTCAGAATGCCGTCGCGATCGGTTAGGCCAAAGGAGATGCGGTAGGGGAAGGTGCCAATTCCACCGGAAACGGCTAAGTTGTGGTCCATACCGAACGCTGTCTGGTAAATTTCGTCTTGCCAATCGGTATTGGCTGTGCCTAGCAGCCCTCGAGCCGGATGGTTCTCGGCAAAGCGCCGGCGAATGAGTTCACGGAACTCGTCGCCCGACAACACGCGAATGCGATTTGCTGCTTGAGCAAAGGAGAAGTTATTGGAGTAGTCCACTCCAATTCGTCGTTTGAGCGAGCCCTTTTTGGTGGTAATGAGGATAACACCATTCGACGCCCGTGAACCGTAAATGGCTGTGGCAGAGGCATCTTTTAACACCGTAAACGTTTCAATGTCGTTTGGGTTTACAATATTGAACGCGCTGCGTTCGCCAGCGATGCCTTCGTTGCCGACTGGCACACCGTCAATGACAATAAGCGGGTCGTTACTAGCGCTGAGCGAGGAACCTCCTCGAATGCGAATGACTGCGCCACCGCCAGGGTCTGGGCTGGGGGTTACCTGTACGCCTGCGATTTTGCCCACGATAAGCTCTTGAGGTGAGTTGATGGCGCCCTTGTTAAATTGCTGAGGACCAACAGCTAACAGCGCGCCTGTGACATCCTCCCGCTTTACCGTGCCGTAGCCGATGACCACTGTCTCTTGCAACAAAAGACCCGGCAAAAGCGCTACTTTGATCTCACCCGAAGCACTAACATCTACTACCTGCGAGGCATAACCCGTGTAGGACACCTCGATCTGCGTAACATTCTCAGGTAGGGTGAGGGAAAAGCGCCCTTCAACGTTAGTGACAGCACCTACTGTAGAGCCTATAGCACGTACACTAGCGCCAATGAGCGGCTCACCCGTCTCGCTATCTGTGACAATGCCACTGACTTGTCGCTGAGACCAAGCCAAAGAGGCCCATGCCAGAGCGAGTAAAATTAAAACTGGTTTCAACGTAGAATACTTCATACAAATGAAATTAGGTTTGGTGACTCTCGCATTTTGAATCAGAAATACCTCTCCCTTTTGGAAAAATGTCTGAAATGAACGACTTTATCAACAGGGAAAAGGTGCCTTGCTGGCTATGAACAAACAATAATCTGGTGGTGAGTGGTTAGAGCCAGACCAAACGGTAAGAGGAAAATGTGAGTAATTTTCAAGGGCGAAATATCCACAAAGTTTTTCAAAGTGAAAAATATCGTGACCTAAAAGCTAAATTTTTTTTAAGCGTTCCCTCTAACGAACGCTTCTCATCCTTCGGAGAAACCCTGCGCGTTAGGTTCACTTTCGCGCGCGATACGGTACTCGCTGGAAAAATTGGGTAGGGTAGGGGAGTGGAGACACAGAGGGCGCTGCTTGAAATTGAGTGCTACGCCTTTGGTAAGCGGCGCGCTGCATCGTCTGCGTAGAGCTGTTTACTCAATGACTAACTCGAGCATTATAAAGGTAGATCAAAAAAATATGCTACGCCTCTCTCTTTAACTGCTCAGCAGCATCTCCGCCATCCTACTCTTGGCCCTATCTCCTGCTTGCAAAGACAGTATAGGTCCCGTCTCACCTGCTGTATATCCTGGCGAGCTGTATGTATCCTGCACATTCGAGTTTAAGGCTGGAGGGCAACTAATCGCTCGCACAACTACGCACCTTTGGAAAGGGACGTAGTCTACGACATACGACGACAGCTCGCCAAAACTTTGCTTATCTTTCAAGTCGTCGGCTCCTGAGTTGCTGCGCGGGCTCGAGGAGGACTGGCGCGTAGTAAAAATGCAGGACACTTTCATGCATCTGGAGCATTGAAGCAGAGGAAACAGCAGTGTGGAAGTACTGCATTTCTCTCGCCTGTGACCAATCTCGAGTGTATCAAGGCAGCGCGCAGTAGCAGTGTTCTCTAATGGCTAGACAAAACGATTGGAGTGCCTCGAGCGGCCTGTCGACGTTCTTCGGGCACTGTTAGAGGGATTGTCGGTTCGATCACTCGCAAGGCTTTCTAAGCCTTTACCCTGCGACTGTGCAGCAGAAGTAACTTCGACTGTTGTCTGTCACTGTTGTGGGAGACGATGCCATCACTGACCTGCTAGTTGGCAGCTTTTAGTCAAAGTAGCGTTCGAGCATAAACCGACGGCGTTGCTCGGGCGGAGGATAGACATGTCTGCGCTCGCCCGGCCGGAGGGGTTGTTCCGACGTATTCGCGGGTGATTGAGCTGTTTGTTCTTCGTGATGCTGGATTGAGTGGGCAATAATCTTGTCTAGTTCGCCGCGGTCGAGCCACACGCCTCGACATTGTGGGCATATATCTACTTCTACTTTGTATCGCACGAGCGTCGTCAAGGGAATTTTGCACGCAGGACACAGCATAAAATTCGCTCTAGTGATTTAGTTTTGGAGGATATCTTGTCCTACTTGAGAACTACTGGATATTGCCCTTTTCCTCCCTTTCCGTTGATGTTTTATAGTCAAATTTCAATTCGCTTTTCCTCTTAGTCGAATGCCTAATAACATTTGCCGCTTGCCTTTTGTTTAAGGGGTGCGCAAAGGTAAGCACTCTTAGTCCCGTGTTGTTCAAGGGCCATGTATATTTCCAACGCATTGCCTAGCACGGCGGGCTCGTATTCTTTCCCTTTGTCTTTTTTCTGCAATGTCTTCAGAAAGTACAGGCTAATTTTTTTTTTTTTGAACAAGGCGCTCCTCTTTTTGAAAAAGTAAAATTTGAACACATGAACAAACCCTTCTATCCTTACAGAGACCTACCTCCCTGTTTGCTGTGGCTGTTGGTTTTAGCCAATCCCTTCGGTTTAGGGGCTCAACTGCCTCCTCTTGCACGTGAGGGTGGCGCTCCCAATCCTGCTCAAATGAACATTGGTCGTTTTTACGGCAAGGTCATAGATGAAAGCACGGGCAAGGGAATTGGTTATGCTTCCGTTCAATTGACGGCCATGCGGTACGACAGTGCGGCGCGCACCATGCGTGAAAAGGTAGTTGCAGGTCAATTGACCGAGCCAAACGGCGACTTTAGCCTAGGAAATTTGCCCATTTTGGGCACTTATACGCTGAAAATTAGTTACTTGGGCTATGCCACCGTAGAGCGAAAGGTATCTTTTGACCTCTCCAAGCTTAGCCAAATGCCTAGAGGTGGTTTCGATTTGAATGCTATTCATGTGATAGACAGGGACTTAGGAAATATTCCTCTCGCCGCCTCGTCTCGGCTTTTGAAGGAGGTAACGGTAACGGCAGAAGCTTCTTCGGTTGTTCTTGCCCTAGACCGAAAAGTGTACAGAGTAGATAAGGACGGCATTGCCGCCGGAGGTACCGCTGAAGATGCCTTGCGCAACGTTCCTTCCGTACAAGTCGACATAGACGGCAACGTTACCCTGCGTAATGCAGCGCCTCAAATTTTCGTAGATGGGCGGCCCACTACGCTAACACTCGACCAAATACCTGCAGAAAGCATTGAGCAAATTGAAGTCATCACCAATCCCTCGGCAAAATACGATGCTTCGGGCGGGAATGCCGGCATAATCAACATAGTGCTCAAAAAAGAACGCCGTAAGGGCTATAATGGCAACGTCCGCGCAGGCATAGACATGCGCGGCCGAATCAATGCGGGGGGCGATTTCAATGTGCGCGAAGGGAAAATAAATGCCTTTGTCATGGGCGGCCTTTTCGACCGCAAGACGCTAGGCGAAGGAGAGACTGAGCGGCTAAATCGCTTTGGCTCGTTTCAAACAGATGTCTATCAAGACGTGCAAACGACCATCAATCGGCGATTTATGTTCGCCCGAACGGGCTTAGATTGGTTCATCAACAATCGAAACACGCTTACACTAGCGGGTAATTATGCAGGAGGGCGCTTTGTTTTCTGGGATGATATTCGCATTCTTACGGATTCTCTGGCCAATGGTAACCTGTTGGGCAGTAGCTTCGCGCTGCGGGAAGCAGAAAGCCATCGGCAATTCGATAACTTAGGTGTTCAGGTGTTGTACAAACTCCTCTTCCCACAGCCTGGAAAAGAATTGACCGCCGACATTAATATCAATAGCGCCGGCTTCAACAACCGCGGCAACTTTGAAACCCGTTACGAAGGCTTACCTGTCGCCTTTTTGCAGCGCCAAGACGACGACGGCAGCAACGACCAATATACATTTCAAGCTGACTTTGTGAACCCTATCAACGGGTCGAGCAAATTAGAGGCCGGCATACGCGGCGCACTTCGCGACTTCCGAAGAAATAACGCTAGTTTTCAATTCGACCCCGCGCAAAAGGCATACATTCGCGCGCCCACTTTCGCAGATCAATACGCCTTTCTAGACCAAGTGTACGCAGCCTACACTACCTATAGCCATTCGTACAAGCAGTGGGGCTACCAAATTGGCCTGCGCGCTGAAGCGTCGTTCTATCAAGGCGACCTACCAGATATTGACTCTTCTTTTGCTATTCAATATCCGATCAGCTTGTTCCCTAGCGTATTCCTTACATATAAATTCAATGAAGAAGATAACATTCAACTCAACTACAGCCGTCGAGTCAATCGGCCTAACTTTTTCCAACTTAGCCCATTCCCTGACTTTTCGGATTCACTCCTGCTCAATCGCGGCAATCCCGGGCTACTTCCGGAGTTTACGCATTCCATAGAGTTGTCGTATCAAAACATTTTTAACCGCCAGCACAACTTGCTGGCCACAGTGTACTACAAACGAGCAACTAACCTTATTGCCAACTATCAGTTTCCAGAATTTAATGCTTTGCTCGGGCGAGATGTTATTGTCTCTACTTTTATCAACGCTAACTCTAGCACTGCTTACGGCGCGGAATTCACCCTAAAAAATACACTGGGCAAACGCATAGAACTGACGAGTAATCTGAATTTTTACAACTCTGTTGTAAACTCTAACAACATTGAGAGCAACCTCAGTCGCGAGCAATTCACCTGGTTCATCAAGGAGAACTTGAATGTGAAGTTGCCCTCAGCTATTACGCTTCAGGTAGCGGGCAGTTATCAGAGCCGCACGGCTTTTGCCTTTGGCGCTAATCGCGGCGGTCCTCATGGAGGATGGGGCGGTCCTACTTCGACGGCGCAAGGCTATTCTATACCTGTGTGGTTCATTGACATATCGCTGCGCAAAGATTTTTTCAAAGACCGCAGGGCTTCTGTCACTTTGGCTATTCAAGATGTTTTTGCTAGCCGTCGGAATGGTTCGTTTTCAGAATCTGCTCTCTTCATACAAGAGACATGGCGCATCCGAGATCCACAGTTTATTCGGCTCAACTTCTCTTATCGTTTTGGAAAATTTGATCTATCCCTGTTCAAGCGCAAGAATTTAAAAATGGGCGGCGATGAGAACATGGGAATTGAGGTGAATTGAGCTAGGGCTTGCAACAGTCTCTATTCCTTAGTTTCTAAATAGGGAATGACCTTCGCTATCCAACTTTCGTCCGTGAATGCAGCAATGCGGCGAATGTCGGCAGGGCTCTTGTAAGGCCCATGTTGTTCGCGATAAGAGACGATAAGTCGAGCCTGTTGATAGTTAATGTAAGGGTGCGCAGATAGTTCTTTTTCTGAAGCTGCGTTGAGGTCTATTTTCCGAAAGACGGGCGTTTCTATGCGCAACCAGAGCCGTATCTGTTGAAAAGTGCTGTCAGGCAGGCCGAAAGTTTCACTCACTTGGTCTATAGAAGTAAACCCGCCTAGTCGCTCGCGGAATTTTAGAATGCTGTTGGCACGGGCGGTGCCGATGCCAGGCAACCGCATCCAGGTTTCCATGTCAGCACGATTAATGTCAATAGGTTTCAAGCTGTATTCCTGAGCGTAGGTGCCGCTGCTATATGCGGCTGGGCGCGCAGTAAGGGCAGCCTCCGGCTGTGCAATAACAATGTAGGGTTCTAAACGCGCATAGTCTGTTTCCGAAAGGCCGTAAAGCTTTTTAAAGTCGCTTTTTTGGCGAAAGACATAGCCTTTCTCGCGGTAGCGCAGCAAGCGTTCCACTAAAGTGGGAGAAAGGCCTAAGCGAAGCAAATCCTCTTTTGGCGCAGTGTTTGGGTCGAAAGGAAATACCTCTGCAGGAAAGCGAGTTTTGCTCGCCTGAGCGCCGCGCTCTGCCAAAGAGTATTCCCCTTCGATGCGCACATAAGGTCGAAGCCGTTCGAAAACCTCGGGCGGTAAGGTGTAGATTTTGCCCAAGTCATCCGCATGACGAAAGCGCCCGCCGCGCTCTCGATAGCGCTGAATAGTCTTTGCTACGCGAGTTGGTACGCCAAGGCGTACAAGCGTCTCTACCGAAGCTGTGTTGGGGTCAAAGAAAAATAATTCCGACGACGAGTGCGATTCGCTTGGTTCAGCAGCAGGCACCTCGGCTATTTGCCATGTTGCAATACGTCTCTCGATAGCCGAAAAGTCCGTTTGTGCCTTAGGCCAAAGGCGGCGTACTACCCATGGAGCCGCAAGAACGAGACCAATAAGCACCAATAGGACATTAAGGGCTCGTCGCTCTACAGGCAAGAAATAGAGATAGCTTTGGATTTTCCTACGCATGACAAGACAGCGGTTATCGATCGAATAAATTACAGCTTTATCGGGTGCAGAGCATCCAAGCGCCTTGGCGGCGAATATCGTAAACTGCTAAGCCTAGGCTCTCGCCTTCAGTGGCCCATTGCTGAGCACGGCGTAGGCTGTTTGAGGCATCTACGACAACTACTTTGGGCGAAAAATGCTTAAGGCACTCTGCCAGGGTTACATGCACATTTTTGCGCAGCACGAGTGCCTCCACGGGAATAGGGATGGCATCGGAATTGCCCAACTGACGAGCGTGCTCTACGACAGCAATTGTTTTGTCAAAAAACTGTATGAATGGTGGCTGTACTAGCAGGTTAGGTGCGCGAAAAGGCACCAAAAAGCTAGGGCTTATGCGCTCGGAAGGCTCTAAGAAACCCAGTGCTAAACGATGGGTAGCTGCAACAGAGCGCTCGCGCCGCTGGGATATGCTGTCCGACCATGTGGAAAGCGAAGTACCGTCAAAGAAGTCTACTAAAAAGTTACGCCCTGTGGCATAGAACACTACCTCGCCCTGCTGTAATTGCTTCACTTGCCGAACAAGCTGTTCGCCGAAAACAACAAGTAAGCATGCTAGCGAGACAATGAGCCAGCGCAGGCGCTTGTAGAAAATCCCTGCTGTGCCGTATGCAATGCATCCATACAGGCATATAACCGATAGACCGCTGATCCAGATACCCTGCACCATACTGCCGGGCAGATGTTGGATAAAGCGCAACAGGTCGTTCATTCCTCTAAGCCAGCTGTACAACCCTACGCCCAGGGCCTCAGCCACAGAAGGGAGTAATCCGTGGAATATTAACAATACGATAGCTCCCCACATGTACAGCGCTCCGCCCAACACTACGACCCAACCGGCTAGCCAGAAATACACCGGAAATTGATGGAAATAGTATAGCGATAGCGGCAAGGTACCTAGTTGGGCTGCTATCCCTACCAACAGTATATCCCATAGAGGCCGCAACCAGCTCGGCAACTGAGGAGAATAGCGCTGCAGCACAGGCAAAATGCCCACAATACCTGCTACAGCAGCAAAAGACAGTTGAAAACCCAGATCGAAGAGAGTATATGGGTTGATTAACAACAAGATGAAGGCCGCTGCGCCCAGCACATTCCATGCTGAAGCGTGGCGGTATAGCGCTCTGCCCACCAAAAAGAGCGTGAACATCACAGAGGCGCGCATCACAGAGGGCGATGCACCTGTAATAAGTGCAAACATCCAGATGCCAGCCAACAATAGCGCAGTTTCGCCCCAACGCTTTAGCGCACCACGCCACGGAATGCGCCGAACGAGAAAGTAAAGTGCCGCGTAAATTAGCCCTACGTGTGTGCCCGATACAGCTAAGGCATGCATCGAGCCAGTTTGCACGTAAATATTGCGCAACTCCTCCGTGAGGTCTTCCTTGTAGCCCAAGAGCAACGCTGAGGCTACTGCGTACTCGTCTTGACTAGGAAAGTACTCGCGCAGCACCAAAAGTAGCTGTTCACGCCAGGCATACGCAGTGCGGCGCATCCAATTTCCATGCCCGCGGTCTATGAGGCCGAAGGCAGCACTATCGCGTACAAAGGCTTGGTAGTGTAAATTATGGTAATGTAAATAGCGTTGATAATTAAAAGCATGTGGATTTCGTGGCGGCCCAACGAGCTTGGCTTGAGCTGCTACCCAGATGCGATCGCCGTACCGCAATGCCTCAGCCTTATGCATTGGGTCGAAGAAAAGCATTAGATGACCTTCGCAAGTACGCCACTCACCTGGACGCATGGCTGCTGCTTCAATCCGTAGTGGAACCTTCACCTTGTTGCCTCTGTCTGGAGCATCGTTTACTATGCCGATAAAAACGACAGCATCTGGGCAGACTTTAGTGAAATGAGCCGGAAGATTTCGCTCATCGTACGCTACTGAGTGCCAATAACCCGCTGCCAGCAGCCACGCTGCCAGCACCAGCCCATATACCCAGCGATAGCGAAATGACTGTTTTAGCAATGCCAACCTCACGAGTCCTATTCCTCCGACTAACAACCCTATCCAGAGTCCCGGGATGGGCACTTCAATCGTCGAGCCAAGCGCGATCCCTGTCAAAAAGGGCACTAATGCTCGGATGAACGGAATTTCGTGAGGGGACATTGGGAAAGGGAGTTTGTTCCGTCAAAGTTAAGTGCTAAGACAAATGCAGGTTTGCCAACTGTCTTTTTTTTTTTATGAGAAAAATTGCCTTAGCATCGCAGAGTGTAATAAGGAATTGCTGAAGCCTTGAGCCGCCATTTGGAGGAGGCTGCAAAAATTAAGAGGCGACACCTCGTTCTTTTGAGAGATGTCGCCTCTATGGACTGGAGATTATCTCTCAATGTTACTCGATGAGTACCAATCGTTTAGCCACTACTCGATGGCTCGAGCGGACGCTGACGGTGTACAGACCCGCCGAGGCGCCGCTTTCGCGCAGACTTACGGGCAGCAGCAGGTCGGGCACGGCCTCTATGGTGCGCTGCCAGACGAGCTGACCCATGTCGTTGTGGATGGACACCACGACGCGCTCGCCGGCAAAACTGCCCAGCCCGATGAGCACGCGGTCGGT
>JANWXM010000039.1 GCA_025055285.1 Saprospiraceae bacterium
AATACCTGGCTGAAGGCTCCACCGTCGGTCAGTTTTGTGGCTCGGAGGAGCGCCTCCCGGTTCATCCCTTGCCGTTTGGCAGCCAATGCCCGCACAACAGCAATGTGGGCTTCGCAGCGCTCAAATAGGGCTGCGTACAAGTTTTGGAATTCCTGACGCAGGTAGCCTGAAGGCTCAAAGCAAAGCCGGTGAATGTTCTCCGTCGGCGAAAGCCCCGGCTCCAGCAGCTCTAAATACATTGGAATGCCCCCAAGGGCTAAGTAGAGTTCCAACGTCTGGAAGTGCGGGTAGTAAATGCCGCGAGCATGCAGAAATTGCTCCGTCTCCCGCAGGTTGAAGGGCGCCAGGTGCAGTAAGCGCGTTACGCGATTGTGCAAACCGCCGCGGTCGTTGATTACCTTATGAATCATCCACGAAGCGGCTGAACCGCAAATGACTACAACTACATTTTTCTTGACGGCCCAACTGTTCCAAAAAAAACTGAAGCCCTGCAAAAAATCGGAGCGGCGCGTAGCTAACCAGGGAAACTCATCGAAAAAAAGCACCACTTTCTCTCGGTAGGCTCGCCGTTCTATTAGGCGACTGAGCTCAAAAAAGGCCTGCATCCAATTTTGGGGCGCCTCCATAGCGTCGTCTAAGCCCGAGTAACGCAACGCTAAGGCAAAGTTTTGCAGTTGCACCTCTGTGTTTCCTTTCTGCAAACCAGAGATCTCAAAAATAATCCGGCTGCCATACACCGAGCGCACCAGAAAAGTCTTCCCAATGCGCCGCCGACCGATGACCGCCACCAGCTCTGCCCGGTCAGAGGCCAACGCCATTTCCAAAACCCGCTTTTCCTCTTTTCGACCTATCAGTTTCATGGTCAAACCACTTATCTCGCGGAATGTAAGGCAAATTTACCACATTCCGCTGAATAAGGCACCCTTATTTCGCGGAAACGCAATTTTTTAGGCAGATTCCGCGAGATATGTGCTTTTGGGCTCGGGAGCTATCCGCCGAACACCGCGCTTCACGCTGGAATTTGCATGCTTTTGCGAGAAAAACTCATCGCTTTTGGCGTTGTTGCGCAATGCGCCGAATGGCCTGCACCAAGCGGTCAAGGTCGCTTTCCATCGTGTACACGTTGGGCGTAATGCGTACGCCGTCTATGTTTTGCCATACGATGGCGACGGTGTGGATTTTGTAGTCGCGGAAGAGTGCTTCACTGATGTCATTGCCCGACAGGCCTTCGATGCCAAATACGCCAATGGCGCAGCCCCAGCGCGGGTCAGTGGAGGTGTAAAAACGAATGCCAGGCACGTCGCGGACGCGCTCCATCCAATAGTTTTTCAAGTAATGCAGGCGCTGCTGTTTTCGGGCCGTGCCGATGAGGTTGTGCAAGTCGAGCGAATAACCGGTGGCCATTTCGACGGGAAAACTGCGCGTGCCCAAGCTTTCGAACTTTCGAATGTTATCGCCGTCGGGTTTGTCGTTGGAAAGCAGGGCCCAGACGTTGGCAATTTTATCGCGGCGGATCCAGAGCATGCCGTTGCCGAAAGGCGCGCAGAGCCATTTGTGGAGGCTGGTGCCGAAGTAATCGCAGCCGAGATCGGGTATGCGGTAGTCGAGCAGGGCAAAGGAGTGTGCTCCGTCCACGATAACCTCGATGCCGCGAGCGTGAGCGGCGTCGGCGATGCGGCGCACAGGTAAGATTTGACCGCACCAGTTGATTACATGCGTCAGGTGTACGACGCGCGTGCGCGAAGTAAAGCGCGACACGTAGGCATTCACCAAATAGTCTTCGTCTTCGCTGGGCAGGCGCAGGTCTACCCAGTTGAGGCGGATGCCGTCGCGTTTTTCGCGCTGTTTCCAGGCGTTCATCATGTTGGGGTAGTCGAAATGCGAGAGCACTACCTCGTCGCCTGCTTTGAGGTTGAGGCCGAAAATAATCGTGTTGAGGGCTTCCGTGGCATTGCGGTTGAGGGCAATTTCCTCTGGGTCGGCGCCGGCTAAGTCGGCAAGTCCCTGGCGCAGCGGTTCGCGGTCCTGGTCTAAGATGCGCCACATGTAGTACGAGGGGGCTTCGTTGCACATGCGGTTGTAGTAGTCCAGCGCATCTAAGGCGGCGCGGGGCGCCGGGCAGACGCCGCCGTTGTTCAGGTTGATGAGGGTAGGGCTGGCGGCGAAGGCGGCGCGGATCTGGCGCCAAAAATCCTCTTCTCCGTCATCTTTGTTTTCACAAAGAGCGGTATTAGGCGGGAAAAAGGCGGCGCGAGCATCGTTGTGAAGCGCAAGAGCACCCAAAGCAAGGGCTGTTTGGCGGATAAAACTGCGGCGATCGAGCATAGGGCGAGGTTTTTTTCTTTTATAAGAGTTCTCCTATGACAAAAGTAGGCATTTAGCGCCCAACGAACACTTGCCGCAAAGGCAATAATCGAAACAGCACAGCCACAATCAAAGCCAGTGCTACAAAAAATATTGTCTGATAAAGAATCGGCCAACTTTCCTGAGCAAAAAGAAGCATACCCACTGCCCCTAGAATACCGCCATATGCAGCTAACGAGCCAACTATCTTCCTGGGAAATTCCCATCGAAAGCGCCGAAAACACAAAAAGATCATAGATGCCGCTACAAACGATTGTGTACATACCGCTGCAATGGCCGCGCCTATCGCTTGGTAGCGCGGAATTAGCCACAAGTCGAGGGCGAGGTCAAGCGCAATACCGACGACAAAGAACCGGCTCATAGCCATCAATTGTCCGTCCGCCGTGAGTAGGGAAGAAAAAATATGAATCGCTCCCATGGGTATGAAGGCCCAGATGAGCAACCCTAGTACATCCCAGCGATAAGAATCGGCCCGCTCGGGCATCATCCAAAGCAAGAGGTCGGCTCGGACGAAAAAGGTGAGTAGCACCATCGTCACTGCTCCCGCCCAGAGGAGCCGAGTAGCCGTTCCTACCAACGGCCGAACGGACGCACCCTGGGCCAATAAGCGCGCAAACATCGGAAGCAGCAGCACGGCAAAAAGGTATCCTACCATATTGGCTGCGTCTAGCAGCCGATAGGCTGCTGCGTATACATCTGCGTGGTGGTGCCCATCGGGCAACAACCGTTCTAATAAAATGGCATCCATGCGAGTATATGCGCTCATAAGCAGGATGACCAACGCATAGGGAAAACTCGCTCGAAAAAGCGCTGCTAGCGTATTGCGCCAGCGACGACTGCCCCAATCAGGCCACCTCATTCGAGCAGGCATCCTCCGATACAAAACAAAACTCACTGCGATAAGGGCTGCACTTGATGCTAAGGTCTGCGCCCAGGCAAAGGACTCTGCCGACAGATATCTCGGCGGCAATCCCCACAACAACAATCCACACGTAAGCAACATCAACAATTTGTCTGCCGACGATAACACGCTGTCAAGCCGATAATAACCCAAGCCTGAAATAGTGGAACGCAGAAAGAGCACCCCTTGAGAAAGTACCTGATTAAGCAAGAGGATGAAAAGCAAGCCTATAGCACGCTTGTCGTATCTTATGCAATAGGCCGCTGCTAAGGCGAAGAAGATATACACCCCGCTTAAAAGTACTTTTAAGACAAGCAACGTGGGCAGGTATTTACCAACTAAGTGCGGGTGCTGGCTAACATGCCGATTATTGAAACTTTGAAGGCCAAAATCGCCGATAATTTGAAAAAGATATGCAAAGTTGAGCAAGGCGAAATAGAGGCCATAGTCGCCGGGAGGCAAGCGGTTCTGAACCCCGAGGTCAATCCCAAAAATGAAGAGTGGTTTGACCAGGAGATTGACGAACAGCAACAGAAAGAAGTTGATGAGGAACTCGCGCTGCACGACAAAAGCATGTGAGCCGCAAAGGTAAGTCTCAAAAGGGCGATTCTGCGGGCTGAGCGGTTTCAGCCATAAGGAGACTTAGCAATTCTTGAGCTGCCTTAGCAATGACTGTACCCGGACCAAAAACGGCGGCAACGCCAGCGTTTTTCAAAAACTCATAGTCCTGAGGCGGGATGACTCCGCCTACGACAACTAAAATATCCTCGCGGCCCAACTTTCTCAGTTCAGCGATGGCCTGCGGCGCCAGCGTCTTATGACCAGCGGCCAGAGAAGAGATGCCCAAGATGTGCACATCGTTTTCAACTGCCTGCCGAGCGGCTTCGGCCGGCGTCTGAAAGAGCGGGCCAATATCTACGTCGAAGCCGATGTCGGCAAACGCCGTAGCGATGACCTTAGCACCGCGGTCGTGGCCATCTTGGCCGAGCTTAGCTACCAGGATACGCGGACGGCGCCCCTCCTGGGCAGCAAAGGCATTAGCCATGGCGCGCGCTTTTTCGAAGTCCGCATTTTTACCCATGGCATTTGCGTAAACACCAACTACCGCGCGCGGCACAGCGGTGTAGCGTCCGAAGACATTTTCCATGGCCAGCGAGATTTCGCCCAAAGTGGCGCGAGCACGCGCAGCCTCGACAGCGCGCTCCAACAACTGGCCCCATTCGCCTGCCGAAGGCGTGCGACGCGCCGTCTGTTCAAGGGCATTAAGTGCGGCCCGCACCCGGGCCTCATCGCGCCGCGCTTTCACCTCCTGAATGCGACGAATTTGAGCCTCTCGCACCGCCGCGTTGTCTACTTCGAGCAACTCAAAGGAGGCCTCGTTCTGCACTTGATAGATGTTCACACCTACAATGAGATCCTGACCCGCATCAATGCGCGCCTGTTTTCGAGCTGCCGCCTCTTCAATGCGCATTTTAGGCAACCCCTCCTCAAGGGCACGAGCCATACCGCCTAAATTCTCTACCTCCTGGATGAGCTGCCAGGCTTGTTCCACTAGGGTTTCTGTAAGGCTCTCTACATAATAAGAGCCAGCCCAAGGGTCAACGGCGCGGCAAACATCGCTTTCGCGCTGAATGAACAACTGCGTATCGCGGGCGATCTTAGCAGAGAAATCGGTGGGAAGAGCTAGCGCCTCGTCGAACGAATTCGTGTGGAGACTCTGAGTGCCGCCCATCACTGCAGCCATCGCTTCAATACACGTACGCGCTACGTTGTTGAAAGGATCTTGCTCCGTTAGGCTCCAGCCACTCGTCTGACAATGCGTGCGTAAGGCTAGACTCTTCGGGTTTTTGGGATTAAATTGCTTCACAATTTTAGCCCAAAGGAGCCGGCCTGCACGCATCTTCGCTATTTCGCGAAAATGATTCATGCCAATGCCCCAGAAAAACGACAATCGCGGTGCAAAGTCGTCAATGTCTAAGCCTGCTGCCAGCCCAGTGCGAATGTATTCGAGACCATTGGCCAGCGTGTACGCTAGCTCTAGTTCTGCGGGTGCACCTGCCTCGTGCATGTGATAGCCCGAAATCGAGATGGAATTAAAGCGCGGCATGTAACGAGCACAATAGGCGAAAATTTCGCCCACAATACGCATGGAGGCGGCCGGTGGATAAATGTAAGTATTGCGCACCATGAACTCCTTAAGGATGTCGTTTTGAATGGTGCCACTCAAGGCCTCGGGAGGCACCCCTTGCTCTTCTGCAGCCACAATGAAGAAGGCCATGATGGGAATAACGGCACCGTTCATGGTCATAGAGACCGACATCTGGTCGAGAGGAATTTGGTCGAAGAGGATTTTCATATCCTCTACCGTGTCAATAGCCACACCTGCCTTGCCTACGTCGCCCACAACGCGCGGATGGTCACTGTCGTATCCGCGGTGAGTAGCTAAGTCAAAAGCCACCGAAAGCCCTTTTTGACCCGCTGCTAAATTGCGCCGATAAAAAGCATTGCTCTCTTCTGCCGTTGAAAAACCAGCATATTGGCGAATCGTCCAGGGTTGGCTAACGTACATACTGCTATATGGACCGCCTAAAAAAGGTGGTATGCCGGCTACAAATCGCCAATTAGGGCGATGCGGTTGCCGCTTAATTGGCTGTGGGCGCAGCGAAAGATCGAGCTGCCAACGCGAAAAATCAGGAGCAGACATACAGCAACGACGAGAAATTCAACATGCAATCGCAAAAATACAGCATTGAGCGCTCGCTGCCGCTGCTCATCTCAACAAACCGCCTCAAATTGAGGACGCAATTTATTCACTCCTGCTCCGTCTCGCCTCTTCTCCCTAGAGTGGACCGAAACTGACGGTGAGAGCCCAGCTTACAGAATAGACAGTCACCTACCGCTCGCAGGAGCCCTCTGGAGGAAGGCAAGCTCTTCTTTCCTGGAAAAACCTCGCCGGCGTCCAGAAAGAGTCTTTCACCGCGCTTTTGAGGTAACGCTTTTACCACTGGCCGTACAATACTATTCAAACACGCATCTTCCTACCCCCAGGCTGAAAGATAATAGCCTTCCTTTCTTTCACAAAATAAGCAGACAATCATGGAAAAGCCGCTTCCTATTCCTATGCGAGTTATGGCGTGGAGTTTAGCCGCCCATTTGCTGATTGACCCTGGCGGGTTCGAGTGTCTACCTGTTTTTTCGAATAAAAGAACAACCCTCCAAAAGTTTCGCGCAGAGAAAAACTTTTGGACAGCGAACCAAGCTAAATGGCTTGTAAGCACTGGCCAATTAGGGCACACACCCGAAAAGGCTATTGTACCACTCGCTTTCAACCCAGAGGGTCTCTTATTGAGTGCCGGAGAATACAATAGTCAAAAGTTTTGCCACCTGCGATGGCACTACACCGACCTCGAAACCTACTATCGCGTCACACGGGAGCACACTGCTACCCCTGCTTACGCCAAGGTATTAGACCAATGCAATGGAGCCCCGCTCTATGCCTATGACCCATACGCTTGCTACCAACGAACGCGCGATGAAGAAGCGCTTGCCCTGTCCGTCGAAGACGCCGCGCAGCCCGAACCTAACTCAACAGGCGTAACGACAGATTTTGCGCGTTTGGAAGAGAAAAGCCTAGATTTTCAGTGCGGCGACGTTCTAATACGGCCAAACCTCGTCTTGTGGGGAGTGTTCGGCAGTGCGCCCGAGCCGCCCAGCACCACAGGCAGCGGTTGGGGACATGCCGCAGGTATCTCGCGCTCTTCAAAAGCTGGTGCCAACATCGACGAATCTCTCAAAGAAGCTTACCTCATCGAGGCATGGGGCCCGGAATTACCTCGAGAGCACCAAATCCGCGAAACCAAAGCCTGTGTACCCGGAAAATTTGAACTCAACCTAAAGACCTTTCCCATCCCTAACGAAAACTACTGGTGTAGGAAGCGCAAGGGGAGCCGCTTTCGCCTTCGAGCCGACCTGTCGGAAGATCAACGATGGGCGATCGCTGCATTTTGGCGGCGACAAATGGAAGAGAAAGACGGCTACTCTATCTTTGCTACTAAACGATTTCCTTGCTCACCCACTGCGAAAGCCACTGGCTGCCGACGCGCTCGCATACCAGATTGCGCTTCTGACAATTGGGCCAACAACACACATTGGTACTGCACGTTGCTAGTATGGCAGGCTTACTATGCCGTAGCGGGCTTAGATATTGACTCGAACGGCGGCGCATTCGTGTTTCCAAACGATATTATTTACGCCTCGGCATTCCACAATACGCCCACTGCGCAAGACAGACGTGTGCGTTTTTGAAAGCCTCTGTTTTGACCTCATAAGCTGTAGACCACTCCCTGAGTGCCGTACCTTTGCCGCAAAGGACAGCAACACATGCCACACAGAGAATTAGCATCGCTGCGGCGTCGCGCTTGTCAAGCGGTACGCGAAGTAGGTGCTTTTTTGCGCCAGGAGGCAAAACACGTGCAGCCGCAGCACATTGAGGAAAAACATCGCAGTGGATTAGTCTCCTATGTAGACCGAACGGCGGAGCAAATGCTCGTAGAGCGCCTCAGTGCGCTTCTCCCAGAAGCCAGTTTTTACACAGAAGAGGAAACCGTGAGGCGGGCGCAACGGGCCCATCTGTGCTGGGTTATAGACCCCTTAGACGGCACAACTAACTATTTGTATGGTATTCCACATTACTCCATCAGTGTGGGACTTCGCGCCGACGAGGAGCTCTTATTGGGCATTGTTTACCACGTCGTTCACGATGAATTATTCTACGCTGAGCGCGATGGAGGCGCTTGGTGCAATGAACAGCCCATTCGCGTTAGCGAACGCAGGCAACTATCCGAGGCGCTAGTCGTCACGGGTTTCCCTTACCACAATACTAGCCGATTAGAACCCTGGATAACCGTCTTGCGCGCAGCGCTGACACAAGCGCGTGCCGTACGCCGCTTCGGCTCAGCAGCCCTCGACTTAGCTTACGTAGCCTGCGGTCGCTTCGATGCTTTCTACGAATACGGCCTCAATGCCTGGGATGTCGCAGGTGGCGCGCTCCTCGTACATGAAGCTGGTGGCCGTATTAGCGATTTTCAGGGGGGCAACAGCTTTTTGAACGGTGGCGAAGTATTGGCTTGCAATGCCCTAGTTTTTGAATCTATGCTCCAACTGGTTTCTGAGGCGTTTTACCCTCATTCCCCTTAAATTAGGGCTCCCTTGCGCTAGCGAGAAAACAGGCCTTATGCAGGCTGGGCCGGAATGTTGCTTTCTTCAGGTTGCGCTGCGCTCCCGTGGAGAGCGCAGGGTGCAGCTCGTAAACGCCTAAGTAAATGGATGCAACAGAGCAAGATTATTTCTTCTCCCTACTACGCTAAGCTCTTCTGAACGAGAGAGAATGTCGTAGAGGGTCCATTCTATTCCACTCAGGCGCTCCGGAAAGCAAGAAAATACAGACCCAACTACCGACTTAGTCATGCCGGCGGTGTTTCAGAGGAGGAATCAGTTACTTTGCCTGCAGGAGGTCAGTTACATAAAACTTCACCTATTCTCCCCACAGACTCAACAACCTCTATCTTTGCCCAGCCCTGGCTTATAGCCAGGCTTTTTTTCATTTAAAACCGCTTTTTCACTATGATTATTGGTGTACCAAAAGAGATTAAGGCCAACGAGAATCGAGTGGCTCTCACGCCTGCAGGCGCATTGGAATTGGTAAAGCGCGGCCATATAGTTTATGTCGAAACGGGTGCTGGCGTAGGCAGCGGCTTCGAAGATAGCGACTACCTCGAAGCAGGTGCCCACATTCTAAACAACGCCGATGAAGTCTGGGCCCTCGCTGAAATGATTATGAAAGTGAAGGAGCCTATTCCAGTGGAGTATCCACGCTGCCGTCCTAATCAGCTCATCTTCACTTACTTCCACTTTGCCTCCAGCGAAGAGCTAACTAAGGCCATGATCCGAAGCGGAGCAGTGTGCTTAGCTTATGAAACGGTTGAGACAAAAGACCGACAACTGCCGCTGCTCATTCCCATGTCGGAAGTAGCAGGTCGCATGGCTATTCAGGAGGGCGCCAAGTATCTGGAAAAACCCGTAAAAGGTCGAGGTGTTCTGCTAGGAGGTGTACCCGGCGTAGAACCTGGAAAGGTGCTCATCATCGGAGGTGGTGTCGTCGGCACACAGGCTGCTAAGATGGCCGCCGGCCTGGGTGCGCAGGTAACTATTCTCGACGTCAACCTCGCACGCCTGCGCTACTTGAGCGACGTCATGCCGCCCAACGTTACAACGCTGTTCTCTAACGAGTACACCATCCGTCGCCTCGTCCAAACGCACGACCTTATCATCGGCGCTGTGCTTATTCCTGGTGCCTTAGCACCAAAGGTGATCACGCGCGACATGCTCAAACTCATGCGTCCGGGTACCGTCATCGTAGACGTTGCGGTAGACCAAGGCGGCTGCGTGGAAACAACTCGCCCTACTACCCACGATAACCCTACGTACATCATCGAAGACGTCGTTCATTATTGCGTGGCAAATATGCCTGGCGCAGTGCCCTTTACCTCTACGGTAGCGCTAACGAACGCCACCCTTCCCTACGCAATTCAGCTAGCTGACAAGGGGTGGGAACGCGCCTGCCGCGAAAACCGGGAGCTCTTCCTTGGCCTCAATATTGTGCGCGGAAAAATCGTCTACAAGAACGTAGCAGACGCCTTTGGTTTACCTTACGAGCCGTTAGGAAACATCTAATGCGGCTCCTATGCCTCTTATCTGACAAACGCGGGAGCCTGAGCAAAAGGCCCCCGCGTTTTGTTTGTAACGCTAATGCGCCGTTTCTTTTGCGTCGTGTAAGTAGTAAAGGGCGTCAATTTTGCAGCATTGCTAACCTAACCTCAACGCCCTCTTGTTTTGTTCCGTAATACATTTTCCGCCAACTACTGTCGCTGCCTTTTGCCATGAGAAAAGCACTGATTCTTTCACTAAAACTGGTCGCTCTAGTTGCCCTGACAATGACGTACATGGGCGAAATTGACCTAACGCCTCTCTTCGCTCAGCTCAAACCTAAATACCACCCCGCAGCCGCCTACTACGTCGGCGTCATTTCGGCATTAGCCGTCTTTTTGTTGCTGCTCGACTTTGTACAGGTAACGCTCATCTGGCTCTACCGGCGAAGGGCCCGCCCTGTGAGCGACGACAACTTCATCATCGGCATCCGGCATGTATACTCCATCATCCTGGTCATAGGATTGATCGTCGGCCTGCTGTCTCTCTTCCAAATCCACATCCGTGATGTACTTACCTCCATTTCCATCATCTTCGCTGGTCTGGCCATCCTGACGAAGGATTACGTCTCCAACATGATCAACGGCATGATTCTGACCTTCTCGGGCCAGATCAGTATCGGAGACAACATCCGCATTGGAGAACACCGAGGAAAGATCATAGACATCACGCTGCAAAACATCCACCTGATTAACGACGACGACGATGTCATTTACATCCCGAACAACACGGCGATGAACACCGACATCATCAACTACACCCGTCGGCCCATCAAGCGCATCAGCCTGGATTTTGAAATTGACCTCAAGTACCTGAATACTATCGAAGAGCTGGAGCAACGCCTCATCGAGGCCTTACAGCCGTTTTCAGAGCAGATACAACCTGAAAGTCCCTACCTGCGCGTGGCAGAGATCAGCCGCGGGAGCGTGTCTTGCAAGTTTCAGTATATTCTGCGCATGCCAGACAAGGATTTAGAGCGGGTCATTCGCCGAACGGTTGCCCGTCGGTTGGTGCAGATCATTAGCGCACGCGAGAAGTATGTGGATAAAATTTCAGACCTCCCCATGGTGGATGGAGAGGTCTGAGGTCTGAATAGCGTAAATGATGCTTTTGCGCCTCATGGAGTGCAGAACGGAACTGCCGTCCTACGCGTCTTATGGGTATAGACGACTTCCGGCTGCAGCCAGACAAGCACCCTCTCTCAAGGGTTGCGCGTCCATCGAGAACCACTAAAGCCTCCTCCCGATGTTTTGACGATTGTATTGGCATCGGAAACAGACAACTGGAGGGTGCCTTGACCTGATAGGCCACACTTAGGTACATCTGCCCACTCCAACGTAATATTATTGCCCACACGGGTACCCACTGCCACGTTAGCAAATCTGGGTCTTCCGTCCGTGTTGGAGAACTCTCCGAACCAGGCCACCACATTTCCGACTTGGCGGATGTAGTACAGTCCTCCATCGTTGCCTCTCCAGCGCCCTGATAAGTCGCTAATGGTCGTAGCCCCGAACGCCTGAGCCCTATCGCCGGGCAGGCCCGAGGATGGCAACGCTGCTTTTGTCCAGGATGATCCTCCAAAAGTGGGTCCTGAAACTTTCGTGAAGCTGTCGCCACCGCTGCCAATTCGGACAGTAAGCGCTCCATTTGCATTGATCCGTCCTTTAGGAACATCATAGTACTGCCCGACGACCTGATCGCCTGATTGGGTGCCCATAAAAACATTCGCCCAATTGCCGCCAGGATGCTCGCCAAACCAAAAGACCTTGCTGCCGACAGTACGCACATAATAGTGGCCGCCATCGTTACCTCGATAATAACCATTCAAATTTGCCTGCGCGCGTCTGGCTTTCACCCAGCAGGCACGCCGACCAATATTATTGGAGTTGTATTTGATCCACATGTAGCCACTTTCTCCCCACCCTGTGCCCCATGAATTTTTGATGAGCCAGGCGCCCCGAACATCACACCAGCCTACGATGAGCACTACGTGATTACTGGTTGGGTTATCATAATTGCTGGGTACATCGCTGAAGACGCCGTTGGTGTAATCCTGAAAACGCGGAGTTACCAAACAGCTGGCCGCTACCGCGCCGTATCGGCAAATGGCATTTTTAATATCGGGTACGCTCGCGATTTTGTTCAAATCTCTATCTGGCCGGACAAAGCCCCAGGCCTCCGCAGAGTAGGGAGAAGAACAGGTGGCAGGTGAACACGGTCTATCGCTTGCCACATAGGGATACTGAGTCTCCGTGCATAAGCTTCGATTTCCATCCACCATCCATTCGAAGACTCTGAAAGCAAGGCCACCTGAACAATTTAGCCCTCCGCCCACACAATTGAGCGGATGCTGCTCGGAAGCGTCTATGGAGGACGATGCTCCACCGTTCACCAAAAGATAGCTCGTTTCATAAGCAGCCACTGCTCCAAAGGCCCAGCAAGACCCACAGCTTCCCTGGTTGCGCACAGAAGTTACTATTCCGCGTGTGCGCGCATCGTAGGTGGTCATGGATGTAGCACAACTGCCTCCGGGGCTTTGGTCTGGAAAATCACCCTCCGTGAGCACACCGATAAAAGAACGAGTGCCAAACTTCTCCATAATCTGCCTTGCTTGCGTGGCAGATAACTCTCCCTCGCCGGTGATGTCTTTGATGTCAAGATGAGAGACAGAGGTGAAGCCTACATTGTAATGCAGTTGTTTGGCCTGAATGTCGGCACGGGCTTGTTGTATGCGCTGTAAAACGGCCGGCGGCGCCTGTGCTTCACGGACCCGATATGCTTGAGGCAGATCGGGTAAGACGCGCAACTCAATCTGAGCACTCAAATGAGGCATGGTAAGCATCCACCCGAGAACTAAGGGCAGCGCAGCACGAATGAGGACCCCCTTTTGGAGGTAGAACGAACAGCGTGGTAACATATGTAACCGTTTTTTAAAAGTGATGAGATGAGATTGTTTCCATTATGACACATGACACTCACAGGAACATAGAGTAAAGCATAGCCCTTCCCTACTTCCTTTTGATACAGTTTAATGAGTCCTTTTCTTCAGATGGAGCACAAGACACCATGCCGGATGATTAATTGCTCATACGCAAATCGAGCGCAATGACTCTATCCGTGATGAAAAAGTAAAAACCGACGAGGGCGCTAAGATCTGCGAAGGCGTTTTTCTCAGTACTTAAAGCAGAAATTTTAGAGAACGCGAAAGGCTTCGTCGGGGCAAACCGCACTACCTACGCGTGAGGGCAGTGAGCGCCGCATCTTCTGAATTGGGTGGACACCTCAGAGTCCTTTACTGCCCGGGCAGTCCATCAATCTATGATTATCTCGAAGATACGTTCTTTTGAATCAGCCGTTTTGTCCTTTTGCCAGGCTGGATTGTATAGAAATCTGATAACGGCCTTTCCAGCGGCATTTGCCCTAAAACTCCAGACTTCTGTACCCATCCCGCCATCCACATCTGGACGAGTAGCCTCCTGGTATTGGGTGTTTAACAGCTCTACATATCGCGTATCGAGGGAGTCCATCAGGCGCCAACGATATCCCGTCGCAATTTGCGCTTCCAATTTTATCTCGAAGACCTCTCCTCTTTTAACCCGAATCGTCTGGTAAGGCGACTTTTCGGAACACCCGAATAGAAGAGCGAGAAAAACAAGCAGGTACGTGGGATGCATAGTTCTTTTTTTTATGATAACGAAATTGAATGACAATCGTTATGTATTGTCGAAGCCGCTCGACTCCTCTCAACTTTTTTTATTTTTTTTATGCAGCTCCAAGATTTTTTTCACCTTAATATTGAAATGGAAGCCACCTTCCAGTCTTGCATTGCCGGTGGTAGCAAGGCCCACCTGTTATTTTTTGTAAGCTTCGTTTTATGTTGATATTTTCGCCAACCATCTTCTACTATTGGCCAGCGGGATTCAAGAGCGCTCCACCTGTTAGATACCGATGGTTTTGTTAGCGCATACGAGAAAAATGAAAAGAAATTAGGCCTCCTCAGTTGCTCTGAGGAGGGCTAAAGTAGCGTATTTCGCCCGGTACGCACCGGCATTTGTTCATCCGACCGTTACACCGTCAAGCACGCGCCTGACCGTAGCGCCGATTTGGGCGGGCGACTCGACGACGTGGATGCCGTTTTCGGCCATGATGCGCATTTTAGCGGCGGCAGTGTCTTCGGCGCTGCCCACAATAGCGCCAGCGTGACCCATTTTTCGTCCTTTAGGTGCCGTCTGGCCGGCAATAAAACCCACCACGGGCTTCCGATTGCCCGTTGCACGTATCCAACGAGCGGCTTCAGCTTCAAGTGTTCCACCGATTTCGCCGATTATGACGATAATTTCCGTTTCAGGGTCGTTCATAAACAGCTCAACTGCTTCGCGCGTCGTCGTGCCTATGATTGGGTCGCCACCGATGCCAATGGCCGTAGTCAAACCCAAGCCCGCCTTAGCTATCTGATCCGCAGCCTCATAAGTGAGCGTCCCCGACTTAGAGACAAGGCCTACTGGCCCGCGCTTAAATACAAAACCGGGCATAATGCCCACTTTGGCTTCACCAGGCGTGATGACTCCCGGACAGTTAGGGCCGATGAGGCGACTTTTCGTGCGGTCGAGATACGCCTTCACCCGCACCATATCCTGAATAGGGATACCCTCCGTAATGGCCACGATCACTTCAATACCCGCCTGAGCTGCCTCAATGATGGCGTCAGCAGCAAAAGCGGGCGGCACGAAAATGATAGAAGTATTCGCACCAGTGGCCTTGACAGCTTGTTCTACCGTATTAAAAACTGGACGCTCTAGATGTGTCTGACCGCCCTTACCCGGCGTGACGCCTCCAACGACTTGCGTGCCGTAAGCAATCATCTGTTCAGCGTGAAAAGTACCCTCCTTTCCAGTGAAGCCTTGCACGATAACGCGCGAGTTCTTATCGACTAAAACAGACATAATAGAGGTTATTTCGACTCTTGAATGATATAGACGTCTTCGCCCGGCCGTCGCATATAGTAATGCTCGCGAGCATATCGTTCCTTTGTCAACTCAAAAGCCTCTGCTCCCTCCTTCGCCTCCTTAATTCTCTGCTGATAAAACGCTTTTTCCTCTAACAAACGCTGTTTAGTGCGCCACAATCGCCATTGCGTCGGAAGATTATTTTTATCTAAAAAAATAAGTACAAAGAAGAAGACAGTCAGGACCAAAATATAGCGATTGCGTATAGGAGCAGGCAATCGTTGCCAAAGAGCAGACCACGGATTGGATGGAATAACCATGTTGATTCGAAAGAGCGTTTGAGCAGCCGGGCGTGCCGAAACTTTGGGCAAAGATAGAGCAACCTTGAGCCCATCCTAAAAAAAAAGAGTCAAATAAGCGCACCTTTCTTCAAAGAATGGATTGTTTGATCAATAAGGGTGCACAATCGCTGAAAAATTTCTTCAACAGAGCCCATACCATCTATACGATGGCTTTTACCTTGTTTGGCATAATAATCAAACACAGGTGCTGTTTCATTTTTGTATACGGCAAGCCGATTTCGGACGACGGTATCGTTAGCATCGTCAGCGCGGCCAGAAATGGCAGCTCGGCCGCGTATTCTCCGAACGATTTCTTCGTCATCCACATCCAATGCAATGAGAAGATGAATGGTCGTGCCCTCTTCGGCCATCAGTTGATCTAGAGCCTCCGCTTGAGCAAGCGTACGCGGAAAACCGTCAAAAATAAAGCCTTCCGCTTCCGGATGGGCGTTCACTTTATTGCGTAACATGCCAATGGTAATGTGGTCAGGCACAAGTTCGCCTCGGCTTATATAAGCCTTTGCTTCCTTTCCAAGCGGCGTTTCCCTGCCCATTTCTTGCCGAAAAAGATCTCCCGTGCTAATGTGCACTAGGTGATAGCGATCAATTAAACGAAGGGCCTGAGTGCCCTTCCCTGAACCAGGCGGCCCAAAGAGAATCAAATTTAACATAAAAAGGCCAGAAGCTACAAAAATAGACGGCAAAAATAGGAATTCAGGCGTAGAAATCGGTAAAACGGTAGCGTTTTCCGAAAGTTTGGATCCACTCGAGAAGCCGCCAGACGTCTTCCACCCGAAAGAGCTCCGTCCCAGCGTTCATTGTAGCAGCGGTTCCACAAGCTACGCCTATTTGCACCATCTCAAGAGGCGGCTTTCCCTGTCCAAGCGCCCATACCATGCCCGCCACCATGCTGTCACCCGCCCCTACCGTACTGCGTTTATCTACAACAGGAGCTGCCACATGCACAAAGCCATCTTTTGAGGCCAGTAGTGCCCCCTGCGGGCCTAGCGAGACGACAACAATTTCGCATTTTCCAGAGTGAATAAGCGACATGGCAGCGTCATCTACTTGATTCATTTCCAGGCGCTCAACGCCCACTAGACGACTAAGTTCTCCGAGATTCGGTTTGAGCATGAACACGCCGACCTCTAGAGCTTTCTGAAGTGCCTCGCCTGAGGTATCTAATATTAACTGCGCATTCATTTGGCGCACCATAGTAGCTACGCGCGCATAGTAATCGTCGGGTAAGCCGGGCGGCAGACTTCCACTAGCAACCACAATCTCCGGTTGCAAGCGCTTGACCGCGTCTATACACGCTGCCGCTTCAATCTCAGAAAGCGGCTCACCGGGTAAAGTAAATCGGAATTGTTGTCCCGTCGAAGTCTCAAAAACCGAAAAATTCTCGCGTGTCTCACCCGACACCTCAACGGGAGCTGCCAACACATCCTCTCGCATGAGTAAATCCAGTAGCCTGCGACCGTTCGCTCCACCGACCGGAAACACGGCTGTGCTTTGCCCGCCTAACCGACGAATACCCTTCGACACATTAATGCCGCCACCTCCAGCGTCGTAGCGCGGCATCGAGCAACGCAGCTTCCGCTCTGAAACAATACGCTCAACGTCAACACTCTTATCAAGAGCCGGGTGCAAGGTCAAGGTAGCAATACGCATCATGTGCGATAGTTTTGCAGCAATGATACGGCAATTAAACGAAAGCATCCTGCGAGAAGCCAGCGCGTGGCTGGCCGAGCGCGATGAAGCATTGGCCCGGGTATTGGCTCTCTATGGCCATCCTCCACTATGGCGTCGAGAACCGAGCTTTTCCACTCTCGTGCATATTATTCTAGAGCAGCAAGTTTCCCTTGCCTCTGCCAATGCCGTTTTTAAACGCTTGTGTGAATTAGCTAATCCACTTACTCCAGAAGCACTTCTTCGACTCCCTAATGAGGCGCTCCGCACCGCAGGTCTCACTCGACAAAAGACAGCGTACGTCCAAGGGCTTGCTCAATGTATCCTTCGAGGAGAGCTAAACCTAACGGTTTTAGAGGACCTCTCGGACGACGAAGTGCGCCAAGCGCTGAAACGCGTCAAAGGCATTGGCGATTGGACGGCGGATATCTATCTGTCGGAATGCTTACTTCGCCCTGACATTCTGCCCAAAGGAGACATTGCCATGCAAGAAGCCTTTCGCGCCATAAATAAACTGCCGAAACGTCCTTGCCATGCCGAATTTGAACAACTCACGAACCATTGGCGTCCTTGGCGCAGCGTAGGCACGCGAATCCTGTGGCATTTCTACCTTTGTGAACGAGGCAGAAAATTCCTCTCAGAAGAGTAGGAACTTATGTCTCCTCCCTTAAAAAAATTTTCTCTCCTCGCATGAACAACTTCTTTTATCAGAAGCGCGTATGGTTAACGGGAGCCTCCTCAGGCATAGGAGAGGCACTAGCCTATGAATTGGCAGAGCGCGGTGCTCATCTCATCCTTTCCTCTCGCAACGAAGTGGCGTTGCAAAGCGTCGCTGCCGAGGCTAGCCGTCGCGGTGCCACAGAGATATGGGTGAAACCCCTGGATCTAGCGGAACACGACAGCCTTCCAATTATTGTGGAAGAGGTACTGAGGCAAGTCGGAAAGGTAGATATCGTCATTCATTGTAGCGGCATTTCGCAGCGCAGTTTAGCCGTCGAAACCTCTCTCGAGGTAGACAAACGGCTAATGAACGTAAACTACTTTGGAACGGTAGCGCTTACAAAAGCACTACTCCCCAGCATGCTTATGCACCAACTGGGCCACATTGTCGTTGTCAGTAGCCTGACAGGAAAATTCGGAACCCCTTTGCGCTCAGGCTACGCCGCCAGTAAACACGCATTGCACGGTTTCTTCGACAGCTTGCGTGCTGAACTAGCGCATACGCCCATACAAGTCACGATTGCCTGCCCAGGCTTTGTACGCACGCAAATAAGCATTAACGCACTGACAGGATCAGGAACGCCTCAAGGCACCATGGATGACGCCACAGCCAAGGGCATCTCGCCCAAAAAAGCTGCTCGAAAAATTCTTCACGCCGTCGAACGAGGCAAGGAGGAAATCTGGTTCGGCGGAAAAGAGGTAATTGGCGTCTATCTAAAACGCTTCTTCCCCGCTTACTTCTCCAAACTAATTGCCAAGGCTAAAGTTACCTAACGATTCAAGGGTACGCAAAGAGACGAAGTTTAGCAGACAAGCATCTAAGTCTACTCCGGGAGGTCGTTTCCCATTCACAGACTCTACTACGCCGTGTAGAAAGCAATAACTTATCCACTTGCACAAAAGATAACAAAAAAGCCCCCCTCCATCTTTCGGAGAGAGGCCATCCCAAAAACCGATTTCAAAGTACCAACGTCTCGCGTCT
>JANWXM010000003.1:0-32703 GCA_025055285.1 Saprospiraceae bacterium
AAATTCGGCTTTGAAGGTAATCCCTCTGGAACGGGCGGGTAGTATTCCGCTGGCAGAAAAACAGTACAGGCCTGATACAGTGTGTCTACAATAACCTGGTTGGCCGACTCCACGGAAATACTCGGATATCCTGCCGACTCTAAAGAGCAGACGACGGACACATATTTCCCCTCTGCATTCAACCGACGCGCCAGCGCGTGCAGCAGTGTCGTCTTGCCCGTCTGCCGCGGCGCATGGATGAGAAAGTACTGCTTGGCTTCAATCAGCCGACGAATTTCAGGATACATGCCGCGGAGCGGGTCTACCATGTAGTGCTCTTCCGGGTCGCACCGGCCGGTGGTGTTGAAATAGCGCGCCATGAGGACAAAGATAGGCACAGGGCCGCCGAATTCGTTCATTTATTCCGGCTGTTGGCGAAAGGTCGCAGGTTGTTCGCCCGCAGTCGCTCAGTTTTCCAGCCGTTGTGAGCGCTGAGGGAAACATACACTACCGACAGGAGCACTTGTCTGAAGCACGTTTACCCTTCTGACAAACATTCCATCTACTCTATCCACCCCCCTGAATGTGATGCCTGTCAGCACGATAGATGAATAAGGTAGAAGGAGACACGCCAGACCCTCCGGTAAACCAGAGGGTTACGGGATGGTGAATGCACATAATGGGAATTTTAGGCCGATGTCCACTTCGAATGGACAGCTGTTTTCCAGACTTGGCAAGGAGAGAGCAAGGTTTCTTTCACTGATATCCTGGAGAATAGTTCCTAAAGAATTAGGCTGCGATTTTTCCAAAGTCATACCGTTTTCGGATTTTGGGATGATTTTCTGTGAGGTTCAGAAACTTAGCGAACACGTCAAAATTTCGTTCAATCATCCATTCATTGAAATCCTGTGTTTTAACGTCGGCCATCGAATACGGCCTCTGCGGGCTTTTGTCTATGGAACAGATGTTCCGGGCCGGGAATTTCAAATCCATACGGCCGAAGCACTTGACCAACTTGACCGCGCCGTCTTGGTTCCGCGCATGGACGATAGCGATGTTGACCATGCGTTTGAACAACTTGATGACGAAAGCTACGCCTGCGTAAATACGAGGGCTTTCCTCTGAGGCAATGCAGGGCAGTTGCTTAGCGTCCGGATTTCGGGCTAAAAGGCGGTCGCCGTATTTTTTAAGCCCTCTTATCTGGGCGGTGATGCGTAGAGCAGCATCGCATCGTCACGCAAGCGGGTGATGGCCTCGAGAACGCTCTCAAGCGCTGTGTTTACAAAGGATTTTTTGGCAAAGAAGGCATCGACCGCCAAATATTGGCTCCTTTTGAGCCGTTTAGGCGCTTGTTGCCTCAACGGGTGGCTATAAAGATCCCTCAGCCCTCGGCCCTCTCGCGACAAGGTTTGAGCCACCACATCGTACACTGCCGGGTTGGCCTGCACGTCCCCTGCCGCAAAACTGCACCCTTCCAGACTCCACTGCGCCCTCCCTGCACGGCTAGACTAAAAGTAGCCCACGCCAGGCATGCGCTTGCCGCGCTCAGGAAGAAGGGTCAAGGGCAATCGGGCGTGGATGGCCAGTGCATTTCTCGGTCAAGAGCCAGTTAAACGTCTGAAAATCAGAGGCTGTCTAGTAGTGGCTGCGGTAGGTCAGTTCGTTCTTATGGCCGCAGTGCTCAAAATTCATGCAGGTGTACCGGCTGAGAAGGGACAGGAAAAAGCCCAAGTGGTGGTGAAAGAAATCGTGTTGCCATTTGTTTGCATTCGGCATTGGCTGCAGGATTGCGCCTATGGGCATTTCGCCGTTCACGAGCAGAAAGTATCGGGTTGATATTTCGTACCACAAACCTAAACTTTTGCCCTTTTTTATCTCAACATTTTCAAACCGGATAGGGCGATTTCCTTACGAAGTATTGTTGTATCTTGTATAAATATTCGTGAGATTAACTTCCTCAGATTCTTTAAGAGACGACCTTCTCGGTCCCGCTAGCTTCCCAGAGCGTGACCAGTACGAGTGAGAGTTGAAGATGGAAATTCTGGGCGATCTAATTCGGCAGTTAAGGCTCGAAAGGAACCTGACGCAAGCCGAGTTGGGCGCCCTGCCTGGCGTCCAGAAAGCGCAGGTTTCGAAGCTGGAGAACAACGCCACCAATGTCTCAATGGGCACTTTGCTTTCTGTGCTTAAAGCGTCGAATGCTAAGGCCTACCTGCAGGTAGACCTTCCGAGCAAAGAATTCGCTATTGCCACTGCTCAATGAATGTGGGAGCATTCCTTGTCCTCGTGTGCATAGAGGGCAGGGGCGTTTCCTGTAGCCTTACCTCCCGACAAGCTGCTTGTATGCTTGGGTAGGGAGGCAGGTTTTTGAAGGGAGTCCAGTAAAGCAAGGCTTTGCCCACGGCTTTGAGGCAGATTGTTTGACCAAAAGACAGGCGGGCTTTCCGCCGCAACGAGAGCGTCAGCCCGCTTTTGACATACGGAAATTAAATGGTCAGCCTACGCACTATGAGCGCGCAGCGGCATAGTGTTGGGCTACAGCGTCCCAGTTCACCACATTCCACCAAGCCTCTACATAGTCAGGCCGGCGATTTTGATAATGCAGATAATATGCATGTTCCCACACGTCCAAGCCAAGGATGGGTTTTCCTGGCTTTTCAGCGACGTCCATAAGTGGATTATCCTGGTTAGGAGTGCTGGTGATGAACAAATTGCCATCGGCATCTAGGCAAAGCCAAGCCCAACCCGACCCAAAGCGACCAATGGCTGCTGCAGCGAATTGCTTTTTGAATTCTTCGAAGGAGCCAAACGTTTTCTCGATCGCCGCAGCCAATTCACCAGAGGGTTGTCCACCACCATTGGGCGACATGATATTCCAAAAGAATGTGTGATTCCAATGGCCTCCGCCATTATTGCGCACTGCCACTGGCAATTGTGAGACGTTGGCAAGCAGCTCTTCGATAGACTTATTCTCGTGTTCTGTGCCCTGAATGGCTGCATTGAGGTTGTTTACGTAGGCTGCATGGTGTTTGCCGTGATGAATCTCCATTGTTCGCGCATCAATGTACGGTTCTAGCGCATTGTGCGGATAGGGTAAAGCAGGTAATGTGAAAGCCATAACAAGGAAGATTTTTCGTAAGAATGTTTTTTGCCACAACAGGCATTTGCAAAGATAGTTCATTAGCGAGCGAAATTTTAACGCCCGGCGCTCTCCTTCGAGCACCGGGCGCTTCGATCTAACTAACGTTTGTTTGCCTGCATCGTGCGTCTGAGCCTTTTGCTCGAAGACAACACGAAAATGCGAACGCTGCGACTTCTTATAAATGGAGCGATGTAAGATGTAAGCGGTTCTTGTGAAGCCCTTGGCAAAGGTTGGTCAGCTTCTACAGCTTCTAATCCAGAAAAAAACGGATTTTTACAATCAGGTAAAACCCTGAAAAAATCACCGGTTTTTTACGGAGACTGTAACCAAGGTGCTCACACCCTGCCCTATGGCCGCTTGGACGTTTATTTCGCCTCGGATGAATTGGACGCGCTGGCGAATGTTGTCCGAGCCCATACCCTTTGTGACTTGAGCTGGGTCAAAGCCAATGCCGTTATCTTCGACTAGGATGGCAATGTCGTCGCCAGTTCGAGTAAGTTGTACGAGAATCTCCGTAGCCTGGGCATGCTTAATGCTATTCTGGAGAAGTTCTTGAATGATGCGGTAACAGTTCAGCGCAATGGTATGGTCTAGGTGGTCGAAGTTGCCAAATTTTTGAAAGTGAATAGCAGGACCATCTGGTGTACGGAAGCGCGCAATCAGGTCCTGAATGGCTTTGACCAAGCCAAACCGGCTTAAGGAAATAGGTTGCAAATTGTGCGAAATTTGGCGGGTTTCGGCAATAGTGTCGGCGAGAAGTTCCTTTACCTTGACAAAATCTTCACTATTCGCCAATTGGGGCAGTTGTTTGGATAGGCTTTCCAAGCGCATGCGAATAGCAGCGAGCATGCCACCAACGCTGTCGTGAAGGTCGTGAGCTATCCGCCTGCGTTCACTTTCTTGACCCTCGATCATGCTCTGCATGGATTCGATGCGCAGGGCATCCTCTAATTGCCGAATCATCTGCTGATTGATCTGCTCGCGTTGTTCGGCGATGACTCGACTGGTTCTGAGGCGATGTCTGTAGTCGCGCGCCATGAAGAATAAGGCGATAATAGCAGCAGCAAAAAAGAGCGAAATAGCGTAGAAAAAGCTGCGCTGTTGTTGTTTGGCCTCTTCTACTGCTTCTATTTCACGGCTTAATCTTTCTACTCTTTTCAGATGTTCATGGGTGCCGTATTGGACTGCTAGACGCAGCGAGCTAGCAAGCCGGTCTCGTCGTAGGATAGTATCTGTCAGCCCAATATATCGCTGAGCATATAGCAAAGCTTGTTCAGCGCTATCCAAAACGTAGTAAACGGTATAGAGGTGCCGATATAGGTTGCAGCGCATTTCGTCGGATGCAGCGCTGCAAACCTCTTCTGCTCGCTTAAAAGCGCGCAAAGCCAGAGGGTAGTCTCCAAGTGAGAAGTTGAGGTGACCAATGCGATATTCTGCCTCTACAAGAGAGGAGGTGCGATTGCTTTGACGGGCTAGGTCGCGAGCGCGAAAAGCAAAGGCATGCGCCTCGGCATATCTTTTTTCTTCTCTTAGAAAATCTACCTCCTGCAAGAGGGCTGTAATGAGCAGAAGGGTATCGCCCAACGCTATGCTACGGTCTCGAAAAGAGAATCGCAGGGCTGCGGCCTGAAGTGTGTCACCGCGCAGTTGATGAACGCGAGCCATTTGGGCCAACAGGAGGACTTCAGAGCGCTGGTCACCGAGCTTTTTAAAGTATTGAAGCGCCTCTCGATGCATGACAAGCGCTTCGTCTGCCATGCCGCGTTCTGGCATACGGGTTGCCAACTCTGCACGAGCGCGATGATAAGCCAACGAATCGCCTGCCTGCTTAAAATATTCGACGCTGCGCGCCAAGTATGAGAAGGCAGAATCTCGGTTGTATCCGCCTTCCTCGCGATAGAGGGCCCATCTGTACCACCCAAAAGCTTGTTTACGCAAATCGCGTTCTCGAATGCCCTCGCTGATTAGATGCTGGATTTCGTCGAATGTCAAAGGCCGTTCGAAGAGCTCATAACTCTTTTGAGCGCTCAGCGGCGTAACCCATCCTGCAAACGTCAGCAGGACAGTCTTTCCAACTAAGAACCACCCGCAACGGCAGAACCGATGCAGCAACCATGCCCTACCACGTAAGCCTACGATTTGCAGGTTTTTTCCCATTCGACGGCTCAATCGTCCAACAACTTCCAATAAATGGCTGCTTTTACTAAGCCTGCTGTGTTTCGAGCTCCCAACTTAGCCAACAGAGCAGCCCGATGGCTCTCTACCGTTTTTTCTGACAAAAACAATTGGGCAGCAATCTCCTGAGTCGTTCGTTCATCCACAATGAGTTTGAGCACCTCGCGCTCTCGCCGGCTGATCTTAGGCGGCTCTTTGGGCGTACCACTCTTGCGGTCGCGCATGAGCCCTTGCATCACCGTATCCGTAACTTCCTTCGAAAAATATGTCTTTCCTCCCGCCAAAGTGCGGATGGCATGGCACAATTCTGCTCGGTCTGTGCTTTTGAGCACATATCCCTGTGCACCGTGGCTGAGCATCGCTGTAATGTAACTCTCATCGTTGTGCATGGATAGGGCTAAAATCTTGACTGTCGGGCACTGTTCGCGCAATTGCTTGCATATCTCCAGACCTGAGCAATCGGGCATATTGATGTCTAGTAAAAGCACGTCGGGCTTTGCCTCTGGCACGCGTTGAAGTGCCTCACGGCCATTGCGCGCATGGCCACATACTTCAAAATCTGGTTCGCTATTTAGCAAGCTTTCCAGACCTTCAACAAACATGGCGTGGTCGTCTGCGATAAAGATGCGAATCACGGCTGTCGTTCGTTTCACAAGGTGACACAATACCTACTAACGCTTCTACAAAGGTACTCTATTGCCTTGATTAAATGGCCTGTGCAGATGAATTAAACCTTACTCCAGGTATCTTTGTCTATCTTTGTCGCTCTATACAAGCACAGTGGCTTTATGCGAGACAAGTTAGAAGCCATTCGCGATAAATATCTGCATCTGGAAGAGCAGCTAGCCGACCCAACTTTGGCGGCCGATGTTGAACGCTTTCGAAAATTGAATAAAGAATACAAAAAGTTGCAGCCTATCGTCGCTACCTACGAGCGTTACAAAAAGGTGCTTGCTCAGATTGATAGCGCTCGTGAAGTGTTGGAGGTTGAGAGCGACCCAGAAATGCGCCAGATGGCTCGCGAGGAAATTGATACACTTCAGGTACAACTCGAGGCTCTAGAAGGCGAGCTCAAAGAATTGCTTATTCCTCGAGACCCTGAGGATGAAAAAGACGTTATCTTTGAAATTCGCGCCGGTACAGGTGGTGACGAAGCAGCACTTTTTGCTGGCGATCTTTACCGCATGTACATGCGCTATTTTCAACGCCAGGGTTGGGAGGTAGAGGTCGTAGATGAAAGCCCGGGCACAGTAGGTGGATTTTCCAAGGTGATTTTAGAGGTGCGCGGTGAAAACGTGTATAGCAGGCTTAAGTTTGAGTCAGGCATTCATCGCGTACAGCGGGTGCCTGAAACAGAAGCTAAAGGGCGGATTCACACCTCTGCTGCATCGGTAGCAGTGTTGCCTATCATAGAACCTGAGGAGATCAACATCCGCAAAGAGGATTTGCGCCGCGACGTATTTCGCTCAAGCGGTGCAGGTGGCCAACATGTTAACCGTACGGAATCGGGCGTGCGATACACGCACTTACCCACAGGCCTGGTAGCCGAGAGCACAGAAAGTCGCTCACAGCACAAGAACAGCGAAATTGCCCTCGGACGCCTTTTGCAACAACTGCGCGAGATGCAGCTCCAACAACAGCGCTCTGCCTTAGCGATGCAACGCCGAAGCTTGGTAGGCTCGGGCGACCGCTCTGAAAAAATCCGCACCTACAACTGGCCGCAAAACCGCGTTACTGACCATCGGCTGGAAGGAGAACAGAAGAATTTTAACTTGGACAAAATCATTGAAGGTGAATTGGACGAGCTGATTGAAGCCTTAACCGTAGCTGATCATGCTGCCAAACTACAGACAGAGACAGTCTAAAGGAGTTCTTTCACTGCCGTCCAGTAAGCAGCAACGGGCAGCGGTGCTTCAAGGATGAGGAGTTCTTGGCGCACAGGATGTTCCAACCTGAGCGAAAGGCTGTGGAGTGCTACTTCGCCCTGAGGAAGAGGGGTGGGCGCGCCATACTTCAGGTCTCCTACTATTGGACAGCCGATGGCTGCAAGCTGAGCGCGAATTTGATGTGGACGGCCAGTATGCGGCCATATTTCCAGGAGATGCATACCATGCACTGCTCCTCTCCAGCGATAAGCCAGGATAGCCTCGTGTGCGCCTTTTACTTGTGCCCTAACAATTCGAACCCGATTTCGCTGTTCATCTTTGAGGAGGTAGTGCCGCAGTTCGCCCTCTCGCGTTGGCGGAGCGGCCAGGGTCAGAGCTAGGTAAATTTTCGTTACGCGCCGCTCGCGAAAGGCCGTAGTTAGCCGGCTAAGTGCCTTGCTTGTGCGCGCAAAGAGCGTCAGGCCGCTCACAGGCCTATCTAGCCGATGCACGGGATGAACGAACACTTTTCCTGGTTTAGCGTACTTTTCCCGCAGGTAAGCTTCGGCCCACATGGTCAGCGTAGCGTCGCCTGTTCGGTCTCCTTGAACTAGCCAGCCTGCAGGCTTGTTGAGCGCTAATAAATGATTATCTTCATAAATAACAATGTGCTCTTCCATAACCCTTGGCTACTCGCCGTGTCCGAACGATACCTTCATCTTCTACGCCCTGGTACACGGCAAAATAGACACCGAAGGTCTACACTTTGAACCAATTCTCGAAGATGTAGAAGCGCTCAATCGCCGCGCCTTTGCAGGTGAACTTCAAGTGACTAAACTGAGCTTTCACGCCTTTGCCCATCTTACCCACCAATATTGCTTGTTAGACGCCGGCAGTGCCCTTGGTTTCGGCTGTGGCCCTCTGCTTGTGGCAAAAAAGCCCTTGAGCGAAGCCGACTTAAACATTGGACCTGTCGCTATCCCTGGACGATTTACCACAGCCAATTTTCTCTTTACTCTCGCCTACCCGCGTGCTCAGGCCAAAGTAGAGATGCGCTTTTCTGATATCGAGGAGGCTGTACTGCGCGGTGAAGTCGTCGCTGGCCTAATCATTCACGAAAACCGCTTTACCTATGCTCAAAAAGGCCTGACTTGTTTAGTTGACCTGGGTGCTTGGTGGGAACAACAAACGCATTTACCTATTCCCTTGGGCGGCATTGTCGTAAGGCGCGATTTGCCTGCTGACGTACAACAACGCTTAAATCAAGCTCTTCGACGGAGCGTCGAATATGCTTTTGAGCACCCAGATGAGCCTATGCCCTATGTCCGACGTTATGCCCAGAGCCTTAACGACAGTGTCATGCGCGCCCATATAGACCTGTATGTCAACGAATTCTCACGAGATCTCGGCAATATAGGTCGTCAAGCCGTCCTGCACATGTTTCGCCTAGCGCACCAAAGCGGCTATCTCTCTCAGTATCGCGAAGATATTTTTATAAATTAGACAAAAAAATTATGTTTTGGCATGGTTTTCGCCACGTGCTCTCTTGTGTGTGTAAGTATTGTTTTTTAGAATTGGAAAATTCGGGGCGCGTGAAAAGTCACGCGCTTTTTTGTTTTGAATAGCCAGACCAACACCCTCACTTCTCAATAATGGCCAATTGCGTAGCTCAACCAAAAATGCAACATAAGAAGACCTCTCCCATAGTTGAAAGAGAAGCCCTAATTTGTGCCCTCATTTCAGAAAGTTAGGCCATAAAGGAACGCTGTGCGCATGCGAATTCTCTACCATCCTGCCGTTCTTCGCCATGACCCTGGGCCTACGCATCCAGAGCGCCAAGAGCGCATTACCGCCTTTGGCGTACTAGAAGTTACTGAGCCAGAGGCGTTCGAGACAATAGAGGAAGAGCTTCATCGCGTCCATCAGCGCGCCTACATTGAACACGTAAAACGAGCTTGTGCCTTAAGTCTAGCCTTAGATGGAGACACGCAAACCTCTCCTAATAGTTATGAGGCTGCACTCGTAGCTGTGGCTATGACCCTTCGAGCTCTGGCTGATGGCCATTTTGCGCTAGTTCGCCCACCCGGACACCACGCTTACGCGGCACAGGGGCGTGGCTTTTGTCTGTTCAACAACGTCGCAGTTGCTGCTCAGAAAGCAGTTGATGCAGGAAAGCGTGTGCTCATCTTAGACTTCGATGGGCACCTAGGCGATGGAACCATGGACATATTTTACCGAAATCCGCAGGTGCTGTACTGGTCGCTGCATCAGTACCCTGCCTATCCGGGTAATGGCTCTCCGCTGGAAATTGGAGAAGGAGCCGGTCGCGGTTTTACAATCAATTGTCCTTTGCCACCTCAGAGCGGAGACGATATCCTCCAGCATGCTGTCGAGTACATGCTGCCTATTGTTGAGCAATTTCAACCCGACATTGTGGCCGTGTCTGCAGGCTTCGATGCCCATTGGTCAGACCCGCTCCTTCAGTTGAGGGCAACTAATCATTTTTACTATTGGATAGGGCAAGTGCTTCGCCGAACGTTCTCCCGGCAGCAGATCTTTGCTGCACTTGAGGGCGGCTACAACACCGATGAATTACCGAACTGTGTTTACAATTTTATCGCAGGTATAAACGGCGAGTCGCCTGCAGCAATAGAACAACCTTCCACCTCGAGTCGTCGAGTGTGGGAAATGTATGAAATGTATCTCCATCAGGCCTCGGCCGTGCTCTCGAAGCATTGGAAACTCTAAACGGATGAAGCAGGTCTTAGACAAGTTTTTTCTGCCGCAATCTGTAGCCGTTGTGGGTGCTACGGAAAAGCCAGGAAAGCTAGGCAACATCGTGCTGCAGAATCTGCTTCAAAGTAGCTATCGAGGTAAGATATATGCCATCAATCCGAAATATCGCCACGTCTATGGCTTACGGTGTTATGCTCGGCTAAGCCAATTGGCCGAGTGTCCCGATTTGGTTGTGTTTGCTCTGCCAGCTGCTCACATACCCCGTTTAATAGAAGACTGCGGCGAAATCGGAGTACAGTGCGCCTTGGTGCTTTCCGATGGCTTTCAGCCGGGCGTCGGAGAAGCTCAAGAGGACTTGCTACGAGCGCTCAAGGAGAATGCTAATCGCCATGGTGTGCGCTTGATTGGCCCCGATTCTCTAGGTCTAATGAGTCCACATATTGGGTTAAACGCTACCTATGCACCGGCGATGCCACAAGCAGGGCGATTGGCTTTTATCTCGCAAAGCGGATCACTAGGTGCTGCTGTGCTTGACTGGGCTACAGAGAAGCAAGTGGGTATTAGCCATTTCGTGTCCACAGGTCAAATGGCCGACATCGGCGTGGATGTACTTATTGACTATTTTGGCACGGATAGCCGGACTACCTGCATTCTTCTATATGTAGAGACACTCAGTCAGGCCCGGCGATTCATGAGCGCTGCAAGAGCTTTTGCCCGCTCTAAACCCATCGTAGTGCTTAAAGCAGGAGTGAGCACTATTGGCGCGAGAGCCACTTTTTTGCACGCTGGAGCACTTGCAGGCAATGATGCTGTGTTCGAGGCAGCTTTCCGACGCGCGGGCGCTATTCGAGTGCAAACAGTGCAGGAATTGTTCGACTGCGCGCAAGCTTTGGCCCTTCAACCATTGCCGACTGGCTCTCGGCTAGCCATTGTAACAAATGCTGGTGGCCCCGCTATTCTGGCGGCTGACGCCTTGGAAACTCGCGGAGGTATGCTAGCCACTTTAGAAGAAGACCTTATCGCCCTGCTAGACCGCGAACTTCCTCCCACTTGGAGCCGCTCTAATCCCCTTGACTTGTCGAACCTGGCCACTCCTGAGCAGTATCGGGTAGCAATCCGCACCTGTTTGCAGACTCCACCCGTCGATGCTGTGCTCGTCATTTTCACGCCGCAGCGCCCAACAGATGCGGAAGCCGTGGCCCATGTCGTGGTTCAAGAAGCGCGAAATACCACGAAGCCTATCTTCGCAGCTTGGATGGGTCAGCGTTCCGCCCAATTGGGCCGTGCAGTCTTAGAGGCTGGAGGCATCCCGTGGTATCCTTTCCCTGAGCGGGCTGTTGCTGCTTTTATGCACATGGTCCACTATCGCCAAAATCTAGATATGCTCTATGAGACGCCGCCTGACCTACCCATAGACTTACCAGGAATAAATCGAGCTGCTGCCTGTGGTGTTATCGAAGCAGTGCGCGCTAAGGGGCGATTGCTTCTCGAAGAAGCAGAAGCACGACACCTTCTGGCCTGCTATGGCATTCCTGTTAACACGACATACCTGGCTCGCACAGAAGATGAAGCGGCTGCTATCATGCGTAGTTTGGGCGGTCCAGTAGTCCTCAAAATTGCCTCTCCTGACATTTGGCACAAGTCTGAGGTGCATGGTGTGCGTTTGGGCATTGAAACAGAATTCGGCACGCGTCAAGTATTTCGTTTTCTGATGGAAAATGTGCGCCAGAAGCGTCCTGAAGCACGTGTGGAAGGAGTAACCGTAGAGCGAATGGTCAACGTCCAGCACGAGTTACTGATTGGTTCGTTCAAAGACCCAACCTTTGGGCCTGTCATCGTGTTTGGACTGGGCGGAGTAGCCACGGAAATCTGGCGCGACCGAGCCATTGGCTTACCTCCACTTAACTTGGCCTTAGCTCGCCATTTGGTGGAAGGAACGCGCATTGCTCGCTTGTTACACGGTTTCCGCCACTTGCCTCCTGCGCCCGTAGAGCAACTCTACGAGGTATTGGTGCGGTTTGCTTATCTGCTCATGGACTTTCCCGAACTAGCAGAAGTAGAAATCAATCCTTTTGCCTTAAGCCCTGAAGGCGGCATTGCATTGGATGCTGCTGCTCGCCTCGAACCCGCGCGCCCAGCTCAACGCGACCCCTACGAACATCTATGCATCCAACCTTATCCTACCCAATGGATAAAGCGCGTGCAGCACCCAAAAAGCGGCCTGACCCTACTGCTTAGGCCTATTCGGCCTGAAGATGAGCCTCTTGAGGCTGAACTGGTTCAGAATGTCTCGCGCGAAAGCCTGTACTACCGCTTCTTTGGATTCACTCCTGGCTTCGACCACAAGATGCTCGCGCGCTTCACCCATATTGACTACGATCGAGAGATGGCCATCGTTGCAGTAATAGAGGAAGAAGGTGGAAGACCGCACATTATCGGCGTTGTGCGCATTGTAGGCGATGCCTGGCGCGAAACATGCGAGTATGCCATCCTAGTGGCAGACGCCTGGCACGGCAAAGGCATCGGCAGTCTACTCACAGATTACATTATTGAAATTGCTCGCGCACAAGGCTATCGCCGTATTACGGCAACTTTCCTAAAGACCAATACCGCTATGCGCCGCCTCTTCGAACGAAAAGGCTTCGCGATTCGCCCAGGCAAAGAAGCTGATTATGCAGAACTAGTCCTCCGATAGGTCGTTGACTTTTTCCTTAGGCTTACTCTCCCAGCACATGATAAAGTCGTTCATGAAGAAGCCTTCGCCGATGTCAAAGTCTGCACAACGCTCAATGCGAAAGCCCAATTTGAAATAGAAGTTAATGCTTTTATAGTTTTGGCGATTAACCGTTAGCCGGATTCGCTTGGCTGCGGGATATTGCTCTAGCAGTTGCTCGAAGGCCTCGGTGCCCAGACCCTTTCCCTGGTAGGCAACGTCTAGATAGAATTTGTGAATGAAGTATTCGCTTGCGCATTGTTCGCTGATGGAAAGAAAGCCAATCGATACGTCAGATAGCGTATTTATCAGCCAAAAATGGGCGTTTTCTTCTGTCATTTGCCGCCGGAGCGCTTCAGCACTGTACATGCGCTCGAGCATATAAGCAGTTTGTGCTTCGCCAATAATAGGAGGATAATGCGCCCACCAGATGCGGTTGGCCAGCATCTGTAGGGTAGGTATATCGCGAAGGGTTGCCGGCTGTAGCCTAATTCTTTTGGGCATTTAGCAGTTCGAGCACGCGATTCGTAATATCCAAACTATCGTTTGCATACAACACTTGTCCGCCGCCTTTGGAGTAGGATAAGATGAAATCATAGCCAATTTGGGCCTGGAGAGCGCGCAGCTGGGCTTCCACTTTGGCCATGAGTTCGTTGAGTGCCTTTTCGCGCTCTTCAGCCAATTGTTGACCTAGCCGAATCTCCTCTTGAGCAAGCTTTTGCTGGCGTTCGGCCAGTAGAGCGTACTCTTTTTCCAACTGGGCGCGGGAGACAGTACCACTTTCATATTTTTCTTGGAAGGCTTCCAAATCGCGTATGAGCGCCTCTTTCTTGTTCTTCATGCTGCGCTCTGCATTCTGGACGCGCTGTTCTAGGGCTCTCTTCTGTTCCTTGAGCCAGTTGTATTTGGCATCTAGGGTATCGGCATTCACAAAAGCAATGCGCACAGGGCGCTGAACAGCTGCTGGTGGATTCTCTCTAGCAGGAGCAGCAGTGGGCGTCGGGTTTCCAGAGGATGCCTTCCCGGAAAAATGGAGATAATACAAATGGGCTACAGCAATTAGCAGCAGAATTTGCAGCGCAAGCGAAAGTTGTCTTTGCATGAGTGAGCAATATGTTATTGTTAAGAAACGATAGAACATGCCCTGGTAGGCTGAGGCAAAGGTCAAGATTTTGGCGAAAAGGTTTTGCTGGTTCGTTGGGAAGTTGTAAATCTATTTAGGAGCGTGTTCGAAGCCACATGCGTTTCAATCCTTTACTTGATGAAGCTAAGGATTAATACAAACCTATCTCCTCGCGACCTTCCTCGCATGGATGAGAACCAGCGTCCGGCCGCACAACTTGTCTTTAATTATTTCGACCTTCGAGGAAGAGAAATCAATCGATAAAAACGGTGTTTAGCCCAGCTGTCGAACCCATGTTTCGATAACAAACCTTACCTGGGCGAAGCAAACCCTGCTGTATAGAGGTTAACTGCCTCGTTGCCTTAAAAATATGCGCAGGAATCTCTCTCTAGCATCCGTTCCTTCAACGAACACCCTAGCGTTCGTGATACTGATCTGACGGCGAGATGGAATGCCTGTCGGAACAACAGGTGAAGAGATAGAAGGGAGTGCCTCGAATACTCTCCGATAAACCCGGGGTTACGAAATGGCATGAGAATGGCATTGATTACCACCCGCCTGATTTTTCTGTAGCAAATAACTGCTATATCTTAAAACCGTTTCAGATGCTTTGCATTGGAGCAGGTATATTGAATCCTCTGCGACTATTTAGTTAAGCGAGTTTGGCAAGAGCAAGAATATTCCCATGGCTCATTGAGTTGGAACGAACATTGCTTTAGAGGAATGCTTAGTGCAGTGCAGTAGGCCTCGGAGGCACATAGACATTGACGCCAAGGGCTTTTGCCTTTTCAAGTCGGGTGTAAACAAGACATTCGCTCTCTGTTGTTCACGCATAATGTCTGTCAATAAAAAGCAAAAACCGCAGGGGATTGAGCCTGCGGCTTTTCATCTTTAGAGTAAGCGGTTATGGGTAAAATCGGCTATTGGCAATGGCTGGGAGGTCTCTCGTCATCGAACGAGGAGCTTTCCAGAGGCAATGGGTTCCCCGCGGTCAGAAGTGATGCGGAAGAAAAGCATGCCTGCTGGCAATTGTTGCCTTTGAAGTCGGAAAATGGGTTGGTCATAGCGTTGACTAAAAATTACCCTGCCTTGTAGGTCTAAAATTTCCAATAGATAACTCTCTGCTTCGGCACCTTTAATTTCGAAGATGGTACTGCTTTCAAACGGATTAGGATATACTTTGACATCGGCGCCTTTCCAGTGAATATTTTTTGTTTTGACGACAATAAATGTGTCTAGGTCACAGACTGTGTGGAAAGTTTGGTTTGTCAAGGCCGGCGCGTTGAAGTCGAAGTAGACGGCAGCAGTATTGCGCACTTTAGTTCTGCAAGGGATGTCCCGCGTGAATGCGACCCGGAACTTTACAAAGCCCTCGCTTCCACTGCCTTGAGGAGATAGAACAGCCGTAGGCAGCGTGAATTGCACAATACCACTACCGTATACGTCAAATTCGTACGGATGACTTGCCGTTCCCGGTCGTACGGTGGCAGGATCAAGGAAGGGGGGCAACGTGTCCCGCACGACTACCTGGAATACCGTATCGGCAGTAGCATTCCGAAACTGGATTAAATACTCCATCTCGGTTTCTGGACGGACGTAGTGCTCTACGCCATAGCCTTTGGGATGGCCTCTTTTCAAGTAAATAGGATTAAAATCGGGCGGAGCGCTTTCCTGACAATCGTAGGAGCGGAAAGGATCGAGGTCGTCTTCCGCAAACATAGTGTAGAACCCAATACTAAACGGTGCGCTTGTATCCGAACGGCACCCTTCTACTGCAGCAGTAGGGTAGCTAGTGCCTGGATAACCTGCCGTTTGCTCAGCAATGACTCGGTAAGTGCGCCCGTTTGCGGGTGTTGTCCAAACAATAGATTCTTCACCTGCTTTCAACTGGCGGCGATAGAGCGGGTCGCCAGGTTGAGTAAGCATGATCACGTCTTCCGCAATCACAAAGCCCACCGACGACTGCATGTCACCCGTGCCAACATTCGCTAAGCTGAGGCGTACTACACCCTGTTCACATGCAGCGCGTGCTTGAACGATAGAGCGATCCCACCCGCTGACGTTACAGAAAGAGTCTGGATATATGTGCGCTCGAACGCAGTGAGTTTGGCCAGTAAGGGTATTGCAATCGAGAAATGCAACAAACGTAAACGAGCCGCACTCCCCATTGGGCAACAAGCCAATATCGAAGGCGTACTTATTGCCTGAAAGTGGCGTTGCGGGTATAGAACTACTTACAAGAGTAAGATTGCGGTCTAGCTCGATCTCGATACGCGTGTTTGCCGAGGGGAGCGTGCCGGAATTGCAGTAGCGTACAGTGTATACGTTATTCGTGCAGCGCCGAAGGATAGGCGTTGCTACGTCCACTTCATTGCGCGGGCAGAGTGAAAGGGCGCGTACGGGCACCTCTACCGTAAAGGTGTCTAAGAAGCCTGAAACTTTGAGCGGAATTTCCGCTACACACGAGGCCCAAGAATTATTTGGTGGAAAGAGTTTAACCTTGTAATGGCCTGTATCTACTAACAGGAGAAACTCTCCACCACTTTTTGCTACAGCATACCGCGTAAAGTTGGGGCTTTCGAGGCGCACTATCCAGTTTTCTAAGCCCGGTTCGTTAGCATCTCGCGTGCAATTGCCGTTGATGTCATAAAAGATTTTTCCTGCCACATAGCTCGAAAAGGAAACGCAATTGCGATCCATCCTTACCAAATATGGATTGGATTCCGAGCCAATGGTAGGGAAGAAGAACTCGCCCACGCCTGCAGCAATGGCTCCGCCGTCTGGAGTGACAACAATGCTCATGCCCTGGTCAAAGCCTGGGCGCCCTATAGTCACATCGCAGATTTTAACGCCTTGAGCATTAGTGCGTACAATGTATACGTCTTCTGATTGATTAGTGGCCTTCGTCCCTGTAGCGTAAATTTCACCTGTAAACGCCTTAGCGAGGCCGTATATGTCTGAGCGAGGAAAGCCCGAGCGCCACAGCGCTTGTCCGGTACCTTGAGCGCTTACTTTCATGAGTAGGCCTACGCCGTTCTCCTCGTAGGTACTTCGGCCTCCAATGAGGATGTGCCCATCTGTATCTACGGTTACAGCGCGTGCGACGTCGTCTGCCGGCGTACCTGTGGTGATTTCAAAGAAATTGAAGGTATTCTCCCAGAGCAGACTGCCGTTCGAGGGTGCTATCCGAGCTACCCAAATATCGCGTGGGACGACTTTCTTTTCTCCAACGACGACAACTGAGCCATCGGGCATTAACGCAAGGGCGTTTGCCTTCTCTACTGTGCTCGTCTCTCCATAAGTGTTGCTCCACAATAGCTGACCTGTTGCCGAGAGGCGAAAAACCAGTACATCCTCTACGCCAGCGCTGTTTTTGCGATGACCGCAAACGACAAAACTGCCGTCGCTGAGCGCAACGATATCTTTGGCTTCCGTGTCGAAAGGGCTAGAAAGGAAAAAGGTCCACAAGGCGTTTCCCTTCGCATCGGTCTTAATTACGAAAGGACGACGCGGATTCAAGCCAGTCCGAGTAAAACCTGCAAGCGCATAGCTACCGTCTGGGCTTAACGCAAGGCCTTCTGCCGTGGCTTGAGTACCCAACGAAAAGTCTCGAGTGAACTGAAGGTAGCCATCGGCATTGATCTTGAAAAGACGGGCACGACTCAAATTCGCGTAGTAACCCACAGCTACATATCCCCCATCGGCGGCGGGCTGAATGTCGTTAATTTGGCCCTGCCCCCCGCCATCAAATACGCGTTCCCAACCTTGTGCGGAGCTCGTAGCTACCGACAACACCAAGAGACTACATACGAGAAGAGTTCTTTGCATAAACGGGAGGATTATAGGCAGCTGTTTTTTGACGCTACAAAAGTGCGCACCGAAAATGCCAGCATTAAGGACAAAATTTTGAGTTTGTTGAAATATTTTTAGAGGCAAATTTAGGCTAAAAACAGACCATAATTGAATATTATTAATCATAAAAATCTGTTTTACAATTTCTTTTAAAAATTAAAGAAAGGATTTTATAACGGGCGTTTCATCCTGTTTGTTGTTTAGAGAAGGACAATATTCTTCCCTCCGAGAGCTTTTTTTTTCGCAGGCGGGAGAACAAACAAGTTACATAAGATAAAATAATGACCATTTCTTCCGTTTGCATCTAACTTCGCCTCGATGATACGCGCTTTTGCTCCAGCCCTCCTATGGTTAGCCGCGGTAGTATTTCTCTCCACGATGGGAGGTGTTTCAATGCCTAAATTTGAGGTGCTCTCCACCGATAAATTAGCGCACGCGGCTGCCTACGCCCTGTTGGCATGGCTAACGCTATGGGGGTTCTTCCGTTGGATAGGACGGGCTAGGGCACTTCATGGGATTTTCACCGTAGTCACAGCCTCTTTGATTGGTGCGACATTAGAATATGTGCAGTTTCGGTATTTTCCTGACCGCATGTTCGAGTACGACGACATGGTAGCCAATGCTGTGGGCGCTTTCATAGGATGGTGGGCTTTTGCCCATGTAATTCCGCCAGAGCGGATAATAACTTGGTGGAATTCATTAGAGTAGTTCACACCCATACTCGGCAACCCTCCGAGCAATTGGAGCAGATGTCAATTTTATCGCGCCCGCGGAGGAGGCGATAGCGAAAGTGGTGGTAAGCCACTCCGCGCCAGATCTCACGGAAAGAGGTGGTTGTAAGGTCACCTAGTGGATGGCGAGCATCTTTGTCGAAGCAGCAAGGCACAACGATACCGTCCCATGTGATCACACAAGTGCGCCATAGCCTCCAGCAGTGGTTGAGCGCAGTGGTGCGCAGCACCCAGGTGCCATCTGCTTGGCGTACGTACCGCGAATATTGGCTTTGTTCAGGAATGAGGGGATTCCCGCCCTGATGGTTGTAGATTTGAGCCGTTTTTAGCCGGACTTCATCGGCTCCCCAAGTGCGCGCCATCTGCTTAACCTCAGATACCTGACTTTCGTTGTGGCGAAAGATGATGAATTGGACAATGATATAAGGGCGGCGGGAACGCAGGCGGCGTTTGAAGGCTGCCACTTGTTGAATGCCCTGAATTACGCGTTCGAGTTGTCCTCCTATGCGATAGCGCTCGTAGGTGGGCTGAGTGAGGCCATCTACCGATACAATGAGGCGATCCAGGCCTGCCTCCACGGTTCGACGCGCACGCTCAGGGTCTAGAAAGTGCCCGTTTGTGCTGGTTATCGTAAATAAGCCGCGCTTGTGGGCGTAGCGCACCATGTCGAAAAACTCAGGATGGAGGTAAGGCTCGCCCTGAAAATAAAGAAGGAGAGCATAAGTATGGCGATAAAGTTCGTCTACGACTTGGCGGAATAGGTCAAATTGCATCTTGCCTGTCGGTCGGTTGAAGGCGCGCAAACCGCTCGGGCACTCTGGGCACCGCAAGTTGCAGGCTGTAGTCGGCTCTATGCTTACGGCGACGGGTAGGCCCCATTGGATGGGGCGCTGTGTTAGGCGCGTCAAGCAATACGATATTCCCACGCAGGCGGCATTCCACACGCGGCGAGCAGTGAGTTTCTCGACCGCATTTAGCCAATCTGCCCAAGGAAAAGCCATAGGGTAGGTAAGATAAGGCCGTGTTTTCTAGAATTTTGGACAGAGAATTTGTTCGTTCTCATATTCGCCTAGGTACGCTACGGAAAGTTCAAGGGCTCCTTGGCGACGCCCAAAGCTCAGTGCCTGCGGATTGATATCGTAGCTAATGCCAAAAAGCACGTTGTTGACCTCAAAACCTACGAGCGCTACAACAGCGTCGAGGTCGAAACCATTGACTCCACGTACCGGGCGCACCCAGCTGCCCAACTGTACGGCCGAAGTCCCATATCGCCCTACTGGAAAGCGCACATTAGTGCCAGCATTTACCTGAGCGTGTGCGCCCTGAAGCGCAAAAAGAAAGCGCGGCAACAGAGCCGTACGCGAAGCACCAAGGGGAATATTTGCCGCCAGTTGTGCAGAGATCTTTTTGTAGAAGCGATCGCCCGGAATTCCTTGATTGTAAAAGGTAGCTCGAGGTTCTACAATGTGGTGGATAGCCGTTCCAGCAAACAGAGCACCTGCCCGCCCAAAGCGTCCTACATAGGTGAGCCCTACGTTTAAGTCAGCGTAAGCAAAATTGTTTTCTGGGAATTGTTCACCTGTGGGCAAGACGAAACCTGTGAAGCCATCGAACTGATCTGAAAAGCTCAAGTAGGCGTAGTTGATGTTTCGTTGGGTCAGGCCTCCTTGGAGTCCTAGCGTCAAATACTGGCGTCCATCTACATCTAAGGCTTTGTGGTAGGCCAAAGTTAGGGCGATTTGGTTGGTGCTAAAATCAAGGACGCTGACTTGGTCAGTAAAAAACATTAGCCCTAGTCCGACGGCATCTTGCGAAAAGCGGCTAAATGGCGGGTCAAAGCGAAGATCGCCGGCGACGGCAAAAGTGCGGATGGGATTGTCTAATACGTTGCGCCATTGGTCGCGGTAGATGGCGCTAACGCGGTAGCGCCCTTCGAAGGCACCAGTTAGGCCAGGATTGAGCAATTGTGGCGAGGCATAGAATTGAGTAAAGTGTTGGTCTTGCGCCATCGCAGCATGGCTCATTCCTAGCAAGCCGAGGGTCAATAAGTGAATGCGTATGGTCATGCGATGCAGTAGGAATTTAGACGAGGATATGAGAGGGCATTCTGGCGGACATCCTTGCTCGTATGCGATGTTCTTGCCGCAAAGAAACGGCTAGTTGAAACAAAAATTTTGCTAAGAGCGTACCTTTGCGGGGCGAACATGCCTTTACTGTTCACCCGACGCTTACCGGCTGTGCACCAACAGCAGCCGCTCTTTGGCGTATGGCACATCCTCGAGGAGGAGGCCTTCTTTCGCGAACGCCTTCTGCTCACTGCGGCGGAGGAAGCAGAACTGGCACAGTATAAAGACTTGCGTCGTCGCGAGTGGTTGGCTGTGAGATATCTACTCCATCTGCTCACTGGAAACGGCGAGCGATGGCCACTGAGCAAGGATGCCTTTTCCAAGCCTTTCTTTTTAGGGCATAATCATCTTTATTGCTCTTTGAGCCATTCTAAAGGCCTGGTAGGCGCTTTGCTGGCCGACGTTCCCGCGGGATGTGACCTTCAAGTACTTACTGATAAGATGCCGCGGCTCGCCTGGCGCTTCTTGCACGAGGAAGAGTTTAGTTTTCTTCGCTCGTTTGCAGCTGATGTGCAGTTCGATTTGCAACACGTATTCTGGACGGCAAAGGAGAGCCTTTACAAGGCATACGGCTTAAAAGCAGTAGACTTTCGCCGCCATTTGCGCCTTGAGCCATTTGATTGGGAGGCCGGCAGCGGTGAAACAACAGGCTGGGTATGCAAGCAAATGCCCTATCAACCTTATCAGATCTATTTCGAAAGGCCTGCGCCACGCTTGGGTATTCCTCCGTTCATCTGGGCTGTTTGCTTGCAAATTGAACAAGAACAGAATGGAACTTGAGCGCACGAAGCAGGTGTTACCTTCCCAAATCAGGGCCTATTCTCTTGGGTCTTGTTCTTTTTTCTGCGTGTCCAGGAAAGAAGTTTTTAGCGAAAGTTCTTCCACATCATGCTTTCGGTAGGTTTGTCGCTTCGATGGTTGTACTTGGCATCAGGTTTTCGGTGGTAGTAGGTCTCGATATCGCCATCTACGCGGAAGTAAATTAGCTGACCGATGGGCATGCCCGCATACACGCGCACAGGTTGAATACAGGAGATTTCCAATGTCCAGTGATTGGAAAAACCCACATCGCCTTTGCCGGCGGTGGCGTGAATGTCTATGCCCAATCGGCCCACGCTGCTTTTGCCCTCGAGAAAGGGCACAGCGCCATGCGTTTCAGTGTATTCTTCCGTGACACCTAAATAAAGGGTTCCTGGCTGAAGGACGAAGCCTTCTTCTGGAATCTCCAGGAGCTCCACTGGATTGTGGCGTCGCGCATCCAACACGCGGTCGCGATATACGGCAAGGTATTTGCCCAAGTGCACATCGTAGGAGTTCGTGCCCAAACATTCGCGCCGAAAGGGCTCTATAACTATCTCTCCGGCAGCAATGGCTTCTAGAATCTTTTTGTCACTCAAAACCACGGTAGGTGCAGTTTTAGGTAAAAAATGGCCTGCAAAGGTAATTGTGGCGTTTGGCGTGTGCATAATGGAGCGGCATAAGAGGGAAGCTCGCACGATGTGCTGCCGAGAAAGGCGCGAAATACACACTGCAAAACAGCAAAATGAGTGATCTTCGCCCGCAGTAAAAGTGGTGACTTCATCTCGACGTCCAGTGAAGAAAACGCTTGTCTTAGGTGCTACGCCTGATGCCCGCCGCTACGCTTATCTAGCAGTACAGGCTTTGCGCCGTCATGGACACGAAGTAATACCCGTGGGCATTCGCAGAGGCGAAATCGAGGGCATACCTATCCTGACAAACAGGCCTTTTGTAAAAGACCTCCACACTGTAACACTTTACGTGGGAGCGCAGCGGCAATTGGTGTATTACGACTATTTGCTTTCACTACAGCCTAAGCGGATCATTTTTAATCCGGGCGCAGAAAATCCCGAGCTTGTGGTTCTGGCTGAAGCACATAGTATTGAGCCTGTGGAAGGCTGTACACTGGTCATGTTGAGCACAGGTCTTTACTGACGCCCATCTACTACGGGGCGTCCGATGCTGACGTAGTAAAAGCCGTGTTCGCGCATTACATCGAGGTCATATACGTTTCGCCCGTCAAAGATAACGGGCTGACCAAGACGCGCTTTCATTTGGGCGAAATCTGGTGTGCGGAATTCGCTCCATTCGGTGGCGATCAATAAGCAGTCGGCGCCGTCTAGAGCATCATACATGGAAGGAGCATAGGTAAGCCGCTCTCCGTACTGGGCGCGCACGTTGTCCATGGCCTCGGGGTCAAATACTTTTAAATGAACGCCTTCTGCCAGTAAGGCATCGGCCATGACTAGAGCCGGTGCTTCGCGGATGTCGTCGGTATTTGGTTTAAAAGCCAACCCCCAGAGGGCCATCGTGCGGCCTGATAAGTTAGGACCAAAGAAATCGCGCACTTTCTGCACCAACGTGCTCCGTTGGCGCTCATTGACTCCCATAACGGCCTTCAAGATACGAAAATCGTAGTCGTATTCCTCAGCCGTGCGCGCCAAAGCTTTAACGTCTTTAGGAAAGCACGAGCCGCCGTAGCCGATGCCAGGAAATAAGAACCGCTTACCGATGCGGCTGTCGCTACCAATGCCGATGCGCACCATGTCTACGTTTGCACCTGTACGCTCGCAGAGGTTGGCCATCTCATTCATAAACGAGATGCGCATGGCCAAATAGGCATTGGCAGCATATTTGGTCATCTCCGCCGAACGCGTATCCATAAAGTATATGGGATTTCCTTGCCGCACAAATGGCTCATAGAGCTGCTTCATGAGCCGACGGGCACGTTCACTAGAAGTGCCTACGACCACTCGATCAGGCTTGAGGAAGTCTTCCACTGCTACGCCTTCGCGTAAAAATTCCGGGTTTGAGACCACATCGAAGCGCTCTTGAGGTAAGCGTTCAGCCAAGATGGCCGCAACCTTCTCGGCAGTGCCTACGGGTACTGTGCTCTTGTTAACTATGACGCGATAGTCCGTAATTAGCTCGGCCAATTGCCGCGCTACACCTAACACATAGGATAGGTCCGCACTGCCGTCTTCGCCAGGAGGTGTAGGCAGAGCTAAAAAGATGAGGGTACTTTTCTCTACCGCCTCGCGCAAATCGGTCGTGAAATGCAGGCGTTTTTCTTTCATGTTGCGCTCGAAGAGCACATCTAATCCCGGCTCGTAAATGGGAATTCTCCCCGCCTTGAGGGTTTGAACTTTGGCCTCGTTGTTATCTACACAGATAACGTTATTGCCTGTTTCAGCAAAACAGGTGCCTGTAACTAAGCCTACGTAGCCAGTGCCAACGACGGCAATATTCATGACAAAATGTAAAACGTAGAAAATAAAAACGTAAACAATTGGTATTCAATACTTAAAAAATTCGAACGGCATAGCGCAATTCCAAATGGGAAAAAGTAAGCTACGGGGACTCTTTCCTCTGCAGTGACAATCAGTGGCTTTTCAAGCCTGTCATCTCTTCAGGTCGCACCCACTGGTCAAATTCTTCTGCTGTAACGTAACCCAGGGCTAAGGCAGCCTCTCTGAGCGTGAGGCCCTCGCGATGGGCCTTTTGAGCAATTTCAGCAGCTTTGTAATAGCCAATATGTGGATTTAATGCGGTAACGAGCATTAAAGATTGGTTGACGTGGCGGCGAATATTTTCTTCGATAGGTTCGATGCCCACTGCGCACTTATCGTTAAACGAGACGCAAGCCTCGCCAATAAGGCGAGCCGAGTGGAGGAAATTATAGATAATCATAGGTTTGAATACGTTCAGTTCGAAATGCCCTGTAGCACCGCCTATGTTTATGGCTACGTCGTTTCCCAGCACTTGAGCAGCTACCATGGTAAGGGCCTCGCACTGAGTGGGATTTACTTTTCCCGGCATGATAGAGGAGCCAGGCTCGTTGTCTGGGATATGGATTTCGCCGATACCTGCGCGCGGCCCAGAAGCCAGCATTCGGATGTCGTTAGCAATTTTCATTAAGCTAACAGCAGCCGTCTTGAGGGCGCCGTGACTTTCTACGAGGGCGTCGTGCGTAGCTAGAGCCTCAAATTTGTTTGGCGCCGATACAAAGGGCAGGCCCGTGAGCTGGGCAATATAAGCAGCTACTTTTTCGGCATAGCCAGGGGGTGTATTGAGCCCTGTGCCCACTGCCGTGCCGCCAAGGGCAATTTCGCTCAGGCGCGGTAGCGTGTTGCGGATGGCGCGCAGAGCGTTGTCTAGTTGCGCTACATAGCCCGAAAACTCTTGCCCTAGCGTCAAGGGTGTAGCATCCATGAAATGGGTGCGCCCGATTTTAACAATGTGCATGAAAGCCTTTGATTTCGCCTTCAGCGTATCGCGCAGACGCTCTATGCCAGGCAGAGTTACCTCTACTAGCATCTTGTAGGCCGCAATGTGCATGGCCGTTGGAAAAGTGTCGTTCGACGATTGCGATTTGTTTACGTCGTCGTTAGGGTGGAGCACTTTTTTTTCGTCAGTCAACTTTCCACCCGCTAAGACATGTGCTCGGTAGGCAATGACCTCATTGACGTTCATATTTGTTTGTGTACCTGAGCCAGTCTGCCACACCACTAAGGGAAACTGATCGTCGAGTTTGCCCGCTAGAATTTCATCGCATACGCGACAGATGAGGTCACACTTTTCCTCGGAGAGCACCCCTGCATCGCGATTGGTCAGGGCAGCAGCCTTTTTCAAGTAAGCAAATGCGCGGATAATCTCGATAGGCATTCGATTGATTTCGCACGCAATCTTGAAATTTTCAATCGAACGTTGGGTCTGCGCTCCCCAGTAAACATCAGCGGGCACTTGTACCGTGCCCATTGTATCTTTTTCTGTGCGAAAGGTCATGTCTGAGCGTTTTTTATGTACGTCTAGCGGTTGCGGGCGCAAAAGTAAGGGAAGAGCTTTGGAAAAGCTAGAGAAAGGTCTTTTACCGAAATAAACTTCCAAACAGATCCTGAGGCTCTGGTGTCACATTGCTTTGCTCGTCTTGATGCTGTAGTATGCATCAGAAGATGCGACCGTTGGGAGTTTTTTAAGAGGCACCTCTGCCGCAGTGGTCAAAGGTTTTGCCCTCTAAGGGAGGTTTGTTGAGCGAACTTTCTTCGTTGAGCAGCACAATTGACGAGAAAAATACCACCCCCTTGTTCGCGCAAGCATTGCTGCATTCAGCACAGTTTGCGCAGCGCCCTCCAAAACGTTCGTTTTTATAAGGCTAATTTAAGTTTTTTTGTTGGCTAGCCGACGCTTAGCTAGGAATTACTATATTTGCGGAAACATCAGTGTACAAAATTTAAAACCGCTCTTATCTATGAGTAAGATTCCACTATGGCTTGTGCTGCTAGTATTCGTGGGCTACTCGGTATGGGCTGTTCGTTTTTGGCATTGCTACGTGTGCAAGTGCTGCGACGGACAACCTTCTCAAGAGGTGCCCGCGAAGACTACTGGCGAACCCTTATTCAAATGGAAATCGGACGTTCCTGAACCAGATACCAATTTTGCGGCATGGAAGAAAGCACTGCTCGCACGAGGCGGCCAGGGGGATACTCTCCTGATCACGGGCTGGCAACGCCCCGGCGAACCCGAGGGCCTTGGGCTGGCGCGTGCGGAGGCTATTAAGCGCCTCATGGCGCCCGAAGTTCCCGACAGCCGCGTTCGGCTGGCCTCCAAAACCGTACAAGACGAACTGGCTGAAGGCAGCGCACCTATGCGCTCAGCCGACTATGAGTGGATCAAGATGGTTCTCGCCATGGAGAAGGGAGCCATTATCGAATCGGACCGCGACGTTATTTTTCTGTTTCCTTTCCGCTCGACAGAGTATGACAAAGATCCCGACGTAGAAAATTATCTGAAAAAATTAGTAGAAAAACACAAAACCACAACTGCTACCTTCCTCGTCGTAGGGCACACGGATGACGTGGGAAGTGACGAATACAACGTGAAGTTGGGTTATGCCCGGGCTCAATCGATTGCTAATGTACTCATTAGGCGCGGCATTGCGCCAAGCCGCATCAAAGTAGAATCCCGCGGCAAGCGCGAACCTGTGGCTGACAATACTACTGAAGACGGCCGTCATCGCAATCGCAGGGTCGTTATCACTGTTAAACCGTAACTCAAACCGTCAAAACAAACTCAACGCCATGCTTTTCTCTTACCTCTTGCTCAATAGTTTTACTGAAAATCTTCCTGTGGCCCTTGCCTTGTGCATTGTGCCGTTTATTCTAGGCTGGATTGCTGCCTATCTTTACTATAAGGTTAGCCAGTTAAAGAACGACAATGCTGAGCTGAAAGCTAAAGTCGAAGAGCAGAGCAACACAATCACGGAATTGCGAATGCATATTGCTAAGGTGGAGGCCGATCTTGAGACCCGCACCAAGGAACTGCAAAAGACAAAAGATGCTCTCATTTTAGCCGAAAGCGAGCGGAATGCACTGCGGGAGCAACTAGGCCCAGAAGCTTTGAAAAACTTGAGGATTTCGACAGCGCAACCCGAGGTGCGTACGGTTACGTTTGCGGGTAAAGAATACCACTGGGACGACTTGCAAATTATTGAGGGCATTGGACCGAAAATTGCTGAGTTGCTCCGAGATGCTGGCATCACTAGCTGGCAACAGCTTTCAATGACTTCGCCTTATCGCCTACGGGAGATCTTGGAAGCAGCTGGGCCGCAGTACAATACCCACGACCCTGAAACATGGCCGCAACAGGCTGCTCTAGCCGCTGACGGCAAATGGGATGAGCTTCAGAAGCTGCAAGACGAGCTCGTGGGAGGCCGTCGCACTTGAGAACTCTCTTCCAAAGGCAGAGGTGAGGGCGCAGCTTCTCCTGGATTGAGAGCAGCGCCCTCACGCCATTTAGAGGGCTTCAAAAAGCCATTCGGCCAACAACTGGCGGTTTCGCGGCTTCACTAGACGACGTTGATCCCACTGGTTGCGGATGTTGCCTAACTCTACATAGACAGCGATGGGAATGCGTGTCTCCTTTAGGGTCAGTAGGCCGCGAGGCGTTACAGAGCCTTGGTAACGCTTATGCGCCCGATAGCGAGAGTATTTCAGTTGCATGACCCGATGCATGTTGAGCGCCAGCGCCCGGCTCTGCGCACAGCCAGGCCGATAGTAAAAGAAGACATCGATTTCCTGAGTCGTCTTGCGCGAATCTACGTGAATCTCTATGATGGTTTGTTTTTTCACTCCTGCTTTTTGATGGCTTTCTGCGAGTTGATTTATCAACTCCGTGCGCTGTAACAGGCGTTCCTTCTGGTCTTGAGGAATGGTTCGATTTCCCCAAACGACCTCGTCTTTGTCGCACGGCAAGAAGGCGTCGTTTCGAATTCCATCGTTTGAGTCGCGCACAATGACGTAAGTAGTTGCTCCATGACTGACCAATAGACGGGCTAGGCGAAGCGAGACATCGTAGGCATATTCATCTTCACACAGCGTACGGCCCTCGCGCTTGCCTTCAGCACCCACGTCCGGTCCGCCGTGGCCACTTATGATATAAAAGACCTGATCTCGCAGGCGCTGGCTCAACAGTGGTACTTGCTGATGAGTCGGCCCAAAAATGGGAAAAAGGCGCTTGCCGGCGTATTCTGCTTCTTTTTTCATCGCGCTGGATACGGAAGATGGCGCTAAAGCTGCAGCGGCCGCTGCCAAGTGCTCATTGCGGCAGTGTAGCTCGTGCCAAGGAACCCATAGCTCGCGGTCGTCTAAAAAGCTGCGGTCGCGCAGACCTTTGGATAGGGCTTGTCGATTAAATTCAACGATGCTAGAGGCTACTTGCCAGCTGTCGATACCTAACGTAGAGCGCACTGTCTTTCCGTCGTAAGTGACAATCTGAATGGGCAGTCGATAAGTGGTCTTTGCCTTCAGACGGTAATCCTCTTGAAGGCCATTTATGCGAAAAAACGCCGTGGCATTGCAGGTATAACCATCCAACCCGAAGCGAGCCAACAGCTCTGGAACTGTCTCTCCCGGTTGAGCAACAGCCTCCACATAGCGAGCCTCCACATTGCGAACGTGCGTAGCAGCAACAGCCTTCACTTGGCCACTCACGGAGGCCTTAAGCTCTAAAAATAAAGCAAGACACGCCAATAGGCGCCTTACAAGCCGCTGAGCATGGATAGAGTTAATTAACATCTCAGGCAAATATGGGAAAATTCTGCGTCCTCTGTGAAATGGACTTTTGACATTCAAAGCAATTCCTCGGAGACCTTAAAAGCATTGCGTCAAGGCGCAATAGTCAGCAAAGGTTTAGCACCTGATGGATTGGCGTTAGATTTTGATTCGCTATCTGCGCTCTTCTTTCCATTACTTTTGCTGGCAAATTTTATTTCATGCGTTATTTTTCAGTTCTATTCTTGTTTTTGAATACGAACGTCCATTCTCTTTTTAGCCAGAGCACCGATCTATTCCTTCCCTATAACATGTTGCGAGCTTATGAAAAGGGCACGCGAAGTTTCGATGGACGACCTGGGCCGCATTATTGGCAAAATCGCGCGAGTTATCAGATGCGCGTCAAGCTTGTGCCTAAAAAGCGGAGGGTGGAAGGCTCGGCGATTATTTCCTACTACAATCAAAGTCCGGACACTTTGCGCCTGCTTCGCTTCAAGCTAGCAGCTGACCGCTATCGAAAAGGCAGCCTACGCGACGACGACGTAAATCCTAACGATGTTGGCGAAGGCGTCCGAATCGAACAACTTACGCTCAACGACAAGGCTGTCGCTGAACAGGAGCGCATTCGCCGCCGCACGTTCTTAGATGTAGATCTTCGGAAAAAGCCTTTACTGCCTAGAGATTCCTTACGGATATACGTTCGGTGGTCTTACACTTTACCTGCTGATAAAAACGCTGCGCGCGAATGCGTATGCGATCCGACCACTTTCTTTGTGCCCTATTGGTATCCACAAATAGCTGTATATGACGATATCCGCGGTTGGGCTAGCACACCGTACAGTGGCCAACAAGAGTTTTACCACGATTTTGCAGACTATGATGTAACGCTCATCGTACCCAAAGGTTTTATGGTTTGGGCCACTGGCGAATGGAAAAATGCCGCTGATTTGCTTCAGGCACCTTATCTGGAGCGTTTCCTCTTAGCTCACCGCGTAGATACAGTTGTGCGCATTTTCACTGAAGAGGAATTAAGGCGCGGCGGGGTATTTCGCCCTCAAAATCCACATGTATTTCGCTATCAGGCTACTCAGGTGCCTGATTTTACCTTTGCTGCAAGCGACCATTATAATTGGGACGCTACTTCGGTGGTTGTGGATAGTACTACAGGCCGCCGGACGTTTGTTAGCGCTGCTTACCACTCAAGGTCGGCCGACTTTTATCGCGTGGCACGTATTGCAGCCGATGGCATTCGCCTTATGAGCTTCTGGCTGCCAGGTTATCCCTTTCCCTATCCATGCATGACAATTTTTAACGGCAACGATGGCATGGAATACCCGATGATGGTGAATGACTATAGTGTAGCGCCTGGAGACCCTACCAATCTAACGGTACATGAAGTAGCGCATACGTATTTCCCTTTCCTGATGGGCATTAATGAGCAGGAATATGCTTGGATGGATGAAGGCTGGGCTTCTTTTTTCGACTTTTTCTTGGCAGATTCGCTTACTGGCCGCAAGCACAACCTGCGCGGTTATGCTGCTGTAGCTGGCAACGATTTTGATGTGCCGCCCATGGTACGTTCCAGCTTTTTGCGCAGCCCTGCTTACAGTGTTGCTTCGTATTCGCGCCCTCAGGCTGCTTATACTGTTCTGCTTGACCAGTTGGGATATGAGGTCTTTCACCGCTGTATGGTCGAGTACATGAACCGCTGGAAGGGAAAACACCCAACTCCCTATGATTTCTTTTTTACTTGGAACGAAACTTCTGGACAAAATCTAAACTGGTTTTGGCGCCCGTGGTTTTTCGAGTGGGGCTATCCAGATGTGGGTGTACGCGATGTACAGCGCGATAGTTCTGCCGAATGCGACGTTATTGTGATCGAGCGCTTAGGAAACCTGCCTATTCCCATACATTTGCAGATCAATTATACTGATAAGACCTCGGAAATAGTGCATCTAAAAGCGGATATTTGGAAAAATGGTGAACAGCGCTACGCCGTATCTTGTGCTCCGGGTAAAAGCGTAAGCCATATCGAATTAGGCAATCGCCTCATACCCGACCGAAACCGCACCAATAACTCGTGGAAAAGAAACTAGACGACACATGGATAAAGCTAGAATCCTAACCTACATAGTGTCTCTCTTGGTGGCAGGCCTTGTGCTAACGGCGGTTTATAAAATCTACACGGCAAAAAGCCGTCAAAGCCAACTGGCTCAGGAAGCTCAAGAATTCGACCAACAACGCCACTTGGGTTACGTTGACCCAGATTCAACCGGAACGCTCTTTACAGGAGATACATCAGTGATTGTCGGTAGCGAAGAGGCAGAAGCCCCTGCCTCACCATCCTTAGACAATCCTCCGAGCGCTCCACCGCCTACCCAGCCTTCGCCCTTGGCGGAAAAGCCCACTGCGCCACCCACTGCTCCGCCGCAGCCAACGGCATCTCCACTCCCTGAATCGTCTGTAGATCTCGACAACGATACTCATGACGGCCGATATCGGGTAGTGGCTGGTTCTTTTACCAAACTCGAAGGTGCACGCCGCGAAATGCAACGCCTCATTAAAATGGGCTACACTGATGCCGAAATTGGCTACTACAACCGCGGCAAATACGCCGCTGTCGTCGTTAAGCGCACCAACAGCCTCGCCGAAGCTAACCGAATTGTAGACGACCTCGAGCGCCGTGGTATTGATGCGTCAGTTATTGATAAGTTTCGAAAAAATTAAGCATAGGCTTCCGAGAGGCTTTCGCCAAAGTGCAATTTCATCCTTTGCTTGGGCCACTACGTGAGGATGAGCACGTTCACAGCATGTCAAGAAGCTCTGGTTTCTAAACCTCTGAACCCAGAAACTTCATTTGTCGACTGAGCAAGAGACGGCTATTTGCTTGTTTATCGGTTCCACAACTGAAACCGTCCAACAACTCGGGCGGCGGAACCTTGAGCACGCATTCATTTACTTTTCTACAGCCCTCTGATTTATCAGAGGGTCTGGCGTTTTCATCTATCATCCTAACAGGCATCACATCCTGGCGGGCGGGAGTCGTAGATGTGATGTTCGTCAGGATGGTAGATGTGAGGGTGGGGCCCTGGGTCTGTCCACCCGATGAATCGGGTGGTTACGGGATGATAGATGTGCCTGTGTCCGGAAACGCCAGTTTGTGGCCGCTCGGCAGGCATGCGGTGGCCTTTCCCTGTGTGCTCTCGGTGGTTTCCTTTTTAACTGCAGAGGACGTAGAGAAACACATAGAGGTTAATGGGAAGCGACCTTTTCGAAGGTAGAGAGTGGTTTTGGGCCTTCAACAGGCGAACAAATTCGGCAGCCATGCAGCTATCTTTGCCCTCATGGCGCGCTATTTCAACACTACCGGCCGGTGCGACCCGGAAGAGCACTACGTAGTAGACCCGCTTCGCGGCATGTATCCTGAAATTCGTCGGCTGATTGAAGCTAAGCAATACTTTCTCATCCACGCGCCGCGGCAGACGGGCAAGACGACGCTGCTGCACGCGCTGGCGCGTCGGCTGAATGCCGAGGGAAAGTATATCTCCATCGTAAGTTCCTTAGAGTCAGCAGGTTTTCAGGACATCACCGTAGCCGAAGCCAACTGGGCGATTGTCAGTTCTTTACGCGACAATGCAGAACTTTTCCTCGACGAGGAGCACATGCCTCCGGTGTTGGAGCGATACAGTCCGACGGTTACGCTCTTTCAGCGGTATTTGCAGGATTGGTGTCGAGGCTTGCCCAAGCCGTTGGTGTTGTTGTTGGACGAGGTGGACGCGCTGTATGACGACGTGTTGGTGTCGGTGTTGCGGCAGTTGCGCGACGGTTTTCAGCGTCGTCCGCGGTTGTTTCCGCAGTCGGTGGCGTTGGTGGGTCTGCGCGACATTCGGGAGTACCGCCTCAAGGCGCGCGGCGAAAATCCCTCCCTGGGCGCCGGCTCGCCGTTCAACGTCAAGGCCGAGTCCTTTTTCCTGCCGGTGTTCAGCGAGGCCGAGGTGCGCACGCTGCTTGGGCAGCACACGCAGGAGACCGGCCAGGTGTTCACCGAGGAGGCCATTCAGAAACTTTACGCCTACTCGGGCGGTCAGCCCTGGCTGACCAACGCCCTGGCCAACGAAATTGTGGCCAAGATGCTGAAAAACGACTACACGCAGCCCATCACGGCGGACATGGTGGAGGAGGCCAAAGAGCGGCT
>JANWXM010000003.1:32713-186567 GCA_025055285.1 Saprospiraceae bacterium
CTCATTGAGCAGCGCCAGACGCACCTGGACAGTCTGGTGGACAAGATCAACGACCCGCGCGTGCGGCCCATTGTGATGGCCATCATCAGCGGCGAGAGCATTCACTTTGATGGCTTTGACGATGCGCTGCGCTACTGCCGCGATTTGGGCCTCATTACGCAGGACTCACCGGTGCGTTTTGCCAATCCGATTTACCGCGAGATCATCACCCGAGTGCTGAACAGCAGTTTTCAAGAAGGTATCAACCCGGACATCGCCCAGGTGTCGTGGTATGTCCGTCCGGACGGTTCGTTGGACATGGACAAGTTGCTGGAAGCGTTTGTGGACTTTTACCGCTGGCACTCGGAGTCGTGGTTGGAGCGCTACACGTACAAGGAGGCGGGTCATCAGTTGCTGTTAATGGCGTTTTTGCAGCGCGTGGTCAACGGCGGGAGGCGCCTGGAGCGGGAGATGGCTCTGGGCAACGGGCGGACGGATTTGGCGGTGGTGTGGCGGGATCAGGTGATTCCCATAGAGGTCAAGATGAATCACGATGCGCGGTCGTTGCCGCAGGGATTGGAGCAGTTGTCGCGCTACATGGATCGGCTGGATCAGCGTCGGGGGTATTTGGTGTTGTTTGAGAAGAAGCCCGTGTCGGAGTTGCCGTGGGAGGAGCGCATTCGCCGCGAGGTGCACGAGGTCAACGGCAAGGAGGTAGTTTTGTTGCGCATGTGAGGTCGACTTGTATTTGGGAACTTCGGTTTCTGGCCGCCTAGCAGGCATGAGGCAACTTTTCCCTAGGCGCTCTCGGCGGTTGAGAAAAGAAAACTGCAGGGAGCCCTGCGCTCGTCCTTCTGATATACAGATGGTTACAAAAGAGTGGATGCACTTGCTGCAACGTACTATTCCCAGAGAGGGCAACGGCTTACCGGTCTAGTGCCTGAAGTCGTAGGCCAATAGGTTAGCACGTGAAACTCTAGCCGTGCTCTTCTACGATCCTGTAGCCTTTTGGTTTACTGAAGAGTAGGGCAAAGCTCCTCTTCTGATAGGGAGGATAGTGATTCATTTCATTAGGGCAAAAGAGAAAGAATTCAGGATGCTCAACTATACCTTTCAGCGATTTCCAAGCCTGCCTGCATGAAATGCTGCTTTAAACAACGCTCTAATTTTCAATACCTAAAAAACCTCGAACGCCTTTCTCAAGTGTCGCTAGTTGTTGTCGACGCGCAGTACTTCCACAAACAAGTAATTGGCCGAGTTTTTGACGTATTTGCTGCCATCTTGAACGGCACAAAGAGAAATTGTATGCTTCTAGAAAAGTCGTCGTCTGACCTTCTGCGGACTACCTTTGCGCCGAAAAATGCTTGAGCGGCGCACACATGTTTGGGTCTAGAGGTCGGCCCAAGTTCTTTGAAATGTCGAAAAAGAGACACTCGCCCGCTACCTCGGGAGTAGAGCTTAGCGCTGTGCATTGAACCGCAGGCCATTTTAAGGGTCTCCACTTGCACAAGAGCGAAGCAGTTAGGATCATTGCGCAGTTGAGTATTGGGTTGCTTTCCTTGCGGCTGAAGTCGCCGGTTGGAAGATGCCTCTGAAGCCGTCCAATTTACCCAAATCTTGCTCGCAGGCCTGTGCAAAATCGCATTGCAACGCCGCGAAGAGTTTGATCGGCGCTGTAAGGAGAGTCCTCACTATTTCTTTTAATGGCTTAAAGAAGTTTTTGTATTTTTTGTGAATTGTTCTTTCCATCTTTTCAAAATTAGTTTTTATGGCTATTTCCAATCACATCTTAGGCTATCCGAGAATAGGCAAAAAACGCGAACTTAAAAAGGCATGTGAGCTTTACTGGGCGAACAAAGCGGATCAAAGAACACTGTTGGATGTTGCCCGCGAAGTGAGAGTGCAAAACTGGCTCACTCAAAAGGAGATAGGTATAGACCTGATCCCTGTCAACGATTTTTCTCTTTATGACCAAGTGTTAGACATGACGCTGCTCTTGGGTGTTGTTCCAGAGCGGTATAAGCCATTGTTAGAGCGACTGTCTTTGTTAGACTTGTACTTTGCGATGGCACGAGGCTATCAGAAAGATGATTTTGACGTGATAGCCATGGAGATGACTAAGTGGTTTGATACCAACTATCATTACATAGTTCCTGAGTTCATTAAAGATCAAACATTTCGCATCTTAAGCACCAAGGTTTTTGATGAATTTTTAGAGGCGAAGCAATTGGGTATAAACGCAAAACCGGTTTTAATCGGTCCCATTTCTTACCTACTCTTGGGCAAGGAGAAGCAAGAGGGTTTCAGGCGAATAGACTTAGCAGAAGCGTTGTTACCAGTCTACATCCAGGTGCTCCAGAGGTTGAGGGCATTAGGAGCAGAGTGGGTGCAGGTAGACGAGCCCTATCTCGTTTTGGACCTAACAGAAGAGGAGCGCCAAATCTTCCGAGAGGTGTATGCTGAGCTCCATCGCCAAGTACCTGAGTTAAAACTCATTTTGGCAACCTATTTTGAAGGATACGGCGATAATTTAGACACTGCAGTGAATCTGCCAGTGCAGGTATTACACGTAGATTTGGTTCGCTGCTCAAATCAGCTCGATGATATTTTATATCACTCCGCTCTTGACAATAAAATTCTGTCTCTAGGCGTCGTAGATGGCCGAAATATTTGGAAGAGTGACTTTCGTCAGTCCCTAGAATGGATTGAAAAAGCAGTGAATGCGTTAGGCCGCGAACGCGTCTGGATTGCGCCTTCATGTTCGCTGCTTCACACGCCTTATGATTTGGACTTAGAGCAACAGCTCAATCCCGAAATCAAGCAATGGCTAGCCTTTTCTAAACAGAAATTGTCGGAGGTCGTCATCCTGTCTCGTCTTGCCCAAGGCGAAGACACGCCTGAGCTGAGAGCGGCTGTGGAAGAAAATGCGCAGGCGCATCAAAACCGTCGCACATCAGTCCTGATTCACAATCCACAAGTAAAAGAGAGGCTACAAAACATTCGCGAGAGCGATTTTGAGCGAAAATCCCCCTTCGCCGTTCGACAAAAGATTCAGAAAGAGCGCTTTAAATTACCGCTCTTCCCAACAACTACGATTGGTTCATTTCCTCAGACAAACGAAGTTCGTCAGTTGCGAGCGAGGCTTAAGAAAGGTGAGCTAACGCAGGCTCAATACGAAGCCGAAATTGAGAAGGCAATTGTAGATACCATTCTTCAGCAGGAGCGGTTGGGCCTCGATGTGTTGGTACACGGCGAGTTTGAGCGCAACGACATGGTGGAGTATTTCGGTGAACTTTTGGAGGGCTTTGCATTCACAGAAAATGGCTGGGTGCAAAGCTATGGCAGCCGATGCGTTAAGCCTCCTATCATTTTTGGCGATGTCGCTCGCACTCAGGAGCTCTCCGTGCGTTGGAGCCGTTTTGCTCAGAGCAAGACGCAGAAGCTCATGAAGGGCATGCTCACAGGGCCGATCACCATTTTGCAATGGTCGTTTGTGCGCAACGACCAGCCTCGTAAAGATACAGCTTTTCAAATTGCCCTGGCCATTCGCGACGAGGTATTGGCCCTGGAAGCAGCGGGCATAAAGGTTATCCAAATTGATGAGCCGGCTATCCGAGAAGGCCTGCCGCTGCGCAGAAAAGACTGGGAGGATTACCTAGACTGGGCCGTAAAAGCCTTCCGATTGGCTTCCTCCGGCGTCAGAGACGAGACCCAAATTCACACCCACATGTGTTACTCGGAATTCAACGACATCATCGAACATATTGCGCGTATGGATGCCGACGTGATCACCATAGAAACTTCGCGCTCCGAGATGGAACTCCTCGAAGCCTTTGTCGACTTCAAATACCCTAATGAAATAGGTCCAGGCGTGTATGACATTCACTCACCGCGCATACCTCGAACTGAAGAAATGGTGCGCCTCCTGAGAAAAGCGTCAGAGGTGCTACCTGTGGAAAACATTTGGGTGAATCCCGACTGCGGTTTGAAAACACGCAGATGGGAGGAAGTAATCCCTGCTCTGCAGAATATGGTCGAGGCTGCGCGTCAGCTTCGCCGAGAAGTAGAGGCCGGAAAGGGCGTAGTTGCTCCTCATTGACCTTGCGCGAGCCTATTCTCTTGTGGAAGATGTTAGAGAACCTTAGAGGCGTCCCTTCACGCATTCTCACGCGTTGGCAGCAGATAGAAAGTAAAGCTTTAGCAGAGCGCGTCGGACTTTTTTTCACAGGAACATCTCGCTAAAGAGAAATGCCTGTTTTGGATAAGCTTTTGCCTACAAGAGGAAAAATGGGCTTTTGACTAAAACTAGCAAAACTACACGGTGGGGGTGGCGTTTCTCTATAAAGTCAAAACGTATGCTGCTATGTCCATAAAATCATTTTTGCCGTTTTGGGTTGGCCTTCTAATGGGTTGGAGTTCGGTTGCTCAGACGTGGCAAGCGACCTACACAGGAACAGGCATACACGGTTCTTCCGACGATACCGCCTTAGAATGGGTGTGTCCGCTGGCTGGAGGCGGCGCCATAGTTTGTTCGTATGGCGCGCTTTCCCTTAACGAAGCCAACCTGTTCATTGGATTGAACTCGCAGGGCGATGTGGTCTGGTGGCGTCTGTACCGGGTTTCCAACCCGCCGGTGTCGGGTTCGTGGGTGGAGACGGTGTACCTGTACCCGCTTCCCAACGGCAATGCGCTGGCGTTGTTTCACATTAAAGTGCCGGGAGGCATTCTGGTGCGCAATCGCACGCTGATTGCCGAGATTTCGGCCAATGACGGCTCCATTGTGTGGCAACGTTATCCGGGGACGAACGACACTCCGATTTTCTACTCTTACGCTTTGATACGGCCGGATGGCATCTACTTGGGCGGTCGCGCAGGCAATGCTCTCAGCATCGCTAAACTAAATTTCTCCGGTGACTTGCTCTGGCATAGGACGTACAGCGACGACGAGAAAAATCTCGCCAGCGAAGTTACGCGTCTAGCATTTTCGCCCGATGGTCACCTATATGCGACAGTGCGGAATGTTGATAATTTTAACGAAGTCAACGACTACTTCTCGGTGCTCAAATTCACGGCCAATGGCGACTGGATATGGGCGAAGCGTTTCCGAATAGATAACGGCGTTCGGAAAGTCGCCTTGAGCGATTTGGCCGTCAGTAAAAGTGGCAATCCGCTCATTTTGGGCTACAGTTTCTTACCCGGCCCGGTGTCGTTCGTGCCTTTCTTCTTGCGCTTAGACAGCCAAGGCAACTTCGTATCGGCTTGGCGCAGACCCAGCAACCCAGGCGCAGGAACTACAACACAGGACATCATTCCGCTGGGCGATGACGAGTATTTATTGTGTTTCGACATCTCAGATCGAATACAACAGTATGCACGCTATAACCTCGAACATGGCGTAAAGTGGGTGCGCAACTACGAAGTTCCCGACCTTGTCTACGTGCATTACAAGACAATGCTCGCTCCTGATGGCTATTTGTGGAGCGTCGGTCAGCGCCTCAATTTGAGTCCGCTAGGACGCATCTCCGTCGTGACGCGTTCTGACGAGTGGCTTTTTGAGCGGCCTTCGTGTTGTTTGAAAGAAGGGACGCTCTCCTTGACCGATTACGCAAGCGCCTTTCAGGCCACCTCAGTAACCTATTCGCCGCAGCCCAGCACCTGGCCGTTAGAGAGTCTATCGCTCACCTTTACCACACCCAACATCAACCGCCGATGGCTCTGTCAGACGCAAAGCCTAGCCATTTCTCTAAGCGACACCGTCGTGTGTACAGGCGGCTGCCTCACTGCTCGAGCCAGTGACCCGAACATCGGCACGATCACCTGGCAAGTGGTTGGCCAGACGCCTATAACCTCTGATCAGCCCGTGTCACTTTGTTTCAATCGCCCAGGGGAGCATTGGGTGACGGCTTGGAGCAAAAGCGACAGCTGTCGGCGCGGGATTGCCAAAGTCCGCGTGTTCGACTTGCCGACGCCGACGATCAGTGTTTCCGACTCGGCCCTTTGCCCGGGCGGGTGCGTGCGCTTTCGCTTAGACACAGTGCTGCCTAACTACACCTACCGATGGAGTTTTGAGGGCGGTAAGCCAGAGGCCTTCACAGGAGTTGAACCGCCGGAAGTCTGCTATGCTCAGTCCGGTCGCTTCCAAACGCGCGTGCAAGTAGTGGGCTGTAATGCAGAAGGCGCCGTTTTGGTGACCCCCGATTACCAGCCTGCGCTGGTTGCGAATGCTTTTACGCCTGATGGCGACGGAACAAACGACCGCTTCTTCCCTCGTCTGCGCTGTCCGGCTGACCCTTATCGCTTTGTTGTCTACAACCGCTGGGGGCAAAAAGTCTTCGAGTCCCTTCGGAGCGGAGAAGGGTGGGATGGCACTCAGAATGGCGCGCCAGCTCCCTCCGACGTTTACGTGTGGGTGCTCGAACTGCGCGATAGGCGCGACGACGGCCAACTCGTCAGCGAAATCCTGCGCGGCGAGGTAGTGTTGCTGCGGTAAAGGCATATGCGGAATTGAATTTGTATGGGCAGTTAGAATGCTCTTTTCCCAAGGCCGTGGCGTTCCGTTGTGGCAGGCATCTTCGACATGTTGTGACTGCCCAATTTATCGGGTGAAGCGAGCGGCCCATGCTTTGGTGCAAATACCCTATAGAATTCGTGGAAAAAACGGCGTTGCCTCGGATGAAGGCGATACAGGCGATACAGGTTCTTCTGTTTGAGAAGAGGCGGTGCAGTTGCTGAGGTTATTCTCCCACATGGCCTACGCGGGCTCGTTCCCTAAAACGCAGCCGGCCAACTAACTATCGTCGACACACACGACTACGGCTTAGACGTAGACCCGTTCGACCGCAGGGACGGCAACGACCTAGTGCTCAACTACTTGAACGAGTTCGCCCACATTCCGCGCCTGCAGCTGGCCAAGATCTGGCACGGCATTTACACTAAAATGACGGACGGGAGCACCGAACTCGTTCTGCACCCTGAGCCGGGTGTAACCCTTGTCAACGGCTTGGGCGGTGCAGGCATGACGCTGTCGTTCGGGCTGGCAGAGGCAGTAATCAATGAGACATACCGATAAGGCAGCCGCCATTTCGTGCGTTTTAAGTGCTTAAAATGTCAGACCTTGCAGCGCTTTCGGGCTGCTTTTCTCACTAAAAACATTTTTTGTTCATGACCACCTACACCGTAGTTGCAGGCGACACGCTCTTCAGCATTGCCCGGCGCTTCAACGTAACTGTGGCTGACCTTCGCCAGGCTAACAACTTGACGAGCGACCACCTGCGCGTAGGGCAAGTGCTGCGCATCCCAACTAGCTCTGCGCCTACGCCGGCTCCAAATCCACCTGTCCCTGCGCCACAGCCTACGCCACCAGATTCCTCTTCCGGAGGGGGAACGACCATCATTACTTACACTGTGGTGCGCGGCGATACGCTGTCGAGCATTGCGCGCCGTTTTAACGTTACAGTGGACGCCATTAAACGCCACAACAACCTTAGAAGCCCTAGGCTGCGCGTCGGCCAAACGCTGCGCATACCTGTGCGCTCGGAAACACCTTCGCCCGCTCCGCCTGCACCATCGCCTGCACCACCTCCCGCTCCAGCACCGTCGCCCGAGCCACCGCCGGTAAATCCTGCGCCGCCGAGCGACTACATCGCCGCACGCCAGCGTTTCTCGCTGCGCGTAATTCCGGACGTGGGCTTCCGACGCTTTGAGTTGACCGTACCGTTGCTCAACGGTTCGACTATTGTAGCGCGCATGCGCGATAATGTTACGCATTCTGCTCACATGCGCTACCCAGAAGGTATCCTCTATCCAGGACAGTCTACCCTTGATCTTCCGATTGAGCGCGTCGTCTCAGTGGGTCTGACGCGCCAGCAGGCTGCTGCTCTCGAGTTCGTCTCTACTCACGAGGGCAAGTACGATGCGATCAACAGCTACGACATTGGCATCTTTTCTTACGGCTGCATTCAGTTTGTGGGCGCCGCAGCAGCAGGTGGTAGCCTCAACCGCCTGCTCATCAACATGAAACGCTTTGTGCCAGCGCGTTTTGTCCAAGTCTTTCAGCAGGTGGGCATCGACACCAACGGAACCACGACCACTGTGCTGGACGACAATGGCCGCACGCTTGCTGGCGACGACGCCTGGCTCTACATCCAGCGCAACATACCGCTCTACGGCGCTTTCATCCAGGCCGGTTTCGACCTCGACTTGGTGCTCGAACAACTGCGCGCCGCCAACGACCTCTATGTGCAGCCCGCGCTCAACGCGCGCCTACAGATCAACGTCGGAGGCATTACTCTGACGATACCGCGATTGAGCGACCTCATCACCTCCGAGGGACTGCTTACGGCGCTCATCGCTATCGCTATCAACCGCGGCACCAGTGCTATGGGGCGTTTGGTCTCCGACGTAATGACTACGCTTGCCCAAGCCAAAGGCATTCGCACCCTCGAAGAGCTGCGCCAACTAGACGAGCGCCTCATCTGTCAAACGATCGCCGACTCCGCTACCGACCCGCGCATCCGAGATCGGGCTCAAGGCGCCATCAACGCAGGGCTGAGCTTTAGCAAAACGGCATGAAGCCTCGCCTTGCGCTAAAATCGCATCGAAGTCGAGCTACCGAAAGGCTACGGATGCGCTAAAAAGCCCTATTGCTTCGATTTTAAACATCCTCGTCGCCGTACCAATGTCGCAGGGAGATGCACTGCTATCTCCTCGCAGGGCTTCGCGCTGATAAGCATACTTTGGGCAATTGCCTCTATCGGCCTTTGGAATTTTGAATCGAGGCTAAGAACAACGAAGGTAGGCCAATTCCGCTGGCAACGCATCTGCTCGCTGGGCGCAACGCGTTAAACTCCCGCCCTTCAGAAGCCTCGTTGTGAAAAGGCGTCGCCTTCCTGTACTTATTGCAATGTGACCGACTCTAAAGGTCGTATTGTTCCATTCTAGAATACAGGTACTTATAATCGTACGGATAATGCGAGATCTTTCGATTTTTCCTGTCAACAAAGAAGCCAAACGGTACGCTGTTATCCTTGCGACTTACTTTTAAGCGCTTGGACAGTTTATTTATCAGAAGTCTATCTGCCCACCCATTCCCCTGCCATTCGTCTCTTATCAAATAATAGGGCTCTTTCAAGCCATTTTTCTTGGCGAACCTGGCTGCCGCCTCATATCCGCTGCTCAACACAACGAAAAAGTAAGATATGCGATGAAATCTTAAACTATCTGCGAGGGGGGGAATCTTTTCCTGGGCAAGCCACTTTGAACCAGAACACCACGTCGGCATCAGAATAACGACATATCTCTCTGATCTATTTATGCTGTCGAGCAGCTCCTCTAGGGTTACGAGAGAGACTTGAGCGTCTTTGTCCGCACCGCTCACGTCAGGAGAAGAGCAACTACTGAACATTAGGATGAATAACCAAAGAAAGAGGTGTATTCTCTGATGCATCTCAATGAAAAATTTTCTTATGGCCGGTGTTGAGCAAAGGTTTGGTGCAGCGAGTCTAGGTGCGTTCTGAGTCTCAGCATTTTTGTTTGCTCTTACAACGCTTTCGTTTCCGCTAGGGTAGGGAACGAGGCTAAAAATGATCGATGTGATTTGCGGCAGTTTACCTCACTTCACCAATCGCAAATATACTTGAAAACGCTAGAGAGCAGGAAATGGGGCAAAAAGTCCTTGGCCAACAGGGCCAAGAACTGCCTGGCGGATTGCGAACGCATTTTCATCCAAACTCACCGAAAGTGCTGTTGATCTGCCGGTGTCAACCCCTAGGTGTTGAAAAATGCCCAGACTCCACAGGTGAATGTTCTTTTCTGTCTTTGTATCGTACGGCGAGGGATTGCAGCGGAACCTCCTGTTTGCACCGCGTCCGCTTTTTTTAGACTACTTGAGTGTCTGTACTTTTCATGTTTTCAACCGCTCCCAGGCCTCCAGCACCAGCCGGCGGGTGCGGTACTCGCCGTAGTGCCTCAGTTCCTTTTCTTTCAATACGCGGAAGGTCTCGCCCGGAAAGGTGCTTTGGGCGCAACGTTGGCGGTAGGCGGCTTCTTCCAGCGGGTTGGCTACTTCTTCCCAGGGGTCGAGGATGTGCTCTAATTCGCGCGGCGTGAGGTCGGCCGGGTCTAAGATGTAGCGCAGCTGCTTGCGGGTGAGGCCGTACAGGCGGGCATAAAGGGCATCGAGTTCGGCTTTTAATACAGCCCTTCTTTCTTCATCCCATTTAAAGGGCGGCAGCGGGCACCCCTCGACTTCGCCCGGGGTGCGCCCGTAATCTTCACACCACTCTGGCGGCGCCCATGCGTGGCCACCCGTAACGGCCCGGTTTTCCTCCCATTGTTGTACAATGGCCAACTGCAACTCACTGAGTTCTCCATACTTTTCACTTTTCACTTTTACCTTTTCACTTTCTCCTGCTTCTTTCCACACATCATCCGCAAAGGCTTTGATGTCCCATGAGGTATAAATCAATTCGAAGGATTCTTTAAGAATTCTATTCTTAAAAATATTTTCTTCGTAAACTTCTACATTTAGGATGGGCAACTGATTAACATAAAAAAAATTCATATGAGTGCCTGCAATCTTAAATCTAGTTGGATAGTCAAAAATTATTGAGGCAAAATTTGATAGAAGAAATATAGAATTGAGAGTTCCGCATCCTTGGAATAGTATTGGATTATTGTTCCCAACAGCCGCAAAAGGAATTACTGAAAATATTGCTGTTCTTTCATTTGTACTATTTGTAATATCCCTAAACCCAATAAACCACTTATCCTGCGTAATTTCTTTTACCTTACTTTCCTCCACCCAATACCAGGGCATGATCTGGTAGTATGGGTCTTGGTATTGTTCTAAAGTTGGCGTTGGTGTTTGCGTAGAAGTGCGGCTATCCACGCCGGCGTAGGTGCCGTAGCGGTGGTCGTAGTGCCAGATCATTTTGGCTTCATACAAAGGCAACCAGGTTTCCACGATGCGCCACGTGCCATCAGCCGTTGGCTCTTTCTTCACCATTTTATTGCCCCACAGCACAAAACCCTCGGCCTCCAGTTGCTGCCGCGTGCGGAACAGGTGGGAGTCATTACTCATATCAAACATCCGCATAAAACTTACTCCCCAAGGATTTTCGCCGGTGTTTTCATTCACCAGCACGGGCACCCGTTTGTAGATATCGGCCGTGAGTTCGGCATCTACGCGGGTGCGGAACACGGGGCAGGTGCGGGTGTTGGGGTTGAGGCGCAGGAAGTCGTCTTTGCTCAAACTGAATATCCGCATATCGTCTTGCAGGTGTTCCACGCGAGTGAGGAAAAAGCCAAATTGCGGCTTGCGGCTGCCGATATCGCTGCCGCTCAGGGTGAGCAGGCAAAACTTATAACGGCTATCCACATCCTTGAAAATCTTTTCCCTGTTTTCAAAGTCAAACAGGCTTATCAGGCGGTTGCTTTCTACCATAGCGCCAAAGAAGGCCTTATTGCTGTCGTCGGTAGCGATGCCTGTAGGCACAATGATGCCACAACGGCCTTTTTTTTGGATGAGCGATGCAAAAGCCTCAGCAAAAACGGAGTAGGTATTGATGTCGCCCACAGCTGTAAATTTCCAGCGACCGCTGTGCCGGAGAAACTTTCCGGTGGCATCGGCGGTATGCAGGGCGTTTTCGTATTCCTGATACAGGGAGGGATTTGTTTTAACTAGCTCCTGTATTAAGCGGTTTCGGGCTGCCGCATTGGGCGCTTCTGCTATACTCTTGTTACGGGTGGCAAAAAATTCCTGTTGCTGCAGTTTTATGCGCTCCCACGGCGGGTTTCCCAGCATGACGTCGAATCCGCCTTGCGCAAATACGTCGGGAAATTCCAGCGGCCAGTGGAAGAATTTGAGTTGTAGGCTTAGGGCATCGGCTTTGCCTACCATGGGGCCGTAGGCGGCAGCGGGGTTGGTCAGGAACTTAGCCAGGCGTTCGCTGTTGGGCGCGGTCGGCTTGTTTTCTTCGGTGTAGTTCCAGAAGAACGCGGCGGTCCAGAGGTTGCAGGCGCGCCACTCGTTGAACCAGGCGTGGCCGCTACGGAGTTGTTCAAACCTGCTCTTCACGCGTTGCACGCTTTCTACGTCATCCTGCCGGATGTTTTCCAACGCTTTGTAATCCTCCGTAAGCGTGGCGGTGTCTGTTTTGACGCTCTGGTCAAAGTCAAGGGAGAACTGTTTGGTTTTATTGTATCGGGCATTTTCCTTCTTAAGTTCCTGACACACTTTTTTGTCATCGCCCGCAACCGGGTTGTAGGCCTCGTCGGGTATGCCTTTTAGCAATACGCGCAGGTCGGTTACCCCCACCAAGCTGTTGCCGCAGCGTATTTTATGGTCCAGAAAGCTGAGTGGTTTGCCGCTGTTATGGCTTTCGAGCCAAAGGGCCAGTTTGCACAATTCCACGGCATCGGGATTGAGGTCTACGGCGTAAATGCAGTGTTGAACGACTTCCCGCAAACAACTGCGGTACATACTTGGGGCAGGGTTTTCTTCACCGCTTTGCACCCGGGCGAGGTACCAGGCTATGGTGCGCGCCGCGGCCAACAGCATGTGTCCGCTACCGGCGGCCGGGTCGCACACTTTCAGCGCAAGGAGGGCTTTGGCCTGTGCTTCTTTGTTTCCGGAATGCTCTTTGAGTCGTTCTTCGATGACGGGTATTAAGGCCGACTTGATCAGCTCATTCACCAACTCGGGCCGTGTATAGTAGGAACCGGTGGTTTTGCGCTCGGTGCCTTCGTGAAAGGTAAAGTCAATGTAAGTTGGGTTCGCTGCCTCAAGGTTTTCAATCACCGGGTGCAGATCCAGTAAGCCCTCGTACACTGAACCCAGTTCTTCCACGTCCAGCGCGCGGTAGTTGATATGCACTAAGTTGTTGTTTTCGTCGCGGAATTCGTTCATGTTGCGCACGCATTCCAGCAGCAGCTTATTGCTGAGGAGGCAGTCCTGCAGGTCTTTTATGGCCCGGTCGTTGAACAAGTCGCCATCCAGCGGTTGAATGCCGAGTTTTTGTCCGTTGCTGCCGATTTCAAACAATCGAAAGGTTTTCATGAGCCCCTGCCACAGGTCGGAAAACTGTTCTTCGTAGACATAACGGCTTTCGCTCAGTTTGCGCAGGCGGGCGATGCTGTAAAACTGCCAATAGATTTTTTTGAGGCGTTGCGTAGCGTCCGACTTATCTTCGGGGTCGTAGATTAAATCCCTCTCCTCCGTGACCATCAGAAAGAGCAGGCGATAGATGACGCGAAGCAGTTGGCGATAGTAATCGCGTGTTGAGAGTTGTCCGCTTTTTAATTTTTCGCGGAGTGCTGTATTGTGCTCGTGTTGCAGCAGTCCCTTACCCAGCGCCAGGAGCGATTCCTTTACGGCCATGCTCAGTTTATCGCGGATACGGTTTCCGCTTTCGATGCTGTCGTGGTAATACCTTTCCAACCAGCATTGGTCGGCTTCGGCTTTGGTGCGCGGAAAGCGGCTGGCGTGCAGCAGGCGGTAGAGCAGCGTGAATTCGCTGTATTTGTCTTCGTCCAGCATGCGGCGGAGGTCGAACTCCACGTAGCTGAGTTTGATGAGGCGGCCGCTGTCGCGCAACAGGCGCAGTTGCAGGCCGTTGGTGGTTATGCCAAAGAGGTGGTCGGTAACGTTAACGTATTCCTGCACGGTGGCATGTGGCGAGAGGCGGCTAGCGCCTCCGCTGCTGCGGATGTCTAAGGTGCTTTTATCGGGTTTATTGGGGTCATAAAAACCCACGATGTGTACGGGTAAATGGCCCAGATTATCGGCCGTGTGGCTGATGGCATAGGACTGTTGGTTATCACCGGTCAGGTTGCTCCTTTGCCGGCTGAGTTCAAAGCCGAGTGCGCTGAAGAACTGTTCCATCCATCGGCGGGTCAGGGTAGTGCCGTAGGGATCGGTGGCGGGGAGGTTTTGCGCTTTATCGGAGAAGTGCTTCCAGTCGAGTTTGATGCGGCTCCAGGCGTATTCTATTTCGCTGCGCAATTGCGCGCTGGAGTCGAGGCCGAAATCGGTGGCCTGCTGGCCCTGGGCATCTCCGCTTTCAATCTTGCTCAGAATTTCCTCTGAAAGCAGATTGCCTTGGATATTTATTGTTGTATACCTCATGGCTTTTCTACTTTACTTCGGGCAATAAAATGTAAATGCCCAATACGTCCATGGGCAAAACGGGTTCTACTACTTCATACTGGCTGCCGTTTACTAGCTTTCTAAAGCGGGTATGGCTTTCCACTAAGTGTTGGGCCCGCTGCAAGGCCACCGGGTCGGTTACCTGTCGGAACGTCGTTTCATCGGTTACCCATTGCATTTCCTCCTCGAGCCAGTATGCTTGTTCTGCTTTTTCCATGTTTTGGGTTGGCACAGCCTGCATCAAGAGGCTTTTTGCTGTTTCATAATTAATAAACTGCTGTTGGCTTAAGTCTCCTTCGTATCCCCAGAGCCACATTTCTTCGGCTACGATTTGTTTGCTGCCGGATTTTTCGGCAATAACATTTCGCACACGGAACTGAAACAGGACGGTTTTTTGCTGTACATGTTTTGTGCGTAGTACCGCTGCTCGCGCTGCGCGTTGTTCACGGCCGTGCAGTGCCTGGTTGATGACATAGTGGGCCAGGTGCTCGGTAAAGGGATGATTTCGACCGATGTATTGGTACCCGACAGGCGTGGGCGATTTAAAGGAAATGACGATTTCATTTTTATGCGTAAGTAAATCTTTTAGCCGCTGCGGGATATTAGTGGTATACACTGTGTAGCCTTCTTTCTTAGCATTTACCTGCACGCCCATGAAGCGCAGGGTATCTACCACAAACTGTTCTACTGCTTTTGTATCGCCAATGGCTTCGTCCACCTCGCACAGGTCGGCTTCTATTTCATCGGCCTTGATGGCGTTTTGTGCAAATATGCTGCGCGACGCTTTTTCACGCTGTTCGGCTGCTTCAAAAGCTTTGGCCACGCGGTTTTTCTCCGCTTCGATTTCTTCGGCTTCAAACAACGAAAGCTGGCGAGAGACTTGTCTGACGGAGACGTTCGGCCTCAAAAGGATGGCGTTGGTAACGGCTTCCATTACCGAAGCGCTGTTTTCGGGGAAGGGAACCGAGATACCGATGGAACGCCTGATTTCTCTGGCCTTTCGGAGCAGTACTTCCAGCACCACCCCGTCAATGGGGTTGTTGCTGCCGTAGAGCAAAGCTACTTGCACGATTTTGGAGGGTTGTCCGAAGCGATCAATTCGGCCTTCGCGTTGTTCCAATCGGTTAGGGTTCCAGGGCAGGTCGTAATGGAGCAGCGCATTAAAACCTTCTTGTAGGTTGATGCCCTCGCTGAGGCAGTCGGTAGCAATCAGGAGGCGCCTTTCCGATTTGTTCATTTCGGCGATTTTCTCCCTGCGCAGTTCATCGTTCAGCTCGCTGGTTACGATTTCGATGTGCAGGTTCTTGTATTCTTTATCGTTCAGGTTATCTTTAAAAATATCGCCTAAGTAATTGGCCGTTTGAATATATCGGCAGAACACAATAGGATTGTATCCCTCTTTCAAAAAGTTTTTGATGATCTGGAGCGCCTCTTTTGCCTTGTGGTCGTATGCGATGCCATAGAGCGCCTCCATGCGTTTGGCAAAGGCCCGCAGGCGTCTGGACTCAGCATCTCTCACTGGTTCCGCGTTGCCCAGCACCGACAGGGGGAGGTTGTCGTCCGTTGCGTAGTCGCTATCCAACACACTTTGCTCTTCGGCTTCGTTGGCCTGCTCAATTTCTTGTTCGGGACTGTCTTCTTCCTCTATGATTTGTTTCTTTTGGGCTTTTTTTAAGAGCATGGAAACACCTGCGGCGGGGCTGCTCATCACCCCTCGCAGCAGGGCCAAGGCATCCCAATAATTGTAGCGCTGTTTGCGCAGGTCGCCAGTCTGGTGGGCTATTGTTTCGCGAGCATAGGAGAGTATTTCATTAAATAGTTCAGCATAGGCTGCTCCCATTACATAGTCTCTGTCTATGGAATTTCGCTCCGGGAAGTGTGTTTCTTCATTGAGCCATTTCACTACATCCGCTCTTCGTCTCTGGATATAGTATTTGGCAATTTCTTTTCGTTCTGCTTCACTGGATGAAACGACATCTATTTTTTCAAAATCCTTTTTGAGCAAGCCCAATAGTGAGCGGAATTCCTCGTCTTTGCCACTGTGCGGAGTAGCTGTGAGCAGGACTAAATGTTGATTTTCCTTTTTGGAGATGTCATGAATTAAGTGATAGCGCAACTGCTGGGCGTTGTTGGCGCCGGCTGGTTTGGCACAAGTGTGGGCTTCATCTACAATAATGAGTTCGGGGCAATGATCAATAAAGACCTGGCGTTTGGCGCCTGTTTTGATGTATTCAATAGAAATGATTTGAAAGGGGAATGCACGGAAAATGTTCTCGTGTGTGCGTATCTGTCGCTCCAGCGCAGTGGCTGTACCGGAGCGTATGATTGCGGCTTCGATGCCGAATTTGCTTTTTAGTTCATCCTGCCACTGGTCGCACAGGTGCGGCAGGCACACTACGGCAAAGCGTTTGATTTCCTTTCGTTCGTAGAGTTCCTTGGCTATGAGTAAAGCTTCTATGGTTTTACCTACCCCCACATCATCGGCAATGAGCAAGCGGGTTGTCCTTTGCTTAAGCGCCATGATCAGAGGAACCATCTGGTACGAGCGTGGTCGGAAAGAAAGTTTTCCCAGGCAGCGAAAAGGGCCTGCTGCATTGCGGAAAGAAAGACGGGCGGCGTTGAAGAGTAGTTTAGCCGAAGTAAAGTCACCTATGTCGCTGGCCGATGGTTTTATGAAATGATAGGGTTGCGGCTCTTCGTCCTTTTCGGCTACGGGAAGAAAGATTCCAGTGATTTCTTCGTCGGAACCCCCTAGTGGTTTCAATAGAAGCACGTCGGCCTCGTCGGATGGCAAAACTACCCAGGGTCTGTTGCGCAGCGTCACAAGACTTCCGGGTTTGAAATCAAATTTCGGTGTCATTTTTCTCTCACCTTTTTGAAAATATCGGGACGCTTAGCCACAAATTCTTCCAATGAGTCTCTGTAGTACCACGACAGCACTTGATATCCTGCATTTTTTAGCGCTGCTCTTTTTTCTGTGTCCTCTTTTTTGATAATTGGATCATCGTGTGGCGTACCGTCGCAGAAAACATAAATATTGGGTTTATAGAGAAAATCGGGCCGTACAAACATATTGTCAACTTTAGGCTGGGCTTCGTCGGGGAGTCTTAGACCGTTCTCATGCAGAAACTTCAGGAAGGATATTTCTGTGCTACTGTTGGGATCGCAGGCTGCCGCGATAAATTTGTAATGTTCATCGTAGCTATTGAAGGTTTTATTGGTAAGGATCTCCACCTTAGCCTGCATGAGTTGTTGCAGCGCGTGCTTGATCGTGTTCTTATCTATCTGTTGGTGATGCTGCTGATTGTAGTAGTTCAGTAAATCATCATAGGTAGCCGGTATGTACTTACCGCTTGCGTCCGGCTCAATTTCTTTTCCGTCTTTGCAGAAACAGATCTCATAAGCCTCCTTCATAATGGCAGCATACACATCGGGCCTTTCTACTATTTGCGACAGCACTCCCAGGCTTCCCTCTGATGCTTCGTAGATTAAAATATTGGGCGCCTCTTCTTCGCCCATGATGGTAGCGCCAATTTCATTTGGTTCTACCTGGAAGTAATTTTCAATGGCCCTCTTCATGGCATACATCAGCGTAATTACTCCCTTGCTACCCCCTTCCAGCGCTAATGCTTTGATGGGTTGTATGTACAGCGCATTGGCAGTATCAGAGGTAAAAAGTTTCACGTCTCTTACGCTGTCGCCATTTCCTTTTTCTATGAGTTCTTCTTTTTTCTTTTTGTTGAGCCAGTATCCATTGCTGAGGTTGAGCGTAAATCCACTTTCTTTTGCGACTCGCCATTTCAAATTAAGCTTGAACAATCGGCAAGTGGGGATGTAGTGTATGTGCAACAGGTCTTCTCCGCTGACGTTTACCAGCCCTTCTATTACGTTGTCGAGGCCGCCATCAATAGCAAAATAGGTTTGAATGTCATAACCTTTTCTAATGCGCTCTTCTTCCTGGCAGGTAATGCGTTCTATTTGTTTTGACCTGGTTTCGCCCATTTCGAGCAGCGTAGTGTGTATGTGTTTGTTGGTGTCGAATTGTAGCGGCTCGTTGATGATGGGGTCTACCTCGTAGTTGTATTGGTCTCCGTAAAGAAAATATCCAGTTTTGGGACAAATTTTCCCTTTTTGCAGTTTAAGCTCGGGCTCAGTCATGATTAAGCGATCAACGCGATACTTGGCGCCGTCGTGGTAAATGATGTTTTGCGGGCCAAACTCACCTAACGCTACGAACCTGGCCCTTGAGATGAACTCGCCGCTCTCTTCACTAGTTTCCATGAAAGAACGAATGGGCAATCGGGTAAAATTGTAACCAGGCAAGAATCCCTCTGCTGCCAGATAGCGATAAGGATAAAATTCAGATTGTTCTTGGCTACCTGTATTTGCTTCTGCTGAGGCATTCAACAACAAGTCGCGCTGTCTTTCGGCCTGTTTCAGGATCTTGTAGGCTTCCTTTTTTTTCTCGTGATTGTCAGCATAAATTCTATTTTCAATGATGGAAGTGGCGGCTTTAATTTGCATTTGAGCGGCTCTATACAGTTTTCGCCAACGATTGAGCGAACTGTCGAAAGAGAGCAAGAAATTGTCAATGTGCTTCTTGATCCAATCGTCTGTAAACCAGGTCGGTTTTTTCCTTGCCAGATTGATTCTAAAATAAGAGTCTTCTATTACCTTTTTGTAGGAGTTCTGTATTTGTTCTTTATCCTTTTCGGTGAATTGTAAGGATTCAATGACCTCCTGCTTTAGGGGCAATCTTTCCAGGTCAGATTTTTCTACCAAATCACCGATGGAATTGTTTAGGACGCTTAACGGCCTTTTGCTCAGGATAGAGGCATTCAGGTGGCTCAACAACAGTTCTTCGTTCATCAAGTCTATTCGCGGAGGAGTAACGCTTCCCGCTACCATTAGTGCAGCGTGCTTGAAATAGTGTCGGTCGTGTGCACTGAAGTTAGAGCAATAGACCAACACCAAAGCTGCTTGACCGCTTCTACCCGCACGACCGCTGCGCTGTACGTAGTTGGCAGGTGAGGGAGGCACGTTGCGCATGTGAACGACGGAAAGGTCGGAAATATCAATGCCCAATTCCATGGTAGGCGAACAGAAAAGGGCCCCGATTTTTCCTTCTCTAAATTCTTCTTCCCGTCGCTTCCTGGTTTCATTGCTAATCTGGCCGGTGTGCTCCCGGCCTTCGATAGGTTTAATATCCTGGAAGTTGGTCTTGTAAAATTTTTGGAAGTATGCGTTGGGCTTTTGCCTCGTGGTTTTGTAAGAACGAGTCTTGATGAGGTCGGGAGTCAGGGTTTTGCCATCCCCCTTGCACCAAACGACGTTGTCAACTTTGAGTTGATAAATACTTGTTTCTTTCTCCTCTGCAGTTTTGGCAGATTTCTTCGAGAGCCATCCTCCTTCGACCAAAAGATCAAGTAATTGAGCTGTGAATTCAACGTACGCCCTTCTGTCTTTTACCAGGCTTTCCTGGCCAAACCTCTTGGCAACACTCCGCATATATCTTCCAAATACACTGCTATATCCTGCACTTACCGTGTACGCTATTTCTGTTAAAGAGGAAAGTTTCTCCAGGCGAATATGATTAGGACCTTCTAAAAGTTCATTTTCATCCAGCGTCCATGGCTTCTTGAGCTTTTCTTTAATTTTTCTGGCGTTAGATGAAAGAGCGCCTGCCTCGAGCATGGAAAATTTTAAGGCATAGGACTTTCGGAAAAAATCGAAGATTTGGTATAAAAACTCTTGCCTTTCGTCTGGGCTCATTGCGGCAAGTAAGCTATTCTCTCGCCATAAGGAATCATCTGAAACGGATTCTTGTAGGTATTTGTATTCAATTTTGAGCAAGGCACACTGCTCTAAGTTGGGCATTACTACTCGCCAGCTTCTTCTCAAGTCATGCAGCAAGCGATACATGATGAAATCCCGGAAGGTCTCCTCATTTTCCTTTTTCGGCCCAGGAAAGGTTGATGGTTGCTTAGCATACAGTTCTTGCGCAATGTTAAGGCATTCAGCCACTTTGTCGGCGATGTTGGTATAATCCAGCCTTTCATACTGCTCAAGTGCCTTTACAACAGCAGCACGCAATTGGCCAACCTGTATGAAGTCGTTGAAGTGGCCAGCCTGGAGAGACGCATCCTGTCGGTTGTCCGTGAAGCTCAGTAACTTCTGTTTTTCGGGCGCTTCACCAGAGGCATTCAGCTGAGTAATAGCCTCAAAAGATAAAACCGTCGTAGCCGTGCTTCGGCCCTCTCCACCGAGGGTCATCAATTTTGTCCATTCTGCAGTTTTTGCATCAAAGATGGTTCCCGAGGTAGGATCAATCATCAAGGGAGTGGAAATAAACCAACCCTCAAACCATCCATTACCTTTATTTTCAGGAGGGCCTTCAAAAGAAAATTCGCCGGTTTGCTTGAACCAGATTTTTTGAGGCAATCTGCGCTCCCTTTCTTTTTTTAATTTGCGTATTCCGTCCTTTCTGGTTGAAGTGAACCAGGTGTCAGGCAACTCAGGGGTATCGCGTTCGGCATCCCAAACAGGTTCTTCATCTTCCGCGTGTTGAATGAAGATATACCCCTCCTCGCTTCTAACTTCCTCCTCTTGATCTTCTTCCTCTATTATGTCATAAAATTTTCTCGGAGTTATGGTGGAGTCTTTGTAGTTGAGTTTAACGCAGTAGAATTCGTGCCCGGATGTTCTGCTGAATACTATGGGGAAGAGCATAGTATTCTTATCGTCGGCATACAGCCCGGCATCTAAAAATAGTTTCCGCGATTGCTGGTCACCTAATGTACCGTAAACCAAGCCAGTTTGCGCAATGAACTGGTGAATTCTATAAGGCAGGTAGTTCTTTTTTTTGTCAGGCGCTGTGTTTAGGCGGTTGGCCCATTCCAGAATTTGCCTTACATGGTTGAGGGTTTTTTCCAAGTCAGTGCCTGCATATTCCGATAGAAGTTCCGCTATTTTTTTAATTTCCATAGGTTTTCTACGCACCCATACGCCTTCCTTCCACTCCAGGGCGATGTTTTCCTCAATCCAGTTTGGTGTAGGATGTTTTTCAAAGTCATCAGCCGAGGCGTCCTTTGAGATGCCGTTTTCGATAGCCTTTTTTAGATCTTCCCGCGTAGGCGAAGTATTTCCACCGATACTTCGGATTAAATACTCATTTACGACTTGGTCGGGCTGGATGTCCGTTCCAAAAATGATGGAAGCTACTTCTGCCACTTTTTGCCTCTGCTCCTGCAAGGTGGTAGCATCGCCAGAGACCATGGTCGCGGATGTTCCCATGCAGATGACCTTATTTTTTGCTGCGGCCTTTATTCTTCTAATCAGCATAGATACATCCGATCCCTGTCGGCCGCGATAGGTATGCAGTTCGTCAAAAACTAGATATTTGATGTTTTTCAAGAAATTCTCCCTGATTTCCGAGTCGCGTCCGCTCCTGGTCATCATCAACTCCAACATCACATAGTTGGTAAGCAAGATGTGTGGAGGATTTTTCCTCAATTTTTCCCTCTGTTCTTCTGACTCCTGGCCCGTGTATTGGTCAAAAGTGATGGGAAAAGGCTTTTGATAGTTTTGCTCATATATCTTTTTAAATTTTTCAATTTCCTTGTACTGGGAATTGATCAAAGCATTCATCGGGTAGACTACCACTGCTAGGATCTTATCTCTTGCAGACTCACCCTGATTAAGTACGTGGTTAAAAATAGTGGCCATGTAAGTTAGCGATTTGCCAGAGCCAGTTCCTGAGGTAACAATAAATTCCCTCCCAGACGTACCCAACCTTATGGCCTCCTCCTGGTGCCTGTACAGGTTTTTCCAGCCAGAAAAAATATTTTTAAATTCAGGGTCAAGCACACCTTCATCGCATAAGTCAGTTATTGGTTTAGAGCTCTCAAAGCTGGGATTGAATTGCACCAAAGGCTCGGGCCATAGTTTTCTATCCCCAATTTCAGACTCAACGAGTGCTGCAATCCTCGGGTCTTTTATGTTTTGAAAACTCTGGATATAAATTTTGTAATTATTGATTAAATTCTTGTGAAAATCAAGTATATTCATATATTAATTTTTTAAAATATTTAATATGAAATTTGTTTCTAATCCCTATAAAGAGAGATATAAAAAAGCAATCGACTTGCCGAAACTGTGGATGCTAGAAGAGAGAACAAAGTGAGGGTGTGTACCAAGTCCGACTAGGATAAACATTTTCCTATGCCGTTCGCGTTTAGGACAAAGATAAGCAATTCCTCTATCTATCAGGATCTTCTGTGTTATTTGCGCGAAAAGGAAGATAATGCTTAGGAGATCTTCGGCTCTTTTGAGTGACTTAGGATGGCTCTAAGCGGTCGGCGCTGGTACGTTTGTTCTAGAGGTCAACTGGGCCAGCTCTCCTATATTCTCATGCCAAAACTTTACCAGCAAAGCAGCACTTTTGCAGCGCGAGCGGCTGCATTTTGCTCCCGCACTAGAGGCGTTGCTGCGGCCCTGCCGGCTGCTGCGCGGCTTAAGTGCGCATTGAAGCTAACGAAAAGGTTGATTTTTTCGTTGTAATTAGACTTGACCATTCATAACTTAAATTTCATGAAGAAGACGTCCTTGTTGTGGGCTAGTGTGCTCATCTTTTTGTATGCCTTGGCTTGTTCGCCCAAGATGAGTGACAGAGCGGTCGGGGTACCGGTGAAGCCTGAGCCGCCTGTTCATTGGGATACCCTCGGCAAGCCTATCCTTGGCGCCGAGGCAGATACGCAAGACACAAGCGATCTTTCGGGCGATGATGAAGAGTGGATATACGACCCGGACGACGACGAAGCGGAAGCCGACACTGCAGCGCACTCCGACGTGCTGCCGCGCTACCATGCTGCGCACCCGCTCGTTTATGACCTCATCCATACGCGCTTGGATTTGTCCTTCGATTGGACGAAGCGGCACGTCCTTGGCAAAGCTACCTTAACCCTGCGCCCGTGGTTTTACGCCACCGATCGCGTCACGCTTGAGGCGAAAAACTTCGACATCCATTACGTGGGCTTTGCGGGTAAGCGGGATACGCTGCGCTATGAATACGACAATGAACAGCTGCACGTCTTTCTCGGTCGCACCTTTACGCGCAAAGACACATTTCACCTCGTAGTGCACTACACAGCTAAACCCGAGGAGCGGGAAAACTTCAGTGGGAGCACGGCCATTCGTTCAGATAAAGGACTCTTTTTCATTAATCCCGACGGCAGCGACCCTAGCAAACCACGCCAAATTTGGACACAAGGGGAGACGGAGCACAACTCTCGCTGGTTTCCTACGCTAGACAAACCCAATCAGCGCTGTACTCAGGAGATATTGTTGACCGTAGAAGACCGATACAAGACCTTGTCGAACGGCGTATTAAAGTCGTCGAAGAAAAATCCCGATGGCACGCGCACCGACCACTGGGTCCTAGACAAACCGCATGCTCCTTACCTGTTCATGATAGCCGTGGGCGAATACGCCATAGAGCGCGACTCTTGGCGCAACATTCCAGTAGAATACTATGTCGAACCCGAATATAGGGCGTATGCTCGCCGCATTTTCCCGCATACTCCCGAAATGCTGGAATTTTTTAGCCAAAAACTAGGCTATCCCTATCCATGGCCCAAGTACGCTCAAGTGGTTGTACGCGATTTTGTCAGCGGCGCCATGGAAAACACAACGGCGGTGGTGTTTAACGATTTCGTCCAGAAAAAGCCGCGCGCATTGCTAGACCAACATACGGAAAACGAGCGCATTATAGCCCATGAAATGTTTCATCATTGGTTTGGAAATTTAGTCACACTCGAGAGCTGGGCCAATTTGACCCTCAACGAAGGGTTTGCAAACTACGCTGAATACCTTTGGTTTGAACACAAGTACGGCCGCGATGAAGCAGATTTTCACCTCTTCAACGAGCACCAGAATTATCTTGTCGCAGCCCAGGACGGAGGGCATCCGCTCATCCACTTCAACTACGAAGATAAGGAAGACATGTTCGATGTTCACTCCTACAACAAGGGCGGCGCTGTGCTGCATATGCTGCGTCACTATGTGGGCGACGAGGCTTTCTGGGCTGCCCTCAACGACTACCTCACGCGGCACGCTTACTCGTCCGTAGAGGTGCACGATCTGCGGCTGGCGTTCGAGCGGGTTACCGGTCAAGACCTCAACTGGTTCTTCAACCAGTGGTTTCTTAGCGCCGGGCACCCTAAACTCGACATCGCATACGATTGGGACGAAGAGGCAAGCCAGGCCATCGTCACCATTACTCAAACTCAGGAGGCCAAGAACGGCGTGCCTTACGTCTTCGAACTGCCCCTCAAGGTGGATGTATACGAAGCCGCGGGCAAGCGTCCTAAGCGTCACGAGATTCGCCTGACGAAACGCCGCCAAACGTTTACCTTTGACGCGCCCCAACAACCGGCGCTCATCAACGTAGACGCCGAGAAAATGCTGCTGGCAGAAAAAAACGACCGGCACACTCCCGAAGAGTGGGCATTCATGTACCGCAACGCTCCGCTGTGGCAAGATCGCTTTGAGGCGCTCCAGGGGCTCATGATGCTCGACGAATCGCTCTACGCGCAGATACTCCAGGAAGCCCTGCGCGATGCACATTGGGCCATACGCCTCTTTGCTCTTTCCCAAGCCAACATGAATAATTCAGAGGTGTGCACTGCTGTCGTGCAATTGGCGGAAAACGATGCTCACCCGCTAGTGCGGGCCCGCGCTATTGAAATTCTTGGAGAACTGGAAAATGCCGAATACAAAGCCGTCTTTGAAAAAGGAGTCAATCCCGACGTATCCTATCGCGTTTTAACGGCTTCCCTGTTGGCCCTGGCCAAAGTAGACAGGGCTGCTGCTCGGCAGGCGGCGTCTTCCTATCGCGAAGAAAAAGATGAAAATGTGGCCCTTGCACTTGCGCGCTTGTATGCGGAGGATGCTGACTCCGCACAGGCTAGGTGGTTCCTCGAAACGGCGCGTTGGATATACCACGAGGATGTCGTGTTTGACTTTTTTGACCAGTATGCCCAGTATCTCATCCGGTTAGATCATCTTCCTACCTTAAAATCGGCGTGTGCATTCTTCCATACCACAGCCGTGTCACCTAGCGCTAACCTCTGGCGGCGGTTTTCGTGTGCGAAGGCTATCCATACGCTGCGGAATCACTTGCGCGAGCATCATCGAGTCGCCGATGCAGAGGAGCTAACCCGTTTGCTGACCGATATTCGCAGCAAAGAAAAAGACGAACTTTTGCTGCTCTACTACGGCTCTTTTGATGAATAGCTCGGTTTAGCCAGGCGTGATGAGTGCAAGGCTGCATTGCTAATGTGCTGTTTATGAGCAAATTGGCTTAAAACCACCAGGGAGAGGCTACAGGCTCTTTCTTAATGAGGAAGGCGCGCTGGCGCAAAAAACGCTTGAGGGCTGCAGGACCCATGCGTGTGCCGCCGAGGCCCGACAGTTTAAAGGACTGCTTTTCGCCTTCGTGTACGATGGCCGTTAAGGCGCACTCGTTGACGGAGATTGCGCCTGCTTCTAGGCGTTGGCCAATACGCAGTGCAGTAGGCCAATCTCGCGCAAAGACAGCAGCGCTAAGACCGTAAGTGGTGTCGTTAGCCAAGGCAATTGCCTCTTCTTCTGTGCGGAACGCCATTACAGGAAGAATAGGCCCGAAAGTTTCCTCGGTCATTATCTTCATGTTGTGATTGACATTAGTCAGTATTGTAGGTCGGCAGTACCATCCGCCACCTAAGTTTTCGCATTGAGTGCTGCCCGTGAGCAGATGGGCGCCTTTTTGGAAGGCGTCGCGCAGGTGGTCGTTGATGATGTGCACTTGTCGCTCGGAGATGATAGGGCCTATCTGGCCATCGTCCGGAGTAGGGTAGGCGAGCCGGACAGCCTCAGCGCGCGCCTTGAGTTTTTCTAGGAATGCCTCCAAGATGGTTTCCTGTACGTAGACGCGCTCAATGGAAAGGCACGATTGTCCGCTGTTGACGGTTCCCCCCCAAAGGATAGCGGCTGCAGCATGGTCAAGATCGGCGCCTTCGAACACCAGCGCAGGGTCTTTGCCGCCCAATTCCAAAAAGCAAGGGATGAAACGCGCCGCACAAGCAGCGTATACCTTTTGGCCTGTGCTTACGCTGCCGGTAAAGCACACTAGGTCTACGTTAGTGACAATGTGTGCCCCCGTGGAACCATCGCCCGCTAGGAATGCCAGGACTTCGGCGAGCAAGGGTACGTCGCGCACTGAGGCCATGAGCGGTTCAATGAATCGCGGAGTGATTTCGCTAGGCTTCACTACCACGGCGCAGCCTGCCAGCAGCGCCGGCAGCGTGTCTATTAGCCCTAAGAGAAGTGGGAAATTCCACGGGCTAATTACGCCTACTACAGGTATGGGCTGAACGTTTTGCCGGATGTGGATGAAGGGAATGGCGCTGACTTTGTCGTGACTTTCTTGGAAGAACGCCTCTGCCGTCGTACACCAGCGGTCAATGCTTTGCCCTACGAGTTGTGCCTCCAGAATGCTTTCGTGGCGTCGGCCCGTGTCAGCAATTAGCGCCTCGATGAGTTCGGGCAAGCGGCGCGTGAGCACTTCCTTCCACGCTTGAAGAGTTGCAATGCGCTGGTGCAGCGGCATTTGCGCCCATCGAGGCTGATGTTGTCGTAGTCGCTCGACCAGCTGCTGAACTTGAGCAGCTTCAGGCAAGTCGAAGAAATAGTCTATCACGCCAGTGCGTGGATTGCGGACAGGGTATTTCTCTTTGTGCATAATTCACTCGCTGCTGATGAGCGTCCAACCTGAAGCGACCTTTCGAAGATTGATGCCAATACGGCGTGCTGCAGGATCGGCCCACGTGTATGCAATAGCGCGGCTATTCCAGTGTAGTTGCTCGGGCGGTTCAGCATAGATGGCTAATTTCAGGATAGGTATGCGGCGGCTATGGACCAATTGAGTCAGCTCTACCGTGTACTCGCCCAAAGTTTCATCGGGAAAGCGCAACTGGACTGCACCTCCTTGGTCGTGGAGGACAAGGCCAGAATAAAAATAGACGCTGTCTTTCCGGACGTGCTCCATGGGGTATTGAATCCACCCTCGGAAGAAGCGACATTTGAGCAGGCGGTAAGGCTCCTGGTCAGCGTGTTGAAATAAGCCTTGATCGAGCCACAAGAAAGTGTCCCTTTTGAGTACGAAGGAGGAGCGGGTGTTAGGGTCTTGCGCACTGAAGGCATCGTTGGCAAACGTCCATTCCAGGGAGGAGGGCAGCCCGCGGGGACTCAGACTATCGCCGGGATATAGCGGCTGAAAATCTGTCTGAAGCCGAGCATTAGCACTTTCGCGAAGGTACATGCGATATCGAGCCAGCAAGCGGCGCCGGTTGCCCTCATAGTGTTCGATGCGCCAGACCCATAGGCCCGCTCCAGTGTCGCGCGCGAATACGCTATGGACGTGTCGATGAGGGTGGGCTGTGTACACGCGATGACTTTCCGTGTGCGTGTTTTCCATCCAACACTGTTGGAAATTGTTCCACTCGCCGCTGAGGTAATGGGCGAAGCGCTCTGCTGCCGTCTGGGCCAATGCGCTTGCCGCAGGTGCAAGGCAGCCCACCGCTAATAACGTTTGCTTGACTAAGTTGCGCACCAGCATAGTCATCTCTTCTTGTCGCGTAAGAGGTGATTTCCCGCGTGTTTCATAGCAAAAAATTGCCCGGTGTAAGGGACGCTTTCCCGTTCTACTCTTGTTTCTTGAGCCAGTCACCGATGCCATAGGGGTCAGGAAGTGCTCCGGAGACGTGTTCGTGTCGAATTCGCCATTGGCCAGTAGTTGCATCGGGTACGAGCACAAATGTGGCGCGGAAGATGTTGTCAAAACTTTGCTCGAGGACTGTCACGTGCAAGCGAATAATGCCCGCTACCCAGGCCATTGTTTCCGTTTGCTGATGAAACGGACCCTCCAACCACTCAATGCTTCGCAGGGCGATAGCAGACTGGCAAAAGTCAGCCCACCCTTTCTTAATTTTTTCAAAGCCGATGGTCGTCAGGCGCGGCCCTTCCAGGATGACGTAAGTTTCCTCCGAAGGAAAATACTTGTCTAAGATACCTGGCAGGTCTTTGTTTACAATGGCCTGATAGTGCTTGGCAACTGTCTCTAGAGCGTTTTGCATAGCCATTCTGGAGCACATTAGCGAGGTTTCCACCCTCCAAAGACATTCCAGATAGGCGACCGTCCGTAGTCTTCGCGCGTCTGGACTCCGTTGGAGTTGTCCAGGTCGTTGACAGCACGTACGCCTACCTGGAGAAAATGCGACCGCGGAATGCCTGCCTCTTCAAGGAGGTCTTCTGGTTGTAGGTCGTGCATATGTCCCCAATAAGGCTCGGCGTTGTAGTAGGCATCCCAGTCGCGCATGAACTGTTCGAAGTAGCTCATTTCCGGCGTGTATTGCGGCTGTTCGATATGGAGTGTGAGGCCACCAGGCGCCAACACTCGGCCGATTTCTCTAAAGATCTTGTGGATGGCCTTCCCACCTGTTTCGTGTAGGAACATTGTGGTTTGTACCCAGTCGAAGTAGCCATCCGGAAATTCGCTCATGTCTTCGGCGTCCATTTGGACGAAGCGCACGTTCTTGACGCCCAGAGCGATAGTACGGGCTGCGCCATATCGCAGCATAGGAGCAGCGGCATCTATGGCCCAAACTTCCGCTTCCGGGAAGGCCTCGGCAAGAGGCAAAGTATTGTGCCCTAAGCCACAGCCTACGTCTAAGATGCGTTTTGGTTTAAAGTCAGGGTAATTTTCGCGCACCCATTTAGCGATAGCCCGCCCGCCGCCGTCAGTGAGGCTGCCCAACATACCACCGCTGGTTACGAACAGTCCACTGTCGTAATTTGCCGCATTCGATACATCGCCCTCGAAGTACTCGGTGTGGTAGCTGCCAGGCATCAGGTGGTTGTCTACGTGGCGCAAGTAAGCAGGCACCACAAAACCTGGCTTCAGACGCAGGATAGCTTCGTTTCCTTCGAGGAGTTTTTCGACGCGTTGAGCCAGTTCCTCGGCTTGGCGCAGCACTGCAGCGCGCCCGTTTTGCTGGCGCATCTCCATCGTGCAACGGCGTAGCGCAGCCCAAAGCTGATAGTAAGGATCGCGGCTAATGGCATCGCGCAGTTCGTGTCGGCTCTGAAACGAACGGCCATGCTCTGCCTTGAAGGCTGGCTCCACTCGCTGCTCGTAGGCCACCTGTACTCCTGGCGCAATGACCGTAGCCAAGTAGCGGTTTAGGTTCGCTAAGAAATTGTACCGCGCGCGCTCGTCGTGGGTGAAACGAGGAAATGCCGCATGTTGCTTTAGTTTCGTCCAGACCGGCGGAAGTGAATATCCACTCATTACTTGCTTGTTGTCTCCCATATCCATTTTTATTTTTAAATTTTATATAAAATAAAAAAATAAACTTTTATTTGGATTTTAAATAAATAATAGGTGAGTCATAGGGTGTGAGTCGCTGACCGTCTTTTTCCAACAGTTCCATAACTTCCAATCGGCCGGGGGTGAATTTCTCAATAAGAGTGAAGCGCATGCCGTTCCCCCAGTCGTTGGGCGCGTAAATGGTGAAGGTTTCTTTGCCGTCGAAGGTGTATTCAGCGGGTTTGAAGCGTGGGCTGATACGCAGATCGTTGTAGTCAATGCGTAAATTAGCGTTGTCATTAGTTAGTTGCTCCATGGGCAAGTAATCAGGCAGCTGGTAGGCATACAGGCGCACGGTTCGAGCATCTACTGCTTCGAAAAAGAAGAGGTGGTGGTTAATTTTGTGGGTGCCATTGGGCATGTCGTAGTAACTTTCTTCAATGAGCCAAAAGCCTGGGCGCTGAGGGGCGTTTTTGATGCGATGGTCAGCGATTCGGTTGATGTGGCGAGCAAAAGGATGGACTTGCTTTCCCGCAGCGCGCTCTGCCTCCACCTGCTGGCGATTGTCGAAGTCGCCCGTGATGTATTGTTTAAATAGTTCGATGGCGGCAATGGGTTTTTCCGGAGGATTTGCTCCCTTGCAGGCCCAGAATATCGCCAGCGCAGCGCTCCAGAATTGTCTTATCATTTGTCTACATCTCATTGATTTCGTTAGCAATTTGATGCATGGGTTTGTTGTTTTCAGGGAAGGCAACGGCATCGAATTCCTGTTTGACGATGCGCAGGATGCGCGAGGCATAGCGTGCGTGCCATAGCTGACGTTCTTCTGCTTGTTCATCGGTAGGTACGAATTCCTCAATTTCCGACTGCTTAAGCACGCCCTTTGCCTCTAGGAGTCGTTCGATGGTGTCTATGCGTTCGCGCAAGACGGCTACTTCGGCAGCTACAGCCATGGCGATATTCATGACTCTTTCGGTCATGGGATCGTCAAAAAAATAGGGCCGAGCGCCTTTGGCCTTGTCACTAGCCATAACAATATCATTGAGTTTCATAGCGTAAGGCATTTATTATTTTGAAAGTAATGTGGTTTTTATTACAGGAATTTTTATCTATAAACGCCCTCAGACACGCCAGAGATACTGGCCGCGCGGTGGGCCTTGGATGACGCCGTTGTTGTAGATATGCATGCCGCGCAGGAAGGTGTGTTTTACGCGACCCGTGAGCGTCATGCCTTCAAAAGGCGTGTATCCCTGAGCGCTTTCCGACGCTGCAGCGCGCACCGTGAAGGTCTCGTTTGGGTCGAAAAGCACAATGTCGCCGTCGTAGCCCGGAGCAATATCTCCTTTTCGGCGCAAGCCGAAGCGTTGAGCGGGATTCCAACACAACAGCTCGGCCATGTGCTGGTAAGTCATACCACGCTTACTACCTTCAGAGAAAAGCCCTGACAACAAGTACTCTGTTCCTCCGAAACCCGATTTGGCTAAAAAGATGTTGTCTGGGTCGTTTTTGTCTAGCTTGAATTCATGGGAGCAGCAGGCGTGGTCGCTAACTACCCAATCGATTTTTCGCTCCAGAAGGCATTGCCACAAATACTCGACGTCTTCGCGCGAACGGATAGGCGGGTTTACTTTGGCATAATTTCCTGCAGGCGAGTCGTAGTCGAGCAGCAAGTGGCCAATAGTTACTTCGCGGCGGAAGTTAATGTGCGGGAACACTTGGGCCATCATGAGAGCAGCGTCAACGGCCTTGCGCGAGCTAAGATGTAACAGGTTGATATTCAGGCAATCTGTTTCATATGCTAGATAGGAGGCAATAAAGATGGCAAGTCCTTCGGAATGAGGCGGGCGGCTGGCCGAATAGGCGCGCAGGCCCTTGAGTTTGCCTTCGCGTTCTACAATTTCGGTGTAGGCGCGCATAATTTCCGGCGTCTCACAGTGCAAGCTTAAGCTAATGATGTCGCTTCTATCGGGAAAGGAGTCCATGGCCTTTCGGATGCCGCGCATAATGAACTCGAAGTGAGCAATGTCGTAGTGTTCGTTTTCAGGTATCATGAGAAATTCGTGTTGGCTGCTTTTGGAGGCCTTTCCGTGAAGGCCGTATGCGCCATAAAACATGAAGATTTTAAACGAAGTGACACCATAGAACTCGATGAGCATCTCCATTTCATCGATGTGGTCGTGCTGAATGGGTGCGATGTGGTAGCCGTAATCCACGTAAAAATTTTCGCGCGAGAGATGGAGGACTTCTGGGAAAAAGTCGCGGTATGGGCCGCCTTTGTTTAGGTAGTAGCGTCCCGTTCGGATGTAGTTGAGGCTACTGGTGACGCCTCCCATGGCGGCGGCGCGGCTTTCGGTGCGTGCGTCTTGGTCGAGCGGGTTGTAGATGCCGGTGTGCATGTGTGCGTCGGTTAGGCCGGGAAAGGCGAGAAGACCGTTAGCGTCGAAGATTTCGGCATCTGCTGAGCGAGGTAAGTTAGGGCCTACTTCTATGATTTTGCCTTCAATGATGCGAATGTCTGCCGTCTCTACGGTAGGTGCGTGTGGGCGTACGACGCGGGCATTAGTGATGAGTAAGTGATTGTCCATTGCTTTTTCTTTTTCTGGCGTTAACGGATGAGGAGAAAAGTTCGGGAGTTCAGGCGAAACGTTTGCGGATTTCTTCGTTGTGTTCTCCGATTTCTGGTGGGTCGAGGCGTTTTTGCGCGCGTTGGTTGCCGTACAACAGGGGCAAATTGGGCAAGGGAGCAAAGCGGCCATCGGGCAATCGCACCTCGAGCAAATTTTGGCCCTGGCGCAGATGAGGGTCGTCGAACAAATCTTCAGGCCGGGCGATAGGAGCAAAGGGAATTCCTGCAGCCTCGCATTTTTCTATGATTTGCGCTTTAGTGAATTGGGCAAAGCGCTCACGCAGAGCGGGTAAGAACCATTCGCGCTCAGCAATGCGCTGGTTGTTTGTAGACAGGCGAGGGTCATGGAGCCAATCTGTCCAACCAAAAGATTGGCAGAGCCTTTCCCAGTGTTTTTCACTGATGACGCCCACAAACACGCGCTCTTGGTCGGCCGTTTCAAAGATGGAATAAATGCTCCAGGCGCTGACGCGCGCCGGCATAGGAGGCACGGGTTCTTGGCTAATAGCTCCGTAGGCCATGTGTTGGCCCATGAGGAAAGCCGTGGTCTCAAAGAGCGACGCCTGTACAAACTTGCCTCGTCCAGTTTGCTGGCGCTCTAGCAGGGCAAGCAAAATACCAATGACGCCGAACATGCCGCCTGTGATATCTACCACTGAACTACCTGCGCGCAGTGGATCTCCCGGCCGCCCTGTCATGTAGGCTAAGCCACCCATCATCTGAACGACCTCGTCCATCGCATGCCGTTTCTCATATGGACCTGGCATGAAACCCTTTAGAGAACAGTAAATTAGACGTGAATTTTGCACCGAAAGTGTCTCGTAGCCTAGTCCTAGTCGCTCCATCGTGCCAGGGCCGAAGTTCTCCACCACTACATCAGCATGGCGCGCCAAACGCAGAAAAAAGGCGCGACCATCTTCCGATTTGAGATCTATTGCCAAACTTTTTTTGTTTCGATTGAAAAATGTGAAATATCCTGTGCCAAATCCCTTCAGTCGGCGCGTAGGGTCGCCTTCAGGTGGTTCGACATGAATAACTTCTGCGCCCATATCGGCCAGCAAGAGGCTGGTCGTAGGGCCCATAACGGCATGTGTACAGTCCAGAACGAGCAGATCTTTCAGTACGTCCATAGCGCAGAAAAATTCTAGGCGTTTTTGAGGAAGGCTAAGTTTTGGCCGAGCAATCGGCCAAAACTAATGGCCGGCGTTAGGGCCATCCCACTGCAAAAGGCATTGCCACTAGTAGCACCCAAGCCCAAGATTTCGCCAATGGCATACAATCCGGGCAAGGGTTCTCCGCTAGTATTGAGTACCTCAAAATGCGTGTTCACGCGAATGCCGCCAAAAGTCACAAGAGCGGCGGCGTTTATCTTGACGGCGTAGAAAGGCGGTTGCTTGACGGCGTTTTTTAGGTATTGCCGGCCCCATTTTTCGTCTTTGCCAATCGCAACGGCCTGATTGAAGGCAGCAATTTCCTCTTCAACGACCTGCGGAGGAAGTTGACACGCTCGAGCCAGTTCAACGAGGCTATTTGCCTGGTAAATGCCAGAGCCCTCTTGAGCACGGCGCAAAAAGCGCTCACGCGACCAGCCGATGAGCAGCGGACTCTCTGTGCCGTCTGCCGCACGCTCTTCTAAGGCTGCCTGGTCAAAAATAGCCCAAAAAAACCAACCAGGCTGTTGCATCACCCAGCGCTCGCGCCTATCGGCATTCGGCTCATCTTCAGCCATAAAACGGCGCCCATTAGCGTTCAGGTACACCTCTCTGGGAGGCCGGTACACACTGGTCAACACCATTGCCCAAGCATCGTTGAAGTCCGTAAATCCGCTCCCGGGCGACGTTTCTAAGCCGCCAAGGCTAGGCAAATGGTATTCAGCAAAGCGGAAGGCCGCGCCTTTCTGCTCGAGGATAGCTATGCCCTTGCCGTCGGCCGTAGGATAGGCTGCGCTTACGAGAGGAACGTCAGGATGCTTCTGGGCGAAGTAAGTATGCGAAGCTCCGTAGCCCCCTGTGGCAAAGACAATGTGTCGAGCCGAAAGGCGATCTTGAAAACTACCCGATGCCGACTCAATGACTACTGTGTCAAAGCGACCCGACCGAGCGGAGCTCAGCACGTCTACGACTTGTGTAGAAAATAGGGCATTCAGGCGGTTTTTTCGGACTAGGGCTTCCCATTGGCGCTTGAGCACCTCGTATACCGACAGGCCCTTCTTCGGGCCGTACACCGTGCGCGCAATCCGGTAAGGTGCATGGCCGTATATGATACGCGGACACTCCGGAGCAAACTCAAAACCATTGTCTTCCAGCCAATCTACGGTCTTCGGCGCCTCCTCGACGGCAAGTCGGATGAGCTCGACATCACCCGTGCCACCGTTTATTTCCATGATGTCTTCAAAATGTTGTTCAGGAGTGTCTTCTATGCCGGCTTGCCGCTGTCGGCGACACCCGGCAGCGCTCAAATGACCTCCCGACCAGTGTAGTGCACCACCTGAGCGCTCCGAACGCTCGACGACTAACACCTCGAGGCCGTTTCCAGCGGCCTCAATTGCGCAACTCATTCCTGCTGCGCCAGCGCCCACGACGATCACATCCCATTCCTTTTTCATGGAGAAACACCTCCTTTACGATGCGCATAGTGCTTGCTTAATCGTCCGATAGCGCTCGTCTATGCCGCCTGCACACCGTACAAAGCGCACGTTGGGCGGCATAGGAAACGAAGCTAGCCGTTCAGCATAGGGCAAGACAACACTATGTTGCCAAAGGACAAACACTGCCGGCACGCGCAAGGCTTGAACATGCTCGGCCCGCTCATGCTCGAAAGCCGCTCGATAGGCGACGTGGTATTGCTCTCCAGCTAGAAGAGTATCGCGCACCATGGCCTGTACCCGCTCTATCGAAACACCCTCTGGTAGGAGGGAATTATTCGGAACGCGCGTCCATGGAAAACCAATGCACGTCTTGTAACACATCTCCCATATCCGAAGCAAGTGGCCCCCATCAGGCTGAGGTTTCACGTCAGGAAAATATGCTGCGAGAAGGTCATCTCGCTCTGCAGCTTCAAAATGGCAGGCGTTTTCGCCCACTAAACGCTCGACCCTTTCTGGAAAAGCTAATGCAAAAGCAATGACCAATTGGCACCCCGTTGCCGTGCCGTAGAGATATACGCGGTCGAGCCGCTTCTTTCTCATGAAGTGAAGTAAAAAAGGCACGTAGTCAGCCATCCGACGCGGCTGTGGCTTCAGCGGCTCTGAGAGGCCGTAACCAGGTATGTCGAGCGCATAAACTTCGAAGGTGTCGGCCAGATAGTATCCTAGCGGCTCCACAAAAGCAGAGGACAGCGGCGAAGGATGGAGCAACAGCACTGGTGGGCGGTCATTGGCCCCTCCCCAGTGGCGATAAAAGACTTCGCCCGTGCTCAACTGAATAAATCGCTTTTTCATGGCCAAATTACTGCTTTTGTCCAACCTTCGTCGGTGCAGGCGGAGCCAAATAAAATATTAAACTTTTAAAACTACTTTTCCAAAATTTGTTCCCGTATACAATTTCATTAAAGCAGGATAGAAATGTTCGATGCCTTCGACAAAATCTGTTCGGGTGTGCAGTTGGCCGCTGTTTAGCCATTGGGCCAATTGGCGCACTGCCTCTGGATACTGCTCTTGAAAATCGAAGACAATAATGCCTGTAAGGGTAGCGCGAGCAGTAACGATTTTCATGTAGTTGCTCGGGCCGCGCATGCGAGGTTCGTTGTACTGCGAAATGGCGCCGCAGATCACAACGCGAGCACCGCGCGCTAAATGAGCCAGCCCAACGTCGAGGATGTCGCCGCCGACGTTGTCATAGAGAATGTCAATTCCCTCGGGGCATAGCTCTTTCAAGCGGCGGTCGACGTCTTCAGTTTTATATTGAATAGCGCCGTCAAAGCCGCATTCCTCGACGAGAAAGCGGCATTTTTCATCGGAACCAGCAGAACCTACGACGCGACAGCCTTTGATTTTGGCGATCTGACCTGCCGTAGCTCCCACAATGCCGGCAGCACCCGTGACAAAGACCGTTTCTCCAGCCTTGGGCTTTCCGCGCTCCAGCAGCCCAAAGTATGCCGTCATGCCTGGCATGCCCAACACACCCAAATGCCACTCAAGTGGGCCAAGCGATAAGTCGAGGCGGGTTAACTGCTCCGCTGGTACAATAGCATAAGTTTGGACGCCAAGCAAACCACTGACATAATCGCCTTCAGCCACTGCGGGATGCTGCGAATAAACGACGCGCCCTGCAGCAAAAGCCCGCATAACTTCGCCTAGCATCACTCCGCGGATATAGGTAGTTCCCTCGTTCATCCAGCCGCGCATGGCCGGATCTATAGAAATCATTTCGACCTTTACTAACACCTCCTCTGGGCCAGGTGAGGGCACAGGAACGTGCTCCAGCCGAAAGTTATCGGCTGTAGGCATGCCCATAGGTCGCGAAGCTAGCACAATGCGTTTATTCTCCGTCATATGCACGAGAACTGGAGGAAAGGTCAGCGTCGACTTTGACTTTTGAACGTCTTCGGCGGCTAGGAGGGCCGTAGCCCCCTCCGCCAGGCAATTCCATGACCAGCGTTTCGCCCGGCCTTAAGATGTCGTGCCCTTTAGGCGGAGTAAAGCGCCGTTTTCCCTGAGCAGTCAGAACGAATAGGCGCCCACGTCGCCCCGGCTCTCCGCCAAAAAGGCCATACGCTTGATGCTGAATTTTTTCAGTGACATTGCTGATGTGTATTGGATTTTTACCGATGTTTCGGTAGGCAAAGCGTTGGCCCGCTCCTCCGGGATATTGACCTGCGCCTCCGCTGCGCGGAAGGAGTCTTTTTTCTAGGACTAAGACAGGAGCGTCGTTTTCAAACACTTCCACTGGGACGTTGGCGACGTTGGTAGGATAGCACAGCGTGGGAGCGCCGGGCAGACCTTTGCGCCCGCCGTAGCCACCGGCCAGGAAGAGGTATTCAACAAATTCGCGACCGTCGTCGTGATGTCCGCTTAAGACCATGACCCATACGGCCGCTCCGCAGTCTGCCTGGACGCGGTCAGGCACGGCTTGGCTCAGGGCCAACATCACGGGGGCGTAAAGCAAGTTGCCCGTGACGTTGCGCGCGCCCAACGGAGCGGGCTTTTTCGCGTTGAGGAGGCTTCCTTCTGGCGCCCACACGTGAATAGGGCGAAAGCTGCCTTCGTTGTTGGGCACCTCAGGGCTAAAGACGCATTTGATGGGGTAGGCCGTATAAGCAAAGACATAATTCAGTGCTGCGTTAATCGCCAGCGGATGCGCAGGAGAAGAGCCTGTGTAGTCTACCCAGATTTCATCATCGCGTATGGTTAGGGTGCACTTGAGCAAAACAGGCTGATGTAAGCCATCGCCATCGGCTTCATATTCGGCGCAATAAGTGCCATCAGGTGCCTGGCGTATGGCATCGCGCATAGCCTTTTCGGAGGCAGCAATGATGTGGGCGCCGAGTGTGTCGATTTCTCGAAGATCATACTCTTCCATCAGGCGTTGAAGGGAGCGCATTCCCTGCTCATTAGCAGCCACCTGCGCCATGATGTCCCCAATTGTCTGCTGAGGCGTGCGCACATTGGTCTCTATTAGGCGAAAGAGGGTCTCGTTGCGCCGCCCTGCATCAAACAATTTCATAGGAGGTATGTAAAGGCCTTCCTCGTAAAAATCGCGGGCGTTAGCTCCCCATAGCGTGCCGCCAATGTCGGGGCTATGGGCAATGCAGCCGATGAAGCCAACAAGTCGAGGACGCCCCTTATCCGTTTGTCCGTAGAAGATGGGCGAGACAATGCCAATATCGGGTTTATGACCAGCACACAGCCAGGGGTCGTTGGTAATAACTACATCACCAGGCTGCCATTGGTCGAGAGGAAAATATTCCTGCAAGAGCGCTTTGACCAAAAACGGCAACACGCCTAAAAAGGACGGTACACTAACGGAACTCTGCGCCAGCGATTGGCCTTGGGTATCCATGAGCACTACGGCAAAATCAGCACTTTCGCGCGTAACGGAAGAAAAAGCAGTGCGCTGAAGCGTAGTACCGGCTTCATCCACGAGAGAGATAAGTCGCGCCCATAAGATGGACAGCTCTATGGCATCAAAGGTGCGCGAGGCGTGTGTCGCGGCAATAGGTGGTGTAACGGTCATAACGTGGCATTTTCACAGTCTAGAGAGCAGGTAATAAGCCTTTACGGGAGTAGTTGGTACAAAACAATGAGGTGACCATCGTAATCTACGAAAGCCTGTTCGATAAAGGCGAATTTTCCGTCGGCCGAACGGGCAATTTTAGGTTCAGTAGTTTCTAAGCCCAGCGCTTTGATTTTCTGAATGGTATTGGCTAAGTCGGGCACGCGGATGACTGCAGCGCTCATCAGCGGCTGGCTGGGTTTGGGCAAGGGAATTCCCGTCACCTCTGTCAGGGCGAGCGTGCGCTCTTGAGTCTTAGTGTCTAACGAGACAAAACGAATTTTCCCTTCCTTTGGAATTCGAAAGACTGGATAAGAGTAAGAGTCGGGCGAGGATTCTGAGACGGGAGCATTCAGCGTGAACCCTAAGATGTCGCGGTAAATCCCGAGAGAGCGCTCTAAGTTCGACACGAGAAGAGTGACGCGCTTGAACAGCAGCCCGCTAGCATCGGAAGTAGGCGCACTAGAAGGACGTTGCGCGGTTTGACAGGCCCACCCTTGCAAGAGGAGGGTAAGCGCTATGACCATCGCGAAAGACCGCGGGCTCATGCCGCACCGTTTATGAAAAAGCAAGGGACGATTCATAATTATGTTATTAGCACATTTCGATAATGAGGTTGTCGAAACAATCGCGCCAAACGGTAGCCTTATGTCCTACGACCGTTGTGCTTTCTCTCTCTTCCAAGATACACGGCCCTTGGAAGCGCTGAGCTTCGGGCAAGGCATACCGGTCGAACACGGGCACTTCTTCCCAACCGTTTCCTAAGAAGACGAGGCGCTGACCCTTATGAGGTGTTGGGCTCAAAGACTTTTCGACGCGCTGATGGAGGGCAAACTGAGGCGACGGGCCGCTAACTACTACGCGCCAGGTTACAGACTCAATAGGCATGTGGGGCAGCACATGGCCGTAGCGCAATGCATATTCCTCCTCAAAATTGCGAGCAATCTCTGACACGGACGCCGGCGAAAGTGTTCCCGCTGGTAAACGCACCGTAATTTCATGCCCTTGTCCAGCGTAGCGCATTTCTGCTATGCGGCGCACGTGAATTTCTTGCGGCTCAACCCCGGCCTCTTGAAGGAACTGGCGCCTACTTTTCTCTAGCTCGTTTAGGCGGGCATTGAGACGAGGCCAATCCAGGTGCTCGAGTGGCGAGATGTAACTGAAGGTAGCCTCACTGGCAAGCGGGCTTACCAGGAAGCCCAGCGCGCTCAGGACTCCAGCAGCTCTCGGAACGATGAGCCGCGACAAACCCAACAAGCGCGCCACAGCAAAAGCGTGTACTGGCCCAGCGCCGCCAAAGGCCAACATGGTAAAGGATCGAGGGTCGAAGCCTTTCTCCAAAATATGGACACGAGCAGCATTCGCCATATTCTCATTGACGACGCGGTGAATGCCCCAGGCCGCCTCCTCTAGTCGAATGCCTAACGGGCGAGCGATGTGCTTTTCGATAGCCTCCTCAGCTAAGTCGCGCCGCAACGTCATGGCGCCGCCCAAGAAATAGTGTTCATTGAGCAGGCCAAGGACTAAGTCTGCATCGGTAACCGTGGGAAACTGACCTCCGCGGCCATAGCAAGCTGGACCCGGCTGCGAAGCGGCGCTGTCGGGCCCCACGGTGAGCAAGCCTAGAGAATCTAGCCGGGCTATGCTTCCGCCCCCTGCGCCAATTTCAATCATGTCAATTACCGGAATGCGCACGGGTAAGCCGCTACCTTTCTTAAAGCGTCGTTCGCGCGCCGCTTCAAAGTGGTGTGTGATCTCGGGCTGACCGTGCCTAATCACAGAGGCTTTGGCAGTGGTGCCGCCCATGTCAAAAGTTAACAAGTGGGAGACCTCCATCCCCCCCTCATTCAATTGTCTTTGAAAGAACACGCCTGCCATTATGCCACCAGCAGGGCCACTCTCTAACAGCTGCACCGGAAAGCGACGGGCCTCCTCTAACGTAGTGAGGCGGCCTGCGGAATTCATGATGAGGATCTCGCCGCCAAAGCCTCGCCTTTCGAGCGCTTCCTTGAGTCGATGGGCGTATGTATGTGCAATAGGCTGCACGTAGGCATTCATCACGGTAGCCGACGTGCGCTCGTATTCTCGAATTTCAGGTAATACTTCCGAACTGAGCGAGACGGTGAGATGAGGATACTTTTGGCGCAGGAATTCACCCACTGCACGCTCATGCTCGGCATTAGCAAAGGAATGCAGAAACGAAACCGCTACGCTTTGCACGCCGCGGCGCATCAGGCGGTCGGCAACCTCGGCTACTTGAGCCAAGTCCAAAGGCTCCAGCACCCGCCCGTCTTTGTCTATACGTTGGCGAATGCCAATGCGCAAAGAGCGCGGCACTAAGGGCTTGGGCATGGTCAAAAATAAATCGTAAATGTCGTAGCGCATCTCGCGGCCAATCTCTAGGACGTCTTCAAAACCCTTCGTAGTTAGAAGGGCTGTACGAGCGCCTTTGCGCTCAATGACCGCATTGGTGACCAACGTGGTGCCATGTACGATGACCTCTACTTCCGACAGCGGCACGCCGCTGTTTTGCTCCATTTGCTCCACGCCGTGAAGAATTCCCTCCAACGGATCCGGATAAGTAGTTAGCGTCTTTCCAAGGGTTATGTCACCACTCCTCTCATCCAATAAGACCAGGTCGGTAAAGGTGCCTCCAATGTCAATTCCTAATTTCATCGGAAAGTCGCCATTTTAATGGTACTCCTCACCACCGCTTACGTTCATAGCTTCACCCGTGATATAGCTCGCTTGGTCGGAGGCTAAAAAAGCCACTGCATTAGCGATATCCTCGACCATGCCTGTGCGGCCCAGAGGATTGCGGTCGCGGATGCCTTGAAGGTAGGTGTCGTAGTCGAGGCCAAATTTTTCGCTAAAAAACTGATTTTGCCAATGGCCCAGCCCTGTAGTAATGTGGTTTGGGCAAATGGCATTGACGCGAATTTTGTATTTGCCTAGCTCTACCGCATTAGAACGCGTAAGGCCCACTAAGCCGTGCTTAGAAGCCGTATAGGCAGCAGCATAGGGGAATCCCGACTTTGCCGCCTGACTTGCGATATTGATGATCACACCGCCCGTTCCCTGGCGAATCATCTGGCGCACAGCATGCTTCGAACAGAGGAAAGCTCCCTTGAGGTTGACGTCAAGAACGGCATCCCAACTGCTCTCCTTGAATTCGGGGAACGGTTCCATGAGATAACCTACACCGGCGTTGTTGACCAAGATGTCTATTGCGCCAAAAGCCTCTACCGTGCGCGCCATTAGGTGCTCTACTTGCGCTTCGCTGCGCACATCGCAAACTACGGTAATGACTTGGGCGCCCAACTTTCGAGCGGCCTCAGCCACTTCTTCCATCTCCGTTGTCGTACCGATGTGCTCTGCGGCAAATTCCTCGCCTTTGGGCTCGCCTATGTCGCTGACCACAACGCGACAGCCCTCTGCCGCTAAGCGCAGCACGATGGCTTCACCGATGCCTTTGTGGCGCCCACTGCCCGTAACGATGGCTACTTTTCCTTGCAAATTATACATAGGCAATGCGTTTGTTCAGGTTTTAACCTAGGCAATCTGTTCGGCAACGATAAACAAGGGATTGTCAGCAAATGCCTGAAATTGAGCAGCCACTTGTTTCATTGTATCGGTGGCAATGTCAGCAAAGAGACCCTCTAGGTTGTTAACCTCGATGACCTCACAGTACTGATAAGGCGCAGGCGTCTGGGTACCTAGTAGATGACCGCATCGGAAGAGGCGGAAGTCGTCTACAGAGCCCAGTCGCTTTACCGTAGGCACATCTACTGTTTTTGCCCATTCTTCGTACTGTTGTACGGCCGAATCTTTGTCTTTTAAGTTGAAAAGAACAATCAAGGTAGGCATAGCGAACACAATATATTGACAGATAGAGAGTTAAAGATTGGCGAACGTATCACGACATGCTTTTATGAGTTTAAGAAGGCGCGAGCGCCAGCAGCAATGAGGCCCTGAACTGAATTGAGAATGAAGTGAACACCGCGTTGGATGAGTTTTTGCGCTTGTTCGGCAGTAGCAGCCACAGTACCAGCAATCTTGCCCGCTGCCTGAATTTTGTCAAAAACTTCGCTCATGAGTTGCTGAACCTGAGGATGAGCTGGGCCATCGTAGAAGCCCATGGCTAGGGCAAGGTCGCGAGGACCGACAACGAAGCCATCCACGCCTTCGACCTCGAGCATGCGGTCGAGATTTTCTACTGCTTGTAGGTCCTCGATTTGAGGCAGTACCAAAGTTTGCTCGTTGGCGAAGCGAACATATTCCGCCTGAGGCATTTTCATCATGTATTCGGCTGCGCGCACGGGTCCTAGCCCGCGCTTTCCCAAAGGAGGGTATTTAACAGCGGCTACGAGGCGACGTACCTCGTCGGCCGAAGAACAGCCGGGCATTACGATGCCCAATACACCACTATCTAGGTACTGAAGGATGAGTTTTTCGTTTAAATCACCTACTCGAGCCAGCGGCGTGCAGCCTATCCCTTCTAGGGCGCGTACCATGTGCTGCACCTCAGAAGGGTTAGGAAAGCCGTGTTCAGCGTCGATAACATAAAAGTGAAAGCCCGAAAGTCCAACATATTCACATACAATTGGGTCGGTGGTAGGCGATATTACACCATAACAGGGTTCTCGGTGCAGCAAGCGCTTTTTGAGCAGATTTTCCCTCATAAGACAATCGGGCATTTAGTGTAGGTCAGAAATCGTTCCCTCAGCGATGCGTTTTCGGATGAAATTCATCAATCCTCCTGCTTGGGCTATTTCAATAACAAAAGGTGCGAGAGGCACAGCCTGAAAGACTTTCCCATTAGTTAAATTTCGAATTACGCCAGTTTCGCTATCCCACTCTAATTGGTCACCTGTGTGGCAGCCCTTGGCTATGTCTTTACACGTCACAAAAGGCAAGCCGTAGTTGATGGCGTTTCGGAATTGAAGGCGCGCGAAACTATCGGCAAAGACAGCTTTGATGCCGGCTCCCATCAGGCCCGTGATGACGTGTTCGATGCTTTTGCCACCACCGGCGAAGTTGTGTCCGGCGACGATAAAAGTATATCCCTGACTGGCAAAGCCATTTTCGCGGTTGAATTCCTCGGATACGCCAGCCATTACCCAGCGAGCATTTTCCTTAAGGTCAATTGGCGAAGTCCAAAACGGCTGGGTAATAATGTCGTAGGCCATAACGTAGCCTGAGGCAACCCAACATTTTCCTGTGATTTTCATGTGTCACTCAAACATGTTTTTACGATAGAGACAGCCTACGCGGGTCAGTAATTTTGCCGTACAGTGCACTGGCTGCAACCACAGCAGGACTAGACAAGTAAATTTCGGCCTTCTTGCTGCCCATGCGGCCTTGCATGTTGCGATTGCCGGCACTTAGGATAACATCGCCGTCGCCTGCTACACCTGTATGGATGCCTGCACAGGCAGCACAAGAGGGTGTATCGATAGCCGCTCCTGCCTCAACTAGGGTGGCCAGATAGCCCTTTTTCATAGCCTCCAGATACACACTTTGGCTGGCAGGTACAACGAGCATGTTGACATCGGGATGAATACGTTTTCCCTTTAAGATTCGGGCCATGATGGCTAGATCCTCCACTCGCCCGTTGGTACAGGTACCTACGAAGGCCTTGTTGAACGGGATACCTTCTACTTCCTCAATAGGCACCACGTCGTCTAGCCGGTGAGGTCGGGCTACCATAGGGCCGATTTTGTTAAGGTCGAGCTCATAGACTTGTTCGTAGTTGGCATCGGGGTCGCTCTGCAAGGCGACGTATCGCTCGGTAGTTCGGCCGCGTAAGTATTTGCGCGTAACGTTATCTGGAGCGATAATGCCATTTTTAGCGCCCAAGTCTACTGTCATGTTACACAGGGTCATACGCCCAGCCATATCCAAGCGAGCAATACCCTCACCCGTGTATTCAATCGCCTTGTATATAAGGTGTCCATTCCAGCGCATCATGCCCATGACGTATAGGCTTAGGTCTTTAGCCATTACGTAAGGGTGCCACTCGCCGCGAACGATGAATTGAACGCTTTCCGGCACGCGCAGCCAGCATTTGCCTATGGCCATCGCCACGGCTGCATCCGTGACGCCTACGGCATTGCCTAGAGCGCCCACGGCACCGTAGGTATTGGCATGGCTATCGGTGCCGATGCTAATGGTGCCAGGAAGGACATGGCCCTTTTCTACCATGATCTGGTGTGCTATGCCCTGATTGCCCAAATCGTAGAAGTGGACGATGTGGTGCTCGCGCACCAAGCGCCGCCATTCGTTGAGCATGGTAGCAAACTTTTCATTTGGCGGCGGCACCAAATGGTCTGATACACAGATGACCCGCCGGCGGTCAAAGACCTCTCGGACCCCCAATTCGTGCAGCTTAGCAAACGTTTGGGCACCCAAGTAGTCCATCGTCATTACGGTGTGCACGTTAGCCCATACGAGCTCGCCGGGTGTTACGCGTTTGCGGCCGCTGTTGCGTGCAATGATCTTTTCTGTAATCGTCATGCCTGGCATGGCGGAGAGATTGTCTTTGTTCTGCGTGTAGGAGGAGCTTTCAATGGTCGCTCCGCGAGGGACCTGTAGTACGTAATTTCGGCAGTTCTTCCCAGAACTTCGGATCAATTTCCTCTTGCGTTGCTACACGCCGTTCCTCGATCATGGTAATGCCTTGAAATTCGTCGCCCTCTGACCAGCGCCAGTTGCGGATGCGGTGCGTACCGTCGCCGATAAGGTCGATCATTTCAAATAGCTTAGAGCCAGGGCGATTGAGGTACGTCCAAACGAGGCAAACAGAGTCGCGGGTTTCCCAGGCGTAGCCTTTAATGCGCGGAGTGTCGAAAACAAGAAGGCCTTCTTCGTTGAACTGGCACACGCCAAAGTCGTGGCATTCTGAATAGCCGTCGTCCCAAAAATATTGGTTGACCTGGTGATACTTGTTTCTGTCGAAGAGTCGAATAGTTAAGCGACTCTTCCACCGATCGGTCATATTACCCTGAGCATCAATGCGGATATAGGTGCCTTCCCAGATACCTGTGTGCTTAGGAAAAAGTCGTAGTTCCATGTAGAAAAATTTTTTCGAGGCAAAAATAAAATTAACTCAGTTAATCAAAATAACTTCGCCAAAAAATTACGGTAGTCGGTTTTAACCCGAATATGTGTTCCATTCGGAGGGTTGAATGGAGTGCTTCAGAATTTTATTCTGAGTAGTGTGCAAAAGTTTTTTCCAAATAAAAAACGTGTAGTTATGCTCAACTCTACTTTTGTTTTACGTCTGGCTTTGGCGTGCTCGTTGGCGATGTTAAGCGCCTTTGGAAGAGCACAAGTTACTGTGAGTGGTTCGATAGTTTCTGCATCGGACGGTAGTCCACTTCCTGGAGCAACCATTCTAGAGAAAGGGACCCGCAACGGAACGATCTCCAACGCGAATGGGGAATTTTCCTTATCTGTGAGCAGTAATGGTGCTGTTTTGGTCATCACGTACACGGGCTATGTCCGTCAAGAAGTAGCCGTCACAGTAGGTGGCCCTATGCGCATTGTAATGGAAGAAGACTTAAGTTCTCTGTCTGACGTGGTAGTTTCCACGACGCGTGTACCAGTTCGAAAGATCGAGGCAATCACAGCCATAACGACGCTCAGTCCGCGTCAGTTAGAGGCGGCTCGGCCGGAAGGAGTCGCAGAAGCTGTCTTTGGAACGCCTGGTGTATACTCCTCCTTCGCGCAAGGGCGCTTCCGGGGTGCCATCTTTACGCGCGGCTTTCCCGATGGTACGGGCAATGGGTTGGTGTATACCAGTATCATGCTCGATGGTCTGCCTGCCCTGGCCTCTACCTCGCGCCCACCGGATTTTGCCTTTGGCATGGACCCCAACGTGGAGCGTATTGAGATCGTCCGCGGCAACGCTGCTACACTCTTCGGGCGCGCTGCTGCTGCCGGCGTAGTGAACATCATTACACGTACCGGTGGAACAAAATTAAGTGCCACCGTCCGTCAGACGTTTTACAACGACAATACGCCCGCTCAGCGCGGCATGGACTTTAAAACTGAAGTCAACGTCAATGGCCCTATTGGAAAGGCAAAAAACCTGCGGTTTAATATAGGTGGTTTTTACCTGAGAGACAATGGCTTTCGCGATTTAGGTGCACCTGACAAGGGCTATCAATTTCGAGCAAACTTCGATTATTTTCTACCTAAGCGTCTAGGCCGTATCCGGGTATATGGCCAGCTCATGGACATTACCATCCAGAATAACATAGATATTCCTTTCCGCGTCAGCGATCACCTGCCCAAGCCCGGCTGGAAAATAACGGACTCGTACTACCACCAGGCGCTGGATACTATTTTTTATACTGTTACCAACAAGCAGGGCCAACAAGAAAGGCGTAGCATTCGCAAATCTCACGAAGAAGGAAACTACGCTCGCGGCGGCAACGCAGGCGTCGAAGTTAACTTAGAATTAGGCGGTGGTTGGACGATCGTCAACCTCTTCCGTTACCAAAATTACGACCACGGTACAAAGTTTAACCTCGGGGTATCTGCCACTTATCGTGATGTTCCCTTTGGCCAAACACGCGTCCTGGTGGATGGCGATGGCAACGATACCGAACTCATGAATGAGTTGCGCATTACAAAGGCCTTCGAGGGCAATTTTATGAGTCATCGCCTTACTCTCGGAGGTTTCTACACCGATGGCTTCTACACGCCAACAACCTACACTTTAGCAGGCTGGAGCAACGCTGATAGGAATAACCTCACCTTCCGCCGTTTCGGTCCTTCGCCTACCTTACCTGCTCCTTCTACAGGCAGCCAAGCGCGCATTGATGAATACGACGTTACGGTGGCCGCTGTCTTCTTTGGCGATGAAATAAAATTCGGCGAGCGCTTGAAAGTGAATGCCGGTGTTCGTTACGACCAAATTGACATGAACATTAAAGGCTTCTACACCACAAATCCGCCTACACCCAACGTTAATCGCGACGAAAAACACTCCGACTGGAGTGCCTCAATAGGTGCAAATTACCTCCTCTCAGGCCGTTCGGCCGTCTACGGAAGTGTCGTGCGCGCTTATCGCATGCCCGACTACGACGCTTACTCACCTGCGCGTCCTACCTCCTTGAATACTAACCCGCGCATCGCCAAAAATGAAATCGTCTACAACGTCGAAGCGGGCTATCGCACTGGCATTGGCGACCTAAGCGCTGACATTGCCCTGTTCCATACGCGCATTAACAATCGGCTTGCTACCATCTACGAAGGCGCTGTTGCAACTGTCAGACCGCTGGGTACCAACCGAATTCTCGGCGCAGAAATTGGCCTCACCTACGCACCGCGCGCCGTGAGAGGATTGCTTGTTCAAGCCTCTTATACCCTTCAAAAGGGAACCTTCGTGGATTTCAAAATCCCTGTTTCCCTCAATGCTGCTAGAAAGCCCAACTTGAACGTAGATGGGCCGCTCTTTGGCAATAAGGTGAACTTTGAAGGTATCCTGAACGACACCGTAAAAATCTACTCTATTGACCTGCGCGGAAAGCAACTGCCTACGGTTCCTGCCCACATCTTTAACTTTACAGCAAACTACGATCATAAGTTCCTTAACGTCAACCTAAACGGCACGTGGAATGGCACTATCTACGCCGATGCCACCAATGTCTTCAAAATGGAAGACTTCATTCTGGTAAACGCCGGCATTCTGTTCAAACTGCCTATCAAAGGCATCGGCTCGCTACGCGCAGGGGTCTTGGGTAAAAACCTGCTCAACCGTCAAGAGGCGCTGCGCGCCCTGTATATACTCGACAACGACAGCGCCCTCGTCTTGCGTCAACGCATAGCCGCAGGCACCGTAGACCCGAACAATACCTTCTTTACAGGTATTCCTGCTCAACCGCGCCGCTTCCTCTTTACCATAGAATATCGCTTCTAAAGCAATTAACGCAGGCAGCCGTCGGCATCGAAAAAGTCTCTGCCGATGGCTGCCTCTCTTTTAAAAGTGCGCATTCTGTCTATGCAGTACAAATTATTCATGCCCATTTTGCTCGGCTTAACGATGTTCGCGTGCAACAGCGCTCAACGAGCAACCCCTGCAACATCGCAACCTACTTCCACGCTCGATCTATCCAAGCCCGAGGACAATTTGACGGCCTTCGTCAAGGTGCGAGGGTCTACAGATGAAAAAGAAGAAGTTTTCTTCTATGCTTCGGGCATCATCTATTCATTTATCCCTGGCGAGCGCGACGTACCCCTCATGGGCTTCGAAATGTACAACGTAGGCAAAATGAAAAAAGTCGAAGGTGGTTATCACCTTCTTACCCGCGAAGTGGGTTTCTACAAAGATCTGAAAACCGGCCAAATTCTCGAAAAATGGTATAATCCCTGGATAAAGGACACTTGTGAGGTTGTTCAAGTGTGGAATGACCCAGTCAACCAGAGATTTATGCTCCAATCGGAGCGAGGAACATGGGGTGTACCCTTCCAACAAGTGGGCGACCGAATCGTCATGTACACCGATGTTTTCTTGCACTATCCCTCTCCCTTAAAAATAGCAGAGTTTCCCGAAAATTCCGCTTCGGATACTTACGAGGCGGCCGAGCTGTTTCAATTTTTCTTTTCTCAAAAGGACTTGAACCGCTCCTCAACTACGACCATGCCCGTTGAAGTGGCTTGGACTCGGGTAGGACCTTTCCTGCCGTGGATGCGCATGGGACAACGGCCAGGAAACCTCGTTTATCAATGCCGAGGCTATAAGATTGTCGGCCCCAATGCATGGGAACAGCTTCCCAAGCAAATGCGCGACTACGTTATGCAGCATCACCCAGAATTTGCCCATGCCCCCGATACCTTCCAAACTCCTAATGAGACGAGTTGGACGTATTTTAAGAAAATTAAAGGCAAGAAGCAATAAAGAAGGGATGCTTTACTCTTTTCTGCGCTGCGCAGGGCTTAGCATCCTGTGGTTTGGCGCGGCTCTTTATGCAATAAAAGCGCAACAATTGCCACCAAACGACTCGCGCTGGATAGAACAGGATTGGCTCGCTCCGTGCTCGAAACCAGAAGAGGCACTTACCCTGCGTCTAGCTGAAATCTCGCTGTCTACCAATTCCTTGGATAGTATTCAACTCTTTTACGTTCAGGGTATGGGAATGACCCTGGAAGGGCCACGCCCTATGAGTCGCAGAGAGCGGCGCCTTTACCGTCGGTTGTGGGGAATCCCCGATACACTATCGTGGCGCCAGTATCGGCTGCACCGACCCGAAATAAAAGGCGAAATTGAGCTTCGCGTGTTGGTTTTTGACAAGCCTGTGCCGGCTATTCATGCCAACCACGATCCGCTGGAACTAGGCCCGCTCTCCATCGGTTTTCCCAACCTCGACCAGCGAAAGTTAGACGCGCATCTGCGCCGCTTAGGCTTTGGGTCGCTCGCTCCTTTGGACTCCAACGAAATTCCACGGCCCAATGGAACGCGTTATCCCATCTACGAAACTATTTTTAAAGCCCCAGACTATACTCATGCTGTGGGCATTACGCGCGGTGGCGGCATGCGCCAACTGGGCCCAGTAGACTCAATTACTGGCCTTGGCGGGCCCGGCTACTCAGCCCAAGTAGTGCATCGCGCTGATGAAGTGCTGGCATTCTACACCGGCGTTTTAGGCCTCGAATTGCGCTCCGACCGCCAGTGGCGCTCCTCCTCAGGGTCGGCGCTTGGCCTGCCAGAGGGTGTGCCCTTTCGATTTTCCATCGTTTATCCACAGGGAGCGCGCAGTGGACAATTGCTCTTCTTGGACTTCGAGGACGAGCGCGAAAAGCCATCGGCTAATCCACCGCGCTTGCCCTATCGCGGCATAGGCATGTGGACATTTGAAACTCGACAATTAGACGAAATAGAGCGACGCGCAAAAGCTGCTCGCACGCCCATATTGCATCCGCGTGTACGGGTAAAGAGCCCTGTACTAGGCCTTATTGAGACCATGACGCTTCTTGCTCCTAACGGCTTTCCAGTTGAAGTTTTTCAAAGTATAGCGCAATGACGATGCCCGAAGTGGTTTTAGAAGAACAAGGGTTGCGCGACGGCCTACAGACGGTGCGCACAATTATCCCTACGGAGAAAAAGTTAGAGTGGATAAGACGACTGGTTAATGCCGGTTTGCGCCGCATCCAGGTGGCGTCATTTGTGCACCCGCGCTTAGTGCCGCAGATGGCGGACGCAGAAGCGCTTTTTGAATGCTTAGACAAGCAGCCTGGCGTAGTTTATTCTGCCTTAGTGCTCAATCAGAAAGGCGTAGAGCGGGCCATAAACGCGGGAGTACAGCATTTGGCCATTTCCCTATCCGCTAGCGACACCCACAGCCAACGAAATACGCGCATGACCCTAGAGGAAGCTAAAGCCGACTTTCGCCACAATGTGCGTCTGGCGCGCGCGCAAGGTATACGTGTGCGAGGAGGCATTCAGTGCGCCTTTGGGTGTCGCTATGAGGGCGCTATCCCTGCCGAACGCGTATGGGATTTGATCAAACATCACCTAGACGCCGGGGCAGATGAAATTGCTCTGGCTGACTCTACGGGTATGGCTCATCCCGTCCAGGTGCGCCACATCGTCGAGCGCGCCCTCGAACTATGCGGCTCAGTGCCCTTAGCGCTGCACTTACACAATACGGAAAACAAGGGTTTGGCCAACCTCTTTGCTGCCTACGAGGCAGGAGTACGCCAATTCGATACAGCCTTTGGTGGACTAGGCGGCTGTCCATTTATTCCAGGTGCAACAGGCAACATCGCAACAGAAGATACCGTGCACTTCTTTCACCAAATGGGCGTGGAAACGGGTATCGATCTCGAAAAGGTAGCTGCCATAAGTCATGAAGTCGCGTCTTTAACAGACGCAGTGCTTTCTGGTGCCTTGTATAAATTGCCAAGCCGGTTGTCTGTGTCATGAAGCCGTCCTCCTACGTGATAGGCATTGTAGCCGCTTCGCTCGGCTTTTTCGTGGACTTGTACGATATCATCATCGTCAGTGTGGTGCGCCAAAGCAGTTTGCTCGGCATAGGAGTTCCCGAAGATGAGTTGCTCTCTAAGGGCGTGTGGCTGCTCAACGTTCAAATGCTGGGCATGCTAATTGGTGGTTTCGTATGGGGCATTTTAGGAGACAAGCGCGGACGGCTTTCGGTATTGTTTAGCTCTATTTTCCTATATTCCATCACTACGCTAGCCACTGCTTATGCCCCCAATTATCCAGTTTTTTTAGCGCTGCGTTTTTTGGCAGGTATTGGTCTATCGGGCGAGCTAGGCGCGGGTATCACGTTGGTTAGCGAGCAAATGCCGCAACACAAGCGCGGCATAGGGCCGGCTATCATTGGTTCCTGTGGAATGTTAGGGGCGCTGTTGGGTGCCTGGGTCGGCGGGCATTATTCGTGGCAGTTCACATACCAATTGGGCGGCCTGATGGGTTTTGCGCTGCTCTTCTTAAGGCTAGGCGTATTGGAAAGTGGCCTTTTTGAGGCAATGAAGAAAACCCAACAGTCTTCTACGCGAGGCAATTTAGCCATTCTCGTAAACAATCCCTATCATTTAAGGCGATATGTGGCCGTGATCCTCATGGGCTTCCCGGGCTGGTTCGTCAATGGCATTGTTATGACTTTTACGCCAGAAATTGCCCGCAATATGGGCATGAGCCAGATTCCTTCTGTGGCTACGGTGTTCTCCCTGTTTTTTCTAGGGTTTACGTTTGGCGATTTGTCGTGTGGGTTGGTAAGTCAGTGGCTGCGAAGCCGAAAGCGCGCTATTTTACTATACCTGTGCGCTTTTTCTCTCCTTACTGTAGCTTATTTCACCATCGGCCGGCTATCGCTGCAATTATACTACGTGCTGTTCCTCTTGATGGGAGTAAGCGTTGGTTACACCATTGTGCTCTTGACAAATGCAGCAGAGATGTTTGGTACCAATATTCGTTCAACAGTAACGACCTCTGCGCTCAACCTGTTAAGGGCCTCAGTAATTCCGCAGTCTCTGCTCTTTAGTGCGCTTACTCCTGCCGTTGGAGCGGCGCCTGCGGCCGCTATCACGGGCTTTTGCTCGTTAGCTCTGGCCTTCTGGGCATTCACCCAATTGGAGGAGACTTTCTACAAAAATCTGGATTTTGTTGATTAGAAGACTTTTATGAACAGACGTGCATTTCTTCGCCAAACATCCATGGCATGCGGCAGTTTGTTGTTAGGCCGCTATGCGTTTGCAGCAGAAGAGACCACTGATGTACTGGTCATAGGTGCAGGCATTTCGGGCCTTTATACGGCTTACATGCTGCAAGAAAGGGGTATGACGGTGCGCGTGCTAGAGGCATCGCAACGGATTGGCGGACGCCTGCATACGCTATACGATTTGCCTTGGAAACCCGAGGCAGGTGGTACTGAAATCGGCAATGGCTATCGGCTTTTCTTAGACCTGGCGGAAAAGACAGGGGTATCTGTCGTAGAACCTCAGGGTGAAGATCCTCGGCGTACGCCTACCCTTTATGTCGTGCGTGGACAGAAAATTTTGGACAAAGATTGGCCTTCTTCTCCGCATAATCTGCTGGCCGAGAATGAAAAAAGACATGTTCCCGCTGCTTTGGAGTCGGCTTTGCTCACTCCCTTGAATCCGCTTCAAAAGACGGAAGATTGGTACGACCCTCGCTTTTCCGATTTCGACATCGCTGTGTCAGCGCTGCTGCGTCGTTGCGGCGTTTCAGAGGAGGCCATTCGCCTCATCGGAGCCAATGCAAACACGAACGACTTAAGTACGACGTCGGCTTTACACTTCTTTCGCTCCCTCACTTTTCGTCAGAAGGGAGGCAGCCGCAAGGTGTTGCGTGTTCAGGGCGGCAGCCAGCGGTTGCCGGAAGCAGTGGCGGCTCGCCTGCGGAAAGCGGTTGAGCTTGGCAAAAGCGTAGTACGCATCCACGACAGAGGACGCCGTGTCAGTGTGCGCTGTGCCGACCGCTCCCAGTATCAGGCCCGTCATGTCGTAGTATCCGTACCCATGTCGGTGCTGGGAGAGATTCACTTTACCCATGGGTTGCCCTCAGTGTATCAAGATGCTGCGAAGCACTTGCCCTACACGCGCATTACCCAGCTGCACGTGGCTTTTCGACGTCCCTTCTGGGAGGAAGACGGACTGCCTATCACTATGTGGACGGATGGCCCATTTGGACGCCTTTTCCTCAACCGCGGTCAAGATGGTCAGCAAGGCCTGATTTGTTGGGTGAATGGCGCTCAAGCCGCTGCTTTAGACCGAAGCACTGACTCGGAAGTCGCCAACGCCTTTCTGCACTACATGAAGACTGTGCGACCAGCCTCTGAGGGTCAATTGGAGGTGCTTAAGATTCACTCCTGGGGGAAAAACCCCTGGGCTCGCGGCGCCTACTTCCATCTCGCTCCAGGGCAGGCGTACCGTTTTTTCCCAGCTCTTTGTAACCCTGTAGGACGTATCCATTTCACTGGTGAGCATTTGGGTCTGAAAAACAACGGCGTTGAAGCCGCCTGTGAGAGTGCCGCTGCTGTAGTGAATCGACTGTCTCGGTAAGCTTTTTTGCCGTTCAAGCGCGAAGAGCAGCGCCGTAAAAGATTAGCATATAAATATAAAATAAAAATAAAATATGACACTTCTTTTGCGCGGGCGAGCCCACGTCTATGGTGATAACATTGATACAGATCGCATTATTCCGGGAAAGTATACCAAGACCCTGGATGCTTCAGCCTTAGCGGCGCACGTGATGGAAGATCTGGATCCAGACTTCCGGGAGCGCCTAAAACCGGGCGACTTTGTTGTAGCGGGCAATAATTTCGGCTGTGGTTCTTCACGGGAACAAGCGCCTGTTGCGCTGCAAACGGCCGGCGTCTCGGCCGTTATTGCCCGATACTTTGCCCGTATCTTCTTTCGCAACGCCATCAACATCGGTTTGCCTGTCTTAGAGATTCCCGATCACGACATTTCCATGGGTGATGAGCTGGAAGTAAACCTAAGCACCGGAAGAGTACACAACTACACTACGGGCCAAACTTACTGGGCAAAGCCCTTGCCCGACATCATGCTGCGCATCCTGCAGGCTGGTGGGCTGGTCAATTACTTGCGCACACACAAAACCTTCTGAAGTTGGGCTATGAGAGGAATGACTACCGTGGAAAAAATCCTTTTTCAGAAGACAGGGCAGCGCGTGCGCCCTGGCGATATCGTCATTGCACCTGTAGACGGTCTCATGGCTACCGACACTACAGCGCCAGGAGCCCTGCGCGCGTTCGAAAAGATGGGCGGCCAACGCGTGTGGGCACCAGAAAAGTGTGCCTTCGTAATTGATCATGCCGCTCCTGCGCCCAACGAACGTATTGCTAATCTGCACCAAATGATGCGCGAGTTCGCTCGTCAGCAAGGCATTCGTCTGTTCGAAATCGGCGAAGGCATCTGTCATCAGGTTATTGTAGAGCACGGATACGTGCGACCCGGATACCTCTTCATAGGTGCCGATAGCCATACACCCACCTACGGAGCGCTCAATGCCTTTGCTTGTGGTGTAGGTTCGACTGATTTGGCTGCCGTATTGCTTACAGGTAAAATTTGGCTCAAGACTCCTGCTACCCTGCGCATCCGTTGTCATGGTCAGCTGCGGGCGGATGCAAGCCCAAAAGATTTGATTCTCTATTTGACAGGTAAAGTGGGCATCTCTGGAGCTACTTACATGTCAGTGGAATTTGAAGGAGAAGTCTTTGAGCGCATGTCGTTGGCAGGTCGTATGTGTGTAGCCAACATGACAGCAGAAATGGGAGCCAAGACCGGTTTTGTTCACCCGCGAGGGCTAAAATTGCCATATCCCTTCGAACCGGTAGAACCTGACCCTACGGCGGAATATGCGCGCACGATAGATGTGGAAATAGGTGAATTACCTCCTCAGGTAGCAGCACCTGAGTCGCCCGACAACGTACATCCTATAGACCGCTATGTTGGTACGCCTGTGCACTATGGCTTCATCGGCACCTGTGGAAACGGCCGTCTGGAGGATTTACAGGCTGCAGCGCGTATCTTGCGCGGCAAACGCCTCCCTGAGGGAGTTCGGTTGGTCATCGCACCAGCTTCGCGCTCGGTCTTACTCGAGGCTATGCTCGATGGCACCGCCCATACCTTGGTTGCTGCCGGCGCCACCTTGATCACTCCAGGATGCGGCCCCTGCGTAGGCAGCCACGAAGGCGTCCCTGCCGATGGCGAGACGGTCATTTCCGCAGCGAATCGCAATTTTCGCGGTCGAATGGGCAATCCGCGCGCCCAGATCTTTTTAGCCTCACCCGCTACCGTAGCCGCATCCGTACTAGCAGGTTACATTACGCCACCCCCACCCGATGAAGCGCATAACACCGAAGCCATCAGCACTCTTTAACCCGTATCCCTTCGTCAGTTACTGCGAAACAGATGTTTATGAAAAAACCCTTTTACGGCTGGTACTTACTCGCTTCGCTTACCTTGGCTTATACAGTTTCAAATGGACTGGTGCTCAATTCGTTGCCTATTTTTTATCCGGAACTTGTGCGCGAATTTGGGTGGAATCAAAGTGAAGTGACGCGGCCGGCGCAATTACTCTTTCTCCTGGTAGCAGTGCTTTCGCCCTTTGCCGGCATATTGTTGGATCGCTTCAGCACGCGCCACATTTTGCTTACTGGGGCAGGACTAATGACCCTGGGCATTTTTGCCTTTTCGCGCATGAGTACGCTAATGGGCATGAGCGCTATCTATCTTCTGTTCTCAGTGAGTTTGGTGCTGTGTGGCATAATTTCGAGCATGTACCTTCTCACGCGTTGGTTTGTGCGGTATCGCGGAATTGCAGTGGGCATTTTTTTGTTAGGCTCGAGTTTGGGCGGAGCGATTTTCAATCCTCTGGCTGCCTATTTCATCCAAACCATGGGCTGGCGTTCGGCAGCGATGACCTTGGCAGTCCTTGCCGTCGGGTTCCTCGTCTTGCCTCTATTCTTGTTCGTGCGCAACACGCCTCAAGAGATGAATCTTCAACCCGATGGCTTAGAACCCGCTCTCCTGCCAGCAACAAACGGTTCCACGGCTTCAAATTCTGCAGAACAGCAAGGCCCAACGCTGCAGCAGATCATTCGTACTCCTACGTTTTACCTCATCTTGATTGCTACCGCCGCTATGTGGTTTACCATCCTCGGCGTAGTGCAACATCAAGCCCTGTATCTTAAAGATCTAGGCGGAAGCTTGCCTGTAGGGTCTATCTTAGGGCTTTTCTTTGCCTGTAGTCTCGTAGGTAAAGTTTTCTTTGGTTGGCTTAGCGACCGCTTCGAAAAAAGGTACATCATGCAGCTAGCTACCCTCAACATGGTTCTTGGCTCCCTTTTGTTGTATCTGTCGCATCGCAATCCTCAGGTGCTTACGTGGGCGTACGCTGTAGTTTTTGGCATCGGCTTTAGTGGAACCTTTACCATCATTCAAGTGCTTATCGCTGATTTCTATAGCGGGCGCGATTACGGCAAAATTTTAGGGACTTATACCATGATCGACACGCTAGCTGGCGTGGGCGGCATCAGTTTTCTCGGTTTTGTGCGGTCTTCAAGTGGTTCTTACCAACAAGGTTTTTTAGTCATGCTGATTTTATGCACTTTAGCGGCGATTTGTATTCCCTTCCTTCGCAAAAGTACACTCGCCGCTAATGAACATTGAAAAACGCCTCGAAGAGTCGCTTATTCTGCGTCTCATCGCCGTAGGGGAGGCCCTTAAACGCCGCCGCGACAAAATCTGCCAAGAGTTAGGTATTTCGGCGCAGCAGTGGCTTATCCTCTTGTACTTAGCCAAAGACCCTAACCTGGCCTTTTTTTCAAAGGAAAAGCACCGAAAACCTATGTTGGCCTCTGAAATAGCGCGCAGCCTCGATGTGTCGCGCCCAAACGTAACTAAGTTGCTCAATGTCCTTTTAGAAAAAGGTCTAATTCAACAAGTTAAAGATCGAAACGACCATCGCCGAAAGCGCATTGAGTTATCGGAAACAGGGCGTTCTTTGGTAGAGTCGCTCCAACCTATGCGCCTACAATTGAACGAGCAATTGTTCGAAAACTTCGACCGCCGACAAATGGAAACAGTGCTCCATTTCCTCGATGCTTGCCTGGATCGCCTGGAAGAATTTTAATTAAATCGTTGAATATGAAATATGTTTTCTTCCTCTGCGCATTTCTTACTGCTATCCCTGCGTCTCTTGCTCAAGTACTCAAGGGAAAGGGCGAGCTTTTCTATCTAGGAAAAGAACACCTCTACTACGAAGATGCAGGAAAAGGAGAGCCTATTGTGTTTATTCATGGCTTCACCCTCGATGCTCGAATGTGGGAACCTCAATGGAAGGTGTTTCGCAAGCGTTATCGCGCTATTCGCTACGATGTGCGCGGTTTTGGGCGTTCCTCTAAAGTTGGCGGCCCTCACGACCCTGCAGCTGACCTAGCAGCGCTGCTCGACCACTTAAAAATCGAGCGCACGCATTTGGTCGGTTTGTCTATGGGAGCCAACATCGCTCTAAACTTCGCCGTCCGCTATCCTCAGCGCGTGCTCAAAATAGTAGCAGCCGATCCTAACATAGATGGTTTTAACGACTATACACCAGAGCTTTTCAGTGCCTTTGGCCAAGTTTTTGGCGCTGTAGCTCAAGGAGGTTGGAATGAAACGGCGCAGAGCCTCTGGCTTCGCATGCCTCTGCTTCGCCTCCAAAATCCCGACGCTGTAGCGGCGTACCAACGGCTGTTGGAAGAGGTGGTGCGAGCATATGACGGCGCGCAGTTTGTGAATCCGGCCAGTGCTCCTCAGTACGGCCAACCACCTACTTTGGAGCGTATTAGTGCATTAAACGTACCCACCCTGGTCATTGTAGGCGATAAAGACGAAGAAAGCATACACCGCATCGCCAAACAGATAGCTCAGCGAATTCCCGGCGCTCAGCGGCTTATCTTAGCTGAAGCAGGTCATTTGAGTAATTTAGACCAGCCTAAGCGCTTTAATTTGGCCGTCCTACAGTTTCTAAAGAAAAAATAGCGCCTATGCGCTACAGGGCTTTAGCGCTTCAAACGACGTGTTTTGCTGTCAATCCAGCGCCAACGCCACAGGCGGCTCGCCAACGCATGCACCAAACTGCTGAGCGCATCGAGCGACAGATCCAAGCCGCTAAGCGTTTCCTGGGGCCAGACGTCCGACTGGTCGCCTTGCCAGAATACTTTCTGACGGGTTTCCCAATGGGCGAGAGCATTGCCCAGTGGCAAGAAAAAGCTTGCCTTTATCCCGACGACCCGCTGTGGACAACGCTTAGCCAGATAGCTCAACGCCAGGAAGTCTTTCTAGCAGGAAATGCCTATGAAGTGGATGCGCATTTTCCCGACCTCTACTTTCAGTGTAGTTTCGTCTTTTCACCTGCGGGAAAGCGCATCCTTCATTATCGGCGGCTGAATAGCATGTTTGCGCCAACTCCTCATGACGTTTGGGACAGATATCTAGAAATCTATGGTTTAGAAGCAGTCTTTCCAGTAGTAGATACCGAAATTGGCCGGCTAGCATGCATTGCCAGCGAGGAGATTCTCTATCCGGAAATCGCTCGATGCCTCCTGATGCGCGGTGCTGAGGTCTTTCTTCATGCAACTTCAGAGGTGGGAAGCCCTCAGTTAACGCCTAAGAATGTCGCTAAACTAGCCCGCGCCATTGAAAACATCGCTTATGTAGTTTCTGCCAACTCTGCAGGCATAGCAGACATCGATATTCCTTTTGCTAGCGCGGATGGCGGCTCAAAAATCATTCACTACGAAGGATATGTACTAGCAGAAGCAGGATATGGCGAGAGCATGGTAGCAAACGCTACTATAGATATTGCCGCTTTGCGCGCGTATCGAGCGCGGCCAGGGATGAATAATTATATTGCGCGTCAACGCTTCGAACTGTTTGCTGAAAGCTATGCGAAATACAGCATTTATCCGCCCAATACCTTCCTCAACAAAAAACCCGACCGAGCAGACTTTCTAGAAAACGTCCGTCGAGCAGTTGATCGCTGGACCTCCTCAGAAACATAATACTCGGCAATCCCGTACGTTCGTCATCGGGCACAGAGGAAGCGCTTGGACTTGAAAAAAGCATCGCTAAGCATGGGCTTTTGTCTCCAAACTCAGGTATGAGGCCTGTGAATGAAAGGTAGAAAATTAATTACCAGCTCTTCTTATAACACATGAAGTCTAAGTAGCTCCTGTCTGTAGGCAAGTGCTTCAACTGATGCATAACCATCACCTTTTTACGATGAAAGATGCACTCTTTCGCCCCTCCTGAATAGGGCTTTTGCACCCAGGCAAGAGAATGCAGCCGTTCATCATATCAAAGGGCATTGCAACTCGGACGAAATGCCGTCGCAAAGCGCTCGAGGGAGGCGGTTTTCTGATTTTCTAACTAGCAAGAACACCGAGAAATGCCGAGAGATAACACTTGGCGCCGATAAAAAGCCCCTAATCCAAAAACTCATTAAACATCTTGCAACTGTCTGGTTCATCGAGTGGATGAGTAGACAACCGACCAACTTCTCGAAAAAACGTGAATACTTGATGAGGACAACTAAGAAAAAGCGGGCGACTAAGCGCGTGTTTTCACACTAATTCAAGAATTTTTCTAGAGTTGGTCGGATAAAGGTAAAAAATTGCTAGACCCTAAGGGCTCACGTAACGTCGATTTCTGTAATAACGAACCTCAAGCAGGAGCTTCGAAATCGAGCAGTCGCTTCTTTTTCCCTGACCGGGCAAACAGGTCTACGCTCTTATAGAAGCTCTTACCGGTTGAGAGGAACTAGAGTAGCCTCTACTCGAACCATCACTTCTTTTGCAATGTTGTCGCGCACAACTGCAGGAATAGTGATGTTGTAATCAGCACAAGCTACCTTGAACTCCGAGGAAATATTTAATTTATCGCCAACGACAACGATCTTGCCCGGTACTTCAATGTCGCGTTCAACGCCGTGGATGGTCATTTTGCCCTTTGCCCGCACGTCGTAGGAGCCATCCTTTTTCCATTGAACGTTTTGAACGTTGACAATTTCACCCTTGAAGGTAGCATTTGGATATTTGTGCGATTCCATGTAGTTTTCATTGAAGTGCTCCTGCATGAGCTTTTTCTCAAAGATAAAATTTTTAATAAGCACCTTCCACTCCATACGTCCACTTTGAGCATCGAGCACAGCTGAGCCACTCTTGTTTATAGCCTCGATTTTTTCCAAAGGTGCTTCGGACAGGAAAGAAACACGCGCATCGCGCGTCATGAACTTCTGAGCAGAAGCGGCTGAAACAAGCCAGCATATGGCTATAGCAATCAAATAGACGCCTCTCATAGTCAGTAGTTTATTTAAAAAAGCGTAAGAGCATTTTTAAGACGAAGCAACGGTAGCCAGTGGTTTGACAAAAGCACGCAGCCTCGCTCGCTGTTTGCGGCTATTTATCTACCACGGCGCAACGCGCCAGTAAGACATCGAAGTTAAGACCAGCACACTCTCCCTTGACAATAAGGCGCTCTCCCGTTTTGAAAGTAGTGCGCTTGTGTTGTGTATTGGGATCTAATTCGCAAAGGACGCCGAAGTCTTTTGCTTCACCAGTGTCGAGCAAGATCTTTACTGTTCCGTCGGGTAGCGTACGCGCTTCGCGCACTATACCCTCGACAGCCAATATCTTGCCTAAATAGCGAGCATTAGCAGCATTTTCGTCGGCTTCGAAAGCGGCGTACAGTTCCGCTGCAGATACCGTCATATCAGCCTTCTGATGGGCCATACTAGGCATTTTTTGGTAATAGAGAAAAAGCCCAATGCCAACTCCTACCGCAGCGGCCAAAGCAATTAAGAGAAGGTATTTTCCTTTCATTCTGCACAATATTCGAGCGTATGAAGAAAGCTCATTAATTATTCGGCGCTCCTGCTCGTACCCAAGCCTCGATGCGAGCGCGGTCGCAAGTAGCCATCAATCCACTTGGCGGCATAGGATTCGCCGTGCTGTTAATGCGGTTGACCAATTTGCCGCTCTTTGCAAAGGCTTCCATTTGAGCATGAGTATTCATCGGAATGCCTGAGTAAGAGGGCATGCCGGGCACATGACAACGTGCACAGTTGGCGTCGAAAATGGCCTTTACCTCAACACTAAAGCGCATGTTGGTCGTATCGCATCCGGTTAGAGAGCCCCCGTAAAGGTCTTCTTCATTGTCATATACACATGCCGAGGGCAAAAACAACGTCCCAATAACAAGCAGAAGAAAAACCGCAATTGAATAAAAATTACACATAGGAAAATCGACTGAATTAGGAAAACGGCAAATGCTCTAATCGTGTTTCGCCTCTTGTCAACAAAAATATGGAGATATCGTTTAAGCCACTAGATACATAAAAACGCTGTAGGAGGTTTCGCCTTAATGGATGTTGTATTCAATTTATACAGCATCTTTGCACGAGAAAGGCTGTTTTCGTAAGACGCCTCCTCTCTTTAACGCTTCTTTCTAGTAAAGAAGTAATTTGAAAAGGTTTTGACAATTTTTTCTGTTTCCATATCGAAAGGACTGGTAAGATCAAGAGGTCTAATAGGGTTGCTGCAACGAGAACAAAAAGGCCTCCGAGTTGCGGCACATTGCTTTGTTTGCATGTGGTCTGTTGCTGAGGCAGCGCAACAACGAGGAGAAGAGTTACAAAAGCCATTCTTTCAGCAGATGTTGTTATGTTCTCCTATCTCAAATTAGGTCGCTATTGGGCAAAGCGTGCGGGGATGCTTCTCTTTGTTCTTGCGTCCAGCTGCTACAAAAGTAGCGTACCTTCTGCGCCCGCTGCTTCTGTCCAGGAAGATGACTTTATTATAGCTGCTGATTTGTCTACCTACCCCGAGATAGAGCGAGGAGGCCTCACCTTCTACGCGGAAGATGGTCGAGCAGAAGATTTCTTGAAGATTCTCCGCACCAGTGGCATCAATACTGTTCGTCTTCGATTGTGGGTGGATCCTCCCAACGGCCACTGCGGTCTGGAGGAGGTTCAGCACTTTGCCAAGCGCTTGCGAAAAATGGGTTTTCGCCTGTGGCTTGCGCTCCATTACGCCGACACTTGGGCTGACCCTGCTCGTCAGCAAACACCCGCGCGCTGGCAATCGCTGAGTTTCACCGCCCTCAAGGATTCGGTGCATCACTACACTTGGCAAGTAGCTGAATGGCTAAAACCTGAGTTTATTCAGTTGGGCAATGAAATCAATGCGGGCTTTTTGCATCCACTAGGCCATTCGGCCCATTACCCGCAGCAATTTCGCCAATTCCTGTCTATAGCTGCCCAAGCCGTGCGAATGGCTTCTCCCACGACAAAAATTATCCTACATTTTGCTGGTCTTGAGAATGCTCTCGAATTTTATGCGTCATTAATCGATGTTGATTTCGACGTAATTGGCCTTTCTTATTATCCAATTTGGCACGGGAAAAGCCTTTACAAGCTTCAAACAACGTTGGCTCAATTGAGTCAATATAAGCCAGTCGTTGTCGCAGAGACGGCTTATCCGTTCACGCTTGGGTGGAACGATTGGACGACAAACATCGTAGGTTTGCCAGAGCACCTCATTTTGCCAGATTATCCAGCCACTCCAGAGGGACAGCGGGCCTTTGTCGAGAGCATCCGATCCGTTGTTCGGCGAGTGCCCAAAGGCATAGGGTTCTGCTACTGGGGAGGCGAGTGGGTAGCTTGGAAAGGGCCGACTGCTACCGATGGTTCGCCTTGGGAAAACCAGGCCCTGTTCGACTTTAAGTATCGAGCCCTGCCAGCTTTGAAAGCCTTCAAGGAGGAATGAGTCTGTCGTGCTTGTTGGTACTCTGTGCGAACCAGACCACCGGATAAAAAGTTTATAATGCATCCTTTCTCTATTTGGACACTACCTTTGTCGCGCTACACCAGTTGATGTCTGACGCAAGATGCAAAATGGAGTACTTCTGGCTTTTATCGTACTCTATCTGTTGGGTACGTTGGCCATAGGATGGTGGGCTGCCCGCCGAGTGAAAACAACTGCTGACTTTGTGGTGGCAGGTAAAAATTTGCCCATGTTTATTGCCGCTTGTGCACTCTTTGCGACTTGGTTCGGCTCTGAGACGATCATGGGCGCCTCTTCGGAGTTCATTTCGCGCGGATTGCTGGGCGTTATTGAAGACCCGATGGGAGCCGCGCTGTGTCTATTTCTTTCTGGGCTGCTTGTTGCTCGGCCATTGTACAAGCGCAATCTGTACACTTTTAGCGATTTTTTTCGCTTGCGCTACAATCGACAAACTGAGATTGTCTCGGCAATATTCATGGTGCCGTCCTATTTCAGTTGGATTGCTGCCCAGCTTGTAGCGCTGGCCATCATCCTTCAAGTAGTGAGCGGGCTAGAGAAAGTTTACGGTGTACTCATCTGCACCCTCCTAGTGTTGGGCTACACTTATGTGGGTGGCATGTGGTCAGTGACGATTACTGAGTTTGTCCAGACGATCCTCATCATTGTAGGCTTGCTCTTTCTAGCATTTAAACTCTTCCTTCAAGTAGGCGGGCTGGAACCCATGCAGGCTGCTGCTCCAGAAGATTTTTTTCGATTTTGGCCGGAAGCTGAACCTATACCTATTCTGCATTGGATTGCTGCCTGGATGACCATAGGGCTCGGAAGTATACCACAACAAGATGTTTTTCAACGCGTTATGTCGGCGCGTTCGGAGCGCGCCTCCGTAAATGCATGCTATACTTCGTCGTTCATGTACCTGACAGTAGCGGCTTTACCGTTGCTCATCGCCTACTGTGGACGCATGCTCTATCCTGAGTTGGCTGAAGGCGATGAGGCGCAAATGATGATTCCGCATCTGGTCTTGGAGCACACTGGGCTATGGACACAGATTCTGTTCTTTGGCGCTCTACTGTCGGCCATTTTAAGCACGTGCTCGGGCGCTATGTTAGCGCCTGCCACAGTCATTGGCGAGAACCTCATTAAACCACTCTACAACGACCTGAGCGATAAGCAACTTTTACGCATTATGCGCCTCTCAGTGGTAGCTGTAGCGGGCGTAACGAGCGTAATGGCTATGATGCGAAACAACATATATGAATTGGTGGGTGAATCTTCGGCACTTAGTCTAGTCTCTTTGTTTACGCCGCTTTTAGCTGGGTTATATTGGAAGCGCTCCACGGCAGCAGGCGCCATGGCTTCCATGGTAGCGGGAATTGTCGTATGGGTAATAACTCTTCAGTTGTGCAGCGACCATGAAGAAGTGGCTACAGGAATGGGCTCTTTTTGGGAGCAAATGGCTCAGGTGCCGCCTATGCTTTATGGCTTTGCGGCTAGCATCATAGCTATGGTCGTGGTCTCTCTGCTCACGTCACACCAACCTCAAGAAAATCAATGGCATTATCCAGAACAAGTGAAAGAAGCACCATGACAAAACGCCTTCGTTACGTACTCCTTTTGGAAGTGCTTTGGTGGTTGCTGACGGCGGTAATAACATGGGCGGTATTGTGGCCCATTCATAAAGCCATTCATGTATGGCCTTTTGAGCGATGGAACATCATCTTCATCGTAACGCTCATCACTTTGACGCGGTATATTTTTCTGTTGCCTCACACCCTCATTGCAAAGGCGCAAGAGGTGAAAGTAGGGCTCTTGCTGTTAATGTTCCCGCTTACTTTCGTCCTGGTCGAGGCCGTCAATAGTTTTATGGTATACATCGAAGAAAATACTTGGGATGCCCTAACTGGGCATCTGCCCTTGGAATACAAGCACGCCATCGAAAACTACATTTGGAGCGAAATGCTCTTCTTCGGCGTAGGCAGTTTTATCGCCGCTCCACTTTTCGCCATACGTTTGCTTATTTCCGTATGGCGCACCCGCAACTTAGGGACGGTTTGAACGAGCGAATGAGCCTCGTTGACGTGCGCGCCCAATGGCTTGCCTACTCATTTAGACACAGCCTCTTCGCGCAAAACACGTCGTAAAATCTTGCCGACGTTTGTCTTCGGCAATTCTGTGCGGAATTCAATCTGTTTAGGCACCTTGTAGGCAGTGAGCTGCTCTCGGCAATATCCAATAATTTCGTCTGCTGTTAAACTAGGGTCTTTCTTGACGATAAAAGCTTTCACGGCTTCGCCTGACTTTTCGTCTGGCACACCAATCACTGCGACTTCAAGCACTTTCGGATGGAGGGCAATAACGTCTTCAACCTCGTTGGGATAAACGTTAAAACCGGAAACTAGAATCATGTCTTTCTTTCGGTCTACAATGTGGAAGAAGCCGTCCTCGCTCATGTAGCCAATATCGCCCGTACAGAGCCAGCCATCCTTAATGACCTCGGCCGTCGCTTCCGGGCGCTGCCAGTAGCCTTTCATGATTTGAGGGCCTTTAGCCTGAATTTCGCCTATGTGATCGCGTCCTGGAGGAAGGACGTTGCCCTGCTCATCTACGATGCGCATGTCTGTGGAAGGTACGGGCAAGCCAATAGAGCCTACGCGGTTGTTCTCGTCTACAGGATTAACACTGAGTACAGGGCTAGATTCCGTCAGACCATAACCCTCTACCAAAGGACTACCCGTCACCTGGCGCCAACGCTCCCAAACAGCGCGCTGCACAGCCATGCCGCCGCCTACTGCTACGCGTAGATTGCTGAAATCTAGCTTGGCAAAGTCGGGATGATTGAGTAACGCATTATACAGCGTATTCACACCCGTAAATACATTCGGTTTATGCTTTGCCCATTCCTTGATTACCGACTTGATGTCGCGCGGATTGACAATGAGTACATTGCAACCGCCTACTGACATGAAGGCTAAGCAATTTACCGTGAAGGCAAAGATATGATACAAAGGCAGCGGACACAGCGCCATCATTTCACCCTCGGGCATCACTGGCGCTAGCCAAGCGCGGATTTGCTCCATGTTGGACACTAAGTTCCGGTTAGTTAGCATGGCACCTTTCGACACACCCGTCGTGCCGCCCGTGTACTGAAGGATAACTGTATCGTTGGGGCCGGACAGGTAAGGCTTCACCGTAAACTTACGCCCTTGCCGCAGTGCCTCGCTGAAGGTAACTGTGTTCGTTAAGTGATATTTTGGGACCATCTTTTTGATTCGGCGGATAACGAAATTAACAATATGGCCCTTCAGGCCGAGCATCTCGCCGATACTCGTCAGAATGACCGTCCGAATGGATGTCTCGCCGATGATTTGTTCCAAATTGTGGGCAAAGTTTTCGGCAATAAGGATAGCTTTTGCTCCTGAGTCTATAAACTGGTGGCGCATTTCACGCGGAGTATAAAGAGGGTTGGTATTGACTACGATAAGCCCTGCGCGTAGCGCGCCAAACAGCGCAATAGGGTACTGCATGATGTTAGGCATCATCAAAGCAATGCGGTCGCCAGGCTCTAGACCACGCGATTGTAGGTAAGCGGCAAAATAGTAGCTTAATTCATCTACTTCTTTGAAAGTCAGCACCTTATCCATGAAAATAAAAGCTGGTAGGTTGCTGTACTTCTTGAAGCACGCATCGAGCATATCTGTTAGGCGCGGATAAATGTCGGGGTTTATGTTAGCAGGCACGCCTTTTGGATACAACTTGAGCCAGGGTCGTTCTGTCATAATGCTGTTACTTTTGGTTGAAAAATTTCGTTGCGCGAAGGTGTTAAAAGATTAGAAATTGTCATCGCCATTTAAGAAGTTTTTCAGCGCTATAGCGGCCTTCGCCTAGCGCAGTTTTTATCGCACTAAGCCTGCAAAAGCAGCCCAGCAGAAGAAGACTCGTGCACAAGTAGGCTGCTATATCTAAAAACCACTCGGCCTCGAATAAGTTATGGGCTTAACAAGTAGCTCTCTTAGAGGTTTTTTAGGCCTTTTGTCCTTCTTATCAGGCTATTCATCAGGATTTCCGCTAAAAAGTCAACATACGCTTAAAGGTGCTCTGCGAAGCCCACTTTACTCAACCCATATACCGTTGCAGCCTTGATAGATAGAAGGAAGAGGCTTCACTTCGGCCTCAAACTCCCTTTGCGCGTGCTATTCTTCCGCATTTCTTTCTAGTGCTTTGGCTTCTAACCACAAGGCATCCATCTCCTGCAAGGTCAGTTCGCTCAAGGGACGCGGGGCATTGGCTTCAATGTATTCAAAGCGCCGTTTAAACTTTCGGTTAGCCAGTTCTAGTGCCGCCTCGGCCTCTATACCGATGAAGCGCCCGTAATTAACCAGGGCAAAAAGCAAATCGCCAAATTCTTCCTCTATTTTGCGCAAAGGCGCGTTATGCTCGATATGGCAGCGCAGTTCGGCCAGTTCCTCCTCGACTTTTTCCCAAACCTCTTCTGGGTGCTGCCAATCGAAGCCGACCTGGCTGACCTTCTCTTGCATTCGGTAGGCCTTGACCATAGCAGGTAAGCTATTGGGGACACCTGCCAATAAAGAGCGCTTTCCCTCGCGCAATTTGAGTTTTTCCCAGTTGCGCTTGACCTCTTCCTCGTTAGCTACCTGAACATCGCCGTAAATGTGCGGATGGCGGGCTATGAGCTTATCGCAAACAGCATGGAGAGCATCGGCGATATCAAAAGCGCCCTTTTCCGAGGCAATTTTGGCGTAGAACACCATGTGAAGCATTAAATCACCAATCTCCTCCTGCACACTACTGAGGTCGTTACTCAAGATGGCATCGGCCAACTCATAGGTTTCTTCGATGGTCAAATGCCGCAGAGATTCAAATGTCTGCTTGCGGTCCCAAGGGCATTTCTCCCTCAGCTCATCCATGATGTGCAATAGACGGCCAAAGGCGTGTAGCTTTTCCTCATGAGAATGATGCATGGCCAAAAAGAAAAATAACGTCTTGACAAAACAACGGCGCAAAGGTAGTCTTTGCCTAAGAAGTACTCTCTTTCAAGGAGCTAAAAAGGAATGGTTTGCTACCGCAACTAGTAAAAAAGTAGCCTAAGAGATCTTTCCCACTACCGCTTTTCGCGCTTAAACACTAGAGCAAAGAAAAAAAGTACAGCGCCTGTTTGCGCTTCCCTATTGGCGTTTAGTGGACTGTAAGAGGTAATGCAAAATTTTAGATAGATCGTTTTTGCCTTCAAATTGAAATTTTTCTCGAAGGATTGAAACCGTAGGTTACAGGAGGCAACCCTTTGTTTAAAAAATTTACCACCTTTGCCAGAAAGAAACTTTCTTATTTCTGACAAAAACGAGTAGCATGCGCACGCTAATTTTTCTGCTCTTTTGTTCGACGGTTTGGATACCCACCTGGGGGCAGCAATACACGTTTAAGCATACTTCGCTGCCGTGTTTAAACAAGACATTCACCATAGTTGTGCATGTGTTTCCCGATAGCCTAGGCAACCTCAACATGAACGAATCAGACGTTCGCAAAGCTGTGGCCGAGGCCAATGCTTTTTTCAAACCCATATGCGCGCAATTTGAGGTATGCGAGTTCCGCTACCATCAGAATTGGCAATACGACACGCTGCGCCGGCCTCAACAGGAAATAGCTGAGATTACAACGAAGTATAATGTAGAGCGGCGCATCAATCTGTATTTAGTAGACTCTTTCTCCGCTCCATATCCGCTGTGTGGTCTTGCTACACTCAAAGGTATCCAAGACCCTGTATCGGCCTTCGTCCTGCTGAGTAAGAGGTGTATATCGGCGCGTGCAGTAGCGCGGGAGTTAGGGCGTTTCTTCGGTCTGTTGCATACCTTTGAGGGCAATGGCGACGAACTAGTCGACGGCTCCAATTGTACCACGGCAGGCGACCGCATTTGTGATACTCCAGCAGATCCTTATGTATTGGGCGAACCGCTTGAAGCTTACGTAGCACCTCCTTGTCTATTTATAAGCAATAAGCGCGATGCTAAAGGCGAATACTATACTCCCGACTTGGGTAATATTATGTCGTATTATTTGTGCGATACTTGTGGCTTCACTTGGGAGCAGCTTCAAGTTATGGCGCAAAATTATCTGGTCTCGGCGGTTAGGTTCTGGTAAATAAACGCGCAGAAGAAGGCAAAAAATAAGCGAGCAAGTGACGTTCGATTCCTTGCTCGCTTGGCATTTTATACTATACGACAACAGTCGACGCGAGGTTCATTCTTCCTCATCATCGAGTTTCTGGGTAGTGTAGCCCTCTGCATTTTCCATGGCTTCGCTACTAATCTCCCATTCGTCTCCCGCTCCAGCGGCAAAACGGGTATTGGGTAATCGAACTCGGTCGCCAATAGCGCGGCCCGACGCAGAGCGATCACTTTCTTCATCGTAAGAGGGAAATGAGGCCTCTGCCGACGAGGAGCGTTGCGCATTAGCAATAGCCTTCCCTTCCATGCTTTTCGTAGCGTGCGGTACCAATCGCAAACGGTTCTTGTCAATTAGTTGACCCGTCACGGTACAGATTCCGTAAGTTTTATTTTGAATACGCAGTAGGGCATTTTTCAAATCCTGAATGTAGCGTTGTTGACGCTGAGCCATGCGCTGCAAGAGTTCCAAATCTGCATGCGTAGAGGAATCGTCGTACCAGTCTCCGCCCTGCTGGTTAAAGCCTTGCTCATTTAGTTCATCGATCTGCCTTTGCGTAAAGGCCAATTCCTCTTCAGCCTTTGCCAATTTTTCTAAAATGAGTGTTCGAAATTCTTCCAATTCCTCGTCGCTATATCTGATTTTCGGTTCCTGCGCCATACTAGGATCGGTTTTCTTTTTCGAAACTGGATGTCTTTTACTTTGAGCGGCAAAGTTAGAAGAAAAAATTAGGGTGAAGGAAGAATAAGCAAAAATTCTCGACAACCCGGACTTTTTTTGTGAGCCCTACACCATTTATTCCACTTGCTCAAATAGGCGATTAAAGGAGGCTCAATGTGCTTGCCACAACAAGGCAATACGACTCGTAGAAAGCGGCATTCCATCTTGCCTGCCAATGGCCGTTACTTTCGGCATACGGCCTCAGCAGCGTCTGAGGAATTGCTCCTACCTTAGCGCCGCTAGTCTCGCGGTACTGATGCAGCACTCTTAATCTGACCGAGAGCGCTGGTTGCTCTTTGCTAAATGCTTTTACCATGCCTAACGACGACTCTGTTCAGTTATACGATTCACTCTTCGCCTTGCTTATAAGCGCAGACCAGGTGGCCGCGCGCGTACGTGAACTGGGAGCAATGCTTGAGCAACGCTACGGCGATAAGCAACCTATTTTCATTAGCATTCTCAGCGGAGCCTTCGTATTTGCTGCAGACCTCATTCGAGCCTTTCGCGCGCCGTGTGAGGTAAGCTTTGTAAAGCTCTCCTCTTACGAGGGAATGCAGTCTTCTGGTGTCTTGCAAACAGTACTAGGCATTGATACAACTCTAGAACACCGGCACGTCATCGTAGTAGAGGATATCGTAGACACGGGTCGTACTTTGCATTTCTTTTTAGCGCACTTGCGCGCACAACAGCCAGCAAGTCTCTGTACGGTGACCTTCTTGCGCAAGCCTACGGCAGCCCTTTTCCCTGTCGAAGTGGACTTTGTAGGTTTCGATATTCCCAACCGTTTTGTTGTAGGTTACGGCCTAGATTACAACGGGTTAGGGCGAAATTTGCCGGGAATATATCAGTTGGCCGAGAAACGATAAGTTCACAGCTTATGCAGGAATCTTGCGATGCCGTTGTTATCGGTGGAGGTATATTCGGTTGTTATGCAGCGCTCTACTTAGCAGCAAAAGGCATGCGCGTGGTACTCTTGGAAAAAGAGACAAACCTGTTACAAAAGGCCTCATTAGTTAATCAGGCGCGATTACACAGCGGTTATCATTATCCTCGTTCGATAGCCACAGCTAAGATGAGCGATGCGCACAAGGAGCGCTTTACCGCTGAACATCGGCCCTTCATTCATTCCACTTTTGAAAAATACTATGCCATAGACCGATACGCGTCTTTTACCGATGCCGCTCAATTTGAACGTTTTTGCCAATATCTACGCATTCCTTGCGTCCGCGTTGAACGGCATCCGCTGTTTAACTTTGAGCGCCTAGAAGCGGTCTTCCGTACGGTAGAACATTCCTTTGACCCCGTATTGATTGCAGCCTGGTATCGCCAGCGCATCCAAGCACAGCCCAATATTGTTGTTCGCCTCCAAACTCAAGTGGAAGCCGCTGAGGCAGAGCGAGACGAATGGCGCATACAAATTCGCATGAGTGATCGGTCGCAACCCCTTCCCCTCATGACTTTACGTGCTCCAATCGTCATTAATGCTACTTACACTGCTACAAATGCTATCAATCGCCTCTTCGGCGTGCGCTCGCTAGCATTGACGCACGAAATCTCAGAAATCGCCTTCGCTGCCTCTCCTGAACTTCAGAATATTGGCTTCACTGTTATGGACGGATACTTTGCCTCGATTATGCCTTATGGACTAAGCGGCTTGCTCTCTATCTCCTCCGTAGCCTATACTCATCATACTATCTCCTATGATGATTTGCCAACCTTTGATTGCCAACGCCCTCAGGAAGATCCTCGCTGCCGACCTGAAGCTCCAGGTATCTGTACTATTTGCCCACGCCGGCCACCTACTAACGCACACAAAATGATTGCTCAAGTACGCCAATACCTCGCTGAAGGTGTACAATTACAGTATTTCTTTTCTTATTTCACCATAAAAACCAAATTGAAGGCCAGCTACATCGACGATGGACGACCTACAGAAATCGCACTTTTGCGCGAACGCCCTCGCTTTTACTGCCTCTTTGCTGGTAAAATCAACTCCATCTACGAAATTGAAAAAATGCTCTGACTATTTCTCCAGCGGAAAGAATTCGTCGGGGCGAACGCAGCAGGCGGAGGCAGATAAATGCAGGCCCTCTGCTAGTTAGCTTTCTCGTCTTTTTCGAAGAAACTTGAGAAGGAGGCCTTGCACAGGGTGAGCAGACTTTACGCTGGCTTGAGTTTCCTTACGGCTCGGTGTTCGCGCAAAAGATGCTTGACCATATAGTTGAATCCGGTTGCCGGAGGAAAAACTTCACTTCGACAACATAATTTTGCATAGATTTGTATTTCATCTAATTAGTAAAGTTTTAAAAGCTATTGCCATGAAAAACCTTTTTTACTTCCTGCTCTTGGCGAGTATCTATGCTCTTTTACAACCCAATAAAGTATTCGGACAAGAAGATGAGGTCTTACCTCGATATATGACGCCTACCGAACGAGCGTTGCTCGCAAAATATCGGGATATCCCTGGATGGGCTCAAGGCAACTTCAATCCGCCTCCTCGGCCAGTGCGCGCTATGGCAGAATGGGAGGAACTTCAAGCATTAGCTATTACGTGGCGAGGTTATTGGAACGTATTGGCTGAAATCGTTCGTGCTTCGCAAAAAGAGTGCCGTGTATTGATTACTTGCCCAGACAGTACGACCCTTAGCACCTGCCGTTCCTATTTAAATAACCGGGGCATAAACCTACAACAAAACATTGACTTCCTTGTGACACCGAGCAATTCGGTGTGGATTCGAGATTATGGCCCAAATACGGCCTACATGGGGGAGGTAGACTCCATGTGCATCATAGACTGGATATACAACCGCCCTCGACCGCTGGATGATGTCTTACCCGCTGCGGTTGCCCAATACTTAAATGTGCCTATTTACAATGCCGCTCAAGCTCCTGACGACCTGGTGAATACGGGTGGCAACTTCATGTGCGACGGACAGGGAACAGGCTTTTCCTCAAAGCTCGTCCTGTACGAAAATGCTCCGGGGAATGGATTTGGCGTTACGCCTAAGAATGAAGCTCAAATTGACCGCATCATGCGGGATTACATGGGAGTAAAACAATATATCAAAATGGAAGTCCTACCCTACGATGGTATTCACCACATCGATATGCACATGAAGCTGTTAGATGAAGAGACCCTGCTTGTAGGCGAGTATCCACCAGGGATAGCGGACGGCCCTCAAATCGAGGCAAATATTCAGTACGTGTTGAGCCATTTTAAAACATACCTAGGCACGCCATTTCGAGTCATTCGCATCCCTATGCCGCCTCATAATGGAAAATATCCTCACGAGGGCGGCCATTATCGAACCTATTTGAACGCAGTATTTGTGAACAAAACCGTCATTGTTCCCTTCTATGAAGAGAAATATGATACGATGGCAAAGCGCATTTGGCAAGAAGCGCTTCCAGGATATAATATCGTAGGAATTGACTGCAATCATGTTATTCCTGCTTTTGGCGCTATCCACTGCATCACGAAAGAAATAGGGGTGCCCGACCCACTGCTCATTCTTCACCAGCCTCTGTCTTATCAAAAACCTTTGTGCGTTGTCAATACTCCTGCTACAACAGGTTATGTCATTTGGGCCAGTGCTCATCATCGCAGTGGAATAGATTCTTTTAAAGTGTGTTACACCACTGATTTAAACGGCCCCTGGACGTGCAGGCCTCTCCAACCTTATGTGCTTGGCGATACCCTTTGGACACATCAAGGGCTCATTCCTCGCCAGCCTGCAGGTACCACTGTCTATTATTACTTAGAGGCTACAGCCAAAAATGGGAAACGCTTAGCACGCCCCATGCCTGCGCCTAGGGGCTACTGGAAGTTCTGTGTCAAAGAAGAAAGTGTGAGTACGCGCCCAGAAGCTGTTCAAGTGTCGCTTTTGCCTGTTTATCCCAATCCCGCTTCGGCTATTACAGTAGTGCCGCTGCGCGCTGATCAGCCGATATTCGCTACTGTAAATCTCTACAACGCTGTAGGACAATTGGTGCAGACCCTCTTCGAAGGAGAATTGCCTGAAGGAGAGAAAAATCTCTTCATCCATGCAGATCGGTTATTCGCCGGCACGTACTGGGTGAGCGTACAGACACCTTATCAAACGTTAACGCAAAAGTTGCTTGTTCGCTAAATCTAACTATTTCCGCCGCGTCAAAGACAGGTTGAAGAGGGAAAACCTTCCCCGGAAACGGGATAGGAAAGCTCCCGATGTTGTTCGAGGTGTGCTTAAGGTGTCCTCCTCGGCGGAAGAGGAGGTGTGGGAGGGAGGCTTTTGGGATAGGTCGGGAGAAGGTCTTTGAGCGGGCCGCGAGGAAGTAATGCTGGTGTTGGTGGCCGTGTTGACGTTCAGTTACCCGGAGTGAAGGAACGCGGGTATTGTAGAAGAGAAAGATCTTATTGTGAGCAAGGTGAGGTGTTGCTTTTTGTCCTCTGTCATTCTGCAGGGGCAGACACGTCGAACATCCTGTACTTGCCTAATGGGCGGGTGGAATAGGGTGAGATTCCTCCTCAGATTTGTCTAACATGCTGATATGAAGCCTATTGTGAAAAAATGCCCAATGCTGTCTAGTAAGTTTTCAAAAGCATATAGACGGCGGCGACAAGGGTTTTACGGCGCGGGCTGGATGCCAACGAGTTGCTCCCCGCTGCTTGTAGGGAAATCGTTTGAGAGGCCCTTGGAACTCCTCAATCAAAGGCTTAGAGGTAACCTGGAAAATATGATGTGACTAAATTGCTCTGAGTTCGTATCTTTTCTAACGTTATTTGCTTCCGTCGAGTAGGAGGGCGCTGCATTCTAATTTGTGCCTGACAGATGATGCCCTAGCTATAAAAGCAAGGGCAATTAGCTATTGACAAAATTGACCTATTGTGGGAAGAGGTGGCATGTTTTTTGGAAAATGAGCCCTGCTCTTTGGCCGGTCTCTGTTTGCGCGAGATGCTCGAAAACTAAAACGGAGGAATTTGTGTTTGCATTTAGATGGCTTCTAACTGTCTTTAGAAAACGCTAATTCTTCGAAAAATTTCAATATTACTCATTTAAATGTTGTATTTTTGCGGCCCATAAAAATATGCGAATTGCGCCATGAGGCAGTTAAAGATCACAAAGTCTATTACGAATCGAGAGAGCCAGTCTTTAGAGAAATACCTTCAAGAGATTGGCAAAGTAGATTTGTTGACGCCGGAAGAAGAGGTAGAATTGGCTAAGCGCATTAAACAAGGCGACCAAGCAGCATTAGAAAAACTGACGAAGGCCAATTTGCGTTTTGTGGTCTCTGTGGCCAAACAGTACCAAAACCAAGGCTTAAGCCTTTCAGACCTTATTAACGAAGGTAATCTGGGTTTGATTAAGGCTGCTCAGCGCTTCGATGAAACGCGTGGCTTTAAGTTCATCTCTTATGCGGTCTGGTGGATTCGCCAGTCTATCCTTCAAGCGCTAGCAGAACAGAGTCGCATTGTGCGACTGCCTTTGAATAAGGTGGGTTCCTTGAACAAGATTAACAAAGCTTTTTCGGAGCTGGAGCAAATGTACGAGCGAGAACCCAGCGCAGAAGAACTAGCTGAACTATTGGAAATAACCCCTGAAGAAGTAGAGACTACATTGGGTGTAGCTGCTCGCCATGTCTCTATGGATGCACCCTTCGTAGAAGGCGAGGACAACTCCCTTATCGATGTGTTGGAGAACAAAGACGTACCTAGCACTGACCAGCATTTGGAATACGTCGATTCATTGCGTCGCGAAATTGAGCGTTCGTTGAGCACGCTCACTGACCGACAAGCCGATGTAATTAAACTATACTTCGGTATTGGCGTAGACCATCCGCTTTCGCTAGAAGACATCGGCGACCGCTTTGGCTTGACGCGCGAACGCGTGCGACAAATTAAAGACAAGGCTATCAACAAGTTGCGGGCAACTAGTCGCAGCAAGTTGCTGCGGTCCTATCTTGGTGCATAACAAAAAAAAGAGCCTTCTTTACAAAAGCAGGGCGTGCCTTCTAAACGAGGGCGCGCCCTGCGGCTCTTCGCAAGCGTCGAAAAGTAACGAGAGCGCTCACTGCTTAACAAACTCGATACGCACTGCCTGTTTGCTGTAGTCTACTAGGATACCGGGCGTCGGATTGCTCGGATTAACCAACTTGATTGAACTAGCCGAGTATTGCTCTACATTCCAGGTACCGACGATTTCTTCCAACAGAGCAGGCGGATTTTCCATACTGATAGACAACTTAGTGTCGTTGGTGTGCAAACGCCATTTTCCTTCTTTTAAGTTTCCGCCTGGCTGGTGAATGACAAGGAGGTCTCCGCTTCGAAACTCAAAGGAGTAACCCGCAAATCGCTGGGTATCATCGTTGAAAACTTGATCAGGGCCTGGTTTTAGGTCTACGAACTTAGCAACTACCCACAGGTCAGAACTTTCTGGATTCGGATTTTCTTTACCACAGCGGGCGAAAAGTACTAAGCTAAGAAGCACGAGAACAGGTAAAAATGGTCTTTGCATAGTGCTGACTCTAATTAAAGGTTATAAGATTTGTTCTAATCGTTGAATGTCGTTATTAATTTTGGCTATCATAGCTTCGCAGGCAGCTATGTATCCTCGTTGTACTTGCTCGATTTTGCTTTTCTCCTGTTCTATTTCGCGCTGAAGTTGTTCCATGCGCTTCTCACTAGCAGCTATTTCCTGCTGGAGTTGAGCTATTTGACGCAGGCGCTCATCGTTTTGCTGCTTCAAAGTTTGCCACTCTGATTGCCGCCCGCCAATTTCAAGCTGAATCTTTTGCTGCGCAGCAGCTTCAAAATTAACCTTGTCTTGCAGGAGGATGTCGCGATATTGCACAGCAGTATGCAACAGTTTTGCCTTGTCTAGCCCTTGAACCTGAAGTGAGGCGAAGGCCGCCTTCATGCGCGTGCCTTCGTCGGGAACATGGGCTTCGAGAGCCTCCATCGTTTGCCAAAATTCAAAGTAATCTGGGCCGGGTAAGTTGGCGTTTTCAAAGAGCTGCTGAAAGTGACGTTCATATTTATCTAACTCTGCGGCCGACAGTACTGGCTGAGCTTTTTCCTCTGACGTCTTAGAAGAAGAGTTCGCTGCCGCAGAGGCATCTGCCGTTCCTTCAGCAGGTTCATCTAACACAACGAACAACCGCAAGGCTTTGCGCAAAAAAGAAGACATAAGCGGAAATTTACTCTAATTATGTGGTAGCTAAGGTATAAGGCAAAACGAACACAGCGTTATTTGCGTTGTTATTTTTGCTTACAATTTTTTGCCTAGAAATACCTTAGTACCTTTGCAGGCCGATACACATGTTTTCACAAAAAATGCGGTTTCACCATGGATAGGAGCAAAAAAATTCAAATTGGCCTTCTAGTTTTGGTAGCGGCATTGTTGGTGGCAAACTTTGCCTTGGGTGGTTTTGATGCTTGGTTTGGCCAGTCGGAAGGCGACAAGATTCGGGAGGCTGCTGAAGCGAGCACTCCTCAAGCGCCCTCTCCGTTCAGTGCTAGTGGCAACATCCCTGGCATGAATGAAGGCACTACGACGCCGCCTAACGTGCCTACGACAACCATCAAGTACGATCAGACGGTGTACGATTTCGGCGTAGCCGATGAGGGTGCTATCGTTAAACATGTTTTTAAATTTACAAACACAGGTAAAGAGCCGCTTATCATCTCTAATGCTAGAGGTTCTTGTGGCTGTACCGTTCCAATTTGGCCCAAACAACCCATTCCTCCGGGTGGGCGCGGCGAAATTGTAGTCGAATTTGATACAAAGGGCAAGCCTGGCCGCCAGACCAAACACGTGACCGTTACTGCCAATACTATCCCTGCAGAGACTCACCTGGAAATCACTGGCGAAGTGCGCGGCAAAGAGCAGGCTGCTAAGGGCGGAAAATAAGCAAAGTCACCACTGACTTCGATACCACAAAAACATGTCTCGCCAGGGCGCGCCCTGGCGAGACATGTTTTTGTGGCCCCGACAGGAATCGAACCTGTATCAAAGGTTTAGGAAACCTCTATTCTATCCGTTGAACTACGGGACCGGTATGATTTGCGCTGCAAAGGTAAAGCATTTGGAAAGCCAAGTCCAAATTTATCGATTTCCAAGTTCAATAACTTCCACTTGTTGAATGGCGCCTTTTTCTAACCTAAGGCGCACGATAGTTTTCACGCGATGCCAACCTTCATTGCCGCAGGCACCTGGGTTAATGTGCAAAAAACCTAAGGTCTGGTCAGGTATTACCTTCAGAATATGGGAATGACCGCAAATAAATAATCCGCCGCGAGGAGGGTCGGCTTGCAAGATTTTGCGCACCTTCGGAGCATACTTTCCTGGATAGCCGCCGATGTGAATCATAAATATGGGTACATCCGCACAAGTAAAGCGAAGTTGCTCAGGCATTTCGGCTCGAATGCGTGCGTCGTCGATATTTCCATATACGCCGCGCAAAGGCTTGAAGGCGCGCAGGCGGTTTACAACGTCTATGCTGCCAAAGTCGCCCGCATGCCATACTTCATCGCAAGGGGAAAAATAGTCGAAAATGCGTTCATCCAATACGCCGTGGGTATCTGACATGAGTCCAATAAACATGGGCAAAACGCAGTTTATTCATTCAATCATTAAATTGCAGCCGCGCCATTCAGCAGCGTCTAAGCGACCAAGCACTTCGAATGAGCCATCAGGGTACACGCGCCCTAAATCTTCCGTGGCGATGAAGCTACAGGTGTCTATGTTGGCCAAGTCTATGAAGCACAACACGCCGGTATGCCCTGCTTTTGCGCGTGCAAGTGGGTCGTAAACTTCTGTAGCAGTGGCGCGTAAGGTAGGTGCAGGTCGAAAACGCGCAGGGAACCCTGGCAGAGGTCGGCTATAAGCTTGTGAAAACAGCTCCGTCATTCCATACTCTGAGTGTACGCCCTCCAAACTGAAAGCTTCACATAGAAAAGTGTGCAGGGCCTCGCGCGTTAGTTCTGGTCGCCGGCCTTTCATACCGCCTGTTTCCATGACGGTTACATTTGGCAGTGGCATCGGATGGCGTTCAGCAAAATCCAGCAGCGCATAACTAACTCCTATCAGCAGGGTAGGGTAGCGCTGCTCCTGGCAGTTTTGGAGCACGTGAACAAGCGTTTCATCGCTTCGCAAAAAGAAACCGCTTTCTGCATAGCGCGATAAGCGGATAAAATGATCTACCATGGCTACAAGAGAAGAGCCTTGTCGCTCAAGGTAAGAAGGCAACAGTGCTAGGATACACCATTCGGAGGGTTCTCCATAATGAGCAGCAAAACCTCGACGTGCGTTTTCTCTGTAAAAGGACTTGTCGCGAACCGCATGGCGAGAAGGTTGTTGTCCAGTAGTACCACTGCTAAGGAAGGTTTCCTGAGCCCTCCAACGTCCGCTCTTCACCCAATGGCGTTTGAACAAACTAATAGGCAAAAAGGGTATGTCTTCCAAGGAGGTAATTCGACGCGGTGAGCATCCAATTAGGCGAAGGAAGCGAGCATATAGGCCGTTGTGTGCTGCTTGGTAGTGAAAAACAGCTAGGGCAACCTCCTCCCAAGAAAGAGCGTCGAGTGAAGCAAGTCGGGAGAATAATTCTTCGCGACACAATATGCGTGAAGGCACTAAAGTTTGTTTTTTACGGACAAAGTAAGGGATTATGAAGAAGATAATTGGCGCCTTGGCGCTGTTGTTCGTCTTAGCGGGAGCGCTTTTGCGGTGCGTAGACCCTCCAGACTATCCTGTCGAGCCGGTAATTGAGTTTCTTCGCTTTTCCAAAACAACCCTTCGCCAAACGCCCCTAGGCCAAGATAGCGTCGTTGTAACTATTGGCTTCACGGATGGCGACGGTGACCTCGGCTTTCAAGGGCCAGAACCAAGCCTCTTTGTAGTAGATGGGCGCGATTCCTTTTCCAAACCTCCTTATCGCATCCCTTACGTTGACCAACAGGGTGCGGGCAATGGCATATCAGGAGAGATTTCCTTCGTCTTGCCTACGACTTGTTGTGTCTACACCGACCCGCAGACGGGATTTAAACTGTCGTGCGAAAACGTTCCAGTACCTTTTGATAGCGTGTTCTACTACATCCAAATTCGGGATCGAGCTGGGCATTTTAGCAATCGAATAGCTACGCCTAAATTGCGGCTCATTTGTCGCTAAGGAAATAACACCCTTGTAGGGAGGAGTTGCTGCTTCAGAAAATTTGCAAAGGCACAGCAATCGCTTTGCGGAAGTTCTTGTAGAAGCCTAGTTCAACAGCCTTTGTGCGAGCGAGGCAAGATGCCGCTCTCCTTGGTTAGTTGTCGTCTGAGCGTAGTGAATACACTGAGCATCCTACGATCGCCCAACTTATCGAACGAAGGAATGCTTTCAAGGAAGATAAATTTTGAAGAAAAATTGCATGCGGTCAGAAGGATGAGGATATCTGTTCGCCTCTGAAAAAGGAGAAATAGGTTTGTCCGTAACGGCGCACGTCGGTCAATCGAGGGTGATAGGAAAAATCGCGCTGAGGATTGTGCTCCAATACGAGTATTCCGCCTGGTTTTAGAATATTGGCTTTCAGAATTTTGTCGGGTAAAGTTTCTAGAGCAGGGAGATTGTAAGGAGGACCAGCAAAGATGTAATCGTATTGGTCAGAGGTAAAGAGGATGAATCGAAATACATCCATCTGATAGATTTTCAGGTAAGGTTCGATTCCCAATTGAAGAGCCATTTGGCGCACAAAGCGCACGCAGCCAGGGAATTTATCTACGTAAGTGGTGTCTGTGCAGCCTCTTGAGATAAACTCGTAGCAATGGCAGCCTGTTCCGCCGAAGAGATCTAGCATTTTAACACTTTCAAAGTCAATGAGATGTGTTAAAATGTTAAAAAGGGCTTCTCTGGCGAGGTCTGTCGTTGGTCGTGTAGGCCAGTTGGCGAATGGCGGCTCGAAGCGCCGTCCTTTGAATTTGCCTCCAATGATCCGCACAGCGATTTCAACGGGTTGGTAAGTTCATAAGTTCAAAATAGCAATGAGCAGGCAAAGCAGTATTTGCCGCTTCGCGTGGAAAGCGCCAAGGCCCTTTTGCTTCAGCGAAGCGAATGTCGCGTATGTAAGCGTATAATTTCCGATGAAGCTCTGAGCCAGGCATAATAGAACCACTCAACCAGAGCGTTACTTCTTGAGGATTTAGTCGAAATTGGTGATAAGCAAGTAAAACGTAGTACAACAAGTCGCTAGCGTTAGAGAAGGGAAAAGTATTGTAGAAGAGAGGGCTATCGCGCTCGAGCACGACAATTTGAACGAGGCGATTGCGGATGTTGGCCAATAGAGTATGCTCTTGGTGCGTAGCCAGGGTACGTGCGCCGATGAGCAGAGCTGCAGCAGAGTGACGAATACGCGCACCAGGGAAGAGATTCTGGAAGAATCGGGCGTGCGCTCCGTCGGTAGCTGCTACCAGGTAAGCATCCCAAAAGGGCAATTCCTCGCTGGTGTAAATGTAATTGTCGGGTTCGAGCAATAGTCGAAAATACCCCGAAAGGTCGCCGTGACGAAACAGCCGCCGCGGCACAAGGGTGACGTTGGGATGAAACAAAAAGCCCTGCCTTTGACCGAACGGCAAGTGCCAAACCAGCGAGGACTCTAGCATGCGCTGAGCGTGCGGCCCAATGCGCCAGAAGGGAGCATCTACTACCTCCAGATAGTCGCGATGTACGGTAGCGAGGATTTCGCCTTGCCCATTCACTGCTGTATAGAGGGCACTTTCGCTGCCCACTACAACCCACAGGGTGCAGGAAGGAGCTATTTCAGCAGTTAGGCGACTATCTATCCAATCTACCGTGTGATGACTCATACCATAGGTTTGCTCAAGGCAAAGTTTTAGTTCACAAAGATGCGTCGTCGTAAGGAAGTCTGAATAACCTTTTGTTTCTTGTCTTTGCTCCTCCAAATTTTTTAGCCTTTCGCGCTTGCTATGGGCTTTTCCTCAAAGCATCCCTGCGCGTTCTCCGTTGTCGAGTAAAGATAAACTCAAGTTTAGCATCTCTCAACATTGTGCCAAGAGAAGGGTATCGCGTCTATGAAGACCACCTGCCTGACGTCACTGCGTCAGAGGCCTCTGTTTTTGTCTAGTATTACAGCTTGGCGAGGCGGCTTCCTTGCCTTTGTTCTAAAGGGCTCTTCTACCATCTATCCGCTACCGCCTTACTCTGTACCTGGTCGTTTCATCGGGTAGTAGTGAAGGCCAGCTCCAAAAACCCATCCCTCCTTTCCCGATTGAGTGCGAATGAAGATCCAGTAGTCTTTGACCTTTTCTCGACCGAGATTTATTTCTTCGAGTTGTTCACTCTTCTTGTTGAGAAACAAAACAGGCTCGTAAAGCTTTAAGCGTCCGATTATAGCACTGCGGCGGTTGGGTTCTTTGCGCAGGTTGAGCCCGTCAATAGTGACGTAAAGGGTACTATATGTAGCTGTAGGAGGTTCAGAGGGAGTAAGAGCAGGTGGCTGAGGTTCCTTTGTCAACATTGGCCGTTTTAGCGGTGCAGGCTTTGGCAAAGAATAAGTTGTAACAGGAGAAGAAGAATCTAGCGCCTCTTTTGGTGGCGAAGAAGGTATGGGCTTCATCGAAGGCGAAAGCGTGCCATTAGTTTTCACTGGGAGATGTGCCGAAGTAGAGGATTCCTCCTTTTGCATTCGCTCCTGATTTTTAATGAGTTTTGCACGCGACTCTGCGCACTTGGATACGGCCCAAAGAGCCACGCTCAGAATGAAAACCGTGACGATGACGGATTCTAAATTGGGCATTTTTATGGACATGGAGGAAAAAATTAAGGCAAGATGAAAGAGATAGAAACTTGAGGCAGCGCTTTACCTTTAGCCGACAAAAGTAGGCACAATGTAATAGATATGACAGATGCGCTGTTGTACCAAATAGCGTTGACGTTCTTACCTCAAGTCGGTGCAATCACGGCACGGACGCTAGTTAGTTATTGCGGTGGGGCAGAGGAGGTTTTTCGCGCTTCGCGCAAAGAACTGCTTAGAATACCAGGCGTGGGTCCAGTTATTGCAGAAAGCGTGACCCATGCTAAGGAGGCACTCAAACGGGCAGAGGCTGAATTGTATTTTATAGAAAGTCACGGTATTGAGGTGATCTTCTATACCGACAATCGCTATCCGGCGCGGTTAAAGCAGCACAACGACAGCCCGGTGTTGTTGTATTACAAGGGTTCATCGGTGGATGTGCTCAATGCGTTGCGCATTGTCTCGATTGTAGGTACGCGTCAGCCCACGGAATATGGGCGTGCGATATGCGAAGAGCTAATTGACGGGCTCAGGGCATATGATGCTGTAGTAGTGAGCGGTTTAGCTTTCGGCATTGATGTTGTGGCCCATCGAAAGGCAATTGCGCACGGCATGCCCAATGTAGCCGTCCTTGGGCATGGCCTAAGCCACATATACCCGGCAGAGCATCGTTCCGTTGCTTTGCGCATTGCTGAAAATGGAGGTCTACTCACGGAGTTTTCACACAAAGAAGGCCCTGAGCGCGAGCACTTTCCAATGCGAAATCGCATAATTGCTGCCCTATGTGATGCGTTGGTCATAGTAGAGACGGGCGCTGCGGGTGGCTCTATGATTACCGCTAACTTGGCGGCTCAATACGGGCGTGAGATCTTTGCTGTGCCAGGGCGGCTGCGCGATGTTAAGAGCGCGGGTTGTAATCGTCTTATTCGAACAGGGATAGCTACTTTGATAGAATCGGCTGCCGACATAGCCGTTGCATTGAATTGGAGCGAAAAAGACAAGGTGCGCGCCGTACAAGCGCAACTGTTTGTAGATCTGTCGCCAGCTGAGCAGGCGCTGGTAGATGTTATTCGCGCTCGGCCACAGATACCTGTAGACGAATTGGCTTTGGCAACTCAGTGTACGTCTGGTCAACTGGCTGCACTGTTGCTTGGCTTAGAATTCAAAGGCATTGTCCGCGCCTTGCCTGGCAAACGCTATGAACTAGTGCGCTAAACTTTCTTAGGTTAGTCGGATTTCCGACGATTTTCTACATACCAAGACCTTGTTTTAAGCGGCCTAAACGGCTACATTTGCATGGCTATCGAGTAAAAGTCTCAACTGCTCGAATCAACCGCCTTCGGCAGGAATGAGCGTTTCTCTAGGCCATTCTTCTCCCTCGATTTAGAAAGTCCATCCGTTTAAATTTCTTCCTCATGACCATTCTCCATACCCGATGGCCCACTAGCGTTGCACTTTGCATCGCGCTTACTTCGCTGTCTTCAGCCCAGGCACCTAGCGTTACAACACTCATTCCCGTCGATTTGTCGGCTTGCTCAGAAGTTGTTTTTACTGTAAAAGTTACTAATCCTAACAATCAGCCAACAGCTAACGGTGAGCTGCGCTATTGCTTATCTGACGGGCTTTCTTACCTCGGTGCGGCGGGCATCACAGTCGGAGATTCTTCCAATCTGCGCTGCCCGCAATTTATTCTGCCGTCTATTCCTGCCAAAGATAGCCTTACCTTTTCGCTTCGGGTGCGTGTCGGCTGCTTTCCAGTGGATGTAGGAGAACGACGCGACACGCTGTTTGTGAGCTTGAATAACAATCCTTTACTACCATTTTTGGGCAGTACTTACAACATACGCACGCCGCTCATTACGTTGACTCCGGGAATTAATTGGTCGTTTTCTGGAGCAAATGGCGAAGTGTTTACGCGCACTTTTACACTGCGCAACGAAGGTATCGGCAATGCCTACCAAGTGTTCGTCATAGATCCTTACGCCAATGCTGGCCTAGAACTCATCCAAACTACAGGCATATACAAGGGCGATACCCTCATTTTAAATGGTTCTGCTTTAGGGCCAGATGGCTTCTTGGCCTTTCGCGACTCCACAGTGGTAACGCAAACCTTTCGCCTGCGCGGTTGCTCGCTTGCTACCAATGCTGTTGCTTATGGCTGGGCGTGCACCAGTGGCGAGTTCTGTACAGCACTTCGCTTCCAGCAATATGAAGTATACAGCAGTGAGGTGGTGCAAGCCGTAGTAAAGGTGCGTTTTGAAAGACCTTTTGTGACGCCTCAGCCTTGTCGGCAAGACTCCATTGTCCTATTGGTGGAAAATAAGGGACAGGTACCTGCTTTTCATTTGACATGGACACATGGCTTAGTGCCCAATTCTGTCCTGTCTGCGCAGGAGGGGGTAAAACAGAGCGAATGCCATCCAATGACCCAGTTTCGCGCAGGTGAGACCCTGCTCGCTGATGCTTCTAACGGCTTGCCCTCGGAGCCCTACCTGTTTCCCCTTTCTATTTTGAAGAGCGATCCCGATGGTCCTGGTGGCTTAAGCGACGAAGATGGCGACGGCGAATTTGACGACCTGGCTCCAGGTGCTACGGCGCGGCTGTCGTTTCTCTTTGCCCACGACCCACAGTGTAAACCCTGCAATCAAAATCTGACTCGTCAATATATTGCAGCTGACATAAATTTCGTCAATGCGTGCAATCGGCCTGAAACGAGCCTTTTGGATCCGGCCAACGGGAATATCGGCATTAGCTTTGAACAGCACCGGCTAGAGGTCGAGCACGACTTTATCCTGTGGGCCGATTCTGTTTATACATTTTCTTACGACTTAGATGCTGCGTACACAGGCCTATCGGAAATATGCCCAAACGACAGCATTATTGCTCAATTTACTTTGCCCGTGACGCTGCAGGTGCCGTCAGCTTTTTTTCCGGAGATGGACGGTCAGCCTGTGTGGTGGTGGAAATCAGACGATACGACGCTTAATTTGCTGTTGCCGCGCAGCCATGGGAAAGTGCTTGTACCGTTGTTGGTCGTATGCCCGCCCGACATAGATAACTCGGCCATTTGCACGCCCACGTATGAACCGCGCACCTATCGCATGCCCGTTCGTGTCTACTGGCGCTGCGGCAACGGATGCCCGTTTCCCTACGAACTAGTATGTATCGGTGGGCCTTATTTTACGGTGGATTGTCCTCGACCTCAGGACTCTACTCAACAGCACGGCATTTTTGCCGATACTTTCTTCGTTCAGCGGCTGTCTTTAGGTTACGTAGACAATCTCTTATCGGCGCAGGTAGCTCCTCAGCCAGGTCTGCAGTTGGATATAGCCTTGCCTTTTGATACAGTGCTTATGCAGGCTTTTGGCCGTGTGGAGGGGTTTTTGGGCGAGGCGTTCGACTCAGCGAAGATAGAACTTTATTACTGGAGCGGAGGCAGTCCTTTTTTCCACTTGCTCTCGGCTCAACTTGTTGTTGCTGACATAGAAACGGGTCTCTCTGCGACGTGTGCCGGTTTGCAGCCTGCTTATCGAGAGATAGATGGCTACCACATATGGGCCTTTGACTTACTGCCGTTGGCTGTGCCTGGCGGATGTCTAGCTAACAGCGGTATTCGACTGACAGCAGGAGATAGTATTCGCCTTGAGTTGTTGGCGCAAATGACACAGGGACTGCCTACTCGGGAGGCCAGGTTTGTCAATGACTTGCGCATACGTTTCCCATATCGCGTCGGAGGCGATACGCTGTTGTGCAAGACAGCTAACGCCGCCTTTCGCTGCATTAACCCTTTGTACGACGTCAACCTTTTGGCATCTATTCAGGACGGTGTTTGTGGCCACCTCGTGCTGGATGTATTTCTTCAACAGGGTGTGTCCGGAAAAGTAAGTACAGATCTTTTTCCTGGCGAAATCCGCCCTCTATTCGCCTACGATACGCTAACCGTAGAAATACCCTTAGGCTATACTTACGTGCCAGGCAGTTCGCAGTGGCTCTACAGGGTAGGCGATGGTGTTTTAGGCGAACCGCCTGCTGCAGTAGTCTCTTTGCCCGACCCGGACATTCTTCCGTTAGCCAACGGCCATCAACTTCTGCGGTACGTGCGACCTGCAGGTTTGCCAGTAACAGACTATTACAAGGGAGGCGCGGCTTCCTCGCTATCGCTGATGCTCAACGTTTTCTGTCCGCCTGATACGGCAATTTTCCCCGTCCGCATAATAGGTAATAGTTATTTCAGCCTCTTCGATACGGTGAGCGTGTTTTACAACGGCTTTACGGGGCACCTGGAGAATCTCAACGAAACGGGCCTTGAAGCTTTGAATGCAGTATCTAACCTCCGCGAGCCGGCATGGCGTATTCGATTGTGTAATCCTAGTTCGGGCATGCGCATACCCGAGCCTGTTTTGTTTTTTGACAACAAAGGGCGGATGCCGTTGCTTACTGTGTTGAACGTAAGCTCGCTCCCTGACACTCAAGTGCTAGCTATTGAGCCCAGCTCGGATGGGCAATGGCTAGTTCGCTTGCCCGAGTTAGCTGCACCCTCTTGTATCGAACTGCTCGTACGGGCTGCAGCACCAGTGGATTGCCAGCCTGATACGCTGCGCGTTCGAGCGGGATTTCGATGTCCAGGGCAGGTTGAACCCTGTTTCCTAAAAAGAGACTTGGAACTGTACTACCGCTTAGATCCAGCATTACCTCAAGTCATTGTCCTGAGCTCGCCTACGTCAATAGAGCTTTGTACACCAGTGCCTTACGAAGTTTACTTAGTCAATCAAGGTGAAGGACCGATGTACGACATTTTTTTGCTGCTGCAATTGCCCGAAGCAGGTTTGACGTACGTTTCCGGCAGTTTATCTGCTGAATACAATGGCGTTAGGTTGCCGCTGCCCGACCCTCAGCTCACGCCGGCAGGGTTGCAGATTTGGGTGAATTTTGCTCAGTTGCCTTTCTCTTTGGAGGCCTTACCCGGGCTTGCTTTCGCTCCGAACAACGTGCTGGTATTCCGTTTCTTAGTGGCGCCGAATTGCGATTACCTCGATGCTGCGCGTATCCGCTATAGGGCTGCTTGGCAAGATGCCTGTGTTAGTTCAGAAAAAAAGACAGATCGCTTTGCTGCACCTCCTCCAAATATTCTCGGCGCTCCCACCCAAACCAACAACTACGCCATCAACTTTAGGGTGCCTGAGGTAGCGGCTCATTGCTCACACGTGCCAGTGCGCGTACGTATTGCCAACCCTGGCAACTTAGGCCCTACGCAGGCAGGTGAGAAGATTCGCCTAGTTCTGCCCGAAGGTTTTCAATACGTGGCTGGCAGCGTAAGGTCTATTCACAACGGACCTACTCTTGAACCCTCTACTGCGATTGCCGACGGCAATCTTTTTCTCGTCTTCGACCTGCCTCAGGGAGTCGGCGCGGGCGATTCTATTGTATTCGAAATAGTCGTGCGCAATCAGCGGCCTGCACCTAGTTGCGCGTACCTAGCTGCCCTTAAGGCTCAAATGCTTCAGACGGTTACACTTCCTTGCGGGACAAGTAGTTGCCAGGTTAGCTTTGCCATGTTAGAAGCAGAAACCTCGCTGTTACTGGAGAAAAATCGCTATGCGTTAGCCAACCTCAGAGGCACGGCTGTTCCTCTCAATTCCAACACCGAGAGATGGGACATGCAGGTAGAGATTCTCAACGCCTCTGCTGTTCGAGGAGAGGGTTCTCTAACCCTCGAAGTCTTTCTAGATGCCGACATGAATGGAATTCTCGATACAAAAGATTCCTTCTTGCGCTTCGTTGGAGTGCCTATAGATAGTTTGTTGCCCTTGACCGCAACGCCGGTCTCCTTCACAGTGCAAGTACCTTCGACGCTGGGATGCGCGGGCATATGGGTAATCTTGCGCGACACGGCATGTGCCTGCTTAGCAGATACCATCTACCTTTCAGTGAATACCCCGTTGCACAATGCGGGGCCAGACCTGATCCTGTGTGCTGGCCAGGAGGTTATCTTAGGCAGCATACCTTTGGCGGGTGCTACATATGCATGGAGCCCTCCCTCTAGCGTAAGCAACCCAAAATTACCTAATCCATCCTATCGTTACGACGGGCCTTTCGATGCCTCGATGCAATACGAGCAGCTGCTCCTGCTAACGACGACGCGTGCCCAGGGGTGCAAGTCGCAAGACACTGTGCGCATTGTAACACGAAAAGTAAAGGCCTCTCTGACAGCGATTCCTATACGCTGCGCAGGAGACAGCACAGGCGTGCTCCGTGCCTCTGTAAGTGGCGCATGGCCGCCGGTGCAATACTTATGGGATGATTTATCTATTGCGGATAGTTTGCGCGCACAGCTCCCCGCCGGCACATATCGCTTGACGGTACGAGACTCGCTGGGTTGCTCAGATACCGTTTCAGCAGTTGTCCACGAGCCTTCGCCACTGGTCGTTCAACTAAATTCTTCAAACTATAATGGCTTTGGCGTCTCGTGTGCCGGAGCACGAGATGGCAGCATCAGTGCTTTTGCAAGCGGAGGTATACCGCCTTATGCCTACCAATGGCAGCCTACAGGGAATGGCGCTAACCTGAGTAGCTTGCCGCCTGGCACATATGCGCTCACATTAACGGATGCTAACTTGTGTACGTGGGAAGCTATAGTAGTGTTAACTGAGCCGCTGCCGCTACAAGTATCCATTGTGGCCGAAGACGAACGCTGCATTGGTTCGGCCAACGGGAACCTGTCTCTTACCATCTCGGGTGGGGTAGGCCCATACCGCATCAACAATCAACCTCCAGGTGGGGCAACGCAGGTACTTACAGACTTATCTGGTGGTTCCTATACTGTAATCGTTACTGATGCCAACGGATGCAGCATTAGTGCCGAAGCAACGCTACAGACGTTGACCTCTATGGTGTCTGTCAGTGCAGATTCTGTTCGTTGCTTTGGCGGTTCAGATGGTCGCGCTGAGGTATTGGCCTCTGGATATTCGCCGTTTGCCTATGTTTGGTCGAACAAAGATACTACCGCTGCTATCGTTGCTCCAGCAGGCACCTATACGGTGACAGTGTCGGATGCGCTGGGTTGTACTTACGTCCTGCAGACGAAAATTGATCAGCCATCTTTACTTACAGGACAAGTCGTGGCTCAAGGGGTGCGTTGCTTCGGCGACAGCAATGGTCGCATTGAGCTATCAGCCCAAGGCGGGACACCTCCCTATCGATTTGATCAGGGCGGTCAACCTGTGTCCTCGCCTATAACAGGCCTTTCTCCAGGCACTTATACTTTTACCTTGACCGATGCTAAAGGATGTGTGGCTTCTTTGACAGCTCTTGTAAGCCAACCGGCTCCGCTAGGGATGAATTTCACAGTGACTGACGTGCGCTGCGCCGGCCAAAAAACGGGTGCTGTTTTGGCCCAGCCTTCAGGAGGCACACCACCTTATGCATATGCGTGGTCGAATGGAGCCAACACCGTCTCAATACAAAGTCTCGCTGGAGGGAGTTATACGCTAACACTGACCGATGGGGCTGGATGTACCTTTACGGCTACAGCCAAAGTGCGCGAACCAGAACCTTATACTCCTAACTTTGAGGTGGAGCGCACCCCTTGCGCCAATCGGGCGAACGGCATTTTGGTAGTATCGGGCTTTCCACAGGGTACGCGCTACAGGCTCAATCAGTTGCCCGACACCGATATTCCTCGCTTTGTAGGCGTAGGAGGCGGCTCTTTGAAACTAACGGTTCTGGATACGGCTGGTTGTCGCTTTGATTACGACTTCAATATGCCGACTTTACCAGCCCAATTGGGCGAAGTATTGACAGATACAACCATCCGCCTAGGCGACAGTGCTTATCTGCGCGTCCAGCTCTCTCCACAAGCTGTTAATGCTGCTCCGGTGCGTTTTCGCTGGGTCAATCCTAGCGATGTGTTGGCGGGCTGCGATACGTGTTTGGCTCTTTGGGTACAACCGCTGCGAACTACCCTTTACCTTGTTGAATTTACCACTGAAAGCGGCTGTCGCTCAGAAAGTCGCGTTGTCGTGCGTGTAGTGCGCGATGGCGTATATGCGCCTAATGTCATTCATCCGGAGGCTTTGACGCTTGATAACCAGCGCTTTATGCTTTATGCGCGTACTGGCCTGGTGCGTTCTATTCGCCTAATGCGCGTTTTTGACCGATGGGGAGAGCTCCTCTTTGAGCAGCGCGCTTTTGCTCCTAATGATCCCGCCCTTGGTTGGGACGGCCACTATCGCGGCCAGCCGCTTAATCCCGGTGTATACATCTGGTACGCCGAAGTAGAGTACCTCGATGGTGCCGTAGAGCTCCTCAAGGGCGACGTCCTTCTGGTTCGATAAGTTTCCGCCGCAGAACGAATAAGTGCCTGGTCATCTAGCACTTTGTATAAAGTTAAGGATTAATGCTTTGATTGTTTCAACCAACGAGCCATGAAGGGCAAGGCTACGCATTTGGCGAACGAAAGCAATACCTTGAGCTGCTGAAAACTAATTTTAGTCGACGATTTATGGACGCACAGGTTTATTGAGGTTTTTCGTTGTGAAAAAGTGTTGGTTTGTATTTCTAGTTGTCTGATTTCTATGCAAAAACGTGAAAGCAAATAACTAATTCTGAGACTTGGTACATGAAAAACACAGGCCAGAGCGCTGATACTGACGGATAGGCAGAAATATCTTTTTTGGAGCTACTGATTTTCGAGGTGTCTTGTCGTGAGGACTTTTCTTGAGGAGGGTCGAATTATTTCACAGGTTCAGCAAGTGCGTTCCAACCACTAGGCATTTGAAGTTCACACCGATTTAACGCAAATCTACTTACAGGTTCGCTCTATCTTCGCCCCATCGAAGTATCGCATTTATGCGGTGTTTTTTCCTCATTTTTTTGCAATTATGATGCGTTGGATTGCTTGCTCCTGTTTTTCATTTATCGCTATTTTGGTAGAACCATTCTTTTTTTGTTCGCTTTTTGCCCAGCACCCTTTGTTGCAAGCTGGACCAATGTTAGGGTATGTAGACATGAAAGAGGTGCTTCTTTGGGTGCAGACGAAACAGGAGGCTCAAGTTTACTTTGAATATTGGGACAAGGAGAACCCTTCACAGCGGTATGCAACTGAGTCGGTCACTACCCACAAGCGGTTGGGTTTTACGGCCAAATGCATAGCCGATCGCGTAGAGCCAGGCCGTTCGTATGCTTATCAGCTTTACATCAATCGGGAGGCCGTAACGCTACCTTATCCGACGGAGTTCAAGACCCAACCCTTGTGGCGCTGGCGGACAGATCCTCCGGCCTTTACCGTAGCTGCAGGTAGCTGTTCATACATTAACGAAGAGCGCTACGACCGCCCTGGACGCCCTTACGGAAGCAACTACCGCATATTCAATGCCATAGCTGCTCAAAAGCCTGATCTTATGATCTGGCTAGGAGACAATATGTATTTGCGCGAGCCAGATTGGTATACGCGTACAGGTTTTCTGCATCGTTTCACGCATGACCGTTCCTTGCCCGACCTGCAACCCCTGTTGGCTGCGACTCACCACTACGCCATCTGGGATGACCACGACTATGGCCCTAACGATAGTGACGGCACTTGGATCAACAAAGACCTCGCTTGGGAGGTCTTCCAGGCCTTTTGGGGCAACCCGACTTTTGGCTTGCCAGGCCAAAAAGGTTGTACCACCCAGTTTCAGTATATTGATGTGGATTTTTTCTTACTCGATAATCGATACTTTCGCACGCCTAACAATTGCAAAACATGCCCTTGTACGATTTTGGGTAAAGAGCAAATGGACTGGCTTCGAGGCGCATTGGCCGCTAGTTTAGCGCCTTATAAGGTGATAGCAATGGGTGGTCAATTTTTAAATACGCATGCCGACTACGAAACGTACATCCATCTTTGCCCGGCCGAGCGCGATAGCTTGCTCGCCTTTATTGAGCGAGAGAACATTCGCGGCGTCATTTTCCTTACCGGCGACCGCCACCACGGCGAATTAAGCGCTTACAAAAACGCGCGCGGGAATTGGATTTACGAACTCACTACCTCGCCGCTCACTTCTGGTGTGCACACGGGTGCTGCTCGCGAGGTCAATCGCCATCGAGTAGAAGGGTCGCTGGTAACGGAACACAACTTTGCTTTGCTGCGTTTTAGCGGGCCGCGCACCCAGCGCCAGGTGGAAATAGCCCTCCTAAATAGCGAGGGTAATATCTTGTGGAAAAAAACCATTCTCCCAAACGGTGAATTGGTTAAAGAATGAGGGTATGCCTCATTAACTTTTGAGTACATGGACAGCGATACTCGACCTGTTGGTGTCATCGGTGCTGGCTCTTTTGGTATTGCTATTGCTAATGTGTTAGCTTGCAACCACCAAGTACTTCTCTACAGCCGCAAGGCAGATAAGGTGGAGCAAATCAACAAAGCACATCAGTGCGATGAAGTGTTTGTCAATCCTCGCGTGCAAGCCACTGATGACGTAGAAGAAATTACGTCCAGATGTCGACTACTTTTTCCTCTTGTACCTTCTGACAATTTCCGCCAAATGATGCGCGTATTTGGGCCCTATCTAAAGCCCTATCACTTCCTTATTCACGGCACGAAAGGCTTCGACTTGGTACCTCCCTTCTGTGAAGATAGGCTTGAAGTAGAGGGCTTTGTGCTTTCTCGCGAGTATATGCGCACAATGAGCGAAGTGATTCTTGAGGAGAGTTGTGTGTTGCGCGTTGGCTATTTGGCTGGCCCTAGCCTGGCTCGAGAAATTTTGGAGGGAAAACCCTCTGCTGCTGTAATTGCCAGCCATTTTCAGGAGGTCATTCAGGCTGGGCAGGTAGCGTTATCCTCCAAAAATTATCGCGCTTTTGGTTCCTTCGATCTGTTGGGTGCTGAACTGGCGGGCGCCTTCAAGAATATTATCGCTCTTGGCGCTGGCCTTTTAGACGGCCATGGCTTAGGGCGAAACCTCCATGGCATTTTTATCTCTCGAGGGCTGCGCGAAATGCTCTACCTTGGCAGCATGTTGGGAGCCTCTAACCGAGCTTTTCTCGGAATCGCGGGCATAGGCGATATGGTCACCACCTCGACAAGCCCTCATAGTCGGAACTATCAGTCTGGAGTACAGCTGGCCAAAGGAAAAACAGTCGAGCAAATTCGCAGCGATAACACTTTCCTTGCTGAAGGTATTCGTACCCTGCGCATTGTTCGACAGCTCATAAGACAAAACAACCTCGACTCTCCCATAATGGATATTTTATACAAGGTGGTCTTCGAACAATATCCTATTGAACATGCCGTAGATGAGTTGATGTCTTTATCCTACGATGAAGACTTGGACTTTTTAGAAATGACAACTAGGCCGAAATACCGCTCTTAGAAGGCAGCACATGCTTTAGATAGCCATCGGGAACATCGCTTCTTCACGGGGCGAAAACGCTCTCTTGTTGCTGGTATTCTATAGATCAAAGTATCTCAATACTTGAATGAAAAGACCTTGCCCTCACCATATGGAACGAGCCCTGAGAAGCGTTCCCTGCACTGAACTGGATAAAAACTTTTGCCTCATAGGAAACGATACTTCATCTTATCGCTTACATTTGCAGCTAACTCAAATCTTTTTGACCAAGTACATATTGGAAATAAGTACTTAATCATGCGCCTGTCTCAATGCATCTGGCTAGTTGGTGTACTTGCGTTTAGCCCTCAAATGCATGGGCAAGATATTCACTTCACGCAGTACAATATGTCACCTATGACGCTAAATCCCGCAAACGTAGGCCGATTTGAAGGTACCATTCGGGTTGGAGGCATTTACCGCAATCAGTGGTCGAGCATTATTAATAATCCTTACAGCACGCCCTCCGCATGGGTAGATGCACCCATCATTCGCGGGCTTCGCCCAAAAGATTGGATAGGTGTGGGTTTGCTCCTCTATCAAGATCGCGCGGGGGCTGCAGGACTGACGCATGGCGCTTTCAAGTTCGGCGCCACTTATCATCTCGCATTTGGCAAGAAAGGCAACACTGTGCTTTCTGTAGGAGGGCATTATGGCGGTGAACAGCGGCGCATCGACATCAACCGCCTCCAATTTAGCGATGGTTTCAATAAGCAAGGCGAATACGTCCCAGCCTTGAGCATGGACAACGGTCGCGTTCTGGGAAGCGCCAACTATCGGGATATTGATCTTGGAGTTGTTTTCTTCTCCAAAATCAATAAAACCATGGATTTGCACTTGGGTTTCTCGGTTTATCACCTTACGGAACCCAATTACAGCTTGATTGGCAGCGGTCCTGGCTCAGGTCCTACACCTGGCCCGCAGCAGGGCTTTGCGCGTTTGCCGCGCCGGTACGTAACCCACGGTCAGTTTAACGTCGAGTGGGGTAAGCGATTTACCCTTAGCCCCTCCTTCCTCTTTCAAACCATGGAGAAAAATGATGAAATCATCGTCCAAACGATGGCCGGTTACTTGTTCAATCCAGAGAAAGATGTCACCTTGCGCGCGGGCGTAGGTTATCGCCTCAGCGATGCCATTCACGTTATGGTCGGTGCAAGGGTCAAAGATCTCACGATTGGTGCAGCGTATGATATCAATATCTCTGACCTGACCATTGTTAGTAATTATCGCGGTGGCTTTGAAATTGCTGCCAACTACATTATAAAAATTTATAAACCTACAGTAATTAAAACCAAAGTGCTTTGCCCGCGCTTCTAGTTCGCCAAAAGACGCATTCTTCCAGATCGCTAAAAAAGAGATATCTACCATGCTTAGATATGGCATTTCTCTCTGCCTTTTATTCTTGTCACTACAGTTGATTGCCCAACCTTTAAATCGCTCGACGCCTGACGCCATGCTTAAGGCCGCCAAACAGGCTCAAGAAGAAGGCAATCCTTACGCTGCTGTAGAATTTTACGAAAAAACCTATCAGGAGACCAAGGATCCCGCGCTTAACCCGCTGATTGCGCGCTTATACTTTGAGTTGCGCGATTATCAGCGTGCCGAGCGCCTTCTCAGTCGGATTGTCTTGCGCGACCGGCGCAATATGTATCCCGAATTAAAATTTCTTTACGGCCTCACCCTTAAATATAACGGCAAATATGCCGATGCAGAGGAAATCTTCAACCAAGTCATTTCTGATAATTTAGACTCGGCTCTAGTCGCGCGAAGCAAGCTCGAGATCGCCGGCTGTGCCTTGGGCCGAAAGGCAAAGCAGCCAGAGACCCTTAAAGTCATTAATGTCGGCAAAAAGATCAACAGCCCTCAAACAGAGGCTTCACCTTGGTATAGCAACGGCGAATTGTACTTCGCCTCGATGGCAGCAAGCGAAGTCATCGTCCTCGATGGAAAGGAGGGCGACTGGTACACCAAGATCTACATGACGAAACCTCCTACCCAGCCGAGTGTAGAGTATCCGGAGGCCAAAGCGCTGAATACCCGCATTAATCGCGAAGGCTGGCATCAAGGTAACGTTAGCATTAGCCCTGATGGCAAGACCATGTACTTTACCCGCCAGCAGATGCAAGGCAACTATATCAGTACGAGTAAGATTTACTATGCGCTCAAGGGAGAAGATGGCTGGGGCGCTGCCAATGAGGTAGCAGGCGTAAATGGCGATTACATTGCCAAACACCCATGCGAGGGAGAGCTCTACGGCGAAAAAGTGCTCTTCTTTGCGGCCGATATGCCTGGAGGGCGAGGTGGCTTCGACCTCTATTACGCGCCGAAAAAACGCGACGGCGTGTTCGGTTTGCCTGTTAATCTTGGCCCTGTGATCAATACGCCTGGCGATGAGGTATCGCCTTTCTATCAAGACGGCAAACTGTATTTCAGCAGCAATGGACATCCCTCCCTGGGCGGATTGGATGTCTTCGTTAGCGAATGGGATGGTTCGCGGTGGAGCCCCCCTCAGCCCTTGCCGGCCGGAATTAACACCAGCCTGGACGACCTTCACTATATGCGCCTACCTGATGGCTACTCGGGCTACTTAGTCAGCAATCGACCAGGTATCAATAACCTCAAAAGCAAAACGTGCTGCGATGACATTTATTTTTGGGAAATGGAACGCATAAAGGTGGATCTCTTGGCCACTACCTTCCGCTTGCGCAAAAAAGACGAAAAAACCAATCCACCGCTCGAGGGTTGCACCGTGCAGGTCATTGATATGACAGAAAACTCCCCTCTCAACGTGGACGCCAAAACCAATCCGGCGGGAAATGATTTCTCCTTCACGCTGCTGCCCGACCGCTCCTATCTTGTAATTGCCGACCGCGACGGTTTCCTCCCCGATACTGTGCGGTTTAACACTATAGGTATAAAAAAGAGCACTAAAATTGAAAAGAAACTGACGCTTCGCACCAAGCAGCCGCCTAAGCCGCGCATCGTGCGTCGCGACGAACCAATCCGCTTAAACAACATCTACTACGATTTCGATAAGGCCGATATCTTGCCGGATGCGGAAAAAGATCTCCAGTTCTTGGTCGATTTAATGAATAAATACCCTGACATGAAGATTGAGTTATCTTCACATACCGATGCTCAGGGTAGCGATGAGTACAACGAGCGTCTCTCGCAGCGCCGCGCCGAGAGTGCCAAAAATTGGATGGTCGCTCGTGGAATTGCACCTGAACGCATTGTCGCTGTGGGCTATGGCGAGCGTTTTATTCTCAATCATTGCAAGAACAACGTTAAGTGCACCGATGAAGAACACCGGTTTAATCGCCGGACGGAGTTCAAAATCATCGCTGGGCCAACGAGCATTACCATCGAAGAGGAGGTAAAAGAAGAGGGTCAATAAAAGAGTCTCTGCCCTACGGCAAGAAGTCTCTACCGCGGCGAGGGCACGCGCAAGTCCTTCCCGGTGGTAAATGAGCACTCATAACAGACCTAAAAATGGCTCTTCGAGTATTGCTTTGAGTTGTTGTAAGAAGCGCGCAGCATCGGCACCGTTGATCACGCGATGATCCCAACCGATTGTCATGGGCAGCAGGAGGCGCGGTTCGAAGGTATTGCCATTCCACACAGGTTCGTAGCGAGCGGCCGTGACACTGAGAATGGCTACTTCGGGCCAATTTACGATAGAATGCATGTTTGTACCTCCAATGCCTCCGATATTCGAGATACTGAACGTGCCGCCCTCTAAGTCCTCAAGTTTGTTTTTGCCCTCGCGCGTGCGAGCACTTATTTCGGTTAATTCTACGGCAATTTCAGTAAGGCTCTTCTGGTCGGCATGCTTAATGACGGGCACGAGCAGACCGCGCGGTGTGTCTACAGCCACACCGATGTTGTAAAATTTTTTGTAAATGATCTCTCGTTTCTCTGGGTCGTAGCTGGCATTAAATTGGGGCATTTTGCGCAGCACAGTGGCCACAACTTTTACCAAGATAGCTGTAGTAGTGAGATTTCCACCGGCTGCTTTGACCTGTTCTTTGTATTGTAGGCGCAGTTGTTCTAGTCGAGTGATGTCGGCCTTTTCTGAAATCCAGGCATGCGGTATGGCATTAAAGGCGTATACCATGTTATCGGCTGTGATGACGCCGATGCGGCTTTGAGGTTGGCGTTCGATGGGACCGAACTTCTCAAAATTAGGTAGCGGACGGTGCGTTGGAGCGGTGGCTGGGGCTGCGAGAAGGGCACCACCCGCAGTTTCCATCTTTCGCTTGACGTAGTCGAGTACATCCTTGTAGGAAATGCGGTCGCTGCCGGGAGCCGGCGTAATTTCTGATAGTTCAATACCAAATTCCTTAGCGCGCTTGCGGGCCAACGGACTTGCGCGCCAATGACCCTGAGAGGGCGCTTGAACGGTCGGCTTGTGGGTTTCTACCTCGCGGGTCTCAATTTTGCTAACGAGACTAACCTCTTCACCCTTAGTTGGAGGTTCTTGTGCGGATACCTCAGTCGCGGGTGTTGCGACTGCAGTTGAAGCACCGTTGGTCAACTGAATGCGTAGAATAGGAGTGCCCTCTGTAACATCGTCCCCTACTTTCACTAAGACTTCCTCAACGATTCCGTCAACATCTACTGGCATTTCCGCATCTACTTTGTCGGTGCCTACCACAAGGACAATTTGCTCCTTAGTCACTAAATCGCCCGGCCTAACGCGAATTTCAGTGACTTTTCCTACGACGCCATCGCCTAGCGAAGGTAGCTTGTATTCGTATGCCATGCAGCGTTTGTTTATTAGGGTGCAAAGATGCGGTGCAGCGCGATAGTTTACTAAAGCAGTTAGGAGTTTTGATGAACAACAAAGGGTGGAAATTCGATATTTGCAGTAGCCGTTCTTCTTTTTCAAGGTGTACTGGTTTTGCTCACCGCCTTCCAACGCCTTGTTTTTTCCATCCCAATTCCGCTTTGTCATGAGGAGGAAATGTCTTCTGGTTCTATGGTTATGGATAGGACGCGGCCTGTGCTCCCAGGCCCAAGTGTTCAACATGTCGGAAACGCCCATTTTCTCCTGTAGTGGAATCTTTTTCGATGCCGGAGGAAGTGCGGGTAATTACCCAAACGATCAAGACTTGCATACGACGCTTTGTCCGGATAGCACTGCTCAGGCTCAGATTAGGCTGCGCTTTGACAGCTTAACGCTAGCCGCAGGCGATACCCTGTGTATACGAGATGGAAATTCCCTTTCGGCACCTTTATTGGCTTGTTACGCTGGGCCCGTATTTGCTTCCACGTTTTCCCTGACGGCCTCTCCTGCCAATTTAAGCGGATGCTTGACAATAAGATTTCGCTCCGATAGCTTAGCCACAGCAACGGGATGGAGCGCTGTTATTCAGTGCACGCCTTGCGTGTTACCAGCTCCGGCTGATGTACAAGTGGTAGAGATGCGCAATGGAGAAATGCACTGGCAATGGAGCGACGTGCTTGGTAGTTTAGGCTTTGAGGTCAGTGTAAATGGAAGTCCCTGGCAATTGGCCAATCGTCCGTTAGGACACGTCATTAGCGGGCTCTCGCCGGGCGATGTAGTTATTTTGGAAATAAGGCCCATTAGCCCTAATCCAAACTGCAGTGTACAGACAGTTTCCGTGAATAAAACCTATGTAGAATGTTTGCTAAAAATGCTTTTGGTTTCCGTAACTGACGTACGTTGTGCGGGAACGTCTACGGGCTCTGCTGAAGTATTGGCAAGTGGTGCAATAGGGCCGGCGCAGTTCTTTGTCGTGGGCAATCCCATGCCATTTCCCAGCGGTGCATTTGTCAATTTCTTTGCAGCGGGCAACTACCGCCTTGCTGCGCGCGACTCTGTAGGCTGCCGCGATACGTTGTCTTTTCGCATCGAAGAGCCTCCGCCACTGGTCGTACAGACGATTATGACTAATGCGAGGTGCTTTGCCGACAACAGTGGAAGAGCGACAGCCTTTGCCTCCGGAGGAACGGGGGGCTACACGTTCCGGTGGCAACGCTGTCAGGGCGGACCCTTGTGGACAGGAGCGACTGTGCCCGATCTCTTTGCTGGCTGCTATGCCGTAACAGTGCAGGATGCAAATGGCTGCACGACAGTCGCTCAAGATACCATTGGCGAACCACCTCCCTTTTCCTTTACTTCAAGCCAAGACTCAGTGCGTTGCAATGGTGAAGCCAACGGACGCGCCACGATATTGGCTACCGGTGCTACGCCTCCTTATACCTATCAGTGGTCAAACGGTGACAAAGGCCCTGTGGCGGATAGCTTGAAGGCGGGTTTTCACAGTGTGACTGTTAGCGATGCCATCGGTTGTCAGGCTGTTACGCTGGTGCAGGTGTTTCAGCCTCCTTTATTGCGCTTCGATAGCTTAAAAGCTGTGGGCGTCACGTGCTTTGGCGATGCGGACGGCTTGGTCTCTGCCCTGGCAATCGGAGGAAACCCTCCGTTGACCTATTCGTGGAGCAATCAACAGAGCGGACCTATCTTATCTGGGATGAAAGCGGGCGTTTATACGGTAACCGTCACAGACCACAAAGGCTGCACGGCTGTTGGTACAATCACTGTCGGTACACCCCCACTTATTACTGTTCAGAAAAACGTTCAAGCTGAGCGCTGTGCAGGTCAGTGCGACGGCTCCGTTGTGCTTCTTCCAACAGGTGGTACACATCCAATAAGCATAGTATGGGCAACGCCAGACATCCCGCCGGGTCAAACGACCGTAGCCGACTTATGCCCGGGCATATATCGCTTTACAGCCTCAGATGCGCGCAACTGCTCGGTGATAGATTCGTTTGTCGTTGCTCCCGCTCCGCCTCTTGCAGTATCGTTTGTACTGCAGTCGCCTACTTGCACGAGTAGCTCAGACGGCTCTATAAGAGCGACACCCAAAGGAGGTATACCGCCTTATCAATACGTTTGGAACAACGGAGGCACCACAGCAATGATTGCGGACCTCCCTTGTGGTGTATACACAGTGACTGTACGCGATACCTTAGGCTGCATTCGCAGCGATACAGTTGTGCTCCTTTGCCCTGATTCATTGGTGATAGACAGCGTTCGAACTACGCCTATTTCTTGCTTTGGCGGTGCAAATGGTTCTGCACGTGCTTTTGCCCGCGGCGGTACGGGTAGCCTCTTGTTTGCGTGGAACGACGCCAACCAGCAGGTTGCCGCTACAGCGGTCAACTTAATTGCAGGGACATACACGGTAACCGTATCCGATGCTAAGGGCTGTACATCAACGGCTACTGCAGTGGTAACTCAACCTCCTCCTCTCCAAGCCACATTGTTTTCAAGACCCGTTACCTGTTTTGGCGATACTGATGGCGCTGCATGGCCCATCGTCAGTGGCGGAACGCCTCCGTATACATACCTGTGGAATACCCAACGAACAGACTCTGTCATTTCCGGTCTTCCCACCGGATTGTATGTCCTAACGCTCACCGATGCTAATGGCTGTACACTTACTCCGCCGCCAGTCGTTGTCTCGTCGCCGACTTCGCCATTACGGGTTGCAGCTATTGCTACTCAGCGCGCTTGCTTCAATGGAGGTGGAGGAGCCGCACGCGCCGAGGCAAGCGGTGGAAACGGTTCTCCTTACCTCTATACATGGAGCAATCTGGCTACAGGTGCTCAAGTTGACCAACTTTCTACCGGCATTTACACTGTGACCGTTTCTGATGCGAAGGGCTGCACTGCCGTCCAAACAGTTAACATAGGCCGATGGGATAGCATTGTTGTATCCATTGCTGTTATTGCTCCTACTTGCCCAGGTGGCCGCAACGGACAGGCCTCTATCAACAAATTAGAAGGAGGCGCCGGCAAAGGCCTTCGAGAAAATTACAAGCTTCAGTGGAACATTTCGGGAATAGGCGACACCATTTACTTGAATGGGCTTAGCGGCGGTCAACTCCTTTTGCTTACAGTAACAGACAACGCTGGCTGTACTGCCGTCTTTGAACGCTATGTGGACAGTTTACCCGCTATTCGCCTGGTGTTGCAAGTAGATAGCATTCGCTGCTGGGGCAAGAACGATGGCGCCATTCGTGTGAGCAGCGTTCAAAGTTCTCGCCCAATCGCTAACTATCGCTGGAGCAATGGTGTTATCGATCAGAGTATTGTTCTTCTGCCACCAGGCACATATACCGTGACTGCTACAGACGTGCAAGGTTGCACAGGCACTGCTTCGGCAACCTTGACCGAACCACCTCCTCTAAACCTGCTGCTTCAGGTAGATTCGATCAAATGTCCAGGCGACCGAAACGGCTCAATAAGCGCTCGACCATTCGGTGGAACACCTCCCTACAACTTCCGCTGGAGCACTGGCGCTACCACTGATCGCGCAATAAACCTCGCTTCAGGTACCTATACCCTCACGCTTACTGACCGAAACGGCTGTTCCTTGACTGTTTCTGCCGAATTGCAGCCACCAGTTCCGCTAGCTATTGATATTCAGGCACTAAGACCTTCGTGTTTTGGCTATGCCAACGGCCGTGCTACTCTTGTCGTAAAAGAAGGGAAGCCTCCTTTTCGCTTTCGGCTCGACGGCGGGCCCTTTACTGGCTCGCCTACTTTCGTCGGTTTGAAAGCAGGTAATTACACCGCTACAGTGCTCGATGGCAAAGGCTGCTTAACAGATGTCTCTTTTGAACTTGATCAGCCCCCTCCTCTATGGGTGACGCTATCATCTACTGACACTATAATCTTTCTTGGAGATAGCCTGCTGCTCGAGGCTGAAGTCGCTAATGCAGTAGGTGATGCAATCCTTCTGTGGCGCAGTGCATTGATTGACTCGATACGCTGCACAGACCCTCCTGAGTGTACTGCGGTATGGATAAGGCCATTTCACGCTAATGTCTATACTGCTGTAGCCACGGATGCTAATGGCTGCACCGGCAGCGCGGAAGTCCGCGTTAGCGTAGAGAAGCCGCGCGGTGTGTACGTGCCCACGGCTTTCTCGCCTAATGGCGATAACAATAACGATCGCCTAGTGGTCCATGGCAAACACCAACAAATTCGTCGGATTCGCCTCTTCCGAGTATACGACCGTTGGGGAGAACTAGTCTTCGAGGCGCAAAAATTTGCTCCTAACGAGGCTATTTACGGATGGGATGGCACTTTTCGCGGCCAACCTGCTTCTGAAGGTATCTACCTCTGGTATGTTGAAGTCGAATACCTCGATGGATATGAAGAACGCCTCAGCGGCAACACGTTGCTCATTCGATAAATTTCTGCGTTAGACAATTATGTAAAGTAGATAAACCTCTCTCGAAGAAGAGTATTGTTTTTCATATCTTTATCCAACGCATCGTTTTTTCCCATTCGCCTTTGCGCATGCGGATGCGGTAGACGCCTGGCGGGCCAAAGTCTCCTACGAGTAAATAAGGGAGATCAGCGTTAAACTGCCGCAATAGGCGTCCGTTGATGTCGAACACACTGATATTAACTTGCGCCATGGGTTGGTCGGCTTTTAGAAGTAAGTTTACAGCGGGCAGTGGGCGAATGACTGGCTGGCGCAAAGCGTTATCGGTCGGGGGCACAATGTGGTTCCAGCGCTTCTCTAGCGCATACAGAGGGCGTAGATAAATTGCTTGAAAGGGTATTTGGTGGGCAATGACCTGTTCGACGAGGATTGCGTGCCCGCGATTGTTGAGGTGGATACCATCTCCGGCATCCACATGCGGGCTAAGCCTGCCAGAGGGAGTAGCTAACAGGTGCCATACAGGAATGAGGCGGTCGGGAAAACGTTTTTGCATGGCCTCGAGTACCTGGAGTTGAGTTTTCACTTTTAAGCTGTCGAAATTGCGCGGCTGCAGAGAAATAAACCAAAGAGGCACGTCTGCTGTCCAGGCTGTATGAGCGATGATCTCCAAATTGCGCACTTGGGTCGCGGCGTCGTACCCTGCAGCAGCATCATTAGAGGGTAGATTGACAATGATGGCGTCGGGGCGTAGCGCTAAAGCTCTACTGATGTTGTGTTCAGGGTCAGGAGCCGGATAGGAAAGCCCTCTCCGAAAACCATCGGGCAACAAGTGAAAAGACTGGTAACCGCTTTTTGCTAAATTTACCACCTGACAGCCCGGGTGAAGGCGCTTTAAGTAAGCCCGATACCGATTAACCCATGCGCTGTCTATGGGACGAGCACCTACCCCTGCTGCCGTCGAAGAGCCTAGAATTACAATTCGAACAGGCGACGGTAAGTAACGCTCGCCATTAGCGCCGTGCACTTCCAGCTGACTTGCCCCAGTGCCACCTACAAATGTGCTCAAAAGGAGGAAAATCAAAGGACGCGCAAAGCTCATACCTCAAAAGTATGTTTCATAATTGTCTATCCGCACCGCAAAACTCATAGCAATTTTTACGCCTCTTGATAGTTTAAACCGCTCTTTTATTTCAAAATGACGGAAATTTTAATATATTTTAACACTTCTCTAGCATCTGGCTGCTGAATAGGAAAATACAGATTATAAGCAGCGCGTTATCTATTAGCTAGCCTTCGTACAAAAAGTCGCACTGCGCCATTTTGGCGGACACATCGAACACTCTGAAACTGTCTTACTTCTTGGGTGAAAGAGAGCTACCCCTCCACTTTAGCATTAATTCCGCAGAAGAATAAATGCCCAGTAGAGGGTCTGTCAGCGTTGTGGAGCATCTTAGGGAGAGGAGTCTTGGTTGAGCGATTTGGATGCCAGCAAGGCGCTCGGCTGCAACTGGGCGTAATGTTGGTTCGCTAAAAGCTCTCCAACTTTTTGCGAATGATGAACAGGTACGGATATTCCCAGACATAATTTGCCAATTGATAGTTGCCATGGGGCTCGAATACAGCAATCGGAATCTTCCGGTCTCTTAAATTTCTAAAATCTTCTTCTGAGAGCGTCCAATGATAGGCAGTAATGCCTTCGTTGTAAAACATCACATCTATGTCTTCGAAAGAATTCATATTCATTACGACCTTTACGTTGGATGGCAGTTCGGATTTCAAGTTCCGATAAATCTTGGCATTGTAGATCCTTTTTTCTCTTTCTCCTGTTGGAGAGGATAGATACTCTGCAATTACTTTCGGATTTAAGCACAGACAACAAATTGCAAATAGAGCGCTGACTTGAAGCATGCTATACTTTAGCACTTTTTCAAAGAGGAAATCTATTGCCAAACCTATGTAAATTAGAAAAAGCGGAACAATGAAGAATAGGTATGTTGTAATCTTCGTCCTTACAATAATAGAATAGAACAGAAAGACGAATACAAGGGCGGTTACAATGGCTGTATTTGACGAAAAATTTATTCTTCTGTGCCAAACAGAAACCCAGATACCTACAGGGATTAAGAAATGCAAAAACCAACCGAATAACTCTCCTAGATGCTTGAAATAATAGAAGATGTTTCCGCCGTGTCCCTCTACTACCTCTCGGATGTGCTTTAGGTTGAAGTTGTGTTCGTGTTTGGCAATTTCAGGAAAGCGATGGAAGATATATATCTGCCAAGGCAAAAAGACTGCTAAGCATACGAGGAAAGAAATGGCAAAGTAAAGCACTTCTTTTCGGGATGCAAGTCCGTCTATAGAATCGGAAAAAATTGCTATCCCCCATATTAAGTAGACCAGCAGGCCGGTGAGCCACTTGTTGAGCACAGCTGCGCCAGCGAAGAATCCGATGAGAATAACCCAGTAAGTGCACCTATGGTGACGATACTCACACCATGCCCATATGCTTGCAACAACATAAAAGCCATGAGCTACGTCGTTGTGATCCATGCCTTTGATGCCAGAGATCAATTGCAGATGGTAGTTAGACGTTGCCATCATGAGGGCACTCAGGAGGGCAACTGTTTTGCGCTGGGTGAGGAGAAAGGCAGTGCGGTATAGAAGAAGAATAAGCAACGTGCCCATAATGGCGCTAGGCAACCTCATGGCCCACTCAGAAACACCAAACACCTTCATGCTTAGGGCCATTTGCCACATGAACAGTGGTTGTTTGTGAAGCCAAATGTGGTTACAGCACCAAGCAAATGGGTCATAATTCTCGGTAATGGGATTTACCCTTAAGATTGGAACGAAAGGGTTTTCCATCATGTTCCGAGCTACCAGAGCGTGGAAGCGCTCGTCCCAAGGGTGTAAGAAAGGGTCGAGAAAAATGGCTATAACCCTTAGGATCAGGCCCATAAGCACGATGCTCCAGAGACCGAAATCTACCTTGCTGGATTGCATATTAAGCGCGCTGCAAGTGACTTTTACTTGTTTTCTGCTTCATCCAATGGCAGCGTTAGCGGGTGTAATAGCCTTGCTACAGGGTAGAGTCGGTGAGAGGTTTCGTACCAAGGCGATCGCCGATAGACCCAATCCAACTGTTTACGCGCATTAGCCGCAAATTCCGGGTCGCTTTTTTGAAGTTCCTGCAATTCGGCGCGCACCTCCGGATTTTGGCGCAAAAATTCGGCGGCTAAGTCTTCGAAAACGTAAGCAGAAAAATATTCCTTTTGCATGAGGATAGGGTCGAAAAAGTTCCAAGCAAACCAAGAGTCAGGCGCATGTGGTTCGAGGGTTTCCACTAGGTATCGGTTTGCTGGCTGATTGGTCAAGACGACGTAATCGCCTTTCCGGAACAGGTGTTGGCGTCGTTGCAAGGTTACACGGACATCGTAATGGTAATAATGCCCTTCCCACTCGTTGCGATTTTTAAAGGAGTCGATGCGGTACATTTCTACCTCGAGTAGTGCGTCTTCTCGAAGACGTGACATGTGGACTCCGTTGTTTTGCAAACGGCTGAGGACATTTTCCCAAGCCTGTGGGATAAGGTATGCCCAAGGCTTCACTACAGTAAGACTAGGCTCGAAAGTGTTGTAATACGGTATATCGCGTTCCCAGACTTCGGAGCGGTCGTAGTATAGGCGAGGCAGCCCTGACACTTCAGAGGGTTTGTACTTGGCGGCATATCCTTTGAAGCGGAAGGAGTCCCGTTGGTTTTGGTTTATGCGCCAGTCTAGAGCGAATTCGCGCTTTGTTACGGTACGTTGGATAGCCTGAGTGCGCGCTCTAGCTAAGGCTTCACCGTGTTCGTGTAGAAAGGCGATGGTTTCCTCCATAAATGCTAGAGTGCTGCGCAGCCGATCGGCAAAAGGCTTGAGCATGTGTGTTTCTGGCATAAAGCCGATACAGTTCCACATTGCAGCATAGCCGGTAGAGAAACGACCGTAGTCACAAAATCCTTGTAGCCCTTGGTCAGGCGTTTCGCCTAGGCCGTCGACGTAAGGGCACATTTCCCAGCCGCGGTGAGCCATGCGAGCATAGAGGTCGGGTAGCATAGTGTGGCGCAGGAAATCGCCCAGGGGAGCCTCTAGTTTGTTGTGTTGTGTAGCGATGAGCGTCATCGTGTAGGGGTAATCGGCTCCGTTGCTTGTGTGGTTGTCAATTAATACGTCAGGCTGCCAGGTGCTAAATAGGCGATTGAATGTTTGCGCATTGCGCGAATCGCACTTAATAAAATCTCGATTTAGGTCGTAGTTTCGAGCATTGCCACGAAATCCGTAGGCTTCAGGGCCGTTTTGATTAACTCGGCTGAAAGAGCCGCGGTTCAAGCACCCGTCTACGTTGTATATAGGTACGACGACGAGCACTGTGTTTTCTAGAAGGTGTTGGCGCTGCGGTTGTGTCAGGAAATCGCGCAACAGTAGGAGGGTAGCATCGATGCCTTCTGGCTCGCCGGGATGTATGCCATTGTTAATAAATAGAATTCGCTTACCGGCTCGGCGCAATGCCTCAGGGTCAAATTCTCCGCTGGTGGAGAGCACAGCTACATGCAAGGGATAGCCGCTATCTGTAGGGCCGGCGATGCTGAGCCGAAAGATGCACGGAAAGGCTGCTGCCATCTTTTCGTAGCAAGCAATAGCTTCGTGATAAGAGACTGTCCGATTTGGATGTGTTTCGAACGGGATTCGAAAAAGAGGATCTGACATGGTCGAAGGCGATTTAAGTGTTGCACAGGAAATTATGCACAGGGCATTCATCAACCCTATGCATAGGCTTCTCTTAAAAAAAATCGAACTATAGCAACAGCGGAACGAGGACAGAAGCATTGCTGCGCGAAAGTAGGCGAGTTGTCTCTTACTGTACGAATAGCTTGCAACAAATTTTAAAACACTCGTGTGGGAAAGGCGAAAAAGATTGTTGCCCGGCCGAGGCAGATGCGTTCACTATTCCAAAGTCATTTCACTTATCGAACGAATTAGACAAGGCAAGGCTACCTGCTTTAGGCTATAAAGGCTTCTCCTTAGTAGGTCTTGCGCTAGAGGGCGCCCTGTATCTTGAGCAATAATTGATCCAGCGGAGGTTGGTTGCGATGCAGTACAGAGGCATTACCATTCGCCTTAAAAAGGCGCTGCGTTGCTATTTTCGATTTGTCCAAGCAGGATTGAGTTAATAGACAGGCAAGAGGAGAAAATCCTACTTAGCGTTGCTGGCGCAGGATAAACATGTGGAAGAAGAACAGTACTGGAGCAATCTGTTTAGGAGAGGGTCACCTAATTCGAGCAGGATAAATCTTGAACTCTTTACGAATCATTAGGTTTTATCAGAAATTGCTTTCTCGTAGGGCGTTTGGAGTTAGGCCCAAGGATAAGAGAAGAGAGAGTAGCACGAAAATTATCCTCTATTCTGTTGCCGGCTTTATCTTTGGCTATGTTTCTGTCCGCTGATCGAGATACGATAGGACCTACAGGGCGACACCTCCTAGACAGCCTGCGTTTTCCGGCGGGGCTAGTAGCGTTTTTGTGGGCAGTTCATCTTTACTTCCTTTTTTCCTCCGCAGATCCGGGAGAGTACGGCATTTTTCCTCGCCGTTTTGCTTGGCTAAGAGGAGTAGTTACGGCACCGCTAGTGCATGGCAGCTGGGAGCATTTGATGTCGAACAGTGTGCCGCTTTTTGTCCTTACAGCATTGACGTTATACTTTTACCGGCGTGTTGGGATGCGGGCTTTTTGGCTGATTTACTTCCTTACGGGTCTGTCCGTTTGGTTATTAGGGCGCTCGGTGATTCACATAGGAGCCAGCGGTGTAGTTTACGGATTAGTAGCCTTTATTTTTTGGAACGGCATTTTTCGGCGCAGTACACGTTCCATCATCTTAGCCCTTATCGTGTTGATTTTGTACAGCGGCATGTTTTTGGGGATCTTGCCCGACCAAGAGGGTATTTCTTGGGAAAGCCATTTACTCGGCAGTTTGTCGGGCATTTTCGCGGCTTTTTGGTTTAGAAGAGAATTAGAAGATGATGAGGTAGATATGCGCCAGGCTTGGGACAACGACGGAGAAACCGAAAAACAGTATTTTCTACCGCGTGACATTTTTGAGAAAACGAAAATTCAGCGCGCCCTAGAAGCTGAAGAAGAAGCGCGCCGGCGCCAACGCGAGCAGCAAGAAAACATCTGGCCTCCCTTTTGGGACAGGCCTGAGTTTCATTAGTTTCCAAGTTGGTAGAAAATCCCTAAGCCGAAGGAAACGACTGGAGTAAGGTAATATGTCGAGCTCGATGTTATAGTGCCGAAAATGTCCACACGTTGAATAACGTGATGTATGGGTTCGGGGTGTTCACCCTCGGGAATACGCAAAGAAAAACGGCCAAAACAACTCAATTTTTTGAATAGCGGCCTTATGACTTCGCCACTCAAGAATGCATATCGAGATAATGCTCGACGGTTGCGAAAATCCTCTTTTTCGACCACACCTCTCCTCAGTCTAATTTCAATGTCAGCACAAGAATTATAAGCAAAGCCATAGCCTACACCGAGGGCTGCGTCTAGATGTTTGGTCGACAAAAAGCGCCAGCGAAGAAGGAGGTCAAGGAACCATGCGCGTTCGAAAAACTTCAAGCGCGCTCTCCTGTTGTTTTCAATGAATTCGTAATAGATTTTCGCTCGTTGGAAGCTTGTAGCTGCCCCGAGATACCAGCGGCCACTGAGGTTATAACTGCCTCCTATTTCGACATTTCCCGCATATAGTCCTGTAAAGGGCATGGACGCACGCGAGTAGCTTAAAGATGCTTCCCATTTCGATTGGCTCCACATCGTCGGGCCATAAATGCTGTAATAAAGTATATTTTTCGCATAATGAGGTTTGGTTTGTACGCCAAGATAAGTTTAGAAGCAATGCGCAAACTTGTTCGGAAAAGAAATGCTCATTTTGTTACTCGCGTGCCAGCAAATAACCCTTAAGTTACCTCGAGAAGACGTAGGTTTGTTTCCCTTGAAAATTAGAAAATTCGATAAGCTAGGCTAATTCCGCCAGTGAGAATGGGTCCGGCGACGTACATCTTCTCAAACCTCTGAACGAAGTTTACTTCTCGGACAATAATGATGAATTCAAGTGGATCAGGCGGACTTTTCAGAACGAAGCGAAAAACAGGGCGAAAGGCGAGAAGAAAGCGCTCTCCTATCGGTAGGCCTGCTTCTACAAAGACGGGAAAATAGGCAGATACTTCAGTGGTTGTGGAGAAATTTTTCGATTCAATAACTGTTCCACTAATCGAAACGGTTCCCTCATTCGCTACTAAACGAGCTAGGCTAATGCCACTACCGACATTTAGGCGCAGGGGTGACTGTATGAAGAAGCGCCTTGCCACCAGCAAATCGAAGATTGTACATGACTCATTAAAAGTGATTAGGCCTTTTACGCGGTCGAGTTCGATTTTTTCTTTCAAAGTAACTCGTTGATGACCAGCGGCCAACGAAACTGACCATCGCCCTGACCAAGCATAGCGGTAATGTGCTGCAGCTCCCCAAGTGCTGCTGGCACTGTAGGGCAGGTGTGTATGTACGTAGCCCAACCCTACTTCGTGATATTGGGCCTTCGATTCAACGGCTGTCCAAAGTAGGACTAGAAGCGCTGAGAAATTTCGCATTACAGGCTGACATTTATCGATTACTTTGTTAACCGTATTAGACGAAAAATGGTCTTGCCAGCGTTGGCTAAGCTTTACAATAGGGCCAGGGCTCTGGCCAACGGGGGGCCCTCTTCTTTAGTTTTTAATGAGAAAAAGCAGACGGTTACTGAACGTGCTCCCTCGAGGTAGAACGGTTTTTGAGACAAATCATCGTAATACATTGCGCCAACGACGGGGCGCTTTCAGCCCTGACGAGTGTTTTCCTTTCAGCCGACTCGAGTCCAAAGGCGGCTGGGAATTGCGCCGTAAAATTCAGGCGGTTTCCTGAAGCACTTATTCCAAGGGAGGGCTTCAAGCTTCTTACATTTGATGTTACAACATGTTGGCTGTCAGTGCAACGGAGCGTGTACGAACATGGCGAAGTTTCTAGCCTTCGCGCGCTGTCCTGAGCGCACTCTTGCACTGCGCATTTCTTACTGCCGAGGTTTCAGGGCGTAGTCTTTGTCAAGGGGGTCAAGTGAACTATCCACTGATTATCAGGTTTCCGTAGGAAAACCAGTCGACGAAGAGTACGCGTCGACGTTTTCCTTTTCTGAAAGGCAAAAAAGAAGAGCCGATAAAATTCACCCTCTCCCAACGGTGAGTGATCCTAAGCGGGCACAGCACCTACCTTTAGGAGACGCTTCCAAAAGAGCCTCTGCACTTAGGCAAGGGCGAAAAAACGCAGGTCAGTTTCGACGCTCGAGATGCTCCCTGCGGCGCTCGCGCGCATTTTGGAGGCGCTCAACGAGGCGCTCGCGGAAAGCCCGCTCTGCCGAGGGTATACGAGCGATTTTCCGGGCAGGTAATACCCGCCGAAGTTTTTGATACAACTCTTTCTCCAACTCGATTTCGCGCTGGCGCATCTCGAAGTGGCGCTTAATCGCTTCTTCCACCTCGCTATCGCTCATGGCGTCTACTTGTTTTTGAGGGCGCAAGGCTTCCAATGTTTTTTCTCGGTTCTCCAAGTATTCGTTGTAAATAGGCCAAAAACCTTGTGCTTCCTCCGGCGTTAGGCGAAGCACATCGGTGAACACCGCTACTCGAAAGGCGCGTATGCGTTCGAGACGCGCTTCAGAATTGGGTTGAGCCTGAGCGGATAAAATTACGCCGAAAAGCAGTATGCTATAAATAAATTTTATCATCGTACCTTATAGATTTAGGTTATTTAGTTCCTCTGGCGATAAATCGCGTAAAAATATTTCCCATGTAGTTTCAAAGCCTTGATGCTCAAACGTCTGGTCAGTCCAGGAATCCGGCGGCAAGTTGATGGCAATTTCCCGTGGTTCAACTAGATGAGGGTTTTCTTGCAGATACATTTCAATATCGTTAGCTGTTAGCTCAGCTTTGTCAACCTTAGAGGCTGTAGGTGATTGATTGCTTCGAATCCACCAAATGATGGCTAATATCAGGGCCGCTGCTATGCCCACGGGCCAGAGCAAACGCCTAATGGCTCCCCGCCTCTTCTCTGGCATCAGAGGTTGAATGCCCTCTTCTTTTAGCCGTTGAAAGAGGCGCTCTTCTAGTTGATTGAAATAGCCCTCTGGCACCTTTAGGCTATGCCGGTGTTCTAGCTTGGGCAAGGAAGCGTTCAACTGAGCGAGTTCATCGAATAAATCTTTTTCTGTTGAATTCATAGCGGCATTTGACATTATGAGAGGTTGCGTTCTCGAATGTAGGTTTCTACTTTCTTGACGGCGTGGTGGAAAGAGGCCTTCAATGCACCTACCGACGTATTGAAGATTTGAGACATGGTTTCGTAAGGCATTTCTTCAAAATAACGGAGGTTGAAAACTGAGCGTTGCTTTTCAGGTAAGAGAGCTATGGCTTCATACAGTTGGCGTTGCAATCCTTCAGCGTCGAAGTAGGGATCGCTATATATGCGATTGAGTTCTGGGTTTGCTTCACCCTCAATAGAGTGGGCTTGGTGGCGTCGTTTTTCCTCCAAGAAAGACAAGGCTTCGTTCGTTGCTATGCGATACAGCCACGTATAGAGTTGCGACTTGCCTTCGAACCTTTCGATGCCTCGGTACACTTTTATGAACGTATTTTGTAAGATATCGTCGGCATCTTCGTGCACTAGCACTAATCGGCGGATGTGCCAATACAGCCGCTCGCCGTAACTCCGCACCAGGAGGCGAAATCCTTGCTCGAAGGTCTCCGGCGCGCGCAACAGCTTTAAAATGTGTTCGTCGGTGGCGGGTTTTTGAGTTGCAGGCACGAATTCGCACGGATTTTTTGTAAGTGAGACGGGAATTGAAGGTCTAGGTTTAAAAGCCTCCTTCATTAAAAAAGTCGGCGGTTAGGAGGCGAAGCTGGATTTCACTTATCTTAAGGTTGTACAGAGCGAGATTTTGACGCAAGAGAGCCTGTTCCAGAGTATTTTGAGCGGCCTGAATTTCTAGCGCACTTGCCTGACCCAGCCGAAAGCGCTCGGTGCTGATAGTTAAGCTTTGGCGAGCAAGTTGGATATTTTGACTCTCTACTTCCACTGCTTGTTTTTGTTGGTTAAACAGGTTCAACTGACTTTCGAGAGCGGTTTCGAGTTCGAGTTGCTGAGCATCGACGCGTAAACGCGCTTGTTCCGCGGCGATGCGCGCAATTTCTACCTGACGCCTCAAGTTGCCGCCGTTGTACAAGGGCAAGACAAGAGATGCGCCGACGGCGAAGCCCGCCTGATTGTTGTTTCGGATGAAGCCCGCACCGTTATCGGTGCGCACGACAACTAACTGCCCATTAGCTGTGATGCGGGGCCCGCGCGCTGCATTGGCTTCGTCGGCGGCGCGCATGGCGGCTTCGGCGCCTTTGCGCAAGGCCATGAGTAGCGGCGCAGCAGTTCGAATCCGTTCCAGTAGGCGCTCGCGCTGAGGCTGGTAAACGACGTCCATTTGCAAAACGACGTCGAAGGGCGTCTGAGGGTCGCGTGCAAGTAGTTGATTGAGCGCATTTTTGGCTGTTGCCGTAGCTGCTCGCTGGAGTAACAGGTTGGAACGCAATTGGTGAAGGTCTATGCGCGCTTGCAGAACTTCGGTTTGAGCGGCCAATCCAGCAGTCAGACGCGTCTCTGCGATCCTTAGCCGCTCCTCGTTGAGGGCGATGAGCTCTTCAATGGCGCGTTCCTGAAGGCGATGGCGCACTACGTCGTAGTAAGCGATGAGTATTTGTGCTGCTGTCTGTTGAAGTGTAGCCTCTACATTCAGGCGCGCTTGTTCCTCGAGGGCTTGGAGCCGGTCTTGGGCAAAGCGCGCTCGGCCATTTTCATAAATTACCCAACTGACCTGAAGCGAACTATTTAAGTTATTAAATGGCGCGCCAGAGGCGTTAAACTCGTTTCCATTAGCCAACCGCTGCTGAAAAGCGCTCAACGTGAAGGTTTCGTTAAGCGCTAAGTTAATCGTAGGTAGTCGTCCGGCATTACCTGCCGTGTTGTTCTGTTGCGCTATCCTAGCCTCTGCTTCGGCCAGGCGAATGGCAAAGTTTTGCGTAAGCGCCAAGGTAACCGCCTCTTCTGGCGTCAAAAGTGGCTGACTTACACATGCTTTTCCGCAACATAGCAAGGTGACCAGTAAAAACAGCGTTGCTCTTTTCATAATGGATAGAAAAAGTAAGTTGTTTCGGCTGCTGCATCTCCGCCCAGGAGCGCGTTTGACAATGCCTTGCTTCAAACAAATGGGCATTTTAGCAAAGCAATGTTACGCCACTTCTCAGCGGTCGCCCTACTTTTCGCCCACAAAACAACTGCTTAACCGCAAACGCATGAAACAGGACAACATCCTCGTCACTGGAGCAGCAGGTCAACTCGGCTCTGTACTTGTGGAAGCCCTTCAGGAAATCTATGGAACCAGTCGGGTATTAGCTACCGATATCAAGCCCATTGAAAATCACGAAGGCCCTTTTCACATACTCGACGCCTGCGATGGTGCAGCATTAGAGGCCGTCGTCCGCCAATGGCGTATCACTCAAATATACCATTTAGCAGCCATCCTGAGCGCAAAAGGCGAACAAGATCCCTTTAAAGCTTGGCAGCTCAACATGACCAGCTGGCTCAACGTGCTCGAAGTTGCTCGACAGCGCCACGTTGCCAAGGTTTATTATCCTTCTTCTATCGCCGTATTCGGCTACGCGGCTGCGCCCAAGAACACCCCTCAATATGAGGTACTCATTCCTGAAACCGCTTATGGAATTAGCAAAGTTGCTGGCGAAAACTGGGCATACTACTATCATCGCCGATATGGGTTGGACGTACGCTCTCTGCGTTATCCGGGCATCATTAGCCACCAAAGCATGCCAGGAGGCGGCACCACAGACTACGCCGTAGACATTTACCACCACGCTGTGCAGCGAAAACCTTACGAATGCTTCCTCCGAGCTGATACACCCTTGCCCATGCTCTATATCCCCGATGCTATTCGCGCTACGCTGGAACTCATGGAGGCTCCTGCTCAGCGCTTATCGGTGCGTACCAGCTACAACCTCGCAGGGATGACCTTCACACCCGCCGAGGTTGCCGCCAACATTCAAAAGTATTTACCCGACTTTCAAGTCACCTACAAGCCAGATTATCGCCAGGCAATTGCCGACAGTTGGCCTCAGTCTATCGATGATTCTTTCGCGCGCCGCGACTGGGGCTGGCAGCCCCAATACGATTTGGATGCTATGACCCGCGATATGATTGCTCATCTAGAGAAAAAATACGCTTTGGCGTAGTGCTACTTCGCTTGTTCTCCTGTGCTGCTGCTATTACCCGCGGGCAACGGGGAGAGTAGGAAATTGGCGCGCACTCGTAGTCAGCGCGCTGAAGACAGCAATTCCAAGGAGCAATATCGTTGTTTCTCGGTATTCGAGCTCTTCAAATGCGCGTGGGGCTGCTGTTTTCGTCGTAGTTTATTTGAATTTCCTCGTCTTCTTTCAAGTTTTCTGAAAGAAGGGCAGGTGGCCTTGCAGTTTTTATTTTTTGTGGTTTGCGTGTTCTAAAGCGTAGGTCGAGTGTAACGAAAACTTTGGGAGATAAAACGAGCGTTGAGCACATCGGACTCTAACCAGAATCAAAAAATAAAGCAATGATTTTTAAGAGATGAAATAGTCTAAAATTTTTCAAAATCGATAGATCTTAAAATTCTTTACAGACTGTCGGGCTTGCTTGAATGGAACGCTATTGAGGTGTTACATAATAAAGAGATTGAAGACTGCCTTCGAGTAAAATTTAATTGGTCTGGAGGGAAAATGGAAAGCATCGGAGGGAAGATGGCTGCAGGATGATGGTATTCACCTGCCGCTCCGGCGAAGCAAAAAATTTGGCAAATCAGAAGTTATGCGGCTTCTTTCTGCGGCAAAAGCTGCGTTTTTTCAAACGACAAATACTGAGGTGTACCTTCTACTACTCTATAGGAAAATGTGCGCAAAAGAGCAGCTTTTTTTCCCAGCGAAGCTTTAGCAGAACGACACGAGAGGTCGCTATCAGCTGCCTCGAGGAGAGCGAGCGTACCGTTTGTGCTGCACTTTCATATTGCTGGGAGCCTAGAGGCAGGGAGTCCAACTTTGGCAGCGCTTTCCCAAGAAACCTCATCCTGAACGAGCAAAGGGTCTCGTTCGATCTTTTAGTTTAAAAGGGTTTGCGGCCTACTTTTGCTGCTAGAAACAAGCGCTGCGAAGGATTGCAAATCTTCGACAGTGTCCTTGCAGTTAGCTCTTAGATGAGATTGAGCACATACGGCAGGTTTAAATAGCGCAACTCAAGACTTCTTTTTGAAAGATAACCAATTTATTACGCCACATATGAATATTATTATACCTATGGCCGGCAAAGGTACGCGCTTGCGCCCGCATACGTTAACGGTGCCAAAGCCATTGATACCTGTAGCAGGTAAACCCATCGTGCAACGCTTAGTTGAGGAGCTTGCGCGTTCTTACGACGGCGACATTCGGACAATTGCTTTCGTCGTAGGTGATTTTGGCCTCGAGGTGGAACGTGAATTGCTGGCAATTGCCCAGGGCCTAAACGCTCAAGGAAAGATCTATTATCAAGAGAAAGCCTTAGGCGTAGGCCATGCTATTCATTGTGCTCGGGAGAGTTTGCGCGGGCCGTGCATGATTGCCTTTGCCGATACTTTGTTCAAGACCAATTTTAGCTTTGACCTCCAAGCCGATGGTGTCATTTGGGTGCAGCGCGTCAAGGATCCGTCTTCCTTTGGCGTCGTTCGCTTAAACTCAGAGGGTTATATCATCGAGTTTGTAGAAAAGCCCTCGACGTTTGTCTCCGATTTGGCGATTGTGGGCATTTACTATTTTCGCAATGGCGAGCAGCTGGCAGAGGCCTTAGAGTACGTTATAGCAAATGACATAAAAGAGAAGAATGAATTTCAATTAACCACCGCTCTCGAATACCTTAAAAATCGAGGTTTGCGCTTTCGCACAGGGCAGATAGAGGAGTGGCTCGATTGCGGTAATAAAGAGGCTATCTTACACTCAAACGCGCGGATGCTCGAACTCCACGCCCACGAACCGTTAATTTCCTCTAAGGCCATTATCGAGCACAGCGTCATCATTCCTCCTTGCTTCATCGGAGAAGACGCTGTAGTGCGCGAATCTGTTCTCGGACCTTACGTTAGCGTAGGGCATCAATCGGTCGTTGAAAGCGCTATTATCACCAATAGCATTATTCAGAACAAGTCTCACATTCGCAATGCATTATTGGAGAACTCGATGGTAGGTAATTCAAGTAAGTATCTGGGTGCTAAAGACGAATTAAACTTGGGCGACTACTCACACTTGTCGAAGCGCTGAGCCTGCGTCGCATTCACCAACTACCACCGGCTCCGCCGCCGCCGAAACTCCCACCGCCAAACCCACCGCCTTCGCTCCAACCGCCACTACTGCCAAAGCCACCGCCCCAGCTGCTCGTCCAACCTCCATCAGGGTATCCCCAACGCCGATGACGACCCACTGGCCAGTCGCGCATAGGGCCTGTCTCCGTGTAAAGAGTTCCGCGCTTTGCTAGGAGCACAAGCAACAGAAACACTACTATTACAATCAGGAGGATTATCCACAGCGGAATGGATTCGCTTTCAGCGCTATCGTCGGCCCTAAACTCGCCTGCTAAGGCTCGGAAAATACCCTCAAGACCGGCTTGAATACCCTCAAAATAGCGCCCTTCTTTGAAGTAGGGAATCATGAGATGACGCGCGATCTGGCCTGCCGTAATGTCAGGCAGGGCGCCTTCGACGCCATATCCTGTAGCAATAAATACGCCGCGTTGAGGAGGCTCAGTGACAATGAGTACGACTATGCCGTTGTTTTTGTCCTTGCGTCCGATGCCCCAGCGGTTGCCTAGTTCGAAGGCGTAGCTGGCGCGATCGTAGTCGCCGATACTCGGCCGAATCATGACCACGATTTGCGTAGAGGTAGTATCGGCATAACGGCGCAGCTTTTCCTCTAAGAAGGCTTTCTCTTCAGGGCGAAGCCACCCTGAGTAATCATGCACGTAAACCGCCGGATAGGGCTTGGGCGGAAACAGATCGGCTTGTGCGAAGAGGTCTCCAATAAAGATCCAGCAGACCAGTAGCAAGCCCACTCCTTGCTTAAGCCAATTCGGGCGCTTACCGTCCGCCATAGAGAATATCGTCGGGAAGTTCATTCTCATTCTGACTTGGGTCAGCGGGGAAGTATTCGCGGAGTTTTTCGCCTATTTGTTCAATGACGCGGCAGACGCCTTCGCATGCCTCGCCGCGTTGTAGGTAATGTCGAAGGAGTTGCTTTTCAGCCTCCCAAAAGGTGAGACCAACGCGCTCGTGTATGCCGGCATCGCCCCAAATAGCGAAATGATGGGACTTTTCGGCGATGTAAAGCAGCACGGCATTTCGCTGGCGTGTATTGTACATGCCGAAGCGTTGGAAGAGTTCTGCTGCGCGTTCGACCGGGTGATCGCGGTCGCAGAAATCTTCCACAAAGAGGCGGATTTCGCCACTCGTGCGCTGTTCGGCTGCGCGTATGGCTGCTGTGATGCGGGCTTCCTCTTCAGCGTTAAACAGCATTGTTCTCCTCAAAATTTGACCTGAGGTGCGCGCTCAGCGCCGGGAGTAGATTGAAAGTAGGCCTTAGGCGTAAAGCCCATCATGCCAGCGTATAGGTTGATAGGAAAGCGTCGGACGTAGCTATTGTATTGGCTTACCACTTCATTGAAATTCTTGCGCTCGACAGCAATGCGGTTTTCGGTGCCTTCGAGTTGCGTTTGCAGGTTCAGAAAGTTCTCATTTGCTTTAAGATTCGGATAATTTTCGGCTACAGCCAATAGCCGCCCTAATGCAGAACTCAAAGCACCTTGGGCTTGCTCGTAGCGCTGGAGGTTTTCAGGCGTTAGTTCCTCTACCTTTAAAGTGACGCGTGTAGCATTAGCCCGCGCTTCTACCACTGCTTGCAGGGTTGACTTTTCAAAATCTGCATATCCTTTTACCGTCTCTACTAAGTTTGGAATAAGATCCAGACGGCGCTGATACTGGTTTTCGACCTGCGACCAGGCCTTCCTCACTAGTTCGTCCTTCTGTACTAGCGAGTTGTATGTGTTGCACATGTTGAAGGCTAGGATCAGCACTAGGCCGATGAATACCAAAGGAAGCCACTTGCGAAAGGTTGCCATGTTTTGTTTTGAATAGGAGTCGTTAAAGAAATAATGCGGCGGCGAAGATAAAGCATTCCCGTAGGCTATTGATTGATCTTTTAAGGCAGCGTCTTTTTTCTGGCATTTGCTACGAGGAGGGCTGCCAGAATACCGGCAGCAACGGCAGCGTTAAGCGATTCCGCGCGACTATTCGTGGCGCGTGTGATGGTCAGCCGATGAGTAAGATATTGGGCTATTTCAGGTCGAATACCCACACTCTCGTTGCCAATGACGAGTAGCGCGTTGGAGGGTAGAGGAGTGCAGAAGGCGTCTTCGCCGTCTAGTACAGCGCCCACGATTGCGCGAGATCTTACCAAGGGCAAAAGGTCTGTAAAGGGAATTTCAGCCACGGGTATACGCAAGATGGCTCCCATGCTAGACTGTACTACCTTCGGGCTAAAGGCGTCGGCGCAATCGAGTGAGCAGTACACCGCACTAAACCCGAACCAGTCGGCAATTCGAAGTATAGTGCCCAGATTACCGGGGTCACGGATACCATCCAGATAGAAGGCTGGCCCTTCGTGGAGTGGGTGAAATTCTGGCAGCTGAGCAACAGCCAATACACCGGCAGGTGTGACGAGGGAGGATACTTTGCGCAATTCCTCTTCAGCGATAAGTTGAAAAATCTTTCCAGCCCTCTTCCTTAAGGCTGAGTGTTGCTCCGCCCAAGTGGATGTTCCATAGATGCAGCATGGACGAACGCGCTGCTGATCGAGCAATTCCTCCACTAACTTTGTACCTTCAAGAACAAACATCTGGTACCTTTGCCGATACTTTTTCACTTGCAGCGCAGTTAGCATCTTCAGCTGTCGAGCGGAGAGCATATGCTTTTGTCGGACGTTATACTGCACAAAGGTGTGAAAAAGTAGATGGGCTGGAGGTGCAAGCAGCGTTTTTTGCGACGCGTGTATAAACCCTTACGCTGATAGCAAGTTTACATGCAAAACGGCGAGCTACACTCTAGGCAACGCCCCTTTTTTCTCTTCATCCTCTGGATGAAACTAGCCCTTTTGGTAGGAGGAACAGGATGCCAGCTGTCGAAGTATTTAGCCGCAGAACAAGCGCCGATCCTGCGCTCTAATAGGATAGAAATCCAAAGCCAAGCGCCGTTGCCAAAAGAGGTAAAGTCAGCACTGAAATCAGAGCTGAAGCGCTTTGTTCGTCAAAAGCCTAATAAGCGCAGTTTTTTTGGCCTAGGGCCACCTGTTCAACTAAGTTTGTATTATCGCTATCGCCAAAAATCTTCGCCTTTAGCGCGCCTAATTCTCAAGCGACTTGCCGAACCACCGGCACTCTATGATGCAACGCTGAGCGAGCGTACGAACAAGAATTTCCAAAACTATGCTCGGCAGCGCGGTTATCTGAATGCTACTAGCCGGTACGAGGTAAGCTTTCGAGAGCGCCTACGCGGAGGGGGAGGGAGTGCTCCGCACCGTTGGAAAGAGGCCGCCGTCACCTATTTCGTTGACTTAGGCGAGCTGCACCGCATTGAATCTGTCTCTTTCAGTAGCTCCGATTCTCAAGCCCATGCACTTTTACAGCGCAGTGCGAGCAGTTCCCTATTGAAGCGCGGCAGTGCCTTAGACCGCGAGGTCTTCGAAGCAGAAAGGAGCCGCATTTCCTATGTATTTAAAAATCAAGGTTATGCCTTTTTCCCGCCAACATCCGTGGAGTTTGTTGGTGATAGCTCCGGTACGCGTACGCACGTAACAGTAGCGGTAAAGATGCCCGACGATGCTGCTGCTCATCGCGTGTATCGCGTCGGAAAAGTCGAAGTCTTCTTGGACTTTGTGCCCGAACTGATAGGCACAGGGCGCGATACCTTAATAGAAGGCATTTATTTCACTACTTCTTCTACGCAATTTGCAGTAAATCCTGAACGGCTGCTCGCTGCCATTGCCTTTCGCCCAGATTCTCTGTATCGTCAGGAGGACCTTGACCAGACCGCTCGCAATTTGAATACATTGGGCATTTTCCAATTTGTTACCATCCGAACTCCTGCCGACTCTATTGCTCCCGGGCGGATCAACGTTGCCATAGCCCTATCGTTAAATAAGCGTTTATCGGTTAGTTCGGGTTTTGAGTTCAATTCTTCAACCAATGCGGGCAGTGAAATTACAGGCCGACTCTTCGGCATGTCTGCCTATCTGTCGGTCAACCACCGCAACTTATTGAGAGGCGCAGAAAATTTGCGCACTGATCTCTCGTATAGCACTGAGCTGGACTGGTCTGCTCCGCGTAGCAATTTATTCTTCTCGCAAGAATTTAAATTTCAGAATGAGTTGCTTTTCCCGCGATATTTCGATTATTTGGGCATATGGGAGCGGCTCAACCGCTGGAATGCCGTTTCTGATCGTTTCTATCGACGCCTTCGTCGCGAAGGCCGCGTTCGCATGTCGCTGAATTATAGCTTTTTAGATTTAAGAGGCTTTTATACCTACGACCTATTTAACGCTGCTTGGGGCTATAGCGTGCCTATTGACAACGAACATCAACTGCTGCTCGACCATTTGGGTATTGATGTCCTTCGTCCGACGCTGAGGCCTAACTTCGACAGCATTTTCGGTCGAAACGAGTTCTTGCGCCGCAGCTTTGGCGATCAGCTCTTCACGGGCTTTTTGCTGCGTTCTTTTACGTATTTGTATACCGGAAGGCCGAATGTTTTTGGTGAACGCTGGTTCTTCCGCTTGAATGCCGAGTTTTCGGGCATCGAGGAACACCTTTTCAACCGTCTTTGGTCGGCAGCGTTTGGGCCGACAGATTGGCGAATTGCTGGTCTTGAGTTCTCTAAGTATGCGCGTTTGGATGTCACAGGTAGTTACACGCGCGACTTTGCTGAAGGTATCACAGCCGTTTTTCGAATGGGGGCAGGTGTTGCTCTCCCCTTTGGAAGCCGTCGCGATGTGCCTTTTGTCAAGCAGTTTTTTGTCGGAGGGCCCTCTAGCCTTCGCGCCTGGCGCATCCGCGAGATTGGCCCCGGAGGGTATGTGCAACTTGATGAATCATGCCAATGTGCTGCGCGCTTGTCGCCGCCATTTTATCAAGCAGCTGACTTTCGATTTGAACTTAACGGCGAGTTGCGCTTTCCTATTCTTTGGTCACTTAAAGGTGCCGTGTTCGTAGATGCGGGCAACATTTGGACGCTAAAACCAGACCCTCAGCGACCAAACGCTGAATTGCGGTGGAATGCCTTTCAACACATTGCTATAGGTACTGGATTTGGATTACGACTTGATTTTCAGTACTTTGTATTCCGATTCGATTGGGGAGTCAAGGTGCGTCGTCCTTATCGCACTCCAACAGAAGGCCATTGGGTAGACTGGAGTAGCGCTCGATGGCGCGATATCAGCAACTTTAACGTTGCTGTAGGATATCCGTTCTGAGCAGCAGGAGAGGAACAGTCAACCTACAAACTTAATCTGCCAAGAGTTGGAATTTCCTCTTGAACAAAACTTCTCGTAACGCCCAGGCCACCGAGAGGAACTGAGTGGAGAAGGCCTGTTCCAATAAACGGACGTTCAAAGAGAAGCGCCGCACATGGAAAGGATGGGTAGTCGCTAGAGCAGCAAAGCGCGTAGAAGGAATCTTGACGCGTATATTTTTTCCAACAATTCGGAAGAGGGGAAGTCAGAATTTTACTCACGGTTTTGCCGTCAGTGTGCTTCGTTTTAATCGCAGGGTTAGTAGCACATATTAATCGTTCGCCGGCGTACAGGTATAGAGGAAATTGCCGGCGCAGTGTTTACAAACAGCATAGCGCCCAGCTACCATAAGGCTAATCATAGGGTTAATGGCTATTTCGCCTAGCAAATCTTCTTCTGCCGATAAGAGATCGCCGTAGTACGCGTTGCCTAGGCTTGAGATACTTTGCTCAAAAGATGGAGTTGTTCTGACTCTACAAAGTGCATACCTTTTAGTTGAGCATGCGCCAAAGCGACGAGTGCTGCTGCCACTTGCTGTGCGTGAATGCCGCGGTAGCGCACCGGAATGAGCGGTCGAAAGAAGCGCTCTAAAACTATACCTATGCGCTCACCAAGGCGAAATTCCTCGCGCGGCCCTAACAATAGTGAAGGTCGAACCGAAATAAAAGTCTCAAAACCGAGTGCGGCGAGTTTTTCCTCGAGTTCACCCTTCATACGCAAATAGAACGACCATGCCCGGGCATTTGCTCCCGCCGATGAAACTAAAAGGTACTGCCGAACGCCTTGAGTGTGCGCCAGGTGACCCAACATGAGCGGATATTCAACATCCACTCGATATTGAGCGGCTTTTGAGCCCGCCTTCCAAAGTGTCGTGCCCAGCGCGCAGAAGAGATCGTCGCCGCGCAAAACTTCGACATCAGGGTGTTCGTAGTTAAAGATAACTGGGCGCAGACGCGGGTGTGTGAAGCGGAGAGGTCGACGCGTTAGAGCGATTACGCTGCTGTAGCGCTCGTCATTGAGTAGACGTTTCAACAAATATCCGCCTACCAGACCCGTTGCGCCTGCGAGAATAGCCGTTTTCATCGTTTCGAATTAAAAGTTAGTAAGTGAGGTCTTCCACAAATTCGACATGCTCTTTCTTATTTAGCCCAACTCGAGTGAGGAGATTGTCAAATAGCGCATACACTATGGGCACGAAAATCAGCGATAGAAACATCGAAGAGCTCAAGCCGCCGATAATTGCCCAGGCCAAACCTACTTTCCAAGCCGAGCCGGCACTAGTAGAAAGAGCCAGCGGCAATAAGCCGATGATCATGGAAATATTCGTCATGAGCACTGGGCGGAAGCGCAATTTAGTGGCTTGTAGCAGAGCGGCGTGAAGGCCTAACCCGCGCTGCTTGAGGTGGTTTGCAAAGTCTACGACCAAGATGGCGTTTTTGCCCACCAAACCAACGAGCATGAGCAAGCCTAAACCAGTGAAAACAGTGAGGTTTTGCTGCGCTAAGGCCATAGCTAGGAAGGCGCCAATCACTGATAGCGGAATGGAGAGCAAAACCACAAAAGGATACATCCAGTTATCGTACAGCGCTACCATGACCAAGTATACGAGCACAAGCGAGGTCCATAGAGCAAACCTCATGGTTCCGAGGCTTTCTTCTTGTCGTCTCAGTTCTCCGCCAAACTGATAATGCGCGCCAGTGGGCGGGCGAATCGCCGAGACTTTGGCCTTGACTTCGCGCGCTACAGTACCGGTGGGGCGGCCAATGACAGAGGCTGAAAACTGTACTGATGGCAGTCGGTCGCGCCGTTCCAATCGCGTTGGGCCAAAGCCCTCCCGCACATTAGCGAATTGTCGAATGGCGATAGGTACCCCCAAGGGATTAGTCAAGGTTAAATTTCGAATGTCTTCAGCACTGCGTCGATCGAAAGCGTCCAGGACGACGCGAATGGGATATTCGTAGGCTCCGTCGCGGAAGCGCACATCGGTATTACCACTAAAGGCCGCCTGAAGTGTTAGTCCCAACTGAGCCATAGTGATGCCGTATTCAGCCATGCGCTGCCTGTCTACGACTACCTGTACTTCGGGGTTGCCCACTTCTACACTGGGCGTGATCTCTACGCAGCCCGGCACGGAGGCCATTGCTCGCATGATGGTATCCGACATCGCCAACAGGCTGTCTAAGTTTGGGCCGTTGATGCGCACTTCAATAGGCGAGAAAGAAAGCCCTAAAATGTCGATGGGATTGGCGCGAATTTGCGCCCCGGCAATGCGCTCCTCTAGCTCGAGCTTTGTTTGCCGAGCAAAAACGTCCGTAGAAATGCGGCGCGGCCTAGGGTAGGGTGTTAGTTCTACCAGAATTTCAGCGACATAGGGTGCATTCAATCCAAACGATTTAGAAGTAGTGCCGACGGTAGTAAACAGGCGCACGACGTGCTGCTGTTGCTGCAACCAGTGCTCTACTTCGCGGACAATGGCATCTGTTTGAGCTATAGAGGCCGTTTTAGGCAGTTCTATTTCCAGCAAAAACTCGCCGCGCTCACCTGACTCAATAAAAGCATTGCCAATGAAGCCACCCGTTACCAACCAAACAGACCCTACGCCTAAAAGGCTCACAACCAGCAGTACTACCGCCTTTGTTTTCCAGTTGCGCAAGGCCCATTTCAACACATCCACGAACCAATCTGCAAAACGTTCCAAAACAGTCTCAAATCGCAACACCGCTTGCCCGGCCCAATTCCGACCTTCGAAGCGGTGCAGCTTGCCTATGCGCGAGGCTAACCAAGGCACTAAGGTGAACGAGACGAGTAGCGACATAAGCGTTGCTACCAACACAGTCATGCAAAATTGCCGCAGCAAGTTTGGTACAACACCTGTCGTGAATATAATGGGCAAAAACACTACTACGTCCACCAGCGTGATGCTTATGGCCGTATAACCGATTTCTTGTCGCCCATCGTAAGCAGCTTGGGCGCGGTTCTTGCCCATTTCCAAGTGCCGATAAATATTTTCAATAACTACGATAGCATCGTCTACCAAAATACCGATCGAGAGCGACAGCCCAAGCAAAGACATCATGTTGATGGAATAGTCCATCACCTTCATCATCACAAACGTGCTGATGATAGAGGTCGGAATAGATACGAGCACAATAGCGGCGTTTCGAAGGCTGTGCAAGAAAAGCAACATTACTAGGGCCACCAAGACGACAGCCATGAGCAAGTCGTGAAGTACAGCATTGGTAGCCTGCCGAATAAAGATTGTTGCGTCAGAAATGACCTCATACTTAAGCCCGTTAGCAGCATAGACTTGCTCCTGGCGCTTCATAGTTTGACGCAGCAATCGGCTCATCTCTACGGCGTTGGCATCGCCTTGTTTGCGGATCTCCAACGCTAACACGGGCTCGCCGTTGAAGCGACAAAATACTTCCGGCTCCTTTGTACCATCCTGCACATCAGCAACATCGCCAAGATAAACGAATCCACCCTGACGTGAGCGCCCAACAACCAAACGGCGCAGTTCCTCTAGCGAACGGATTTTGCCCGACAATCGAATGCGCACTTGCGTGTCGCCACTGACTAACTTACCCGTCGGAAACTCTATATTGGAAGCCTGGATTGCCTGAACAACTTGCAAAAGCGACAAGCCGTATTGGGCCAGCCGATCCCGACGCACATTCACCCGCACTTCGCGCGCCTCACCACCTAATAGGGTTACTTGTGCTACGCCGCGTACCTGGGTTAACTCAGGCAGTAGGCGATTCTTCACCATATCGTACAGCTCTGATCCCACTAGCTGAGAGCGCACTGCTACACGCATAACCGGTAGCTCCGAAAAGGCAAACTTGTTTACCACCGGCGGGCGCACCTCGCGCGGAAGAGTAGGCATGATTTGGTTAATCTTGCGTTGCAACTCCTGCACCGCCCGATCTACATCAGTCTCTTGGCTGAGCTCTAGAGCAATAAAGCAAATGCCTTCGTTAGAGCCTATTTGAATAAGTTGAACACCTTCCAAGGACGCTACTACATCTTCTAGCGGCCGCGCTACTGCATTTTCCACCTCCGCCGGCGAGGCTCCTGGGTATATGGCAGAGACCGTGATGACAGGAGGGTCAAATTTAGGTGTCATCTCAATGGGCAGGCGCTGATAGCTGGCAATGCCCATGAACATCAACACGGCAAACACCACAATCACTAGCGAAGGGCGGCGAATAGAAAGAGCAGTCAGATTCATTTCAAATACTTGCGCTTAGGCGCGCGTTTTGCGCAGCAAAACTACAGTGTCCGCCTCCCCTCTTTACTTGAAAAACACGTTGTGCCTCTCTCTGGTATAAGGGAACCCTCATTCCTCGGTGGTTAGGGTGCTACGCGTCTGTAACTTGCCCGATTCGTCGGCGTAAATAGCGTACAGACCCAGGCCTGTCCGTTGAGCAATAGAAAGCGCTTCCTCCAGGCCCATAACAAGAAAAGCAGTGGCATAGGCATCTGCCGTAGTACAGTCGTCTGCCACAACTGATACGCTCAACAACCGATGGCTAACTGGATAACCCGTACGCGGGTCGATGGCGTGGCTAAATTTCTTTCCATCGCGCTCGATGAATTTTCGGTAGCTGCCTGAAGTGGCCAACGCTTTGTTACTGAGCGAAATAATTGTTTGAAGCGGGCGCTTCTGGGCTTCTGCCGTGTCAGTGGTAGGTCGATCAATTCCAATACGCCATCGCTCACCGCGTTCGTTAACACCAGCGGTGCGCACCTCGCCACCAATTTCAACCATGTAATGTTCAATGCCTTGCGTCTCTAGGAATTTAGCCATTAAGTCAACAGTATATCCTTGAGCAATGGCATTCATATCCAGTTCAATGCGAGGGTCATCCTTCTGAAGGCGGCCTCCCACAATGCGCACCTTTCGATAGCCTGTCAGGCGGCGCAAACTGTCCACTTGCATTGAGTCGGGCGGCGGCAAGCCCTTCTTATAACTAAACCCCCAAGCGCGCACTAGAGGACCAACAGTAATATCGAAGACGCCGTCAGTGGCTTGAGCGAATTGCTGTGCCCGCTCAAATACGGCTATGAAGTGTTCATCGAGTGGAACATCGGGTTCGTTTCGATTAATGCGGCGAATGATGGAAGTGCTATCCCACAGGGACATGCTCCGGTCGATGAGCCGAAACAGGCTATCCACTTGCGCCGAAAAGTCGCGCCCTCGCGGGTCATAGTAGGTGATGTGAAAGGTAGTACCTTGAGCCTGGCCCTTCAGATGAGTGTAGCGGCGTTGAGCCGATTGACAAGCAAACTGCAAGAGGGCAAGAATAAAAACAAAAGCTAATCGAGACTCCGATTGCATTGCCAAAGAATTAACACTGCTTTTCAAACGGCGAAGAAAGGTGAAAGGTTTCAGAAAAAATCTTCCTGAGCTAAGCCTCACTTGCGCACAACGCGCATACTCCATCGTCCTCGAGGCTGGCGCACCTCTACCCAGTAGACTCCTGCCGTTGAGAAAAGCCCAAAAGGCAGGTGATATGGTGAAGACGCCGTTGTTGTCGTCCAGAACAGACGCCCCTGAGCATCAAACAGACGTATTTCGCCAGGAGATGCAGGCTCAGGCAGACGAATGGCAAGGCCCTCCACTCCGAAGGGATTAGGAAAAACTACAGGACCCTCAATCGTTCTCGGGAGGAGGTCTTCTGCCCAGTGCAAGGTCGGTTTTAGTGCGTATCCCTCTGGGCTAAAGGCCACGGCAGGCGTGGGCTTATCCGCTACCAATAAGGCTTGCCGCAATTGGCCTTCGCGCTTCGCTTGGAAGCAAATGGCAAACAGAGGCGTAGATTCGCTAGACGGGTTGTCCTCCCACCTGCGCTGATAATAGCGCGAGTTTTCTAGCGACACCGTTATACAGGGTCGTCCAGCTGGATATAAGGCAAAATGCTCGTCTCGCAATCCTTCCACCAAAGGCTCTACGTCTACTAGCTCTAGTTGATATGGGTCGAAAACTAGCGTAAATTGAGCTGCGGCAGTGGTGCTCCATTCAGCTGAAAACACAACGCGCACAGATGCTCCCGGGTGGAAGGTTTGGTCGCTTGCACACAACACCCAGTTATGTCTGGATGCAGTTGATGAGCCATCCCATGGGTTTGGGTTGGCACTTCCATTTACATCGCCGACTCGGATTCCAACAAAATTGGCTCGCTGGGGCTTTGGGCTGTTAACTACTGCGATTGCCTCTGGAAAGACGGTGTTGAACGGATTGCTCGGGTCTGGAAATGAAAAATTTTCCGGAACAAAGCGCCACAAGGGACTTTGCGCGAGCACAGTGTCTATGCCTAAAATAAGCCGCCGAAGCAGCACGATGTCAAACGTAGTGACCGAACGAGAGCCATTAGCGTCTGCTGCAATGATTTTGTACGGCGAGGGCAGGCGTTCTATGTTCAGAATGTGCCTTTGAATGAGCACCAGGTCGAATGTACTGACGCCATTGAGGGGGTCATCGCTGCGCGTAGGTCGCAAGCTATCGCTCAAGCAAGGCGCTCTAGCAGTAATCTGATAGGTTCCGGCAGCCGTGGTCAGAACTGGAGGGTTGCTGCATAGGCGTACATTTGCAAGACCTTGGCCGTCTTCGTTGCGCACAAGGCCATATATGGCCACAGCAGGTGCACTGGGCAGCAGGTGAAGCGAATCGAGCGGGAATGTCCACAGCCCGCGCGCATACGAGGCTGCCATGAGCTGCTTGCGCACAGGATGGTATTCAAGGTCAAATACAGGTACGAAAGGCAGCTTGGTTCCGAGCCGCTGCCAAGAGGCACCGCCGTTCTTGGTGTAGTAAACACCGGCATCGGTCGCTACAAAAAGCACGCTGTCGGCGTGATTAGGCAGTATTAAAATATCGTTAACGGGGATATTGGGCAAGTTTCCACTGATGTCAGTCCAAGTTGCCCCGTCGTTGTCAGAGCGGTGTACATGAGGGATGCGCTCGTTGTCGCGAAAGCCAGAGTGGGTGACAAACATGCGCGTTGGATGCGAAGGAGAGCCTACCACAGAGGTCACGTAACGGTTGGGTAAACCGGCGCTGACATTGACCCACGTACCTGAGGGCGTGCAGCGCCATACTAGGCCGTCTGAAGTGCCAGCATAGAGTTTTCCTGCTTGTAGAGGTGACTCGTCTAAACAGGAGATGGTGTGAAAACGAGGCCCGAAAATTACACCGCGCGTAAGGTCGCCCGAGATAGCGCCCCAGCCCGTTCCTCCCTCAGAGAAATAGACCCGATAGGTACCCGCATAGAGGCGTTGTTCGTAATGTCGGCTTCGAAAGTAAGGCATGTCCCAGTTGCAGCGGTCGGGAGTGCCTAGGCAGCGTGAACCAAATTGCCAAGTCTGTCCACCGTCTGTAGTCTTGTGAATTTCGCCGTTTTGCGTTTCTACCCAGAATGTCAACGAGTCTGTAGCGTGGAAGGCACAGCGAAAGCCATCTGCGGGGAAGACCGCTTGCCATTGGTTGTAGCCCTGAGCGTTCCCTCGTTGGATGCCGTTGTCTTGCGCTCCACCGTAGTACAGATGAGGCCGGTGAAGGTCGTACGATACTCGGTAAAACTGAGTGGTCGGTAGGCTAAGGCTTTTAATCCATCCCTGTTGTCCAGGGCTATAGCGATAAACGCCTCCATCACAGCCTAGATAGCGTTTACCAGAAGGAGCGAACTGCAAGTCGTGGACATCGGCATGCGAATTAGCAGCTACAAACCATTGGTCCGACCCCGCTGGCTTCCGCCATAGGACGATGCCTAAGAAATACACTTCCTCGTCATTCTCAGGGTTAAGGCGGATCTTTGCGAAGTACCATCCAAAATCCGCTACGGCAGTCTCAAGGGCCGAAACATCGATAGGCGTCCATGTTTGGCCGCCGTTTTCAGTTTTATATAGCCCGCCGGTTGTAGCTAGGGTATCGATATAGACTACATAGAGTTTGTCTGGATTTTGACGAGATATAGCTAAGCCAGTGCGACCGTTTCGGCCCGTAGGTAATCCGCCGGTAAGCTGCGTCCACGTTTGGCCTCCATCCGTTGTCTTGTAAACTCGAGCGTGCGGGCCATCAATGATAGACTCTTGGTTATTACGCACGCGGTCCCAAAACGAGGCATACAAAATTTGCGGGTTCTTAGGGTTCATGACTAAGTCGCTTGCACCAGCTTGATTGCTTACAAAGAGCACTTGGGTCCACGTTTTCCCGCCGTCGGTGCTCTTGTAGACCCCGCGCTTGTTGGTGCGTACATAGGGATTGCCCATTACTGCCGCATACATTACGTCGGGGTTGGTAGGGTCTATTTGAATCTTGGAGATAATTCCTTCCTCGCCTAGACCCAAATAATGCCAAGACTCTCCGCCATCGGTGCTTCGATAAATGCCATGTCCATTGAATACGTATGCTGGAATGTTGGGATCCCCTGTGCCGGCGTATACGATGTTAGGGTTGTGCGGATGGTAAACGATATGTCCGATAGCTAACTCGGGATGGTCATCGGTTACTGGCCGCCACGTGATTCCACCATCGGTGGTTTTGAAAATACCTCCTGCTGAGAACCCAGCCAATACGATGTTGTCGTTTTGCGGGTGAATAGCGATTGTATTGACTCGGCCAGCAGCATTACCGGGTCCTTGAAGTGTCCAATCAGGTTGCGTATCGCTCTCTGTACCCAGATAACGCGGCCGACTCCGCTCAAAGGCCGTCCGAAGCGCTACGATTTGGCGCCGCCAGCCTTCGGCATCGAACACAGGGTCAGGGTATGAGCGCTGAAAGGCAAAATCTTCGAACGGTCGCATCTTCTGCTCTAAAGTGTCGAACCTCTCAGGCAAATTGGAGCGCTGGCAGGCGATGATTGCCGCACACCCTGCACATGCACCTAAATAGAAAATGGCTCTCTTCATGTCTGCTGGTAGAATGATTCAATGCTTTAAAAAGTGCTGCTTCAACAGAGAAAGCACGTAGTATGCTCTCTTTTTCTATGTCGCACCCCCTGGATAGTAAATTGGGCAAAATGTGCGCCATAATCATCATTCCATAAAGCGCGGGCGGAAAGAGGCTTGCTGGCAGGTGGTGTTCGACTTGGTTGCCCACATAGCTCCATGCAGCCTTTCCCAATCCATCTATTCGTTTCGCTTAAACTTTCCACAGCGATGAAGAGCCTCTCGCGCACAGGGCTAAGATATGCGCGCAGGCGCACGGGTTTCGATAAGGCTTCGCTCTCAGCAGAGGTAGGGCTGTACAAGCCATCGGGTGCCGCCTTCTTGGATAATACTCCTTGCTCCACGTACCAGTATTGCCAGGTGTCACCGCTGCCATTTGCCCATGTTTTCACGTCGAATAAATTTGTCCCTGTCTTTATGCCTCGAACTACGTAAACAACAACGGCTGCTTACTGGCGGTTCCTGGATGAGGGAAAGATAAGCTGAATGATTTCTGGCGCACTCGGTTGCTGACTGTTGGTTTTCAGGAAGTAAGCGCAATTGCTGTAGTTCAGGTGTTTGCCGAAAACGGTGGCTTAACTGTTCGCGCCTGTACACACAGCGACGTGTTCGTTGCACGTAATCCCGTAGAAGCGTCCTCCGTATCTGGGCGTCAAGCGAGCGGAGGGAGGGAGATGGCGCCTTGCGCGTTCGCGCCGGTCGCAATAAGTATCGGCGATAGTTTTGGTTGTGGAAGGTGGTTGCAAAAAATTATTCCAACCTAAGACGTCAAAATTGGCGTGAAAAGGATTGGCCACCGCCTCAGCCGAGGTAAGTGAATCTCCTAAAAGCGCATAATAGGCTTGCTCTACGATAGCCATGCCTGCGCTTGTCCCTCCAAGCGTAATTTTTTTCCAAAAGCAAGTAATTTGATGCCTCCTCTACCAACGTGTCTTTCCAGGGAACTGATAATAGCGGTATTGGTCTCCACCGGCAATGAATAACAGCCCCGCACTCCGAATTTGTCGAAATACACAAGGGTCGTAGGCCGCCTGCCCACAGTTAAACCGAATTAGTTTGGTGTAAAAGCATGCGTTGTATACGTCTGATCCTGAGGCATATAACACCATCACGTTACCTTCGCTGGCCCGTAGCAACATTCAGCGCATTACATCGTCGTTATCGCTGCCATCACTGGCTAAAACTAGGCCACCTTTGTATTAGATTAGGTGTAACGTCTGTTGCATTACCAACTATTTATCGTGTGTAACTTTGCCCATGTGCCCGTATCAACGGCCAAAGTACGCTTATTAGAAGGCATATTTGTTAGCTTTTGTTAAGCGAATGTAATGTTCTCCAAGTTAACCAAGATGGTAGACCTTATAATTCATTAACCACATAAACTGTCAAAGCCTTGAGCATTTTAAGCACACCTTCGCAACCTCGAACAGGCCGTCGCTCTGGCTCGAAAGCTCCTCGCAAAAGCGAAGTGCCCATTGAAGTTCTCGAACGCGCTTTTCGCCTTATGGCTACTGCAAAGGCCATGACTGATATATACGAGGCCAATTTCAAGTTTGTCTCCAAATACGTCCACGCCACTTCGCGGGGCCACGAGGCCATTCAGTTGGCTGTCGGCATGCAGCTTTTACCCCAAGACTACGTATACCCCTATTACCGCGACGACAGTCTTCTGCTCGGTATTGGCATGAGGCCTTACGACTGCATGCTTCAGCTCATGGCTAAACGCGATGACCCTTTCTCTGGCGGGCGCTCGTACTACTCCCATCCCAGCCTACGCGACCCTGACAAGCCGAAAATCCCGCATCAAAGCAGTGCCACAGGCATGCAGGCCATTCCTGCCACCGGTGCTGCTTTGGGCTTTTGGTATCGCGAGCAAATGCCCGAGCTTGCTTCACCGGCTGATGCCGTAAAGCCTGTTGTCGTTTGTTCGCTAGGCGATGCCTCCGTTACTGAAGGAGAGGTTAGCGAGGCCTTTCAGATGGCTGTCCTGAAAAAGTTGCCCATCCTGTATCTGGTGCAAGATAATGGCTGGGACATCTCTGCAAATGCTGCCGAGACGCGGGTAGCCACCGCTGCGGAATATGCCAGAGGTTTTCCAGGACTAGAAGCCGTTAGTATCGAAGGCAACGATTTTGTTCGGTGTTGGACAGTCGTACGCGATATTCTTCAAAAAATTCGCACCGAGCGACGTCCCTTCCTTCTCCATACGCGTGTGCCCCTGCTCAATCATCATACTTCCGGCGTGCGCAAGGAGTGGTATCGCGACGATTTGGACGAACACCAGCAACGCGACCCTTATCCCATCCTGCGCCGAACTCTATTAGAACGCGGCTTCTCAGAAGAACAACTCCAGCGCCTTGAACAAGAAGCCATTCGAACCGTAGCAGAAGATTTTGAGCGCAGCAAAAATGCCCCCGACCCAAAACCCGAAGACCTCTACACACATGACTTTGCCCCTACGCCTATAACCGAGGAGCGCGGCGTCCGCGAGCCAAAGGGCCGCGAACCTAAAGTTATGGTAGACTGCGCCCTATACGCCATTGAGGAACTGATGCGCGCTCACCCTGAGTGCTTGCTCTATGGTCAGGATGTTGGGCGTCGGCTGGGCGGTGTTTTCCGCGAGGCAGCTACTCTTGCTGAAAAATTCGGCGATCACCGTGTCTTCAACACGCCCATCCAAGAGGCCTTCATCATTGGCAGCACAGTAGGCATGAGCGCCGTAGGCTTGCGCCCTATAGTCGAAGTGCAGTTTGCAGACTACATCTGGCCCGGTTTGAATCAATTGTTTACGGAAGTGAGCCGCTCGTGCTACTTAAGCTACGGCAAATGGCCAGTCAGTTGCATTATCCGCGTGCCGACAGGAGCTTATGGCGGTGGCGGCCCTTACCATAGCAGCAGTGTAGAGAGTGTTGTGCTCAACATCCGCGGCATTAAGGTGGCCTACCCAAGCAATGGCGCTGACTTAAAAGGCTTACTTAAAGCTGCTTACTATGACCCGAACCCAGTAGTTATTTTTGAGCACAAGGGCCTGTACTGGAGCAAAGTGCGCGGTACGGAAGCTGCCCGCACGGTAGAGCCCGACGAAAACTACGTAGTACCATTTGGCAAGGCGCGCGTTGCCTTAGAGGCTGATCCCGACGCCATTCGGCGCGGCGAGACGCTAGGCGTCGTCTGCTATGGCATGGGAGTTCACTGGGCGCTGAATGCAGCGCGCCAATATCCTGGCCGCGTCGAAGTATTAGACTTGCGCACGCTATTCCCGTTAGATGAGGAAGCTATGTATGCAATGGCGCGTCGCCACGGCAAAATTTTAGTATTGACAGAAGAGCCCGTGAATAATACTTTTGCACAAAGTCTCGCAGCGCGTATTTCCGAAAACTGCTTTGAATATTTGGATGCGCCCGTGCGGACGCTTGGCGCCGCAAACGTGCCCGCCGTGCCATTAAATGAAACCTTAGAACGCGAGATGATCCCATCCATTGAAAAAGTTGCCCAAGCTATAGGATGCCTGCTCGCCTACTGACCTGATGGCCGACTCCGAGCACAATGTAACCTGATGAAGCGCCACGGCTGCCCGGCTTTACCTCTTTGTTTATTTGCCACTGCTCCTGAGCTCAGGGTGAGAAAGAAAATACTGTAGCCTACCTGAGGAAGAAACGATTTTCCTCTTCAAATACAAAACCTTTGTAGATGCTCGCAGATTGCGATGCGGCTACTATAGCGAGGAAAATTGCAGCGATAAATTAAGACGCGAAACAGACCGAAAAGTGGACCTATTAAGCGTTGCGGCGCAAAGGCTCCTGGGAGAGCGCCTACATTAGGAGCTCGTGCATCAGATTTCGGATAGCGAGGAGTATAATGCTCGCGTAAAGGCAATCATAGCGCGCATGAAACCTTATCTTTCTAAAAAAGATTTTAGCCATCCCGTATACGTGCTAGAAGACGAAGAGTTTATTGCCTTTGCAATGCCTGGCGGCAACATTTACGTCAGTACTGGCCTGATCGAAATGTTTCCAACTGACGATAAACTGGCGTTTGCTATCGCCCATGAACTAGGGCACAATGAAAACAACCATACTTATGAGCTGGCACAGCTTATTCTCTACCTGGAAAAACTTCAAGAGAGAGGCAACCCTATAGACTTTTTAGAAGGAGTATGGGCAGAAATGCGCGCTGCTTTTTGCAATCAGGCCGACGAACTAGAAAGTGATATCGCTGCCGTATACCTGCTGCATGCGGCTGGCTATGACCCCGAACGCGCTTTCGATGTTACGCGCGTTTTGCGCCAAATAGACATAGAGAAACCAGAAGATGAGGTAAAGCGCTGGATAATGAGTCTCGCGCATACCCACCCTTGGTCAGGAGATCGCGACCAATGCGTGTGCGATTATGTGAAAAATGCCAAAGCAGTGATTGAATGCCACAAGGTGTATGAAAAAGGTCGCGCTAGGGTGACTACGCAGCGCAAGCCGCTCAGCGTCCGAAAGCATCCCAGCCCGCAGAGTGAAAAACTAGGCCAATTCCGGCGCAGCGAGGAAATCTACCTCATCTGCGATTGTGTGAAGCAACATCACGGACTGGAATTCGCCTACGCCTGCAATAAGAAAGGCCTTAGAGGGTGGGTAGACAAAAAATACGTCCAAGTATTGGAAGAATAGAGCATACACTTTACAGTAGCTGTAAATCGCGTTTGCTCAAAGCGCTGATTACCAGATAGGTTGAACCACTATGTGAAGAGCAGCTTCGATGCTGCTGCCTTGTTGTGCAAAGTCGAAACAAGGCTCAGCCTCTCCAGGCATCATCAAGAAGAGGGAAGGCCAATTTCACTACAGAATAATTCAAGCTTAGGTTAAAAATAAACTCGTTGCGCAAAGAGAGGTAACCTCATTACTACTGAAGACATCGCTTGTGTAAAAGTACAGTTTCTTGCATCCCTCTTCTACCTTTGAGCGCGAATAATGCGCAGGTTCATGCCTCGATTTTTTCGCATCAAAGCCGAAAGTACACTTTCTGATGAAGAGCTTTTGGCATACTACAGGCGCACGAGTGAAGTGCACTATTTGACCTTGCTCTACGAACGCTACGTGACCATGGTGTATGGTGTCTGTCTAAATATCTTACGCGACGTACACGCTGCCGAGGATGCAGTCATGAGCATATACGAAGAGCTCGTCCATAAAGTACAAACGCATCAAATAGAGGCTTTTCGCGGCTGGCTTTACGTCCTGGCTCGGAATTATTGCTTAATGGAATTACGCCGTCAAAAACGTGTTTCCATAGACTATCAAGCTCCTGAAAAAATGGCATACCACGACGCTGTTGCATCTGGCGAGGAGTTTGAACTCATTCAAGATTACGCCGACACACATCACCTTCAACAATGTTTGCAAAAACTGTCTGATAAACAGCGTCTTTGTATTATACAATTTTATTGGGAAAATAAATCCTATCGCGAAATCGCTTTAGAAATGAGCGAAGATATTGGTAAAATTCGCTCGTATATTCAGAACGGCCGACGTAACCTGCGCCTGTGTATGGAAAAGAATCGACCATGAACCCACTACTACGCGACGATGACGCTCTCTTCGCAGCGCTTTTGGAGCGCTGGGCCGCTGGAGATTTTACTCGCAGCGATGAGGAAACCCTACACCGTCTGTTGGCTAACGACCCCTTTCGGCGGGAAGCCTGGAAAGGCTTCGTCGCCCTGCCTGCCGAAGCCCATGCTGAAGTCCTTGAGCGCATAAAACAGCAACTTGCTGGGCAACCTCATTGGCGCTACACGTCTTGGCTTCCTCTCCGATGGATAGCAGCGGCGATTGTTCTCCTGTTGCTCGGCGCTCTGTATTGGTGGTGGACAACTCCTCGAATCAACTTAGACAAGACTGCACTTACTACCCCTGCGCCCTCTGCAGAAGAACCGAACGAAAGACCAACGGCCTTAAAAATAGAGACCTCAAAGCAGCTATCCACCTCACACGCACCAGTTGAGCGCGTGCCATCGAGCAATCATGTGTCCAAGCTGCCCATCCCCCTGGTTAAAGACACCGAGTCATATGCCCTTGCCAGGGAACACGTTATGGCTGATGCTTCTGTAAGTGAAGTCCCTCGAGAGACTGCTCAAACTGAAGTCCAGAAGCACCTTCTTCAGGTTCGTACCTCGCAGCCAGAAGCTTCTCCTCTCGATAGCCAACAAGTTGGCGGAGAAAATCAGGAAGTAAGGTATCTCAGAAATACTCCTCCTGCTTTCAGCGAAAAATACCGTAATCCAGCAATATCTGCAAAGCCGCTTGACAATCAAAGGCGTAAGGAGATGTATGCCCTTCGAGAAGCAGAACCTCGTAGAAACGCCGCTCTAGCCAAAGAGAATCTTGCGCAAGAGCGTACTGTTGTTGCGCAATCCTCACTTATCTGTCCTGCAGATGGATGGCCTAATTTCATAGAACATCTTAAACAAGCAGCCCTTTTTCAGCGCGATACTACCCCGGATAGCCTCTTACTTCGGGTGCGTATCCAACAAAACGGCTTCCCAGTGTTGCTTGGCATAGAGCCAGAAGTAAGACCTGCGGAAAGGCATCGCTTGCAGCAGATTCTCCAACGACACCGCTGGATGCCGGCCGACACGTCGGATGTTATTCGCCTGATTCTCATAAAATCTACACGTGGCCAGTGAACTAGGAAGCTCTGTGAACTCGGCTATGTATTTCGCGTTTAGAGAAGCTCATCACATCTTTTACACCACATGAAAAGACAGGCAGAAGCCCGTATACCAACTCGAGCTGGAAACTTTACACTTATTGCTTATGCCGATATGGCTGATGAGTGGATGCCTCATCTGGCCGTTGTGGCCGAAAATTTCGAGGCAAGCCGTCCAGTGCCAGTACGCATTCACTCGGAATGCCTAACGGGCGACGTATTTGGCTCGCGCCGCTGCGATTGTGGAGAACAACTTGATGCTGCCCTGCACCTTATTGCAGAGCGCGGTGGTGTACTTGTCTACTTGCGTCAAGAAGGTCGAGGTATTGGACTGATTAACAAATTAAAAGCTTACAACCTCCAAGACCAAGGTCTTAACACTGCTGAGGCCAATACGCACTTGGGCTTCGACGTAGATGCTCGCCAGTACGAATGCGCTGTCTTTATCTTACAAGATCTCGGTATCCGCCAAGTCGAACTTATCACTAATAATCCCAAGAAAGTGGAAGCCCTGCGCCGCTCGCCCATTCAAGTTGTCGGTCGCATTCCGCTCGTCATTCCGCCTCACGACGACAATCGCCACTACCTGTTGACGAAGCAAGAACTAATGGGGCACTTGCTTGGGCTATAGCGCAGAGGTGCTACCTATCCTTCTCCTTAAGCGGAAGAACTTGGTGTTGAACCCACTAAATTGGGCCCTTGAGGCAGAAATTTTCTAGGCTAAAAGACTCTATTGTTCATAGTTAATGGACAAAAAAGCTGTTTCTTCGCCAAAGCAAAATCGCTGAAGCTTTCTCTACGCAGCGGGGGAGGAAAAGATGCACTGTCTTATGACTCGGAGTTGCTCAAATAGCCGCAGAACTCGCCTCAACTTCTTTGCTTGGGGCTACATAATGGCACAAGTGTGGTCAGGTAGTCCTGTACTTTGGGCCCAAGTATCGTGTTTGCCGGTTTTTCCTCGCGCTAACGATGACGTAACCATTACCTACGATGCAACCTTGGGTAACGGTGCCTTAGTAGGTATTTCGCCCGTATACGCGCACATGGGCCTTATTACCTCAAAGAGCTCTACGCCTAACGAGTGGCGCTACGTGAAGACCACTTGGGGAGTGGCCGATCCCGTAGGTTTGATGCAGCCAGCTGGCCCCAATAAATGGACAAAAACGTTCAACATTCGCAGCTTTTTTGGCGTCCCTCCCGACGAACAAGTCCTCAAGTTAGCTTTTGTTTTTCGCAATGCAAATGGCTCCATCGTAGGCCGAGCAACCGACGGCAGCGATATCTTTTACCCTGTCTATCCCGACAATATGGGCTTAAAAACGGCCCTGTTGGCTCCGGCTACTAGTCCGGTGCTCACCGCTGCGGGCAACAACTTGGCCGTGCGCGCTGCTGCCTCTCTCCCTGCTAGCCTGCGACTTTACGATAACGGTACCCTTGTAACTAGCACAACAGGTCTCCTCCTGGAGACCACTTTAGTCACTGGTTCAGGAGTACATACTGTAGAATTCGTAGCTGAAACCAGCACTGAGCGCGACACCGCTCGCTTCATCTACATTGCTCCGCTCAACTTGCCGCCTGAAAATCCACCCGCTGGAACCGAGTACGGCATTAATTACGTCGATGCTCAAACGGTGCGCTTCCAACTTTATGCTCCTGCAAAACAAGTGATACATCTCATCGGCGATTTCAATGACTGGACGCCCTCCGATGCCTATCAAATGAAGCGCAATGCCCTAGGCAACATCTGGTGGTTCGAACTGTCAGGCCTCACTCCTGGACAACCCTATCGCTTTCAGTATCTGGTAGATGGCTCTTTGCGCATCGCCGACCCGCTTAGCACCCTTGTGCTCGACCCCTGGAACGACCCCTATATTCCTCCACTTACCTACCCGAATTTGCCGCCGTATCCCACCGGCAAAACCACTGGCATCGTCTCTGTATTTCAAACTAATCAACCGCCTTATCCGTGGCAAGTCCCAAACTTCACTCGGCCTAAGAAGACGGATCTCGTCATTTACGAGTTGCTCTTGCGCGATTTTTTAGCGCGCCACGATTATCAGACGCTGTTTGACACCCTCGACTACCTGCAGCGGCTGGGCGTGAATGCTATCGAGTTGATGCCCATTCAAGAGTTCGACGGTAACCTCAGCTGGGGTTATAATCCGTCTTTTCACAAAGCTTTAGACAAGTATTATGGCCCTCCTGAAGCGCTCAAGCGACTCGTAGACGAATGCCACCGCCGCGGCATAGCTGTTATCGTCGACGTAGTGTTCAATCATGTGACTGGCACTAGTCCTCTTGCGCGCCTGTATTGGGACGCAACCAATAATCGGCCTGCGCCCAACAATCCATGGCTCAATCCTGTGCCGCGGCACGATTTTAATGTATTCAATGATTTTAACCACGAAAGCGCATTGACCCGAATCTACGTCAAGAACTGTCTAAAGTATTGGCTGGAAGAGTTTAATCTAGACGGCTTTCGCTTTGACCTTTCCAAAGGTTTTACTCAAAAAAATACCCTTGGTAATGTTGCCGCTTGGGGCCAATACGACCCTTCGCGCGTGGCTATTTTAAAGGAATACGCCGACTACATCTGGAGTATTCGGCCCGGTGCCTATGTCATCCTAGAGCATTTCGCTGATAACGACGAAGAAAAAGTCCTAGCCGAATATGGCATGATGCTCTGGGGAAATATGTTCGGGGCTTATAAAGAGGTTGCTCTAGGCTTTTCAAGCGGTATCAATACCGACCTGCGTTGGGTCTCACATCAACGCCGAGGTTGGAATGTACCGCATCTGATAGGTTACATGGAAAGCCACGACGAGGAGCGCATTGCCTACGAATGCCTCACTTATGGAAATACAGCGAATGCCGCGCACAACGTCCGCTCCTTGCCCATAGCACTTCGGCGCATCGAAATGCTGGCCAACCTGCTTTACACTGTACCTGGCCCGAAAATGCTTTGGCAATTTGGTGAACTCGGCTATGATTTTTCCATCAATCACTGTCCAAATGGCACTGTTAGCAATGGATGCCGTCTAGACCCTAAACCCATTCGCTGGGACTATTACCAAGACCCATATCGTCGGCGACTTTACGACGTGTTGGCCGCGCTTATCCACTTGCGCACACAACAGGATGTGTTTGAAACAACTAACGTTCAGCTCAACCTCGGCAGCGGACAAGTGCGCAGCATTGCCCTTAGCAGCCCTAGTGCCAATGCGCTTGTGGTTGCTAACGTGGGCACAACGCCGACGACCGCCGCTCTGACATTTCAACACTCAGGTAGCTGGTACGAATACTACACCGGTTCGGTGCTCAACGTTAGCAGCCCCAACGTGGAAATAGTTTTAGGCCCCGCTGAGTATCGGCTATACTTGGACTATTACGTGCCCCTGCCTCCTGGCTTAAACCCGACATCAAGTGCCGAGCCAGCAGGCAGCATGGAACTAACTATATATCCTAACCCTTTGAAAGATAGATACTTATGGATTCGCGCCGCTTCTGAGGAAGGCGGGCAGTTCTCTTTACACGATGCTACAGGGCGCTTGGTAATGAGCGCGCCTAAACCTATCGGGCAGGAAATTTGCTCAATAGAAGTAGGTTCGTTATCGCCCGGCGTGTACATACTCGTCTTTCGTACAGAAGGAGGCGCTACAATTGTTCGCAAACTAGTTGCTGCTCAATGAGGTGCCTTTCCTTAGGGCGAGGATAGGGTTTGCTTTGAAGCCAACGCGCTCGATGATCTCCTAATTCCTTACAAGACGGTGTTTTCGCGCTTCCACTACGTTAAGTCTTTCCTAACATTTTGGCTTAAGGCCAAGACGATTAATCAGTTGCACAGCCCAATGATTTTCGAATGGGCTCGGGCTGTATTGGAAGATGATCGCCACTACTATTTTTTTGATGATATCGAGGCGCTGCGCAAGCAAATGCTTAGTACATCCTTGACCTTAGAAGTAGAGGACTACGGTGCCAATAGTTCGAACGGCATACCGGTTCGCCGGCGCGTGTCGCTGCGGCAGTTGGCCAAGCGGTCGTCGAGTTCGCCAGTGCAGGGCCGTTGGCTGTTTCGCACTGCTCAGTGGATGCGCCCAAAGCGCATACTCGAATTAGGTACTGGCGTAGGCATCGGCACAGCCTATTTAACAGCGGGAGCGGGTAAACAGGCGAAAATAATTTCATTGGAGGGCTGCCCTACGTGTGCCAGAGTGGCTGAAGTACATTTGAATATGCTGCACATAAGTGAGAGTGTTAGTATTCGAAGTGGGCACTTCGCTCAAACTCTATCCCGCGCACTTCAAGACCTGGGCTCTCTTGACTTAGTTTTTTTCGATGGCCATCACGAAGGAACGGCGACCATAGCCTACTTCGAACAATGCTTGCCCTTTAGCCACGCTAACACGCTCTTCATTTTTGACGATATCTACTGGTCAGCGGATATGACCGCGGCTTGGCAACGCATTCGAAATCATCCTCGCATACGCTTTAGCATAGACAGTTTCGACCTAGCTTTTGCCTTCTCAGATCCTGCTATTCGCGAGAAGCAACACTTCTCCCTGTGTCCAATACACTGGAAACCTTGGCGGCAATGGATGTAGAAACAGTCTGCGATCAGAGCACTTGTTCATCTTGGCTCAATTGTGCTTTTCCTGTACCAAGTACCCCTGGGGGTGATGAGGACTTATCCACCTCCCACAAGGTAGCTCCGTTGCCTTAGCTAAAAAGTAAGCCTGTGTGCTCTGAAGTTTCGAGAAAAGTGACTTCGGAGCTGAGCAGCAATTCCACTAGTAACGCTACAAACCGTTCAAAGGGTTTCTGCACAGCGAAAATATACCTGTGCTGCACACCAATTATTACTACTTATTACTACGTAGTGAAACATCTGACCGATGGTCTCTTTCTTCCAAGAGCACCTGGTTTCACGTCTACAGTAATGACTCTCCTTAAGATTGTCAAAAAATTTTAATAAGGTTTTTGCTAGAAAAAACGGGCGCTTTTTCGAGGATTTATTCCAACACATCTTCTGCGAATTTTGGGTCGACCTCCAAGAATTGATAAAGAAATGGCTTGACTACAAATAGAATGGGAGATTTCTAGTTAAATTTCTATTAAGCTCTATATTTGCGCCATTGCAAATAAAACTAAACCTAATTTCGTATGAAGAGAGCTTTACCCATTTTTGTAGCTATTCTGGCGATTTTCTCGACAGCCTACATTCTCAACGCTCAGCGCGTAATCACGGGGCGCGTCACAGATGCGGAAACGGGCGATGGCTTGCCGGGCGTGACAGTAGTTGTCAAGGGAACAAGCGTTGGTGTGCGCACAGATACAGACGGGCGTTATCGCATAGAAGCGCCGGCAGGGAGCAATACCTTAATTTTCCGCTACACAGGCTTTGAGACGGCAGAAGTGGCTCTTGGCGCTAGCGATGTCGTAGATGTCGCATTACGGTCTACTAGCCTCATGACGCAGGAGCTTGTTGTGGTGGGTTCGCGCAATTTAACGCGAACGAAGACATCAACTCCCGTTCCCGTTGATGTCATTCCAATCACCAACCTGGTCAACGAGGTAGGTCAGATTGACCTTAATCAACTACTGACGTACGTAGCACCTTCGTTTCAGAGCGCGCGTCAAACCATTGCCGATGGCACCGACCACGTAGATCCAGCGCAATTGCGCGGCTTAGGTCCTGACCAAATTCTCGTGCTTATTAACGGCAAGCGCCGGCATCAGAGTGCACTTGTCAACGTCAATGGTACAGTCAACCGCGGTACAGTGGGAACAGACTTGAGCGCTATTCCGGCCAATGCGATCGAACGCATCGAGATCCTACGGGATGGCGCTGCCGCTCAGTACGGTTCCGATGCCATTGCGGGCATCATTAATATCGTGCTCAAAAGGCAGACCGGCCTGAGTGCCAATATATTATATGGCCAACATATTACGACCTTCGAAAAAAACTATGCCCTGTGGAGAGAGGGCAAGGTAAGCGATCCGAACGTCTCTGTATCCGACGGTCAAAACGCACAGGTTGGCCTGAATTATGGAATCAAGGTGGGCAGCAAAGGCTTTCTCAACCTTACCGGCGAATACACCTTTCGAGGAGAGACCAACAGAGCAGGCACCTATACCGGCCAAATTTATCCGCGCAACGCTGCCAATCAAATTGTTGATGATTCCATCTTGGCTGCCCGAGGCTTGACGCGTGAATTCTTCGACATGCGCATCGGTAATTCGCGCATCGAAAGTGGCGGCGTCATGGCTAATTTTGAAATGCCTTTAACGAGCGCGTGGAGCATATATGCCTTCGGTGGCTACAATAGGAAAGCAGGTAATGCCGCAGGCTTCTATCGCTACCCAAATGCCATCGTCGTGAACGCCAAGAAGTATGCGCCAAACGTGCTGGCTGTTTATCCTAATGGCTTCTTGCCTGAAATTCAATCAGGAATAACCGACTTTTCCATAGCCGTGGGTGCACGGGGCAAGCTGGGTAGGTGGGATGTAGACCTGAGTAATACGCTTGGCCAAAACGTCTTCAACTTTACCGTTCAGAACTCAGTCAACTATACTCAGGCCGCAGTATCACCCAACAATCTACAGACGAAATTCGACGCTGGGGGGCTGTCGTTCTTGCAAAACACGACGAACCTCGACCTGTCGCGAAAGTTTTCAGTGCTTCAGGGCCTAAACGTAGCGTTTGGCGCTGAACATCGCATAGACCAGTTTGGCATTCGCGCCGGCGAAGAGGCGTCATATCGAAACTACGACGTTTCTTCGGGTGCTGTAGGCGGTGCTCAGGTATTTGCAGGCTTCTTGCCCTCCAATGAGGGAACCAACAGCCGCAACGCTATTGGCTTATACGCCGACTTCGAACAGGACTTTAACGAGGCCTTCATGGTCAGCATAGCTGGCCGTTTCGAAAACTATTCCGATTTTGGCAGCACGCTTAATTATAAAGTAGCCTCTCGCTACCGTTTTGGCGATTTCTTAACTATTCGCGCTAGCACTAGCACGGGCTTTCGCGCTCCTTCTATGCAGCAACGTTTCTATGCAAAAACCAATACTCTCTTCGTTTCTACTCCCGGCGGCCTGGTCCCTGTGGAAAGTGGAACCTTTCCCAATGGCAGCCGACCAGCGGAAATCTTAGGCATTCCCAAACTTAAGCAAGAGACTTCGGTGAATTATGCCTTGGGCATTACTGCTCGGCCTTTGCGCGGCTTAGAGATTACGCTCGATGCATATCAAATTGACATCACTGACCGCATTGTGCTGACAAACAACTTTACGGATGGCGGCGACTCCGTGCTGCGTGCTCAATTGCAGGCCGCTAACGCAAGCCAAGCCAACTTCTTCACTAATGCCATTGACACTCGCTCGCGCGGCATAGAGGCCGTTATTGCCTATCAGACGCGTCTTGGAACAAAGCAAGACATTCGGTTCTCCCTGGCAGGGACCTGGATTGACAACGAAGTGAAAAAAGATGCCAACGGCAAACCTATCATTAAAGCTTCACCTGTGTTGGAGCGAACCGGTCAGATCGGCCGCTACTTTAACCGTGAAGACCAAAGTCGCATCGAGGTAGCCAACCCACGAAACAAAATCACAGGGATCATCAACTATCGCTACGACAAATTTAACGTCATGCTGCGAGGCGTATACTTTGGCGATGTCGTCTACCTAGACCCAACCATAGATCCGAATAATCCAAACTCTTTCCCCTCCAACGCCTTCAACGACGGCAAAAAGGAGACCCTCGACCAGACGTTCAAGGGTAAGACGATCTTCGACCTATCGCTGGGTTACGACATTACTCCCAAAATCGGGATTACATTGGGTGCCAACAACCTTTTCGATACTTATCAGGATCGCCATACGCACTCAGGCAACATGAGTCTAGGGCGTTTTGTGTTCTCGCGCCGCGTTCAGCAGTTCGGTTTTAACGGACGCTTCGTCTTTGCGCGCTTGCGCTTCAACTTATAGACACAGCTTTCGACCCTGAGAACCGGACAATCGGGCCTGCTGGCACAAGATGGCAGCAGGCCCTTTCTCTCTGGCGCAATGCCTGGGCAGAAAAGTCTTCTAAGAGTAATCCCTCCCTCCCTCCTGCGCGAGTTTTACAAGGCTTCTTCAGCACTTGCAATAAGAAGCTTGGCCGCATACTCGACGTCATTTTGCTGCAGGGCCACGCGCGCCAACTGATGTAAATGTGCTACGCCCTGATGTTGCTGAATTGCCTCTGCTACAGCAGGATCGGCAAGCGCTTCTTCGCGGCTGGGTAGGCGTGTCAACGCTGCAATGCGCGCTAACTCATTACCTGTAAGCACGGGGCTATGACGCACCGACGGCGGCAGTGCATCGAAGCCTACACCATATTCATCTACTTTCTGCACTACTTCGAAAACCGCCTCTCCGCTGGCTCGAGCGTAATAAAAACGGCCCAGACGCCCAATGAGGTCAATTTTATGCGGGTCAATGCGCCCGCTAGGTGTCAGGACTCCTTCAGAAATATGCATAAGTAACATGCGACAAATGATGAGATTGCCCGCTCCGCCTTTTTCTCCAAGAGGAAGAATATTTTCCACTACACATTCCATGTGCACAGGACTCTCCGCTACGCGAAAGGGGCGCACCCGTTCTGAAGGAAGTGGCGTAAAGCCTGCTTTTTCGAATTCGTTGATGTTGGCATCGTATTCAATGCTGCACAGGGCCATCTGACGCGCCATAGCATATGTTACGGCGTTGATGACCACCTCACCTGTCTCCTGAACATTGCGCAAAGTGTCCTTTGTCGTATTGTTCTCCACTCGGCGATTCGAAGAAAAAATGAGGATGGGGGGATTACTGCTAAAGGCATTGAAAAAACTATAGGGTGCTAAATTGGGTACGCCATCAGCACTCATGGTGCTAGCGAAAGCAATGGGTCGTGGGCCCACTGCACCTAAAATAAACTGATGTAAGTCCTTTGTAGCAATTTGTGTTGGATCAACCTTTAGCATTTTACAGCTGTTTTTTCCTAAACTTGCGCAAAAATACGCGATCCAATGCCCATCGGAAGTTGGAAGACTGCTGTAGCCATAGGGATCCTCCTCCTGGGGGGGGTGGCCTACTGGAAATATCGCCAACCTCGATTCGTGGCAGGGGACCGCTTAGCCGACTTTTCGTTTACACTAGCCGATGGGCGTCAAGTTCACCTCTCAGATTGGAAGGGCAAGTATGTGCTCATCCACTTCTGGGGCAGTTGGTGTGGGCCGTGTAGAGAAGAAAACCGCGAGCTGCGCCGCCTGTACGCAAAATACCGCCATGTCAATTTCGACATAATCAGTATAGGGATTGAACAAACGCGCCGAGCGTGGGAACAAGCTCTTCAAACCGACAGCTTAGTCTGGCCACACCATGCCCTTGAGTTGGAGCGTTTTCAAGGCCCCCTGGCCAAACATTTTCGAGTGCGTGCAATACCGACTACTTTCTTAATCAACCCTCAAGGGGTAATTATGGGCGTTAATCTGTCGCCCTATCAGTTGGAGCACATGCTGCGCAAGGCAAAGGGAGAAAACTGACACATTGGCAGAATAACTACTAGGGCACAATCCTTGTGGCATCGTCGCGAACGCTTTATTTGTTTGAGCAACAGCCTATGAACGATAATAGTAAAAATCAACAGCCCGTAGCAGAAGAGCAACACGCAGAACTTGCGGAAGAACAGCAGCCTACGTTCCCTGCAGAGGTGGCTGCAGAAGCGCCAGCGCAGGCAGAGGTAGATACGTCCGGCGAAACTCCAGCAGCTGAAGGAGAAAACTGGCAGCAGCGCTACGAAGAACTTCACAACAAATACCTCTATTTGTTGTCGGATTTTCAGAATTATAAACGTCATGTTGCTCGAGAGCGGTTAGAAATGGAAGTCGCAGCGGGACGTGACATTATGTCAGCCCTATTGCCCATTTTAGACGATTTTGACAGGGCAGCAAAGAACAACGCCTTAGACGAGGGCATAGCCCTCATTCATCACAAACTGTTATACACTTTACAAAGTAAAGGCTTACAATTGATTGAAGTACAAGTAGGCGAGGAACTCAACCCAGACACCCACGAGGCAGTTGCTGAAGTTCCTGCGCCCTCTGAGCAGTTGCAGGGAAAAATCGTGGACATCGTTGAAAAGGGTTATCGTCTGGGCGAGCGTATTCTTCGCCATGCCAAAGTAGTGGTGGGCAAATAAAAACCTATGGCAAAGCGCGACTATTATGAAATTCTAGGCGTTCCGAGAAACGCTACAGAGGACGAAATCAAAAGAGCCTATCGGAAGAAGGCTTTAGAATACCATCCAGATAGAAATCCAGGAAATAAAGAGGCGGAGGAGAAGTTTAAAGAAGCAGCCGAAGCTTATGACGTGCTGCGCGACCCTGAAAAGCGCGCCATCTATGACCGGTATGGTCACGAAGGTCTTAATCAAAGTGGCGGCAGCCCGCGCTTCGAAGGAATGAATATGGAAGACATTCTCCGCCATTTCGGCTTCGGAGACGACATTTTTGCTGAATTCTTTGGCACGCGTCGCTCAGGTTTTGGCTCTCGCGGACACGTGAAAGGAGAGCGCGGCTCCAACTTACGCATCCGCGTAAAACTGACCCTAGAGGAAATCGCCACAGGCGTCCACAAAAAAATTAAAGTGCGGCGCCAATTGAGGTGCTCCTCCTGTAACGGTAGCGGAGCGCGAAACCAAAGTGACGTAGAGACCTGTAGCACGTGTCGAGGAGCAGGTGTAGTTGGGCGCATTACCCAAACGCCCTTTGGCCCTATGCAGACTGCTGTAACCTGTCCAGCTTGCAATGGAGCGGGCCAAACCATACGCGCTACCTGCCCAGCATGCCGAGGTGAAGGCCGTGTAGTCGCCGAAGACACTATTGATGTGGATATTCCAGCTGGCGTGCACGAGGGAATTCAACTCTCCGTCTCAGGCAAGGGAAATGCTGGCCTACGCGGCGGACCAAGCGGCGACCTTATCATCAACATAGAAGAGCTGCCCCACGACCAGTTCACGCGCGAAGGCCGCAATATCTTACACGAACTATTTATCAACATCGCAGACGCTGCGCTGGGAGCTCAGGTAGAAGTACCTACCCTAGAAGGACGTGCTCGCATTAAAATACCCGCCGGCACCCAGTCGGGCAAAATCTTCCGTCTACGCGGAAAAGGACTCCCCTCTCTTGAAGGACACGAACGCGGAGACCTCCTCATCCACGTGAACATCTGGACTCCCAAGAGACTCACCGATGAAGAGCGCCGCATCCTCGAACAGCTGCGCTACATGCCCAACTTTAACCCCTCGCCTACGAAGGAAGATCGCACCTTCTTCGAGCGCGTGCGCGATGTGTTCGGCAGCTAGACGGGACTATTCGAGCCAGAAAATTTCGCACCTCATTGAGGCTCCAGCTCCCGCGCCCTGCCCGACATGCGGTTCATCTCTCCTCTGTCTGCATTGCTGGCGATGAGAATAGGCACACCGATCATTACTAGCGGAATTCCACAGAAAAGGCCTATCCTCAGAAGCACAACTCCTGCAGCAAAAGTTTCTTCAGACTCGGAAGTCAACAGTTGCCCTCTCATAAAGCCCAAAGCAAGCATGCCTAATCCGGCACCCGTAGTAATCTATTCAATCTGATTATGCGTCTGCCAACTATCCCAATGCCTGATAGTGCTCAGGAGCGCATTATTCATCTCTCTGTATTCAAACTTATAATCCGATAAAAGAATCTTATGCGATAGAAAAAATTCGCGATTCTCCAGAATTTTTTTCTTTTGAGCCTCAGTAAGGGTATCTTCACTAAAGCCGACTGCTGCAAACAGTACAAAGCCGGCTAAGAAAACAAAACAGGGCTACGCATAGCTCAGCTCGAGAAATTGCCTTGCTTACGGGTAGGTCGCTAAGATACGGGATAACTCGTCATGTAGGAAAAACGATGTACACAAGCAGCCAAACTGCACCCGGAACCATGAGCTATTTTCCAAAGGTCCATGCCTGGGCTGGCTTTACTATGTGCTCATCCTACCACTACAGAATGCGCGTACCAGAGGGAATAACAGCGCCCTTCTTTACAACGACAATGCCATCGCGAATGCAATACTCAGGTGTCTCCATGTCAGGAAGATGGCTGCCGCCCTTGATAATGACGTCATCTCCTATGCGGCAATCTTTATCAATGATTGCGCGCTCGATATGGCAATTTGCTCCTATGCCCATTGGTATCTCCTCTGGATGGGCAGCGATCTCGGCGAGTGTTTGATAGCTGTCGTTGCCCATCACAATTGCTTCTTTGATAACAGAATTTTCTCCGATGCGCGAGCGCAGGCCAATAACCGCTATGTCAATCATGCGCGCGTGAATGATCGAGCCCTCCGCTACGATAGCGCGGTTGATTTGCGTTCCGCCGTAAAATTTAGCGGGTGGTAACATGCGGCCGCGCGTATAAATGGGCTTCCGCTGGTCGAAGAGGTTGAATTCAGGAATATGAGTAGTTAGCTCCAAATTAGCCTCAAAGAAGGATCGAATAGTACCGATATCTGTCCAGTATCCGTCGAAGGGATAGGCTACCACGCGATAGCCGCTTTCAATAGCGGCCGGAATGATTTCCTTTCCAAAATCAGTAGCTTGAGGATTTTTGTCGAACAGGTCGCTAAGGGCCTTCCGGCTGAAGATGTAAATCCCCATAGAAGCCATATAGATCCGCCCGCGTTTTTGATAAGCAGGGCTGACGTCGCTGACCCACTCAGGCAATTGCTCCGCTCTAGGTTTTTCGATGAATCGCGAGATATACCCTTGATTGTTGGCTTTCATAATGCCAAAGCTTACGGCATCGCGGGCGTTTACTGGCAAGCAGGCAATCGTCAGGTCAGCTTTCTTCTCGATGTGCCAATAGGCCATCTCCTCGAAATCCATCTGGTAAAGTTGGTCTCCTGACAAGATGAGCACATAGTCAAACTCGTGGCGTTCATAATGCTTTCGACTCTGGCGTACAGCATCAGCTGTACCTTGAAACCACGAGAAATCTCCCGGTGTTTGTTCAGCAGCCAAAATATCTACAAAGCCATGGGTAAAATGATCAAAATTATAAGCATTTTTAATGTGAGCATTCAATGAGGCAGAATTATATTGAGTCAAGACGAACATACGCCTTACGCCAGAGTTAATGCAATTAGAGAGCGGAATGTCGATAAGGCGGTACTTACCTGCAATGGGCACAGCTGGTTTAGCCCGTTTTTCTGTAAGGGGATAAAGGCGAGTGCCGGCGCCACCACCTAGGATGAGGCAGATCATCTTGATCATAAGCTTGGGCGCAATTGTTGCCGCTAATGTAAGTTTGTCAGCCGCATTTTAAGCACGCTTAGAAGAAAAAAAGCACTGGTCGCCTTTCCTTTTGCGCAGGCGAATAGAAGAATTGAGCATCTTGCCAATGCTCATCTTCTTATATTTGCCCCACTCCCTGTGTTGAGGTTTTATATACACACTACTTAAGCGTAGACGGCGTGCAGTGCTACACGAATAATGCAGAACAGTCGGACACGACAACCCCTTAGTATATTGCAAATTAACATTTACTTAAACTCTTAGTCAAAGGAGTGCTGCGGGAGGGCATGCTACTTTTGTGCTATGAAAACAACGAAAGACGCGCAAGCTGGGGCTAAAATTCTGCTAGTTGACGACGAGCCGGATATTTTAGAATTTCTTCGATACAACTTGCGCAAAGAAGGTTTCGAGGTTGTGACCGCTCCTGACGGTAAAGCTGCCCTCGAAGTGGCAGAGCGTGAGAAACCCGACCTTATCGTTCTAGACATTATGATGCCTGAGCTCGACGGGGTGGAGACCTGTCGCCTGTTGCGCAAAAACAAAGTATTTGCCAAAACGCCCATTGCTTTCCTTACGGCTCGCGACGAAGATTTTTCGCAAATTACAGCCCTAGATGTAGGAGGGGATGACTACATTACAAAACCAATTAAGCCTCGGGTTCTGGTTAGCCGTATCAACGCGCTCTTGCGCCGAGCTGCTTATCAAAATGAAGAGCAAGAGATTATCGAAGCGAATGATTTGGTCATTGACCGTCAAAAAGTTCTAGTTTATCGCCAGGGTCAACCCATAGAGTTGCCCAAAAAGGAATTTGAAATTCTGTGGATGCTAGCTTCTCGACCAGGTCGCGTGTTTACCCGTGAAGAAATTTTCGACAAAATCTGGGGAAGTGATGTCATTGTTGGACATAGAACCATAGATGTGCACGTGCGTAAATTACGCGAGCGAATCGGCGAGCACTACATTAAGACAATGAAAGGAATCGGTTATAAGTTTGAATTTTGAAGCCTTTTCTATAACAATACTTCGTAAAGAAATTGGCCTATCCGATTTGAAAATGTTGAGATAAAAAAAGGGCAAAAGTTTAGGTTTGTGGTGTAAAACAATAACCCAACAACTTCTGCCCATGAACGTCGAAACGCTCATAAACGCAATAATACAGCAAATGCCGAACGTGAACAAATGGCAACGCGATTTTTTTCTCCACCACCTGGGCTTATTCCTGTCCCTTCGTGGCCGGTACACCTACCTGAATTTTGAGCGCTACGGCCAAAAGAACGAACTGACCTACCGCAACCACTACCAGTCGGGCTTTGATTTTCAGCCGTTTAACCGGCTCTTGATCATCGAGAAATTTACCAGCCCTCAACGCCTGCTTGCCTTTGACCCTTCCTACCTTCCCAAAAGTGGTAAGCGCACGCCCGGTGTGGGCTACTTTTGGTCTGGGTGTGCCAACCGGGCGCAATGGGGTCTAGAGTTGTGCGGTTTTGCGGCGGTGGACGTGCAGGCCAACCCGGCGGTGCACGATTTCGCAGCCCAAACCTTGCCGCACAAGGGCCAGAGGCTGATGGATTTTTATGGCAACCTGTTGAGGCAACAGGCTCCCAAACTGCTCAAAATGAGCAAATGCTTGGCGGTTGATGC
>JANWXM010000040.1 GCA_025055285.1 Saprospiraceae bacterium
CGAAACATCCTTTCCCTGCTTTCCTACTGGGATTTTTATTCATGATTTTCTACTTTTGGGGTGCGGAAGATGCATTCGAGGGAAGTGGCGTGAAAAAGGCGGACAAAAACTTTCTGCCTAGATTTCTAGAGCCGGTTGCAGATTACCTTGCCTATGCCCTGTGGAGTGATTTTGTTGGAAAAGATGACTACTTTTCTGAGTTTTTTGACCTCCCAGCGGCTTTGCCCACAGGTATTTATGCCGCTGAAGTTCTGTTCGCTGATGGTTATCGGGCTGTGCGTAAGGGGGCGGTCGTTTGGTAAGGGAATGCTTTAGGAAGGCGCATAGGGCTTTCGCATGCCTGGGCCAGCCTTCTTTGTTGTCTTTACGTGAAAACTCTTCCATGCCATCGAGGCAGAACCTCATCGGTGCGGAGGAGGAATAGTTTTCGAAAAGGTAGAACCTCACCAGAGCTAGTGAGTGCATGTGGCCGAAATTGCCTTCTGTCCATTTGTAGCATTGGACGTGTTGGGCAACGGGTGGTACCTATGCCGGTCATCAACCTGCAGTTTTTCACAAAAAATGGAGTTTATGTACCTTTGAATTCTTAAAACATACGCGAGGCTCATGGGAAAATACGAGAAACAGGCTCCCTACGAAGGCCGATTTTTAGCGATGACTGGCTTGTCGAAGGCCGATTTTGACCGCCTGCTGCCCTTTTTTAAGTGCACCCACGATGAATACCTGAGCCGTTTTGAAACGAGCGGCCGGCGCAAGAAAGGCGCACAACGTTTCGGCGTTCGTAAGAAGAGCCTGCTGCCTAACCGTGTCGAGTGCTTGTGCTTCATTTTGAACTCTTGGAAGCAAAACCTCATTCAGAACAACGCCTTTGACAAAGAGCAGGCTCCATGCAACAAGTATGTTCATAGCTTATGCAAGATTTTAGCTCTAGCGCTTCAAAGAGCCAACGCCATGCCCGCAACCACGAACACGTACACGATGTCCTGCTGCATTTGTTCTGTGGCAGGATGCGGGTGATCGAAGGTACCTGCCGCCTGATGTTTCGGCTCGACTAAGCGCTAGCGCATTGTGAAAGATGCATGTATAACCTGCAAGAGCAACTTCAAAGAGGCCATTTTCGCTACCGGTACGGCACTGTACAACTTCAGAAGATTGAAAAACCTATCAAAATATGCTGATAATCAATAACATCAAATCTACATAGTTTATTGAAGGTATGTCGCGTTTGCACTTTTCGCTTATTTGCCTTGGATGGCTATTTCTTATGCCTTGTTTGCTGGCCCAGGCGCCCGAACGCTATGTACGCGCTGGCATTTTACTTTCGGGCCGAGATATTTCAGCGTTAGCTCAACTGGGTCTCGACGTTGAACACGGCCTTCACCTGCCGGGTACGTTATGGGTAGCTGACTTGTCGGAATCAGAACTGGCTCAAGTACGTAAAGCTGGTTTTGAGGTGAAAATTTGGATAGATGACCTGCAAAAGGATTACGAGGCGCGTTTTCGCGGGGTAGAGACGCGCAATTTTCCATGCCCTAACAGACTGTTTTCTTCGTATCCTACGCCGGTTAACTATACTTACGGTAGCATGGGCGGCTATCATACCCTAGAAGAGATGATGGCCGTGTTGGACGACATGCGAGCTAAATTCCCTCATCTTGTTAGCGCTCGTACTCCTGTTACTTCCGCACCGGCACATACTTGGGAGGGGCGAAAAATTTGGTATGCGCGAATATCAGACAACCCTGACGTAGATGAAGCCGAACCGGAGGTACTCTATACCGCTCTGCATCACGCTCGCGAACCCAATAGTGCTAGCCAGATGCTATACTTCATGTGGTTTCTGCTTGAGCACTACGATACCCATCCGCTAGTGCGTTACATCGTAGATAATGCTGAATTGTACTTCATTCCATGCGTTAATCCAGATGGCTATGTATTTAATCAAACAATAAATCCTAATGGCGGTGGCATGTGGCGTAAAAACCGCCGCAATAATAACAACGGCTCTTTTGGCGTTGACTTAAATCGAAATTACGGTTATTTTTGGGGTGTAGACAACATAGGCTCTTCACCTCTTCCCGTGGCTGAAACCTATCGAGGCCCAGAGCCGTTCTCTGAACCCGAAACACGGGCGATTCGCGACTTTACGCTATCCCATCAGTTTGTCTTCGTTCAGGATTACCATACTCATGGCAACTTGATCATCTACCCTTGGGGTTATCTCGGAGAGGTCGCTAGCCCGGCGTTTACCATCTTTAGCAATCTGTTTGCGCGAGAAAACGGCTACAGAACAGGCACGGGCTTGCAAACTCTAGGTTACTATGCAAACGGCATCTCTAATGACTGGACGTTTGGCTTTGCCGGCGCCTATGCCTTTACCCCGGAAGTAGGCCATGCGTTCTGGCCTTTTCTAGCGCAAATCGAAAGACTCAATCGCGAATGTCTGTGGTTGAACCTCGCTACCGCCCTGTGTGCTTTACAATACGGAGAAGCAAAGGAGATTTCTCCGCCAACCTTTGAAAGCACAACACCGGTCTTAGCGGTAAGATTCACCCGTTATGGTATGCAGGAGGGACCTTTTACTATAACGCTGACGCCTCTAACCTCAGACGTTCTATCTGTCTTTCCGGCGTTTCATCAGATAAAGCTTTCTCTTCATGAGACCTCACCACCGTTGTACTATCATTTACAACTAAATCCGTCTATCTCTCCTGGCACTGAGATACCTCTTCTGCTAAGTGTCAGAGGCGCTTCGTACACTTATACGGACACGCTGCGCAAGGTATATAGTGTGCGATCTTCCATCGCCTATAGAGACGAGGCTGTCTCGCTCAACGAATGGAGTGGTTTATGGAGGCTGACTAATTTGCATTTTTGCAGCGCACCCACTGCTTTTACCGACTCTCCTGAGGGCGATTATGCGCCCAACAGCGTGGTGCGCTTTATCTCCAAGCCTGTTTCACTTCCAGCCCATGCCCGCGCTGCTCGCCTGCGCTTTTGCGCCCGCTGGCAAATAGAACCCGGTTTCGACTATGTTCAAGTGCGGGCTTTTAATGACAAAATAGACCTACCGCTCTGCGGAAGATATACCCGAACTGCCATTAGTCCCGAGCAACCTATCGGAGAACCTATTTATGAAGGCCAGCAGCTCGATTGGGTGGATGAACACATGGACCTCTCCGCCTTTATCGGTCAGACGTTTCGCATAGCCTTCGTCCTCACCTCTGACAAGAGCTTTCAGATGGACGGTTTTTACTTCGACGATTTAATCGTTGAGTACGACGAAGTCACCGTTAGTGCGACCGAACCTTCAGGCTTGTCCTCCATCTCCTTATACAGCACCCCTAACCCTGCGAACGAGTACGCCTTGATTCACTGGAAAAGCGATGCCACGCCGCAGGACAAACTGTATCTAACGGTGTTCGACGCACTAGGGCGCCTTGTAGGCGAATGGCCTATTGAATCAACTGCTATTGGACAATTGCGCTTACCCACGGCACAATGGCCGGAAGGAACCTATTTTTACGGTATTCGAAGCACTTCTGACATTTCGCCAATACAACGATTAGTCGTCCTACGTCCATAAGGCAATAGGCGCCATTTCCTCTCTCCTCTGCACGAGCACGGGAAAGAAGTATATTTTGGCCCGTCGCTGAATGCGGTTTATTGACACGCTGAGGCAGCCCGCTCTCTTTATTGAAGTTGATTAATATACCAAAAGAACTCTTCCAAGGGGATTGAAGGCTAAATTTCTAGATCCAATGGCTCGGATAGAGTGGCTGCCTCTGTGGATGGCGCAACAGCTGTGATTTGTTCTCCTACAATAGTCACTCCTTCGTTTCTTCCACTCAAAAAATTTCTCTCCCCTACCCTACCTTCGTCTGCATCTTTGCGCCAAGATGTACGCTTATGAAAAAGACGCCTGTTTGTCTTTATCTCTGGCTTTGGCTTTTACCTGCGTCTGTTCAGGCCCAAGGTGGCATGTGGTTACCGCTACATTTAGAGAAGCAAAACGAGAAAGAGATGCGCGCTATGGGCCTAAAGCGGAAAGCAGACGACTTGTACGCGCCTAACAGACCTAGTATCAAGGACGCGATTTGCCAATTTAGCGGAGGCTGCACAGCAGAGGTTATCTCTGCAGAGGGCTTATTGCTGACCAACCACCACTGCGCCTTTAGTGCTCTCCAGCGATTATCGTCGTTGGAGCGCAATTACGTAGAGGAGGGTTTTTGGGCAAGATCGCGCGAGGAGGAACTCCCTTGCCCGGGCGAGACGGCCACTTTTGTGGTGCGCATGGAAGATGTAACAGCATTGGCACTGCAGCACGTGACCGAAGGAATGAGCGAGCGCGACCGCCAATCTCAAATTGACAAAAACATTGCACAAATTCGGGCCAATGCGCGGCGTGAGCGGTGGCAGGAGGCTGTCGTCCGGCCTTTCTATCATGGAAATCAATATTTCCTGTTTATCACAGAAACGTATACTGATTTGCGGCTCGTGGGAGCACCGCCTAGTAGCATCGGCAAGTTTGGCGCCGACACCGACAACTGGGTCTGGCCTCGCCATACGGGAGACTTTGCTCTTTTTCGCATTTATGCAGATAAGGACAACCGGCCTGCGCCCTATTCGCCTGAAAATCGGCCGCTGCGTCCTAAGTATTTTCTTCCGATTTCATTGAGTGGTGTGGAGGAAGGTGATTTCACGATGGTGTATGGTTTCCCTGGTCGTACTGACGAATACCTACCTGCCTCGGCAGTGCATCAAATTGCCGAAGTTCTCAACCCTACGCGCATAGCTATTCGCGAGCAAACCCTCAAAATACTCGACCGCTACATGCGAAGCAGCCCGGCCATCAAAATCGCTTACGTGGCTCGATACGCTAGCCTTGCAAATGCATGGAAAAAGTGGCTCGGTGAGCGGCAAGGTTTGCGCACCTATGGAGTTGTTGGGAAAAAACAGGCCTACGAGGCGGAGTTCACCCGTCGGATCAGCAACAACCCGACTTTGAATGTGCGCTACCGCCATTTGTTGCCTCGCTTAAATGAGACTTATCGCGAGATAGAACCCTACGCAGAGGCGCGCGAAAATTACCTAGAAACCTTCTTGCGGAATATCCAAATAACTGCCGCCATAGCCAATGTGGCAAGTTGGCTTGCCGAATACGAAAAGGGCCAAATAGGCACATTTTCAGCCCGAAAAACCGAGATCATGGAGCGCATGCGTGCGGGTTTTACGGGCTATTATCTAGAAGTTGACCGAGCAGTATTCGCCGCGCTCGTTGAACGCTACGCTCAAACAATGCGCCCAGAATGGGGCGGTGCTTTCGTACGCCAGAGCGCTGAACAGCAGGGTGGTTTTGACGCCTTAGCCCTGCACCTATTTGCCACTAGTGTCTTTACAGACTCCATGCGCTGGAACAACCTCATGAGCCTCCCTACGCCCGATAGCATTGCCCGAGTGTTGCAACGAGACCCATTTTTACTTTTTTGGCGCGGCGTTTCTACTCCTTACAACGAAATAATCGGCCCTAAGTGGCAAGAATTGCAAGGTACACTCAGCCTGCTGCAACGCCAATACATGGCCGCTCAACTCGAGGTATTCAAGGAGAGGCGCTTCTTTCCTGATGCCAACGGCACCTTGCGCCTTACCTATGGCCAAGTGCGTGGATATAGCCCGCGCGATGCAGTACGTTACGAGTTTCGCACTCACCTAGACGGCGTAATGGAGAAGTACATACCAGGCGATTATGAATTCGATGTCCCTCAGCGACTTATTGACTTGTGGAAAGCAAAGGATTTCGGTCCTTACGCCACCCGAGATGGCCGTATGCCCGTAGCTTTCATCGCTACGAACCATACCACAGGCGGCAATTCAGGCAGCCCTGCTCTGGATGCTTACGGCAATCTCGTCGGCCTGAATTTCGACCGGGTCTGGGAGGGAACGATGAGCGACTTGTATTACGATCCGGCTATTTGCCGAAATATCATGGTAGATGTGCGCTACATTCTTTTCATTCTCGACAAGTACGCTGGAGCAAGTCACTTATTAAAAGAGATGAAATTGGTAAAAACGAAATAAAATTTAATAATTCACACCTTAAAGCACAGCATTAGGATCGCCTACTGAGGGCGTAGTCCACAATTAGATATCAGGTAGGGCGTTCGAACGGGTGGTCCTAAAGAGGAGATGCAGCGTTCTTTCGTGCCGACAAAGGTTTTGCTTTGGGTTTCGTCAGTATAGAAAAATGAGGTGCTAGTGGTGCAGGAAAGTTTGACCCTGCGCTATGCGCAAGGACGCGATTTTGCAGGCGCTTTCTGGTTTAAGTATCCCAAAGGGTAACCAATTTGTGTTTCGCTTGTTGTTGCGAGTGTTTCATCCACTGTATGTCAATAAATTCGTGTACACTTGTGCCCTTGAGTCGTCGCATAGCGACGATACCTGATGAAGAGCATTTTGCTTTTTTTTCCACTATTGAAGCGGCAGGAGCCGACTGGGAGGCAGCAGCGCCGCGGGATGATGTGTTCTTGAGTCGGGCCTATTTGCGCGCTTTGGAGGAGAGCCCACCAGCGGGTATTCGGCTCGGGTATTTGGTATTCTATCAGCGCGGAGAGCCTGTTGGCGTAGCAGTGCTGCAGTGGGCGACCTTCGACGGCCGAGCGCACGTGCATCGCTTAACGGTCACACCGGGCCTCGGGCGCTGGCTTGGCGGAGTATCACATGAATTAAAGCGACTGTTGGCCAACTATGTGCGAGGTGAGGTGCTTGTTTGTGGTAACTTGCTTCTTACGGGGGAACACAATTTTCACTTCAAAAGTACAATTCAACCTGAACGGGCTCTGATGCTGTTGCAGCAAGCGCTAAAGGAAGTAGCAGAGCGAGGAGGTGAGCAACCGGCAGCTGTTTTAATAAAGGATATCTCAGCAGAGCGTGTTGAGGAGAGATCAGCATTTCTACGAATGGGCTATGCCTCCTTCCGTGTTCAGCCTTGTATGGTGTTGCCACTATCCTACCGGACATTCGAAGATTACCTAGCATCAATGACAACAAAATATCGCACACGCGCCAAGCGGGCCTTCAAGAAAGCGGCTTTTTTGGAGCGGCGCCCCTTGGGACTACTGGACATTCAACGGCTGCAAGCGCACTTGTATGCACTTTATCAATCTGTAGCGCAACACTCTAGGTTTCGTTGGGTAGATATTTGTGAAGGATACTGGCTTTCCTTAAGGCGGCATTTGGGCAAGCGTTTTCACCTTATCGGCTGGTATCGCGGCGGTGAATTAGTGGGCTACCACACGGCAATTGAGAATGGATCGTCTCTTGAGGCTCACTTTTTGGGCTATGATGATGCTGTCAATGCACAGAGCCAGTTGTATCTGAATATGCTGTACGACCTCGTGCGGCTAGGCATTGAGTTGGGCAGTGAGCGTATCTCCCTGGGCCGTACAGCGCTGGAGATAAAAAGCTCTGTGGGAGCAGTGCCTCAAGACCTCGACTTATTTCTTCGATTGCGACATCCGGTAGGGCGACATTTATGCGCATCGCTTCTGCACTTTTTAGTCCCCGCAGACCGCTGGGTGGCACGCCATCCATTCAAGCGTTGGACGGGCGAGCGCCTTCAACTGACCTCTGAAAAGGTGTTGTGAGAAGACTTTTCCTCAGCATTTTTTCTGCATGCGCGCTAAAGCAGCTTTTGCCTTGGCGTGCAAACTAAGGCGATACATGTGTGGCCTGATGCGTAGACAGAGATAATAATATTTCTTCGCTTCGGCACAGCGGCGTGCGTTTTCACAGAGAACGCCTAATTGGAGAGCGGCATAGCACGCGTAATAAAGAGGGCTATATCTACCGTATTCGAGGGTCTGGCGATAATAGTATTCGGCCTCATTTAGGCGTTGCAGGGCTTGAGCAAGGCGAGCACGGCGATAGACATATTCCAAGTAGTGTTCACCTGAGTAACTAGATGCGGGTTGACGACTAAGGATATCATAGGCTCGCAGGAAGTAACCGCCGTCGAATAACAGGCGGGCGCGCAAGAGCGTGCAGTTAGGTATCGCTTCTGAGCGCGCCTCGTAATACGCTGCCCGGTCTTGCTCGGTTTGAGGATGTTTTGCTGCTGCTATACGAGCCATCCACATGCGATAGCTTAGGGTATCTCCGTGCAATAGGTAATACCAAGCGATTTTTCGGCAAGCATCCCAACGCCCGGTTTCTCCACAAAAATGACGCACAAAGCAGCGCAGTGGCTGGTCAGCGTCGGCATCTAATCGATTCATTTTCAGTACGCCCAATAGGTAATACCTTTGCCAAAAGGGATAAAAGGGCGCGCCATCTGGGCAAGCCTCCAACAGGCGAATAGCTTCGTCATTGCGGCCTAAACGCCCCGCAACAACAGCAAGTGAGTAAGCAGCTAGCGGATTTTGGCGTGCATCCAAGCCCGGGCATTGTAGCACCTGCCATGCACCCTGGCGATCTTCTAGCAGATTTAAGCGAAGGAAAGCAATCACAAGCCGGATTTCTTCTTCAAACAAGCGCACCTCCGCACTGCTCGCTGCGAGCAGGCGTTCTAATTTGCCCACGCCTTCTGTCACAGACCCAACAAGCCCACTTAGCCATGTGGACGCCCATCGAAACTCCTCAGGCAGAGCACCCATAAAGGCCTGAATGAAGGCTAGACTTTTCTGATTTAGGGCAAAGTGAGGGAAACGACGGCGATTCTCTTCTAACAACGAGCATACACGCCAAATTTGACGAGCGGCAGCGAAATAAGCCCCTGTTTTCGCCTGCAATACAGCGCGCTGAAATCGGATCTCGGCCTCAGCATATTGCGTCCAGGGCGAGCTAGGTGAAAGGTGTTGAAGAGCTTCTATGTACCTTTCTGTTTTCTGATGAAAATATTTAATGCTGACAGACTGTTCGTCCACCATAGCGCGTACAAAGTCGGCGTAACTTGCTAACAAATAAATCACGGGAGGAGGTGTTCCACATTGATGCAACTGCTGCAGTCCTGCCTGGGCCTCTGTTAGCCGAAGAGAAATAATCTGGTAATAGACAACACGCACATTGTTTAGCCAAAGGTGATTCGTATCTTGGCCATTTAGCGGTCTAGCCAGCCCCCACAGTACGGCAATGCTGAAAAGTTTTAGAGCACTACGACTCATTGCATCCATTATTGATTGACTTCTTGTAGGGCTTGTTGATAGTATGCCAAATGGTGGCTAGCCACAACACTTTGCTCATAACAGCGTTCGGCTTTAGCCCGCGCAGCGGCGCGCAGTTGATTGCTGCGTTCAGCCACCCATCTTATGGCGCAAGCGAGTGCCTTGCTGTCGCCAACAGGAGCAAGGTATCCATTTTGTTCGTGCTCAACCATCTCTGGAATGCCACCAGTACGAAAACCAGCTACAGGTGTGCCGCAAGCTAGAGCTTCCATGACAGTGTTTGGCAGGTTTTCTTCGACGGAGGGAATTACGAACAAGTCCGCTGCGGCATAGGCCTCGGCAATTTGCCGCACCTCGGATAGCGTGCCCAACAGATGAACTCTGCACGGGAGTGCCCGCAGCGTATTAGGTCGAGCTTTACCCATGACCATTAGTTCTACCGGTATTGCCGGATGCTGCTGATATAGGTGTTGTATGGCCTGAACTAAATAGCTAAAGCCCTTCCATGGGTTTTCCAATTTTACTGAAGCAAAGAGTGCAAGCACTGCACCTGGCGAGATGCCGAGTCGACGGCGAAACGCGCTTCGCTGCTCTTCAGTTATGGGTGCAAACAACTCAGTATCAATAGCGTTTGGAATAACTCGAATAGGATAACTTCCCAGCAGGCTGCTGCGTTGTGCACGCTGACTCATCCATTGGCTACACGCCACGAAGTACATATTCGAAGGGAAGAGGCGCTTCTTGTGTTGCCAAATGCGATACGACAAATCACGCGGCCCTCGCCAGCGCAGCATAGGGCAGTGGCCGCAGGTGTGGAGGTATCCTTCGCAGCCGGCGCTGTGATGGCACCCACCTGTAAATACCCACATGTCGTGCAGTGTCCAGACGAGAGGTTTACCCGTCTCAGCCAATTGTCGGATGCCTCGAAGCGATAAGAAACCTTGATTGACCCAATGCAGATGAATAATGTCGGCCTGTTGCACAACGGGATGACGCGATAGGTCGCAGCCGTAGTTGGCCAAAGAAAACAGGAAGCGCACCGAGCGGTCGCGTTCAAAGGGCAGGAACGATAGGCGCTCGGCATAAAAAGGCCATCGGCTAGAGGTATCTGCAGCGGTCAGCATCTGAGCATCCAATCCGATGCGCTGGAGGGCCCGCTGAAGACGTCCACAGGCGATACCTGCGCCGCCGTGAGAATAGGTCGTAAGCAAGGCTATTCGCATGAACGAATTTTGGGACAAAACTCTGAACAATTCCACGAACTTTGCGTATAGCGGGTGGCTTATCCATGGCCCCGTAAGAAGCTACTTGGCCCTGCTGCTGGCGTATGAAAAACTACATCATTTACGACCTAGAGGCTACGTGTTGGGAGCATCGGCCGCCCGGCTATGTGCAGGAAATCATTGAAATTGGAGCTTTTCGCATCAATGCCTACGGAGAAATTCGAGGGAAATTTAATCGATTTGTTCGGCCTATCCTGCACCCTATCCTATCGCCGTTCTGTCGTCAATTGACCCAAATTAGCCAGCAAGATATTAATCGCGCCGCTCCTTTTCCCGATGTTATTGAGGAATTCTGGAAATGGGCACGCATTGGAGAAGAGAACTATACTTTGTGCTCCTGGGGTGCCAAAGACCAACAAATGCTCGTCCACGACTGTCGCCTGCACCAATTGGATACTGACTGGGTTAAGCCTCATGCTAACCTAAAGCAACAATATATGTTCATCAAAGGGCTCCAGCGCCCCGTGGGCCTTAAAAGAGCTACCGAAATGGAAAACATCGTTTTCACAGGCACTCCTCATCGTGGCATCTCTGATGCAGAGAACCTCGTGAAAATTTTTCTCAAGTATCTGGGTCATTGGGCCGTTTAGTCGTTTTCTCTTCGAAGAGCCACACAAAGAGCGGCTTGATGGCGCTTATCGACGTTTGCCTCACTAAACCTCCTGGATGCTCGATAGTGAAAGCGGGCAATCCCTGACACCAGCATTGACGTCCTTGCTACTTTTCGTTGACCTCGTTTCTCTATTGCATCTTTCCTCACCTCGAGGGACTTGTGTAGGATACAGCTATTTTTAACATTAATTTAATCCGAATTATGTAGACAAGACAGTTCTCTACGGAGAATTTTGAGGCATAAAACATCAGAGCTATGCGTATAGACACTTTTTCTCTCGAACCCAATGCGCTCGTTACGGAAAGTTTCGAAGATGCTCTTTTGGTAGCCACCACAGAAGAGGAGGAAAATTCCTCTATGGAAGAGACAGCTGAAGACGAAGAAACCTACCTCGAACAAGACGATTACGAGGAAGCCGAAGAGGATTTCGAAGAGGAGGAAGAAGAACAAGAGGAGGAGGAAGATGAGGATTTTGAGGAAGAAGAAGAGGAATCCGAAGAAGAGAAGAGCGAGTAAGGATATCTTCATAGGAGGACTTTGGTGGTTAGCGTCGTTGATGGTCGGCAATGCGTGCCATCAGATGCGCAGTGTCGAGAGCATCACGATTAGAGGCTCCGATACGGAAGTTAACCTGGTTTTTCAATTGGCGGAGGCCTACATGGCTCAAGATTCTGCTGTATCCATAAGTATTACAGGCGGTGGGTCGGGAGTAGGCATAGCGGCGCTTCTAAACGGGAAGACGGATGTGGCCAATTCCTCGCGAGCCCTAACGGAGAAAGAGTTGGCCTTAGCTCACCGGCGAGGGATTTCCATTGTAGCGCATGTGTTTGCCGCAGATGCGCTAGTGATTATCGTGCATCCCTCGACAGGTGTGGATAGCCTCACGTTAGACCAACTTAGCCGCATTTATGCGGGCGATATTCAAGACTGGGCAGAGGTCGGTGGTCGGCCTGGTCGCATTTCCCTCTATGGACGTCAGAGCAACTCGGGAACTTTCGTTTACTTTCGCGAAAGAGTAGTAGGTCGCGATTTTTCGCCTGCCTTGAAGCAGATGAACGGCACGGCTCAAATCGTAGAGTCTGTTATGCGCGACCCTCGAGGTATTGGATATGTAGGTTTGGGTTACGTAGCCAAAGCCGATGGGACAGTTCGGAGTGGTGTGCGAATTGTTCGCCTGAAGGCAGATGCCCGCCAACCTGCAAGTTCTCCGCTCGACCAAGAAGCCCTTCGTACAGGTCGTTATCCGCTCGTTCGACCGCTGTATCAATTCACCGACGGCTATCCGAAAGGGAAGCTCAAGGCCTTTCTCGAATTCGAGGCAAGCCACAAGGGAGAGCAAATCATCTTGGCTAATGGTTATTTACCGCCATGGCCCGACATGTTGGCGGCCTGTCAAACATCAACTTCTTCTCCCGCAGTAACGACTATCAATTACTACGCAGAGAGGCGATGAAAGCGCGCCGTCGTTTTTGGAATCAGTTTTTTGAGAAATCGCTAACGGCTTCTGCCTTCATTTCAATTGCCATACTGCTAGGTATTTTTATTTTGCTTGCAACAAATGGCTGGAAAGCCTTCCAAGACGTAGGTTTGGAGGAGTTTCTATCCTTAGAGCGCTGGAATCCTTCGGCTTACGATACGCCTTCGTATGGTTTGGGTGCTTTGTTGTTGGGAACTGCTTTAACGACCTTAGGAGCGATAGCCATAGCAGCGCCGCTTGGCGTGGGTATGGCATTTTTTCTCGCTGAAATTGCTCCTGTCCGATTGCGTAACGTCTTGAAGCCAGCTGTAGAGCTGATGGCTGCAGTACCCTCGGTGGTCATGGGTTTTGCAGGAATTGTCGTTGTAGGGCCCTTTTTAGCTCAACTGTTTGGTCTGCCCAATGGCCTTAATGCTTTAAACGGCGCTATACTTCTGGCTTTTATGGCTTTACCCACCATTGTTAGTGTTTCGGAAGACGTAGTTCAAGCGGTGCCTCGAACTTACAAAGAGGCTAGCTATGCCTTGGGCGCCAATCGGTGGGAGACGCTTGTTCAAGTTACGCTTCCCGCTTGTTACTCTGGTTTGCTTGCAGCTGTGATGTTAGGAGTTGGGCGTGCGATTGGCGAAACGATGACTGTCTTGATGGCTACAGGAAATGCTACAGCTGTGCCCACGAGCTTTTTTTCGTCCGTGCGCACCCTCACTGCCACGGTAGCCATAGAGATGGGCGAAGTGCCTACGGGCACTACGCACTATTACGTACTATTTGCCTGTGCCTTAGTACTTTTTATCATTACGCTGATTATCAACATAGTTGCTGAACAGATAGCAACTCAATTAAGAAGGAAAGGACAATGAACCTGCGAACCTTCTGGATGAGGCTAGGGCTTGCCTCTCTTGTCGTTTGTACGTTGATTGTTGTAGCCTTTATGGCTGCGCTGCTTTTTGACTTGAGCTGGCAAGGTATTCCCGTGTTGAGTTGGGAATTCTTAACGGAATTTCCGCAGAAGGGCATGACGGAAGGTGGCATATGGCCGGCTATTTTTGGAACTACAGCCGTTACGCTGCTCGCTACGCTGTTGGCTGCTCCGCTTGGTGTTGCTTGCGCTGTGTGGTTGGAAGAATATGCCGGAGAAGGATGGCTCACTCAACTCACCCGTGCTGCCGTGCGCAATTTGGCAGGAGTGCCAAGCATTGTATATGGCCTCTTCGGCCTAGCTCTTTTTGTTCAAGGCATGCGAATGGGCGCTTCGGTTCTGGCCTCTGCGTGTACGTTGGCTTTACTCACGTTGCCCGCTGTAATTGCCACCACCCAGGAAGCACTTCGTCAAGTACCTCGCTCCCTTCGCGAAGGAGCATTAGCCCTCGGCGCCACTCGATGGGAGACCACCTACAGCATTGTGCTACCTGCCGCTTTGCCTGGCATCCTTACGGGCGTTATTCTCGCACTCTCCAGAGCTGCCGGAGAAACAGCACCCATTCTCTTTACTGGTGTCGCTTTTTATACCCGCTACTTACCTGCTTCTTTATTTGACGAGTTCATGGCGCTGCCCTACCACCTTTATATCCTTGCTACCCAGCACCACGAGCCCGAAGCAGTTCGCCCTATCGCTTACGGCACCGCCATCACCCTTTTGCTCCTCGTTTTCTTGCTTAACCTCGGCGCTTTTATCCTGCGCGCTCAGTACCATCCAAAAAAGCGGCTGTAAAATGGCCATGGAAGAACAACATTGCCTCCAAATTGAAAAACTTCACGTATACGCAGGCGCAAAACACATTTTGAAGGGCATTTCTTTGAATCTTCCAAGGCACCAGATCATTGCCTTAATAGGGCCTTCTGGCTGTGGGAAAACTATGCTCTTGCGAAGCATTAACCGCATGCACGACTTAGACCCGAATATCCGCCTGCAGGGGAGTATTCTATTTAAAGGGAGAAACATCCTCGATCCCCGCGTCGATCCCGTCTGGATACGCCGGCATATTGGTATGGTGTTTCAAAAACCTAATCCCTTTGCAAAATCTATTTTCGAAAATGTCGCCTACGGGTTGAAAATTAATGGATTGAAAGACAAGGCGCGCATTCGCGCCATTGTGGAGGAGAGCCTCCGGCGAAGTTACCTTTGGGAGGAAGTAAAAGATGAACTGGACAAATCAGCTCTTGAGCTATCCGGCGGCCAGCAGCAACGCCTATGTCTGGCGCGCGCCATTGCCGTGTCACCTGAAGTAATTCTACTTGACGAACCCTGCTCTGCTTTGGATCCTATCAGCACGGCCAAAGTAGAAGAGACCTTGTTATCGCTCAGGCAGATGTTTACTATTCTCATCGTGACCCACAACTTACAGCAAGCTCGGCGCATTTCCGATTACACGGCCTTTCTCTATTTGGGTGAGTTAGTAGAATACGGCCCAACGGCGCAGATGTTCGAACAGCCGCAGCAGGAGTTGACTTACAATTACTTGCATGGGCGCTTCGGTTGAGCGTCTTGCTGGAAACTAGGACAACACTCTGAGCAGAGAGCACCGCCCTAAGCATTTCGTCAGTACCCCGGGTTTTGCCGCATGCGTCCTTCCGTCAGGTCAATTTCGCTCTGAGGAATAGGAAGCAATTCGTGTTTACCTGGCGTGAAGAAGCGCTTGCCTAAGGCCTGCATGACAGAGGCAGCGCGCCCCCAGCGCAAGAGATCAAACCAGCGGTGTTGTTCCATGGCCAATTCGACGCGCCGTTCGCGGTAAATGCGCTCGCGCAACTGCGCCTGATTGGTAGTCGTGACATCGGGCAGGATAAAGTTATTCGTGCCGCGAGCGCGTTTACGCACCTGATTGAGGTACTGTAGGGCCTGAGCGGGCTTACCATTTTCGTTAAGTGCTTCGGCGGCCAGCAGCAGGATGTCGGCGTAACGCAAGATGCGGATGTTGCCCGGGCCATTGTCTTGCAAACCTGGATGCGCCGGCACCCAGGCCTTCTGATTGTAGCGCTCGCCTACAATTTCCGGGTTGTCTTGCACAATCGCAGAGCCGTCAGGCAGCACCTCGCCCACGTAAATGACGGTAGCCTCACGCCTAGGGTCGCCAGGTTCGTATGAAGAGACTAAATCGTCCGATGGCCGGTTGAAGCCCCAGCCTAAGTTGGGCACGCCGCGCACGCCTTGAATCATGTTATAGGGCGAAGCACCTGGCCCGGCAATAGGCGCCGGTATGGCTACACAGCCAATCTCAAATACCGACTCAGCGCCATTTTCGCCTATGGGTAAAAAGTTGTCGGAGTAGCGCGGCAACAGGCTGTACTGGCCAGAATTAATAACCTCCAATGCGTATTGTTCGGCCTTAATGAAATCTTTCTTCACCATATACAGTTTGGCCAATAGCCCCCGCGCGGCGCCTTTGGTGGCGCGGCCTAAGTCAGCAGGCGCATACTGTGATTTTTC
>JANWXM010000041.1 GCA_025055285.1 Saprospiraceae bacterium
GTTAGAGCGGAACGCAAAGTATTTCAGGAATTTTAAATCGCCGTAAAGCGTACCTACTAAGCGGTTATTTCGAGAAAAGTTGTTGTTTTTGTAAAACAAGTCTGCCGCAGGGTTACCAATAGCTGTGCCGAAGAACGTCGGATCAGAGAATTTGCCGGTTGAATCTCGCTCGGCGTAAACCGGCGGCATCCACAAGGTGGAGAGCAAGACGCCAGGCGCATTTTGGCTGTTGGCCGACGCAAAGGAGAGGTTGTTGCCCAGCCGCACAGCTTTGTTGATCTGATATTCGTTATTAAACCGCAGCGTAACACGTTCAAACGCCGACTCGCGCAAAATGCCCAATTGGTTAAAATAGTTGCCCGCTACGTTATAAGTAAATTTATCGGAGCCTCCAGCTGCGCTTACCTGAATGCTGGCCATAGGCGCCTGCCGATATACAACGTCTTGCCAATTGGTGCCCGCTCCAAGAGCCTGAGGGTTAGGGAAAAAAGGCTGCCCCTGCAACTCGTTGTACATCTGAGCAAACTCGGCTGCGTTGGCCATAGGCACCTGATGCGTCAGTGATTGCATTCCATAGTAACTGTTGACCGTAATGGCTGCGCGCTCGCCAGCTTTTCCGCGCTTCGTAGTGATGATGATAACGCCATTTGCCCCGCGGTTGCCGTAGATGGCTGTGGCTGAGGCATCCTTGAGCACCTCAACGGACTCTACGTCCAGAGGATTGACGAACGAGGCATCTTCAAGTAGCATCCCGTCTACGACATAGAGTGGGTTGGCGTTGTTGAGCGTACCTGTGCCGCGAATGCGCACTACTGCGCCGTCGCCCGGTCGTCCGCTGGCAGGTACAACGTACACGCCAGCAATTTTGCCTTGCAGCGCTTGGTCTACCGATGCTGTCGGAATGCGTTCAATCTCTCGCGTCTTTACCGTGCCAACGGCACCCGTTAGGTCACTTTTGCGCTGCGTGCCATAGCCTACAACAACAACTTCTTCCAAGGCCTCCACCCGAGGCGCTAGCGCCACATCGAGCGTCGTGCGCCCTTGGAGCGGAATTTGCTGCTCTATGTAGCCTGTGTAAGTAAAAACGAGCGTCCCGTTTAGGTCGGGCACTTCTAGTGCATATCGACCTTCTACATCGGTCGCTGTGCCTGCGGCGCCGCCGCGAAGGGTAACCGTAACTCCAATAAGCCCTTCGCCTGTTTCAGCATCCGTTACGCGGCCCGATACGCGCTGCTGAGCCATACCTGCTATAGAAGCAAGCCAGCAGAGTAAGAGAAGGTGTAACTGTTTCATAGCATGTGTCCTCCAATATATTCACTGCAACGAGCGGTTGATTGATGTTGTCTTTTGATTATGGAATGAAAGGCAAAAGGATGTCGTTGTTTTGATTAAAAATGAGGTGATTATTGCAGCTCCACCCTGACTGGTTGGCCATGAGCCGAATGACTGCTGATAAAAAGGTCAAACTCGCCAGGTTCCGAACCAAAGGTCATGTCGCGCCGATAAAAGCGCAAATCGGCCTCAGTGAGCGCGAAGGTTACCAAGCGGCTTTCGCCGGGCTGCAAATAGATCCGCTGAATGCCCTTGAGTTCGCGCACTGGACGGGTAACGCTGCCCACAAGATCGCGCACGTACAACTGGACAACCTCTGTACCGGCGCGATCGCCCGTATTCCGCACCGTGGCGCTGACGTACAGCGTATCGCCCAGGCGAAAGGTGCGCCTTGAAACGGTAGGAGGCGAATACTCAAACGTTGTGTAACTCAAGCCAAAACCAAACGGAAATAGCGGACTGTTGGGAACATCTATGTACTTGCTCGTCCATTTGCTGTTCGGATCGAAGGGCCGACCCGTGCTTTTTTCGTTGTAAAAAATTGGTATTTGCCCTTCAGTGCGCGGGAAAGTCATGGGCAACTTTCCACTCGGGTTGTAGTCGCCAAAGAGCACGTCGGCTAGGGCATTGCCCGCTTCTGTGCCCAACCACCAGGCCTCTACAAGCGCCGTAGCGCGCTCTACGACATTGGGAATGGCCAATGGGCGTCCGTTCATAAGCACGACGACGACAGGCTTTCCTGTGGCTGCTAAAGCCTCTATGAGCGCCTCCTGGACACCCGGCAGCGACAAACGCGCGCGCGAAGCCGCCTCACCACTCATCGCGGCCGATTCGCCCACAGCCACTAACACCACATCAGCCCTTTTGGCTAAGGCTACCGCTTCAGCAAAACCTCGGCGGTCGTTGCCTTCGAGGTCGCAGCCTTTGGCATGCCATACCACACCCTTGCTGGCCGCACGCAGCCCTTCTAACAGACTGACGCAGTCCGAGCCGCTGCCCGCCGCACTCCAGGCGCCAATGAGGTCGTTCCTGTTGTCGGCTAAAGGGCCGATGAGCGCAATTCGCGCCGTTCGCGACAGTGGCAGCACCTTTTTTTCATTTTTCAATAAAACGATAGACTTGCGGGCCATGTCGCGAGCGGCAGCCCGATGCTCGGCGCTCAATAGCAGGCGCTTTTCGCGCGCTGGATCGCAAAACTTATAGGGGTTTTCAAACAAGCCCAACCGGTATTTCAACCGCAAAATGCGGCGCACAGCCGTGTCTATTTGCGCCATGGAAACTTTGCCTTCTTCTAAAGATCTTTTCAAAAAACGCTGAAAAACAGCGCCTTGCATATCCATATCCACCCCAGCGTGGAGGGCTAATTCGCCGGCTTCTTGTTCGTCGCGGGCAAAGCCGTGTGGCACCATTTCATTGATGGCCGTGTAATCGGTAACGACAAAGCCCTCGAAGCCCAGCTCGCGGCGCAACACGTCGGTCAGCAGGTAGCGGTTGCCAGTAGCGGGCACCCCGTCGTAGTCGTTGAAGGCGGTCATGACAGTCGCTGCTCCAGCACGCACAGCGGCGGCATAAGGCGGCAGGTAGTATTCGCGGAAGAAGCGCTCGCTCATGTCCACTGTGTTGTATTCTCGCCCAGCGGTAGGCGCTCCATAGGCTGCATAGTGCTTCACACAGGCCGCAACGGCGTCGGTGTGGCCCAGCCCTTTCCCCTGAAAGCCACGCACTCGGGCTTCTGCTACGCGGCTGCCCCACCAAGGGTCTTCACCAGCGCCTTCCATTACTCGGCCCCAGCGCGGGTCGCGGCTGATGTCTACCATTGGCGCAAATGTCCAGTGCAACCCAGCTGCCGCTGCCTCCGTGGCAGCGATGCGCGCCGAACGCTCAATGGCCTCCAAGTCCCAGCTAGCTGCTTCGGCCAACGGAATGGGAAAGATAGTTTTGTAGCCGTGGATGACGTCGTAGCCAAAGAGCAGCGGAATTTTCAGTCGTGACTCCTCTACAGCAATGCGCTGCAGCTCGCGCGTAAAAGCGACGGTGTGGCTGTTAAACAGCGCCCCGCAGCGCCCGCGCCGGATATCCTCGCGGTAGCCCTCGCGAATGGTCGGGCCGGTAGACTCCCAATCGGTAGTAAACAGGGTCATTTGCCCGATTTTCTCTTCTACCGTCATTTGAGCTAGCAGCGAGTCCACCAAGCGCTCTTCGGCAGATAACGAAGCAGCAGTTATGAGAGTTTTCTTCGATGGGAACAGCGCAAGCAGCATTGTTCCGGCGAGCGTTATGCCTCCAAGGCAGGTCAACGTCCACAGGCGGTTTAGCGGCTCAGGCCAAGATGTTGACGCCGAGACGAGGGTTAGTTGAGGCAAGCGCTGAAGTAGCCAGAGTTTCATAGCTTCATTGAATGAATCGTTTAGCCCGTAAACGTAAGCATGACCCAGGCCACGATACCTACGACTAGGGCCGAGGCGAGTACGTCCCAGAGGTTATAGCTGGCTTTCAATTCGGCGCGGTGTTCATCCGAAAGGGTGGCATATGTAAGGCCGTGAATCTGCTCTCTAGGCTGTGGTGGCGTGAGCAAACTAACAACTACGCATACTCCAACACAAAAGAGGAAAAATCCACTGGCAAATGTCAGGAAGTTGAGGTCGCCGAAGGCGTACAGCAGGCTTTTAGGGTCGAGCAGCGGGCGACTGATTTCGAGCACTAGGCGTACCACAGCTACCGAGAGACCCACCAACAACGTAGCCATAGCACCTTTTGCATTGATGCGGCTCGAAAAAATGCCGAGAAGAAACACTGCAGTAATTGGCGGGGCAATGTATGCTTGCACTGACTGCAAGTATTCGTACAACACACCCGAAATGTTTTGCATGATGGGTATCCAAGCAATACCCAACAAGACAACGACGGTGGTCGCTATGCGGCCTACGCGTACTAATTCTGCCTCTGCAGCGCCAGTACGAAGCTTTTTATAAATATCTACTGTGAAAAGTGTTGAACAGGAGTTGAATACCGATGCCAGTGAGCTCATAAGCGCTGCTAAGAGACCAGCTGCTACCAACCCGCGCAGGCCGTGAGGCATCAGGGTGACCATAAGCGAGGAAAAGGCCTGGTCAGGACGCTCCCAGGCGAGCACTCCGCGATTCTTTAAGGCAAGAGCCATAACCCCTGGCAGTAAAAACAAGAACACCGGCATCAGTTTGAGCAAGGCGCCAAAGATGGTTCCACGCCGACCTTCCTGAAGGTTGCGAGCCGCCAAGGCGCGTTGTACGATGTATTGATCGGTGCACCAGTACCAAATGCCGGCAATCGTACTGGCCACTACCAATGATGGCCACGGAAAGTCAGGATCGCTCGGCGGTCGCCACATGTTCAAGTAGCCTGGCTCCAGCGCCGCGCGCATCTCCGACCAACCACCCACAGCCCGAAAGCCGAAAAAGGTCAGGGCGCCAGCGCCTAGAATTAAGATGACAGTCTGGAGGGCTTCCGTATAAACCACAGCGCGCAGGCCGCCTAGCGCCGTATATGCCCCCGTAAGCACCACCGTTAGAAAAGCGCCTAGCCAAAAGTCGATTTCCAGTAGAGTAGAGATCACAATGCCCCCTGCATAGATGGTCACCGAAACCTTGGTCATCACGTAGGCCAGCAGCGAAAACACCGTCAGAAACCAGCGCGCTTGAGGACTAAAGCGTCGTTCCAAGAACTCCGGCATAGTAAATACCCGACTGCGCAAGTAAAAGGGCAAAAACACCCAGCCCAACAACAGCACAATCCAAGCATGTAGCTCATAGATGAGCATGGGTATCTTCCCTCCTGCGCCCGCGCCAGCCAAGCCAACAACATGCTCGGAACCGATATTTGACGCAAAAATGGAAGCGCCAACAACAAACCAACCGATGTTGCGGCTAGCCAAAAAATAATCCGCGCTATTGCGCTGCCGCTGGCGAATAACCCAGAGGGCTATTCCGAGGAGAAGAGCAAAATAGCCGCCAATAACGGCCCAGTCGAGAGAGTTAAAATGGTGCATAAGCAGTATGAGCAATAGTGAACGATTTTAGCCACAGAGCTTCTCTGAAACGACAGCTTTGTTATCTTTTGCGTTGATGAAAGAGCCACTCCATTACCTTCGGATTGTAGTACGTTTGGTGCCAGATAGCGTGTGCTAGGCTATTGTACTCGGTGTATCGGACGCGCTGGCCATGTCTTCGCAGCGCTTCTACGATATTTCGCGAGCGAGAAGGCGGTACAACCTCGTCTAAGCGCCCGTGAAAAACCCAAAGAGCGACATCTCGAACGCGGTGGGCTTGCGTTGGGTCACCGCCGCCACACAGCGGCATGGCCGCTGCAAACCACTCCGGGCGCCGCATAAGCAGATCGAAAACGCCCGCACCACCCATCGAGAGGCCAGTCAGATATACGCGCTTAGGGTCGATGTCAGGTTCTTCCTGCAGCAGCTGTTCGATGAGCGCCATGAGTAGGCGCATGGGTTCGGTAGGCGTTTCGCTCCAGGTAACAGCCGTTCGAAGGTCGGCGCCCGACCAGCGCGCCTCAGGTGGGCATTGGGGCACGAGGACATAGCACGGATAACGGCGCATGATCTCCCTTTCCGCAAAGGCCAGGACGCCATTGAGCAACTGGCGCTCATTGTCGTAGCCGCGCTCGCCCACGCCGTGCAGGAAAACCACTAGTGGGACGCGCACTACCTCCTTTTTGGCATTGAGCAAACGCCCTTGCGCATTCCGAGACAGACCGCCGACAGCGGTTTCAGGCAGCCCGTTGACGGGGCGTAGCAAGCGGTAGGGCAAAGCACCGTTCGGACTTTCGCGATAGACACGCCTTTCAAACAGCCATTTCGGCTCTGCCGGCACTTCCGGATTGGGCTTTATCGCCTTTTTGGGCGGCAAGGGATCGTCGAAGGACTCCAACCAGCCTCCGCGAAACCCCGCGCGCCGTAAGCCTATGCGAATATACGAATTTTTTTTCATCAACTCCCATAAAAAGCCGCTGCGATAGTTCTCTAGCATAAGCAAAATAGGCCCCTGGTCAATGCCCAAATAGTCTTCAGCAAACCAACCGTTAGGCAATCGTCCGTCGGCGGTAAAGGTCAAGTTAAAGGCGTCTTTAAAGCCGTATGGTCCGACGAGGCTATCGTAGAACGTCTCCCACATAGCCTGCAAGGCAGGCAAACACACTTCGGGCGCGAAAGGCACAGAGCCACCAGCAGCTGTAGGAGCGATGGTGCCGTCGTCGTCGCGATAATCACTGGCGGCGCCGCGCGCGTGGTAAGCTCGGAAGCGCTTCCAGTCTTCGGGCACGCACAGGTCTTTGCCGTATCGCTGCACCCATTCCATAGGGCCGTCGCAGGCCGTCAGGCCCCAGATGTTTTCGGAATAGCCTTGAAACTGACGCGGGTTCTGGATGCAGTAAGCGCGGTTGGCCAGCGTGGCCCGGCGGCTGTTTTCAAAGTAATCTATGCCTTTTTGGCGCATGTAGGCATCCTGGATGCCGCGGAAGTCTATCCACACGTGGCTGTATTGGTGGCCGAAGAGCGGGCCAAAATTGACGTGAGGTTGGCCTTGAAATTCGTCCCAATAATAACTGAGCGTCCAGGCATCCCAGCTCGAGGCCGGAATAGGATGGGTAGGCGAACCGAGCGCCAGTACGTAGAGGATCATGGCCTCGGTGTAGCCAAACCATTCGGCGCTCATAAAGCCTTTCTCAGGTCGCCAACCCATGCTGAGGCGGTGGTTGGGTCCGAGCATCCAATCCCACTCGACGCGACGGTACAGGCTGTCGGCTATCTGCCGAATAACTGTTTCCGTAGCGTTTTCGCCATCGAAATACGTCAAGCACGACAGCACGCCAGCCATGAGCAAACCGCTGTCAATAGACGACAACTCGACGTCCTTATAGCGCCTTCCGCGTTCGTGGTCGAGAAAGTGGTAGAAGAAGCCGCGATAACCAGCCATGCCCTCTTTGTCTGGGCCTTGTGGCAAAGTGAGCAACGTTTGTAAGGTATGGAGCACACGCTGAGCTGCTTCTACCCGGCTCACCCACCCCCGTTCGACACCCACCAAATAAGCACTTAACCCAAAACCCGTAGCTGCAATACTCGAAAATGCCTTCGTCGGCCACCGGTCAGGTATCTGGCCTAGCGAATCGGCCCGTTCCCAGAAGTAGTGAAACGTACGCCGCTGCAACTCCTCTATGCTGAACGGTGTGCGCTCTTGTCCTGCCAACGACAAGGCACTTAGGCTGTACAAACACAGTAGAACAATCCGCATAAGCCCAACCACTTTGTTGAGTGGAAAGGCGCTGCCGCCGCCCAAAACCACGGCCCAGGGTTGAACGGCGGACAGCGCCACAAAAGCGGCTAATTTCAATTTTTTACGAATTTCGCCATACCTACCGGCAGACCTTGTACATTAAAGCCCGTCAGGATGTATACTCCAGCTGGAAACTGAGATACGTCAATGTCAGTGCGCAAATCACCTGAAGTGTTTACCTCCGCCACGCGGCGGCCAACCAAATCAGTGATGGTAAAGCGTACAATCGCGTCGAAGTTTTCTACCTGCAGCCACTGCTGGGCAGGATTGGGCCAGACCCTCATCCGTTCAAGCGGCAAAGGGTGCCACGTCGAAACCGTTGTGCAGGCTCCTGTGCCAATGACAATCTCATCAAAGTAGGAGGTAACGTTCTGTCCCGTAGCATTAATGCCTAGGTCAAAGAAAATGGTCAGGCGCTTGAATTCTGAATTGTCGGGTACGGCCGAGAAGTCGAACGTCAGCTCTTCCCAAGCGTTAATCTTCGTGTTGGGCACGGGAATTTCCAAGAAGAAGCCATTAACGGCATCGCCTTCGACCTTAACAGCGAAGTTGCCGATGTGGTCCATGAGCACTTTGGCGCGCACGCGTTTGACGCCTTTCCACGCAATGGGCGCCTCCAAGTCAGCGTACATGCCAGCAAAGGGCAGCGCATCGCCTGCTTTAACGAATTTGCCTACCTTCTTAGAAGTATTAATGCCTGAAGGATTAGGATTGTCTACAATTTCAAATTGATAACCCGCTTGCTCCAATGAACCGTTGGCGAAATAGCGGAAATTCGTAATGCTCGTTTGAGGCGATTCGTAGTCCGCAATACAGCCATGGTAGCCAGCCCGGGCCCAGCGAATGTTGTCGATGTAGTACGTACCGCCGCCTGTTGGGCTGAGAACATTGACGAAAATAACCAACTTTCTATTCTTTGTGCCTACGTATTTGCTAAAATCTATGTTGAAGCGATACCACCGGTTGGCAGATTTGAGCGTGTCAAAAATTTCCACGGGCGTATCGCCATCCTCTAGTTTAAAGAGGAATGGCACGTTATTGAATGGCGACCAAACCTGCAGTTGCAGCTGGTTGTACACTGACAGGTCAGGCGGCGCATTAAACTCGTAGCCGATGCCGGCAAATTCGGTGCCTGGACCAGCCGGATCCTTGTATTCGCCCACTTTAAGCGACCCGTTTTCAGGCGCTAGATGCGGGTTATTGACTACTTTGATGTCGCTAGCGCCGTAGAAAATTTGTTTAAAGTTGCGCTGGCACTCGAAGTCGTCTATGATGTTTAGAATAGGTACAACACCGACGCACGGATCTACCGTCGCTTTAGACTGACGCAGGTTGTCTATACACCAGGTCTGTCCTTGAGCAGCTACACCGGCATTGAAGATAAAGCGCACCTCATTAAAATCCTTGATGTTATTGAAAGCCGAGAAGTCGAATTTGAGCGTTTCCCACTGGCCAGGCGTGGTAACGGTAGCCTCGGCGGACTTGTTGCCCTGGGTAGGCGAGCTGAGCTGCAGGGTTACCTTGCCGCCGCTGGCTGGGCTAAGGACGTCCACGTTGAATTGAGGGAAAACGGACAGATCGAATGGCGTCAGCGAAAAGGCCTGCAGCGTGGAGAACGGCGAAGAGCCTTTGGCGTAGCAACCTACATTAGGTGAGTTGTTGACGTTGTCGGGTTTTGGGTTCGGTGTTGGGCCATTAAAAGTGCCGTGTAGGGCTGTGTTTTGGTCGAGTGGTTGCCAGCCAAGGCTAATGCCATCCTCAAAATCTTCTAGAACAGCTTCTGAGGGCGCCGATAGTTTGACATTGTCGAAATAATACACATCGCCAGGTTCACCATTGACGCCAGCATTGAAGAAGAGCACCCACCGCGAGTGTCCTTTACCTGCTTGATCGCCAAAATCGGCCTTAGCAGTAATCCACTTGTTGGGTTCCATATCTACAAAAACTTCTTTGGGCGGATTTGGCCCTCCTTCCAATTTAAGCAGCAACTTGCCCGCTTTCGGTGACCACACTTGCACAGAAAACTGAGTGCGCTGCGACAAGTCTATAGGCGTCGGATAAGCAATCACCAGAGCAGCCCATTCTGTACCTGGTCCAGCAGGGTCATTCCAGCGGCCCACCTTAGCTGAGTTGTTGTCGGCAGAGCGATAGGGATTCTTCACTACCGACAAGCTGTCCCACCCTAGCGCATAGGCGGCGTTCCGATTACAATCAAAGTCATCAATCACCTCTGGATCAGGGGGCACTCCCTGACATTGGTTAGGATAAGCACAGATGTTGTCAAAGTAATACGTCCTACTGTCACCTGTTTTACCAGGATTAAAGACAATCAGGATCTTCGTAATCGTATTATAACCTGCAGCAGCCGACATGTCGAAGGTCAAACGTTGCCAAGCATTGGCTACTGGTACGTACTTTACCTTCTCTAAAGCTTGACCCGTACCTTCTAGCTTAAACAACACACTTGTGGGTTGAGGCACCCATACATCTAAAGCAAATTGATTAAATACTGAGAGGTCGATGGGGCCACTGCTGATCGTACCAAAAGCAAAGTTGAAGTCGAAATTCGGATTATTCGTAAACGAACCTACATTAGCTGAACTATTAACTACGTTAGGAGCAGGGTTAGAGACTGCTCCGTTGAAGGTGCCGTTCAACCCCGTCCAATTAATACTTGAAACTGCCTCGAAGTTCTCGTAACAGCGCTCAGCGCGAACGGCTACAATATCGTCGAAATAATACGTTTTTGTATCGCCCAGTACGAAAGAGTTAAACGAGACGAGAATAGTCTTCAAGTGAGTGTAAGACGCGCCTGCTGATAGGTCGAAGGTGTATTCTACCCATTGGTTGGGCACAGTGATGTCCACGAACTTTTCAACGGGCGGGCCGCCAGCGCCCTCTAATTTGAGCAGGGCTTTTGCCGGGGCCGTAGGCGACCAGATTTTCATTTTAAATTGGTTGAACTCGCTGATATCCACTGGTGTGGCGAAGTTGTGCAAGGCAAAGCAGAAGTCAAAGTTCGGATTGTTCGTGTAAGAGCCAACGAAATTACTGGAGTTAATCCCCGACTTGTCTGGGTTGGGGACAGCGCCGTTAAACGTACCGTTTAGGCCTATCCAATTGAGTTTGGGCGCGCCACCTTCAAAGTCCTCGTAAACAATTTGCGCGCGCATCATCGGCCCCAGGGTGAGGGCGAGCAGTACGAACAGGAAGTTGTTTTTCATACGAAGATCATGCTTTTAGTGAAAGTATAAATTAGGCTTGTCCGGCAATTGCCGACCTAATCTTCTGCAATGAGGATTCGCTTAACTACCTGACCTGCGTTAGAAGTCAACACGCGCAGCACGTACCAGCCTTTGGGCCACTCGGCCGTGGAAACGGAAAAAAGGTTTTCACCCGCAGAGAGCCGGCCCTGTTGGAGCACCAAGGAAGGACGCTTTCCTAGAGCGTCGAGCAATTCGACCCGATAAGACATCTCCTCTGGCACCTCGATATGTAGCCAGAGCACACCCCTGTTTGCTGGATTAGGAAATATCGCGCAACTCACCTCCGAAGTTGAGGGCATTGGAGCTGAGCTAGCGATGGTATCGCGTTTGAAGCCACAGGCCAGTAACGCTGGCTCTATTTCCGGATTTTTCATGAACAGCCGCCATAGCAGACCAGTGCGGTGGTTTTCTATCATAGCGACGATAGGGCCCTGATCTATGGCTAAATAGCTATTCGCAAACCAGTTCTGCGTCAGGTTGAAAGCATCGTAGAAACCGCAAATGCCCCACAGGCGTTCGCCCAACTGGCGGTAGAAGTAGCGCAGGGCAGCCATGCTCTGTTCAGGCACGTAGGGCATGGACGCCAGAGCCGCTGTGGGGGCAATGGTGCCCTGGTCGTTGGCAATATCGAAAGCAAAATAGCCATTAGGTGCATCGCAGGCTGTAAGGCCCCAGCATTCTGCGCCGTAGCCTGTAAACTTCTTAGGATTTAGCTTGGCGTATTCCCATTGAATGAGCGCATGGTTTCGGTTTCGGAGAAAATAGTTACAGCAGGCATCGCGCCAGCCGCGCGGGTCGAAGCCCAGATAGGAATAGTGAGCAAAAAACATGGGCCCGCCGCCACCCAGCCCCGTGTAGATGGGATATCCAAAATAGACGGCCGGCGTACAATAGGTGCTATTAGCTGCCCAACCGCTTTGATACAGAGTGCCCGGAACAGGATAGGTGGGCGAGGCGGCCGCCAAGAGGTATACGATTTGGGCCTCGTTGAAGCCGCGAATTTGAAAATTCATCTGCCAGCTGTAAGTAGGTGACCAATGCCAATAGAACACTGGACTGTTGCTGCGCCGAAACCACGACCACTCTACACCGCGCCAAAGACTAGTAATCGCTGAGCGCAAGCCAGCTTCCTGAGGGTCATTTCGGTCGAAATACTGGCGAGCGGTCAACAAACCTTGCATCAAAAACGCAGTCTCGACTAAGTCAGCGCCATCGTCGTAGGTGCTAAAAGGTAATGCTTTGCCAGTAGCACCATGAATCCAATGCGAAAAGGCACCGTGAAAGCGATCAGCAAATTGTAAAAAGGAAACAATTTGAATCAATCGGTCAAGCGCCTGTTGCCGCGTGATCCACCCTCGCTCTGCACCCACCAAAATAGCCATGATGCCGAAACCAGTGCCCCCTGTGGTAACTACGTCTCCACTATTAAAACGCTCTCGGGCCATACCGCTTATCGGATGGGCAAAATCCCAAAAGTAGCGGAAGGTGTAGCGCTGCACCATATCTAGGAGCTGCTCGTCAGTCATAAGCGCTGTCTCCGCACAAGCTATAGCAGAGAAATCACTAACAGCCAGTCCATTACTTCGAATGCTGCGCACGCGATAACAGCGCAAAAGGTTGCTCCCTTCGTCTCCCGTCCAGTCTACTAGGAGGGTAATTGAAGGTCCAACAGTGCGCAGGTGCTCAAAGGTTTTGCCGCCGTCAGTCGAACGCACAATCTGATAACCGGTTAATTGCGCATCGTTGACGGCCTCCCAGCGCAGCTCGATATGCTTCTCGTAGCCCTTCGCCTCTACGTTCGCTGGTGGCAAAGGCACTTGCGAAAAAACCCGCACGAAGGCAGAACTTAGCAATAGTACGACTAAGGAGAAAATTGTCCCTGTAAAACGCATAACACAGAGCCCGTTAACCACTAAAAGGACGCTCGTGTCCCTTCAGGGGCGAAAAATAGAATTCAAACCCTGTCTATGAGAATTTCGTAGCCTCACCATTACTACGCCAATTCATCAATTAAAGGGATTTTCAGGAGCTTACAATAGAGTTAGACGCATCAAAGCTTCCCTGGTTGCAGGGCCGATAACAACTGCTGACCTTATCAGACGTTAGCAGAGGAACTATTCAGAGTGCAACGTAGCGCAGCGTTGATATTGCTGTCCGCCTGACTGTCTTTCGTCACTTGAGTATCCTATGGAGGACCAAAAGGTATTGGCCCTGCGATCTAGAAAAGGCGTCTTCCCTATTTTTTCGCGGTTGTAGTGAATGCAACTAAGTCGCCCGACTTCAATAACATGCTGAAAAACCAAGACCACAGAGGACAAAGGGAGCTCGTGAAAGAATTTGTTTTGCGCTATCAGGAAGGGCGGCGGGCTTCTTTGTAAGGTACTACCTCAGCACTTCTCTCTCCCTGCACGCGCTGTCAATCACGAGGCATAAGGAGAGTCATAGCCCAGAATGCGGAGCATGGAGTCTGCATCTTGCTCAGGGAAGACCTCCCAGTCGGTTAGCTCTCCGTAGTAGTTTTTATCGACGAGGATGTGCTTAGGTGCTGGAATAAGGCAATGTTTCAAACCGCCATAACCACTGAGCGACTCCTGATAGGCACCCGTATGAAAAAAGCCGATGTAAAGCGGCTCTTCCTTCGTTTCGTCGTAAACTGGCAGGTATACTTGGTTGCTGTGCGCCTCCGAATTATAGTAGTCGGCATTGTCGCAGCTAATTCCACCGATATTGATGCGTTGATACTCCTTGTCCCAGTGGTTGATGGGCAGAAGGATGAAGCGCTCCTTGATGCCCCAGCTATCGGGCAATGTGTTGATCAGCGAATTGTCGAGCATATACCACTGCTCAGCGTCGTTTTGTTGCTTTTTTCCAATGACGGAAAAAATAACAGCGCCGCTTTCGCCAACGGTATATTTTCCAAATTCAGTATAGATATCTGGCTCAGGAACACCCTCATCGTCGCAGTATTCCTTAATGAGGCGTACAATTTCGCTGACCATGTAAGGGTAGTCGTATTCAAAACTCAATGAGTTTCGAATAGGCATCCCTCCGCCAATGTTGAGCGCCGTGAGCGTTGGGCATCTCTTGCGCAATTCGCAATAAGTTTTTATACCCTTCTTGAGTTCACTCCAGTAATAAATGGTGTCTTTGATCCCTGTATCTACGAAGAAGTGCACCATCTTCAGCACAAACTTCGGGTTCGGCGCAATTTTTTCCTCGTAAAAACGCAAGATATCGCTCCGACGAATGCCTAAACGCGACGTGTAAAACTCAAAATTGGGCTCCTCCTCCGTAGCCAGGCGGATGCCGATGTTGCATTGCTCCTTCTTCACCAGAAGGTTGTACTGGTCTAGCTCGCCTGGATTGTCGCATATAGGGATTACGTTTTGAAAGCCTTCATCTATTAGCCTAGCAATGCCCTTTAGGTAGGCCAGCGGTTTGTAACCATTATTTACGATGGTAGTGCTCTTGTTGATCTTTCCCAATCGGTAAAGTCGCCAAATTAGGTCGATGTCAAATGCGGATGAAGTCTCCAATTGAGCGCCATTCTTCAGCACTTCGTTGAGTACAAAAGCAAAATGGGAACTCTTCGTGCAGTAACAGTAAACATACTTACCCGTGTAGTTGTGGCGCTGCATGGCATCGCGAAAGAGCTTGCGCGCCGTTTGGATCTTCTCACCGATTTTGGGTAAGTACGTCAGTTTTAGGGGCGAGCCATACTTTTGAATGAGTTCATAAATATCTATGTCGTTAAAAAAAAGGCGGTTATCCTTTAAGCGAAAGCCGTTCTGCGGAAAGTCAAACGTCTGAGTGACAAGGTCGTAGTACGTGTTTTTCATCGCTTCGATCAAAAAGGCACGCAAAAGTAGGCCCTCTTCTGATTGCACAGTAGCCCTTTTTACATGCTTGGCTGCACAAAATTAGATAACGACGTGTTGCCCATCGGAAAATGTTGCGCTAACACAACAGACGAAGGCTCTGCTTATGAAGCCCTCCATCTGTCGAAAAGAGACGAGAGAAAACTGCACTCGTATTTAATATTTTAATGTTCAGCACACTATAGACGAACTCTCTGACTTATGTTTATCTTCAGTTAAGTCAAAATATACTAATCGCTGATTTTCAATGCATCTTCCGCACCCCTTCTTCCAAAAATAGAGAATAATGCCAAAAGTTGTAATCTTGCAGGATGGAGACACA
>JANWXM010000042.1 GCA_025055285.1 Saprospiraceae bacterium
CGCTCACTTTGCCCGTCAGGTCTATGCTGTCCTGCAGCGTCACCACCGCCGTGTCCACCGCCGTGCACAGGCCCGACAGGTCGGTTGCCCGGGCGATGTACACACCCGCCGGAACGGCATTCGGATCGGCCACCGGCTGACCCGTCAGCGTTGTCCAGACTATGGTGCCCGGTTGGTTAGTGGTGGCAATGAGCGCCGCGGCGGGTTTGCATGCGGTTACATCGGGCGCATTAACGGTGAAGATATTATTGCTAATTTGCAGCTTAAGGTTAGCAGGTTTGGCACAGCCGGCTGAGGGCGTGAATACGGCATCGTAGCTTCCGGGTGCGATATAGAGGGCCGTCAGGGTATCGGCGCCGTTTGAGGTTGCCGTGTTGCCGTTGCCGAAGTTCCACACGCCGGGCAGGCCGCTGGTGTTGGTGAAGAAGGCGCGGTAACTATCGCATGCCTGGCGAGCAGAGACGAAGGGCTGGATGTTGACAGAGTCTTGAAGCGTTAGCGAAAAATTCAGGGTATCCAAACAGCCTAAGTTATTGCTTATCAACAGCCTGAGGGCATAATTGCCTTTAGGGCCGGCGGCGGTTGTCGCAGGCGCCGTTGGATTGGTTATGAGCAGCACCGGCGGTGTGGCCGTCCAGAGGTAGGTCAGGTTGTCGGCGGGATTGAGGTTTTGGGCAACGAGGCTAAAAGGCTCGCTGGGACAGGCGTTGGGCGGCACGACGGCGGCTACCTGCGGTTTTCGGCTGACGACGGCTGCTGTGGCGGTGCGCACGCATTTGAAGGAGTCGGTGGCGATGGCCCGATAGATGCCCGGCAGCGCCGAGAGCGGGTTGATGGTGTCGCCGGCTAAGGTAGTCCAGACAATGGCGGCAGGTCGGTTAGTGGTGGCTTTCAGTACGCCCGGGCCGCCGCAGGTTTCATCACCAGTGGCTGTTAGTTCTAATGGCGGCTGACGCAGAATGAGGACAGTGTCGGTACTGGTGCAGGCGCCATTGCTGACCACCAGGCGGTACTTAGTTGTAGTGGGTGGGTTGGCCAGCACCTGCTGGGGGCCAGGGTTGAAGGTCAGGAAATCGGTGGGCGACCAGGTGTAGGAGAACGTCGAGTCGCCCAGCACGGCAATAGGCACGGCCGAGTTATCGCAGCTGTAGCCTGGCGTAACGACCCTGAAATCCAGCAGGCTATCCACAGTAAAGGGCTTAGTGATGGTATCCGTGCACCCCTCAGAGTTGGTAACGATAAGGGTAGCGAGGCCTGAGGTTCGGTTAGGGATGGGCACGGTAACGCTGGGCTGATTGCTTTGCGCGCTTCTGCCATTCCACACGATGCGCCATTCCCACAATATAATGACAGGCGTAGAGGTAGAAGTACTTAGAAATTTGACCCAAAAGGCAGTGTCTGAACAGAATTTGAAAAGAGTAAAATCCGCTCTTAAGTCGGAAAGAATACCGATGGTGTAGCTGCCTGTGCTGGTACAGCCTCGAGCGTCAGAAACGGTGACAGTATACGTCCCTGGCCCTAATCCGGCTATGCTTGGAGTAGCAGCGTCATTTACTCCTGGACCACGCCAAATATACGTATAGGGAGCAGAACCACCGAATACCTGAGCTGTAAGCGCACCGTTCCTATCGTTGGAACAATTTAATTTTTGAGTGCCCGTAATTTTTACTTGCATTTGAGTGTTGGCTCCAATAACGCCCGTAGCCTTTCCGCTGCAGCCTGTAGTCTGGTCTGTCACTGTAACGGCAACGAGCGTCCCGGGAGATAATCCTGTAATCTGAGGAACGTTGAGCGGGCTAATATTCCAGGAGTAGCGATAGTTCCCGCTCGAAGGTGTCACCATAGCAGTAGCCGAACCATTGTTAATACCTGGACATTCGGCCTTTTTAATCATTAATTGCACCCTCAAGCTATCTGTCGTAGGAGGACAGATAGCCGTATCGCGCTGACAACCCTTTGCATCCGTAACTGTAATCAGATACGTTTTTGTCGGGAGCAGTCCTGACGAAGTAGGGCCCTGCGTGCCATTGCTCCATTGGATGAAGTATGGCGGTGTCCCGCCAAAAGGCAGTACTGTCACAGTGGCAGGAAAGCCATTACACGACGGTACATTCACAATTACATTAAAACGGATAGGAGAAGGTTGAACAAGGTTCACCGAACCTACACGCGTATTTCCGGCGTTGTCACTGACAGTTACGGTATATGTCCCTGCACTCAGATCCGCAATAGTTGCCGTCTGCCCTCCATTGCTCCATTGGTAAGTATAAGGAGGGAGACCTCCACTTACAGTGGCCGTAGCAGTGCCGTCCGAACTCCCTGCACATGAGGGCGCCGAAAAGTTTAGCGTAAGCTGAAGAGGACCCTGAGCATTAAGGGCTATGGCCATCAGTACTAGGCTGACAGTCCATCCTCCTATATTTAGCCTAATTAAAGGTAAAGATAACCTTGTCATAGTTGCGCTGAATAATGGCCAAGTTCGCTTGACCAGTGGTGGTCGTGGTAAAAGAAAATCCTGAACTACTTGCGGTATTGTTCCGGCAACGGTATATTTTCCGCCTTTACATTTACACCGATGATTTCAACGCGCCGTTCGCGTGCAGCGTCTACGCTATACACGGATAGCCTGCGATTTTTAGGATCTGCACTAACAGATTTCGGCGCTTTGGCAGCTCCATTTGGCTCCCGCGTCAGCTTAAGCTGCCCTGACCGGATATATGGGCGATACAGTCCACCTTCAAAAAGGTCGAAGTGATTGAACACGCTACTTACCCGCCTTGATGTTAGATCTAGATTATAAGCGGCACTAGCCAAGGGCGAGGCAAAACCGCTTATTTTAATTTCAATCTCGATGCCCTTTTCTAACATTTCGTACAATACTTCCGTGAACATGCGCATGCGATCCCACTCGCCCTTGACTCGCCGCTCAAAAAATGTATCTATACTTTGCCGAGCGGCCTCTAACTCCTCACCCGTCAGACCATTGCAAAAGATATCTATGTATTCCTGTTTTCGGTTGTAATAGGATAGATAAGTATCCTTGTATTGTTCTTTAATACTAGTGACGCCGAGACGAGGAGGTCCAGGTTTGTCGTTGTCGAAGTAAAGGACAATGGGCAGATAGGCTTCGGGGCGTAAAGGACGAAGATAGAGTTTGCGTTCAATGCGTTGGAACGGTATTTTAGGTAGTTCCTCAGTGTTTACCTCTGTGGAGTCGCGCGAGTAACCCTCTTTTGTGGCAACAATGCGGTAACGGGTGTCGTAATAGATGGTTGTATGGTAATCGTTGCTGTCGGGACCAGTGCGATGCACCCGCGTTTCGAGCGGAATTTTCAGCTCAGTAACAGTGATTGTTACATCATTGAGAGGATCCTTGAGGACGTCATCGAAGACATATACGTCTAGCTTCAGCCCTCGACTCAAACGCAGTTCGCGGTAGAGGGTAGTGTCGTTTCTGGGAGCTAAACCCACTGTGCTAACGCGCACTGAATCGGGCAGGAACCCAGGTTTTGTCGCTTTCAATTCGTATTCGTGTTGAAATTTCAGGGAGAAACGATACGTGTGTTGACCGGGAGCATTTCGAGTTTCGGTGGCTAATCCTTTACTATCTTGGCTGCGTTCAAATTGACCATCAGGGCGCAAAAAAGCCATTGTGTTAAGCGCGACATCGGCGCCCACAAAAGGCTTCAGTGAGTCAGCATCCACTACCGTAACTACTAGATCAATTCGGATAGCCGTTAGGCAGCGGCGCTGTTGAAAGGTAGGGCTCCACACGTGGTTAAGTAGATCGAAGCGCAGGGTATCTGGCCGATATCCTGGTTTTTCGGTGATGATCCAATAGGCCTTGCCTACTTGCAAAGGGAAGGTATGCTTCGAACCGGGTACAGTAACTCGGCTGAGTTCCTTAGGACCTTCGGGAGTTAGCTCATACAAGGTCATTGTAGTATACAGCAATTCAGCCCCGGTACCTTCATCACAAGCAGCTATTGAAAGCTCAGGCCGCCCAAGATTAACTTTGAAAATATCGTAACAACAATCTTCTTCCGAAAAATTCAGCGTTCCGCGGCGATTTGTGGAAAAGAAAGCTAATCGACTGTCTTCTGAAAGGGAATAAAAGACGTCATTGGCAGAGGAATTGATGGGAGCGGGCAAGTGCTCCACATTACTCCAGAAGCCATCTTTGTACTGGGCGCGATAGATATCGAAGCCGCCTAAGCTTTGACGGCCATTGCTGCTAAAGTAAAGGATGCCCGTCGGGGCGTGGAAAAAAGGCGAAACATCATCGCCTGCCGTGTTCAAATCGACAAGGTTAACAGGTTCGGAAAGGCGTCCATTTTCAATTTTACAGTACCAGATGTCTTTACCACCTTTGCCGCCGGGTCGGTTACTAACGAAAAAGAGGGTTTCTACTTGTTCGCCAGGCAACACTGCCACATGAGGTTGAGTAGTGGTGTAGCCCGGCTGATTGATGTGTTTTGGCAACTTTTGAGGGCGGCTCCAAGTAGCCTCGCCCATGCGGTGACGCCGATACAGTTGAAAGTCCAATCTGCGTCCAGGTCGATACTTGGCTACTGCGTAATAAACCTGCGTGTGACCGCGATTGAAGGCCAAATAGGCCGTATGGCGCCTGCGTTTATTAAAATTTAATCGGCGGATATCTATGCCTCCATCAGAACGTGGCTCAGCACTAAAAAGCTGGAGCATGGGCCTAGAAGAATCTCCCTTATATGGATGGCCGTACGACGTATAGTAGAGGCGATTCTCTATCCAGCGCGTAGCGTATTCTGCAAATGGCGTATTGATGAAATCCCGCAAGCTATCCAAAGTTACATCAGCCATATGCCGATGTACTTGAAGCGCCCAATCGCAATTGCGAACACCCGTTGCTGCCTTCTGACGCAATTCGAGCGAACTGGCGCTCTGAGTCACCTGCTGATAAAGCGCTCGGGCATCTGCATATTGCCCATTGAGGTAGCGAACTTCGGCAAGCCGGAACAACAACAGTGCTTCATCAGCAACCAATTGTTTTGTTCTTAAATGGTCATAGACTGCTTCTGCAGTAGCATAGTGAGTATGCGCAATGGCAGCTGCGGCTAGTCCTTCCCAGGCAGAGACATTGTTCTCATCGGCTTGAAGCAAGCGGCGATAATAGTGCATGGCAGCAAAATAGTCTCCCTCTTGATAGCTGCGTCGCGCGCGATTTTCTAGCGCCCTCAGCGAGGGAGCGCGGTCTACATGCCCACCTATCCGTTCAGGTATACCCTTTTGCGAGAAGCCTAAACCGACGAATACACCCAGGAAAGCCAGAACCAAGCAGGGTCTTTTCATAGAAAAGCGAACAATAAAAAGTGTTCAGTCGAGGGGGCAAGGATGAAAGACAGGTTTGATCTTATAAAGGCGGTAAATAAGCGACACTTCTGGCCCACCGCGATTTCGAGTGGCTATTGTAAAGTCCGACAAGTTCAGGTCGTATGAGAAACCTAGCGTCCAGGTTTTCCAGTGCGCTTCTATTGTCCAGATGAGCGCGTCGGTGTAGCGATGACGAAAACTAACTCCCAACTGGAGGGCGAGTTCTTCGTAGGGTTTATCATTCACCAACAACCGACCTGCAAGACCGTACACCAATTCTCGATAGGCGCCCTGGCGTTGATAAAAAATGTTTCCTAAAACATCAAATCCTGAAGAGACCTGAATCAAACCGATGCCGTAGAAGGCTCTGCGGTCGGCCAGGCGTACATCCGAGGCACCGTTCCAGAAGTTGTGTTTCGGCCGATTGATATGGTGGATGCCAAAGCCTATGTCAACGCGCGTGCGCTTTTGGCGCGCTTGGAAGCGATAATTCAGCCCTGCACTCAAATCGAAGTACGACAAATTATCGCTAAACAGCGTCCCCTCTTCGCGCGTAGCCGCCGAAGGATCGAACATGCAGTCTACAAATTGAGCATCGAACGTCCAGCGCGTTGTGTTGAACGACCGCTGCCCAAACGCCGGTGTCACGCCTACAGAGAGATAGTGACTTGCCCCTAGCGGTTGAATCAACCCTACCGGGAGGCCTATTACCAAAGAGGTCAGTTGCAAAGCTCCCTGGCGATCGTGACTCAATGCCAGCCCACCGCTAAAATAACGGTCATACTGACCCGCTCGATAATAAAACTTGTTCTCCACCGTACCCATAAATGTCGTATACGGCACAGGGACAGCGCGCCACTGATGGCGATAGTTGGCCACGAATCGCGTATCTCCGCCAAAAATGCCATTCAGTGCAGGATTAAGATTTAGCGGTGCGTTATAGAACTGAGAAAAGTGAATGTCCTGTGCATATGATAACGTGCCGCTCGCTAACGGCATCAGTACCCACAGGACGCAACAAATAAGTAAGTTCTTCTCCACGAGCGTAATATTTTTTGATACGAGATATTTCAAAAACGCATAACCGGCCCTGCAGGATTAGCAAAGAGGCGGGGCAAAAAATATACCAGCTCTGTGCAATTTTAACGTCCTGAGGTGCCTTTAACCTGGAGGAGGTAGGAAGATCGAAGTTAAGGCATGGCGGGAATCCTAAATGGAAGAACCAAAATTCTGATTCCCCAAAAACGACTCCAGGATATCATTGCTTTGTGAGCAGTCTGTCGACTTATCCTGAGAGGGAAACTTCGTCTGCAAACATATGGCTTCGAGAGAAGTTTGCTCAACAAAAAATTAAGAGAGGTTTGTCTAGTACGAGACAAACCTCTCTTCCTGTGGAGCATGCGGGACTCGAACCCGCGACCTCTGCGATGCGAACGCAGCGCTCTAGCCAACTGAGCCAATGCCCCGCTTTTTTCGGGAGCAAAGATGCGAAAAAAAGTGGAATGTACGTATTTCAAAAGATAAGTTTTGAGGGCAGCTTACCTGATAAGGTTTAGTTGGGAACTTCTCGCTTTAATGCCGCTGATGTGATGGCTTGTCTGGCTGCAAACCTATCGCTTGCTGTGAATCTCCGGCAACACCTTTGCTTTCTGAAGCGTCGTTTCGTCTTCATCTCGGTGAATGCAGCGCTCAAACTCCGTACGCTGACTTGCTAACTACACCGTCATTCGAAGAAAGAGTACTGTCGAGGTGTGCTTTGTAGAAGGCGTGCTTCTCCGAACGGATACCCTAGCAATAATCTGTCGCAAGCCCCGTATTTGTCGTACCTTGCGCCGCCTGTTCTAGGTTGCAGAACGCCGTGAAGCATTTTCTTCCGCATTTTATTCAGGAACACTACCGCCATGGCCTGTGGAATGGCCGCATGCAGGCCTGTGTGCTCTTTGTAGACTTGAGTGGTTTCACTCGTCTGACGGATAGACTGATGCAACAGGGTCCTGAAGGCGCCGAAGAGCTATCGTACATACTTAATCATATTTTTCAGCCTACAATACGACTCGTCTACGAGCAAGGTGGTTTCATTCCTTACTTCGCAGGCGACAGTTTTACGGCTCTCTTTCCAATTTCCGAAAAAGAGACAATTGCCGAAATCGCCACGCGTACGCTTCATACCTCGCAGACGACTCTGCAGCGCTTTCTTTACGACCAGCAGTTGGCAGATTCCATCGTAGCAGAACATCGAATAGGCATAAAGATCGGCTTATCTGTAGGGGAAGTAGAATGGGGTATCGTTGGTCAACGGCGCAAAGGCTTCTATTTTCGCGGCAAGGCTATCGAGTCTAGCGCTTTAGCCCAGACGCGTGCAAGGAGCCTGGAGGTCCTTTGCGATGCCGATTTTTTGGCGCTAGAAATAGAAGATGCTCGCCCTCTGGATAGGCGTGAAGGCGGTTATTTCGCTCTAGACATGAGCAGCGTACCGCTAGCCCCTCTGGGCGTCCGCCCCGTTCATTTACCCGAGCCCGATCCTGCTATCATCGCCCAATTCATGCCTCTGGAGGCCTTTGCCCAGAACAACGTCGGCGAATTCCGAAATGTAGTGAGTCTCTTTCTCTCCTTCTCCGGCTTAAACACTCACGATACGCTCGACCTTTTCGCCTCTATTGTCTTGGAGCAGAGCCTCAACTTCGGCGGCTATTTTAAAGAGATTGACTTTGGCGACAAAGGCGGCTTAATGTGTTGCCTGTTTGGAGCGCCCGTATCGTTTGAGAACAATACTGAGCGAGCACTAGAATTTGTCGTTGCTCTTCAAGAAGAGTTGCAATCTGTCGTTGCTTTTACCGGTGCGCGTTACCGAATAGGCATTTCTGCAGGGCTAGCTTTTACGGGTGTGATTGGCAGCTTCGAACGATGTCAATACGCTGCCGTAGGCGCTCGCGTCAACCTAGCGGCACGCCTCATGGCTCGAGCCGACTGGGGCGAGGTGATCGCTGATGAAAATGTACAACATACGCGCAACTTTAAGTTTACTTTTCGAGGAGAGGAAAAGTACAAGGGATTTGAACAAAAAATACCGACATACTTGCTTAGCGGCCGCAATTTAGCAGGTCGCGTTTCTTTCAGCGGTGAATGCTTTGGGCGTGAAAATGAGCTTAAAACCCTGCAGGCTTTTGCTGCTCCGCTGCGCGAAGGGCGTTTTGTCGGCATTGCTTTTGTCTTCGGCGAAGCTGGCATTGGCAAGAGCCGATTAAGTTACGAATTGCGCCGATCCTTGCGCGATGTCCTGTCAGTCAGCTGGTTACACTGCCAAAGCGATCAGATCTTGCGCAAACCCTTTAATCCTTTCATTTATCTGTTGAAAAACTACTTTGAACAAAGCCCTGAAAACTCTCCTGAACGCAATCGCGAGCGATTTGAGTCCAATTTTCTGGAGCTGACTTACGAGCTATCCGCGAGTAAACATCCAGAAGCTGATGCCGTACAGCGGGAGATCCTTCGTACTCAAAGCATATTAGCCGCCTTAGTAGGCCTACATATGCCTGGCTCTCTATGGGAACAACTCGATGCGCGCGGACGCTATCAGAATGCCCTTTCGGCCATGGCCAATCTCTTTGTGGCGGAAGCCATTCTCCGGCCTGTTGTCATCGAATTGGAAGACACGCATTGGTTCGACGACATGTCACGCGAATTCCTCGGGCAATTTATCCGTCGCGCTCAGGCCTATCCAATTCTCTTTCTTGCAACAAGCCGTTACGAAGACGACGGCAGTAAAAATTATGTTTTGCGCCTCTCGCTGCTCCAAGAAATCGGAGTACCTCACCTGGAAATAGACCTCAATTACCTACAAGCGGACGACTTGCGCGCCTTTGCTGAAGCAAGACTGGGAGGGCCTATTCACCCGGAATTAATGGAACTGCTCCAGCGCATGACTCAGGGCAACCCGTTTTACTTGGAGCAGATGGCTGAGTATTTCCAAGAGGCCAATTTGCTGGAGAATGCCAGCGGTGCCTGGCGACTTAAAAACCAAGACGTGCACTTAAGCGACTCTGTGAAGCAAATTATGATGGCTCGTATTGACCGCCTGAGCGGGCTGGTCAAAGAAACCGTTAAGGCCGCTGCTGTTATTGGACACGAGTTCGAACTGCCCGTACTATCTGCCGTCATGGCTCGCCAAGAAGAATTTATTCGTCGAAATGGCGACCTCGACAGCGTCCTGCGCGAACAAGTCCAGATGGCCGAAAAATGGCAAATCTGGTATGCCATGAACGAACTGCGCTACATTTTCCGCCATTCGCTCTTGCGCGAAGCCGCCTACGACATGCAATTGCGCACCCGTCTGCGCGAATTGCACCAACTGATTGCCGAAGCCATCGAACAACTCTACCCCCATTCCGAGGAACGCTACGTTGACCTAGCCTTTCACTACGAACAGGCCGAAAACGAAGAAAAGACTGCTTACTACCTGGAAAAAGCCGCTCGATATGCCCAACGCAACTTTCAGAACCGCCAAGCTATTCAATATTATGGCAAGCTCCTCCGCTACCTAAGCGATAAGCCCGAAAAGGCAGAAAAGTGCCTCAAGCTACACTTGCGCAAAGGCGCTGTACACGAACTCATCGGTCAATGGCAAGAAGCAGAGGAAGAATATCGAACAGCCTTGAATCTGGCCAAGCGACTACAAAACACCAACTTCTTAGGCCACAGCCACCGCCGCTTAGGGCAACTGCTCGTATTGCGCGGCAACTACGAAGGCGCTAAGAAACATCTGGACGTTGCCATACATTGTTTTGAAATAACCAAAAATGAAGTGGGCTTGGCCGAAACATACGGCAATTTGGGCAATTACTTCTTCCGACAAGGCAACTACACCTCTGCTCAAAGCTGGTTTGCAAAGGCTATCGAGATAAATCGCTCGCTTCAGCGCGATTCCGAGAATGCTTCCATTGTTGCTACTCTTGGCCTTATCTACATGAACCAGGGCCACTACGACGAAGGCATTCGCTGGTTGGAAGAACAACTAGACACTGCTCAGCGCAATGAAGACAAACAGGCTCAAACTATCCTGTATACTAACCTCGGCATCGTCTATTTAGAAAAAGGCAGCTTAGACAGCGCTCTCCTCTGCTTAGAAAAAGGCTTAGCGCTTGCTGAAGAATTAGGCAATAAATTGTTTGCAACCATCTGCATCGGCAGTATTGGTTCGGTTTGGGAGAAGAAAGGCGACTTTGACAAAGCGATGGAGCTATTCCAACGCGATTTGGCTCTTTGCCTAGAACTAGGCGATAAACAAGGGTTGGCCATTGCAAATGGCCTTATCGGTGACCTCCTCTCCTTGATGGGAGACTTTAATCGCTCTATCGAATATTCGGAAAAAGCCCTGGCGCTCTCGCGCGAGCTCAACTATAAAAAAGGTATTGCCAAAGCACTCAATACCCTGGCGGACAATTGGTACCATAAGGGCGATCTGGCACGTGCGCTGAGTTACTACACAGAAGCGATAGAGCAGGCGCGCAGTATGGGCAATCGACTGATTTTAGGTCACTCCCTTCTAGAAAAGGGCGCTGCCGAACTCCGCGCAGGCAATTTGCCCGCTGCGCGTTTGCTCCTGGAAGAAGGCCGCGAAATTGCTTTGACCCTAGGCAATAGCGAACTCATCTTCGCCGCTAATCTCCTGCGCACCCAAATTCTCATTGCCGAAGGTAATCATCAGGATGCCCTACGTCAATTGCTCCAACTCCAGCCGTTAGCTCGAACCGAGCGCGAACAAGCCAGCATTCACTATGAGCTGCGGCGCGTAGCAGAAAACCCGCAGCTACACCGACTGCAAGCTCTAAAACTTTACCAAGCACTCTATCAACGCACTCCCCGATATTTATTCAAAGTGCGCATTGCAGAATTAGAGCAAGAGGGCGCATGTACCTAAAGTGGCTTCATCATTCTTACCCCCTTTCGGCTATGCTAAAACGCACTGTTCCCATAACTCAGCTCGTCGCAGGCGCATCTACATGGACTTGGCGTCTGAAGGCCACCAACCCAAACAGACGATCCACCTTATTTATTCAAACAGCTCAAATTCTTAAATCTTTAGACTCAAACCAATTAGGTGCTCGCCTGTTATGTCTAAACCTATTGGTAGCACATTGTTGGCAACAGCAGAGCGCTCAAAGCCCTCGCGTCGTAGTACCAACACCAGACCAAGAGACGCTAAACCATCCCTTAAGGGATGGAAAGCAGCTGTACAGCAGTCATACGCGTAAGAGGAACACATGCCTCTCAATTCAGGAAGTTAAACGATCCTCTAAATATTTAAACACTGAACAACCTCGGGCCTGGAGCGCTGCTAATAGTGCGGCGAGTGAGTTGCTCGTCGTCTGTTGAGGATGAGCCATCTACGATACGGATCGACTTGCCCGAAACCAAAGCAAGAAATAGTCGTGGAAACTTGCCCATTAGCAACCGTCTCTCGATGCTGCTTTTTACTACCAATTTCTTCTATAGAAGTTTAGGACATGAAAACGTGCGATTGAAAAGTTTATGCTAAAATATAATCTGAGCTATTGGGAGAGAGAGACCTTTTTTAAAGACTTTGATGTAGCTGTCCTTGGCTGCGGCCTTGTAGGGCTAACGGCAGCGCTACATTTAAAACGCTTGCAACCACGCCTTAATGTGGCGATACTAGAGCGCGGTGCCCTGCCCGCAGGTGCTAGCACCCGCAATGCGGGCTTTGCCTGCTACGGCTCCATGACAGAGCTGCTCGATGATATGAGCCGTATGTCGGCAGACGACGTATTCTCTATAGTCGAGAAACGCTGGAAAGGCCTACAGCGCCTGCGCCAATTAGTTGGCGACGAGCACATGGACTTTCAACCGTGCGGTGGATTCGAGATCTTTACTGACGATGAAGAGGAAATCTTTAGAGAATGCCGCGAACGAATGCCGGATTTTAATCAAGTCATCGGCCAAATTACAGGGCACCCTCAACCCTACATCGTAGCAGACGAGCATATTGCCCGCTTTGGCTTCCGTCGGGTAGCGCATCTCATCTTAAATCAGCCAGAGGGTCAAATACACCCAGGAAAGATGATGGCCCGCTTGTTGCAATTAGCTGATGAAGCGGGTGTACGCATCTTCAACGGCGTCCATATTTTAAGCATAGAGGACTCTTCTTGTGGCGTGGAACTACAAACCGCTGCAGGTTGGGTACTTCGCGTACCACGAGTGTTAGTAGCGGTAAATGGCTTTGCTCGGCAACTGATGCCAAACCTGGAGGTTACACCAGCGCGCAACCAAGTGCTCATCACCCACCCCATTCCTGGCCTAAGGGTGCAAGGGTGCTTTCACTACGACCGCGGATACTATTACTTCCGCAACGTAGATGGGCGGATCCTCTTAGGCGGCGGGCGCCATCTTGACTATTCCACCGAGACCACCAGCGAGTTTGGGCCCAACGAGCTTATCCGCAGTGCATTAGTGCAACTGCTCAAAACCATTATCTGCCCAGGACAGCCCATCGAGGTAGATGCCTGGTGGACGGGAATTTTAGGTTTAGGACCGATAAAGAAGCCAATCGTCGAGCAATATTCAAAACATATTGTTGTCGCCGTAAGGCTTAGCGGTATGGGCATAGCCATAGGCTCACTCGTAGGTGAGGAAGGCGCCGAACGACTTCTCGCTCTGTGAGCGAACCTTCTCTACTGCACCCTCTGTAGTTCTAACGTCTGGATAAGTTCGTTCGTCGTAGAGCGCCACACCTGGCGGTCGCGGCGGTTTTCTACAACAATCCAAGCTTTTGCCAAGTAAGTGTTCTCGCTGATAATAGTAACACTTTCTTCGGTGTTTTTCCAAGAAAATCGGCGCGTGTTAGGCGCTCGCAAATTGCGCGTCAGAATGGGCATGTCGTTATCCCCACTGCCATTACGATGAAAAGTAATCGTGCCCACATTGAAGGTTTCCTCGCGCTGCCCCGAGGGGTAAAGAATTTCATAACGCGCAATATGCCAACTTCCCATCAGACGTCGTTGCAGCCGCTGCTGCGCGCTACAAGCAGCTATCAGCAGGAAGGACAAAATTGGAAGAATTCGAAAAATCATGCGCTCAAGTTTTGCATATAACTAGCCCAAAGGTAATTGAGAGGAGCGCATTCTTCTTTTAAGAACCAAGAAAGAAAAATATAGCAATCCAAATCTTTCGCTTACAGTATCTCTTTTTCTCTAGCAGTAAGAACAACTTTGCGAGCGAGGTAAATAGCGGCTAATAGAATCGTGTAGGAGATGGTAGCTATCATGATTAAGCTAAAAGAGAGATTGATTAGATTGACTCAACGAAATTTCAATTTCCGCATTTTAAGTAATCCCTTATGAAAACGAATACACGTGCTCGGGTGCTGCCTGAAACGTAATTTTTTGTCGGTCGATTTTATATCGGTTAGGCGCGACACATCGCATAATTTGAGAAGGCTCCCTATGCTCGCACTACGGACGTATTTGCTAAAACACTTAATTTACCGGATTAAATGCAAAAAATCCTTTTTCAAATATTGGGCAACACCGCGCCTCCAACGGACTTCAAGCACTTAAAAAATTTACCGGAAAAAGACGAGATTAAGTGCAAGGAACATTACTGGAAAGTTCAGTTGCTGAAAAGAGGATAGACCAATACGGCACCAAAGGGAGTCTTGGGCCGGAACTAGGGTAGGAGCACAAAAAATATTCAGCTAACGGCAAAACATCGAGCAATGACTAACTAAGAGAGATATATTTAGGGCCGAACAGCCCTATAGCGCGCTATTTTTGTAGTAAAATTGCATTGAGCAATGAATAAACTACCCATTGGCATCCAGGACTTTCGGACAATTCGCGCGGAGGGCTACAAGTACGTAGACAAGACGGCGTACGTACACCAGTTGGTCACCTCGGGCAAGTTTTACTTTCTGTCTCGTCCGCGTCGGTTTGGCAAGTCGCTGACGGTGTCCACGCTGGCCGAGTTGTACTCGGGCAGTCGGGAGTTGTTCGAAGGCCTGTGGATTGCCGACAAGTAGGACTGGACGCGGCGCCATCCCACAGTCCGAATCTCTTTCACAAGCATCGGATTCCAAAGCCTGGGCCTTCAGGCTGCGCTCGAACAGGAACTGCACTCGCTGGCCAAGGCCCATGCTCTTGATCTGAGCCAGAAGGGATTGGGTCCGCTGTTCAAAGAATTGCTCTCGCTCCTTGTCAGGCGAGAGGGAAAGAAGGCTGTGGTGTTGATTGACGAATACGATGCTCCTATCATCCACTATTTGGACAAGGACATCGAGACAGCCTATCGGAATCGGGAGTTACTCAAGGAGTTTTACACGGTGCTCAAAGACGCGGACGCCTTGTTGGAGTTGGTGTTTCTGACGGGCGTGAGCAAGTTTTCGAAGGTGGGCATTTTTTCTGGGCTGAACAACCTGGAAGACATCTCCATGGCACCGCAGTACGC
>JANWXM010000043.1 GCA_025055285.1 Saprospiraceae bacterium
GGCCCGTCGGCATAGCGGTGCGGAGCGTCTATATTGACTGCAAATACGCTTTCGGGAAATGTGCCAAAACCTTCGCCGCTAAACCACGAGTATTGAATTTCCGGCCCGATTTGCCGCTTGAAAAGCACCTTGTCGTAGGTGTAGCCCGAAGTCCACCAGCAATAGGGCTCAGCGGGCGGTGTGTTGCTTAGGTCATTCGATAACACTGTATAGCGAAATGCCGGCGTATGAGGTTCCCACACCAAATAATAGGCTGCTGTGTCGTTGAAAAGACTATACGATGGGTTCAACTCCGGTTCGGCTGGGTTTTCCAGCAAATGGCGGTCTAAAAAATTGCGGTTTTTTTCGCCGAAAAATTCAATAAAATCTTGCGGCCCGAATAGGCCATCGGTGGTTGTGAAAAGCGGCACTTGTTGGCCAAAGGCATATAGACGCCATTCAGCTGCGGGCGCCTGGCCCACAGGAAAGCCAGCCTCTGCTAAGGTTTGATATCCAATGCGGTAAATGCCGTCTTCCGCTACGTAAATGCGGTAATAAGTTCGGGAAAAATCCAACCACTCGTTGCCGTATAGCGTATCGGCGCCGATGATTATCTGAGCGGGCACCGGAGCGGTCGATATTAAGAAAATAAGCGAAAGAAGCCAACGCGTCATGACGGGGCGATTTTTGAGGTGAAATTACAGGGATCCAGGGTGGGCAGAAGTAAACTTGGGTGAATTTCCTCGATAATTCCTGTAGCATCCTATCAACTACCCTTTGGTAAAAAAGAGGGCTTGGCTTAGCAACGCTTTTTTTATGGAGGAGAAAAGGTTTTTAATAGTTTCTGCTTTCTGCATGACCTGTTATTTGGCGATTAATTCATGCAAGGCCAATTTTCGGATTTTCTAAGAGGCTGAATCTACAGAATGGTTGTACTTGCCTCGGGCAACGTTATATGTAATTTACGGCGTTTCTTTGTTTCATCATGCGCCATTTGGTGACCATATGGCTCACGCTAGGAGTAGTGGCAGTTGCGGCGTCTCAAGAAACACCGCCAATTCGCCGTTTTACGCCAAAAACCTATGGAGGTCAGAACCAGAACTGGTCGTTAGCTCAAGGAGCATCGGGCGAGATATATGCCGGAAACAACGGTGGCGTGATGGTTTTTGACGGAGCACGCTGGCGCATCTATCCTTTACCAGAAAGGCAGACGGTGCGTACCGTAGCAGCAGGGCCCGATGGGCGCATCTACTGCGGCGGATTCGCCGAATTTGGTTACTGGCTGCCAGACAGCACAGGTAGCATGAAATACTACTCGTTGAGCCAGCAGGTGCGCGCCGAACAAGTGGAGCGGGAAGAAATCTGGCACATTCTCATAGGAGAACATTTTGCACTGTTTCAATCCTTCTCTACTCTTTACAAATATGACTATCGGCAAGCTCCAGTGGTGCTACAACCCCCCGGAGCTGTAATGTTCGCTCAACTAGTGCGCGGGCGAGTGTTACTGCCTGTAATCGGCCAAGGAGTATATGAGCTTTTGGCCGACAATACTTTCCGCTTCATAGAGGGAAGTGAGGCGTTAGGGAATGCTATTGTGCAATTCATAGTGCCTGGGCCAAACGATGCTATCTGGATCGGCACAGCAAACGAGGGTCTTTTCGAATTACAAAATAACATTTGTCAACCATGGAGTCATCCGCTTAATGCAGTTTTCCGAAAAAGTCAGCTCAACAAAGCTGTTGCTTTGCGACAAGGTGGCTGGGCTTTGGGTACCATCCTCCACGGTGTCTACGTGCTTGACAAACAGCAACGCTTGCGTTTTCATTTACATCGCGAGAATGGCCTGCAAAACAATACGGTACTCGCTCTAATGGAAGATTGCCGCGGTGGCCTTTGGATAGGTCTGGATCGCGGCATTGATTTGGTCTCACTCCGAAGCCCTGTTGTTTTTTACACGGACTTAACGGGCAAAATCGGCGCTGTTTATGCAGCAGCCCTCTGGAAAAACCGTCTGTATTTAGGCACTAACCAAGGTCTTTTCGTACAGCAGGGCAGTGGATTTCACTTGATAGAGGGTACGCAAGGCCAGGTATGGGAGTTGCGAGCAGCCAAAGGCCAATTACTTTGCGGCCACAATAGCGGCACGTTTATAGTACAAGGCACCTCTATTTACTGGTTATCGGCTGTTACGGGAGGGTGGTGCACAGTCGCTCCCCCTGGGCACGACAATCTGCTCTTGCAGAGCACGTATACGGGCTTGGTGCTTTATGAGTACCAGGCGTCTCAAGGTTGGCGCCTGCTCCAGCGTGTAGAAGGCTTTAACGAACCGCTGCGAAAAATTGCTTTCGACTCGGGTGGGGTCTTATGGGGAGTACACCCCAGCCGCGGCGTGTATCGTTTGCGGTTGAGCGGAGACTTGTGCCGTGTGCTCGAATATCGGCTCTTTCGAAGAGGTGATGCAGGCCTTCTCTCTGATTATGCCCTCGACTTAACGCGCATCCAGGGCCAATTAGTGCTTAATGTTCACGCTACGCCGTTCGCTATTCGAGATAGTGCAGGGCATGTCGCTTTCGTTTCCTTAATTGCGCCGAACCTTCGCCAAAAATGGCTTTGCGATGCCGGAACAGGCCTCTTTTACACCGACGAAAGCGGTGTGGTATGGCAAACGTCTCAAGAGCGATACGTTATCAGCACGACGCTTGTGCCGGGATATGAGCGTATCGAACATCTGCGCGACGACGAATATCTCCTCTGTTTAGAAGATGGATATGCTCGCCTTCGCCTTTCTGATTTAAGCAATTATCGCTTGGAAAGAGCTTCCATCCAGCTTCAGTACATAGAGACAACCGCTCGGTGCTATGCGATCAGCCCTGAAGAAACCATTGAACTACCTTTTGCCGAAAATGATTTACGTGTAGTATTCAGTATTCCGGTATTTGAGCAATCGCCGCGCTTTCGTTGGCAACTTGTTGGTATACGCCCTCCTTCGCCCTGGCAGGAAGAGGCCGAAATTAAGCTTGACAACTTGAAACCTGGCCATTATACCCTACTGCTAGAGACCGATGTGCACGATCAAGCCGTTGCGTTTTCCCTTCGCATTCGCCCCCCTTGGTATCAAACAACTTGGGCATTTTGTGCTTACGGGCTGCTGCTCCTGCTTGCCGTGCTCTCTTTCGAGAAAATCAGCCAACACCGCCTCCGCCGACAACGCGAGCGCCTTCAGGCTGAAAAGGAACAGGAACTCACCCACCAGCGCTTAGCAGCTGAACACGAGCGCTTTGCTTTGGAACTGGCGAATAAAAATCGCGAACTCAGCAATGCTGCTCTCAATCTTGTGCGCAAAAACGAAGTTTTGCGGCATTTGCGAAGTCAATTATTACAGCACCTCAATGAACCTAACGCCTTGCGCAGGCTCATCCGCGAAATTGACCAACATTTAGAGGGAGAGCACGACTGGGCGCTTTTCGAAACGGCCTTCAACGAAGTACATGATGGTTTCTTCAAGCGTTTGCTTCAACAGTATCCTAACCTTACTCCCGGAGATCTTCGTCTGGCGGCTTATCTTAAGCTCAACCTTTCCTCTAAGGAAATCGCTCCCTTGCTAAATATCTCCTTGCGAGGCGTAGAAAATAAGCGCTATCGTTTGCGCAAGAAACTAGGGCTCTCGGAGGATGCTAACTTGACAGAGTTCATCATAAATTTCTAAGTTTCGCAAAATGCTAAACTTTCCTCCTCTCGTCGTTCAGCATGCATTGAGGATGGGTGGGTCTGCAAAGGAGCATTTTTTGCCAATATTTATCCGCTGCACTCGGCGTCATGAGCATTGACTAGGCGTAATTCTGGCGTCTTTAAGGGAGCAGCAACTTTTAGGCACTTTTGAGGAACATAAGATCGTGGGTTATAGCTCGCAGTCAATAAGCCCTCTCCTCTTTGGGCGGGCGCGCCTTCATCGCTGAAGGCCTCTCCTTATCTTCGATGTGAAATTTGCGCGGGGAAGCATAACTTCGTGTTGATATTATTCTCCTCCTTCATCGCATGAAATAATGATACGCTCTCCAGCGATATGGAAAAACAAGGAGTACCTCTATGTAGGCTAGCCCAGTTTCATGAACGAATCCATCGGGCTAAAAATTGGCAGCAGGTTGCTAAGGTCTTGCAAGAAATCAAGATGCATGGCATAGAACCAAATAGCGACACCTTCTTACTCCTCCTCAACAAAGCAGAGAGCTGGAAGCACGTTCATTATATTTTACTTGAGATGAGCCTTTTAGGCGTGAAACCATTCCAAGAGCTTTTTGAAGCGCTACTAAGAAGAGCAGAAAGCTGGGAGCAATTGGCTGAAATACTGCGCCTGATGCAGGAACACCCCCTTCCACCTACCCTTGCCCTCTTGAAGGCCTTCATAGACCAGGTCGTGATACTCGCCCGTCGCGAGCCCGCTTGTCTAACCCAAACGTTGGCAGCGTGGATGCCCGAAATTAGCCGCCTTACTGCTGTCTTAATTGAAGAAAAAAACTGGGAATCTGCAAGTAAAATAATTCAGAGCATGCGGCAACTCGGCTTAAAGCCCGATAAGGGTATTCTTGAGCATTTTATGAATCAGGCTAAGAGTTGGGCCGAGGCCTTGGATATTCTCTTTGAAACAGAGGCTTGCGAGCATCACCTCAGCCCTAGCATGTTTAAGAATTTGATTGTGAGAGCTAAAAACTGGGAGCAAATGCAAAGAGCAATAGGTGAACTCAGGAGATGCCAAATCGGTCTGAATGTCAATATATTAAAGGTAATCATCCGTACGGCTAAAGAAAGGAAATACTACGACAACTTGCTCAGAGAAGTTCAAACACTTAACAGCAATCTGAAATTAGATGATTTAGACGACTTTATTCAGAAAGCTAAAAGTTGGGAGGAAGCCTGTGAATGCTTGCAAGTTATAAAATTACTTTATCAAAATCCTTCAGAAAAAGCATTAAACCAGCTACTCACGAAAGCGGAGACATTCGAACAGGTCAGAGAAGTATTACAGGAAATGGCCTGGTCAGGGCTAGCGATCGAAGTAGACGTTTTAAGGGTTATAATCAATAAAGCTGCTGAAAAGGGATTCAAAGAAGCGATCTTGAGAGAAATTGAATGGCTCTCTGTAGCACCACTGCCCAGCGCTTTCACACAGACCTTGAGAGGGTTAAAAAAAGTGAAAGATATTCAGCAGTTGCTCAGAGAAATGAAACAAGTAGGAGTTAAACCCGATGAGGAATTTGTTTTTCGAGTAGTTTCAAAAGCTCATCGGCAGATGCCTCTTGAGAGGGTGCTCGAACACATAAAAGCGCTTGGATTGTCTTTAAACAACCGAGCTGTCTATGTTTTGATGAAATATTCGGACTCATGGCAAGAAGTTAGGCAACTGCTCGACGAGAGCAAAAAGCAGGGGCTAACACCTTCTTTGGATATTCTCGCTCTGTTGGCAGGAAAAGCTAGTTGTTGGGAACAAGCTGCTCAGATCCTGGAAGAGATACCCGCCTCTTATGATGAAGCCAACACATTTTTGTGCTACTCGATTCTCAAGCATGCCAACTGTTGGGAAAAAGCGCGAGAAGTGTTGCAAAAAGCAAGAGCACTTGAATGGAAACTTTCAGTGGCCTCTCTTAACAAGTTGCTATCTCTAGCACCTGGATGGCCAGAGACGGCAGAAGTGCTATCTGTTGCAAGTTATTTGGGTGTGGTTCCCAACCGAGAAACCGTGAGGCTCCTACTCCAAAAGAACCTTGCGTGGGAGCACGTGCGTACTGTTCTTGTCTACATGGAGAAAACCGGTATGACAGATCCAGACCTACTGGGTCGTTTTATTAGCCGAGCAACTTGTTGGGAACAGGTAAAGGAGGTGAAGAGTGTTGCCCAGAAAATTGGACATCAGCCCAGTATTCTATTCCTAAATGCTATGCTCCAAAAAGCTGAGAATCAGCAGCATATCTGTGAAGTACTGGAAGAGATTGAACACTCAAAACTGACGCCAGACGTTTACACACTGCTTAACACCCTAAAAAAGGGCGGCAATTCGACACAGCTCATAGCAATAATGAGCCGGATGGGTCCACCTCAAAACATCCATCTTTCGGATACAGCAGCATTAATAACATTGGTGAACAGTGCAGAAAACTGGGAACAAGTTCAGAGCATCTTTGATATCTTACAAAAATGGCGGGTTCACATTCCACTTCCAGTATTCAAGGCCATTCTTCACCGATTTACTCGCTGGGAGGAATTATTAGAAATCAAGAGCATGATGTGTTCGAACGGCCATACTCCTGACGAAGACATGTGGTTTCATTGGTTGAGAAATGCTCCTAGCTGGAAGCAAGCGGAAATGCTTTGGAATGAGATGAAGGCTGCAGGTCACTCATCCAATATTCTCGTTTTGAATACGCTCATCAACAAAACTCATCGCTGGACACAGGCCCAGCGTTTATTCAACGAGATACAAGATGCAGGCTTGAGTCCTGATGTCTTCACTTTTACCTTCCTGATTAGAAAAGCCGAAAACTGGACAACGGCCAATGCTTTGGTGCAAGAGATGAAAGCTCGAAATATCTCGCCTAATCTTATTACTTTATCTGCCTTGTTAAAAAAAACAGAGAGCTGGGAACAAGCCCTTAGTATCTATGGCGAAATAAAATCTCTGGACGCAAGACTAAATTTAATCTTATTCAACATTCTGATGAGCAAAGTAGAACGATGGGAACAAGGTCTCTTTGTTTTGAATGAAATAAATAATTATGAACTAACGCCAGATTTTATCACGCTGAATACCCTACTCACTAAAGCGGAAGATTGGAAACAGGCGCTCTCGGCTTTTGGAATGCTTAAGCAATATGGAATTGCTCCCGACAATTATACTCTCTATTGCCTAATAAAAAAAGCGCCCAACTGGCCATGCCTAAAGGAAGTGCTGTCTGAAATAAAGGTTGATAAGTTGTCCGGGCGTTCCTTTCCTTTTTCTGCTCTTTTAAGTAAGGCGGCCAATGATGCCGAGAGGTTGGAGATTTTAACCATCCTGCAAGCCGCAGGTTGCCCACTTGAATAGCGGCATTCTTACGCTTTGCTCGATTCGTCTTTCTAATGAGTCCCCTCTCCAGGAACATTTCGTACGATACTGAGGCTTTTCGAAAGTTACCTCGGCGTCTTAGAAAAATCTTCCAGATATTTTTTGTAAACGCTTTACTAAAACTGCGGTTTCAGCTTCAGAAGCGCCATTGAACTGCTGAAATGATAGCAGCAAAAAAGCCAACCGCCCTGCCTCCTTTGTGAGACAGGGCGGTGGTCGTTCGCGTTATCCCTCAAGCAAGGCGTCCAGCCGCACCCGCTTACTTCATCTGAATCATCTTGCGCACGGCGCTATCCGTCGGCGTCTCAACGCGGTAGTACAGCACACCCGGAACCTCCAGCAGCGA
>JANWXM010000044.1 GCA_025055285.1 Saprospiraceae bacterium
GGCAGCGCTGGCCGCCATCCGCTTCAACGCCGTGATCCGCACCTTCAATGATCGCCTCGTCCTCGCCGGCAAACCCAAAAAGGTCGCCATCGTCGCATGCATGCGCAAGCTTCTGACCATCCTCAACGCCATGGTCAGAACCGGAAAACCCTGGGACGATTCTCTTCATTCCGCTTGACTCGAAAGACAGTTGCTCAAACCGTGTGCCTCAGACGCGTCCCGGCCGTCGCCGCTGGCTGGGCCTGCCTGCGCTTGCCCTTCGGGCTCGCTGCGTCAGGCCCAGCCAGCAATGTCCTCATTACCTCTCGGGCTGCGAACAGAGGATAGCTCCTCATGGGTATAGTATCATACGGGAATAAACACCTAAACAGATGTCTTGGGATGCCAGTTAAGATATACACGTAGGGACTCTGGTGGTATTGGTAAGTTAGGGAACAGCCTCCACACAACATTGGATTTAGGTTTTAATATCACCAACAAAGTAGCCAGTATAACCGCAAAATATGTATACAAGCCCTGGTTGTTGACATACCATTCCTCTAATTGACCTTTGTACGGCGCTATAACATTATCGTAAAATTCCAATCCTGTTGCGGGGTCGGACAAAACATTTTCCTCGTTGCGGAACACAATAGAGCCAATTCCGGACAACCCAGGCTTCACTTTCACGATCACGTCTCGCAAATTTTCAGGAAAGGCATCGAAACAACGACGCGTTTGTGGCCTAGGGCCCACGATGCTCATGTCACCCTTCAATACATTGACCAACTGCGGCAACTCATTGATCTTTGTCTTTCGCAATATTCGACCCACGGGGAGTATTCGCGGGTCGTCCTTAAGCGTTACTGTACCTGTGCCCATAAACTCACTATTTTTTAACATCGTCACAAATTTGTAAAGCATAAATAACTTCCCACCTTTTCCAACGCGTTCCTGGCGATATATCACCTGACCCTCCCCTGTGAAGCGGAGTAAAATTGCAACGATGACAAACAGTGGGAGCAAAACAACCAATGCAGTAGACGACAGGATGATATCGAACAAGCGCTGCATATCACATCCTTTGGTCCAGATGTTTACCTTTTTCTATGTGAGCAAAGTTTGGTATTAAGTTACGAAACTCCTGCAGCAAGTCCGCCTTAGACCAACTTTTGCTGATGCGCATCTGATGCACTGATTCTTTGAAATGATCGAGTTTTTCTCTATCATAGATAGGTCGATTAACGATGACACCAACCGACTCAAACCTGTCTAGGTCGACCGACTCACCATCTGTATAAAATTCTTCAGTCTCTTTTTCGCCTGTGGTATCACTTTCGAAGAAAAAGCAAGGCCACTTCCTCTGGGCAATCAGTTCTTCAGCGCGTGTGCGAGCCTCGTCCTCACTATCACAAATATAGGGCTCGTACCCTCTCTGATGCAGGTAACGAATCGCGATCTCTGAGAATCTAATCAAATGCAAATCACCTTTCATCTTCGGTATGAAGATATCACGATTATGGCCAAGTAGACAAGACAAGAGACACAACTCTCCTGACTCTTGCTTAGTCATGAAATATCGCTGCACATCAGACGGTGCCGCAAACGGCTGTCGCTTCTCGAAACGTCGATCAAAACCATGCAGTAATGAGCCATCCGAGAACGCCACGTTAGCGAATCGCGCCATGGATATAGACAAAAACTCACTTTCGCAGAATACAAATAACTCCATTATTCGCTTACTTGCGCCCATCATATTGACCGGATTAGCCGCTTTATCCGTCGAGACACAAAAGTATTTGCTGGCATTGGCTTCACGCGCCATTTTGATGGTTTTTGTCGTGTTGAATACATTAACATCTATCATGCGCATCAACGTGTATGGATCTTTTTCACTGCGCACATGTTTCAATGCTGACAAATTCAAAACATAATCATATGGCCCCTCATGCTCATACATGGACTCGAATTCTATCGAGCCGCAATCAATGGCGAAGGTCTTAAACTCTCCGTTGATATATCCTAATGTACTCCGCACATCCCGCACGAATTCTACCAGATTATTTTCACTTATATCGACAACATGCAGCGCTTTAGGATTCCTTTTAAAGATCTCTTTTGCCACCGCTTGCCCAATCGTCCCCGCACCTCCAATTACTAGAAAGCGGGAACCTTTTATAATGTCTCTCAACTCAGCATCATGTTTATTAATATCCTGCTCGAATAGATGGCTGTTACGACCTAGTAGCTCTAGCGTGCTTTTTTCAAAATCCATGACACTCTCTCCTAGCATTAGGCATGTCGAATAACCCGAGGTTTCCAGCGAAATCAGGTGCTACGATGAACGCAGCCGGACTTGGCGCAAATTCTAAGGCAAATGCCCGTTTTTTTCGACGTCGTTGCCCCGTTTTTTCCTTCGAATCGTCTCGGGCAGTGGCGATTCGACCCATGTTTCATGATGAAATCTCTGCTCAACGAACGAACGTTGTGCTAAAGGGTGATCGAGCGATGAGACTCGTTGAGAACGCTCCCCCCATTCGACCGCACCGGGGTTTCCGAAGCAGCATATTTGCCGTTTTTCCTTGCATGTCGTCGCTTGGGACGGCATGCGCCCCCGCTATGCCGCTTATGCGGCCAGCACCGACCAGCGCCGCAGGTTGTGAGCGATGGCCAGGAGCGTAAAGTGAAGGGCGTTCTTCATAAGCCCCACATAGCGACATCGGCCCAGGCTACGTCGCTTCTTCCAGTCGGCAAATATCCGCTCCACGCCGGCACGTACCTTCGACCACTGGATGTTCAGGGCGCGTTGGCGGAAGGTCAGTTCCCCACCGCGCGGATTGAAGCGAATCCGCGGCACAATGCCTTGGGCGCGCAACCTCTGCCGGCGTTGCCTATCGCAATACGCGGCATCGGCATACACGGCCCTGGCCTGCGCCTGCTCAATCAGCCGGTCGGCCGGCACCGCGTCGTGGGTGGAACCCGTCGTCGTCTCAATGGCGCGCACAATCTGGCTGCCTTCATCCACGGCAACGTGCGCCTTGAACCCGTGTGCAACCGGCCTGCCGCCCTTGACCGCCCAGCTGGCCTCGCTATCGCCCCCCACCTTACCCTTGGGCGGCGCTTTGCGCGCCGACGGCACGATGGTGGCATCTATCAGCGTGCCGCGCTTGATGATCACTCCGGCTGCTTCCAGCTGCGCCAGCACCGTCGCAAACAGCTTCTCGGCCATCCCGGCCTTCACCAACCGCTTCCTGAAGCGCACCAGCACGGTCTCGTCGGGAATGGTATCGGTCAGGGACAGCCCGAGAAAGCGTCGGAAGGACAGACGGTCCTTGCATTGGGCCTCGCATTGCGGGTCGGACAGGTTATACCACTGCTCCAGGAGCAGCATCTTGAAGCAAACCAGCGGGTCGCTGGAGGGCTTGCCAGTCTTGCCATACAGCTGCGGCCAGTAGGCGTCGAAGGCCGCCCAATCGACCAGACCAGCCACCTTCACCAGAAAGTGGCTGTCGGATACGTGCAGCTCCAGCACCTCGTCACCAAAGGATTTCTGCGGTCGCACTCGGCCCAGCATCGCCAAACCCCTTTCAATTCCACCGATTCGCTAATTCTATCCAAGCAATACTGAGTGTCATTAGTTAAGCAGAGGTTTCAGTTTATGTGCTACAACACCGGACAAATCTAGTTGTTGCTAACAATCTGGGTTCAACCCGGTCTGGACGCGAGCTGACCAAGAAGCGCCCTGAATAGGCTTGTCGTGGTCATACCCACAGTGGTAGTTGCGTTTAGGAAATACTGAATGAATCGCCGCGAGGGGATAGAGGGCTAGGCGCCCGCAGCACTTGCCGCGAGGCCTATCATGTAGATAGGCGAGGGAGCGAGCTGCGTGCAACGCAGCCATCCAGCCGCACAGCAGATTCTTTCAGCGTTTCCTTTATTTCACTGTGCCCGGTTCGCTGGCTTCGTGTCCTTGTTGGCCGGGTGTACATGGCTTGTGTTCCAGTCCCGCGCGGATCGTCTCGATCTCCGCCCGCAATGCCTCGTATTCCTGTTCTTTACGCGCGAGGTAGTTGCGCGTGAGCCGCAGTTTGGCGGCAAGACCCTCGGGTGAGAGGACGTAGGCGTATTTGAGCTTGTCTCTTGCGCGCAGGAAGTTGCCAGCCTTGATGTAGCCCTTGGCGAGCAGGGCGAGCAGCAGGTAATTGGTCTTGCCCAGGCTCACGCCCAGCCTTTGCGCGAGCTCTCGCTGGCTGATGTCTGGCTCTGCGTCGAGGATCTTGAGGATGCGCAGGTGGGACTGATCGGCGGGGGTCATCAGAGTTGTGGCCCTGCGGGCACGCTACCGCCATGCCCGAATGCGACAGCATTCAGCACGTGGCGCCCGTAGTGTTCAAACATTGAACATGCTACGCGGGGCTGGTTGCATTTTCAACCCCGATATCCATTCAGTGTAGCGAGCAAATAAACTGTCCGGACTTGTAGCACGAGATATGTCCGGTTTCACTGGTGCTTGAGGAGGTGCC
>JANWXM010000045.1 GCA_025055285.1 Saprospiraceae bacterium
TACCCTGAACAAAACCACCGGACAGCGAGTAGAGGCTCTAACAGAAGTCATTTCGGATACAACAGCGCTGCGCCCGCTGGTCGAGCAGGCCTTTTTGGAGGCCAACCGCGCTAAGGACTTGGGCATGGAGGTAACGATGGAATCCCTTTTGTTGGAACCAGAGACGCCGCTGCCCCTGCCGCTCAACTTTTGCATCGTGCCCGAAGGCGTGCGCATGGTGTACAACCCTTACGAAGTAACGCCTTATGCCTTAGGCCCTACGGACTTTGTGCTTACCTGGGAAAAACTAGGCCGTTTGGCTGACCGCGATAAGTGGTTGAAATAAAATGTTTGCGTTGGCATTTTGCCCATTTGATGAGGCGACACCTCCGAAGGGGTGTCGCCTCAAATTTATCCGAAACGAAGGAAGCGCTTCAGGCACCTTTTCGCTGTCAGGTGGCGTTTTTGCCAAATCGTCGAGGCAACACTTCAAGAAGAGGCTAAGTTTGGTGCGGATAGTTTGCAAACTCAATTCGAGGCGTCCTTTTGCGCAAAGTAAGTGTTGTTCCGGTTTTGCATGTGCGCATATTTGATTTCATTTGCCGCTCAAATTTGAAAAAGCGAACACATGGCAAAAAGGATTTTTACCCTACATGTGGTTGTGCTGGGTTTGCAGTTTACGTCTGTTAAAGCCCAAAGTGATATCTGTCTATTGTGACCTCGGCATGGTACTTATTGAGGCGCTTTCGGCTCGCTTCGATACGGTGCAAACGGTCATGGTGCGTCTCTTTCTGGTCTCCGAGGCCAGAGCTTTCAACCTATTCGACAGAAACTGTATCTTCTTTGAGGGCTTCCCAGAGCCAAAGCAAGATGAAGTCTTAAGGTTAATGGTCTGATTATCAGCAGAGAGAGTCAGAAAGTTCATGCTCCTATTTGATTGGCTCTTCGTGCAAAAACTTGAAAATCAGGAGCAAGTTTTCTTAGTTAGCCAATGGGGAAGAAGAGCCGATCGCTCGGGAAGTATGCACGAGAAGGACTTGGCGACAAAACAGCACCTTCCTCGAAGCACTTCTTTCACCGCCGAGGACGCCGAGGGCCGCAGCGAAACCCAGAGCGCATAGCGCCGCGAAAGAACGCGAGGAACACCTGTTATGGACAAGTATGAGATGGCCTTAGAAATTTGGTTAGAAAATTATAGGTCGGTTCCATGTCTGCCTTTTTTCAGACCACTTCACCCATACTAACAGAGCAGGGGTATTGTGTTACCTCCTGCCTCATAGACTACCTGATTTTTGCTATTTTCGCAGTGCCCACTACCTCTCCCTTGTACAAAAAACTAACAAAATAAACCCCTACAGGCAATCCACTGATGTCCACAGATCTCTCGCCTTCAGAAATAATTATGTCTCTATCTATACCAACAACATCCGTAAGTCTAACCCTATCAAAAGACTTCTGAGCGTCAACCCACAGCACGTCTCTCGTTGGGTTGGGATATATTCTAAAGCATGAAACTTCGGAGGCTTTTTCCTCATTAGAAACCAGACCCAATTCCTTTAAGTCAATGCGCATCACATGTACTACTTCTGAGTCGGGAATCACCTGATTGCTGTTTTCCTTGAAAGTAGCCATCCAAACAGATAAGTACAGATCTTCGTCATTGCCTCCCATAGCTGCATGAACAATTCTTTCTAACTTCCCTTTCGGGTATACAAGGGCATGTTTTTTAATGACATTTCCATAACCATCACTCTTGATTAAATCTATAACATTTCGACCGTTAACTCTCTGTCTCCTACCTGCGACGAATAAGCTGCCTCTCGAACCTTGTAATTTAAACGCATGAGCATATGCATATTCATTAGAGAAATCAATGGTTTCAATTAAATTATAGTTTGTATCCAGGATACTGATCTTGAAAAGATGAGGAGTAGTCTGTTCTGTATTGTTCAAGGAAGATACTGTGATTGCTCCTCGATTTATGGAAGCTCCATATTCCACAGCTGGTTCGAGTATATTAGTTAAATCCGTGCTCTTAATGATCTTCCATTCTCTATCATATTCCTCAATAGCAACGTGGTAAATTGCGGGCGGGACATTCGTTGACTCTTCTGTACGAGAAAATCGAGTAACCAGTGTTTTATTCTTTTCTACAGACATATTAACATTTCCAAAGGCATACTTCCTGGGAAATAAATATACTGTATCAATCAATATGCCTTGATCCATAGAAAAAACTTTAGATCTGCATGTGGATCGAGGTGTAATGTATTCTATTTTTTCTTTTGGATACGGTCTAAGCATAGGAATTAGCGGATAGAATTCTAATGGGGGAAATTTAGCGCTATTATTAGTATTCCCATATTGGTGTAATTTTAGTTTGCCATTATTTATGTCGTATATTCTTCTTGAAATCGTTGCCCTAAGCCACATTATAAAGTATGGCTTCTCTACATTTCTAAAGCACAACACCTCCAGATCTCCGCTATCGTTCACAAAGAAGTAATCTGCAAATTCTTGAGCACTATCATTTCTGAAATCAAAGCGAGTATCCCAAATCAACTTGCCGTCCTTTACATCCCTACACTCTATATAGGCTCCTTGATAATCGTTTTTGCTGTTCGTAAAAACATTTATCGCTTTATTGCCATGTATGAGTATCGAGAGCAAATTCCACAGATGGCTGTGTCCGTTGTAGCGATTGATCACCTGATTGTTACTTCCCGATGCTATGCCTGTTTCTGTGTAACCTATGTAAGTCGAATCCACCACACGCTTTGACCATTTAGGCGTGTAGTTGTCGAAGGCAAATTCCTGGCTTAAGGCAAAAGAATTGCAGACAATCCAGATAGTTAGAGTAACATGAAGGATACGGTTCATAAGGACGTATTTTTTTTTTAAATTATTAGACGATAGCGTACGACAAGGCAATATTCTATATCCAAGCAGAGTATTGTCCCGAGTTCGCGGTAACGCCCACTTTCTCGCCGTACGACCGCATAGGGAGTATAGACGGGAAAGTAAAGTTAGCGGAACGATGTTGCTTTTCACCCTCATAATCAGTAGCAAAGATGCAGCCCTCAAACCAAAAATGCAAGCGCCTGAGCCTACTTTTTTTGCTATTCGGCGACAAAACAGCACACCCCTCAAAGCATTTCCTTCACCGCCGAGGACGCCGAGGGCCGCAGCGAAACCCAAAGCGCATAGTGCCGCGAAAGGGAAGTAATCATTCCCTCCGAGTCCTTAATTTGAGTGTCGGACTAATGGCTCATTTTTTGTTCTACTCACGAAGCAAATCAGTTTGATCCCTGTTCACCTTTTTCAAATCACCTAGAATCCAATAGTAGAAAGGCGGCTATCGCCTCCTTATTTTTTAAGGCCATAGCCGCCGTTCTAAAATATCTATGTAATCTCGTCAGTAAGGAACGGTTCGTACCAACTTCACTCCCTCTAACCTTCGCCCAAACCATTCTCTCTTCGTACCAGTTGCTCCAGTTATCTCTAAGTAGCCAGAGATAGTGTCTTTGTGTGTCACATAACCTAAAAACGAGGTTTCCGTGGTACCAACATATTCTCCGGCGCTGTCCATCTCCGTGCAAATACCCGACTGAATTCCCATCCCGTACGTTGGCTCCAATCCCATTATGTGCACCCTGGTAACTTTGCGCCCATTTTCATTCACGATTCGTATATCGGAGACAGGAGCGAGGCGCGCTACGCTGGAGGGCAAGACGGGCACCACCCAAACTCCTGTAGGACTGTATGTGGTATCAGTAAATTCATAAGGATCTTTGATGAAGCGCAATGCAAAAGTATCCAAACAATCAAAGCGAGGAATGTAGGCCATGAAGGTTAATTTGCTGGGCTTGATGCAGAACTTTTTAGGAAACGAATCCACCTGCGGGCCTACACCCAGGCCTGTTCGATTGAGCCAGGTGACAAGGTAGCCGTCGGGGCAGTCGCACGCTCCCTCTACACAAATCATATCTTTGTCCCAGCAAGGAGGACAATCAGGCGATAATTCTTTCTTCTTGCAGGAGAAAAAACACGCTGAAGCGCCTAAAATCAGCGCTATAAAAGCAATCTTTTTCATACTATCTGACTATTTTTTTGATTAATGAATTTCTTCCATCTTCTATTCGGACTAAATACAGAGCTAACCCTGCGTTTCTATCAGAAAAATCTATAGAGA
>JANWXM010000046.1 GCA_025055285.1 Saprospiraceae bacterium
GTATAGCTTGAAGCGCAGGTGAACGAGGCCGGCGGAGGGCACACGATCGTCGGCGGCGAGCAATCCCGCACAAAAATGCGGAATCGGATAGCCGCGCTCCTCCCTGTGCCCGAAGGCGGCAGGTTTACCTCGCGCGTCACCCAGACAACGATCATCCTGCCAACATCCGTGCAGTCTAGGTCGTAATCCGGGTCTGAGGGCGTTAAAGGATTAGTAGCCGCCGCATTCTCCCACACCCTGACTACGGAGCAGCAGGTCGGATTGGAGGTTGTGGTATAGGTCGCCATCAGCCCAGACGTAATCTGGGCTTCCCCCTGCGAATTCAGGCAGAGAACGACACTATCGGACACGCCTGGAGCATAGCTGATGTCGCACGATACGCCCACGCAGGATTGAGCGTGGGCGGCGTGCGCCCCCAAAAGCGTTAAGCAGAACAACGTCGCCAAGCGGGGAAGGGCGGACATTGTTCTGCTCGAAAAAAAGTTGGTCACCAAACTCTTAGCGCGACCACACCCAGGCTGAGAGGCCTCGTAGACTTTTTTCATGAGATTGATAATTTTGTTAGTGTTATTATGGATAACTACCAATTCCTTACTTCACTACGGATTAAGAATAAATCGGCTTTTGACCTTTCTATTGCTATACCTAGCGGAAAGTTTTTTTCTCCCGGCAAAAATAATGCCTTTCTTTAAAAGAACATTTAACACCCGTTTTCACTGGGCGAAGGTATGCAAGATTTTTTGACTCTCACAATAGCTGCGCGATTTTTTTTCCACATCTCTACTTTTTACCTACGGCAAAAATAAGACGAAGTTTTTATCCTTCACCTCCGAAACAACTTTTTTTAAGAAAAATTAAAAAGCGATGACACGCAGGAGAGACCAAAGAGACGATACCTCGGATGCTCTGCACACGCGATAGGGCGTTCTTCATAAAACACATTAGTGTAATCCTTGCCAAGCGTGGAATTGCCCGGTAGAGTCTTTGTTGTTACCATCGGTTTGCATCCAATATCACATCTGGAGCAGCGCGCAACACATGAGCATAATTCCCGATTTTTTGAGATGCTTTTGGTATCTTGAGCCATTTGCCGCCGACTGCTCGAAGCACTTCCTGGCGAGGACTTTTGTGAGAGAGACCAAGTTTTGTTGGTTGAATTAATCGGGTCGATCTTTGATTTTCGCGTTTTGCGCAAAAACCAGCGCAATGAAGCGCGCAAGACGCGAGAACTATCTCTTTCAATGGTTGCAAGGCGTTCCTTCAGCGCTATGCCGCAGGAGCTCTGAAAGAGTAACACCGCGACTGTGTTTCTAAAAAGTTCTCTTCGTTTAGATAGAGACTACTTTTGGGCAGATGCAGCGGGTACGCTTTATGCTTATGACCCTAATTCAACGGCTGCAAGCGAGGAAGTAACTGGTTCTGGACCTGGATGCTCGATTTACGCTGGCAAAGAAGCCCTTATCGTTTTTCAGTTGACGAGTGTAAAGACCCGGATTGTCAGTAAGCTCGTCGAAGACCAGCACAGGTGCGCCTTTGCACGTACGGATGCACCCTAAGTCGGTGGTATCGGACAGGAGCACCACGATGCAAGCTGGGTCGCGCAGTGCGCAGCCGGCAGCGCTAAGGGCCGTTGTCGTACTATATTAAAAATATAGGTGTGAGCACTCGCGGGCGTTATTGTCCGGACAGGGGTATGGGAAGGCAGAGGGAAAGATGCTTATAGTAGAAGGCGTGAAGACGAAAGAGGAGCAAGTAGAACAAGGTGGCGTTAGATCGAGAGGATAAACGCATAAAAAGCAGAGGGCGCTTGTCTTTTAGTAGTTTAAAATTTAACTGTACTTGTCAACAGCTTTCTCACCAAAATTTTGAGTTAGCACGGCCCAAACTGTTGCTTCGAGGTCAGACTATACTCGGTATATATACTCTCGCCAATGGCATGAATGCTTGAGGGAGGGACTACAAGTACTGCTTGACCTAAAAACAGCTACTTTCTAGCTGACCAGACTTAGGCAACGTAACATGCCGCATGCCAAAGGTGGCGTCGCGCTGCCTTGGCGAGCGTATCGCATCCTGTGACCGCTCAATTTATTGGGTGGAACAGGGCAAGATTCTCTCCTCTTCTCATTAAATATCCTGACAAGCATTACCTCATGAAAAATGTCGACAACGGGTAGAGGATCTGTCAGCAGAAGGGAAGGCGGGCCTTGGCAAAGCAGGTCAGACGCCGAAAGGGCGCTTTATTCCAACCGTGCATGACTTTTAACGAGTAATTGGATGTAACATTTTGGATGGTGCACTGATATAAGGGCGTAATTCAAACAAAAACACTTCATCCTAAAACATTTGAGCATATGAAGAAGCAGTTCTGGAGCATCGTTTTGCTCGCGGCCTTGGGGGCCATCCCATTTACCGGTTGTCAGAAAGACACTACTGAACCTTCCAAGCACCGCCGTGGAGGCTGGATTGGCTTGTTGAAAGTTTTCAACTCGTGCGAACCCGGCTCCTTTTTCTGCTATCGGCCAGATTCGCGTCCTTTCCCGGATTTGTTGAATGTTCGAGCTTCCACTGATGAAATTGCCGTGCTCCCAATGGCTCAAGAAGATGGCTCGATTACGCTCACCGGTAAGGTAGAGACGAAGAACCTCAGTGATCGCGCCTACTCCACTTTGGTTGAGCGTCGAGTGTTGGAGCTGAATCAAGAGGCCATCTTTGGCGAAGAAATTCTGCGCGCAGCTTATGAGAATGCCGGGCGTACGTACAAGGGAGAACGTATAACAGTGCCGAAGGGCGCTTATAAGGTGAACGTAGAGGGAAATTCCAACGGCCAACGACCGCCTCAGATTACCATTACCATCACCATTAAATGCACGGGCACTAGTTGCACAATTACGATCACCATTTCTTGGTGAGACTCCTATAATAATAAAGTGTTTTCCGACAGCACTTGCCCACTTGGCGGGTGCTGTTTTCTTTTTTCTCCAAAGTCAGCCTTTTGCTGCGCCGGTTATCTGTTGTCATGTGTGGGGATATTTTCGTGTCTTCGGATTATCAAACCGCGGAGAGCTGCGCCATTCGCGTGCAGCGCCGACTACTCCTTTTCCATCAAATAGCGCAAATACTGCACTGTGCTGCGTCCCCAGTCCGGATGCAGGTCAGAAGCAGGTCGAAAAGTGGTAAACTTGCGCTCGGCTATATCCAAAACTTCGCGCGCTTTTTGCTTATCGCCGCCCCACATGCGCGGTGTGAAATAAAGGTTTGACGCGCGCTGGACGTATACCCGCGGGTTGTCAGGGTTGATCTGTTGTGCTTTTTCGAGCATTTCATCGGCTAAGCGGCCATAGCGAGCGCCGTTAAATATCGGGCTAAGCCGCACGCGCATAGAAGCGGCCATGCTCTTGAGCAGGGTAATTTCCGAGTCGTTGGGCCGCAGCGCATCGGCGCGGGCGATGAAGCGCTCGGCCTGTTCGCTGTAGGTCTTCTGCCGACTTTCGTCTTTTTCAAAATTAAACGCCTGGATGTAGCACAGCGCTGCGTAGTAGTGCGGCAGCCATTGCTTTGGCTCGGCTTGAGCAATGCGCTCGAAAGCGTTGGCGCGGGCCACCCACTCGGAAGCCACATAGAGCGTATCCAGCCCTGCTAAGTATTTCCGCATGGCTTGCTGATAGGCGTCGGCGTTTGACTGGCCCCAGCCGCTCAGCGCCGAGACAAAGAACAGGAGGATGAACAAGATTTTTTTCATGATAGAAAAACGTTTTTAAGGTGTTGAAGTTGAATGACTTGTTTGTGTAGCTTGAGTGAGAACCTTAGAGATAGCGGTATGTGGTTTCAGAAGTTTTCCAGCACCTCCTGT
>JANWXM010000047.1 GCA_025055285.1 Saprospiraceae bacterium
TTGACAAATTGACCATTTTGGTCATACCGGGCCACGTCGTACTGCTGACCGCTGAAGGGTTCGCCGATATAGCCCATTACATACAACTGATTGCCGCGGAAAAAACTGATGTGTGCATCGGCGGTCAACTGGCGCTCGAGCAGCACCCTTCCGTCCAACGTCCCTTTGAAGTAGTGATGCTCGGCGCCCAGGATAACAAGAGGACTCTCTACAATCAGATAGTTTCCGGAGGTGTAAAACGTATCGTTGTGTACCACAAAATCAGCACTAAAACCACTAATCCCTTCGCCAGAATAGCCGCGGACAATGCCGACAGATCTTCTGAAGTTGGGAAATACCGGGAAATCAAATACCTGAACGGCGTTCAAGTTAGAGTCAAGTTTGATCCCGGAGTAGCGCTGAGAATAATAGCTGTCGCTTGAAATATAGAATCCTAAGAAGTAAAGCCTTCCTTTGCTGTCTACGAAGGGACGCCCGGTATAGTCTCGATTTCCGAATTGAAGGTCGAAAGAGTCAACAACAACCCCTTGACTGTTGATGCGGTAGAGATAGTGAATGTACTTTACAGACCCAGAGTCAAGGATTCTGGAAGATATATTCATCAAGTACCCGCCTGGTATGTTTGTCAATTCAGCGTGGGTTGTCTCCATGCCCGACACTGCAGAAAACGGCAATAACCTTATCTGAGCATTTGAAACAATAGAACCCAGCGCAAAGCCTATGATGTATATTAGTCTCATAATCAGTAGAAATTTAAGAGCGTGGAATAGGGTCAAGCCCTATTCCACGCAGTATGGGTTTACATTTCTGAAATTGGAAAAGGTATGGCGTCAATGAAAGTCAAGACACCGAAGAAATGTTCCGTGATGTGTTCCTGGTAATTCAGGACTTCTTGCTGGCCCTCGCGTTGAAACCCCCAGGAACCTCTCACTCGTGTGCACACTAAGCTTCTCTCGAAGGAGACGCCGTTGATTTTGACGATCAATACCTCTGGCCTGGTTCTGGCGTTGTTTCCTAAGAAGATATTACTGCTCGCAAATCCGGTGATAGCCTGATTAGTCCGGCCGTTCCAGGGCGACTTGCCAACTACCGTTGGCGAGTTAATGCCCGGCGGCATCGAGGCCTTGGCGGAGGCAGCCGGCCCTGGCACAGCAGCCAGCAGGGCCGCGGCGGCGAGGAGCAGTGGGCTCCTGGATTTGAGAAAAGTTTCCATGCGCCTGTTCATTTGAGCGTGCATTTTTGACCTCAATCACCTACTTTGACCAACCTCTGGCGGTGCACCACCTGCTCGGGTCGCTCGGCGTCGAGCAGCAGCACGGAGTAGAAACCAGAGGGCAGGCCAGAGACATCCAGCACACCGTCTTGCAGCGTCAGCGTGCGCACCGTGCGGCCATCGGCGCTGTGCAGCAGCGCCCGCAGCGGACGGTCGTATGTGCCCGTGTAGCGCACCACCTCGCGGCAGGGATTGGGCGAAAGTACCGAAGGCTCCGACGCGCCAGTGTTGAACTCAACCACCCGCACCACCTCGCCATCGGCTGAAATCTTGTACAGCGAGACTTTTTTATCGCCAAAGATGTGAAAGCACTTGATGAGCACGCCGCCGTCTTCGGTGGGCACGATCTGCATGGGCGTCACGTAAAGCGTGTCGCTGTGGGCTTTAAATTCCTTCGACCAGATCAACTGCAGATTGGGCGTGTACTTTTGCACCAAGAACTTCTTGTAACTTTCGTGCACCGCCTGGAAGTAGATACTGCCGTCAGTGCCCTTGGTGAAAGGCTCGTTGCCGCAAAACCTGTATCCGCACTCGTTGATTTTGAAACGCCGGATGAGGTTGAAGTTCAGGTCGCGCACGTCGATGGCCACGGTGGACGAAGAACAGCCGCCGGGTGGAAGCCAACCCGGCAACACGTAAGAGAAGTATAATCGGTCGTCAATGGCAGCGCCGTTGCACAGCGTCGGGCTTGTAGGGTTGAACAACAAGCCTTTGACAAATTGACCATTTTGGTCATACCGGGCCACGTCGTACTGCTGACCGCTGAAGGGTTCGCCGATATAGCCCATTACATACAACTGATTGCCGCGGAAAAAACTGATGTGCGCATCGGCGGTCAACTGGCGCTCGAGCAGCACCTTTCCGTCCAACGTCCCTTTGAAATAGCTGTGCTCGGCGCCAAGGATGACGAAGGGAGTGTCTACTATCAAGTGACTACCAGAGGCGTAGAAAGTGTCATTGTGTATGGCGAAAGCACACGTTAAACCGCTAATGCCATCACCAAATTGTCTAAGCATGCCGACCGATTTTCTGAAATTGCTAAAGTATGGAAATTCGAATTCTCTAGTAATCTTTAAACTACTGTCCACTTCAATGCCGGCATAACGCTGAGAATAATAAACACCAGTTAAGGAATATAATCCTAGGAAGTAAATTCTTCCCGTATTATCCATGAAGGGATGCCCGATATAGTTCCGATTGCCAAATCTTAGATTCAGGGAGTCAACAATAATACCTTGATGGCTTATTCTATAAAGATTATGCGTGGTGTTTACCAAATTACCATCTAAAGTCCTGGATGATAAATCCATAATATATCCTTTTGGCGTACTTGCCAGTCCAGCATTTATCGATCTCCTTCCCGAAAGCATAGAAAACTGCGGTAACACAATCTGAGCATTGGCCATCAAGGAATATAAGGCGAATAATACAATGTATCCTATTTTCATAATAAACCAGACTTTAAAAGCGGAGAACAGAGGCATGCCTCTGTTCTCCGCGAATTTAATTCACATTTCTGAAATCGGAAATGGCACTGAGTCAATGAAAGCCAGTACTCCAAAATAGTGTTCCGTTAAGTGTTCCTGATATTTCATATACTCACTTCCCTCTACTCCTTCTTCTCCTCGAAAGCCTCTTACTCTCGTGCACACTAAGCTTCTCTCGAAGGAGACGCCGTTGATTTTGACCATCAACACCTCTGGCCTGGTTCTGGCGCTGTTCCCTAAGAAGATGTTACCGCCTGTAAATCCGATAATCGCCAGATTATTCAAGCAGTTCCAGGGTGGGTTGCCACCGCCGTATTCGATGCTGTTGTAATGCCTGCTCTGTAAAGAGGTTACGCCATAGGTGTATATCTCATAAACCTTCGGGAAAGGCAAGGGCGGGTTCGGGTTGTAAGGTTTGTTAAACAATTTATGCACCCCCCAAACAATACGCGTAACAGCACGCCCGGGCAAGGGAACACCTGGCGGTGCGTTTTGGGCCGCATACACGCCAATAAAAGCGTTGGCCAACCTACCGATTTCATTGTCCGCCTCTCCGTCACAGGGAGTAGGGTGCGTGTGCCCTATAGGCGCTTTTGTCCAGCGGGTAATCTGCTGCGATGGCTCGCCGACTTCCGTTACCGGGTTGATGCCCACCTGCAGCATCACGCGCACGGCTACGCCGCCGCCCTCGCGCTCTTCGGGGTTGCTCAGCGACAGCACGTGCAGGCGTCGGTTGGTGCTGCCACCGATGGCCTGAACGGCGATGGCCTTCACAGTGTCGTAGAAGGCAACCACCTGGGCAGGTGTCCAGTTCTCGTTGGCGCTGACGGCCAGGTCTCGTTCGATGGACTCGTAGAACTCAAACGGCACGGTCGGGTTTCCCTGGTACAGGTTGAACGCTATCTCGGTTTTCTCGATCGCTTCAGCGGCGGGCATTGAGGCGCCCGTCGGTTCGG
>JANWXM010000048.1 GCA_025055285.1 Saprospiraceae bacterium
TTATACGCAACCCACGACTAAGTAAAATGGCGCAATGCGTATCCTGTTTAGCTGTTTGTTGCGGTTAAGCAGAGTTGAGCGGAAATTATCCAAAAGCACACATCCATGCACCACTCACACAAACATAAGGCTCTGGACTTTCACGCGGCGCAGCGGCCGGGCGCTGGCCTGAGGTCGGGCGAGGATAAAGCATCTTTTGCGCATGAGTGGGTGCTGCGAGGGCGTGGTTTTGTGGTGGTTGCCGCTGGCGGTGGTTGGTGCGTTTCTGGCCGCCTTAGAATATTGAGAAATGCGCACGCGGATGCCGAAAAGCGGGAATAGAGTAGGCAACAACATTCTAATTTTCTTACCAATGAAAAAGACCTTATTGAAGAACTTGTTCTTCCTCATTTGCGTTACCTTTTTGAACAACTCGGTTTTCACCCAGACAGAGTCAGACACCACGGGAACATTCGAAGAAACACCCTACACTGAAGAATTCTTAATGCTCATGGCAGACACTTGCGATTATCCCGTGGTTATGCTTTCACCAGTCATCCACTATACCTCTGGTCCACGAGCCTATATAGAGCTTTCAGAGTGGGTATCTCATGTTCGTATACGAGAGCAGGGGGCAGCTATATTCACAAATTTAGAGATCAACGGCAATAAAAAGTTATTAAACAATCTTGCTGGGAGCAAAATTTACGAAGTATACACCCTTAGTCGGTGTGGAGAGTACGAATTAGCAGGGACTATTAACACTTACTCTGGAGAAAGAGATGTTATAGAGGTATCCTCCTCATTGTATAAGGCTATTACTGATTTTCAAACCGAAGAAACAAACTCGATTCCGTTTACAGAGTATCTGAATGGTAGGTTGGATGTACCATTTTTCGAGAAGGTTTATTTCATTCAACGTTTCTTTTTAAAGGGAGCCTTAATTTCTGAATTTTCTGAAACAAACCTTCCTGAAGTGCCTACTTTTTCGGAATGTGTATGTAGCTTTGTCTTCAATTATACTCAGTTTGCGGCTCCGGGAGAAATGACTAATGGTATTATTGTGCCTAAATCTCAAAGTCAACCGAAAGAACCTCTGCATGGCAATCCTTACAATGCCTATTGGTGGGGTAGAGAGACGAAAGGAGCTGCCAAGTGGCATCAATTATGGACGGAAGGCTTTAAGGCCGGTTCTCAAGATGCTAGGTACACAATGCGGATGACAGACTCACTAAATACCTTTGGAACACAGTATGCTCAATTGAGGTATAACTACTTTTGCACCAATTTCGCCCAACTGCCACAAGGGTGCGAGTGCAGAAGACAAATATGGCTGTACTGGCGATATGACACTCGTTTAGGAACTTTTGCCAAAACATTAAGCGGCGGTACAGGCTCAAGAAATAGCATTGCAGCCGCTGAGGATATTGGTTTAGTTATTCTTAAATGGGATGGTATCCAGAATACTCCTTATCTAATAGATGGTGGCGTTGCCCGCTCTGCAGCGGAATGTAATCTTGAAGTAAATCCAGAGTTCTAGGCGAAAGCAGTTGAAGTGGGTTATAACGTGGGTTTTACAGTCTACGGATTTGTGGTAGGCTCGGATATACCTCAAGCGATGTTACCGTTTTTTAATCAGGGCGTATCTGGGCTGACAAGCAGCATCCAAGATTTAATCAGGACACCTTATTATTCAAGTAAGAACTGTGATGCCGGAGATGACTTTGAACGAACACTCTGTTTGGGTGATACCATGATATGGCTACAAGCTAATAAGCCGGTAAGTCTGTACCTGTTTAGCAACACCGGGCTAATGGCTGGAGGAAAAAGAAGTTGGTATAGTTGGGCCCGTGTTCTGAGTGATTTTTACGTTGCTGGATACGTTCCTGGTGGTTTCAGTCATCCGGACTCATTACACTGTTGTACGCCCAAAATAGGTAATTGGGTTTTAGGAACAGTTCCAGATGCTCCATATAATAAGAGCGAGCTGTTGGGACAGGTAGGCAACATATTCACTGCATGGGCGCCGTGGCCCTACCCACAAGATCCTGGAACAAATATTGTGCAGTTGCCTGATTACGACTATCATGCTATGACAGTAAATATTGCAAATTGTAGAACTGGAAATGTGGCTCAGCCAGAAGATCGTCATAGAAGAATATTTGCGTCAGAAGCCGATAGCGAAATAGAAGAGTATGATATGATGCTATTTGATGTCTCAGGTCGTATTGTTTTTTCAAACAAAATCAATGGCGAAATAATAGATGATAGGAGTTACATAAAGACTGTTTTGCCTAACTTGCCTGCTGGCATATACATCATCCACAAAACATCGCCTAATAACAGGTCTGTAAAGAAAATCTACATACCCTAATTTTAAACAAAAATAGAGCATGAATAAGATAACTTTCTTTGTTGTTGTAGCCTTGATATCTTCTATGCTCATCGCGTGCAAGAAGGAAAAATGCCCGTCTGGCTACGTAAAATCGGGAGACAACTGTATCTGCCCTGCCGGTAAATATGAGGGAAAGGGCATGTGTCGGGATCTGAAACCTAACGAGTACTATGGCATCATGAACGGTTGCCCGTGTAATGATACGTTATTTTTTGAGGTTATAGGTAAAGATGAAAAACTCCTGCGATATCGCATAGATTTAGGCTGGGGATACACTGGAGGTGCTCTAGGAATTATTCCACTGTCAGATGGAGACAGTCTGCATGTTGAAATAGGCAGCAGTCTCGAACCTTGTGTCGTGTTCGACTCCACTTACTATGGAGGAGCTAAACGTTTTGCCTATGCAACATTTTCGGGTAAATTCATAGAGAATAATACTAAGATACGCATGACTGTTCGCTATTATCCCATGGGAGGAGATGGCGATCCGACTAAGGAGTTAGCACGTTGCTCGTTTATCTTGAGTCGTTAGAAATCTGGCAACTGGGCAGCCGTTTTGTTCTCTAGAGAATACTTCGGCTGCCCAGGTTTTTGTACATGACTATCACTACTGCAGTTATTGATAAAAATATCTGAGCCTTGTTTTATCAGCATAGATGTTTCGTCTTTGCCACTGGTTATGAGGGTGAAAAGCAACATTGTTCCGCTAACTTTACTTTCCCGTCCATACTCCCTAAGTGGTCGTACGGCGGGAAAGTGGGCGTTGAGCGGAAATTATCCAAAATCACGCATCCATGCATCACTCGAACACATATAAGGCTCTGGACTTTCACGCGGCGCAGCGGCCGGGCGCTAGGCTAAGGTCGGGTAAAGAAGGCTTGTCCTCAGAGCGAAGCATGTTGGCCTCTTGTCGTGGACTCGTGCCCTGTGCTTTTGGGCGCGCACGTAACGCTTTATGCGGAGGTTGTGGGCCAAAAGAGGCGTTTTTGTTGGCCTTGA
>JANWXM010000049.1 GCA_025055285.1 Saprospiraceae bacterium
CTATCTACTCAATTTGGCATGAAATGATCCGGCTTCAAAGATCAGGGTATCTGGCGACCTTGGATCAAGCTCATAACCTATATCGGAAAAAATGTGCTTTTTAAACATGCCTCTGAAAGTACCCCAAATTTCCTTGGTCTGCGAATCAATCCGTTCTAACCTGAACATTAAAGCGCTATCGTACCACAGCACATATCTGTCACCTGCCACGTCCCCGTCGTCTTGTAACGAATGACAAGAGCAAGTGAGTGTCGAGTCGTGCAGAGACTGGTTTTCGACAGGATAGTCTACAGGGTAGTATGTACCGATCTCTATGGGCACGTGTCGGAAGCTTAGCCTACCTCTAACGAAACCCTTTGAATTATAGTGGGTTAGCAGAAGGCTGAATTTTCCTGGATATACATCACTCAATGTTGTTGCGCAAGTTGCTTTCCAAGGCACACCATTTAGCAGTGCGTTGGCCTCGCCCCATTCTGGACTTTCCTCCTCGGCCGGTGGCGTTTCTTTTATGCAAAAGGGTAACAAAAAAAAGATCAAAAATGTGATAGGCAATAAAAAATTTTTCATAGCATGATAATTAAAAATGTCTATTATTTATTTTTGATGGACGAAAGACTCTAAACGAAGATTTATTTTATGACCACTATTCTTGTAGTTATTACCTCTCCACACAAGGTGGCTCGGATGTAATAATTTCCTGAGAGTAAACCAACAGTATTGAATGTTTTTCGCAGAGGGCTGCTGTTGCCAATATTGCCCATGAAAAGTTGTTCAATGAGTACCCCATACTGGTTCAATAAGTCAATATGAACGGCAGTATTTTCCAATCTTTCTATCAGCACTTCTACGGTCAGTTCTCCATTACTTGGGTTGGGATAGGCAATCAGGCCGTTTTGCGTAAGTTTCTCATTTCTGTGACCAGACTTCTCCTTTTCGCGCCACTCGTCGCTTCTGTAGCATAAAAAATTGTCATTAGGACTCACAACCTGCATTGTTTTGAATGTAGTCTTGCTTTGCCCACCTGCTGTTACGTTTAGAAGCAGCACTATGACCGCTCCTGGCTGGTTGGGGAAAACTATGTCGCAACTTGAAGTGGTACTTATTGGTGTGGAGCTGTAGGTGATACCACCGTCTAGGCTGACTCTCCAGTCGTAGGCATACGGTCCGGGAGGGCCGCTTACTACAGAGTAATAAACTCCATTGAAGCCTGCACAACCGTAGTCAAGACCCGTTATCAGTACGTTCAAGGGCGGATTGACCGTATTCAAGTAGTTGGCTACCACACAGGCATTCTCGGTAATTTTTCGAGCATTATGCCGAGCGTTGGTAATGCCGGTTGCTTTACCACCATATTTGACGTTGGGATTAGAAAAATGCTGAATTACGTCCGGATTGCCCGCGCTTTGTGAATACATGATTGTTCTGCGGCTAACGGTTCGGGTTTCAAGCCCAAGAAAGCCGCATCCACACATTTTTTTGTATGACCAAGTGTGTGCATGTTCGTAAGGCCCTTCATCGTCGCAATTAGTTCCTGCTCCTTCTGCTGCACAGGGCTCGTGCCGGCACCCAAGAATGTGCCCGAGTTCGTGTGCAAAGGTAAAGCCTTGGGTGTGCATGCGAGAACCTTCTACGACGGCAAAACCTGATGAAGGATCGCCAGCACCGAGATAGGTGATACCTGCTACCAATCGGTTTTGCATAACCCTTCTGTCAACCATTAACACAACTACGTCTGCTCCTGTCGCATTTCGCCTGGTAGCAACATAGGTATTAGTGCGGATATCATGCAACACACCCTCAAACTCTTTGCCGCTTTCCGAATATCCGGGGAAATTTTCAACACCAGCCAATACAACCCTTACAGTTGAAGGAGCAAGCCCACTGTTCTGAAAGGCCTGATTGGTTTGCGCAATAGCGGTCGTAGCAACGTTGTTCACGTTAGTCAGTATGCTGTTTGCGCGATCTGTAAACAGCACAAGTACTCTGATGTCGCAATTCCCGCTAGATCTGTCCCAGGCCCCCAGATCGCCACCTGATGTGAATTCCGCTTCATCGTTCGGTGTACCACATATTTCAAATGGCTCTGTAGGGTGTGGTTTTTCAACCAATGCCTGTAAACCGCCACTCAAATCCTCAATGCTGTAGGACCGATCTTCTAATGTTAAATAGCCGAACCGTTCTCCGTTCTGGGCAATCACCATCATGTTGCCCGTTCGACACTCATCTACTTGATTGGTATCTACCTCTCCGTACCATGTATAATCGGAAGCAGAGTGATATTCTATGTTTTTAACCTTGTAATAAACCGGGTCGCAGCTTTGATCAGGGAGTACCACACGAATTAGTCCGTTAGACTGCACGGTTGCTAGATTTCCAACCTGTATAAGAGTGATGTTCGAGTCTCCTGCAATGTCCGTCAATTTATTGTACCGGGAGGCTTGTTCGCCGATAAGTTCGCTTGGTAGGACAGAGGACTCGGAAAAGAGGTTTGTCTGGGCGAAAACCGACATTTGAGAAAGCAAGATCACAAAAATCGAAGCCCAGTGGCGCCTCAGCTGCTTAAAAATTTCCATTTTATTCATGGCCGAGAAAATTTGAAATTTAGAGAATGTGGGTGAATTTTGGGCTCATCTTCCTTATTGGCTGATCTAAGAAAACCAGATATTGATTTTCAGGTTTTTTGCACGGATAACCAGTCGACAGGAAATGTGAGCCGATTTTTTAATATTTCCGCTCAACGCCCACTTTCCCGCCGTGCGACCGCTCAGGGAGTATGGACGGGAAAGTAGAGTTAGCGGAACGATGTTGCTTTTCACCCTCATAACTACTAGCAAAGATGCAGTCTTCAAACCAAAAATGCAAGCGCCTGAGCCTACTTTTTTTGCTATTTGGCGACAAAACAGCACCCTCCCTTGAAGCATTTCCTTCACCGCAGAGGGCGCCGAGGGCCGCAGAGGAACCCAGAGCGCATAGCGCTGCAAAAGAACGGGTGGAACACCTATGGGCAGCTAAAGCACCACTGTGCATTCCCTTCGCGCTGAGGCAGTGAGCCGTGAGGTGCGCTTGAGCAAGCAAACGGGCGTTTTTTGGACGCTGGAGAGCAGAGCGCCGAAGCCCAGAGCGCATAGCGCCGCGAAAGTGCGGGTGAAAAACCTGGCTGAGTCAATGAACGAAATGAAAAAGGGAAAAACGTTTTCCTCTGGTCTTCTGAGTCTGTTGGTGTTCTGTTGGGTCTTTCTTGTCTGGCCCGGTCTTGGCGGCCTCTGAATGGCGGTGGATTGTACGGGTCGTGTATCTGTCGTGAT
>JANWXM010000004.1 GCA_025055285.1 Saprospiraceae bacterium
TTCGATTACGAGCACGGTGAGGCGATGCAGATAGAGCGAACATATAACGTTTCAATTCCAACTGGTTCGATTACGAGCACATTGTCGAGCCGGTGCTCGCAGGCCAAACAGAGTTTCAATTCCAACTGGTTCGATTACGAGGATGTCGTCGCATTTTTTGACGCGAGTTTGGATACGGTTTCAATTCCAACTGGTTCGATTACGAGCGAAGTTCGGCTTTGAGCAGCTTCGCCAAGAACTTTGTTTCAATTCCAACTGGTTCGATTACGAGCTTCTTCAATTTTAGACGTCTGCGCGCTAAAGGCTGGTTTCAATTCCAACTGGTTCGATTACGAGTGAAGAGAGTAAAAAAATGTTTATAAACTTAAACCAGTTTCAATTCCAACTGGTTCGATTACGAGATCACCGTCAAGCCTGCAACGCCTGTCATTTGCGAGTTTCAATTCCAACTGGTTCGATTACGAGCTGATGACGCTCTCCACTATACAAATGTTTCTAGCTGTTTCAATTCCAACTGGTTCGATTACGAGAGCGAGGGCGTAGGTTCAATCGGCCAGGTGCGCAACGTTTCAATTCCAACTGGTTCGATTACGAGCTTCGCGTGAAAGGTTGGCGACCTGCTGACTAAGTTGTTTCAATTCCAACTGGTTCGATTACGAGCAGTGGGAATTAGAGGTGGCTATTGACGACGTCATTGTTTCAATTCCAACTGGTTCGATTACGAGTCTTACGTCGTGCGCGAATACACGTCCAATGCGACCGTTTCAATTCCAACTGGTTCGATTACGAGTGGACACGGACTGCTTATTGTGTCTGAGCTGTCCGAGTTTCAATTCCAACTGGTTCGATTACGAGACTTAGGCGAAGCGCTCGAGGCGCAGCGCCGAGAAAAGTTTCAATTCCAACTGGTTCGATTACGAGCACAAAGTCGCCCGCCGCTAGTGCCTCGCCAGCAGGTTTCAATTCCAACTGGTTCGATTACGAGGCACGGTGCGAAGTCGCGCCCGTAACTTCATCAAAGGTTTCAATTCCAACTGGTTCGATTACGAGTTGCGTTTCCATTCGGTAACGGTAACCGTTACCTTTGTTTCAATTCCAACTGGTTCGATTACGAGCCGCGCCCAGGCTTGGGAGGCTGAGCCCGCCAAAAGGAGTTTCAATTCCAACTGGTTCGATTACGAGCAGCCTGCCGAGCAGTGAGTTTGCCCGCCAGGCGAGTTTCAATTCCAACTGGTTCGATTACGAGTCAGATTGCTGTTATCCAATCCCAGCGCTTTGCTGAGTTTCAATTCCAACTGGTTCGATTACGAGAAGAACGTATACCTGAAGAGATTATCGTAGAGATTGTTTCAATTCCAACTGGTTCGATTACGAGGGTGTTGGATGCGCGTCCTATGACTGACAGTCCTGGTTTCAATTCCAACTGGTTCGATTACGAGTAAGCGGCCAGACCCTCCTTGAGGATGCACCTGCGCGTTTCAATTCCAACTGGTTCGATTACGAGAAAGCAAAAGCGTGCTTCCGACATCGAAGCAAAAGGTTTCAATTCCAACTGGTTCGATTACGAGTTTCCAACTGGACACGCCGCTTCGTGCCCTCTATTGTTTCAATTCCAACTGGTTCGATTACGAGAATCACCGCGCCATCCAAAAGCAGCGCGGTAATATCGTTTCAATTCCAACTGGTTCGATTACGAGTGCGCGTGCAGTGCACGCGCGCAGATTGTAACTGCATGTTTCAATTCCAACTGGTTCGATTACGAGCGAAAGCGCTTACAGATTTGATAGAAGTGCTGGATGGTTTCAATTCCAACTGGTTCGATTACGAGGTCCAGCGCAGGTACATCGTTGTGTCTGCGCCGAACGTTTCAATTCCAACTGGTTCGATTACGAGCTGGAGCGCCAGCCCAACACGCCGTCGCCGATGCGAGTTTCAATTCCAACTGGTTCGATTACGAGTTTGCGCAGACGGTGCCTTCAGGGTTGACTATCGTGTTTCAATTCCAACTGGTTCGATTACGAGGAACATTACTGGGCTAACGTGTTCATAGATCCTCCTGTTTCAATTCCAACTGGTTCGATTACGAGAAGATACAAAAAATTACACCTATTTACAGTGCCGCCGTTTCAATTCCAACTGGTTCGATTACGAGTGCGGATTTGCTCGCCGTTCGGGATTAGCTCCCGAAGTTTCAATTCCAACTGGTTCGATTACGAGCGCTTCGCGACCCTATTCCTGCTGAAATTCGCGACAGTTTCAATTCCAACTGGTTCGATTACGAGTTCTGACACGCGCCCGCGCCAGTAAGCGATTGCCGCGTTTCAATTCCAACTGGTTCGATTACGAGCCGTGAAAAAGCTAATGCGTATAGGTGTGATTACCACTGTTTTAGGTATCGGATCTCCGACGCGGGCACAATGCTTTTTGTCGTCGATCGCAGATAGTGCAAAAATAGCGGGGGTTCGACGACATAACCAAGAGGGGTACCCATTTTTTTGTTGTTATTTTTAACTAGCGGTTTAGTGGCTACCCCGCCGATCGTAGCCGAGCGGCAGAGGTCTTCTGCTGCGGCGGTAGGGTATTCGCTCACTGGCTTTGGATAAGCCTGCTGCTCAACGCTAACGGCTGCAGAGCTATGCGTTTGTGCGCAGTAGCCGTAAACTGCAAGCATGTTGGCTTTATCGGCGCGGCGTTTAGGGCTTTCGTCGAACCATCGAGATTTCTGCTACAGGTTCGACTCTTCGGCTGGCGTTTGGATGCGTTCCTTGAAGTCGAGGCGAATGGAGAAGACGTGAGAGTAGAGCACTTGCGAGAGGTTGCCGATGTCAGTGAGGGCGTAATCCAGTTGCAGGCGCCCAAGGCGCAGGCCGATACCGAAGTTTGGCTGGAAGGTGAGGCGTTCTTCGCTGGGTTTGAAGTCCTTCCTTACGCGCTGGAAATTGCCTACGCCGAGGCGAATTTGGAGGGTTTGTTCGTAGGCCACTTCGACGCCCAAGCGCAAGTCAGCGCTGATGAAGGAGGTGCGCAACAGGGTGTTCCGACGGCCATCGGTAGTTACATCTAAGTCAAGGGCCGGCAGCAGCGCGATTTTTTCCCGCAGTTGAAACCGACGAGCTGCCCCTAGGATGAATCGCGGCCGAGTAATTTCTATGCCGCCAGTAGGCAGGTCGTTTCCTGTTTGTTGAAAGACCTGCTTTTCGCGTTCGCTTAGCGTGAACGACCAAGCGTTGAATGTAGTCGTCAGATCACGCCCCATGAAGCCGAACACCCAATTGCGCTTTCGGTATTGCAAACCCGCGTCGGCACCGAAGCCCCAACAACTGCCAAATGAACCAATAATACGGCGAATGACCTTTACCGTGCCGCCCACAGCTGCCCCCCAGCTTCCCACCGTCCGCGCATAACTGCCTAGAAGAGCATAGTCGGCGGCAGAAAAAGACGAGACGTTGTCATAATTGACGGATCCGTCTGGATTAACTAAATTAATGGTGTAGGGTATGTTGTCGATGCCAAGCCGAATCACTGACACAGCTAGGAACGCGTGCTGCTCGCGATGCAGTGCCTTGCCAAAGCCGAGATAATCGTACTGGGCAATGCCTGCAAACCACTCTGCATGCATAGCTGCCACTTGAAAAGGCGCGCGAATGGCTGCTAATCCAGCAGGGTTCCAATAGGCTGCTGTAATGTCGCCAACTGCTGCAGTCTGTGCTCCTGCCATGCCATGAGCCCGCGCACCTACGCCTATGGCTAAAAACTCGTTGCTGTATTTCTGAGCGAGCGTAGAACGGGCAAAACCGCTCCATACAAGCGCCAAAATGAGGAATCGAAACAATTGCATCATTCGTCGGTCGGATTGACAATACATTGCTCTGCCCGTCGGTGACGCCCAACCCCTATAGGCAGGTTGCCTTTGCTCAGCAAAAGGCAGCGTGAAACTCTACCGAAGGTACTGCCCAATTGTCGTTTAGCTTGTACTGCAGGGCCCAGCTCTGGTTTGTGCGCAGCCGACACTGCGCTGAACTCCAGTTCAATAGGATGAGCCGACACTAGCTGTAGCCCGACCCTGCTTTGGCGAGAATGTGCGTGCATATTGGCCTTGCCTTCGCAAAGGAATATGAATATATGGATTTCGCCACTCTGGAGTTTGGTGGTGGGGTCTCAGTGTTCAGCAGCACGCACGGCGCGCCGCACTAGGTCCTCGTCGGCCAGGGCGGGCAGGGTTACGCGCAGGTCGGGGTAGGCACTCATGGTGCGTCGTAAGGTGCTCAGGGCGTGTGGGTTGCGCGCCCAGGCGCGACGGGCAATGCCGTTGTTGACATCCCAGAAGAGCATGGCGCGGAGGCGTCGTTCGGCTTGGGGTGTGCCGTCGAGCACTAGTCCGAAGCCGCCGTTGATGGCGTCGCCCCAGCCTACGCCGCCGCCGTTGTGGAGGCTGACCCACGTGGCGCCGCGGAAAGCGTCGCCAATGACGTTGTGCACGGCCATGTCGGCAGTATAGCGGGAGCCGTCGTAGATGTTGGCCGTTTCGCGGTAGGGCGAGTCGGTGCCGCTGACGTCGTGGTGGTCGCGGCCTAGCACGACAGGGCCGGCCAGTTCGCCGCGGGCGATGGCGTCGTTGAAGGCCTTCGAGATGCGGATGCGGCCTTCTGCGTCGGCGTATAGGATGCGCGACAGCGAGCCGACCACGGGCAGGTTGCGGCAGGCGTTTCTGACCCACAGCAAGTTGTCGCTAATTTGTGGGCGGATCTCGTCGGGCGCCTCGGCTAACATTTCCTCCAGCACACGGGCGGCGATGGCGTCGGTCTTCTGCAGGTCGGCCGGATTGCCGGAGCAGCATACCCAGCGGAAGGGGCCAAAGCCGTAATCGAAGCACAGCGGCCCCATGATGTCTTCCACGTAGGAGGGGTATCGGAACGGGCTTTCCTCGGCGCGCTGGGCAGGCGTTTGGCGCAGCACGTCGGCACCTGCAGTGGCAGCTTCTTTCAAGAAGGCGTTGCCGTAGTCCCAGAAGTACATGCCGCGCTCGGTCATTGCATTGATGGCGGCTGCGTGTCGGCGCAGCGACGCCTGCACTGCCTGTAGGAAGCGCTCGCGGTCGGCAGCAAGCAGGGCTTTGGCTTCCTCAAAAGTATAGCCTACCGGACAGTAGCCGAGGTCGTGGATGTTGTGGCATGAGGTCTGGTCAGAGCCTAACTCGACCTGCACGCCGTCGTGCACTAGGCGTTCCCAAAGGTCCACTACATTGCCGTGGTAAATGAGGGCAATGGCTTCGCGGTTGCGGCGGCACGCCTCTATGCGCCTAAGTAAGGTGCTTAAGTCGGTGTAGACGTTTTCGCGCTGAACGTAACCGTCGGCAATGCGCTGGTTTATGGCATCTTTATCCACTTCAGCAATAACGCCTACACAGCCGGCGATGACAGCTGCCTTTGCCTGAGCGCCCGACATGCCGCCCAGACCGCTGGTGACGAAGACGCACCCACGCAGGTCGGCCTCGCCCAGCCCTAGCCGCCGCCCCGCTCCCAGCAGTGTGATGGTGGTGCCGTGTACAATGCCTTGCGGCCCAATGTACATAAACGAACCGGCCGTCATCTGGCCGTATTGCGTGACGCCCAGCGCATTGTAGCGGTTCCAGTCCTCCTTTTTGGAAAAATTCGGCACCATCATCCCGTTCGTAATGACCACGCGCGGCGCCTCTGGATGGCTGGGAAAGAGGCCCAGCGGATGGCCTGAGTACAACACTAAGGTCTGCTCCTCTGTCATTTCCGACAGATAACGCATCGTCAGCAAGTACTGTGCCCAGTTCTGGAATACTGCACCGTTGCCGCCGTAGGTGATGAGCTCATGCGGATATTTGGCTACCTTAGGGTCTAAGTTGTTCTGGATCATGAGCATGATAGCTGCCGCCTGGGCGCATCGGGCCGGGTATTCCGAAATGGGCCGGGCATACATCGGGTAGTCAGGTCGAAAGCGATACATGTAAATGCGGCCATAGCGCTCGAGTTCTTCGGCGAACTCCAAGGCCAGCGTCTCGTGCCATTCAGGCGGAAAGTAGCGCAGCGCATTTTGCACTGCCAATACGCGCTCTTCGGGCGAAAGGACGCCCGCGATGATGCGCCGTGGTGCATGAGGAACACTAGGGTCTAACGGCTTTGCCGGCGGCAGGGAAGCCGGAATGCCGAGGCGAATGGCTTCTTGAAAAGTGGAAATAGGAGCAACTGACATAAGAGAAAAAGATTTTGACAGCTAAAGTAGGCTGCTTTGGTGGAAATTTTTGTCTATTCCATCGAGCTAGGCATACGCCGATGAGATTGAATCGCATACATTTGCGACCGCCATTTTTATCTACAGTTGACTTAATGCTAAACTTAACTGAAGTAATCGAACACACGCTATTAAAGCCAGATTGTACCCCTGACGAAATTCGCCGTCTGTGCAAAGAGGCGGTAAAGTACGGGTTTTGGGGCGTCTGCGTGCCTCCGTATTACGTACGCGATGCGAAGCGCTTTTTAGAAAAGGACCTACTACAAGTGCGTGTGTGTACAGTTATCGGTTTCCCAATGGGTTATTCGGCTACCGTCGCCAAAAGTGAAGAAATCAAACGCGCTTTTGACGATGGCGCTGATGAGATCGATGCCGTGCTCAACATAGCGGCCGTAAAGAGCAAACAATGGAATCACGTAGAACGAGATGTAGATGCTATCGCCACGGCTACCCGCTTGCGCAACGGCATCTCTAAGCTTATCCTAGAATGCGCGCTGCTCACAGATGAGGAGATTCGGCAAGTCGTTGAAATTGCTCGTAGAACAGGCATCCACTTCCTTAAAACCAGTACAGGCTTTTTGGGATACCCGGCAACGGAGGCCATGGTTCAACAACTCAAACAACTGGCCAACGGCGAACTGAAGATCAAAGCTGCTGGCGGCATTCGCACGCGCGCCCAGGCTGAAGCCCTCCTGCGCGCTGGTGCTGACCGACTGGGCACCTCGGCAAGTGTGGAAATAGTAAAAGGATAACCCCGCGACTTTCGCTGCTCAATCTCTGCCAAAGCCACAAAACCTACAGGCAGCATAGCTGAGCGGACTGACTCTTCGATAACAAGCGATGAGGACTTGTTATCGCCGAGGGATTTTAAGGCGTTGAAATCGCCGCATTCTCAACTTTTGAACGACAAGTGGATGAATATCCGTATTTCCGCTGCGTAGCTGCAGGCTGCCCTTTGTTCGAACAGCAGCGTAAATTTTATCCACACTTGAGGCTTCCATCGTTTATTTGCAGCCAAAATTTGTAATTTATCGCTGCGTTGTCGCTCTGTTTTCATCAATGTGAAGAAACCATGTACTTCTTCCTGCGCTACGGTCTGCTGCTGTGCTTGCTAGCTGCTGTGTGCGAAGGTCTTGCGCAACGGGTTGAAATCAATGTCGACCCGGCCGTCGAACAGCTCGTGCGCACATGGACGGCTCAAAACCGCTCTAATCCGCGTACAGAGGGCTGGCGCGTACAAATTGCCTCGTCTACCGACCGCCAACGCATCGAAAACGCGCGCATACAGTTCCTCGCATTGTATCCCGACGTTCCCGTGGACTGGGTTCACGAACGCCCTTACTACAAACTCCGCGTCGGCGCTTTCCGAACCCGCCAGGAAGCTATGGCCTTCCTCATGCAGGTGCGGCATGTCTACCCCGACGCCTATCCGACGCGAGATCCAAATATCCATCCGAGGGATTTTATTCGATAATTCTTCTTCGCAGCGGCTTTTATCCTTTGCTGGCCGGCTTTTGCCTAAAGGTGATAAAAAACGGCAAACAAGAGGGTATACAGTCAACCCATCTACTCGAGAACGCAAAAAGCCGATGTATCGGCCTAACGCTGCCCATCCTTAGTTTTGAGGAGAGCGCTGCTCTTAGCAAAATTTCCACGCGCACAAAGCCAGTGCAACACTCTGCAGGTGCAGCTGCCCAGACGAAGGGGTCAAGGTCATTAGCCGTCATTTGCCCGCTGGTTTTTTCTTTTTTTGCATCACTTTTGCTGCTATGAGTACTCGGTTTTTCCGCCTAAATCAGGTATGTTTTGCCGCCTTAGCGACCCTATCGGTGGGAATTGCAGTGTCGTTTAACCACCCTTCTCCTCGCCCAGCATTCGACCCTCGCGAAAGCCAGTGGGTGGACTCTGTTTTTCAGGCCTTGACTCCCGCCGAGCGAATTGGACAGTTGTTCATGATTCGGGCGCATTCCGACAAAGGCCCCGATTACGAGCAAAAAGTAGCAGACCTTATTCAAAAATACCGCGTAGGGGGACTGTGTTTTTTTCAAGGAACCCCCGAGCGTCAGGCCCTTTTAACCAATCGGTATCAAGCCCTATCTGACCGCGTACCGTTGCTCATTTCCATGGATGCGGAGTGGGGGCTAGGCATGCGCTTGCGCGAAGGCACCATTGCCTATCCGCGGCAACTGATGTTGGGTGCGCTAACCGATAATCGGCTCATCTATGAAATGGGACGAGATATTGCTCGCCAATGCCGGCGGCTAGGCGTACACCTCAATTTTGCTCCTGTGATCGATGTGAACAACAACCCGGCCAATCCTGTCATCAATGATCGTTCCTTTGGTGAGGACCGCAAAAACGTGGCTGCAAAGGCCTTTCAATACATGATGGGGCTACAAGATGGAGGCGTCATGGCCTGTGCCAAGCATTTTCCAGGACATGGCGACACTGATGTGGATTCACACGTAGACCTGCCCGTCCTCAACCACTCGATGGAGCGACTGGACTCGCTGGAGTTATTCCCCTTTCGGGCACTGATTCTTTACGGAGTGGCCAGTGTTATGGTGGCCCATTTACATGTGCCTACGTTGGATGCTCGCAAGAACAGACCAACTACGCTTAGTCGAGCAGCTATCATGGGGTTACTCCGCAAGAAGATGGGCTACGAGGGCCTCATTCTCACCGATGCAATGGAAATGGAGGGAGTAGCCAAATTTTTCAGACCGGGTCAGGCTGAGGTAGAAGCTCTACAGGCAGGCAACGATATGATCTTGCTACCGCCCAATTTGGAAGCGGCTTTCCATGCGGTGCAAACCGCCATCCTCGATGGCACGCTCGATGCTCGTCAGCTAGCTGAAAGCGTGCGCCGCGTTTTGCGCGCTAAATACCGCCTTGGCCTTGTTTCCCCTCAGCGCGTAGACACAGCAAACCTGCGCCGCGACCTGAATACGCCGGCCTCGCTCGTACTGCGCCGAAAGCTCATCGAACATGCCATCACCCTCGTGCGCGATCGCGATGGTTTGGCCGGAATGGCCAATTTGGAGCATCAACGCATCGCCGCTGTGGCCCTGGGCGACACCACGCCTACGCCCTTTCAAAAAATGTGCTTACGCTATGCCCCGCTAGCTCTTTTTAATCTTCCGAAAAATCCAGATTCCTCTTCGGCTACAAAACTGTTGGATACCCTGCGCACTTTCGATGCAGTTCTGATTGGCCTACACGGCATGACGCGCCGCCCAGAACAAAACTACGGGTTAACGCCAGCCCAAATAGCGCTTGTGCGCTCCATTTGTCATGCAAATCCGAAGACAGCGCTCTTTGTCTTTGGAAATCCTTACAGCCTAGCGCATTTCGATGAAATTCCCACGGTAGTAGCGGCCTATTCCGATGACTCGACGGTTCAGGAAGTCGCGGCACAGGCCTTCTTTGGCGCCATCGATTTTCAGGGGGTCTTGCCCGTCACGGCCTCTGCGCAAGCCCGCCTGAAACAGGGCATCCAACGCCATTTCCCTTCTAAACGATTGGCGTATGACTTGCCAGAGGCTGTCGGACTAAACAGCGATACTTTGCGCCTCTTAGACACTCTTGCTACCGAACTCATTGCTGCAGGTGCTGCGCCAGGCTGCCAAGTACTCGTCGCTAAAGATGGTAAGGTGGTCTGGTACAAAGCGTACGGACACCACACCTACGAGCCTTCAGCCCGGCCCGTAGCTCTGGAAGACTTGTACGACCTGGCTTCTATCACAAAAGTGGCCGCAACAACTCTCGCCCTCATGTATGAAGTCGATGCAAACCGTATCCACCTCGACTCGCCTCTCCTTCGCTACCTGCCAGAATTAGAAAAAACCAACAAGGCCAACCTAACCCTGCGCGAGATTCTCGTGCATCAGGCGGGCCTGCAAGCATGGATACCTTTTTATCAGAAAACCCTTACTGCACTGGGCAAACCCTCTTCTGAACTCTATTTGCCGCGCCCCATGACCTGCTACGAAATTCCCGTGGCGCGCGAACTGTATCTCGCTGATGACTACCGCGACACCATCTGGCAACACATCTTCGCATCGCCGTTGCGCGAAGACCGATCGTATCGCTATTCCGATTTAGGGCTTTATCTATGTGCGCGAATTATAGAACGGCTTGAGCATCAACCTCTAGACGTCTTCGTGCGCCGTATTTTCTACCGCCCAATGGGCCTTTCGACTACAGTATTCAACCCGTGGCAATTGGGCCTAAGCGACCGATGCGTCCCTACGGAAGAGGACAATTACTTCCGCCATCAGCGTTTGCAAGGGTACGTACACGACATGGGCGCGGCCATGCTCGGTGGCGTTAGTGGCCATGCGGGCTTGTTCAGCAATGCAAATGACCTGGCCAAACTCTTTCAAATGCTCCTTAACAGAGGCGAGTACGGCGGTCGGCGCTACTTAATGCCCAATACCGTCGCTCTCTTTACCCAGCGCCATCTAGCCAGTACGCGCAGAGGCTTAGGATTCGACATGAAGGAATTAGACCCTAACAAAACACCAAACATGAGCCTTCTGGCCAGCCCTCACACCTTTGGACATACCGGATTCACCGGAACCTGCGCATGGGCCGACCCTGAACATCGCTTGATTTTCATCTTTCTCTCTAACCGCACCTTCCCTACAATGGAAAACAACAAATTGCTCAACGGAAACTATCGCCCGCGCCTGCAAAGTGTGGTCTATCGAGCCCTCATGCGAGAAAGAACCGCCAACTAGGCAACCCTGGGCACAGGGCAAACTTTCTCTCTTTCTCGATGTACAGCCATTTTTCGTTCAGCGGCTGTACTTCTCCGGAACGTTGTCCTTGCCTTTTGGGCAAATACTCCTTGGAGCGGCATCTATAAACCTCATAATTGATGGCTTTGCAGGGAAAAATGTATACAATTGCGCTCCTACAAGACAATTCTTCGAATTTTTCTCTATTACGTCGTTGAAATACTGTATGCGGTCATTACATTTACCGCCGTTAACTTCTGTGCAAACTTCTATGCTGTGCTATGAAACCGACCGACATTCGGGATCCAGAATATTTCCATAAGGTAGTGGACTGCCAATACGCATGTCCAGCACATACACCCGTGCCTGAATATATTCGCCTAATAGCAGCTGGCCGATACACGGAGGCATACATGCTAAACTGGGAGTCGAACGTATTTCCAGGCGTTTTGGGTCGCACTTGTGACCGACCATGCGAGCCGGCGTGTCGGCGCGGCCGAGTAGAGGAAAAACCTGTGGCCATTTGCCGCCTCAAGCGAGTTGCCGCCGATTACAAGGACGATGTGCGCGCGCTTATGCCTCAGGGGCCATTCCCGCCCAATGGAAAGAAAATCGCCCTCGTGGGTGCGGGTCCGGCCTCTTTGACCGTGGCGCGCGATTTAGCTCCCTTGGGCTATGAAATTCACCTCTACGACGACCAAAAGAAAGGCGGCGGCATGATGCGCAGCCAAATACCCGCCTTTCGGCTGCCTGAGAGCGTTCTCGACGAAGAGGTGGATTACATCTTAAACATGGGCATCCATACCCATTTTAACTGTTACGTCAGCAGCATGCGCGAGTTGTTGGCCAAAGATTACGACGCTATATTTGTTGGCACGGGAGCGCCTCGCGGTAGCGACTTGTCGAAACTGCCAGGGCGTCAAGAAGGCGCCGCCAACATTCACATTGGCATCGAATGGCTAGCGAGCGTGGCCTTTGGCCATACTGATCGCATCGGCAAGCGCGTCATTGTGTTGGGCGGCGGCAACACCGCCATGGATTGCTGCAGAACAGCCCGCCGCTTGGGCGGCGAACAAGTCACGGTAGTTGTCCGAAGCCCATTCAAAGATATGAAAGCCTCCCCGTGGGAGATTGAAGACGCCCTGCGCGAAGGCGTAACTATCCTCAACTGCATGCCGCCTAAAGCCTTTATCGTTGAGAATGGGCGCCTGAAAGGTGTTCTATTTGAGCATGTAGAAGCTGTCTACGATGAGAATGGCAAGCGAACGCTTGTGCCCACGGGCCAGCCCGATACCTTTTTAGAAGCCGACGACGTGCTTATTGCCATCGGGCAAGAAAACGCCTTTCCTTGGATTGAACGCGACTTGGGCATCGAGTTTGGCAAGTGGGACATGCCTGTACTCGACCCTATAACGTTTCAATCAACCCATCCAAAAGTGTTTTTCGGGGGTGACGCGGCTTTTGGCCCTAAAAACATCATCACAGCAGTAGCACACGGCCATCAGGCAGCTATATCTATCCACCTCTTTTGTATGGGTTTAGACCTGCATCGCGACCGACCGGCTCCTACTGTCAACATCTTCCAGCAAAAGATGGGCGTTCACGAATGGCTATACGACAATTTCGTCGTCAACGACCGTCGCTATGCCGTGCCGCACGTCCCTGAAGAGATTGCTCTGAAAAACCGCCGCATAGAAGTCGAATTGGGCTTTGACCCTCACTTGGCTTACAAAGAAGCAGAGCGTTGCCTAAATTGCGATGTCCAAACGGTCTTTACCTCTAGTTTGTGTATCGAATGCGACGCTTGCGTAGACATTTGCCCCACTTCCTGCATTACTTTCACTTACAACGGCGAAGAAGATGACCTGCGCTTGCGCTTAAATGCACCAGCAAACAACCGCAGCCAAGATCTATATGTATCCGACACGTTACCTACTGGTCGCGTGATGATTAAGGATGAAAATGTGTGCCTCCACTGTGGCCTATGCGCTGAGCGTTGTCCCACTTCCGCCTGGGATATGCAGAAGTATTTGTACCAGGTCACGAAGGCATGTAAAATTTGGGAAATCGCGCGTGCCTCAGTGGCTGAACCTGTTTGATCTTTTAAGCCTTTTTCGAGCAAATTAAGATACCTTGCTATGGTTTCCCTCGTGAACGATTTCGTTATTCGCTTTGCCAATGTCAACGGGACGGGATCGGCGAGTGCCAACACGCTCTTTGCAAAAAGTATATTTCGCATGGGCGTGCCCGTTACGCCAAAGAATATTTTTCCGTCGAACATTCAGGGCCTTCCCACTTGGTATGAGGTACGTGTAAACGAGCGCGGCTATTTAGGGCGGCGAGCAGGTATTGATTTGTTGGTGGGTGTTAATCCTCAGAGCATGCCCAACGATGTACGCTCTGTGCGCCCAGGAGGGTATTTCATGTACGACAGTAGTCGCCCGCTAGACAAATCGCTTATCCGCGACGATATCCACTACTTAGGCATCCCTATGATTCTGTTGTGCCAGAAGCACTTTGAAGTGCCTCGCGTGCAACAGTTGCTTAAAAATATGGTCTACGTTGGCGCGCTAACGGCACTGCTGGACATTGAGATGGATGTGGTTAAGCAATTGGTTATCGAGCAGTTCAAAAACAAAGAAAAATTGGTAGCGTCCAACCATTTGGCCTTAGAACTGGGTTTTCAGTACGCGCGCGAGCACTACGAATGTCCCTTGCCCATACGAGTACAACGGCGCAATAACGTCGGCGACCGCATCATGATGACGGGTAATACGGCTTGCGCTTTAGGTGCTCTTTACGGCGGCGCTACAGTAGCCGCGTGGTATCCTATCACACCCTCTACATCGGTGGTGGATGCCTTTGAAAAATACGCCCACCGCCTGCGCACTGACCCTCAAACGGGCGAAAAAAAGTTTGCAATCGTTCAGGCTGAAGATGAATTGGCTGCCCTAGGCATCGTCATCGGCGCTATGTGGAATGGTGCCCGCGCCTTCACAGCGACAAGCGGGCCAGGGCTTTCTCTAATGAATGAATTCTTAGGCTTGGCTTACTTCGCAGAAATCCCCGCTGTACTGATCGATGTGCAGCGCGGCGGTCCCTCTACTGGGATGCCCACTCGCACTCAACAGTCTGACCTGTTGCTCGCGGCCTACGCCTCGCACGGAGATACTAAACACCCCTTACTCTTTCCTGCAACACCCACTGAGTGCTTTGAAATGACCGCCGATGCCTTCGACTTGGCCGAGCGCCTTCAAACGCCCGTCATTGTAATGACAGACCTAGACCTTGGAATGAACGAACACCTCACTGCGCCGCTGCGCTGGGACGACAAACGCCGCTATGACCGAGGCAAGGTATTGACGGCTGAAGCCCTCGAACGCATCCAAAACTGGGGGCGCTATCTAGACCTTGATGGCGATGGCATCCCTTATCGAACCATCCCAGGTACACATCCTACCAAAGGCGCTTTCTTTACCCGAGGCTCCTCCAAGGATGAATATGCGCGCTACACAGAGGATGGAGAAGCCTACCGGCGCAATATGGACCGCCTCCTCAAGAAATGGCATACGGCTCGAGACCTCGTTCATCCACCCGAATTTTTCCAACCAAAACCACAGCATCCAGAGGCTATTGTCTTTTTTGGAACCTCTACCTATGCAGCAATAGAGGCGATAGATGAATTGCGAGCCATAGGCATCGAACTAGACGCCATGCGCTTGCGCGCCTTTCCTTTCTGCCAAGCCGTGTACGATTTTATTGAGCAGCACGAACGCGTCTACGTAGTAGAGCAAAATCGCGACGCGCAAATGCGCTCGTTGCTTTTGATCGAACTGGGCGTTTCACCTCAGAAACTAATCCCAGTGCTTCACTACGATGGCCTTCCCATCACCGCAGCCTCAATTGTTGGCCAAATCGTGAAGCACCATCCCGCTGCAGCAGAATGGCTAAGTACTAACGGCCATTCGCATGTGCTAACCTGAGCAATATTGCTCATTCTCAAACGAACTTCATTGCGCAACCGGTAAAAGAGTTCACCGCTATGACTTACTTGCGTCCTGAAATTCGCCATCCCGAAAGTAAGCGCAACGCCTTGGGCTATACCCGACAATACTATGAAGGCGCCCTCTCTACCTTGTGCGCAGGTTGTGGCCACGACTCGGTAAGCGGAGCCATCGTCCAGGCTTGCTTCGAACTCGCCATCGAACCTCATCGCGTGGCCAAATTGTCGGGCATCGGCTGTTCCTCAAAAACACCTACCTACTTCCTGGGTAATTCGCACGGGTTCAACGCTGTTCATGGGCGTATGCCTTCCGTAGCGACGGGTGCTAATTTGGCCAATCGAGACCTGATTTACCTAGGCATATCGGGCGACGGCGATACTGCTTCCATCGGCATGGGTCAGTTTGTTCACGCTGTGCGGCGCAACCTCAACATCACCTACATCGTCATGAACAATGGCTGCTACGGCTTAACAAAAGGACAAGACTCCGCCACTGCCGATGAGGGCTCTAAAAACAAGAGCGGTCATGTCAATCCTTTTCACAGCATCGATCTATGCGGCTTAGCCATCGAATTGGGCGCCACTTTCGTAGCGCGCAGTTTCTCTGGAGACAAAGCTCAGCTCGTCCCACTAATTAAGGCAGCGCTTTCTCACCAGGGCTTCGCTTTTTTAGACGTGCTTTCTCCGTGCGTGACGTTCAACAACAACCCGGGCTCTACAAAATCTTACGACTACGTGCGGGAACACATGGAGGTTACGGCTGCTTTAGACTACGTTCCGGAAAAGGCAGCAATCTCGGCGGATTATGGCGAGGGAGAGGTCTGCGCAGTAACGCTGCACGATGGCTCTCAAGTAATACTGCGCAAGTTAGCTAACGACTGGTACCCTAGCGATCGCATAGCCGCTATGAAGTACCTGCACGAAACCCGTCAGCGCGGAGAAATTCTCACAGGTATCCTTTATCTTGAGGCAACAGGGCGCGACTTACACGCCATGCTGAATACGCATAGGCGCCCGCTCAATGCCCTTAGCGAAGAAGACCTTTGCCCTGGCAGTGCCGCATTGGAGCGCATCAACGCAGAAAGCCGATAACGCGCAGCACTTCATCCCTTCGCTCGCTCTAACTCTACCGCTCGTCGCTCCACAGCAGGAACGTTTTTAACTACCATCTGTAAAGTATTGCGCAAACGCTCCTCAAAGAGGACAATCATGCCTTTCTTTAAATTAGCAATCGTCTCCTCATTGTAATGTCGGACGGTGATGAGCTCTAGCCCGTCTTGACGTTTGACATAGAATTGGTCTGAAATGCGTTGAATGAATTTCTCAATGCGGTCGGGTATGTTGGGCACGCAAATCGTAAAACTGATAGCGGTGTTTTGCATCATGTTCACGAAGATGCGCAATTCGGAAAGTTCTGCAAACAAGCGGGCAATGTGTTGTTCGGCCACGAATGAATAGTCGTTGGTGATGATGTGCAGCAGAGTCTGATTTTTTTCCACAACTACGATGGGCGGATAGGTTTCGTCGACGTCGCTGCTGATTTCAGTGCCAGGAGCCTCTGGGTCTAGAAAAGATTTGACATACAGCGGGATACTCTTATTTTGGAGAGGCTTAATAGTCTTTGGGTGGATAACTTGAGCGCCGTAATAAGTCATTTCGATAGCTTCGCGATACGACAGGCGGTCGAGTTTGACGGTGTTTTCGAATAAGCGCGGATCGGCATTGAGGACACCAGGCACATCTTTCCAGATCGTCATACTTTCGGCATCGAGGCAAAAAGAGAAGATTGCTGCTGAATAGTCGGAGCCCTCGCGTCCTAGCGTGGTAGTAAAATTCTCCGTAGAGGAGGCGATGAAACCTTGGGTAAGGACAAATCCTCCTCGTTCCAGCATCGGTGGAATGAGTCGTAAAGCATTGGCCTTAGTCTTGTCCCAGAGCACCCAACCTTCGCGGTAGGTGTTGTCAGTGATGATAACGTCGCGCGCATCGAGCCATTGGGTAGGCAGTCCTATGTGGTTCAAATACGCTGCTACAATGCGGGAAGAGACGAGTTCTCCTACACACACTATTTGATCGTAAACGTAGTCGTAGTTTTCGGCTGGTGGCTCTTCGAGCATCCATTCTGCTTCGACAAATGCATCGTGAACAGCAACGAACACCTCATGGTCTGGCGGGAAAAGGTCACGCATAATCGCATAATGCTGCTCTTTAATCGCTTCGAGAAGGGCTTGGGCTTGGCCATCTCGCTTGTAGTGAGCAGCCACTACGGCTTCTAAAGCATTGGTTGTCTTGCCCATAGCCGATACGACAATCAGCAGCGACTTGTCGCGATGGCGTTGTAAGATACTTGCCACGTTTCGCACCCCTGCCGCATCTTTCAGACTAGCGCCACCAAATTTGAATACTTGCATAATTTGTGGGAAAAAAGCAAATTTATTTTGGCGCGGCAAACATCCGCAAAAATTGCTAATCCGCGCCAGTCATATGGGTTTTTTCAGCAAAGCCTTTCGTAAAAAAGTATTCTAGAAATTCACTAGAATTAGACCATTACAACTCTCCCGACAAACCCTATTTGCGTGTCAGCCGTTTTTATGGAGCTATCAGCACTTTGTCACATTGTTGAAGATAAACGTCACCCTACATGAGAGTTGCTGTTATTCGGAAGGCGCATTTTAACGCCGCCCATCGGTTGCACAACCCGGCTTGGGACGAAGCCCGTAACCGCGAAGTGTTTGGTCTGTGCAACAATCCCAATGGCCACGGCCACAATTATGAATTGGAAGTCAAAGTAGTAGGAGAGGTAGACCCAGAAACGGGAATGGTTTTAGACCTCGGTTGGCTAGCTAACCTTATCCGCTATGAGGTAGAGCAGCGCTTCGACCACAAACATTTGAATTTGGACACAGAGGAGTTTCGCACTCTTAATCCGACGGCCGAAAACATCGCCATCGTCATCTGGCGTATTTTGCGCGCCCATCTGCCCGAACGCCTTGACCTTTACGTGCGCCTATACGAAACGCCGCGCAATTTCGTAGAATACCCAGCTTAGGCGGCCTCCAATGCGGTAAAAAACGCAGAGCACTAGCAGCGTGTACCTTCGCCGTCGGAGGGCCTTTTAGCGGTTCGCAAAAGGGGCCTCGTGACGTAAACAAAACGCATCGAATTCCAGGTGGTAGACAAGAGAATGCCGCTGGAGGCTTTGGAAAACCTCGCTAGGGCAAGGAGGGTATGTCTTATATTCCATGCATAATACTTTTCAAGGGAAAAATTAAATCGGTTTGGAGGTTTTAAACAGCGTCTTACTTTTGCCGCCGAACTTATTTCCAATAGCTTTTTTCATGCGAAGAGAAATACACCAATGGATTAGCCCTAGGCTAAACAAGAAGATGGAGATCGCCGTATACGGCCATTTTGGCTTTGCATTATTGCTTTTTCCTACGGCTGCGGCGGATTTCCTAGAGTACGAGCGCTTTTACCTCATAGCTGTACTGGAGCCGTATATCGAAGCGGGAAAGATTAAAGTCTTCTCGATCAACAGCATTAATGCTGAGGCATGGCTCAACAACCGCATGCATCCGCGGCATAAGGCCATCCGGCACCAACAATACAACAGTTATGTGGAAAACGAGGTAGTGCCTTTCATTCGAATGCACACGAGCCCTGATACGCCCATTATCACAAGCGGAGCCTCTTTGGGCGCCTTACACGCCGCCAACGTATGCTTTCGGCGCCCAGACCTGTTCTCAGGGACAATTGCGATGTCAGGCTCTTATGACCTAAGCATATATACAAAAGGCTATTTCGACGAAGACGTATATTTTAATTCTCCTGTTCATTACTTGCCCAACCTCAATGACGATTACTATTTGCCGCGATTGCGCCGCATGCAACACATCCACATCGTGACAGGTTCGGGCAGTTATGAAGATCCCGACGCCTCCCGGCGCCTATCAGGCATCCTGTCGGCTAAAGGCATCCCTCATGAGCTAGACATCTGGGGGCCAGACATGCCGCACGATTGGCCGACATGGCGAGCTATGTTGCCTTATTACATTGAAACTCGTTTCTAAACAGGACAGTTTTCAGCTCCTCTCAGGAATTAATTCTTCGAAAGAACCTGTTTGGCGATTCTTGCGAACGTTGTTCCAGTGAAAATAACGCCCGTTCATGGCGATGTAGACACCAGCAGGAAGCACCTGTACGAAAGCCAAGGCGCTGCCTAGGTTAAAAAAACCGTCAGATGACATCCCAAAAGCATAGGGAATCATGGCACCGGTGAGGACAATTGTCTTTCCTTCGATTTTCGCTTCGGCTAGAGCTCGCGCCGTCTCTACCATGCGATCGGTGCCATGAGTAATTAGAATGCGTGAAAGCTCTGTCTTTCGGCAGTTGAAAATGATGATGGACAGCTCATCGTCGCCAATTTCCAGACTGTCCACCATCATGAGCGTCTTAATGTCTACAGGCACCTCACAGCGCCCGCGCTCAAGCATTTCTTTGACATGCGTATCCTTGAAATAGAGTTCGCCGGTGAGGTAATTGTACTCTTTGTCAAACGTTCCGCCCGTGACAAATACCTGTACTTTAGATAGCGTAGGAGGCATAGCTATGAAGAAGTTAAGGCTGAATTAAGAAGCAAAGAAACAGGATTTGTTGGCTGATGCTTTTAATTGTTTTTGCTATTAAAAACGTCTTTACCTTTGCCCGCGCTATTAATTTCTTTTCTTATGAGTCAAAATGAAGAATACACGGCCAATCCGAAGCGCGATTGGGCTGTCTTTGGAATTAGCTTAGTGGGTACCCTAGCCCTTTTAGTATTTGCGCCTGAATGGGTATGGGTGGGTTTTCCCTTTGTATTTACTTCTTTAGCCGGTGCTTTAGGCCGCCTGTGAGCGCCCGCAGCTCTTGTCCGGAAGGAAGAAAGGGTTTCAACGTTGCAAGGTATTGACGAGAGACCCTTTCCTCCGTGCTGGAACTAATCTAGGTTTGAAGTCGTACTCATAGGAGCAAAATTCCGCCCTTTTTGCAAAAAATACAACTCGAATGGCTATGGCTGAGAAGCACTACTTCGATCCTGAGGATTTAAAAAAATTTGGCCAGATTGGCGAGTGGCAAAAACCTATGGCAGATAAGTTTTTCGCCTGGTATGGCGAAGTGTTCAAGGAAGGAGCCTTAACAGAGCGCGAGAAAGCCCTCATCGCCCTGGCGGTAGCACACACGGTACAGTGTCCCTACTGTATTGATGCTTATACGACGACTTGTCTCGAAAAAGGCGCAGATGAAGAGCAAATGATGGAAGCAGTGCACGTGGCTGCAGCCATTCGAGCAGGCTCTAGCTTAGTTTTTGCTACGCAGATGATGAATCACGCAAAGAGAATTACTATGTAGGCAGGCCAATTCTTTGCTTATCTAATCTTTTCAACAGCAACTTCGTCATGAGCATACACCCGCGCACTCAGACGCTAGCGCGTCGGCAAAGCCCGCTTTCCGACACGTTTTATCAATTGAAGGTCCTCAACGGGTATGCAGTCACCGACGCTAAAGTGCCGCCATTTTCCGAGACTATCCGTCGGGCTGGCTATGTGGATGGAATCCTCAGGCCTACGCGCATTGAAATTTTCCAAGTTAACGTAGGCAAATTGTGTAATCAGACTTGTGCACATTGCCATGTAGATGCCGGCCCAGACCGAAAACAGGAGAACATGACGAAAGAAACCTTCGACCTGTGCCTGGCCGTCTTGCAGCGTTACGACATCCCAACGGTAGACATCACGGGAGGCGCCCCTGAAATGAATCCTCATTTTCGATGGTTTGTCGAACAGTGTCGGGCGCTAGGTAAACACGTCATGGATCGCTGCAACTTAACCATCATCACTTCTCACGAGCGTTACCGCGACCTGCCTCAATTTTTCGCTAAACACCACGTAGAAGTCATCTCCTCTTTACCCCACTATAGCGCACGCCGTACCGACGGCCAGCGCGGAGAGGGCGTCTTTGAAGCGAGCATCGAGGCCTTGCGCATGCTCAACGATGTTGGCTACGGGCATCCAGATAGCCAATTGAAAATTAATTTAGTGTACAATCCAACCGGCGCCTTTTTGCCTGGGAATCAGGAAGCTCTAGAGCGCGAATTTAAAACCCAACTCCAGCGCAAGTATGGCATTGTGTTTAACCGCCTCTACGCTATCACAAACATGCCTATTAGTCGTTTCTTAGAGTATTTGCTCGAGAGTAATCAGTATGAAAGTTACATGCAAACCTTACTTAATGCCTTCAATCCCGCTGCTGTAGCAGGCGTTATGTGCCGAAACACCCTTTCTGTCAGTTGGGACGGCTATCTATATGATTGCGATTTTAATCAGATGCTCGACCTAAAGGTGAATGCTTCATGCGTGCACATTCGCGACTTTGACTTGTCGGCACTCGAACAGCGGGCTATTGTCCTCAATCAACATTGCTACGGCTGCACGGCCGGCGCCGGCTCTAGCTGTGGCGGTCAGGTCGTATAAGGTAAAGATGCTCGGTCTACAATGTAATTCTCGAGAACGAGCATGTCCATACGAGTGCGTAGAAAGCAGGCGATGGCTTCTTCAGGCCGATTCACAATAGGCTCGTTCTCATTGAAAGAAGTGTTGAGCAACACCGGTATACCCGTCTTTTGAGCAAATACTTCGATAAGACGGTAAAAGCGCGGGTTGTCGGCTTGCCGAACAGTCTGAAGCCTTCCCGTCCCATCGACGTGCGTCACTGCTGGAATAAGCGAGCGTTTTTCCGGTCGAACAACGTAAACTTTTTCCATGTAGGGCACATCGTCTGGGTCTTCGAAAAATTCGGCAGCGGCCTCTGCCAAAATTGCCGGTGCGAAGGGGCGAAAGTTTTCGCGGCGCTTGATTTTTTCGTTGATGCGCTGTCGGGCATCTGGCTGGCGCGGGTCAGCGAGAATGGAGCGGTTTCCCAAGGCGCGTGGCCCAAATTCAGCGCGCCCTTGAAACCAGCCTACTATACCGCCTTGAGTAAGGCATGCCACTACGCGTTCGAAAAGTGCTTCGTCGGGCAAGCGCGTCCAACTCAAGCTGTGCTGGCGCAAAGCGTGTTCAATTTCTGCTTCTGAGGCGCGGTAACCGGTGTAGGCCTGATGGCTAAAGGACGGCCGCCAGGAGTAGGGCTTATTGCTGTATATGGCATACAGCGCCGCACCTATGCTCGTGCCGGCGTCATGCCCTGCAGGCGGCAGATACACTTGGCAAAAGGGCGTATGAATGCGCAGTTTGCCCATGGCTACAGAATTTTGTGCTACACCACCCGCGATGCAAATAGCCTTCAGACCTGTCTGGTGATGCAAATGGCGGACAATATGAAAGATCACCTCCTCTGTCATGGCTTGCACTGAGGAGGCAACGTCGCAATGGTATGCAGTGATAGGCTCGCCAGGTGCTCGAGGCGGTCCAAATTCTCGAACGAGTTGTTCAGTGTACATTACGCCCAGCATGGGCTGCCCTTCCCAAGACATTTCAACTCCGGTCGTGAAGTGCCGAAAATAGGCAGCATTCAGCGCAAATTTTCCCTCGGGTTTGAGTTGGATGATTCGGCGCATCTTCTCTATGAAAATGGGCTTGCCATAGGGCGCTAGACCCATTACCTTGTATTCATCGCCGTAATTCGGGAAGCCAAGCCATTGCGTGAAGGCCGTGTAGAAGAAGCCCAAGGAGTGTGGATAAAGCACCCCTTGCAGCGGCTTGATAACATTACCTTTACCTACGGCAAGCATACAAGAGGAGAAGTCTCCCATCCCATCGAGAGAGAGCAGGGCGGCTTCCTCGAATGGCGACGTCAAAAAAGCAGAGGCTAGATGACTTCGATGGTGCTCTATCCAGCACATGCGAACTGGCCAGCGAGCACTGCGGAGTTCAAAGAGAGCGGCCAACTTTTGCTTTAGGCCCAACACTTGCCATGCGTTGGCGGCGCGGTCAGCCAAATGTATAGATGCCTGTCGCTGCCGACGCAATACATGAAGAAATTTGTAACCCAAGCGCGCAAAAGGATTGCGCGACACGGCGACCGTTCCGACGCGCTCCAACTCAATGCCCGCTTCTTGAAGACAGAAACGAATGGCTTCCGTGGGCAATCCAGCCCAATGCTTGACGCGGCGAAAGCGCTCCTCCTCTGAGGCAACTATTAGCTCGTTCCCTCGAAAAAGCGCTGCTGCTGCATCGGCGTGATACACATTAAGGCCTAGCGTGTATTCGGTGCTGCTGGCGTTGCTCATAGATCTTTGCATCAATCAAAAAGCGAAACCAAAAACCCTGAAGTACGTGAAAAATTAACCCTTGCGGTCCGTCCAAGAAGCCCAAACGGAAAAAGTAGCGAATAACGAAATATAGAAATGGTCGCACAAAAAGTGGCAATCGCTCGTATTGGCGTTTCCAGAAACGTCGCCGTTGTTGAGGTGTACCCCAAAAATTGGGCTCAACATATTTCCCATCGCTAGTTCTCTCTCGGGTCAATTGCTCTTCGGCTTCCAAAGCGGCCCAGGTGTTGTGGCGTTCTATGAAGCGATGTAAAGAATCGGTAACGACGTCTTCAATATCGCCCTGCAAACGAAGCACCTTTCCCTCAACGCGAAAGTGTTGGTCGTAGCGGCGTGTTTCGCAATAGCCCTTACCTCGGCGGAAAAGTACGGCGTGGTAAACCGGATAATGCCCGCCATAACGAATCCACCGACCCATGAACAACGTACGGCGGCTAATGAGAAAACCATTGACATCGTCGGGAATGGGCCGAGTAAAAGTGCGCCAAAGCGCTTGCCGGAGGTTCTCTGTAAGCCGATGGTCAGCATCTAAGTGCAAAACCCACTCGTTTTGTAAGGACAAATTTTGAAGCGCCCAATTGCGCTGTTGGCTGTAGTTTTCAAAAGGGTGATACACGACTCTAGCACCAAAACGCTGGGCCAGTTCAACTGTATTGTCTGTAGAACCAGAGTCTACCACAAATATTTCGCTTACTACTCCTTCTAAAGAGCGTAGACACGTTTCGATATGACGTGCTTCATTGAAAGTGAGCACTATAGCGCTAATAGGCGGAGGCGAGGCAACCATGTTGCGAGCGGCCAATTTTCTCGGCAAAGGTCGGGGCGTCTTTTGTCGCCGGCAACCCTTGGCCAACTTGAGTTTTTTGACCGACCAAGGAAAACAGTATTCTCGGAAAAGAGAAGCGTAGGTTAGACACAAGATGGAGCAGTATCGCTTGGGCTAAAATTCACCTTCGGCGGCCTCTTTTGCCCTTGGGCTCTGCCCTCGCGTAGCGCAAAGCGAGGCCGATTTCGAGAAAGTCATTTCAAGAAAAGTACCTTTGGCGCAGAATTGCAAATCAATTGAGCCTTTCTTATGAAATTCCCTCAACCTATTCCCGTGCGTGTTTTGGCAGAGCGATTTGGAGCCCAACTCATTGGCGACGATACCCTGTATGCCCATGGTATTAATGAAATTCACCGCGTAGAGCCAGGGGATATTGCCTTTGCAGACGTGCCCAAGTATTTTCAAAAAACTTTAGAAAGCCCAGCTTCTATCATTTTGCTCAACGAGCCGATGCCATGTCCACCAGGAAAGGCAATCTTGGTCGTAAAAGATCCTTTCGACGTCTACGATTCATTAGTTCGAGAGCATAGGCCTTTTGAGCCTTGTACAACACCAATTAGCCATCGGGCTCAAATTCACCCGACTGCAATTATTGAGCCGGGTGTAGTTATTGCGGCAAATGTTGTCATTGGGGCCCATTCCTACATTCAAGCCAACACCTACATAGGGTCTTATACGATAATTGGCGATCGCGTTCACATTGGCCCAAATTGTATCATTGGCAGCGATGCCTTCTACTTTAAAAAACATGCCCATGGCGCTTACCAGAGGTGGTGTTCTGGTGGGCGCGTGGTCATTGAGGACGAAGTGGAGATCGGTGCGGGTTGTACAATAAACAAGGGCGTTAGTTCAGACACAATTATCGGCTTTGGCTCAAAATTGGACTGTCAGATACACATTGGGCACGATGTAGTGGTCGGTAAACACTGTCTTTTTGCCGCGCAAGTAGGCATTGGAGGTGAAGCAATTATAGAAGATCATGTTGTGCTTTATGGTCAAGTGGGAGTCGCGCACACTGTGCGCATCGGCCGAGGTGCTGTGGTGTTGGCCACTTCGGGCGTATCTAAGTCGCTCGAGGGAGGAAAGACGTACTTTGGTTCTCCGGCAGAAGAGGTTCGCCTCCGATATCGTCAACTGGCAGCTTTGCGGATGTTGCCGGCGTGGCTGCGCGAACGCTCCAAGGAATTTTCTTAATTGGGCATTTTGGCCATTTCAGCCAAAAGTTGGATTGCCTTTTGGCGATACGGATGCGTGTCATCCTGCCGGATTCGGCTAAGCAAAGCCCGGGCAGCGCTAGGGTCATCTATGTGGAGGTAGGCCAGTGCCAATTGCCACTCGGCTTCGCTCTTCCGCAAGTAGTCAGGAGTATTTATCGCTTGCCGGAGGAAGGGTATGGCCTTTTCGTACTCACCCTTTGCGAGATGGACTTCGCCGATGAGGTGTCGGGCAGAGATGTAGCGCTCGTCCTCGGGAGCGACGCGGGCAAGACGCTGGATGGCTCGAGCAAATCGCTTTTCTTCGAGGTCGAGATAGATGGAGTCCATGAAAGCGAGGCGTTCTTCCTCGTTGCGCACTACAGTTCGTTTAAATTGTGGTTGCTCCGTATAACGCGCAGCTAGGTCGGCAAAAAGTCGCTTAGGCGTTGTGGTCGGCAAGAGGAGGGATTCAGGCGGTTCCGCAGCAATCACCTCCTTCGAGGAGGAAATATCTGTTTTAGGTACAGTAACAGGTGGTTTCGCCGGCAGCGAGTTAGATGACTGAGCTGTTTCCCTTCGACCGGGCAACCCGAAGATGGAATATAGGGCGACGACCAGGAGCAATACGCTTGCCACAGCGACAAAAACCAGATGGCGATACCGAGGTGTAGGCTCGCGCAAGGGATGCTGTTTGGCCCATTGCTGCAGCTGAGTGCGGAGTCGTTCCTGCACTAGATATTCCATTGCCTCATGCTCGCGCTGCCGAGCAGTGAGTTGTTCGGCTAGGTCCGGATTGCGCGTTATTTCTGCCTCTAAATCAGCGCGTTCCTGAGGCGACATTAGTCCTAACAAATAGCGTTCAATAAGGTCGTGGTTCGGCTGTTGTCCTTTCATCGTCAAGATTTTTGCTCATTGAAGAACGGGTGTTTCTGAATTAGTTTTGCCAACTTTTGACGGCATTGATGGACTCGCTGGCGGGCATTGTTCTCGTTACCTAGATTAAAAACTTTCGCGATTTCCTCCATAGAGTAGTTTAGCTTGTACAGGGCGAGTAACTCACGGCAGCGTTCGTCTAGTTGATTTAAAAGATTTTTAAGGTGTTCTCGTCGTTCGCTTTCTATAATTTCTTCTTCTACACCTTCGTACGGCGAGGGATGACGGAGTGAGGGCAAATTGTCGTCAAAGATCAAGCGACGTGTGCTTCGCCGATGAGAATACCACCGCCCGCGGCAGATACCCAGAAAGTAATTTTTGAGCCCACCCATTTGCTGATAGCGCCCGGTACGGACGTGGTGGTCGAAGACGATAAACGCCTCCTGAACGGCATCCTCTGCCTCGTGAAGCGTGCCGCCCAGGGAATAAATGAGGCGCAAGGCCGCTTGACGCCAGCCTGCGTCCACAAATAAGTAGTGGAGCGCTGTATCGCGCTCTCGACCCCCTGACTTGAGCATTTGAATGAGTTGCTCATCTGTGTACAGCTTCCGAAAAATCATATACAAGTACAGGAAATGGTGTGAGCGTTACGGTTAGTTTTTTCATTTTTGCATATTTTATACAAAAATTCGCATACTCCTAATTTGCATCAAGGAGTTATTCACCTCTAATCTGTTGCAAAAATGCAAAAATATATTCTACTTTTGGCATATTTTGCAATTATTCTCTTCGGAAGACTAAATGCTCAACCTTTAATGCCACTTCCCGCAAGGGAACTTGGAATAATTGAAGAGAACGGCCTCAAAATAACCGACCTCTCCTTAGTTTTTTCCTCCAAGAGCTCGGCGGTAAGCATCGAGAGCAAAGAAAGGTGCCTTGAAATACCCACTGCATTTTCCTCTACCGACGTCGTGCGTTGGTTGATTAAAGGAGCACCTTTCAAAGCTTTCCTTTTCGAAGAGGGTAGCGAGGCGTGTTTGCTCCACCGCTTAAGAGAAACCGTGAACGACAGCGGCAAGGCTGTTTGGTCAAGAGGCCTTTATCTGGCACTGTTGGGCCTAAGGGCATACCAATGTGGCCAAATGAATTTGGCCACAGCGTATTTTGAAGTGTTTCATCAGATTGCCATTGAAGCGTTTGGTTCGGATTCTGAGGCTGTTATAGATGCGGAATTATGCCTAGGTCGAGTGTGGTTTGCTCAACAAAACTATGCGCGAGCGCTGTTTCACTATGAACGAGCGTTCAAGAACATTGGCATAACTCGCCTACAGGATCAACCTCATCTAGTCCAAGTGGTAGAAGATATGGCCCTGGCCTATGAGCGACAGGGAGACGACAAACGCGTTTGCTCGCTGGCTGAAACGTTGCTCTCGTATAAACAGCAACAGACCCTACCGGATACGGCGCAACTGATTCGAACTTTGTTTCTCGCTAGTGCTGCTCACTTGCGTTTGGCCAGCTGGCATGAAGCTCAGAAACTCTTGACCCGCGCGCAAGCTCTCATTACCGCTTCTTCCGTAAAAGATACCCAATATCGCATTGCTGACCTACTCCTTCGAGCCCAATTAAAAGCTGAAGAAGAAGCGTACAGCGAAGCTACTTACTATACTCTTCGAGCGCTGCAACAATTGAGTGCAGATCCTGCCGACACGCTTGAGGTGCTGAGAGCCGAAGTTATGCTCTGGATCGCTGAACTCGCCCTTTTACAAAAAGCCTACCCCCTGGCCAGTTACTACTTGTCACGCTTTGAGCTCGAACGCTTATTTGTCAAAGACATACGCCTCAGGGCTCGAACTAAAATACTGGCTAGTCAACTGTTAAGGGTTAGACGCGCTCATGACGTGGCCGAACGCCTTCTTCAAGAAGCACTCCAAGAGCTTAAACCTCTGCACCTTCCTGTACCAGAATTGCCCGCCATATACGAACAATTAGCCATAGTAGACCTGGAAAGAGGCCTATTCCCTCAGGCAAAAGCGTATGCTTTGGCTGCCATTGAGCATTACCAAGCAGTCTCTTCAGAGAATCATCCTAATGTGCTGCGCACCTACATGCTCTTAGCAACGCTTCACCATCGAATGCAAGAGCCTGCAGAGGGACTTCCGTATGTGGAGTCGGCTATATCTGTTTTAGAAGCGCCCGCCTTTCAACACTATGGATCGCATTTGTTGTTGCTGGAGGCTCTTCGGGTGAAGGCAGAGCTGTTGTTGAAGCACTACGACAAGAAAGCAGAGGAATCCGCTCTTCAGCAAGCGTGGTCTTGCGTTCAAAGAGCATATCAGTTAGCTTGTCAACTGCGCAATGCCAGCCGCGCTCTAGAGCAGCTCATGGCACTCCATTCCCGGTTTGAACGCATAGCAGAGCTCGGCATCGCCGTAGCACATAGACAGTACGCATGTCACGCCGACGATTGTTGGCTAGAAGAAGCTTTTGACGTCGCTCAGCGCGGGAAAGACTTTTTCTGGGAGCCAGCCATTACGGTTATGAGAAGCCAGCGCCTCGACGTCTTCGCAAGAAGATTGCTAAAAAGAGGTAAATATCTGTATGCGCTTTGTCTAGAACAAACTACTCGCTATTATCGTCGCCTTGAGGCAATTACTTCGGATTCTCTAGAAGTCGTGCTCGGCTTGGCGGAGGCTGTTGCCCAAGCAAATACCGCTTATCACCATTTTTTAGACTCACTTCGTAGAAACGTAATAGCCCTCTTTGTTTCGTATAGAACCATTTCACCGCACAAAATCGTCAAATTGTTGAAAAAAAGAGAAGTCGTTGTAGATTTCTTCTTGGGCCAACAGGCCCTGTATGCCTTTATCCTTTCGCGAAAAAACCCACTTGAGTTGATAGAACTTCCAATTGACTCTAATTTGCGAGAGCTTATTGCAAATTTAAAGACGGCGATAGCGTCTCGGGCAGAACGCATGCACACCGTCTATGAACCTGCCTATACACTGTATCGGCAAATCTTTCTGCCGCTAGAACAGCGGCTAGAAAGGCGCGTGGAAATACTTGCCATCATACCTCATAAGGAACTTTTTGACCTCCCTTTCGAAGTTCTTTTGAGTGAGCAGCCCAAAATGGAAAAGGCTGATCGAGTTTGTGATTATGCATATTTGGTCCGTCGGTATGCTTTTTCTTACGCCTACTCGGCGAATCACTGGCTTCATAGCCGAAGACGCCTTGTGCGCTGGCCAGAGAGCCGCTCGTATATCCTTTACCAGTCTGATACCCAACTGCGTCAAGGGCGTGAAGAAGCGAAAATAATAAGCAGCATCATAGGCGGAGTAGTGCTTCAGGACACCCTTACCAAAAGCCAGGTGCTCGACTCTATTGGAGTAGGCAGGATCATTCACGTCGTCGGCCACAGTTTGGCTGCTCAAGGAGCAGTTCTTCATTGGAGAGGTAAGACAAGTGCTTCGACAGAACACCTGTATCTGCCTGATATCTTTACCCTCTTCACGCAGGCGCATCTAGTGACTCTTTCAGCTTGCGAAACAGCATTGCCCTCTTACTACCATCCCTATGGATTGAGCATGACTGGAGCTTTCTCTTACGCACGGGCGGCGTGTGTACTGGGAACTCACTGGATGGTAGAGGACGAAGCAACTCAGAAAGTTATGCGCGAGTTTTACCTCCTCTTGCGCAAGCAGCGTACGGAGAGTAAAGCACACGCGTTGCGAGCTGCTCAACTTAGTCTTATAGAGTGCCGACGTCAACGGCAAGGACATCCGTATTATTGGGCTGCATTCCGGCTGTACGGCAACGCCTTGGCCTTCGAGCGCCCCGAACGAAGGGCAATAAGGCAAGCGGCTCGCTTGCTTCGCCGCCTAACTAGGCAAATAATGGCGCAGACGTGAATCCCCTTTCCCTGCCTAGGCTATGAACCCTGACGCTTATCTTTGCCCGTGAAGAAACTCTAAACGCGCTTTCTTTCACTTAACTACTTCGGAGAGAAAAGTTGGTTCTGAACGTTGATACTTTGAAGGAAAGGTATCGCCGTATGTTGCACCCCGGAGCAGGCGATACGCACTTTGGCGCTCGGTTGCGCCAGCTAATTTTTCGCTTCGTGCTCTGGTTCTTGGGTATTACGGTAGGCTTAGTGCTCTTATATCGCTTCGTGCCAGTGTTCGTTACACCGCTCATGGTCATTCGAACCATCGAGCAGGCGTTTGATGATAAGCGCCCCGTGCGGTGGAAACACGACTGGGTGCCTTTCGAGAAATTGTCGCCCAAACTTCAGCTGGCGGTGGTATGTGCAGAAGACCAAGCTTTCTTGGAACATTGGGGTTTCGACTTTCAGGCTATTGAAGAAGCTATAGAACATAATCGAAAAAGTCGCCGAATTCGAGGTGCCAGTACCATCAGCCAACAGACGGCGAAGAACGTTTTCTTATGGCCAGGTCGTTCTTGGCTCCGCAAAGGGTTAGAAGTGTATTTCACCTTCTTGATAGAAACGTTTTGGAGCAAAGAGCGCATCATGACAGTGTACCTAAATATCATTGAGTTCGGCGATGGCATCTACGGCGCAGAAGCCGCTTCTCGACACTTTTTCCATAAGAGTGCCAGCCAGCTCACGCGCGAAGAGGCGGCCTTGTTGGCTGCCGTGCTGCCCAATCCGCTTCAACGCAACCCGGCGCGTCCGTCCTCGCTCGTGCGCAACCGACAGCAGTGGGTTCTTGCGCAAATGCGCATGTGGGGCGGACGCATCAACTACGAGGAACCCAATACTCCTCGACCAAAACAATAAAACGATAGCGCTACCTCATGGCCGGTATGCGTCCTCCACTGCTCATTCTCTCGGCTTTCATCCTCACTCTTTTGCTCGCCCACCGAAGAGAAGAACATTCCCGCCTTGCAGAGGGAAATTGCGACCCCTTTACTAGACCTTTTTATGGATATTCCTTTCTTCTCCCAGAAATTATTAATAAAAATGCTGCTTATGCGCCGTTTTTTACCCGCTGGGACGATTACTACGACCGCTATTACTTCGACCTCGACCATCAGCGCGAAGAAAATATTGCTGAATGGCGCGACCGCTTCTGCAGTTTGGCTGAGCCCGAGGAAGTAGATTTTGTAGTCTATCAGGCAGGTGAAAACGACCTGCTCGTGCTGCGAGACCTGGCCTTCGCGCGCGCAGAACCAGAGCAAATGCCTTATCCCTTCATTGGAAATACTTTTGCCGAAACGCTAGCTTACAACGGTTGCATAGAGGTGTTAGACTATTTGGTTTTTACTCGCCAATGCGAACCTTACGTAACCTTGCCCGATGGTGGCTGGGCACGCCCACAACGCCCCGTAGAATTTATGCAGCAATTAATTGAGGAAGGAAAAGAGCGTTTCTCGCACACTTCCTCTCACTTCTTGCGCTTGCGCTACGCCTATCAAATTGTGCGACTTGCTCACTACGCCGGTCAATGGCGTCAGACGGTGGACCTATACAACGAACTGATGCCCAAAATTGACCGTCGCCGACCGAGCATTGTTTATTACTGGATACTAGGGCATTTAGCAGGAGCGCTCCAGCGGCTCGGCAAAACTGCTGAAGCGGCTTATCGCTATTCCATCATTTTTAATCATTGTCCCTCTAAACGCATTCAGGCATTCCGAAGCTTCCAACTAAGGGATGAAAAAGATTGGAAAGCAGCCTTGAGGCTTTGTCGCAATGACGCCGAACAGGCGACCCTCTACTTATTGCGCGCTGCCAAGAATCGACCTTTCTCTGTAGACCATTTAGCGTCAATTTACCAGCTGGACCCTGCAAGCCCACACTTAGAACTGATGTTGATCGGCATGGTCCAGGAGCTAGAGCGCATCTTCCTGCACACCAGTGTCACCCAGAAAAAGAGGAAAGGGCCAATCTATCGAGAGTCGAAGGACAATGCGGCGATTCGCTTAATTGACTTGCAACGCACTACTCGTCGAATCGCCCGAGAAGGCAAAGTACCTCGGCCTAAACTTTGGCTAGCCATATCGGTTTACTTGCAAATATTGGCCAATGATTTGTCTTCTGCTGAACGTGCACTAGATCGCGTAAGCGAACAGCTGACAAACGACAGATACGACCTAGTTTTAAAACGTCAAATTGAAGTGTGGCGCCTTCTAACCAAATTATTGAAGCTCGATGCCAAAGATGAAACTACAGACAGCATCTATTTTAACCTCAAAAGTGAAGCCCTTTTTCGAAAAATTCCGTCTTTCGAGCCTTTTGCCCAAGAGCTTCTAAGCGAACGCTATGCCCTCAATCGCCATCCTGGCAAGGCCGTGCTCATTGCTTACGGGCCCACGGGTATCCTATACAATCCGCAATTGGAGGAGCTTGATGACTTAATCCGCCTTGCGAAGAGCGATACGAGCATCTTTCTATTCAAGTTTATGCCCATTGACACCAGTATGGATCAAATTCTCGCTCGTCTGCTCGAAATCAAGGGCGCCTATCTCCTTGCTCAAGGCCAACCAGAGGCTGCTTTGGCTGTTTTAAGCCAAATACCCGCTTCCCAAATTTCGGAAATGGAAACCTTTACACCGTTCAAAGAAGTACTTCACGATAAGATACATCGCCCCACTACGGATTCTTTGACGTTGAATCGCCTCCAAATTGCAGAAAAACTCGTAGAGTATGAGCGCCTAGCTAAAGCTTCTGCAGCCCTTGAAGATCCGGCCGCTGCGTGGTACTTCTATCTGATTGGGCTGGCTTATTACAATATGTCGTACTTTGGCCATGCTTGGAGTGCGACGGATTTTTATCGAAGTGGTTACAATTGGACTCGATTGGCTCAAGGGCCAGTCTTCCCGCTCCGCAACAGTCCAAATGGAAATCGAGAAAACATAGACGTGAGTTTAGCCCTGACTTATTTCGAGAAAGCTCTAGCGTTAGCGCGCAATCCTGAAGTTGCCGCTCGTGCCGCTTTTATGGCTGCTCGGTGCCAACAAAAACAGTGGTTTACTCATCCGGATTGCCGCTACAGACCTGGGAGCCGAATGATACCGCAGCTCCCTGAGGCCTACACCCGTTATTACAAGGAGCTAAAGCGCTACGAAAAGTCAAACTTCTATCAGAGAATTGTGCAAGAGTGCAAATGGCTCCCTTATTACCAATGATGGGTTTAGGTTGCCTTGGAGAAAGCCTTTTCATCTTCTGGTACGCTTTTAGCAGGAGCCCTCTGTAAAGGATGCGAATGCCTACCTTTGCGCAGTTTTCTGGAAAAGGCACTACACTATATCAAATAAACAGTTACTTCATGCCATACTTATTTACCTCCGAGTCGGTGTCGGAAGGACACCCCGATAAAATTGCTGATCAGATCAGCGACGCCATACTTGATGAGTTCCTTCGCCAGGACCCAGATTCGAAAGTGGCCTGCGAGACGCTAGTGACTACAGGTCTGGTGGTTGTGGCGGGCGAAGTGCGTTCGCGCGCTTACGTAGATATTCAAGATGTAGTACGACGCACAATTCAACGCATTGGTTACACGCGCGCCGAATACCAATTTGAGGCGCGGAGTTGTGGCATTATCAGTACTATACACGAACAAAGCCCAGATATCGCACAGGGCGTAGACGTAGGGCGAAGTGAAGAAGACCAAGGCGCTGGAGACCAGGGCATGATGTTCGGCTATGCCACTAATGAGACAGATAATTACATGCCTTTGGCCCTAGAGCTAGCGCATCAACTGCTGCTCAATCTCTCTGAGATACGCCATGAGGGGAAGGTAATGAAATATTTGCGCCCTGATGCAAAAAGCCAAGTGACAATAGAGTATAGCGACCGCCACCAGCCCCGTCGCATTGATACAATTGTTTTGAGCACGCAGCACGACGAGGGCGTTAGTCAAGAACGCATTGCGCGCGATATTCAACGCATCCTGATTCCGCGGGTAAAAAAGCGCCTGCCCGCCCGCCTACGACGGCTCTTTACCAACGATATTCGTTATTTCATTAATCCTACAGGAAAATTCGTCATCGGCGGCCCACACGGCGATACGGGCTTAACAGGGCGTAAAATTATCGTAGATACCTACGGCGGTAGAGGCGCCCACGGCGGAGGCGCCTTCAGTGGTAAGGATGCTTCAAAAGTAGATCGCTCGGGCGCTTATGCCATGCGTCACATCGCTAAGAATCTAGTGGCTGCGGGTTTGTGCGATCAAGCGCTCGTCCAAGTGGCTTATGCTATTGGCGTTGCCCAGCCTGTTGGCCTTTACGTAAATACTTATGGCTCTTGCCGCGTCAAAGGGTTGAGCGACGGAGAAATTGCACGCCGATTATTGGAAATTTTTGACCTGCGTCCAGCGGCTATTGTAAATCGCCTGAAACTAAAAAATCCTATTTTCTCAGAAACGGCTGCTTACGGTCATTTTGGCCGAACGCCACAGAAAAAGATAGTGCTCTTTGGCCCGAACGGTCAAGCCGTGCCGCGCGAAGTAGAAACTTTCACCTGGGAAAAGCTAGACGTTGTAGACGATATTCGCCGCGCCTTTGGCATCTAAAAATGATAAGGAACAAACTATTGCTTTTGATGTGCTTGGCAGCCGCTTATGGCTCCTGGGCACAATCGCTTTACATGCCGCGCAATATCCAGCGCGCCTATCAACGGCAAACTCGCTCCTGGGATGGTAGGCCAGGACCGAAATATTGGCAAAATCGCGCTGAATATCGGATGGAAGCGCTTCTCAAAATGCCTGAACGCGAAGTGCATGGACAGGCCGCCATTCGCTATTTCAACAATAGCCCTGATACCCTCAAAAACATTCGTCTTAAATTAGCACACGACCTCTACCGCAAAAATGCTCCAAGAGCCTTCGACCTCAACCCTAAGGCGATTACAGAAGAGGGTGTAGAGCTGACCGTTTTGCTCATTCGAGAGGATACCGTTGAAAAAAGTCAATGGCGTCGGTACGCCACTTTTTTAGATGTACCTCTGGAGGAACCACTGCTTCCCAAGCAAACGCTCGATTTGTTTGTTGGCTGGCGATTTCAGATGCCTCCTGCAGCTGGAGCGCCGCGCGAGGGTATTTATGACTCCACCACTTGGTTTGTACCGTATTGGTATCCTCAAGTAGCGGTTTACGACGACTTGCACGGATGGGCCGATGTTCCATATACGGGTCTACAGGAAATGTATAACGATTTTTCAAATTACGAAGTGCGCATCACTGTGCCGGCTAATGTCATGGTCTGGGCTACGGGTGTATGGCAAAATCCATCCGAAGTCTTACAAGAAGAATTCTATCAGCGCTATCTGCGCGCTCAAATGGCAGATACAATAGTAGCAATCTTTTCGAAACAAGACTACGTCGACAAGAGATCCTTTTTTCGTGCAACAGAGACCCATACGTTTGAATATCGAGCAGAAGACGTACCTGATTTTGCCTTTGCCACGAGCAGCTACTATCTGTGGGACGCTACTTCAGTAATAGTGGATACTGCCTCTAATCGTCGGGCCTTTGTAAGTGCTGCATACAAACCTCAATCGTTAGACTTCCGCCACGTATGTCGGATCGCTGCCGATGCTTTGCGCCTCATGTCACAGTGGTTACCTGGTTATCCCTATCCTTATCCGACCATGACGGTATTCAATGGAAGCGGAGGCATGGAGTTTCCTATGATGTGCAACAACGGAAGTACCTATCCAGGTAGTCCCACAGGCTTGACGGTACACGAAACCGCTCATACCTATTTTCCCTTCCTTACAGGCATTAATGAGCAAGATTACGCCTGGATGGACGAAGGTTGGGCATCTTTCTTAGATGTGCTCGTTACGGATTCCTTAGAAGGTAAGCCTACCGGGCGCTTGCGCAATTATGCAGACGTTGCGGGTACGGATGCCGACGTTCCACCGATGGTGCTGTCGCGCCATCTTTCAAGTCCGGCCTATCGCATTGCCTCATACAATCGCCCTCAAGCTGCCTACTTCGCACTGTACCAAATGCTAGGCTATGAGCGCTTTCATCGCTGTATGACGGAATACATTCAGCGATGGAAGGGAAAACATCCTCAACCTTTCGACTTTTTTTTCACTTGGAACGACGTAGCTGGCGAAAACCTCAACTGGTTCTGGAAGCCGTGGTTTTTTGACTGGGGCTATCCAGACTTAGCTGTTGTTAATGTCACCAAGAAAGGCATCCTTGTTGAAAATACGGGAAACTTTCCGCAGACCGTAAGCGGCGTTGTCGTTTATGAAGACGGCACAGAGCAAACATTTTGGTATTCGGCAGAAGTCTGGAAAAATGGCCAAAAAACCTTTGTCATACCCATTCGAAGAAGAGCTGCCGTTAAACAAGTGCGTCTCGGCCATCCGCAAGTCTCGGATGCTGATGCTAGCAACAATGTGTGGCCACGCTGATTTACCTCTTCTTTAAGCCAAAATACCTCCAAGAATGAAACACAATCTTGTCTCTCTTATTTATACTGGAACGGATTGCTGCGCTATTTGTCGGTGGAAACTAACTATGGCGCTTTGGCTTTGCGGCGTATTGCCCCTCCAAGCTCAACAAACTTTTGCCTTTCCCGTCGAGGGAAAAAATTATCGCGTCGAGGTAAACTGGAACGTCAAGCACAGCGGTAAGACGTATGCTAATATAACGGCGCACGCACTAGACTTTTCTGCAAATAATGCTTTTGATCTAGAAGTACAGTTTCGCTTTCCGGAGGAAGTGCCACCGCCAGAGATAGAACTGTTATTCGGCTTCCAATACCGTCAGGGTGGAAGCCTTATAGCGCCTTCGGAGGGTGAAAAGCGTGCTCGAAGTATGCGGCACTTCCAGCGCTTCCAGGCTATCGGCGGAGGGAATGCAACCCTGACGTTGACGCCGAAAGTATGGCGTCGCACTCCAGAGGGAACCATCGAACCACTTGCTGCGGGCTCACCTACGACGTTGGGCTTTGCTACCCTCGAAAAACCTTCTACATCTACGGCTGCAGCCTTGCCACCCATACCCGATACTCCTGTCCGCTCAGCGCCCGTTCCATCGCCACCGACAGAACCTCCACTTACGCCAGCTCAAAAAGCCGAAAATGACGCCTATGCCAAGGCAACAGGCGTTCCGGATTCTGTGCAACGCATTCGCGCCTTGATTGACTTCATAGATCAGTATCGAACTTCAAGCCCACAATCTCCTAATGTTCAAAAAGCCCTGCGCGAAGTTCCTCTTAGTGCTAGCCTGCCTCAAGCAAAGGCGCCCAAACAGGTCACTTATGTGCTCGAGTACGCCGTTAATCCAGTTATAGATACTTCGCAGGCCGACCGATGGCAATGGAAGATAGAGAATATCTCTCCCGGTCGCTATCAACTCACTTTGAGTGCTTTGAGCGACACCGCTACGGCGTTTACGTTGGCTGATGTAGGTAAGTCTGCTCCCTTTAATCAGCCGCGCACGTTGCAACCGTTTGCAAGGGTGCAAGTGTCTCTCGTTGGGCAAACGAAAGACCTTTTTACTATTCGCTTCGTAGGTGGAACGCCTCCTTTCATGGTCTACCTACTACAAGACCGCATTACGCGAATGCGATACTTGGTTTCCCACACAGATACTGTTGTTGCTCTGAGTAAGGCTGCTTGCACTGTCTGCCCGGACGGGCTATATACCTTGGAAGTTTACACAGGAGACTTCAGTACGCTACTTCTACGCGAGATGAACATCATCGAGATAGACCGCCCAAATCGCCTTCCTATCCTTCTCGCATTGGGTGCTGTGGCGTTGTTGCTTGTGGTCTTTCGCAAGTCAATTGTTCAGGGGTGGCGGTACTACAAATACAGGCGCCAATTGCGCGAAATTGAAGCCTGGGAGCGTATTATTGAGGAAGAAGCCAAACGTCGGAAGGGGAGATGAGCTCTTTGGTGTATTTTACTCATGTTACGTAAAGCGGCATAGAATGTCCGTTTAGCGTGTTGTCTGCAAGGTAGAGGCTTTTGCTGCCGCCAATACTTGCATCCCTTTGAAAACCTGATTGCCGGTGTCGGGAACTATTCCGGCGGGAGACGTTTGTCAGTAGGCTCGACATACCCGCTACAGCATAGCGGCGCTACCCATACAAACCGACATTCGTAAAGTTCATTTCTTTTGCCGTTATTTTCAACAGGCTTAGGTCTCTTTGTGCAGCAGATCGTTTGTCTATGCTTTATATCCTCTGGCATAGACGAAATTTCTCTCAACATCCGATAAGCGGTGCTTGGCAACAAAGCCCTAAGACGTAATAGTGATGCGTTGGATAAACATTCCTGTGGGCGTGCGTAAATACAGAAGGTAGACACCGGGAGGCAAAGACCGATCAAAACTAACAATATTCTGTCTTGCAGATAAATTCTCTGTGCGTTTTTCAACGACTCGGCCCTGAGGGTCGAGCAACTCGAGGTGCACCTGGGTAGGTCGTTGAGTTGCAATTTGCACTTTAAAAGAGCCTGAGTTGGGGTTGGGCAATACTTGCACCAGTTCAATTTCCTGAGGTTCCTGAGTACCAACAAAGTTCAGGGCTATAGTTTTCGCGTGAACAGAGGGCGTCGGCGAGCAGCGGTTGTAAGCGTTTAGCCTTACGGTGTACTGGCCAGGGAGCGCATAAGTATGCAGAGGATTTACTGCCGTGCTCGTATTTCCATCGCCGAAGTCCCACTCAAATGCCTCCGCCATGGTGCTAGTATTCAGAAACGACACTGAATTCTGGCTAGCCGTCCAGGAAAAATTTGCGGAAGCCGTTCCGAAGGCGAATAAAGCGTAATATGCAGTGTCGGTTTCGTTGCCGTGAGAGACGACGAGGCGAACTCGATGCAGACCTGCGAGAAAAAACCGAACAGCGTGAGGGCCCGGTCCGCTGGCAGCATTCGGCTGAGCGGCGGCCCCGAAAAACCATTGGTACATGTGATTTTTGTTCTCATCTGCTGCCCTGAACCAGACGGTGTCTATCACTCGGCACAAGGTGTCTACCGAAGCTAGGATACGCGCATACGGCCGGGAGGTGTCCTTTTCTATGATGCCCACATTGTCTAGGAAGAGATTATTTCCATAATCGTTTACTGCAGTAAATCGGAGGATGATCCGCTGACCAGCAAAGGCATCTAGAGGAATGCTTGCCCGTTGCCAGTGGCTAGAATGAGCAGGCGAGAAAGAGGAAGTAGTCGTCGGGTGGGTAGCTAAGCTAGACCCTCCGCGGGCCCACAAGCGCACAGGCCTACTCAAATTGCACTCAGAAAAGGCCTCCAAAACTAAACTATCCGACACTAATGAATCGTAAGGGGCATATGCCCAATCGAAGACGAGGCGAGCCGAGGGCAACTGGCTTAAGTCGAGAGGAGGTAAATAGAGGTAATCCCTTTCCTTTTCAGCCGAATACGCATAGAAATTCATGAACACAGCTGACGTAAGCTGCCCATTCGACCCGATGGCCAAGGAGAAGCGCCGCCAACCCACTTCATCGTCTGGGTTAACTACCGTCCAAGCCGTAGGTGGGAAAACAGAGGCTTCAAAACCTTCACTAAAATATTGATTAAGAGGCTCCACAGCAGCTTGGAATTTCAGGCTAATAGTGTCATTGAAAAAGACGCGCTCTCCAGGAAGGGAAGTCCACACGCGCAGCAAATAGGAGCCATTTTCAGCGATAACCAAAGGTGAAGAGAAAACGACTTCTGCCGTAGTCCCTGGCAGCAGAGTAGGCAGAGGTGTTGCAACGGGAGGGAGTTGATTTAACTGATACCAGGCGAACGCACCCTCGGCAGGAAGAGTGCCCTCGTTGCTAATACTGATGCGTACAGGCCATAGAGTTGGTTCGCAGGACACGGCAGCTTCGATGTCGGACTTTTGAGGCGACAAGATTGCGTTCAGGGCCAGATTGTGAGGTTGGGGGCAGTTCAACAGGCCTCCCTTCCAGGAGATCGCTACCGCTCGGCGGCCCGCTAGCCCTGAGGGATTGGAAGCCCGGACAGAAAACCACATCTCCTGACCCACGTTCGTTATGGGTATAGTTGCCCAAGGCACTGTGGTTGTGGAGACGATTTCCATATACTTCTCTCCCAGCAGATAAACGTCATATTGCAAAGTGTCATTGATTGGAGCCCAAGACAAGGTGGCCGAGTCTAGACATACGCGTTCTACCTTTAGGCCGGTGGGCACGGGTACAATGCTCAGCGGTAGCTCAGACATATCGTGCTGATGTCCGCGCAATACACGTACACGCACCTGAGCACTTACGACCTTAGGCACGATCCAATCGTGCATGCGTTTATCGCCGCCAACGGTTTGAATCGGCAGCCAAGTTTGTCCGTCGTCCAAGGAGTATTGAAGCGAGAACGGCTCTGCAGAGCCCACAGCATCCCAGTGAATGCGGCAGGTGTCACCAGGAGCCAAACCTTCGCCGCCAGCAGGATAAATGAGTTTGAGGCTGTCGTATAGAAAATCCCATACGAGATAGTAGAGCTGTGGGCCGAGAGGCACCTCAAAGCCATGAATGCGAACTGTATAGTTGCCTGCCGCAGGATTGGATATGGTAACTTCTTCTACGTTATTGATCGAGTCGCGTCCAGGTTTTGCTGGAGCACTCAGGGCGTTGGGATTAGGCGTAGGGTCGAGTACAAGTGGCAAATGAACATGGCCGACAGGGTTCATTACCCTCAAGTCTAAGTCGTTAATAAGCGCCCGTTGCGTACCCGCTTCAGCGGGTGGGTCGGGCCAATAAAGAAGAATGCGCACCTGCTGGACATTAGGTGGTATAGTTAGGGCGTGTTCAATCCAACCTTTGTGGTCGACTTCGGCAGTGAGCCAGCGCCTTTCAGTAAGGAGGCGATAGGCGCGCCAGGCGTTTACTAAACCAAAGCCGAATTGAAAATCTGGCCCTGGGTTTCCCAAGTCATTAGCCGTATTAAGCAGGGCTGCTTTAAGCAAAGCCGCAGGCGGCTGTTCGCCGGCAAAATGTTCTCGAAATGCCTGCGTTAATTGAGCTAATACACCTACTACGCCTGGCGCTGCGGCAGAAGTTCCTCCGAAAGTGCGGTATTTGTGGTCAGGAGCAGTCGAGGTTTGCCCTTGGCCGTGAGCAGCCAAATCGGGCTTCAAACGTCCGTCGTGTACAGGACCGCGGCTCGAAGTATGCATCAGCGTGCCATCTGCGCGCAAGTTGGCCACGGCGATAGCATTTTTGGCTACCTTATGACCGCCCGTAATGTTTCCCCAGCCCGGCCCTGCGCCGTAGTTGCAATCCGTAGCCCCCTCATTACCTGCTGAAAACACATGCATTAGATAAGGAAAGTCGTACAATTGTCTTTCTACCGTTTGCGCACTTAAAGTATAGCCGCGGTTACATCCGTCTGAATAGGACGTATTTGTAAGCGTGGCGCCGCGCTCAGTATGCAGGCTCAGGGTTGCATCCTGAAAACTAGATCGATAGCGAACTGTATAAAGGTATACGCCGGTTGCCATACCTCGCATGAGAGGGTTGAGGTTGCCTGCCCCACCTAGGATACCCGCTACACCGTCGCCGTGAATGCCATCAGAGCCTTCCTCCGCAGAAAACCAGTCAGTATAGCGCCCTTGAAAATCGATATGCGGCCCAAGTGGCCCGTCATCGCGCACAACTGCTGCCACGCCACGGCCATCGTAACGCCTGCCCAATGGAGAGTCCATGTCCAACAAGCTTACCCGGTGCATCGAGCGACCTTGGATGTCTTCCGGTGTAGAAGGCGGAGGCATTAACTCTAAGTAGCGGACAAAAGGGAGATTTGCAACAGCTTCTAGGTCACTCTCAGGGATGCATATGTGCAAGAAACCATTCTGATTCCCTTCCTCTACGACGCGATAACCTAAGGCACGCAAACGCGCCGCTGCCTGCTCAATTCGCAGCTGAGGATACACCTGTATGTATAGGTGGAGGTATTCGCCCTCTGTAGCCCAGGCTCCGTATGGCTTTTCTAGAAGATTGGCATTCATTTTCTCGAAAGGAGTAGGGCGCCATACGCGCCGCGCGTTAATTCGAGCCAAGCGCTCTTCCTTAAAGCCCACGGGCAGGGCCACCAAATAGGTATTTCGCTGGAGGTAACTAAGAAACTGAACGCCCTCGCGCTCTAATAATTTTCTAGCCTTGGAAGAAGGTATTGGGTCGCAGTAAATGCATCGAAAAAAATAGCCGTTCACTGTGTCGGAAGCTACGGTAGTTCTCTCAAAATTTTGGGAACGATTGTTGTGGTGGCTCTTGTTCTCCGTTGAATCGTTCGAAGATATACGTTGAGCGAATCCTATGACAAAGCAGTTTAAACAAATCGCAATGAAAAAGAATTTTAGAACACGCTTTTTTAAAAACATAAGCACCGTAGTCGCTGTTTGAATGATTCTCTTGGTGTAGAAAGATGCATTTTCTCAAGGCCTTGTTTGCGCGATTAAAGCCTCTTAGTAGGCAAAGATGTTCATTTTTTCATTCGCAATCTCTGGGTGTCCTACTTTTGGCGCCTTAATTTTGAAAAGGCATGATTGCTTCATATGTATGGGTCGGATTTGTGGCTTTAATCATAGCCCTAATGGCCCTTGATTTAGGTGTATTTAATCGCAAGGCTCGTGTACCTACTGCGCGCGAAGCTCTTTTTGCTTCTGCCCTGTGGATAGGCCTGGCACTCCTTTTCGACGTTTTTGTCTACTTCGCTTACGAATACAAGTGGTTCGGGCTAGGGCTCTCTCCGCGCGAGCCTATGGATGGGCGCGAAGCTGCGGTGAAGTATCTAACGGCCTATCTTCTTGAGGAGTCCTTAAGCATGGACAACCTCTTCGTCATGGCGCTCGTGTTTGCCCAGTTTCGCGTGCCGAAGGCATATCAACATCGCGTCCTTTTCTGGGGGATTTTGGGTGTGCTGGTCTTCCGCGGCTTGCTAATCGGTATAGGCCTGGCGCTCGTGCATTACTTCACTTGGCTATTTTACCTTTTCGGTGCGCTTCTCCTGTGGTCGGCATACAAGATGTGGCGCAATAGCGAGGCTGTAGAGGAGGCGCCTTCTGACCACGGCATTACGCGGTTCCTTCGGCGCTTTTACCCCATTAGCAGTCGCTACGATGGCGGCCAATTTTTCACTGTAGAAGGTGGTCGTCGTGTGGCTACGCCTTTGCTCGTTGCACTGCTCGTGATTGAGACTAGCGATATCATGTTCGCCCTTGATTCTGTTCCAGCGGTGTTTTCCATTACAACCGATTCCTTTCTTGTTTTCTCTTCCAATATCTTCGCAATCCTAGGGCTTCGCTCCTTGTTTTTTGTGTTGTCGAACATGCTCGACCGCTTTGTTTACCTCAATTACAGTATGATAGCCATTCTCTCTTTCATCGGTCTAAAGATGATTCTTCTCCCGCTACACATTCACATTCATGAATTGGTCTCCTTGACCGTAATTGGTGTGCTCCTGGCCATTGGAGTCATCGCCTCGCTCAAAAAGCCAACTCTGCGAGGGATAAACCTGCTCGTTAGTGAAGAGAGGGACTCTACTCAGAAGCCGCCGTTTCCTGTTCCAGAAATACCAGTAAAGGAAGAAATTTCCACCGCTTCCAAATTTTAACACTTGCTCCTATTGCTCGTTTGTCAAAAATGTGCACTTTTGTGTGCACTTAGAATGCGGTGAATTGCCGTTTGTAGGTTAAAGCCTGTGTTTTGCTAGCTTTTGTCTGTTCTTTGTTCAATTCCTTTGGCCATGCGACACGAGGAAAAAAACAAAAAGGATGCACGGTCTTCCGACGAACGCCCGTACACTAACCACAAGTCTTCCCACAAAAAGAAAAAGCTCAAGCCCGTCGAAAAAATTAAGTACCGTCAGAAGGTTTTCTTCAACGAGGAAGAAGAGTAAAAGGCCGCCTTTGTTGGTCTTTCCCAGCGCCCGCCGCAAATCGACTATTGATTCGCGGCGATTTTTTTAATTGTCCTTTATTGGAGAGGTTACCTTTCAAGTAAGTGCTACATAAAGTGGGTAACAAATCGCAATGGACATGAAGTACGCGCGCATTTTTGCTTTGTCACTCTTCTTTGTCGTCTGTACAGGAGCTCTCTTGGCCCAGTCTTACAAAACTGCAGGTGGTATTCGCATTGACAAAGGATTGAACTTAACTGTGAAACAATACATCGGCGATGGATGGGCAGGAGAGGGCATTCTACATACTTCTATTGGCTCGCGCAATTTGGGCGCTACACTATTGGCTGAGAAACACCATCGTATCCTTTTCCGAGGCATCAACATTTACTATGGTGCTGGAGCGCACTATTATTGGCACAATGAGCCCTTGCGCCGTGAAGATCCCTATGGTGAGAATATTTACGGCGCCACGTTCATCGGTGGAGCAGAGCTTTCCCTGGGCCGCATTAACGTTTCTATAGATTGGAAACCCGAATTCCATCTTAACGGAGGAGGTGGCTTCAACTGGAACGGATCGGCCATATCTGTGCGTTACATCTTTGCCAAACGCGAACGCCGTTCCATAAAAGACTGGAGGGTCTGGGAGGATCTAGGATTGAGGAAACAGAAGGACAAGAGGTCGCGCCGCTGAAAAGCCTGCTAGGGAATTATTTGCATTCCTCCTGCGCTTTTTAATGCAATATTGCGATGCGTTGGTTGATAGACGGATAAAAGGGTATTAAAAATTCTGCCGTATAGAGACCCGCAGGTAAGTGGACTGTAGGAATGAGCAACGTTTCCTTTCCTTCCGGCCAAAGTTGGTCGAAAGCTAGTTGACCTACAGCGTTCCAAAGCCGCACACGAGCAGGAAACGCACTTCCTTCCCAACGCACATGAAGAAAATCCGTCGCTGGATTAGGATAGAGGCGTACTAAGACCTGTTTCAGCTCGAGCTGTTTTCCTACCGCTTCTTTGAGGCGCAACAATTGAAGGCCATTTTGCATGTCACCTGCAATAATGGTACCTGAGGGTAACCATGGGTAGTTTCCCCAGCAGCCAAAGTAAGTGTTGTAGGTCGTATTTTGTGGATGCGTGTCGTAGTAGGCTATTAATTTCGGTTCCACAGGATTACTGATATCATAAACCAGTAGACCATCTTCATATTGCGAATTAAATAGCAAATTGTCTTTTATGTAAACATTATGTGGAATGGCATAAGTACCGTCTGGCGGAAGAAGTGGGTCGAGGAAAGAGGTGCGAATGACTAGGTCATTATCGGCCATCTTTTCTAAATCTACGACTAAGATCGGTCGACCCCAAGGAATTTCTTCCGTGAGATAAGCATACCGACCATCGGAGGAGAGCCAACTGTTGTGGTGATAACCACCGGTAGGCGGCAGGCTAGCGATAGTTTTAGGGGCTTCTACGCCCGCATTTCGACAGTCGTAGATAAAATACCCGTTGAATCCACATGAGGCATAAAGTGTATCTCCACGCACGTAAGAATCGTGGACATAACCTCCTGGTAGCGCATATTTACCTATGAGAACGGGCCTATCCGGATCTTGACTTACATCAAGAATGGCTAGCCCCTGAATGGCGATGTTGGATCCATTCAAGTAAATGCGACCTGACACAGTATCGAGGGTGATCGTATGCGCAGAGGAGAAGAGTTCATTAGAGAAATAGGTCTGAACGATGGAATCTGGAGCTCGAGAAAAATCTATGATCATCAATCCTTCTGTTGTAGCATCTGAGACGGCGTATACGCGATTTTTATAGGACTTAAATTCGCGCCATACTGTGCTGGTAGTGCCCTCAAATTTACCAACTAGTTGAGGATCAGTGGGTACAGTGACGTCGAAGACCAACACGTGACGTGCACCTCCAAGGATAGCATATTCGCGGCCGTTGACCGCCAAACCCCAGCAACCGCTATACCTCACTTTCAAATTGCCTGGCGAAGCAACGGGTAGCGTAGTGTCATTCCACTGCGCCAATCGGATCATATTGAGTGAATCTTGTCCCAGTCCGAAAATGGCATTAACTACAGACAACCCTAGGACAAACCCGAACTTCAACAGTGTGCTCATGTAGCCTGAGAACATTTTTTCAGTGCAGAAGACAAACAAACGACTCTGAGGAAAAGATCGGCACATTCAACTGGTCATAAGGGGCGGATAGCTTATCTGGAAACACATCTACCATTCTGTAACCGCCTGGTTGAACAGGTGAATTAAGTTGAACATTTCCCTCAACTTTGCCAGGGTTGCTCCATTGTCTTGCAAGAATAGCGTTTGCAGCATTTTCCAAGTAGTCTATGGTATCTGATCCGCAGCCCTGGCTCATTGAGAAGAGCCGTTACGTGTATGAATGCCGGCCATATTTGTGCCTGCGCGAAGATAGCGTCTTGTTACCCACGGGTGCACGCATTCCCAACTACTTTGTTTTTGAATGCCCTGATTGGGTCTCAGTGTTGGCTCTAACGCGCGACAAACACCTGGTGCTTGTTCGGCAATATCGGCACGGTTTACAGCAGGTGCACTACGAGCTACCTGCCGGCGTGGCCGATGGACACATGTCGCTGTTAGAAAACGCCCAACGCGAACTGCTGGAGGAGACTGGCTATGGTGGCGGTCAATGGCGATTTTATTTCCGCGCTTGTGTCAATCCCGGGACGCACACCAATTGGTGCCATATCTTCTTGGCCACAGACGTAGAGCAGCTTCAACTACCCGAATCAGAGCCTACTGAAGACCTTCGCGTTTGTTTGTTAAGCCGAGAAGAGTTGTGGCACACCCTGTGTAATGAGGGTGTTGCCCAGGCGCTTCATGCTGCAGCCTTGTGGCGGTGGTTGGCAGAGCAACCGCAGTAACCGTTACATTCTGTACAAGTTTGATTGTAAATTGTTTGTTTTGTTCAATTCATAGCCTACGTGAGGAGGAAAATTTTTTATGCCACAGATGCTGCGCATAATTCTGAAGCGTGTCTTACCTTTGCCTCTCGACTTTTGAAGTGTGGTATCGTGGCCGAGCGGTTAGGCACAGGTCTGCAAAACCTGCTACAGCGGTTCGAATCCGCTCGATACCTCGTAAAAGCGTCCTTGCCTTAATGAGGTGAAGCAGGGGCGCTTTTCGTATTTCCGGATTAAGTAGGCTATGGCGTATTCGTTAACAGAGGTAGAGCAGGTGCTTGGAGCGCGGCGGTTGCAGTGGAGAGTTTCGGAAGGAAAGGTTTCGCATCTGTTGCTGGATAGTCGAAGTATTGCTCAAGTAGAGGGCGGTTTATTTTTCGCCATAGTAGGAGAGCGACACGACGGCCACTCCTTTTTAGAAATGGCCTATCGAGCGGGCGTGCGACAGTTTGTCGTCAGTCGGGAAGTCGCTTTGGAGAACATGCCCGATGCCTCCGTGCTGTTGGTAGACGACACTTTAAGTGCTCTCCAAACCTTGGCGACGTACCATCGCCAGCGTCATTCTCTTCGCGTAGTAGGTATTACTGGCAGCAACGGAAAAACTATCGTAAAAGAGTGGTTGGCCCAACTTATTGGGCGTCGAGAACGTATAGTACGCAGTCCTAAGAGCTACAACTCACAAGTAGGCGTTCCGCTTTCCGTGTGGGCGATTGGCCCGCAGCACACTTTAGGGATTTTTGAGGCGGGAATCTCGCGGATGGGTGAGATGGAGCGATTAGGGCGAATCATCCGCCCTAATATTGGTATTTTTACTAATCTTGGCCCTGCTCATCGGGAAGGGTTCCCCTCCGACGAGGTTAAGTTGCAGGAGAAGATGCGCCTGTTCGATACGGCCGAGGTTCTCGTTTTCTGCGCTGACCACGCGCTCATTGCCGAGGCTGCGCGAACATGGGCGCAACAAAAGCCTGGGCGGCGCCTCTTTTCTTGGTCGAAAAGCGGTCGAAATGCCGATGTTTTGTTTCTAGATATCCGCCTCGGAGCTGATGGGCGCGGTGGATGGTTCTTCCATATGGAGTGGAAAAAGGCCGAAGGCGAAACCGTACGCCGACGTTTCTCTTTACCTTTTTCTGATGAGGCTTCCTTAGAGAATGCCTGCCATTGCATCGCCGCCCTCTTGGCTATAGGAATACCTGTCGGTGCCTTTGGCCAGCGATTAAACCGCTTAGAACCAGTGGATATGCGGCTATCTTGGAAAGTAGGCATTAATCAGTGTGCCTTGCTTGATGACGCCTATAGTAACGACCCGGCCTCTTTGCGCATCGCCCTGCAGCTCGCACGCCAACACTGGCCAGAGGGCCCAATTACGGTCATTCTATCCGATTTCTTACAGATAGGAGGAGGGAAAAAGCAATTGTATACTGAGATAGCTCAGATGCTCCTAGCATATCGCGTAAGGCGAGTAATAGGCGTCGGTACAGATGTGCCCTTACTGGCGCAAGGGCTTACGCCCGAGGTGCAGATGGCATTTTATCCTAGCACTGCTGCGCTGCTGCAAGATATAGGAAATCACGCATTTCGAGATGAACTCATCCTTGTCAAGGGAGCTCGCTTCTTCTCGTTAGAACGTGTAGTACAGCGACTAGAGCAAAGAGCACATCGAACAGTGCTAGAGGTAGATCTCAACGCTTTAGCCCACAACCTCCAGGCTGTTCGCCGCCGCTTAAAAACAGGCACGCGCCTCATGGTCATGGTCAAAGCCGCCAGTTATGGAAGTGGTTCCATAGAAATGGCTCGTGCTCTGGCTGTTCATCGCGTAGACTATTTAGGCGTAGCTTATGCCGACGAAGGTGTCGAGCTTCGACAAGCAAAAATTGAGTTGCCGATTCTAGTGCTCAATCCTGAACCCAGCAGTTTCGATGCGCTGTTTCGCTACCGTCTTGAGCCTGAAGTATATAGCATATCTTTGCTTGATGCCCTCATTCAAGCTACAGGTAAGCATCGGGTGCTGCCTATTCATTTAAAACTAGACACTGGTATGCATCGCCTTGGCTTGATGGCTTCGGATTTGCCCCAAGCAATCGAACGGCTGCGCCAGTATCCCAATCTCCGCGTCCAGTCTGTGTTTTCTCATCTCGTAGGGAGCGATGAACCCGAACACGACGAATTTACGCATACTCAAGCTGCGACGTTTATCCGCCTTTACGAAGGTATCGCCGAAGCACTAGGCTACCGCCCTCTGCGCCACTTGGTTAATTCCGCAGGAATTGCTCGTTTCCCAGAATATCATTTCGATATGGTGCGCTTAGGAATTGGTCTTTATGGCATAGCGCCCAAATGCATGGAGGGTGAACTGCGACCAGTGCATACCCTCAAAGCTACTATCAGCCAGATCAAGTGCTTGCCACCCGGTGCAACCGTAGGTTATGGCCGCAGAGGACGACTCGAACGCCCTAGCCGAATTGCAACCATTAGCATTGGCTATGCGGATGGCTTTTCGCGATTGGCTGGAAACGGCCGTTTCTCGGTACTTATTCGCGGCCAACGCGCTCCTACAGTGGGCAACATCTGCATGGACATGGCTATGGTGGATGTCACAGATATCCCAAAGGCCCAAGAAGGAGACGAGGTCATTATTTTTGGCAAGCAACCATCTCTGCAAGAACTAGCCGATTGCTTACAAACCATTCCCTACGAAGTACTTACGCATATCGCTGGGCGAGTCAAGCGCGTCTACTGGCAGGAGTAGCTGCCTAGACATTCGCTGCGAGGAAATTGGCCAACTCACACCATTGCCTTTTCACCTGCTCGCTCTAGTGACTTCTTCCCGTTTAAAAGAGGTAGGCGCGGGTCATTAGCACACTCCAAAAAGACGCGATAGGGACACTTTTTACAGATTTCTACATCCAATTTTTGGTAAATAGCCTGGATAGCATCTGTCTTTGAGGTGAAGAAGTGGTCGCGTCCGATTTTATCCATGAATCCCCCGCTTTCCATTATATCCTGGGCTATGATCTTGAGGCGTACCACATATAATCCACCTCCTTTCTTTTTCCAAAAAGCAGCTTCTCGGGCGAGCCATTCGGCTCCATCTAGGTCTACGTAATTAATTCCATTGGCCAAAATAAGTAGATACTTTTCTGGACCTTTTCGCATCTCGCGCAAGACAGCAGATACGTGGTCTATAGCCCCAAAATAAAGATGACCATCGATGCGAATAATCTTCAACTGGGGACATTGCGGCACATCCTTACGCAATACGTTGATGATCTGATGACGGTGATGATCTGGATCCGGAGCCATGATGGCGATGTTAGGCTGAGAAGTTTTCTTCAAAAAGAAGTACAGAGAAAGAAGCACTCCAATATAAACAGCAAATTCTAGCTCGGAGAAGAGCGTAGCAAAGAAGGTGACCCCTAAAATGAGGTTGTCTTGTTTGCTTGCTTTTCGGATTTCTCGAATATGCTTAAAATCTATGAGCCCCCATCCAATGAGCATGATAAGGCCTGCAAGTGCAGGAGAGGGCAGGTAACGGGCAAAAGGCCCAAGAGTCAGTACGACGAGAAGCACAAACAGCGCGGCAAATATGGCCGACATGGGAGTGCGTGCTCCGGCTTCATAATTCACCCCCGACCGAGTAAAGGAACCCGAGCCTGCATAGCAGGAGAAGAAACTACCAATGATGTTTGATAGCCCTTGGCCGAAAAACTCCTGATTGGCCACAATCGACTGTCCAGATTTAAGGGCGATAGCTTTTCCAATGGCAACCGCCTCAATAAGCCCCAATAGAGCAATAGCGAAAGCGCTGCTCAAAAGCCCCCGATAAGTGCCATCTGTCAAATTTGGCAAAGAAAAAGCCGGCAGGGCCCGAGGAATTTCAGCGACAAAAGGAATGCCTGCATCAGGCCCACCAATGCCCCAAGCTAAGATTGTACCAAACAGCAAGGCCACAAGTAAGTGTGGCAATCTTGGAAAGTGCCTGCGCACGTATATGGCAGCAAAAAGCGTATAAGCGGCAACAGCAAAGATGGGCAGGTGGACTTGGTCGAGGTATTGAAAAGCCTGTTGCCAAATGCCTACGAAACCCTTGCTGTTGTCGATCGGCGAACCCAATACGCCACGTAGCTGGTTCGTCATAATGAGCACCGCTGCACCTGCCGTGAAGCCAACCACTACCGTGTGCGACACAAAACTGATGTAGCGCCCTAATCGAGCCAAGGCAAAAGTCAGCTGAATAACTCCCGCCAAAAAAGTTAGCAACAGAACCTTCGAGATATATTCTGGCGATCCAGGAGCGGCAAACTGACTCACCGAGGCAAACACCACAATTGAAATGGCCGTAGTGGGACCGGAAACGAGGTGCCTTGAAGAACCAAACAGCGCTGCGACAATTGGCGTTACAATAGCTGTATAGAGGCCATACTTTGGGGGAAGGCCAGCAATAGCGGCAAAGGCAATACCTTGCGGCAGTACGATGATAGCGCCTACAAGTCCTGCCATTAAGTCCGCCTTTAATGTTTCGCGATTGCGCAACTCGTGCTTCCAAGCCAAAAAAGGGAAAAACAGCGGCAGCACGTGCTTGCGAAAGTCAAAGTGAATATCTTCTGGGAGGGTAGACTTTACCTCCTCTACGATATTGCGGAACTGCTCTTGAAAAAATTCCTTTACCCGCATAGTACACATTTCTTAGCGCTCGATGGCTTGTTGAGAGAAAGCCATCCCCGTGCTTAGGCAGATGCCCAACGGCGTTAAGAAGCCGCCTCTACAGGAAAATAGAACGCTTCGTCCACTGGGCGTAGCGCCCGTTTCATCCAAAGAGGACGGCGCAGATTATTAGGCCCCGGAGCAGGGCGCGTCATTGCAAGCCACTGACGATACACTTCCATACTCTTGTTCGTGTCTACGAAGATATCGCCGTACTGATCTTCAGGATGTGCCTTTTCGACGCGCACCTTCTGGTGCCAGCAATGCATGCCGGAAATAGGATCAGGATGAACAGGGAAAGTAATGTTTTGGTGGACGCCGCCATCACTCCAGTAAATGCGAGCGCTGTCTTTGTCCGTACTTTTGAAGGGCGTGATGCCGCGAATTTGACGCATGCGATAGCAGCCTTTTCCGTCTTCCTCAATGTGTACCGTCGCTGTAGCCCAGCGGTTCCCAGGAGCATCTTGTGGACGGCGCCAGCGGCCTAAATGGTGAGAGCACACAAGAACGCCTGGTCTGACGCCCTCTGTAACCCAAACCTTGTCTACAAAGTAGCCTATATCGGTATACACGCGTACCAACGATCCCGTCTTCACTCCTAAACGCTCAGCATCGGAGGGGTGCATCCAAATCGGGTTTCGATGAGCAATCTCGTAGAGCCACTTAGCATTGCCCGAGCGCGAGTGAATGAGTACAGGCAAGCGGAAAGTGGGCAGCAAGGGAAATTCGCCCTTCGCGTAGTCTATGTTGTCGGGATGGATATGGCTTTTGATGTAGGTAGGAAGGGCATATTCTGGCCATTTCCAGTCAATCATCGTTTGGCTAAAAAACTCCTGTTTCCTTGAAGGAGTAGGAAAGCCTACACAGGGTTTACCCTTGACCATGACTCCAATGGCCTTCCCATTTTTAGTGATCAATCCCGTTTTGGGGTCAGTATAGGAGCCAGCTAACTGCTCTTCACTAAGAAGTTCCTCATTCTTGAGATAGGCAGACTTTTCTACCAGGAAAGCGCCGTACTTGCGCATGTACTCTAGAGGTGTGAGGCCCTCCTTTGCTGCTGTTTCAGGCAGCCCTGGCGTATGCTCAAAGATGTATTGATAATACTCATCTACAGTTACGCATTCGCCAGGCCGATAGGGTGACTCGAAATGCTTGCGTATGCCTAGCGAACCGTCTGGATCAATTCGCCAGGAAAGTTCGATCCAAAACTCGTCTTCTTCCCACACTTCGCCAGGATTCACTTCGTAGGTGAAACGCGGATTGAGGCCCTTTCGACGCGCTACCTCGCGCAAAACAGGCTGGCGGAAGGCAATCCACACGCCTGCATGAGTCTCGTACGTGTTTAAATCATGACGCTCAGAGGCATGTCCCATGGGCAGAACGTAGTCAGCAAAATACGCTGTCTCACTCCAAGTGGGAGTAAGGGCCACATGGCAACCGATGGCTTCTTCGTCCTTTAGTGCTTCTATCCACATGAAACCATCCGGATATGTCCATACCGGATTGAAGACACGGGTAAAGTACGTATCCAGGCGGCCGCGTCTCTCCTTGAGGAAATGCGGCAGAAGAAAGGACATTTCAAAGAAGGCCAACGGATACTCCTTCGGAAAATGAAGTTCGTTCCAAAACTTTTGAGCAGGCGGCTGGTCGAAAAACTTGGGTTTAAATTTGTTCCAATCGTTTGGGCTCGTACCACCCTCTGTGCCAACAGAACCTGTCAACACGTTGAGGAAGTGCAAACAACGCGCCACTGCCCAACCGCCTAGGTTGCCTGCTCCGGCCGAGCGCCAGTTGTGGGTAGCAAAACGGGTACCTGCCTTTCCAATCTCGATGGCGACTTCGCGAATAACGCAGGCTTTCACACCGCTCTCCTTCTCTGCAAATTCGGGCGTGTAGTCAGCATATGTCTCTTGGAGTTTTTCAATAAATTTTTCGAAAACAACAGGTTCATTCGGATATGCGGTTTCTAGCCATTGCTGCCAATTCACCCAATTCTCTAAATAATCGCGGTTGTAAAGACCTTCGTCTATGATGATCTTGGCCATAGCCAGTAGCACAGCGGCCTCAGAACCTGGATAGGTGGGCAACCAGTAGTCGGCCAAACTGGCCGTATTTGACAGGCGAGGATCCATGACAATGAGTTTTGCGCCTTTCATCTTGCCTTCGATGATGCGTTGCGCATGAGGATTGAAGTAATGTCCAGACTCCAAATGGGCAGACACTAGCAAGATGGCGCGGGCATTCGCGTGGTCTGGTGACGGGCGGTCGTAACCATGCCAGATGGCATAACCGAAACGCGCACCGGAGGAGCAAATGTTCGTGTGAGAATTATGGCCATCTACGCCCCAGGCTTGTAAAACGCGGTCCATATAGCCCTCGTGGCCCGGGCGGCCTACATGATAGACGATCTCGTTGTGACGGCGCTCTTGCAATGCCTTTCGAATACGGCCTGCTAAGTCGTCCAGCACTTCGTCCCATGAGACACGTTCCCATTTACCCTCGCCGCGCTTTCCCACTCGGCGTAGCGGGTAAAGGATCCGGTCAGGGTCGGTAATTTGATTAATTGTAGCTGGCCCCTTAGCACAATTGCGTCCGCGAGAGCCAGGATGATAGGGATTTCCCTCAAACTTACGCACCTGGCCAGTTTCTTTATCTACATATGCTAGGAGCCCACACGCAGCCTCGCAGTTGAAGCATGTCGTAGGCACAATGTCGTAAGTGCGTTTCTCGCGTCGAGGCCATGCCTTTGCCTCATACTCTGTCCAGTTATGCCAGCGCTCAGGCGGCGGATAGTTTACAAGACCGCTACCCGCTTGCAGGCGAGGTAATGCGTCGTCTCCTCGAGTTAGTTTGGGAATGATTCCCAACGATTCAGCAATTTTTTCAACAATAGTCGGCATATGTATAGCCTGATTTTTAATTCGTTAACTTAAATCGAAAAGAAAATCTGTGTGAAAGAGGTTAGGCAAGGGGAATGCGTTGAGGTGCTTCAACCCAAATTTTCTCTAGTTGATATATGCCCCATAGGGCAAACGCACAGGCTAGGGTGGTGATAATGGGCTCGGAGCCGAACCAGAATAGACCTACCCATGGCAAAATATTGCCTAGTACCACTGCCGCCCAAAAACTCCTGCGATAACGGCCGCGGAGAATCATATTTACTACCGCTTTAGCATCGGTTGTGGGATGAGGCATGATGAGCTCAATGCCTACCACGATGAGGTTGGCCACAAGCGCCGCTGCCAGCACTTGAGCTGGTATGCCGTTGAGATTAAGTATTTGAGCATTCTCTACAAGAGCCAAAGCGGCTCCTCCGCCTACTGCGCTGTGCACAAGCATGTGCACCGGTAGCATCGGGCTCTGCCAAAAGTCGCGCCCGCGAGCTTGGGCAAAGAGAAACGCTGTGTAGATGGCTACAATAACAGCCAAAACCACACCACCTGCCGTGAGCCAAAGGGTTAGGTCAGACCACCCTAACCACGTGGCTACCAGCTGAAGCGTTAGTAAACCGCCAAAAAACGTTAGCGCGTAGCCGCCGCGCACCAGCCATGAGCGCCATTGCGGGCGCAAGAGGACGTACAGGAAACGCTTGGGCTGGTCTAAATCTTTAATCAATAGGGCTGTCGTAAGCAATAGAAATACCAAACTGATACCCGCCGACCACTGTAGCAAGGAACCTCCTTGAGCCTCTTGACTAATGAACAGCGCAGCACCCAGTAAATAAGCTCCTGACGATATGGCCTTCGTCGTTACGTAAGCAGGGACTTCCCATCCCCACATGATTCCCTTATCGGGAATGCTATATACGCGCTTTCCTGGCTGCCCTGTAAGCACTTCAATATTGCGCACCGGAGCCAATTCTCCGTTGGAAGGCACTTCAACAGCAGTGCTTTTCTCTAATAATGCCTGCACAACATCCTCGCCCGACCAGGCTAGGCGCTCTGTATACTTAGCGTAGTGGCCCACGCCTCGGGCCTGAGCGCTCCAGAGGTTCCCCTCTGGAATTTCAGCGGCCAGCGGCGAGAGAGAAAATTCGTCGCCGTCTATATAGAACAAATTGGGTTTCGTGCTCTTCTCTGGTTTGCGCACTGTCGTTTGGTGGCGCGCTAGCATGATGCTGATTTCCGATGTTGGGTCGTCCATATCTCCTGAAATAATGGCGTGCTCCGGACAAACAACTACGCATGCAGGCTCTAAGCCGAGATCGATGCGATGTGCACAATAGTTGCATTTGGCAGCGGTATGGGTGTCAGGGTCTATATATAAGGCATCATATGGGCACGCTTGCATGCAGGACTTGCAGCCAATGCAGCGCCGTTTATCAAAATCTACAATACCATCAGGGCGTATGAAAAGTGCTTCTACCGGGCAAATCTCGACGCACGGCGCATCCGTACAGTGATTGCAGCGCAGCACTGAAAATACCCGCCGCGTATTAGGAAACTTCCCTTTCTCTACTTGCTTGACCCAGGTGCGGAAAACTCCTAATGGCACGTCGTGCTCGCTTTTGCATGCCGTAGTGCAAGCATGGCAACCAATGCACTTGCGGTTATCGATGATAAAGCCGTATTTCATAACAATTCGTTTTGGCCATCTCTAGTAAAAGAAAACGCTAACCTTGCACAGGCCCGCGAAAAAAAAGCGCCTTAAAGGTCGTCTCCTCATTTTAAGTGACGGTGTGACAAAAGTCACGGCGTGGATGTTAGCTTCCTTATCCCTTCTTTGAGAAAGACCAGTGCAGGTTATCTTACATACAGGGAAATACAACTACGTCGTGTGGGCGACGCTTTCTCCCTTGCCAACACAGACCGTATCTCTTTAAGATGGCCGTAACTTCGTAGCCGGATAAAAAAGGTCGCAATATGTATATTCGTCTACTGCTCATCGCGCTCATCGCCTTCGCTATTAATGCCGTTGCCCAGACGGGTTACTATCGCGTAAAGTTTCCTGACGACTTTACGGTTTACGGCTGCAATGCTAAGGCCGACACAATTTATCCGGTTATTGAACAGTACCCTGGATGCCCATTTGCCGTAGCCGTAGGGGTAAAAGACCAAGTTTTCAAACTTAATCAAACCGGTGGCTGTAGAAAAATTCTCCGAACGTGGACGCTGGTTTACCTCTGCGACTACGACCCTAACAAAGATCCAGTTTTTATCGTAAACCCACCCGACTCCGACATCGGCCCGACGCTGTTCGGCATCCCCGCTAATCGAGGTCATTTGCAGTACATTCAAGTCATTACAGTGCTAGACCAAGAAGGGCCGGTCTTTCTAGATTGCCCTACTTCTGCCGTCACTTTCTGCGATTATACCAACAACGATCCAGCCCAGTATAACAATGGTCACGTAGATCGTTGCGAAGGGCCAGCGAACTTGCGCATCAGGGTGACAGACGCTTGCTCGAAGAGCGACTTAGTCATTCGATATTGTTTACTCCTCGACATGGATGGCAATGGTACGCAAGAGACTTTTATTGGCAGTAACTCACCTAATGCCTGGCCCATTCAACAAACTGTAATTGGGGACACTGTTTCTGCCCAAATAGATTTTCCTCCGGGGTTCGGTCTTCCGTATGGTACCCACAAGGTAGAGTGGATTGTTAGCGATAACTGCGGCAATCAACGCGTTTGTAAGTACGATTTCATCATAAATGACTGCAAAGCTCCGACTCTTGTCTGCAGAAATGGGCTAGGAGTGAATATCATGCAGACGGGGATGATTACAGTAGACGAAAAGATTTTCCTTCAACGCGTAGAAGACAACTGTACGCCGGCGAGCCAAATTCAAACGGCTATCCGCAAGGCAGGTCAAGGTTCAGGCTTTCCGGCCGGAAGTAAGACGGTGACTTTCGACTGCAGTGAGTTGGGGATTCAGGCCGTTGAGATTTGGGGACGTGATGCAAGTGGTAATGCGGATTTCTGTCTGACATTCATTGACGTGCAGGACAACATGGGCTCTTGCCCGCCGTCAAACAAATTCAGTGGTAAGGTCACTACACCTGATGACGACCCAATCGCAAACGTTCAAGTGTCTGTCGTTCAGGCAAGTAAGGCTATTGCTACTGTTCAGACGAACCAAAAGGGCATCTATGAGGTAGGTAGCCTGAAGGCAGGGTGCAAGTACCAACTGATCCCTTCCTTGTCCGCTTCGGCAAAAGCTGGCATCAACACAGCAGACGTGCTTTTGCTGGCGGCGCATTTAGACCACGTTCTGCCGCTGACCTCACCTTATCATCTCCTAGCAGCCGATGTGGACAACTCGGGCAGCCTGAATGCTGCCGACGTACAACAATTAGTTAAAGTAATCCTTGGCATACAGCAGGGCTTTCCTGCCTATACCTCGGTATGGCATTTCGCTCCAGCACATTTCACCTTTGTCAACTCAGCCAGTCCTTGGAATACTGCCGTGCCAGTAGCTACGCCACCGTTCTGTATCTCAGGACTAATGGCGCCTCCCAAAGCTGACTTTATCGGATATAAAATTGGTGATCTTGATGGCTCTGGTGCAACCTCTTTAAGTTCGTTCTTCGTAAGCGACCGAAATGATGCGCCGCGCTTGGCTTTTGAAACGAAAGACCAGGCGTTTAGGGCAGGTGATGAAGTAATTGTTAGCATACAGACACCTGACCTCGCTAACCTTGCAGGCTTCCAATTTACACTAGATTACGATACTGATGTACTTAACCTACAGAGCATTTTTCCAGATTTGATCTCCGAAGAATGTGTTGCTACCCCCGAAATTGGGCGGATTAGCGCCTGTTGGTATTCTCCCATCATGCTCGATCCGACAATTATTGGAAAAAATTTAAAAGCACGAGCACTCGTATTGGTCTTTCGAGCAAACCAAGCGGGAGTGTTGAGCCGCTCCTTGCGCATGAGCTCAAGTGTGACTGCCGCTGAAGCCTATGAGCGCGACCTCTCGCCCGCAAAAGTCGGCTTGTTTTTCCAGCCCCTGCCCATTGGGCCTAAAGCGGCTGGCTTAAACGGAGGTCGCTCGCTCGAACTATCCGTACGGCCTAACGTAGTGCTCGACCGCATACAGGCCACCTACTATCTGCCTCAAGCAGGCGAAGTCTTGATTACCCTCACCGATGCCTCAGGCAACGTCATCCATGCGCGTCGCTTACAACAAGCAGAAGGTTATCATCAAACCGTCATTGACCTAAACGGAAACGTACGTCTAGGAGTGTTGTTTCTACGCTTAGAGAGTGCTAGCGGCGTAGAAGTGCAGCGGATAACGAAGATGTGACCAATCGCACACCTCAACTTTATGCAATGGCCGAGACGAGGCATAGACCCTATCTCGGCCATTTTACTTCTTGAAGAGTTCTGCTCGATTTGGCCGCAGAGAAGTCAGTCTTTCCCTTTGCTACAGAGATGAACCGCCTTGTGAGAAAGCTATTCTTCAAACTGACGAAAATAAGGCAGCGCGCGCGCAATGAGCCGTTCAGCAAGTTGTGGATCAGCCTTCAACTGTTGCCGGACAAAACCAGCGAAAATATCTTCTAATTGCTCAAATTGCTGGCGCTCGAAGTTAGTAGAGCCTCCTGACGGGGCGTAAATGCGCCGGCGAACAAGGAGTTCAAATGCTGTCGGAAAGACCTCTTTCAAACGCATATTGGTAAATTCGATGCTCTGTTCGGGCCGAAGGTCGTCAAGGCTTATCGACACAATAGCTTCATAAATATCATTCTGCTGGGCAAAATCCTTCAATTGATGTAAAATTTCTTCACTCGAGCGTTCATAGCATCGGTTAATTTCACATTTGAGCCATGAGCGTGTCGGTAGAGGCTCAAACGAGACAGCAACTTCAGATGGCGAATGTACCTTTATCCAAAGAAATCCTTTCTCGACGCCTATTTCCGCATCGCTTAAGCGCTCTGTACTGCCGGCATACCAAGCATTTGGGTGAACAGAAACTCGCTGCATATTGTGCCAGTGGCCCAGCGCTATAAACTGAAAGGCTAAAAGGCGCTCTTCAAGTTCAGCCGGAAAGGCTTGCTCGCCATACTCGTCCATCAAAAAAGATTTTCCTATAGAAGTGTGGAGGAGCAGAAGATTAAAACAGCCATCGATAGGCGTCATGCGTTCCAATTCCTTTCGCAGCAACCGCTCGTCGTTGATATGCGGCACACCGTGGATGGCTAGCTCATGGAAGCTATAAGTCTCCCATTGCTGACCACAGATGGCGTATACGTTTGGGATAGTGCGCAATGCGCGGAGTATGGGACTATTGTAAAAGGTGCGTGGCGTTTCGTGATTACCTGCGATGAGCACTAATGGAATGCCTGCATCACTCAGGCGACGCAACTGCTCAAAAGCAAAAGTGAGCGCGCGATTGCTCGGGCTTGGACGGTGGAAGAAGTCTCCACTGTGAATTACAGCGCTAGGCCGTTCTTCTAGTGCTCGAGTAATCACGCGCTCAAATGCGTCGTAAATGTCCTGTTCGCGGGCGTTCACGCCTATATCTTCGTGAACGCGGTCAAAGGCTTGGAAGCCTAAGTGCGTGTCAGAAAAGTGGAGTATTTTCATCCTTCGCCAGCCTTTTCAACTGCTGAAAGGGAAGGATAACCTGTTCTCTTTCAATGCATTGCTTATTCATGCAAGGAAAGAGAGGCTGTCTTTTCCCCTTACTCGCGGCTAGCTAAGAAGCGCATGAGCAGCCACAGAAACTGCAGAAGCGCCGCTAAAGCAGCAGCAACATACGTCATTGCCGCCCAAAAGAGGGCATCCTTGGCACCTTCGTACGCCGCACCGCGCGTAATGCCAGCGCGATCTAGCCAGGCGAGTGCTCGACGACTAGCATCAAATTCTACCGGCAACGTAATCAAGCTGAACAGGCAGGTGATACCGAAAGCGGCCAACACTACGAGCATAATGGTAGAGTTGTTCATCATGGCAAAACCTGCTAAGCCTAGCATGAACAAATACTGCTGTATAGATGCCGCAATGTGTACAAGCGGTACTAGACGCGAGCGCATCTGCAACATACTGTAAGCAGTAGCGTGTTGGACGGCGTGACCGCATTCGTGTGCTGCTACTGCTGCCGCAGCAACGCTTCGCCCATGGTATACGTCGTAGCTCAAGTTAACAGTTTTATCTTCCGGGTTGTAGTGGTCTGTTAACCGTCCTTCAACAGAGGTGATCCGGACATCGTAGATGCCATAAGCTTGTAACATTGCTGCAGCTACCTCGGCTCCGGTCATCCCTGAGGGAAGCGGCATCTGACTATACTTGTTAAACTTAGCCTGAAGCGTGCCGCTTAAAATCATGCCAATAACCGTAAAGACAACGCTAATGACAACAAGGCCTAACATAGAACGTTCTTAACTTTTTAATATAAAAACAATGTGTGGGCAAAGGTAGTTCGTTACTATGAAATCATCTTGAAACCTGTGTATTTGTGCAAGACTTTTGGTATTCGAATGCCTTCTGGTGTCTGATTGTTTTCTAAAAGTGCAGCTACGATACGAGGTAAGGCAAGAGCAGATCCGTTGAGCGTATGGGTTAGGTGAATCTTGCCCTCGGCATCGCGGTAGCGCAGCTGTAGGCGATAGCTTTGAAATGTTTCAAAGTTAGACACAGAACTTACCTCTAACCAGCGCTGTTGAGCTCCTGACCAGACCTCAAAATCGAATGTCTTGGCTGAAGTAAAGCCCATGTCGCCACCGCACAAAAGCACGATTCGATAGGGAAGTTCCAGTTTGTTTAGCAAGCGCTGCACATGGCGCACCATTTCCAAAAGAGCCTTATAAGAACGCTGCGGATGTTCGATGCGCACAATCTCGACCTTATCGAACTGGTGCACGCGGTTTAGCCCGCGCACGTGCGCTCCCCATGCGCCTGCCTCCCGGCGGAAACAGGGAGTATATGCAGTGTAGCAAATAGGCAATTCACTCTCTGAAACGATTGCATCGCGCAATAAGTTCGTTACAGGCACTTCCGCCGTCGGAATTAGGTAGAGTCCATCGCGTTCACACACGTACATCTGCCCCTCTTTATCGGGGAGCTGACCTGTGCCACGCGCCGTATCTTCATTGACTAAATGCGGCGGCAAGATCTCTTCATACCCTGCTTTGATATTCTCTTCCAGAAAAAACTGAATGAGCGCGCGTTGCAGTTTAGCGCCTTTGCCTCGGTAAACCGGAAATCCCGCTCCTGTGAGCTTCACGCCCAATTCGAAGTCGAAGAGGTCATATTTCTTCGCTAAGTCCCAATGAGCCAGGGCATCGTGAGGCAGGGCAGGAAAGGGCTTTTTCCAGTCGCGGACTATTTTGTTGTCCTCAGCGCCTCTCCCTGCAGGGACGGAGCGATGAGGGCAATTAGGCACTGTATAGAGCAAGCTTTCTAATCGGTTCTTGACCTCCTCGAAGCGTTCCTCCAGCTGGCGAACATCCTCTTTTTGGGCAGTTACTTTGCTTTTTAGTTGTTCGGCCTCTTCGCGTTTGCCTTGAGCCATGAGCTGTCCAATTTGCGCAGAAAGGCGTTTATTTTCTGCAAGAAGGTCATCTAATTGCTTCTGGAGGCGCCGGCGTTCATCGTCGGTATGCAAGATTTCATCTAATATTTTGATTTGCTCGGAGGTCCAGTTGCGCTTGCGCAAGCCTCGAATAATTGCTTTTTTTTCTTCTCGAATGCGTTTGACTTGAAGCATGGAAAATGAACACGTATTTTTCGGGCCGAAAGATAGAGTGGAATCCTAAAACGGCTTTACCTTTGCCGTCCATACCTTCCTTTATTTACTCAAGATAGCTTTTGTTAAAAATATTGCACGGCCTACAGTCGCCTCCATGCTAGGCGGTTTTCCTTCCACAAATTTTTGGCATTAACCCAAGCCTATCTTTCCATCTTGTTAAGTTAAGTATTGCTCGAGAAACCTCCTTTCCTCACATATGTACGACATTTTGCAACTGAATGAAATGTTGGTCTCCGAATTGCGGCAGATCGCACAGCGCCTGGGCATCAAGGACTACCACAAGATGACCAAAAAAGACCTCATATACCACATTCTAGATGAACAAGCGCTAGCCGGCAAAGGGGTAGGAGGGGAGCGCGTTCCTGTAGTAGAAGAGCCTCAGCCCGGCAGGAAAATTGTAATTGCTCCTCCTCAAACGCCCTCAAAAGAAGAGCCGAAAGCTCGACGCGAGAAGCGACCGCGCAAAGTGGTTCGAGTGGATACTCTTGCGCAAAAGCCTTCATCCGAAAAAGAGGCATCAAACCCACGTGACGAGGAACTATCCGTCCCTGCAAAAGCTACTGAAAGCGACCTCGAGCTTCTTATTCCTGAAGGACAGAACCGCGCGAAAAGTTCCAATGAATCTCGCCAAGTGGATCAAATCCATGACAAGCATTCCTCCTTGCACTCAGCAGCTCCTCCTGAGGCAAATGCTCAAGGAGAAGAACGGCATGAATACAAAGTGGTAGAGGCTGAACCAGAAGACGCTCAAATAGATGCGCCACAGCTTTCGTCCATTGGATCGGAATCGCTAACCAACGCGCCCAAGGAGCCCGGAATGGTTCATATAGCGACCGAGCGCTTTGACCTCGAACTGGACGGCGTCATCGAAGGAGAAGGGACGTTAGAAATGTCGCCTGAGGGGTATGGGTTTCTTCGTTCGCCTGATTATAATTACGCCTCTAGCCCCGACGATATTTATGTATCGCCTTCCCAAATTAAACTCTTCGGGTTGCGTACGGGCGACACGGTTCTTGGAACCATTCGTCCACCTAAAGAGGGGGAAAAATATTTTGCCTTGCTTAAAGTTTTGCGCATCAATGGCTTAGATCCAAAAGACGTACGAGATCGAGTGCCGTTCGACTATTTAACGCCGTTATTCCCAACTAAAAAATTCAACTTATTGACCAGCCCTACAGGGCGCGACTTTGGCAATCGCCTCATTGAGTTATTCACCCCTATAGGTAAAGGGCAGCGCGGCTTGATCGTGGCCCAACCCAAAACAGGGAAGACTTTTTTGCTCAAAGACATAGCAAACGCCATTACGAAAAACCATCCAGAATGCTATGTCATCGTGTTGCTTATCGATGAGCGCCCTGAAGAAGTAACTGACATGAAGCGCAGCGTGCAAGCTGAAGTGGTCGCCTCTACCTTCGATGAATCAGCGGACAATCACGTTCGACTAGCCAACATCGTATTGGAAAAGGCAAAACGGTTAGTTGAATGCGGCCACGATGTAGTTATCCTTCTCGACTCCATCACACGTATGGCGCGGGCATACAATACTGTAGCACCCTCTTCGGGTAAGGTACTTTCGGGAGGAGTTGAGGCAACAGCATTGCAGAAGCCCAAGAAATTCTTCGGGGCAGCGCGAGCTATTGAAAATGGAGGATCGCTTACTATTCTAGCTACCGCCCTGATTGACACTGGATCTAAAATGGATCAGGTCATCTTTGAAGAATTCAAGGGTACGGGAAATATGGAATTACAGCTCGATCGCAGCTTGGCAGAGCGTCGACTGTTCCCCAGCATTGACTTGACGAAATCAAGCACCCGCAGAGAAGAACTTCTTTTAGACCGCGAAACGCTTCAACGCATGTTTATCCTGCGCCATCACTTAGCAGACATGAAACCTGACGAGGCTCTGGAATTTGTGAGAAAACACATGATGAGCACTACGAGCAATGAAGAATTTCTCGAATCTATGAATCGGTAACCTCTGCTAAGTGCCGATGCTTAGCGCAAAGTTGTGCATGATCCCAAAAGGAAAGTTGAGATATAGTAATTTGCCCTTGAGGTGTACAGCCTCTTGTCGTTGCTAAAACTACACCTCTGCAGAAATAGGAAAATGGCCCTGCGCCTTAGCCGGAACCATAGAGGGGTGACAGAGGAAGTCGCTCTTGCAAACCTCGAAGAGAAGCAATGTATTGTGTTTATTCCACACCGTTTTTTGTCGATTAAACACAAGGGCAACGATTTCTTCTCTGCGACGTTTTTTCAAGGAGCCTCACTGCGAAGTCTTCCATAGGGATCGGCCACAATCACGCATGGCGTCGATGAAGAGCTTGTCAGCGCCCGATTTTTCTTCTATTAAACGCCGTATCTCATGAGGACCATCCGCATCGACTTCAGCCTTGTGTGCAGCAGAGTGCTTTTCACAAAGAATGAATGTAGCAAAGCACAACCCCCTCCCTTTTACCCTATCAGTTGAGCAGGGACGAGGTACTCGAAGGGCTCGCCAGAATGGAACAGCCTGGTTTTCAGAAAACAGCGCTCTTCATCTTTTGCGTAAGGGCATCAGCTTGCTAACTACCACTCCAAGCGCCAACTAATGTTAGGCACTAAGCCGAGTTGATTCTTTACTTGGATGCGCCTCAGAAGAGGGTCGTAGTAATAGTAGGCGATATTGTTGCGAAGGGTAGCGTTTTGCAACTCAAAAGCAAGCCAGCTGTTTCGACGCTTGCCGAGATGTCGGCGCCAGTACGCACGCAAATCAAGTCGGACGAAATCGGGCAATCGAAAGGGAAAACCTTGCGAGAAGTCGTAAATTGTTGCTTGAGCGGCAGCGGATGCTGCAATATCTAGAGGAGCGGCGCGTTGACCGCCCATCCAATTGAGGCGACCACTAACGCCAAAAGCGAGCAAACGCCTAGGCCAGCGGTCAAATGTCCATTCCTTGCCTGCCGTAAGGTTGACAATGTGGCCTATGTTCCAGCGGCTAGAACGCCACACGCCGTCGAGGCCTCGATAATGCGCCTGAAGCAGAGAGGCATTTGCCAGCAGAAACCAATTGCGCACAAAAAAGCGCTCAACGGATAACTCAACGCCAGCATTTCGAGCCAAACCGCCAGCTACGAGCCGACCCAACGGTTGTTGTTCACTCACGTTAGCTAAATGAATCGCTCCTGTACTGGGCATTCGCTGCTGGTATTGGTAAAAGAGCTCTATCCAGGTTCGCCATTCGTCGTTGGGCGCCCAAGTATAACGAGTAGATACTTGAAAGCCTCGAGCTATAGGTGAGCCTTCAAGGCTTGAAGACGTCTCAGAAATGTCTGCACGCGGATGTAGAGCATACACCCAGAGAGGATGTGTTTGGCTATTGAGTCCTGCATAGAGCGTTATCTGGTGTCTGTATTCATAGAGGTAATGGGTTAAAGTTAGGCGCGGCTCAACGCATACTTGCAGAGCGTAGGACCGAGCCCACCAAAAAAGTGTGTGGAGGCCTACCTGCAAGCGCGTGCGTTCGCCAGGCAATAGCCACTGCATGTTCGCCCAAGGTTGCAAGGTAAATGTGTTTAGCGTGCCAGTATAAAGCAAGCTGTCGCGGCGTTTGGCACCTGTGTGCAATTCAGCCCTCTGTGCCAGCAGACCGCTCTGAAAATACCCACGCTTGCGGACAGGAGTACTCAAGCGGAGTGACATACCCATCCGGCCTTCCCTCAAGGTATCTTGCTCATCGAATAACCCTCTTGCTTCGGCAACGCGCAAATTGTCTAGGAAAGAATTTACTATACTGAAGAAGATTCTCGTCCGAGAGGCAGCAGAGTTGTTCCACGTGATGCCGAATATATTTGTATTAGAATAAAAATCAATATTAAAAAGGTCTTTAAATTGTCTAGCAGCACTGCTATCGCCGGGTGGAGTAAAGCGATTTTTGCTATTGCCGAAGGCGCCAAGGATAGCCCATTGGCCTTCTCTTTTGCCAGAAAAAGTTGTTTTAAAACAAAAATCTTGGAATTGAATTTTCTCGTTTCCAAAAGAGATACCCATTTGCTCTAACAGGCCCACCGTAGAGTAGCGATAATTGAGTAGATAGGAATGGGTTTTCTGTCGGTTTATAGGGCCTTCAGCGGCAAGGTCTATGCCCAATAGGCCCACTTGTGCTGTGAAGGCGTGGTCTTCTTTGTTCCCTCCTCGCCAATAAACGTCTAGGATGCCGCCAAACGCATCGCCGTACCCCGCGGGCAAGGCACCTGTCAAGAGTGTGGAGTTATCAAGCAATTGAGCTGAGAAAAGGGAAACTCCTCCAAATGTGGTGGCGGGGCGGTCGCTGACTGTGCCAGCATTGGGCAGGTGATTGGGGTTAACGATTTCCACGCCTTCTAAACGCCAACGCACGTGCAGGGGGCTATTGCCGCGTATGAGCAAACCATTAGCTTGGTCGTCGGCGTTGGCTATTCCTGCATATGCAAAGGCTAACCGAGCGGGGTCAAAAAAAGTAGCGGGAAATCGCACAACTCTTTCCCGAGTGAGAGGAATTTCACCCAGTGGCAATAGATTCTGGCGCTCCTTTCCTCCTCGAACAACGACATCAGGCAAGGGAAGGGCGGCAGGTCTTAGGTCGAGATTTAGGCTCGAAGTACGGCCGGAGGCGATGAGCAATTCTGGCACGAGGAGCGTTTCGTAGCCCGTTGCCTCCACACAAAGTAAGTACGAACCTGGGAGCAATTCCTCAAAAGAAAAAGATCCCGTGCTGTCGGTGCGCAAGAGATAGTCCTTCTCTACGCGTCCAGACGAAAGGCGTATGCTAGCACCAACAATGGAAGCACCGGAGAGCGCGTCGTGCACTCTGCCGCGAAGGGCTTGAGAGTAAGCTCCAGGGAGCGTCAAAAGTTGCGCGAGTAGTACTAAAGAAAAGAACCTCATCACCCTTAGTTGAGTATCGGCCGAATCTCTTGCAGCGTAAGGGGAGTGAGGTAGGTTCTCCCCTTACTCAATACTTGAACTACAAAAGAATCTCCCTCCATATTACTCGCCAAAGATTTCGCGTAGTTTTTCGGCGAGCTGTTCGCCGCGCAAGTTGCGTTGGATGATGCGCCCTTGAGGGTCAATCAAGATCGTCTGTGGTATGGAGCTGACTGAATACAAGGCTGCATGCTCACTGCGCCAACCTTGTAGGTCGCTAATATGATGCCAGGTGAGGCCGTCTTGTTCAATAGCGCGTATCCATGCCTCGCGGTCGCGGTCAAGACTGACGCCAAAGACGTCGAAGCCCTTGTTCTTGTATTTTTTATAGAGAGCCACCACATTTGGGTTTTCTCGGCGGCAAGGTCCACACCAGCTCGCCCAGAAGTCAATGAGCACGTATTTTCCTTTCAGCGTTTTCAGTAGGGAGATCGTGTCGCCTTTAGGCGTTGCGCCTACTAGGTCGGGTACAAGCATGCCCGGTATGAAAGTAGAGGTGCGCCGCAACTCAGCTTCTAGGAGAGAAACATCTCCCAGGTCTTTGTCCTTAAAGGTTTCTGTGTAAAGCTTTGTATAAGCTACTAAGTCTGGGTAATTGAGGTTTTGCATGGCTTTAAGTGCTCCGCCGAAAGCGCGGCGGTGAGCCATGGAACCTTTAGGCAATTTGGCCAAGTGGCTATCAAGGCCACTTTTTATTTGGGCTGCATTGGCACCTAGTTGATTTAAAAAGGTTACGTAAGTCAAGAAGGCATCGAATACTTCGGGCACGTGCTCATATGCAGGATCTGATAGATTTGCATACGCAAAAAATTCTCGAGCGTAAAAATCTACAATAGATGTCGGTGTAGCATTTTCTGAAACGTCATCAGGCCAAACCAACAGTGTAGCCGAGCGCCATAGCGGCGGGTTATTCTTTTTCCAGTTCGCAACGAAATTTGCTTTTGCTTCGTTGTGAGCCTTGAATTTTTCACGCACAGCTTTGATAGCGTTAGCGTCGCCGCGCAAGCGGGCCTCTCGCTGCTCGTTGTGCAGCTCTTCGTTCTGAGCGCGCAGCTGTTCTGCCTCTTTGCGCAAGTTTTCATAGGCTCTGTTGATTTCAGAACCCACAGTGCGCCCCTTTTCCATGTACTGAGCATGAGCCCAGAGGGTGAGGTTCTTTTCTTTGCCTAGGATAACGGGTGTTGTTTGGGCGTCGTTAAAGCCGATATAATATACACGGGGTTCGCCACTTGGAAGGGTGATGATGTAGGAACCATCCTCTTGGCGTTGTCCGCGCGCAACTTCACGCGAAATCAAGCCTAATCTTTCGTATAAAAAGATGGTCATGGCGTTTGGAGGCCCGTCAACGATTTTGCATACTACGGTGATAGGCGCATTCTCTTTCTTTGCAGTAGTTTGCAAATAGGCTTGGATAGGTAAGGCGAGAAGTAAAAAAGACAATACTTTCTTCATGTTTAGGTCTATTTGCTGTATTGAAAACGGCCTCAAAGGTACGCAACTTTACGCCAGAGGTTTGCATGTGTCGGCATAAGCCCATATTAAACGCCTAAAAGGCGCGTTTTTAGCTATCTTGAGCGAGTAGTGCTACGCGGAGGACTCTGTCGCTTTGCGATGGAGTACACCGTTTAGAGGAAGTAGGGCGCCACTTCGACGCTTGGATAAGTGCTTTTGCTGCACGAAAACAAGCAACTGTGCTGAGTTATTTCCTAAATTCTACAGTGTCTACATCGGTGTAGTATTCTGCAACTCCTTTGAAAAGGTACCCAGGTTTTTCCTGTTGGAAAGCCCTCTTGCGCACGACGTAGTATGTCCACGTGCCTGATCCCAATTTATTCAATTGGGCTGCAGGAAATTCGATGTAGTCTAAACCCGCTGCAGTGACCACCTCCAAGGGCTGAGTGCTGCTTCGGTCTATTTTTTCCCAAAGGATAACCCAAACTTCGTCGCTCATTACGGGTGGCCCTTGCCAGCGCAAGGTTGCGGATTTCTTCAGCGAAAGAATTTTGCTGCCAAAGGAGAGGTCGGTAGCCGATGGCATGCGCAAGGTGATCATCTGCGGCTGGCCTTTCTCATCGTTCCAACTGAAGGTATGCTCCGCAGCATATGCTCCCTTCCCCTCCGAACGATAGACTACGCCATTACTTAGCGGGACGGTCTGCATGAGGACGCCGCCATAACGCACGCCGTCTGGCACTTCAATCGTGCTATCGCGCTGGCGTATGGCTACCTCGGCAAACCAGTGTCCCTCTGGTTTGAGGTAACGGACATAGCACTCCACTTCTTTCGGAGGTGCGACCACTTCTGCTGACCTGCAGCCAAAGAAAAAGACCGAGAAAAACGCGAGAAGAATACTCGGCGAGGTGCAATTGCTAACCATTGGCTTTAGAAAAATTGAGCGTTTGGGTTGGGCAAAATTCGGTCAAAAGAAACAAAGGCACTGAGCATTTCGCTCATTCGTAGGTGGCTTTCATTTGCTCAGCGTATGCGTTCATACATTTGCCCTTAATCTAGGACGCATTTTTTTCACTATTTTGCTTTGCATTTAGGCATGAAACGCGCATTGATTACTGACGATTGCCATATGGTGCTGGTAGAGGGGTTAGAAACGTTAGGCTTTAAGTGCGACTATCGGCCGGAGATTACGCCAGAGGAAGTTTTCGCGTGTATACCGGCCTACGACGGGCTGATCGTCAGCAGTAAGATTTGGGTAAACGATGCACTGCTAGCGCGAGCCTCGAGGCTTCAGTTCATTGGGCGGCTAGGTTCGGGCATGGAAATCATAGACCGCGAGGCAGCTGCCGCACGAGGCATAGCCGTGGTGAATAGCCCAGAGGGAAATCGAAATGCTGTGGCAGAACATGCCCTAGGTATGCTGCTGGCGCTGCTCAACAATTTGCTGCGCGCCGACAAGCAAGTGCGCCAAGGCCTTTGGCAGCGCGAAGCAAATCGCGGCATCGAATTAAGCGGGAAGACCGTGGGTATCATCGGGTTCGGTCATACTGGCAGTCAGTTTGCTCGCAAATTGGCAGGTCTCGAGGTGAGGGTCTTAGCGTATGACAAATACAAGTCAAACTATGCCGCCGACATGCCTTGGGTACAAGAGACGGAATTGGAGGTGTTGCAAAAGGAGGCCGACATCATTAGTCTACACATCCCACTAACGCAAGAAACGCATCACCTTGTAAATACATCTTTCTTTCGGCGATGCAAACCAGGGCTAATAATAATCAATACCTCTCGAGGTGCATGTATCAAAACCGCTGACCTCGTTGAAGCCCTGGAGGCTGGGCAAGTCGGCGGCGCTTGTTTGGACGTCTTTGAAAACGAGAGGCCAGAAACCTTTACTCCAGAAGAGGTTAATCTTTATGAGCGCCTTTATCGCCATGAACGAGTGGTCCTTACTCCCCATATTGCAGGCTGGACCCATGAGTCGAAGCAAAAGTTAGCCGAAGTTCTTCTGAAGAGGATAAAAGAACTCTTAGAAAGGTAAAAAAATGCTAACAAGACAACATTTGTGCTTTTTGCGCTTTGAAGCTGTTAAGGATTTATTATCATTGCGCCCACGTTTTGGTATAAATGAAAGCGTTTTCGACGCAAACTTTTAATTATCAATTTTTAAGAAAAAATTTCATCACCAACATCTGTTCTATGGTACGTTCATTACTGCTACTGCTCACATTATGGATGTCAGGCGGAGTGGCCCTTTCGCAAGTTGGCGTTACTGTGCTGGCAGGAAGAATCACTGACGACCAGGGAGAGGTTGTTATAGGCGCGTCCGTCAAAGTTATGCGCGGGGCTGACTTTGTGCGTGGCACGCAGACAGACTTCAACGGCAACTATCGGGTCAATCTCGACCCGGGCAATTACGACGTAGAAGTCACGCTGACAGGTTATCAGACCCAAAAAGTCACGGGAGTTAGGGTCATTGCCAATACGATCAACACCTTGGATTTTATCCTTAGCTCTAGTAATGTGCTCGCTGAGGTGGTGATCAAAGACTATAAGGTACCGCTTATCGAACAAGACAAAACCTCTGGCGGTCAAACCCTCACCTCCGAACAAATTAGGAACTTGCCTACGCGGAGTGTAAACGCTATTGTGGCCACTACTGCCGGCACGACCTCAATTGACGGAGGTGCCGTAAACATTCGGGGCTCGCGCTCGAATGCTACCAACTACTACATTGATGGTATTCGAGTAGCAGGTACTCCACCTCCTGTCCAAGACATTGAGCAGTTGCAAGTAGTAACTGGAGGATTGGGTGCGGAATATGGCGATGTAACAGGCGGCGTCATCTCCATTACCACGAAAGGCCCAGCAGACGTATACCATGGCACGGTGGAAGTGGAAAATTCCTATGGCCTTGATCCATATGGTTGGTTCCTCGCCACTGCTAATGTCAGCGGTCCGCTAATTAAGCGCAAGGGCCGAAACGGTGGTCCGTCCAAAACCGTTTTGGGCTTTCGCGCCTCAGGACAGTTCCTTTCCCAAAAGGACGATCGCCCTTCGGCTGTACCCGTTTTCCGAGTAAAGGATGAGTTGCTGGATACTCTAGTAAACAATCCACTTATCCGCCAAGGAGGTGTCTTGGTGCCAAGGGCAGAAAATTATACCCGCGATAGCGTCGACGCCCTGAAATATCGCCCCTATGAAGCTAGGCAAGAGTTTGACTTCACAGGACGCCTAGATTTGCGTCTCTCAGACAACATGGACTTTAGTCTAACAGGCACCTATCGCGATGTAAAAGACCAATTTACACCGGCCGGTTGGCGTTTGCTTAATAGCCACAACAATCCCTTCTCCTTATCCTCTCGTTATCGGGTAATTACGCGCTTCCGCCATCGTTTGGGCGGAGATGGCAGCCCAAGCGCTAATAGGGTAGGGATATTTAACGTAAGCTATACGCTCCAATTTGGTTTTGAGCGAGGGTTTGGAAAGACTTACGATCAGCGACACGAAGACCGGTTTTTCAACTATGGATACGTCGGTCGTTTTAAATTTGAAGAAGTGCCCATTCCGGGAATAGACAATAATGGCCGAATTGCGCACATAGGCAATCGCCGTACTTTTAGAGGCTATGAGCCTGGGCCGATTTCTCCAAATCCCGGACTAATTGCCTACAACCAGTACTCCACAGACCCGGAGAACTTAAATACCATCTACGCCCAAAACGGTCTGTTCTCCTCGCTGTACGATAACATTTGGTCAAACATGCACCGAAATGTAAACTTGGTCTACAACTCGTATCAGCAATCGGAGAGCGACATCATCACGGCAATTGCTTCCGCAAATTTTGACTTGAGACTAGGGCGCCTAGGCACGCACAGCTTTCAGTTCGGCTTGCTAAACGAACAGCGCGTAGAGCGTGTTTACGGCCTCGCGCCTTTTGGACTGTGGAACTTGATGCGCCAGCTTGCCAATGGCCACTTCAATGGATTGGATACGACGAGAGTAATCGGCAAGTTGCAGATACCGGAGCTCGGTCTTGAGGTGCCGCGATATGCTAATGCAATAGTAGACCTGCCTGACTTCAAGTTCTATCGAGTCGTGCGTCAACTCACAGGCAAAGAGTTGCCAGAGTTCGTTAACACCGACGAACTTGACCCACGCCAATTGAGTTTGAGCATGTTCTCGGCGCGCGAATTGCTAGACCAAGGATTTGTATATTACTATGGCTATGATTACACAGGGCGCCGCTTGACAACTAATGTCGGATTCAACGACTTCTTCACCGTACGCGATGCCGATGGCATCCGTACGTTTCCCGTAGCACCGTTGCGGCCACTGTATCAAGCTGCCTTCCTACAGGATAAGTTCGTCTTTAATAAAATGATTTTCCGCCTAGGCCTGCGCATTGAGCGTTTCGACCTAAATACCAAGGTTTTGCGAGACCCTTATTCGCTTTACGAAATCATGAGTGCCGAGGAATTCTATCGCACGGTTCCAAACGCAGGTCAACGGCCAGGCACAATTGGCGACGACTTCAAGGTATACGTAGTCAGTTCGAATGACCGAACGGTTAAGGCATTCCGCAAGGGCGATACGTGGTATTTTCCCAATGGCACTCAAGCTCCCGATGGTAATGTCATCTTCGGTGGGGGCGTTGTAACGCCATTCTTGCGCGACACTATTGCAGGTGACGACATCTTTGACGTCCGTTACAACCCGAACACCTCTTTCCAAGATTACACGCCTCAGGTAAATTGGTTGCCGCGCTTGGCTTTCTCTTTCCCAATTTCTGATGAAGCCAACTTTTTTGCCCACTACGACATTTTAGTTCAGCGGCCACCAAGCAACTGGCAAGCCACGCCGCTAGACTATCTCTACTTCTACGTACCCGGACGCACGCCAGACAACAATCCTAATCTGCTGCCCGAACGCGTAGTGGACTACGAAGTAGGCTTCCAACAACGCATAACGCAAAATTCTGCCATTAAATTCTCGGCCTATTATCGCGAACTGCGCGACATGATTCAACGCCGCACTATCCTGTACGTACCTACTATTGGCAGTTACGACACTTACGGCAATCTCGATTTTGGAACCGTAAAAGGCTTTACCTTTCAGTACGATCTTCGCCGTGTTCAAAACGCGGAACTGCGCTTAGCCTACACGTTGCAGTTTGCTGACGGTACTGGCTCGGACGCTAATTCGCAACGCGGCTTAACTCAGCGTGGAAACCTGCGCACGCTTTTCCCGCTCAGCTTTGACGAGCGCCACAATATTCAAGGTATTTTCGACTATCGCTTCGATACAGGCAAACGGTACAACGGCCCGCGTATCGCCGGAAAAGACATCTTGGCTCTGTTTGGCGTGAACGTACAGTTCTCCGCCGTGTCGGGACGTCCTTACACTGCCCGTCAGCGCGCTGAACGCTTTGGGGGCAGTGGTTTCCTTGGCTCCATCAACGGTAGTCGTCTGCCCTGGCGTACAAATATTGACTTGCGCGTAGACAAAACGTTTGAGTTGAACCAAAATCCGCGTTTCCCTCTAAGCTTGAACGTCTACTTGCGCATAGCCAACTTACTTAATACAGCAAACGTTATCAATGTTTACCCCGTTACGGGTTCGCCTTATGATGACGGTTACCTCGCTACGGCCGAGGGTCAGTCTGTTGTTCAAGGAGTGGCTGCTCAAGGTCGCAATGTGCAAGCCTTCCTAGACGCGTATTCTTGGGGAATGTTGAACCCGGGTTTCTTCACCATTCCGCGCCGAATTTATGTGGGCGCAGCTTTCCAGTTCTAGTGTGACTCAAACTACATTTCTCTCATTTTAAACACATAGTAATTATGCGCGCGATTGCAGGAATTCTCGTATCGCTTTTCGTAGTGTGGAGTGGTTTGCTTCTCGCTCACATCCCTGGAGGACCACAAGCCGCTGGAAAGAATGCCAAGAGCGTTCAATATCGCGGCGTTTGTGCGGCTTCGCGTTCGCAAATAGACCAGGAAATCAATAATGTACGCGCTCGTCTATTGGGTGGTGGTGACTGTTGGTGGGACTTCCGCGACGGGCGATATGTTGTGCCTAAAGTAGACCCCGCTACAGGTCAGCGCGAAGTGTCTTCACTCTTTGCTGGTTCTGTCTGGTTGGGAGGAGTTGACCCAGCAAAAAATTTGAAACTAGCTTGCCAAGATTATCGTCCTGGCGGCCGCAATGATTTCTGGCCTGGGCCGCTGAATGAAAAGGGTATTACAGATGACCGTACTTGTGCTGACTGGGATCGTCATTTTAGAGTTACAGGCGATGAAATTCGGCAGCATTTAAGCAATCTGGCCGCAGGTACTGCCTCGCCAGAGAATATCCCGCGCGGTTTAAAGGGCTGGCCTTCAAGAGGAAATCCCTTCTTCCTCGAAGTCTGGGGTTTTCCCCTGCCCTTTACAAGTCAAGGCTTGGCAGGTTTCTTCGATGCCAATGAAGACGGCCTGTACAATCCTTTGGACGGCGATTATCCTTCCATTGAAATTCGCGGCTGTCCTCTAGATCGGTTCCCAGATGAGATGATCTTCTGGATATACAATGATCAGGGCGGAGGTGCTCCTCACGCTCGCACCAACGGCGTGCCCATCCAGATGGAAGTTCAAGTTCAGGCATTCGGCTACGTTACCGATAATGAGCTGAACGACATGACCTTCCAGCGTTACAAGCTCATTAATCGCGCTGTAGACCTTATCGACTCCACTTTCTTTGCCATGTGGATCGACCCAGACCTGGGTTGTTACCAGGACGATTACATCGGCTGCGATAGCGCGAAGAGCCTAATGTATTGCTATAACCAAGACGCTACGGACGGTCAACCAGGTTGCGATTGTGCAGGCGTTTCGACTTATTGTGAGCGCATACCGATTGTCGGAGTGGACTATTTCCGAGGTCCCTTAAATGAGTTTGGTCAGGAAATCGGCATGTCGTCTTTCGTTTATTACAACAATCCAGGCGTCGGCCCATGGCCTGCCGCTATGACTGACCCACAACAGCCTATCGAGTTTTATCGCTACCTTACAGGTTATTGGCGGGATGGCAGACCTTTCACCTATGGTGGTAGTGGTTATGACCTTTCTAACACGGCAAGACCCACGCGTTATGCATTCCTTGACCCCCCTGATGACCCGACCGGATGGTCAATGTGCACGGCTAACCTCGCCTTTGGCGACCGCCGTACCTTACAAGCCTCTGGGCCCTTCCGCTTGCTGCCAGGAGCTGTAAACGAGCTAATTATCGGTATTCCCTGGGTGCCGGACATTGACTATCCCTGCCCAGATTTAGAGCAGCTCTTTCGAGCCGATAAATTTGCCCAGGGCATGTTCGACAACTGTTTCGATCTTCTTGACGGCCCTGACGCACCTACTGTCAACTGGGTAGAATTAAACCAAGAATTAATTGCGGTTTTGACAAACGAAAACCCAGTTTCCAACAACTATCGCGAGAGCTATCGCGAGATGGACATCCTTGCTCCCGACTCGCTTCGCCTGAGCCCAGACCCAGAGAAGAGGAAACTGGGCGAATATGTCTTCGAAGGTTACTTAATTTATCAGCTCATCAATCCGAATGTCTCAGTAGCAGATTTGGATGACCCCAGCAAGGCGCGTCTGGTTCAGCAAGTAGACATCAAAAACGGCGTTGCAGATATTTACAACTGGGAGGAAGTACGCGACCCAAATAATCCGCAGCGCCTAGTGTACTATCCCGTCCTTATGGTCAAAGGAGCTAACCAAGGACTGCGCCATACGTTCCGCATCACGGAAGACCGGTTTGCTACAGGCAATGACAAGCGCCTCATAAATCACAAGAAGTACTATTACATGGTCATTGCCTACAGCCACAACCAGTTCGGACCGTTCAATCCATATGATGTACCTGTTTCGGGGCAGCAGCGTCCCTATCTGCCAGGAAGAAAGGCGCCCACCGGGCCCATCCCGATTTACACTGTTGTTCCGCGTCCTACCGTAGATCGAGTACTTCGCTCGGCATATGGCGATGGTGTTGCAATCACTCGGTTAGAGGGAACAGGGAACAATGGCACTTTCTTAGAGTTAGAGAAGGCAAGCCGCGATGCCCTTTTCCAACCCGGCTTGAAAGACACTACCCTTACCTACTTGCCTGGTCGTGGACCCATTGCTGTAACCATCTTCAACCCTCTAGAGGTAAAGGATGGCGAATATGAACTGCGCTTCACTGACAGCAATCCAAACGACGACAAGCTCGACCTGAACGCCCGCTGGGAATTGCGGCGCCTGCCTGATGGTCAGATTATCGCTTCAGAGCGCAGCATAGCAGAGATTAATGAGCAAATTGTGCCGCAGTTTGGTTTCTCGGTCACCATTGCTCAACCACCTCTGGCAGGTAGCTTCACTTGGTCAAAAAGAGACCCCAAGAAGTATCCCTCGCCAGGCGAGCAGAATGGTGCTATTGGAGCGACAATCGAGTATGCCGATCCAAATATTCGTTGGCTGAGAGGCTTCCCTGATGCGGAGCAGGGACTCTTCAATTATGTGAAGACAAATCGCTTGGAGCGCGACGAAGAGTTTGACCCAAAGCAAGCACTTTCCACGATGGGTAACGGATGGTTTGTACCCTATGCGCTATGCGATTGGGTTCTGCCAAGCGACAGTCGCCTGTTCACACCAGCTTGGACACCGCAGCAGGCTTCTTTAAATGGCTCTGCTGTGGGCGGTAATCAAGAGCCTACCAACCCCGCTAGCAGGTACTTTAGACTCGCCAATTTGCCTAATGTAGATATCGTATTGACGCCGGATACCAGCAAGTGGAGCCGCTGTGTTGTCATTGAGTCTGCCTCTTCGTACTACACAGCAAGCGCCTTCCCGAAAAAGCAAGGACTTGAGACACAGAGCAATCCTGCTACGCCCAGTCGCAGGCGTTCTTCGTTCGACGTGCGCTTTTCTCCTTCGGTAGGTAAGACCGATGCCAATGGCGATGGCCTACCTGATCCCGACGGTAGCAACGTTTTGGGTATGGGGTGGTTCCCAGGTTATGCTATTGAAGTAGAAACAGGACGCCGGCTAAACATTTTCTTTGGCGAGAACTCTGCTTATAGTTCGTCGCTTGATCCGAAGTACACAGGGCGCGACATGCTGTGGAATCCGACTGACCAGCTGCTGACCACAGACAATCCGCAGGATTACTACGACTTTATTCTGGGCGGACAGCATTGGGTTTATGTAACTTACACTACCTACGATGGATGCGAAGCATTGCGCAGGCGGTTAACGCCAGAGTTGGCTCCTACTCTCTCTGCTGCCGATGTATTTAAGGTTCCTGAAATACGAAACATTGCGTGGGCCGCTATGCTTGCTTTGGCACCTAATTACAAGATGAAATCGCTCCGAGAGGGACTCATTCCGACAGAGACAGTGATTAAACTTCGCGTGAATCGGCCTTTCGATACATGGTACAACGATGCCGACGGCGGTAAAAAGACTGGCATGCCTAGGTATCGCTTCAAGATCGAGGGCCGTCAACCTGCAGAACTGAATGCTGCACAGATACAAAGCGTGCTCGATTCCATCAAGGTGGTTCCCAATCCCTACTACGGTTATTCACCCTATGAGGTAAGTCAGTTCTCTAATGTGGTGAAAATCACAAACCTGCCGGCTAAGTGCACCGTCACCATCTATTCTCTCGACGGCCGTTTCATCAAGCAATACGAACGCGACGAAGTTTATGCTCCTTATCGGCAAATAAGTCCAGACCTGGAGTGGGATTTGAAAAACCACAAAGGTATTCCAGTAGCTAGCGGTGCATATCTCATTCACGTGCGTGCGCCAGGAATGGGCGAGCGAACGATTAAATGGTTTGGTATCGCTCGACAATTTGACCCGTCAGGTCTGTAAAATAATTGGCTTTTGGCGAAGGTGAGCAAGGCTCTCATTCTCTCCTCGGTGCTCACCTTCGCCAGGGCCCTGTGGTCATATTACCTCTTATATCTTATGGTTCGATTCAACTCTTTCATTCATATGAAGAACATACCTCAGGCTTATCTATTGTTGGCATTGCTTTTTACATTCTCAGCAGCGCAAGGAGGTAATCCCGACCGCCAAGGAGAGGCAGGCGCTGGGCAGTTGCTCATCAATCCGTGGGCACGTAGTGCGGGCCTACACTCCCTAAATACCTCATCTGTAACGTCTATCGATGCAATTTTCCTCAACGTAGCAGGTTTACCTCGTTTTAAAGGCACTCAAATCGCCCTTAATCACACTCGATATCTGGAGGGAGCCGAGATGGCTTTGAATGCGCTAGGTTTTGCTCAGCGTGTCGGTCGAGGGGCGCTCGGCATTAGCCTGGTTTCCTTTGACATAGGCGATTTACGGCTTACTACAGCAGACACACCAGAAGGCTCTGGCGCTACGTTTAGTCCTGCTTTCTTTAACTTGAGCTTGGCTTACGGACATCTTTTCGAAAACCGCGTTTCGGTAGGCGTCGCGGCAAAATTTGTTAGCGAATCTATCCCGAATGCGGGAGCAAGTGCGATTGCCTTAGATGCAGGAGTACAGTACGTAACAGGCGAAAACGACAACTTTAAGTTTGGCATATCCCTGCGGAACGTAGGGAGCAAGATGCGCTTTAGAGGAGAGGGCTTGGGCGTGCAAAACAACAGTACTAACCCGACCTTCAATTATCCAATTACGTTCTATCAGCGCAGTGCTGAATACGAACTGCCCTCTCAGCTAAACATCGGCGTATCTTACGATTGGTTGCTCGGTCGTCATAATCGCTTATCCCTGCTAGGAACATTCACTTCAAATGCCTTTGCTCGAGACCAAGTAGGTGCAGGTTTAGAATTCTTCGTGGGTCAGTTTTTCATTCTGCGGGCGGCCTATAAAATTGAATTTGACCCGCCTAGCGAAAAGTCGCAAGCTACGCTAGATAATGGTCTTAGCGCAGGCTTTACCTTTTCCACTGCCTTCAAAAAGGGAGGAAATGGTCGCCTGTCCGTAGATTACGGGTATCGCAATACCAATATCTTCCGCGGCATCCACAACTTAGGCTTGCGAATAGACTTCTGAGGTAGGGCTATGTTTGCTTTTTAGCCCAAAGCGGCCTGCATCTCTTCCAGAAAGGATGCAGGCCGCATGTCTATTCTTTGTCTAGCTAACTAGCTAAATGTTTATCCTATGCGTCGCACAGCTTTTTTCCCTATTTCGGATGTAAAAGCATTTAAACGAGCGCTATGTCGGTGGACGGAGACCTTTCCAGTAGGGCTGTATCTAGACAGCAATAGTGCGTCGAGCAAGGCTGATGATTCTAGAAAGCAATCTAGTGCTGAGCCTTATTGGCGTCAGTTCCGTTGGGAGTGTTTAGCCGCAGTTGGCGTGGTCAGTGCCGTATGTGCTAAAAGTGGCTCTGCTTTTAGTCAGTTGCGGCATTTCTATGAGCAACACAATGACTGGATCTTCGGCTTTTTGAGTTATGATTTAAAAAATGAGGTAGAGCGTCTACATTCGAAGCACCCCGACCACCTCTCATTTCCAGACCTCTATTTCTTTTGTCCGCAGGTTGTGGTGGGAATTCGAGCGAGTGAGCGCATGCAAGTAGAGATTCACGCTCTAGAACTATCTCCTGCAGTGCTTTTAAAGGACATCCTCCAGTGTGCCTCTCTTTCGAACAGTTCGAATAGTTCAAGAGATATCTTTTTGCACCCGCGTATGCATCGAATGAAGTATCTGGATGCTGTAGCTGCTCTGCGCGAGCACATTGCCGCGGGCGATGTTTATGAGGTTAACTTGTGTCAGGAATTCTATGCCGAAGAAGTCAAATTAGATCCTGTTGCTGTGTTTGAGCGCTTAAAAGCGCGCACCCGTGCTCCTTTTTCGGCGTTTTTGCGCTGGCACGACCGTTATTTAATTTGTGCTAGTCCGGAGCGTTTTTTAGCTAAAAGAAAGGAACGCTTGTTTTCACAGCCCATGAAGGGCACTCGGCCTCGGGTGTCAGAACTCCAGGCTGACCTCTGCATCCGAGAAATGCTTCGATACAGCGAGAAAGACCGCGCTGAAAATGCCATGATCGTAGACCTTGTTCGAAACGACCTGGCGCGCCACTGCACGCCTGGTAGCGTGGTTGTAGAAGAGCTTTTTGGCGTGTATACTTTCGAAACGGTGCATCAGATGATCTCCACCATATCGGGTTCACTGGCTCCGACGGAACACCCTATCTCCGCTCTTCGCGATGCTTTTCCCATGGGTAGCATGACAGGAGCACCTAAAATTCGAGCAATGGAGCTTATTGAACAGTACGAATGCGCCCGTCGAGGGTTGTATTCAGGGTCAGTAGGTTATTTTTCACCCGATCGCGACTTTGATTTTAACGTCGTCATTCGAAGCATCCTCTATCGTGCCGACGTAGGCTATGTCTCGTGTCAAGTGGGTAGTGCAATCGTGTATGATTCCGGCGCTCAGCAGGAATATGAAGAGTGTTTGATTAAACTAGAAGCCCTCCAAAGAAGTTTGTTGTCTTAAATAAAGGCTGATTATCAGTTAATTGAAATAAGGATTAAATTTTCCACACTAGGATGTTGAATTTTTTTTAAATTTTTTTTTCACAAATACTTGCACAATCCCTTTAGATAACTCTATATTTGTCTCGTCAAAGGAAAAAAAGCGGTAATAGCCGCATTTAAGAATAGTTTTCATTTGGTTTTTTGGGGTTTATTAGCCGCTGGACACGGAAGTGCTCTGGCGGCTTTTTTAGTTTGTTTTCTAGCGACAAAACGGCATGCTTTTGGCAGAGGGCATTGGATGTTAATCCAGCTAGGAGTAAACCAATGCGAACACTTTCCATAGCCGCGTTTCTTCCTATCTTGATGGCGCTTCTGAGCTTAAATTGCCACACCTCAGATAACCGGCCGCGCGTTCTCATTTTCCATAAAACCGAATTTTACGCCCACGACTGCTTGAATGTGGCCATAGAGGCTGTGCGCCAGTTGTGTGAGCGCAACGGGTGGGCTACCGATGCTACGGAATGGGGTGAAGATTTTACAGAAGAAAATCTAAGCAAGTATGCGGCCATCATCTTCTTGCTTACAGCGGGTGATGTACTATCTCCTATTCAGGAGGTGGTTTTCGAACGTTTTGTTCAGGGCGGTGGAGGCTTTGTAGGTGTCTACACCGCCGTTGATACAGAGCACAATTGGCCTTGGTATCGCCAATTAGTAGGCGCTGAATACGATGGCTTAATGCCTGTGCAGAGCGCTCAACTGAGCATCCTCGATCGCGACCATCCAGCGACTGCTCATTTGGAGCAAAGCTGGACACGTACTGATGAATGGATGAACCTGAAAAATGTTTTGCCCGATATAAATGTCTTACTCACCCTAGATGAGAGCAGCTGTACAGGTGGCAAGATGGGGGCATTTCATCCTGTTAGCTGGTATCACGAGTTCGATGGCGGTCGGGCTTTTGTAACCGTTATGGGCCATACTGCAGAATCGTATCAAGATACCGCCTTTCTGAAGCACTTAGAAGGTGGGCTTAAATATGCAGTAGGCGCAGGAAACCCCATTGTATTAGGCAAACATCGTCCTTTTCGCCAGGAAAAAAAGGTAAAAGCGGGTTTTGTCAAAACTTCTGTAGTATGCAATCTCGCTGAGCCTATGTCTATGGCCATGTTTCCAGATGGAAAAATCCTTTTGGTGGAACGACGTGGTGCCATTAAGTTGTTCAATCCTGCCGATGGCACGTTGAAGAAAGTAGCAGAAATTGAGGTATTTCAAAAAAATGAGGAAGGCCTCCTTGGCGTGGCAATAGACCCAAAATGGTCAGAGAATTCCTGGATATATTTATATTATGCGCCAGCAAAAAAGCCACACAACAGTTCACTGCGTCTATCGCGTTTCGTCTTTAAGGACGATGTTTTGTATCTTGACAGCGAGAAAGTTATCTTGGAGGTTCCTACTGACCGCGACTTAAAGACCTTACATGCAGCGGGTTGCCTTCGTTTTGACAAGCAGGGCTTTTTATACCTCTCTACAGGAGACAATACAAATCATTATGGCGATGGTTACACTGCCATAGATGAGCGTCCAGAAGCTCGCCAGTACGACGCCCAGAAATCTGCTTCTAATTCCATGGATTTGCGCGGCAAGATTCTTCGCATTAAGCCCTTGCCCGATGGTTCGTACATCTGCCCTGCGGGTAATTTGTATGTTGAAGAAGATATACACGTGTATCCGGGTAATTTACATCTGCTCTACGACCCGGCATGGGAGGGTATTGCTTATCCCATGAGCAAGCCTAGGCCCGTACCTATAGCTAAAGATTATCCGCAACGCGCCCATGTTTGGACAGGGCGTGGCCGACCAGAGATCTACATTATGGGTTGTCGCAATCCATTTCGCATGGATTTTGACCATCGCCGAGGTCTGCTCATATGGGGTGAACCAGGTCCTGATGCTGGCGTATCTGATAGCTTGCGAGGTCCTGAGGGATTTGATGAAATCAATATTGCTCGTCGCGCCGGCTTTTATGGGTGGCCCTACTGTATAGGCCCCAACTTGCCTTATCGCGAGTATTCCTACGCTACAGGCTCATCCGGACCGTATTTCAACCCGGAACGGCCCGAAAACGACTCGCCAAACAATACAGGCGACCGTCATTTGCCGCCTTCACAGCCAGCGCTCATCTGGTATCCTTTTAAGAGTAGTGAGCTCTTTCCTTTAGTGCTCAACGGTACGCGCTGTGCTATGGCAGGCCCAGCCTACTACTGTGACGAGTATCCTGAAAAAACGCGCTTTCCTAAGCGTTTTGATGGCAAAATCTTGATTTATGAATGGATGCGCAACTGGATCATGGCCGTCGAGTTGGACTCGCTCGATCGTTATGTAAGCATGCAACCTGTAGCACCTAATGTGCGATTGGGTCGGCCTATTGACTTGCTCATAGATAAAAACGGTTCACTTTGGGTGCTCGAATATGGAACTGAGTGGTTTACAGCTAATCCAGATGCCTGCTTAAGCCGCATTGACTACATTCGCGACGATATGAACACCGATGAGGTGGCTGAAACTCCGCCAACGAATCAACCGCCCTCTGTGGAATGGCTATTTGGTGCCAGAAATGGTTCTTTTTACAGCCCTGGCGATACCATTAAATATGCACTATACGTATCTGATCCAGAAGATGGCTCATTGGCTGATGGACGCATCTCGCCTTCCGATGTTGAATTGTTTGTAGGCTATTTGTCTGCCAATGCCACGTTCAAACGTCCCTCTAAACGCGCGAACAACCACCAGGAAGACCCTGTGGTTCGCGGTCAGAAACTCGTCAACGAGTCCGATTGCCGCAGTTGTCATGCTATAGAGCGAAAGATAAATGGCCCGGCCTATCGAGATGTCGCTCGTCGCTATAAAGACGAGCCGAGGGCGCTAGAGTACCTCATCGAAAAAATTATTAAGGGTGGGAAAGGAGTCTGGGGTGAAGTGGCAATGAGCGCTCATCCGCAATTAGCAAAAGCCGATGTCAGAGATATGGTGCGTTGGATCCTCAGCCTTGACAATTCCCCCCGACAGCCCTTTGGGCATGGTACACTCGTCGCACCGGCTTCTGTCGAACAGGATACGGGCCGTTATGTTTTTCACGCGCGCTATACCGATCGAGGTGCATTCTCTCAAGCACCCCAAACTACTGAAGCCCTGATTTGGTTACGGCCTTCGCTGGTGAAAATTGGTGCTGCAGACAGTCTTTCTAAGGGGGTCGAAACCTACGAGCGCCCGCTCAATAATGCTTCTGTAATTATGCACGAGTTAAAGTCAGGGGATTTCTTTATGCTAAAGGCCGTAGACGCACAAGGGCTGAAAGGCTTTTCCATTGCATTGGAAGTAACTTCCGCTCGCCATCACCTTGCGCGAGGCCGCATCGAAGCGCGTCTCGGGAGTCCCAATGGGCCTTTAGTAGGCGTCGCCACCTTGCCCATCTCAAGCGCAGGCGGTGGACTATCCGAAGTCACCCTAGAACTCAATCGAAAGGCATGGCCTGCGAGCAGAGGAAGGCAGGATGTCTACTTTATAGCACGCACAAATAACAGCACACGCCAGCCGATATGCGCAGCGGCTTGGCTGAAGGCATTGCTGTGAGATCCTTATGTGAAATAAGGCAGCAGGTAAGTAGCTACATTCGCCATTTAATATTACATCCCCCGCTAGGGCGCTGCTCCAAGGGAACTGGACGGCCCTCAAGGATGGCGTCCAAGGCTGCGCGTAAGTCTTCGCCTGTGGGTGGAATCGGATTGCGCTTGGGGCGGCTGCTGTCCAACTGGCCGCGGTAGACCAATCGTAAGTTAGCATCGAATACATAGAAGTCTGGCGTGCAGGCAGCGTCGTAAGCGCGAGCCACCTCCTGCGTTTCATCGTAAAGGTATGGGAAAGTATAGCCTACCGCCTTCGCGTGCTCGGGCATGCGCTCAGGAGCATCTTCGGGATAAGCCTGAGCGTCGTTACTGTTTATGCCCACAAAGGCTATGCCTTTGGGACGATATTCCTCTACAATGCGCACAATTTCTGAATTGACGTAGAGAACATAAGGACAATGATTGCATAGAAACATGACTACAGTGGCACGAGCACCGGCAGAAACATCTTTGAGACTAACCATGCGACCCGTAGCTGGCTCGGGCAGGCAAAAATCCGGAGCCTTTGTGCCCAATGGCAGCATATTGGACTCGGTATAAGCCATAGAAAGAAACAAATTTGCACAGGTTTTCTTAAGCAGGCATAGTAGAAGAGCTTACTAGAGTCCCTAAATCTTCTTTAAGTAAGCGCGTTCTCTATCGAGACTTCGAAAGTGGCAGCTTCCTCGTCCCTCCAGCTTGAGTTCTTTCCCAGAAAAGGGAATATAGCCTTCTCGAGGCCAAGCGTAATGCCTTCTGCACGGCTCTTTGCCCAGCCTTTCTCCAAGCCTTTTTCAAAACCTTCTTCTAGAATTTGCTCGTAAGTAGTTTTGGCTTCCTGCTCGTATGGCGATGGCAAAGTTTGTATTAAATCCATAATTTCCTCCTTCGAAAGATTAGTTACTTGTTGTACATATATAAACGTTGCTCGAAATAAGATTAGCAAAATCTCTGTATCTACATCTTCTGATACAAAGGTAAGCACTTTGCTGAAATGAACGCGCATGTAATCCGCGTCACGAGCATGTTTAAGCACTAGCAATATATTGCGCAGAAGGAGGCTGGTACCTAGCCCTTCGATAAATTCGTCTGTTAAAGCCTGGATGTTGATCGTAATTATTTTGAAACTAGGAATGTATTCCAGCATTTCTGCAGGCACGGGCCCGTAGTAATCCACTAGGTGGTGGAGCGCTGGTTCTCCTCCTGTCTGCTGAATTAATATGGGAATGGTTAAGGTAAAGTACTTGCGTCTTTGTCGAATGTCTTCTTCCTGGATGTTCCGCAAGTAATTGCCCAATTGTACGTAGATGCGTCGGCCTACTGGAGTGCTTTTGTGCTCAATTAAGATACAGATGCGCATTGGCTCGTCCTGGTCTGTCTGACAAGTGTATACAATGTCAGAAAAGTATTGACGCAAGTCTTCGCCAATGAAGCTGTCGCTAGCCAATTGTAGGGTGCTGATTTTAAGGCAAGCCAGTTGCTTAGAGGGGAGAAAAGTTTCTACGAATGAACGCGCAATGGCTTCTACTTTGAGCACTTCCTTAATGTAGTGGTCGCTAGGATTGAGGTGCAGGTGGATATTTCGTTTTGCCATAAAAAATTGAGGTAAAAAAGCAGGTCGGCCTCACATTAGCCTCTGGAGCGGGTGCTATTTGAATTCGAAGTGCGCAGTAACGATAGACGACAGACTACTGGTAGAGTAAGGGATAAGTAGGCCCATTTGAGGACAGATATTTCGTTCGTTTATCTCAAGAGAGATTGCACAACCTATGAAAGCTATTGATTTTCATTACAAACATCGGCATTAAAGGTCTATCCTTCTCTAAGCGTCATTTCGGTATACGCACTTCGTAAGTTTTTCGCGCTTTATTGGTGAGCTTGTGATTGACCAGCCAGGGATTGTACAATTTCAGCATGCGGTAGGAAATACCGTGTTCGGCGGCGAAGTCGGCCCAGCTAGCGATAGGGCCATCTATCTTCACTACTTTATAGGGTGGTAGAGGTTCGTAGAGGTGATCTTTCTCGATGTGATACTCGTAATACTCTGGATTCTGCATTACCTCCTTAAGAGCAACGATACGGAAGGGATAACGCATGGTTTCTTCAGCGGCTAGATTGAGGTCGAAGAAGGAGCGCGCACGCTGATTTTTCATCTCAGCATATATGCGTGTGGGCCCTCCATTATATGCAGCAGCGGCTAAAATCCAGCTGCCGAGCAGTTCCTTCTGCTGACGTAAGTAGCGGCAGGCAGCGCGGGTAGCTTTTTCTAAATGGTAGCGTTCATCCACTTCGTCGTTTACTTCGAGGCCATACTGCTCAGCAGCGCTTTTCATGAATTGCCAGACACCACGCGCACCCGCTGGCGATACGGCATTGCTTAAGTTGCTCTCTGCAACGGCTAGATACTTAAGGTCTTCTGGAACACCCTCCTCCTTTAAAATGGGTTCGATTATGGGAAAGAGTGCATTAGCCCGTTTGATGGCTAGAATAGTAGAGGAATGAAAATACACGTTGCGCAACAATTCGGCATCCAAACGTTGGCGCACATCGAAGTTATTCAAAGGAAACCTCTCGCCGCAAAAGCTGTATTCTTTATTTAAATTAATGGAGCGAATGGTCTGCGGTAGTGCTGGAAAACCTGTGCCCTTTGTAGTTTCATCGCCCTTGAAGGAGAGGAGAAGAACAGCAGCAAGAGTTAGAGCCAGGAAGACATTTAAAATGAATGAGATGCGGTTAATCATAGCGAAAGGTATATCTTACGGTTGAACACTCGTTTGAGAAAGGCGCTTGTAAACTGGTACAGTCGAACAGGGTTCGCCATACATAATGCTAAGCGCAATGGGTTGCAGGCGACGCGTAATTTCTACATACGCCGAGGAAGGTACAGGGCGGGTGCTGCAGCCTTTAATTACCAAACGCTTTCCCTGATATGGAGAGAGATCCAAAGCTGCAAGTTTCTTCAAAAACGCAGCTTCTACAAACTGCTCAGGGGTGCCTTGAAACACATCGCGGGCGTATGGAGCAGCATAAGCAGTTACCAGCATATATGCCCACATCGGTATGATAGCGTCAGTAGAGCAAAATACGGCGACGTTTTTTCCACTATACTGAGCCCAATCATGCGCCTTTAGCGCCTCTCGAAAGTCTTTTTCCTTAAGGATAAGTCCCATAAACAGATAATCCTTCAAATCGAAAGGCGCGATTTCGCCTTCAGGGTAAAAGGCTTCTAGGTCGATAGTGACCAATCCGCTTCGGGAAACGCGATTGACTAATTCGGGTTGTTCCATATGTGCTTGATTTTTTAAAAGGCAGCCTCCTCAGCGTCCATCATATCGGGCGGCTGTCCAACTGAGTTTTCTGTTTCCTTAAAATCCTTAGGCTTGGGTAGGTCATTTAAGCTCTTAATGCCTAAGTAATCCATAAATTTTTCAGAGGTGCTATAGAGCAGCGGTCGTCCAGGCCCTTCGCTCCGACCGCTAATGATAACAAGTTCTTTTTCTAGAAGTTTTTGTAAGGCATAATCGCAATTGACACCGCGAATAGCCTCTATTTCACTCTTTGTAATGGGCTGTTTATAAGCGATGATGGCCAGGGTTTCTAGAGCTGCTTGCGACAGCCGGCGACGCGCTGTTTGACGCAAGTGAATCACTATAGTATTATGGTAGGCGCCCTTTGTCAGAAACTGAAAGCCGCCAGCAATTTCTACCAATTCAAAGGCATATTCAGGCGACTGGTACTGCTGCTGCAAGAGAGCAAGAGCTTGCAACACGTCATTCTCACTCACCTCCGTTTGGAAGGCTTCGCTCAGCGTCGTTTTTAAGTCGACCACAGAAACGGGTTGAGGTGACACAAAAATTAGGGCTTCAATGTGTTGTTTAAGAAAATCCATAGCCTGACAAAGATACGGCGAACAAAAGCAATAGCCTTACCTGGCTTTCAACGTTGTTGGTTGCTCGAACGAGGCTGCATGGTCTAGAAACCTTTTTTAAATGATTACCCCTTAGCCTAATTGTCTTGTGGCAAAGAGTGTCGCTTAAGAAATAAGAAAGAGGAAGTGTCAAAAGAACTTACACTAAAGTATCTTTTTGACAAGATTTGTTATAAAAATTGACTTTTTCGTCGAAAGTTGGGTAAAAAAATTTGTATATCTTGATACTATATCAATACCTTTGTGATATTGAAATAATGCTAAGAAGTTTTATTATGGAAAAAATTATTCGTCCTGTTTCGGGCTGGCCTATGCTAGCTCTCTTTGTGGTGTTATTGCTGGGCGGTGTTGCTCTCATTGCGCTGAAGACCATTTGGTTGGGCATTTTGCTTCTAGTTCTGTCGCTGTTACTCATTGCGCCCGGTTTTATCGCCGTTGAGCCAAATAGCAGTCGAGTGCTTACGTTGTTTGGCGCGTATGTAGGTTCGGTAAAAGAGAGTGGCTTCTTTTATGTGAATCCCTTTTTTACGCGTAAAAAAATATCGTTGCGCGCTGTGACATTTGACGTACCAGTTATCAAGGTAAACGACAAACAGGGCAATCCAATCATGATTGGTGCCGTGGTAGTATATCGAGTCGCTGATACCTACAAGGCTGCTTTTGGTGTAGAAGACTACCACGAATTTACCAAGATGCAGAGCGAATCGGCCGTACGTAAATTGGCCAGCATCTATAGTTATGACAATTTAGAAGACGAGGATGCCGTGGTTACGCTGCGAACCAATTCAGACGAGGTAAACCAGCAGCTAGTTCAAGAGATTGGCGAACGATTGCAAATTGCTGGTATTGAGGTTATTGAGGCGCGAATTAATCATTTGGCTTATGCCACTGAAATTGCAGGAGCAATGCTGCAGCGTCAGCAAGCTACGGCCATTATTGCTGCCCGCAGCAAGATTGTAGAAGGCGCAGTGGGCATGGTGGAAATGGCCCTAGAGCAACTGTCGAAGCGCGCTGTGGTTCACCTGGACGAAGAGCGCAAGGCGGCCATGGTAAGCAACCTCATGGTCGTGCTTTGCAGCGACAAGGCCGTTACGCCTGTGCTCAATACCGGCACTTTGCACCACTAACGGGGCAAAGGGATTCACCTCTTGCTGCAATTTGGGTAATTTGTTCTCCTGGGTTATACTACAAGTAAAAGCCGCATCTGTCATGGCGAACAAAAAGAGCTTCATGCTACGCATAGATGAAGAGACTTATGAGGCTTTAGAGAAATGGGCCGCTGATGAATTTCGCAGCGTAAATGGTCAATTGGAGTGGATCATCACGCGAGCCCTGCGGGAGGCTGGCCGAATGCCTAAAAAGCGACAGTCTCGACCACCTCAGGAGGCCCCCTCGCAAGAGAGTCACCCTAAATCCTGACTGTTTTTTCATGATGGCTAAAAAGCAACTGAAACCCAAGATCGCGCTTGACTTGACACTAACCGATCGCTTACTGGAGGCACTGGCTGCTCTCTTTGCTATCCTTGTGGTAGCTGTGCCGATTGCCTACTATGGCGAGCTGCCTGAGCGCATTCCACGGCATTTTGATATAGCCGGCCAAGTAGATAGTCATGGGCCTAAGCACTTTGTGCTAATAGTAAATAGGTAAATAGTAGCTGCTATGGGCGCATTCCTTTTTGGGTTGCTTACCTGGATCACCTAGCACCCTCACTGGTTCAACCATCCGGTGGCCATCGCTCCAGAAAATGCCAGGCGCCAGTATCGCTTGGCCACTCATCTAATGCGGCTACTTAAGTTGGGCGTGGTGATGCTATTCTTCTATCTCGTATGGAACACTGTTAGCATCGGACTAGGACGGACTGATGCGCTGTCGCCCGCACTACTCTGGTTGGTGCTGGGCGCTAATGGTAGTCTAGTGGCATGCTATCTTTTTAGAGCCCTTCAACAATAACTGATTACTGTTTCTCTCGGCGTCTTTGCGCAGATGCACTGGCAACTGGGCATCTGTAAATAGGCTATTTGCACCAGTCAACGCAGGTGCAGTTGAGCGTTGAAGTTGTACTCCGAGAACATGCAACATATTCTTATCTCGCCCTTGAAGATTATCCTCGGATTTGCGGAAAAGCTGGTTTATTGAAGCGTTTTTCGCAAGTAGTTGAGGGCAGTAGCCCGTGCTTCCTGGGCCGAAGGCTCGTGATAACGTTGGCCGGTTGGGTTGGCGAAAGCATGGTCGGCATCGTACTCGTGCAGGTGTAAAGTTTTGCCGGCGAGGCGCATGCTATCGGCAAAAGCGCTGACAACTTCATCCGTGATCCAGCGATCGCGTTTGGCGTGTATAAAGAGCACGTCGGTGTGCAGGGCTTTCAGACGCTCGACACTCTGCTCAGGCATTCCGTAGTAGACGACACAGCCCTTAACGCGCTGACCCAACAGAAGAGCCGCTCGCAGTGACCAGCTACCGCCGAAGCACCAGCCCAGCGTGCGAAAATTGGCTTGCTCACCCAAAAAGGCTGCTGCACCGCGGATGATACGTTCGGCACGCTCGGGCTGACAACTTTGCATCAGCCGGCGCGCTTCATCGGCACTGGTAGCCACCTTGCCGTCGTACAGATCAACGGCTAGCACGTGAATGTTGAGGTCGTGTGCCCAGCGAATGGCCTCGTTACGAATGTGGTCATTGAGGCCCCACCATTCGTGGAAAAGGAGCAGAAACTGATTTGTTTGGCGGTGTGCCAAAGCTAGAAAACCATGACCGATAGTGCTGTCCTCCAAGAGGAACGTCACAGGTCGGCCTCCGTGAAGTAACGCCACCGGTTGGGGCGCTGGATGTGCCTGCTGAAAGGCCAGCTCGTTGGCAAAACTAACAAAATCGGCATGGCACATGGCTAACTGAGAGCGCCCCGAGTGGTGTTGCTGACAAGCCTGCCAGCATAGCAGTGTTAGAGCAGGGAGAATAATGCGCAACATCGTACAAAAAAGGTCTAGGTGAAAGAAAAAATGAACCGCACACAGGCACTTGGTTAGGCAATCCTCAGTGACCCTAAGGGAATCTCTACGCCGCCGCCCAAGGCCCTCTCAATTTTCTCCAAAAACGTATAACCGCTTGATTCATTTCCGGCGAAATGCCTGAGCCAAGCACTAAACTACCAAAAACTATAGAAAAAAAGCCTGCGCGCGTTAGGATGTTCCACAAAGGATAATCTGTACTGGGCAGCAGCCAGGCAGCTGTCACCCCAATCGCTGCCCAAATAGCTAGCAGTAGCGTTTTGCTCGAAAAAGGTTGTAGGCTAAATTTTATCCAGACTAAAATAGCGCCCACTGCTTGATAAGCCATAGCAGTCAAGAACGCAGCCAGAGCCGCTCCTAAAATGCCCAACACCGGGATAAGCCACAAACTAAATATGACATTAGCTAATGCCAAGACAGCGAGCGATACTAACGAATACCGATAATACCGAGAGTAATAAAGCAGAGGCCCGTTTAAGCTCATGGCTGTTTCAACCAGCTTTGCTGCGCATAGGAGAAAAAGTACGCCTTTGCCCTCCGATATTTCAGCACTGTTAGGCATGAGCCGATATAGGTCTGAGGCCGATACAAGGATGCATCCGAAGAGAAATAGTCCAGCAGTTAGTAGGTGTACTGACATGGAGCGATAAAGTGTATGCAAAGCTAAGCGGTTTTCTTGCGCCAGATGTTGGCTCATAATGGGTATGCTCACAGTGAGAAGCCCTTTAAGTGGAATGTCCATAGCTACGGCGATATTTAAGGCTATTGCGTAAATACCCGTGCGGCGCATATCTGTAAGACTGCCAACTAAAAAAGTATCGGCCTTAGTGGCTAACAAAAGGGCCATTCCTGAGGCTATGCCGAAGATAGCGTAGTTGAAGATTTCACGTCGAAGTGGAGCGGGCCATCTCGTCCAAGTTGGCCAAATAGGATTTTCTCCAAGTCTTTTCAAATAAAAGCACAACGTTACGGTTACAGTAGCAAAGTGCCCTACAAGCAAAGCCAGCACCGCATTTTGGGTTAACCATCCCTGCCATAGGGCAATCATAAGCAAGGGTAACACAATCTTCAGCGCTACTTCGAAGAGTAGGGAAGGGACTACAATGCGCTGTCGATTCGACGCGTAGTATGTTAGCGTCAGCGACAGGCCGTAAAAGAGGGTTAAGGGAAACACCCAATATATTTGGGTGCCTGCGAGCCCAGCTTGCTCTTGCAGATGTGGCTGCCATAGAATTGCTAAGATTGCCCACAAGAGCCAACCTCCAATCGACATTAAAATAATTAAGCCAAAAAGAGCGCTATGTCCTTGCGGCAGATGTTGAAAATGTGGAAAGAAACGCACACCTACCGTATGCGCAGATAGCGACAGAATGGGGTAACTCAACACACTGATGCTAAGTAAGTATTGAACTAGCCCATAAGTTTCTACAATCTCGGCGCGTGAGTACACCAGCACTGTGCTAAGGGTGCCAACAGCCAAGCCAACAAAGTTGAGTACTGTGTACTTGAGTCCTTGCCGCTGTATTATGCCCATGCCTGGAGATTGGTCAATCAACTACCACGAAGCGGCGGATAGCGATACCCAACTCGTTTCGTATGGCTAAAACATAGGCACCTACTTGCAGCTGTTCAATGGGCAGAGCCATGGTATTTTCGCCAGGGTACAGGCGTTCAGATTGCTGCCAGCATAGGCGTCCGGCAGCGTCATAGATCGTCAAGAGCACTTCCATAGCATCCTCCACTTGGGCCTGAAACTGTGCTGGTCGGCTCATTGAAGTTGGATTAGGCTTGAGGGTAAGCGTTGCGCGACGCTCTAAATCATTAGTGGCCAATAGGTTTTGTGTGCGGAAGGAACCAATTTGCGCTCGAGCGAAAGGCTGACACAGATCCCAGTCGCTATATGCGCGTACACGCCAGTAGAGCACCCAATTATTCGGCATTACTTTCGTAATAATGGCATGGTCAGTGTCTATAAAGGTTTCTGTGTAGAATCTAGTAGCAAAATCGGGCGAGCGGCTTATTTCAACGACATAGTACCGCGCGCCCGGTATCTTTTTCCATTTAAGTTCGATGTGATTATATTGCACTACTTGAGTAGAATCCAATGGACTAACCAGCTCTACTTGGACGTCGTCGGGCAATTCAGGCAAAGGATTCGTAAATTGTAAATAAGCCTTGTGTTCCGTGCGCAAATTGGCCCGCATGGCAGCTATTTGCTCTGGGCTAAAGCGGTGGGCACAGCGGTCGTAAGCATAACTCATGATGAGCGATGCGTCCGAGCGGAACGGCACACCATCAGGGTCTATTTGTTCCGTAAGACTGCGGCCAGCTGTATCACAAGGCCAACGATAATTGAGGTAATCGGGTGGCGTGTCACAGAAGCCATCTCCTGCTGTGTAGCAGTTTGAGCCATTCGTTTTTTCTACCGCTCTGCCGTAGACGAAAGGAGGCGCTGCCTTTCCATAATTCCATTCAAAGCCTTCCCAGCCCGAAAAGGTGTGAGGCAGGGAGAAATGGTGCCCTACCTCGTGCGCCCAAGTTGTATTAAAGGGGCCCGAGCATCCGCTGCGCATAACCACGGCATCGTACCACGCATAGCCACAATTGCCAGCCGGGTCAGCAACTACAAAGGCATTCAAACGGTTGCGCAGCGGTGGTACTATGGCCTGAAGCATCTGGGCTCCTGCTTGAAAGTCGTGAGTGTACCAATTGCTGTTGTTGTGGTAGCGCACGGCATCCCCTGGCATTAAATAAAATCGGATGCGTGCCTGGTTGAATTGCTCGTTGAGCTTGCACATGGCTCGCAGGGCTTGGTCGAGGGGGAAATGCCCCGTACCATTGTTTGTACCTACTAAATGCAACGTAACAGGCACGTATAGCCAGGCTGTATCATCGTTTTCTGAGGAGCCGTGAAGAGCAGTGTTGCGCTGATACCATTCCAACCAAGGCGATTTGCCTACATAACCACACTTACCTTGCTCTTCAAATTGAGCATGTGCAGCAACAGCGAGGAATAGGCCTGCTAGGTTAAGAAACAAGCGCATGTTTGGCGTACAGTTTGACTATAAGATATTGAAAAGAATTGCGAGGTTGCCTTGCGCGCGGATTTGGCAGCGAAGGTAAGTAGGCCACTTCGTTTAGCTTGCAATCTACTTCTCGTGTTTTTCGAAAAATTTCGGTTCAAGGAGGCGCAAAGCACAGACGCACTAAAATCGTTACCTGGGTGCCGAGGTTTTATTCCCTGCAAATGCACGAATTTTATAAATGTTAAGCAGGAATCATGCTAGCAGCTCTATGCTTTAAAAGCTACCGTTTGGACAGACTGAAGCAGTAAAGAGGCCTCTTAGTTTTGTCGTAACAAGCGCAATGAGAATAACCGAAATTTAGCTAGAAGGTTTTCATTCAAATAGCCCTGAGATAGGAGACAAACGCGAATGTTGCTGGGAATTTTGATTTTACATGCTAGTCGTTCTAGAGTTAGTAATTTATACGGATGTTTGCCGAAGCTTAGCCAATCGGGGCAATTGCCCGAAGGAGGAAGAAACATGTTAAGCAAAGCTAAGGCGCCCTTTTTGGGAAAAGTTGTACTTGTTACGGGTAGTGGTAGCGGGATTGGACGCGCCACAGCTCTTGCCTTTGGACAGGCAGGAGCCTTCGTTATGCTTAACGGTCGCAAGGAAGAAAAGTTACAGCACACGCGTGAACAATTTGCTCAGCAAGGATTGAACGTAGATTATTGTGTGGCGGACGTACAATATTATGAACACTGTCAAGCCTTAGTTAAGAGCACCATCGAACGGTTCGGTCGTCTAGATGTAGTGATAGCCAATGCGAGTTCTAGCCAACGTTCGGAATTTATTCGTACAGACCCTGCCATCTTCCGTCATGTTTTGGAGTCTAACATTCTTTCTGCGGCCTACATAGCGCATGCGGCACTGCCCTCATTAGTAGAGAGCCAAGGGAGCCTAGTCTTGGTTAGTTCTTTAGCCGGGCTTATAGGATTGCCAACAAGCGCAGCATATTCAGCGGGAAAGATGGCACTTACAGCGCTAGCTCAAAGCTTACGCACGGAGGTTGCGGCAACAGGAGTGCATGTAGGCATTGCTTACGTAGGTTTTACGCGCAATGACCCGGACAAACGCGTGTTCGACGCACAAGGGCGCTTAGTACCTGTTGCTCCTCGCGAGAGTCGCCTTCAGCAAACCCAAGAGGAGGTAGCGCGTGCGATAGTGCGAATGGTTTATCGTCGGCAATCGCGCACTGTGTTGTCGTCGTTAGGCAAGCTGCTTTGGGTGATCAATGCCTTGAGCCCTACTCTTGCAGAACGAGGAGTTCGCTGGTCGTATCGGCGTTTCCCTCACATGTATCACGGGTAAAACCAAAGAGGAAAGGCTTCTCCGGCCTCAAAATGGTCTTGTCCACGAGGTAATTCTAAAAAAGCCTGAGTAGAGGTTAAATTGGCTAGGTCTCCGCTGCCATGTCCAGGTCGCGGATGAGCCCATAAGTGACCTTGCCGATTTTCTACGCTGACTGGTACGAACCACGTGAGGTCAGGCTTAAATATGAGTGGTTCAGCTAGCAGCGCCCACTGGGCAGGAAGAGAAAGAGTTGCACCACTAGCGCGGTATATCCAGGGTAGAGCGTAGCGCACTGTGCACAAGAATGCTGAAACAGGATTTCCCGGCATGGCAAAGACTGCGCCTAGCTGTGACGTTCGGGCAAAGAGAAAGGGCTTCCCTGGCCGCTGAGACACTTTGTGAAAGATTACTGTTGCGCCGATCTCGCGCAATACTTCAGGAACGATGTCGCGTTTGCCAGCAGAGACACCTCCTGTTATGAAGACTACTTCATACTCCGATAAAAGGTAAGACAAGGTGGTGCGTAGCGCAGCAGCTTCGTCAGAGCAGTGGAAGCGTACACATGAGGCCACCCACGGCCGTAACATTGCTTCAATGGCCCAAGGATTGGACAGGCGTATTTGCCATGGTTGAGGCAAATCATTTACCTGTACAAGTTCGTCACCCGTAGCAAGAATCGCTACACTTGGCTGGCGCGTTACCCGAACCCGGGTAAGGCCAACGGTAGCTAAGAGTGCCATATGCGAGGCTCCCAACACAACTCCACTCTCCAGAATGACGTCACCGGCGCGACGGTCTTTTCCCTGAGGATGTACATTTTGTCCTTGGCGTACCTCTTGAGCCAGAATCGTCGCCTTTCCCTCGGCAATAGAGATCTGCTCGTAAGGTATGACTGTGTCTGCTCCTGGAGGTAGTACTCCACCTGTAGCTACTTCCCAGCACGCGTCTCGGCTCACTAAAGGTTGCGGAGCCGCTCCGGCTGGAATTTGCCCAAGCACAGCGAAAACCCGTTGGCCCGCTTCCCATGCGGCATATGCAATCGCGATGCCATCCATGGAAACTCGAGCAAAAGGCGGAAAATCTCGATCAGCGTGCACTGCTTGCCGAAGAACCCGTCCAACCGCTCGCTCCAAAGGCACTTCCTCTACTTCCCACACAGGAGTATATACAGCCAATAACTCGTCAGCTTGTTGTACGGTGACCATAATACTGCGAAGGAATGCGTATTTTTGGCCGAAAAATATGGCTAGTATTCCGCCGCTCAAGGGCCTAGTTCTAGCTGGAGGGCGCTCCAAGCGCATGGGGCAAGATAAGGGTTTAATCAGCTGGCATGGCCGACCTCAGCGGCTTTATCTGGTTGAACTCTTAGAGCAAGTCGGTATACCGGCCTATCTTTCGTGTCGTCCTGAGCAGGTGCCCGAACTAACGGGTTGTCGGCTTATTCCTGACCGTCTTGATAATGCTGGACCACTTGGAGCGCTGTATTCTGCTTTCTGCGAAGAACCTCAAGTGGCCTGGTTAGCGGTTGCTTGCGACATGCCATTGATAGACGAAAGTGCTATTCGGCATCTGGTGGCCCATCGACAGCCCGCATATGGAGGAACAGCTTATCGAGCTCCTGCTTTCGACGATGGTTCGCCCGACCCCTTGTTTGCCATCTGGGAACCAAAGGCTTTTCCTATTATCTGCGAGAAACTGGCATTGGGTCAGCGATGTGCGCGCAAAGCCCTTCAAGCTGCAGGAATTCATCTCCTCGAAAATCCACGCCCTCACATACTGGCAAATGCCAATACGCCCCAGGAGGCTGACCAGTTGAGGATCTTATTGAAAGGATTTTAATAGGACCGGGTCAATCAAATAGACAATCCCATCTTGTGAAGCTCGTCAATGCAATACTTTTCGCCTTTCAATCTCATTTGTCGCAGAGAAACATAGACATAAAGGAGAAGCGCTTATACGACCGCTAGCACTTAGCTGTTTCTCTGCTCTTTCGTGCATTTTCTTCCTGTTTTTTGGACAATCTCTGTAGGACTAGTTCTCAAAGTAGCGCGTTTGAACGAAAAACTTAGGGTCGATAGCCCGCAACTCCCGAGCAGCTGCAGGTGAAAGAATGACCTCGATGTTTGGCTCATAAGTAGAGGGGATCCGTCCAATGACTTGTGCGTAGACAACGGTATGGTTCATAGGGTTAGTAACAGCGATAACAGAACCAATGATAGCCTTTCGGTGTAGAGCATAAAAGTCGTCCTTTTCGTTGCTTTCGCGATTCCAAAAGCAGATTCCTTGACTCGCATGTTCGGTAAAGCGCTTTTTATCCTCCTCAAAGCGAGTTTGAAGAGGGTATAATTTGGAGAGTTCGACGGAGGATGAAGTGCGCCAGTCGGCGGGTATGCCTTCTGTGCTTATCCAGCCTACGTGAAGTATTTGGCCTGGATAAACGTTGTCATTGACCAAGCGGTTGCGTCTGCGTATAGAATCTGTTGGCATATCGAAGATCCGTTTGGCAACGTGAAAAAGGTTGTCGCCAGGTTGGACGACATAGAAGATAGGCGCATAGTGCATGGGGTTAAAGAACGTGCCCTTGTAACGTCGGATAGCTCGATTAGGGATGGGTATTTTTAGCAACATCCCTGGCTGCAGAGAAGATTCGTCCCGTAGAACAGGGTTAAAGCGAAATAGTTCCTTAAGCCCTAAACCGTAAAAGCGCGAGATGGAGAATAGTGTATGCCCTGGTTTTACGAGATGATTAGCGTATTTTTGCCCGTTTTCTACGGTTAGTAACAAGGTATCTCGCCAAGTAAGTGGTGCTACTAAGCCCTTTGGCTGTTGCCCTTTTTGGGCGAAGACAGGACAAGTAGAAAAAAGCCAGACGATATACAAGTTTCTGAACGACATGGTCCCTCTCTGATGTATGTTTGCAGACAAAGGTAGGTGTCCGTTCGCTTTAAGAAACGCTCATGGTTGTTGCTGTAATTCCAGCTCGATACGCCTCCACTCGTTTTCCGGGCAAGCCTTTAGTGGATATATGGGGAAAAAGTATGCTTCAACGCGTGTGGGAACGGGTGTGTATGGCTACTTCGGTAAAGCGTGTCGTCATAGCCACCGATGATGAGCGAATTTACGAACATGCGCGCTCTTTTGGTGCCGAGGTAATAATGACGCGTGCAGATCATCGCAGTGGCACAGACCGATGCGCAGAAGCAGTTGCCGGTATTGAAGCAGCCGACATTGTGCTTAACATTCAAGGAGACGAGCCTTTCGTACAACCAGATCAAATCAACCTGCTGGTTCGCACCCTGAGGGAGGAGCCCGAATGTCCCATCGCCACACTAGTTAAGCGCATCTGCGACCAAGAAGAGTTGTTCAGTCCTAACGTTGTCAAGGCAGTGTTCTCTGAGCGTCGGCGCGCTCTCTATTTTAGCAGGCACCCTATTCCCTTTGTACGTGGAGCTGCGCCCGAGACGTGGCTAGCCAAAACGGTATTCTACAAGCACATAGGTATGTATGCTTTTCGCCGCTCTGTGCTGTTGCAATTAGCTCAACTTCCTGACTCGCCTCTCGAGCAGGCCGAGTCGCTAGAGCAGTTGCGCTGGTTGGCTCATGGCTACGACCTTGCCGTGGGCATCACGGAACAGGAAAGCATAAGCATTGACACACCGGAGGACTTACAACGCCTACTTGCTACACTAAAGCCTGCCGACACATTCTAACGAAGCACCCGGGCTACGAGCTCGGCAGCTTCTTGAAACTCCACGGCACCCATAACCCGCAAACCAGACTCGTCGATGATCTTCTTAGCGATATCCGCATTTGTGCCTTGTAAACGAACAATAACGGGCACGGGGATGTCGCCAATAGACTTATAGGCATCTACCACGCCTTGGGCTACGCGGTCGCATCGTACAATGCCGCCGAAGATATTAATGAGGATGGCTTTTACATTAGGATCCTTCAGGATGATACGCATCGCTTTTTCTACGCGTTGGGCATCGGCTGTGCCTCCAACATCTAGGAAGTTGGCCGGCTCACCTCCAGAGAGTTTGATGAGATCCATCGTGGCCATAGCTAAACCAGCACCATTGACCATGCAGCCGACGTTGCCATCCAACTTAATGTAATTTAGGTCATATTGACGAGCCTCTACGTCGATAGGGTCTTCTTCCTCTGGATCGCCAAGAGCAGCCAAATCTGGGTGGCGCATCAACGCGTTATCGTCGAGAACGACTTTTGCATCAACCGCGATAATTTGGTCATCGGCAGTCTTAAGGCATGGATTGATTTCAAAAAGGGAGGCATCGCTCCCAATAAAAGCAGCATAAAGTTTCTGGACAAATGCTGTCATCTCTTTGTGGGCCTGACCGCTCAACCCCAGGTTATACGCTACTTTAGCCGCTTGAAAAGGGCGAAGACCTAAGAGTGGATCAATAAACTCAGTAAATACGCGCTCCGGCGTCTTTTCTGCTACCGCCTCAATGTCCATGCCGCCGTCAGGAGAGTAAACGATAACGTTGGCATTGCGCGCTCGATCGGTTAGAATGCTAACGTAGAACTCCTTCGGCTCAGTTGGACCAGGATAGAAGACATCCTGCGCCACCAATACTTTGCGTACTAGTTTTCCTTGAGGGGGAGTTTGCGGTGTCTTTAGCATCATCCCTAAAATTTGGCTAGCAATTTGTCGCGCTTCTTCTGGGCTTTTAGCTAATTTAACTCCGCCGCCTTTGCCTCGGCCGCCTGCATGAATTTGTGCTTTGACAACACACCACTCCGACTGGTAGAGCTCTCTCAGTCGATGCGCGGCTGCTTCGGCTTCTTCCGGCGTATGCGCAAGGATGCCTTCTTGAATTTTGACCCCATAAGATTTGAGGAGCTCTTTGCCTTGATACTCGTGTAAGTTCATGATTAACAGAGCGTTATTCTAGTTGAACCCCAGCAATTGCCGAAAAAAGAACAGCTATTAGTGCAGCAAACATCCGTAAAATTCTCGAAACGAAAAGAGCCTCCGCGCGCATAAAACTTGCCTCTTACAAAGGAAGCGTATACACACAGCGTTTTTTGCCAAGAGATGTTAGGTTGTGAGAAACCTTAAGAGACTTCTCTTACGTAACTTGGTCGCCTACTTTACCGACTCGTATGCGCTTAACAATTGTCCAGAGTGATCTTATATGGGAATCGCCGGCTGAGAATCGCACGCGTTTTGAACGCCTTTTAGCACCACTGCGCGGACAGACAGACGTTGTTGTCTTGCCCGAAATGTTCACTACGGGCTTTTCAATGAACGCTGCTGCTCTTGCCGAAGCTATGGATGGCTCTACTGTGCGCTGGCTCCAACGATGGGCTACTGAGCTTGATGCAGCCGTAACGGGTAGTTTCATATGTCGCGATGGCGAAAACTTTTACAATCGCCTGGTAGTCGCCCTGCCTACAGGTACGATATATCATTACGACAAACGGCACCTCTTTGGGCTCGGTATGGAGGACAAGACTTTCACGGCCGGGCGAAAGCGGCTTATCTTCGAATGGCGCGGTTGGCGCATCTGCCCGCTTATTTGCTACGACTTGCGTTTTCCTGTTTGGAATCGCCAGCCTGCAGACGAAAGGCCCTACGACATGTTGCTCTATGTAGCCAATTGGCCGAGCCGGCGTGCTCATCACTGGCGGAGGTTACTGCCTGCTCGGGCAATAGAGAACCTCTGCTATGTCGCTGCTGTCAACATCATAGGCACAGACGGTAACGGTCTGGAGTATCAAGGCGAATCTGGTATTTGGGATTTTAACGGACAGGCCCTCTGTTTTCTAACCCATCAGAAGGGCTTTTTTACTGCTGAACTTTCTTTGGAGGCGTTACGAGAATATCGCGCGCAGATGCCTTTCCTGCAAGATGCCGATAAGTTCGTTGTCTGGTGAACCTTTTTTCTTAAAACAGAAAGATACTCGCAATCTAGTGTCGGATTTCCACGATTTCTACGCGGCGTTCGCGGGCGGCGTCGGGATGGTAAATGGAGTTTCGCTCATCGCGTAGGTCGTCGCTGATGTCCCGCCGAGCTGTGGCTTCGCCGAAGCTGGTTTCCAATATTTTGAGTTGGTTGTTCCTTATGAAGGGTAGGAGGGCGCCATTTGCGTAAGTGCTGAAGTAGTTGCGAACACTGCTGATTCGGCGTTTTGCCAGAGCAAGGTTGTAATCTGTCTCGGCTCGAGGGCTCGTAAAGCCTTTAAGCACGATTTCAATTGTTTCACCAGCTTGGAGGCGTTCTAGGAGGAGTTCGCATAATTGTTCTAGGCGTTCATAGCCGCGGCGGACAGCATTCTCGAAGAAAGCATCTACTTGTTGCTCGGCGCTGTCGCGCAATGCGCCCTGAAGACCGGCGGCAAAACGCTCGCGATATTCATTTTGGCGCTCTAGATAAGGAACGACGGTTTCTGCATAGTTCTTAGCAGTGGTTGTTCGGCGCGTGCGTCGGTCGGGCTCATCATTATCGAAATAAAGAGGTAACCCGATAAAGTCTTCAAATTGCGGAGGTTTAGTCGATGGCAGCAGCGATGAGTAGCTTGGTTCAGGAGATGGAGGCGCAGGTTCGGCAGGGTGTTCTAATTTGGGCGAAGGCGGCTGAGCTGGGAGAGGTAAGGATACTGTAAATAGGTCGTTGCAACAGAACTTATTTACATCGTCGAGATATAGGGCACCTGGGCGATTACTGCTCAAATAGCCTGATCGACCATCGGGCGAGACGATGAAATAGAAGTCATTGTAAGGAGTATTCAGCCCTAGACCAATATTTTCAGGTAGCGCAAGTTGGCCTGAGGAGTCGCGGCGCGTGCGGTAAATATCAAAGCCGCCGAAATTCTCTGAATGGCCATTGGAGCTGAAATAGAGGGTCTGAGTGGCCTCATGGAAGAAAGGAGAAACCTCATCGCCTGGCGTATTTAGAGCGTTTGCGTTGATAGGCTGTGCAAAGGCTGGCAATGGGAATGGTTTGCGAGCGTCAGCAGGGATGTGGCAAGGGCAGAACCAGTTCGTATCCAGAGGTACATACCAGAGGTCGAGCCCGCCCTGTCCACCGGGGCGATCGCTAACGAACCACAACAGGAGCTGTTCGGTTACTGTATCGAAAGCTACGTTTGGTTGAGTTGTAGTGTAGCCCGCAAGATTAATGGGTTCAGGGAGGCGGATGGGTTTAGTCCATCGCTTGCGAAGGTCCTGAACAGTTAGCCATAGTTCGCAGCGAATATCGGAGGCGTTTTGATTTTTACACAAGGTGAACAAGAGAAAACGCCCTTCTCCAAAAAAGGCAGGATGGGCTACATGTGCAGTATCTATGTTGGGAAAAGGTCGGGAGGCTTCGCGTGCTCGTCCATTCTTGACTGAGAGCATCACTTTGGTAAGTTTGGCTTTGGGCTCGTTCTTGTCACTGCGCTTATCGAATCTATAAGAAGAGAAGAAGAGCGAGTCGCCTACGAGTATTGGAGCAAAGTCGCTGAAAGGGCTGTTGATGTGCTTACCTGCATTTTTTACGAGGACGGTGTCTTTTCTAGGAGGCTGTTGGCGTGCCCATTGGCAGGCTTTTAGGTAAGTATGGGCCAGCACCGCAAATGTCGAAGTGGGATTCTGCTCTATAAAATGCCTGAAGTAGTACTCCGCTTCCTCATACTTGCCTTGCTTGCGCAACACTTCGCCTAGCCACAAATTGACCAGCGGGCGAGTAGATTTTCGCTTCTCTAAGGCCAAGAGGCGGCGATACCACCGTTCTGCTAAAGCATCTGCATGAATATGGCGAGCACTTTCGGCGCTTTTCCATAGGAGTTCAAGGTCGTCGGGTTTTCGGCTTAGCGCTACTTGGTAGTAGTGTAGTGCTGCACCGTAATCTTTAAGCTCAAAGGCTTTATCGCCTGCGCGCTCGTAACTGCGGGACGACTGGGCTTTACTGACAAACGAAGCAAGCGCGATCGGAACAAGAAGACTCATCCATCGCAGCTGGATACGAGCAAAGAATGCCATCATATGACAGTATGGACAGGGCTTAGAAAACCGGACATACCTTAAACGTTTTTACAGGCGGAGGAGGTATAGGCCGGTAAACAGTCACTAATTCGAAGCCGCCGCGTCCGCGGGTAGCAACCTGAAAGTCAGAAATATTCCAATCGTAGCTGGCGCCCACGATCCAATCGCCAAATTCATATTGGAGTGCAGTGATGAGGGCGTCACCTAGGCGAATGGATCCTGTGAGGCGTAGGGCTGTTTCTTGAGGTCGCAACCACAAGCGCATACCGCTACCGAGCACCCACTCGCGAGCCGAGCCCATTTGCCAGGCGCCCGCTATTGCTACAGCATCCAGGTATGTACTTATCTTTTGGGTAGCATGACCAGTTGCAGCCCACCGAATAGGCAGCAGAGAGGCGCTTGGTGCGTCGCGAAAACTCACTTCAGGGCGATTTATGTGGAAACTACCTAGCCCAATCTCGGCAACGCTGCGATAATCAGGACTCGATAAGCGCCAACTTATCCCTACGCCAAACGTGGGTTGAAGCCCAGAAGTTTGATTGAAGTCTTCTCCTGTTGGTTTTGCTGGGTCAAAGGCGTCGCCTGTCCACTGGTTACCAAATTTAAGCCGGCTAATGTCGAATTGTCTTTGGAATACACTCCCACTGAAGCCGATCGCCAGATACTGGTTGGTACCCAGGCGCTGAGCTACACTAACCGACAAAGCTGCTTGAACCCATGACAATCCAGCGTCGCCAGCTCGATCGCCCTGCAATACGAGACCCGCTGAAGCTGAGTGCGCCCCTCGCTTCCACAGCTTGCGATCGGCGCCCACCGCCAACGACTGATAAGAGACTGGAACACTCGTCCATTGGCTGCGAACCAACCCCATCGCGCGTACCTCGCCCTCGAAAGCTCCTGTCAGCGCCGGAGAGCAGTGCATGGGGTGATGATAAAACTGGGAGAAATGCAGGTCTTGTCCTATTGAAGCAATTCCAAAAGCACAAAGCAAATACGTTAAAAGCGCTCGAGCCAGCATTGAAAAGACTATTTTGCTCTCTTGGCCCGAAGGTACACGTCTTTTCTGAATTTACTAAAGCTCTCTTAATATCTTCATGCTCCACTGGGTCAGGAAAGACTATACCGATAAGCCTATTTACTCCTGTTCTCGGTAGTCGAACTCTTCGTCTTGAGGCAGGAAGTTGGGGTGTTCGCTGGCTCTTCCGCGGGCGTTTTGCTCGGCTAGCGTTAAGCGGTCAGTAGTGCTAGTTACGAGCCAGGTATCCCCCGATTTGCGCATGATTTGAACGTACAGGCCGAAAGTCTTTTCGAGCAAAGCTTCTGCCTCAAACGTGGGCATTGTTGGAGGTAATTCTACGAAACCCGACTTTGGCTCGGCCATCAGCGTACCAAGCGTGATGGAAGTGTCTTTCACAAGATAAGATGCCGGCGAGCCTTTGAAAGCGCGATGAGGTTGAGTGAAAAAACTTAACTGAAGGTATGGGTATTCTGCTTGAAAAGCCTTTTGTACTTCTTGAATTGTTTTTTCCGGCGAGATGTATAGTTTCATCGCAGTAGCATGTATTTTATTTGAATTTCAACAAAAAATGCATTTAAAAACTATAATGTTCAGTTTTTCCATAGCGAATTTATTTAATTTTTTACATCTACGACAATTCGCGAAGGGCGATTTGCTAGATCCCAGGCGGTGTAGAAGGCCAATTGGGCCCGCTTGGCAGCCGCTTCGGCATTAATTTTATCTGCGGTGTCGGTAGGTTTGTGGTAATCGGCGTGCGTGCCATTGAAGTAAAAGATGGCCGGGATATTGCGCTCAGCAAAATTGTAGTGGTCGCTGCGCTCGTAAAAGCGATTCGGGTCTCTGGGATCGTTGTATTTGTAATCTAGCTCTAATTGCGTGTAGACAGCATTGGCAAACTCGTTGATCTCGTGAAGTTCAGTGCTTAGGCGATTGGAACCAATAATGTAGACGTAGTTTGGGTTGTTTGCATGGCGGCTGTCCACGCGGCCCACCATGTCGATGTTTAAGTTGGCGATGGTGTTTTTAAGCGGGAAAAGCGGAAATTCGACGTAAAAACGCGAGCCAAGTAGACCTTTTTCCTCACCGCTAAAGAGGATGCATACTACACTGCGCCTTGGACCTACCCCTGCAGCTCTGGCTTGGGCAAACGCCTGCGCAATTTCGATGACACAGGATGTGCCCGAGGCATTGTCATCTGCGCCGTTGTAAATGATATCGCCGCTAGCGCCCAAATGGTCGTAGTGGGCTGAAATGACCACGTACTCATTTTTTAAGACAGGGTCTAAACCTTCGATGAAGCCAACGACATTAGCGCCTTCCAGGGTTTGGACCTCCTTGCGCATGCGTACTGTTATTCTCGTCTTGATTTTCACTGGTTTAAACGAGGTAGCTTTTTTAGTGGCCGTTTCAAGAATTTCAGCAGCTTTTTCAGACTTCTGTCCGAAAAGCGCATCAGCAACGCGTTGAGTGATAAAAATGGTATTGACCAAGCCTTTGTGCAATGGCTCGGCAACAGGCGAACTGGGCGTCCACCCCCAAAGGGAGAGTTGGCGGCGGTTAGCGCGCATTACATGGCTTATGTCAGGCACAATAATGAGGGCTAAAGCAGCGCCTTTCTGGGCGGCAAGTTTAGCCTTACGCGTCCAGTCCACACTCCAAGCAGTTCGAGACTCGTTGCCAGTCAATAGGGAGAGACCGTTCTCATCGGTAGGCTCGCCGTCGTAGAAGACGACTACCTTGCCGTGTACATTAGCATTGGCGTAGTGATTGATTTTTCTGTCCTCGATGCCGTAGCCGACAAAAATGACTTCTTTTGCCTTCAAGGTCGGTAAGTCAGCACTGTAAGCGGGTAGAGCGACATAATCCTTCCGTGAGGTAAACGTCGTGTCGTAGACAGTTAGCTCTAAATCAGCCCAGTTTTCGCGTTTGAGGAAAATGTTTTGAAAATATGTCTTTTGGTCGGCTATAGGAGGAAGTCCCATACTTTCGAACTGGGCGGCAATAAACGCAGCGGCACGGCGCTGGCCTTCTGTGCCTGTCTCACGCCCTTGCATGGCATCGGAGGCTAGAGTGTCTACTAAGCGTTTGATGTCTTCCGGCGTGATGGTGGCAGCAAAGGGACGAGCGTCCGGCAATTGATAATACCGCGGGCGTAATGAAAGAGACCTTGTAATGGAGTCGTCGTAGGTTCTCTGGGCACGTATGCTTGCATAGAAGGCGAGAAGAAAGGCTAATACTAAGGGTAATCTCATGGATGCGTAATTGTATGAGAGTGAATGCAAGGAATTTTTTCTATTCGGCGCTGGTGGCGCCCGCCTTCGAAGGGCGTTTCAAGAAATATGCGTACTATCGCTTGCGCCTGAGTTTCAGGCACGAAACGAACAGGCAAGGCGATCATGTTGGCGTCGTTGTGTTGGCGCGCAAGCGCGGCAATTTCCTCTGTCCAACAGAGCGCACAGCGAATTCCGGCGTGTTTGTTTGCTGTCATCGCCACTCCATTGCCGCTTCCGCACAGGACAATGCCGTAATTCGCCTGACCTGTTTCTACGGCATAGGCTACAGCATGAGCAAAGTCGGGATAATCTACAGCCCCTGTTGAATGTGTTCCAAAATCTTGAACCACGTGCCCCATGCGTTGAAGCATGGAAATCAAGCCATCCTTATAAGGATAGCCGGCGTGGTCGCAGCCAATTGCAATTCTCATCGTTTCATTTTTTTCTTAAAAGGCAAAGTTATGACAACAATTCTGCTAGCTATTCCCTCTGGCTGACCTCGCGCAGGAGAAGCGAAAAGCTGCTGCTCTCGAAGATTGTCGTTTGGTTAGGATTAGCGCATAAAATATCCTGAAACTACTCAATTTCCGGGAAAACTATTTGCGGCGATAGGCCTTTTGTGAGTAGGTAGAAGAACCCTTGCTTGGCCGCCTTGCATACGGCCTTTGTAAGAAGAGCCAGTAAGCTTTAGTTGATGGATTTTTCACTCAATAAATGTTTTCAAAACTCCCATATCCCTACCAAGCGTACTTTTGAAGCGCATTTTAAACGCCAAAGGAATTGGTATGCGTGCATTTTTGTTTATCCTAGCTTTTGGACTTTCTCTTTTCAGTGTTCAAGCTCAATCAACGTCTGGCATTTACAGCAAAATTGCTCCGAACGTATTAAAAAAATTGTCAGACAGCAAGCGCTGCGATGTGTTGGTGGTTTTCGCCCAAAAAGCTGACCTCTCTCTTGCTGCTCGCTTGCGCGGAAAGGAACAGAAAGGCCAATATGTATATCGGCGCCTAGTGGAGACGGCAGAGAGCAGTCAACGCCGTGCACAGTACCTGCTACGCCAATGCAATGTGCCTTTCCAATCTTTTTTCATAGTAAACGCCTTGAGCATTCAGCAGGCCATAGAAGAAATACTTTTGGAACTGGCCAAACTCCCTGAAGTGGCATACATTACTTTCGACCCCGTAGTGAGAACACTGGATGTCCTAGCACCGGAGACACCTCCCGCCATTCATTCTCGAGCTGGTGTTGAATGGGGCGTAGCGGCAATTCGCGCACCCGAAGTGTGGGATCTTGGGTATAGAGGACAGGGAATTACTGTAGGAGGCGCAGACACGGGTTACGAGTGGTGGCACCCTGCCATCCGCAATCAATACCGAGGCTACAACCCCTTCACAGAGCAGGTCGATCACAATTATCACTGGCATGATGCCATCCATGAAATCAGCCCTCTCAGCGGCGACAGTATTCCTCTGCCCACGAACAACCCCTGCGGGCTCAACGTTCCCTACCCCTGCGACGATCATAACCATGGTACTCATACTATGGGCACGATGGTAGGTGATGATGGTCAAGGAAATCAAATAGGAGTAGCACCCGCAGCAAAATGGATAGCTTGCCGAAATATGGAGCGCGGCAATGGCAAACCCTCTACCTATCTAGAGTGCTTTGAATGGTTTTTGGCTCCTACCGATTTAGACGGAAAAAACCCAAGGCCAGACTTGGCTCCTCACGTCATCAACAACTCCTGGTACTGCTCTGTAGAAGAGGGCTGCACCGACCTAGTCGTCAATGACCTTCTGCGTCAGGCTATTGTCGCTTTGCGTGCAGCGGGTATAGTTGTCGTCGTCAGTAACGGTAACTCAGGCCATCGAGGATGCGCTAGTGCGAACTACCCTCCAGCGTATTTTGAAGAGAGTTTTAGCGTTGGCGCTACAGCCTCTAATGACTCTATCACGGGTTTTAGTAGTCGAGGACCCGTAACCATTGATAGCAGCGGACGCATAAAACCCAACGTAGTTGCTCCGGGTGCTGCTGTGCGTTCTTGTATTCGAAACAACGGCTATGCCCACTTTTGGGGCACAAGTATGGCCGGCCCTCATGTGGCTGGACTGGTAGCGCTCCTTCTCTCCGCTCGCCCTGATTTAGCAGGGGAAGTAGATCTGATTGAGGATATCATAGAAAGAACCGCTGTACCTAAGTTCGGTTGGCAAGACTGCAGCGACAGCAGTGGCTTAGCTTATCCAAACAACACCTATGGTTATGGGCGAGTAGATGCTCTCGCTGCCGTGCGCGAAGCACTAACTCTTTCCTACACTGGCGAACGACCCACACCTGAACTCGACATTGCCCTGATGTGCAATCCAATAACCAACGCGGCTCGATTCCGCGTACGGAGTTCTTCTGGCCAACTTGCTGTGAACATCTACAGCACAGAGGGCAGGTTGATATATTCATTCGAGCAGATGATAAGCACGGGCGAGGTATCCTTTGAAATCCCTCTATCTCACCTGCCCAATGGGCTGTATTTTTGGAGAGCCCAACTCGGTTCGAATATTTCGATTGGTAAATTTGTTTTACAGCGTTGATTTTCAAGCGGTAATAACGCGAAGAGGCCCCCAACGCAGTAGAAGTTCGAGGACGGACAAGCAAAAAGCAACGGCCAACGCCCAGAAAAAAAGTTCTCTGCGATTTACAATCATTGTATACTGGGTGTCCGCTCTTTCTATGGCGTCAATGTCTTTCTGAACAGTGTGCAGGCTAGCCACGTCTTCCACGTGAAAGAAGTGTCCTCCTGTAGTGTGTGCTATCTGTTTTAGTAGCCCTGTGTCGAGCGTCATGGTTCGCTGAGCGAACTCATAGCCTCCTTCAAAGCGTCGACGTACGGGCGAAGCTACAACGCCGTTTCTCCCGATGCCTACTGCGTAAACTCGAATTTTTAGAGCGCGCGCCATCTCTGCTGCTTGGAGCGGCCCGATGGCTCCTGTGTTATTTTCAGCATCGGTAAGGAGAAGGATTGCCTTTCCTGCTGGCGAAGGGCTCTGGCTTAAGTGGTGCAAGGCAGTGGCCAAGCCCATTCCTATGGCTGTTCCTTCTGGCAAGCGTCCCACCTGCGCGTTCCTCAGAAAGGCGCGCAAAAGGCGATGGTCAAGGGTCAGGGGGCAATAGGTAAAGGCTCCGCCTGCAAACAGCACTAAACCTATGCGATCGTAAGGCCGACCCTCCATCCACTTCGTAGCCAATGCCTTAGCAGCTTCTAAGCGATCAGGGATGCCGTCTTTTGACAGCATACTGTGCGAAACATCCAGCACTATAAATAACTCGCGCGACTGTATGTTCTGTTTTCTTTCGTAGTTTAGCCACTGAGGCCGCGCCATGGCGAGCACTAACAGGGCCAGTACAACCCATCGAACATACTGAATACTGCCTCGTGCATACACTACCCATGTCTTCACCCCTTTCATCGCTTCTTGTCGCGATACCTGAAGCGCTACATGACGACGGCGTTCTGTGCGGCTGTAGACAAACCACAGAGGAGGGAGCGCTAGCAACAGCAGCAACCAGCGTGGTTCGGCGAATGCCAGTGGTAAGTCCATGTGCTATCTTTAAAATGTCTCGAGGCAAACATACGCAACACACATGGAGATCTGGGTTGAAAACAAAAGGCTTCTCCCTGAGAAAAGAGAAACGCCCGAAAGCATTTGTGATGTGCTTGCGGGCGTTTCTGCGCTTACCCGAAAGATGCCTTACATGCCAAATGCATAGTAGTGTACGCCTGGCTGGTCGGGGTAGATACCCTCTAACATGACACCTCCTTTCCGACCTTGAAGCGCTTGAAGAAATGCTTCGGCACTGTCTACAGCTTTGCCATTTACGTGGGTAATAATGAAGCCTTCACGCATATTGGTATATCGGCGAATCTTGCCCTCGTAAATGGACTTAACGCGCACGCCACCCGAGATATCTAATTTTTGAGCGGTCTTCTTGTCTACTGTCTCAATGTCAATACCTAGAATATCAAGTACTTCTTCGCCGCTATTCTTACTGGCAAGCGCCTTGTCTCGACCACCGCGCGCTGTAAGCCGAACGTCAAAGGTTTTTATTGTACCCTTGCGGTTAACTTTCACCTTTACCACATCGCCTGGGCGATGACGTGCGATAAGTTCTTGTAACGAAGAAGCATTGGTCACTGGAGCGTCATCCACGCCTATGATTACATCGCCTGGGCGAATACCCGCCGCACCTGCAGCACTATTCTCTAGAAGGCTATCTACGTAGGCGCCTTGCGTCAAGTCTAAACCTTTTTCGCGGGCCAAGTTGCCATCCATGCTACGAATAGTAATGCCTAGAACGCCGCGCTGAACATTGCCATACTGAATAATATCTTCAACGACCTTGCGGACGATATTAGAAGGTACAGCAAAGCCATAACCTGCGTAAGAACCCGTGTTGGAAGCAATGGCTGTATTGATGCCGATTAAGCCTCCCTCTAGATTTACCAAGGCCCCACCGCTGTTGCCTGGGTTGATAGCAGCATCAGTCTGAATGAAACTCTCTACGGCGAATTGCTCACGCAAAATATTGATGTTTCGAGCTTTAGCGCTAACAATACCTGCCGTGACAGTACTCGTCAGATTGAAAGGGTTGCCCACTGCCATGACCCATTCGCCAACGCGCACCGCATCAGAGTTGGCAAAGGGAATAGTAGGCAAGTTTTTCTCCTTGATTTGTAAGACTGCCAAGTCCGTGGTTGGGTCTGTGCCGACAACACTTGCCTTGTAGGTGCGGTTGTCGTGCAAAGTGACCTCTATATCGTCGGCATTAGCGATGACATGGTTGTTGGTTACAATGTAGCCATCTGAGCTAATAATGACTCCGCTACCTGAACCCACGGAGGGTTGAAGATCGGGCGGAAAGCGAAAGTACCGCTCAAAAGGATGGCCAAAGAATTCTTCAAAGGGATCTGGCTGTGAGCGCGCGTTGCGGCGAGTAACCGTAGATTTTACGTGTACGACGGCTTGCATAGCCGTCTCTGCTACGCGCGTGAAATCCAACAAAATAGGTTCACCTTTCTCTCCCGTGGTGTAAACGGCACTGCGAGCCGGCGCACCACTAATATGCTCAATTTTTAGCACAGGCGTCGAGGCCCGAAAAGCATAATGATAGATTCCTATGGCAACAGCTGAAATTACTAACGCAATCAGGCCCGAATACAAGAGTGTTTTTCGCATGACATTTAGTGATTTTTAAAATGAAAATGAAGCTTTGGAATTTATCGCTTAATTCTAACGATATAACTCTAAACAACAGCTGAAACCAACGACGAGCGACGGTATTTTATCGCTCTAAAGACTAAAATCGCCTGTGTGAAGCGAAAATTTCAAAACACCATCGTTAGAATTACACATAGATATAAACGCTTCTTGATTCAGCTAGGGTACATTAGCTCTTGACAACTAAGCAGAAAATTCCTTGAATTCCAAGGGCGCGTTGAGATTTCTCCTATTTTTTTAAGACTTGTGCGGATTACCGGGCTTTCACCTTGCCTTGATACGAGTGCTTTCAGGCCCTGGCCCATAACAACTAACGAGCGGCCCGCTTTCGCAGACCGCTCGTTAGATCTTTCTCGCGCTTGCTTATTGCACAGCAATTTGACGGGCAGGCAACGACTTCACTTCTTCACGCTTTGGAATCCGAATGCTCAATACGCCGTTGTCGTATTTCGCCTTAATCTGGTCGTAGTCCACCGTGCTCTTTGGTAGGTGGAAGCTACGCTGGAACGACTGATAGCTGAACTCCCGGCGCGTATAGCGTTCGCCTTCCTTTGTCTCGTTCTCGTTCTTGCGCTCGGCGGAAATAGTCAGTATTTCATTTTCCAGGCTAATCTTGAAGTCTTCCTTCGACATGCCCGGAGCAGCCATTTCCACCGTAAATCCGTCGCCGTCTTCCTTAATGTTGACGGCAGGGAGCGTGCCATTTACAAGTGGAAAACGGCTATTCATCCAATCAAACAAGTCGCGTGTGAAGAAGTCGTCGAACAGCCGCGGAAGTGTAGGAAATAGCGAAGAATTGCTCCTTATCAACGACATACTTACCTCCTTTTTAAAATTGATTTCGCCTAACTCTTTACAAGTCCCATACCAGTGCGCCGTAAAGGCCATTTTTGCAGAAAGATGAGTGAAGGATATGTCATTTTGTCGATAAATTGTTGTTTTTACTGACAAAAAGTCATCTTATGTTGCAAAACTTCAATTAAGACACGCCGGAAAAACAAGAAGAACGTTGCAAGGCGAGGGTGCTTCGGTTGTTGCCTCCGATATTTCCTGGGTTATTTTCCACATTTCACCTCTCATTGCACGTACCTTTGCCGCATGAAAACGGCGCAACGCACCCTTCGAATAAGCAACACCTTGAGCGGTAAAAAGGAAATTTTTACGCCGCTCCACGAGGGTTTAGTAGGCATGTATGTGTGTGGCCCTACCGTCTATAACAATGTACACCTAGGGAATTGCCGCACCTTCACGAGTTTTGATATCATCTATCGGTATTTGCTTCACCTAGGTTATCGCGTTCGGTACGTGCGCAACATCACCGACGTAGGGCACCTGACTGACGATGGAGAAGATCGCATGGCACAAGGCGCGCGTCTCCACAAACTTGAGCCGATGGAAGTTGCTCAACGCTACACGCTAGACTTCCACGAAGTAATGCGCATGTTAAACAATTTACCGCCCAGTATTGAGCCGCGAGCCACTGGTCATATTCCCGAGCAGATAGAAATGGTTCAACGCATTTTAGAACGCGGCTATGCCTACGAACGCAACGGCTCCGTGTACTTTAACGTACGCAAATTCATTGCAGAGAATCCGGGTATATATGGCCGCTTGTCGGGTCGGGTAGTGGAGGAGCTTATCGCAGAAAGCCGCGAAAACCTCAAGGGTCAAGAGGAAAAAGACCACCCTGCGGATTTTGCTTTGTGGATGAAAGCTCGTCCAGGAGACCTAATGATTTGGAAAAGCCCTTGGTCAGTAGGTTTTCCGGGCTGGCACCTAGAGTGTTCTGTCATGAGCACAAAATATTTGGGTCAAACTTTCGATATCCACGGTGGAGGCGGTGATTTAAAGTTTCCACACCATGAAAATGAGATAGCTCAAAACTACGGCGCTTGCGGTTGCTCTCCTGCCCGCTATTGGATCCATACGAATATGCTTCAGCTCAACGGAGCCAAGATGAGCAAATCGGAGGGCAACTTTATCACTCCAGAACAGTTGTTCACAGGCACGAGCTCCTTGCTTAGCAAAGCGTATTCGCCTATGGTGCTTCGCTACTACTTCTTGCAGGCTCACTACGCTAGCGTGCTCGATATGACGGAGGAAGGCCTGCGGGCAGCCGAGAAGGCATACAACAAAATGATGGAAACCAATCAGCTTCTTCAAAGCCTACCAGTAAATACTGCAACCTACGACGGCTCCGAGAGTGCTCATGACCGCGCCATTTTACGCCACATCGAGGCAGCTTACGAAGGCATGGATGACGACTTTAACACAGCTATAGCGCTCGCTCACCTGAATGAGCTGTGTAGTTATGTACACAAGATCGCTCATCGGCAAATTCCTCTTGACGACGTCTCTCCCTGGGTTATCGAGCGGCTAAAAACCTTCTTTCGAGCCTTCTTGTTCGATATTTTTGGCTTGCGCGACGAAAGACAACATGCCAACGGCAATCACCTCGTAGAGGGGCTTATGGCGCTTATTCTTGACATTCGCGCGGCCGCACGTGCTCAGAAAGATTGGAATACAAGCGATAAAATTCGCGACGCCCTCGCAGCGCTAGGTATCGCCCTTAAAGATGGAAAAGACGGAACCACTTGGACGCGATTGTGAGCTCGACCAGGGCGCAATTCCATCCAACAATAAATATCGACATGACGCTGAACTCTTTTCTTCGAAATAAGCGGCTTTGGCTAGTAGCCCTCTTGCTCGTAGCGCTCGCTTTGCCGCTTTTGCTGCGATTTTGGCCCGAAAATGCCCCTACTTCGCCTCCTTCATCGCCAACTCCTGTTCCAGCTAAACAAGTTAATGTACCTCTTTTTCAGGCTGATTCAGCCTTTTATTTTGTAGAGAAGCAGGTTGCGTTCGGTCCGCGCGTGCCCGGAACGGCCGCTCACAAAAAATGTGCTGCCTGGCTAGTGAAGGAATTCAAGCGCTTTGGTCTAGAGGTAATTGAGCAGCCCTTCGTGGCTAAAACTTATTTTGGCCTTCGCGATGCTGTGAATATCATTGCTCAATATCACCCAGAGCGCGCAAATCGCATATTGCTTTGTGCTCATTGGGATTCGCGTCATATTGCTGACAAGGACTCCGTAGACACCGATAAACCCATCTTAGGAGCCGATGACGGCGGCAGTGGCGTGGCTGTGCTCTTGGAGCTAGCGCGCCTACTGCAGCAGCATCCTCTTGAGCGCGTAGGAGTAGACTTCGTGCTCTTTGACGCCGAAGACCTGGGCGACGACCGCACAGAAGCCGGCCAGTCCGTCATGCTGCAAGCTGTTCAAGACCAGAAGACGCTTACCTGGTGTTTGGGGTCGCAACATTGGGCGCGAACGCCTCATCGGCCCGGTTATACTGCTCAGTTTGGTATTCTGCTTGACATGGTAGGCGCACGCGGCGCGCTTTTCCCACGCGAGGGTTACTCTGCTCAACAGGCTCCGGTCCTTCAAAATCGCATTTGGGCAATTGCGCAAGAGCTCGGATACGGCAATCTCTTCATCGATCGCTTAGGCGGCTATATAACCGATGACCATGTCTTTGTTATGCGAGGGCTGCGCATTCCCGTGGTTAACATCATTGGCATTCCAAACTCACCACCTGCCGCCTTCGGAGCACATCATCACACCCATCGCGATAACTTGGAGGTCATTGACCGAAACATCCTGGGCGTTGTTGGTCATGTAGTAGCTACGGTCCTCTATCGGGCTGCAGCAGGTGCTTTTTGAACCCATCCGGTGGAGTGTTTGCCTCATCAATGGAAAGTGCGCTTTGCTCTATGACACTCACTCTTATTGATACACATGCGCATCTTTATTCAAACAAATTCGATAACGATCGCCAAGAGGTGGTGCAACGCGCTATTGCAGCGGGCGTAGTACGCATATATCTACCCAACATAGACAGCGCCTCCATCCATCCTATGCTCGAATTAGAGGCAGCCTTTCCTCAGCACTGTTTTGGAATGATGGGCCTGCATCCCACGCACGTTCTGCCTGAAACCTACCTGGCAGAGCTAGACACCGTCGAACGCTACTTATCAGAGCGGCCCTGGGCGGGCATCGGCGAAACAGGTATTGATTTGTACTGGGACAAAAGTTCTCTCCCACTTCAGCAAGAAGCCTTTTCTCGCCATTGCATCTGGGCTAGAGAACTAAGGCTTCCGCTGATCATCCACAGTCGCTGTGCCAATCGCGAGGCTATTGCCCTTGTGCGCCAACATCAGGACGGTCGCTTGCGCGGTATCTTTCATTGCTTCGAAGGGACGCTGCGCGAAGCATTGGAGATGATCGATCTCGGCTTCATGCTAGGTATTGGAGGCGTGCTGACGCGACCCAATTCTCCTATCCGGGAGGTTATTCGAAAGGTTGCTCTCCAGCATATAGTGTTAGAAACAGATGCGCCCTACCTTACACCAGCTCCGTATAAAGGGCGACGCAATGAGAGCGCCTTTATTACCGCAGTGGCTGAGGCGTTGGCCCAAATAAAAGAACAGCCCCTAGAAGAGGTGGCACAGATTACTACCCAAAATGCGCTAAAACTGTTTGATAACTAACCTTCAGCCAAAGGACTGGTTTCTACCTAAAATGCACTGCTGCTTCGCCAAGAACTATTTACTGTTTCCAGGGCAATTGGGCGACATGACGGCCGATAGAGGTGCCAAACCTCAGTCCTTCATCAATATCCATGCGGAAGTGCACTCCTAATAGGACTCGCGACCAACCACATTCTTGAGCCATCTCATAGAAACTGTCAAACGTTCGCGGCGTTCCGATAAACTCAGTTCGGGTCGCGTGGCAACGGTCAGTCATCGAATAGGCGTAACCGAACACGCTAGACAAAGCTTCTGCTGCTGCTGCCGCGAATACGGCATGACTCGACGGGAAACTGGGCGACGAAGGTGTTAAGCCGCGTTCGCCTGTCAATGGATTGTTCAAGCTAGTTTGCCAATTAGCATTGATAATGCGCCGGATGTAGGACTGAGGGCGTTCAATGTTGTAGTGATACTTTGAATGCCAGCAGCCCACTGAAGCATCGTTGAGGGCAAGACCTACTTTGGCATAAGCTTCCAAAGCAACAGCCAACGAAGCAGATTCTTTTTCTATCACTTGATTAGTAATGGCTATCCAGCGAGAAGCTGGGCTAAAAGTAAGGTTCAGCAGGTCATCCGACCAATACTCTGCAATCCACCTCGATTCATAAGGGAGTTGAGGCGTATTTTGTGAGTATACCTCTAACGCTTGTGTGTGCAAAGCAGAACCTGTGGTCTCACTGTAAGGAAGAGGAGGCCGGCAGAGAAGGGCATTCTTTGGCAAGGCAAAGGTGCGGGCATTCCCCCAGTAGGGAAATAGGCCATTGTCAGGTCCAGGCGAGAGAGGCTCCCAGTCGTAGGGTTTTGTATTCCGTGCTTGCCAGTTATAGCCGCGGAAAGGGTCCTTATGCGCTTGGTGGCCCGCAGCGTCACTCTGAGCCCATTGCCAGATGGCGTAAGCTAGGTCTTGACCGTGCGCTCGTGAGCGGATGAACGTTCGCTCAGCGGTTTCTTCGAAAAGTTTCTGCTCAAAGAAAGTTTCGAGCGCTTTTATTTTTTCCTTTTGCGCAATGGGTAAATGTTCGAAGAACAGCGGCATTAGGTAGCCATATGTGGCATTAACTACTTCAGGCCAGTAATATTCTTCGTCTTTGTCTGCACGAGGAAGGGAAAGGCCTAGCACACGTTCCGCTATGGAATTATATCCTGGCATGCCAGTAATGCATGCTTCATAGGCAGCTAACCCTAAGTAACCCAATGCTCGAGCTGCTGGACATGGGCGGTAATTCGGTGCATAGCGTTCCAACTCTAGAAAGAGCTCGTTCCACTTTAGGGCTACCTCTGCAGGTTGAAGGGTAGCATCGGTATTAGGCTGAGGAGAACCATCACCGCAGCTATTCGATAGAAAGGAAGCCAATAGGAAGAGGCTGATTGATAGAAGCAAGCGTAAGGATGTTTTTCTCATGTTTGCGATGTTTTGACTTGTTAGATGTAAAAGCGAAGGCAAAACCAATGCCATAGTAAAAACTCAGCAGGACGAGCAAGAGAAAAATACCATAGCGCGCACCTTTGGCTAGGAGGAATGCCGCTCTGAGCAGGGCTGGCCTTGAGCGCGAAGCCACAGCTGCCTCAAAAAGCGCTTGATTTCCGCTGGCTCTTGCGGCGATCGATTGCGCTGAGAAATGTCCCAGTGTCCGTCAGGTTTTCGAAATAGGCGAAAGGGAAAGATGTAATTGTGGTTTTCCAGAGAATCTCCGTGGAGTCCGAAGCGCAAGTCATTGACTTGGAGGGTATCGCCTGCTATGCCTCTGGGCAAAACGTTGTAGTAACCATTTGAAAACCAACGCAAGAAACGCACAGCGCGTTCTTCAGCAGGGATGTGGGCGAGGAGGTGATGATTTTTAGGAATAGTGCTCCAGGGCTCAAAGCGAGGTTGGCAATCGTTTAGGCTAACCATGCTGTAATAATAAACACTATCGGCCTCGGCTATACCATACCATACGACATTATTAAACAGGGTAGGATTGGTCATATAACGGCGATACTCTACCTGTTGCTCCGATAGCGCTTGTTCGAAAAGAAGACCAACCCGTTGCTTGTTGTAATAAGTGTAAGCAAGGTATCCGCAGCTCCAGAGGATGCCCGCCCAAGTTAAATACAGGCGCAAGGGTTGATAGCGATTCAGTCGGGCGGCAAGGATAAGACAGAAGGCGAAAGGCACAGTATATAGGGGGTCTACTACGGAGATAATATTCCACTGTATCCGCAGGTCGGAGAAGGGCTGCCAAAGTTGGGTGCCAAAATTGGTACAGCAATCGAGAAGCGGATGGGTGAAGATGCTCCAAAAGAACAGCAAGACCCACGTTCGATAAGGCGCTTGTACAGGGCCTAGGTCGCGCATCCAATAATCGCGCCACAGCCAAAGCGCAAACCAAAAGCCGAGAATAAGGGTAGGAATGAGAATATACCAACTAATGTGCCCAAAAAGTACGACAGGTATGTAATTGACGCCCGCCGCGGCTATGAGAAAAAAGAGTACCCATATTAGCCCTGCGAGGATTTTATACCCGCGCAATTGATAAATGCGCTGGCTGTAAAACAGTTGAGCCAGCCAAGCCAATACCCAAGGGGCTAAAAAAGCAAACGTTACAGAGTGCGTGAAGCCTCGGTGAAAACTCATAGCAGTGAGGCGGTTGGTAAACAGTTCAGCCATCACATCTAAGTCTGGGATAGTGCCACCTATGGCGCCCCAGAGCATGGCGCGATTGCCTAGGTGTCGTCCTGCTACTGCCTCACCACAAGCTGCTCCTAATACGATTTGTGTTAGCGAGTCCATTTGCAGTCAGGATTTCTTTTTCAGTATAGCACGCTGAAACACACTAAACGGGTAAGTATTGACTTCGGGTATCCTCTCTCCATGGTGTTCTGCATTTCCGCTAGCACTTACAAGTCTATCCTCACCCGAGTATACTTCGAAAATCAGGGTCTGCTCGTCCAATTTCTCGTAGGTGCATAGCAAGCGGCTGTTCATAACTGTGAACCAACTCATGAGTTTAGGCCCGTACAGGTAACTTTCTATGGCAATACTATTTTTTTCATCTACTCTCCAGAGGCCGAGCTCGGGCATAACGGGAACTAGTTCATATGGCCGCCAGTCTTGTTCCTTCGGCCCATAGATAAGGCCAAAGGTGTATCGGCCCTCTTTGGATGTGTCTATAGGATGGATTTCTAATTGCATGGGCACAGATTGAACCAGTCCTTTTGGACCGTAAATGTTCAGCACTCCTGACCAAGAGCCTATCCAATCAGCAGGGAAAGAAGAGGTAGTCGCAACTTGAGCCAGCAGCTGAACAACAGAAAGAGAAAAGTACAGAGCGAGAAGGGAAAATTTCATGAGGAATGAGACCTTTGAGTGTCAATTTAGAACGTGATAAAGAAAATCCATCAGCACAAAGGTAACAGCTATGCGTCTCTTTCCTCGGCTTTCCTCCTTCTCAGTGTCCTTTTGGTTAAGAGCCTTCGTTGAGGTTTGCATGCGCTTCCCAGTGACCATAATGTGTGCGGGGCTATTCACAGCTGCTTTTATACAGCTTGTAACTGGCCAAACAGAAGCGCATGAAAGTACTAAGTTGTTAAGGTCTAGTCTATTGGGAATTCCGTTAAGTATTGGCTTTGCAGCCTGGGCCGAGCGGATGGAGTGGGAGAGGTGGAGAAATTACTTCTTACAAGGTATAGGCTTACTCCTTGCGACCCTATGCTTTTTCCTACTGGATCCAAGAAAACACAATTGGGAAGGAGTGCAAGCTCCGCGTTATTTTGCTGCTTTGGTTTTAGCGCATTTGTGGGTGGCTCTCTCGCCTTTCTTAGGCCGCCGAAGCACCATAGCTGATTTTTGGGAGTACAACAAGCGTTTGCTGACCCATTTTGTCGTTGGAGTAGTATATTCAGCTATTATTTTCGCAGGGTTAGCCTTCGCTATTAGCGCCACTAATGCGCTGTTCGACCTGAATTGGAGCAGCAAAGTATACGGTTACCTGTTCGGTTTTATCGCGGGCATTTTTCAAACAGCTTTCTTTCTTTATCATTTCCCCAAGTCGTTGCTTTTTGACGACGACGAGACGGGGTATCCAGTTATTCTCAAGAATCTCTGTCAGTATGTGTTTGTTCCGGTAGTAGGTCTGTATTTCCTAATTCTGTATGCTTATGCGATCAAGATCGCAGTCTCGTGGGATTTACCCCGAGGATGGGTTTCTTCGTTAGTTTTGGGCTTTTCTACCATTGGAATTTTTACCTACCTGGTCACTTATCGCTTACCTGACTATGCGACTGACCGATGGGTGCTGCTTTTCCATCGACTTTTTTGGTGGGCATCGGTTCCTCCAGTCATTTTATTGTTTGTTGCCATTGGACGGCGAATTCTCGATTACGGAGTAACACCTCCTCGTTACTTAATTGCGTGCGGAGGAGTATGGCTCTTAATTACTTGTCTATACTTCTTGTGGGCAAAAAAGGGCGATATTCGCTTTATTCCTGCTTCACTAGCAGTATTCATCGTGCCGGCCATTATCGGGCCGTTGAGTGCCTTTGACGTGTCGGTGCGCAGCCAAACGAGCATTCTTAAGGCGATCTTTGAGGAAAATAAGGCCTTCGAAAGCAGCGGTCTGCTTAAAAAAGACCTGTCAAGCATGCCTGAAAAGGATCGAGAGCGAGTGCGCTCCATCGTACAATTCTTGAGCCAGCAAGATGCCCTAGACCAGATAAGTTCCTGGTTTTCAGAACCTATTACTGCTATCGCACCAGACTCGCTGCCTCCTTACGAAGCCACTCAAGCCGTTCTGGCGTATCTTCATCTGGAGCAGCCGATGAGCAATGAGGTACTCTACCTGAATGCTCAACCTCCAGGAAGCAGCTTGAAGCCTATACCCATCAGTGGATTTCGCTCGTTGTATTGGCTTCAGTTGGCGGCAGGCATTGTCTCTGAGGCGCCTCGACCTCCCTACGTCCAGCTGGCCTCTTCAGGGAGGGCTATCCTCGTTTACCTGAATCGAAATCAATTGCGCATTGATACGCTTGAATTTGGGCGGCATTTGTTTCAATGGGAAACTACAGGGCGTAAAGGCGAAAGTGTGCTTTCCGACAGCCTCGCTAACATAGAATGGAACAAAGGGCCGCATACTTATCGCCTGCATGTGCGCGAATTATGGCTAGAAGAGAATACCCGCCGAATACAGCAGCTGAATGGAGTATTACTTGTCAAATGAAATTTTATGCAGCTCACCGATTTACCTTTTAACAAAAAGTTTATCTCATAAAACGAGGTATTTTTTGGTTGTTCGGTTATTTTTGCCTTTCATCATTTTAAAATACCTGTACTCAATTTATGAAAAATTGGTCTATCTTGTCGCTATTGTTGTTCTTGATTAGCAAAATAGCGGCTCAAACACAAAATTCACATCCCAAAGACAAAGTGGGTGCTGCCGATCATCCGATGATCACGCGGATGAGCCATTTCTACATTGCAGATTATTTGAGCAACTATGACGCCTTTGAGTTTCGTCTGTCTTCTGCCAAGCGTCAGCGCGTAGAAGGAAAACGCACGCGCATTTATTACAAGCACGACAAAAGTTCGCCTGAGCCAAGCGTACTGCAAATCATGCGCAACTACGAGAATGCGATTAAACACATCGGTGGAAAAACGATTGCGATAGAAGAGCGATACGGCTACGCTACGTTTCGCCTGGATCGCGAGAAGGATACGGTTTGGGTGAGCCTGTCTAACTTCCTTTACAATCCCATTCAGTTTCAACTAGACATCGTAGAACGGGAGGCCATGATGCAGGAGGTGACTGCTAGAGACATTCTAAAGGGCTTAGAAACAGACGGATTTTACGGGCTATATATCCTCTTTGACACTAACTCTGATCAAGTAAAACCTGAATCTGTGCCTTTGGTACGCGCAATTGTGGATTTGCTCAAACAAAATCCATCCCTACGCGTCAGCATTGATGGCCATACCGATAACGTGGGCGATGCTGCCTATAACAAAGCACTTTCTGAGCGACGTGCGCGCACAGTGTATAACCTAGTTTTGCAGCAAGGTATCCCTGCTAATCGCTTGCAATACCGCGGGTTTGGCTCAGAGGTGCCCATCGCCGATAACCGCAAGGAAAGTGGTCGGGCCCAAAATCGGCGTGTTGAAGTGGTCAAGCTGTAATCAAAGGAATTGGGCAGCCATTTTTTTCTTCATCCTGGCGAAGTAAAGAACAGAGATATCTTATCTTTGCGCCCCAAAATGTATCGAAAGAGAAGAAATAATTCTGTAAACCGTGGAAACCGGAAGCGGCGCAATGAGCCGATTCCGGTTTTTTTTTTAAAAAAAGATACCTGCTGTGAGAGATCCATCCATTCAAACCGTGTTAATTATTGGCTCTGGGCCAATTATTATTGGCCAAGCGTGCGAATTCGATTACTCTGGTTCACAAGCTAGTCGCTCATTGCGCGAGGAAGGCATCAAGGTAGCGCTCATCAATTCCAACCCTGCTACCATTATGACAGACCCTGTTACCGCTGACTTCATCTATTTGAAACCTCTCGTCCCAGAGAGTATCGAATGGATTCTGCGAGAACACCAAGAAAACCCTGCTCTTCCGCGCATAGATGCGGTACTGCCCACCATGGGAGGACAAACTGCCCTCAACCTAGCTATTGAGTGTGATAAGCTTGGTCTTTGGGAGCAATACGGCGTGCGCATGATTGGCGTCGATACGCGTGCCATCGAGACCACGGAAAATCGAGAAGAATTTAAGCGGTTTGTGCTTCGCTTGGGCCTTTCTGTAGCTCCCTCTTACATTGCCAATTCCTTTCTAGAGGGAAAAGAGGCGGCTCAGAAGATCGGCTTTCCGCTGGTTATCCGGCCCTCCTACACCCTTGGCGGCACGGGCGGCGGTTTTGTAATGCGTGAAGAGGACTTTGACGAAGCCCTTAGGCGCGGTTTGAATGCTTCACCGACCCACGAGGTATTAGTAGAAAAGGCCGTATTGGGCTGGAAGGAATACGAGCTGGAGTTACTTCGCGATAAGAACGACAATGTCGTCATCGTTTGCACCGTAGAGAACCTCGATCCTATGGGCATTCACACGGGCGACAGCATCACTATCGCCCCGGCAATGACGCTAAGTGACACCTGCTTTCAGCAAATGCGCGACCAGGCGTTGCGCATAATGCGTGGATTGGGCAATTTCGCCGGCGGTTGCAATGTCCAGTTCGCTCAGAATCCGGAAACCGAGGAACTTATCGCTGTTGAGGTAAATCCTCGCGTATCGCGCTCGTCGGCTCTGGCAAGTAAAGCTACGGGCTACCCCATTGCGAAAATCGCTGCTAAGTTGGCAATTGGATATACTCTAGATGAACTTTTTAATCAGATAACCAAAACGACTTCAGCCCTTTTTGAACCAGTTCAAGATTATGTTATTGTTAAAATGCCGCGCTGGAATTTTGAGAAATTTCCAGGTGCTGACGTCCGCTTAGGGCTTCAAATGAAGTCAGTGGGCGAAGCGATGGCGATAGGACGGAGTTTTACAGAAGCCCTCCAGAAAGCTTGCCAGAGCCAAGAAAACAATCGCGATGGCCTAGGCGCAGACATGAAAGAATGGCTCAAAACCGATGATATTCTCGAACGCTTGGAAAAGGCCTCTGACGACCGTATTTACCGCATAAAAGATGCTCTGCGCCTGGGCATACCATCGCGCACAGTGCAAAAACTCACTGGCATCGACCCTTGGTTTATCCAAGAAATCAAAAAACTAGTCAAGATGGAAGAGCAATTGCAGCGTTACAACGTGCCTGAAGATATTCCCGACGACTTCTTTTTGGAACTTAAGAAAAATGGTTATTCCGACGCACAAATTGCATGGTTGCTGCGCGTAGACGAAGCCTCGGTTACTCAGGAACGCAAACGTCGAGGAATCCGACGCGTGTACAAAATGGTAGACACTTGCGCAGCAGAGTTTGAGTCAAAGACCAATTACTTTTACTCCACCTTCGAAAGCGGCATAGCGCAGTTGCCCCCCTTGACTGACGAAGAAAAAGGGGCAGACAAAATACCTGCTCCAGTTTTTAAGCCCAAAAACGAAAGTATTGTTAGGCGCGATCGCAAAAAAGTGGTAGTTATTGGCTCAGGACCCAACCGCATTGGTCAAGGTATTGAATTCGATTACTGCTGCGTCCACGGGGTATTAGCTGCAAAAGAAGTGGGCTACGAAACAATTATGGTCAATTGCAATCCTGAGACAGTGAGCACAGATTTCGACGTAGCCGACAAACTTTATTTCGAGCCCATCTATTGGGAACATTTAGAGGAAATTTTGGAGCATGAGGTCCCTGATGGCGTCATCGTGCAGTTAGGCGGCCAAACGGCTCTTAAGCTTGCTGCTAATTTACATAAGAATGGCTGGCCCATCGTTGGCACCTCTTTTCCAGACATGGACGTTGCAGAAGACCGCGGCCGCTTTAGTGATCTGCTCAAATCCCTCCAAATTCCTTATCCTAAGTATGGAGCTGCCCGCGATGTAGATGAAGCCTTGGAAATTGCTCGCCGCCTACCGTACCCTCTACTTGTGCGTCCTAGCTATGTTTTGGGTGGCCAGCGGATGAAAATTGTTATCAACGACCACGAACTAGAACGCCACGTGCTCACTATCTTCAAGCATATGCCCGACAACCGAGTCCTCATTGACCAATTCCTAGAGCGTGCTAAAGAGGCTGAGATAGATGCTATTTTCGACGGCGACGAACTGCACATTATGGGTATCATGGAGCATATTGAGCCCGCAGGTATCCACTCTGGCGACTCCTCTGCAGTCTTACCTTACTACTCACTTGGCCCTATCGTTATTGAACGTATGGTCGAATATGCCGAAAAAATTGCCCGTGCTCTGCATATAAAAGGCCTTATCAACATTCAATATGCCATAAAAGACGATGAAGTGTATGTCATTGAGGCAAACCCTCGAGCTTCACGAACAACGCCTTTCATCGCAAAGGCCTATAACATCCCTTATCTTAACATAGCCACTAAGGTGATGCTTGGCACTCACAAACTCCGCGACTTTAAACTAGAGCAGCGCCTCGAAGGATATGCCATTAAAATACCTGTCTTCTCCTTCGAAAAATTGCCCGGTGTAGATAAGCGCCTTGGCCCAGAAATGAAGAGTACAGGAGAAGCTATTTACTTTATTCGCGATTTGAAAGATGCTTATTTCCGCGAGTTGGAGCGAAACCGGAGTATGTACCTGTACAATTAGCCTTTTCAGGCTTGTAGAAGGCTAAAAATTCCTATTTCTGCAGTTTAAGCCGCTATTTTTTTATACTTTTGCGGGCAACTTGCAATCGCCTTTGACATAAGACTTTGGTTGAATTCGAAAACACATAGTAGTATATTCGTCTACATGGAAAAGAAACGTCTGCTTTTCGTGACTCAAGAGATGGAACCCTATACCGAAGGAAACTTTATCTCCTACCTCGTTGCTCGGCTTCCCAAACTCCTGCATGATAACGGTTTTGAGTTACGCATCTTGATGCCTCGTTACGGGATAGTCAACGAGCGCCGTCATCGGTTACACGAGGTCGTACGTCTTTCTGGGATGAACATCATCGTAGATGATGATGACTATCCTCTCATTATCAAGGTAGCTTCGCTGCCCAATTCTCGTCTTCAAGTGTACTTTCTCGACAACGAAGATTTCTTCCGTCGCAGGTTCTTGTTTGAGGATGAGAAAGGCATGCCTTTTGAGGATAATCCCGACCGAGCGGCCTTCTTCTGCAAGGGAGCGTTGGAAACGGTCAAGAAGTTTGGCTGGCCGCCCGACATCATTCTGTGTCACGGCTGGCTGAGCGGTCTCATCCCTCTTTATGTGCGCAAGGCCTACCAGATGGAACCGTTGTTCATGCACTCTACAGTCGTTTTCTGCGCTTACGATACGCCGCATGAGCGCCTGAATGCTGAGCACTTTCTGAAGAAAGCAGCCATCAACAACATCCAGAGAGCCGACTTAGAGCCCTACCTCAGCGAAGAAGGTGCTGTTTCTATGCACAAGGGAGCTTTCTACTATGCCGACGCTGTGGTCTTGGCTGAGGCAGGTGTACAAGCCGAGGCGGAGCGAACAGAGCTGATTGCGCGCAAGCCGGTCCTAACTTGGCGCTCAGAAGAAAATGGCAACATGTTTGAGGGCTTGCTGAACTTTTTGCGCCAACTGACCACTGTAGAAGAAGTTTCGTAACTAGCGAAAAACAATGTCGTAACAAAAGGTATAGCGCATCTCCAGTAAAGGCAACCCTGGAGATGCGCTTTCTAATCAAAAATAGTGATGCATTTCAGAACCATTCTGTCCTTCCCATGCGCCAGACCCAGATTTTATCGCCAATATCGATTGGGCTAATATGGGCGAGTACCCTCTTGCTCTTTCAATGCTCGAAACCCACGGATTTTGGCGCTGAACTGTTAGAGAGTGAACGCGGCGAGTTTGCCTACACCGATACCCTTACGTTGCGCTTCAGTGTCGAGCGCGAGGATAGTACAGAGACCTCTGACCGCTCTTCTACAAGCCCATATCTGTTATGCGGCCAAATCTATGACCCGTGTTTTGGACGCTCTACGGCAGCTGTGTATACGCTTTTTCGACTAGGGAGCTTCGGTCCTCGCTTTCAGAATGCCTTGATTGACTCCGCTGTCCTCTTCCTGCGCTATGCGGCAGAGGGTTTTTACGGCGATACGCTCATCTCACAAACTATACGGGTGCATCGAGTAGCTGCCGGACATACCCTGCGTTGGAATAGGGTTTACTATTCTAATCAGGCACTGCCCGTCGACGAATTGCTGGGAGAGGCTCTAAACGTACGCCCTCAACCTCGAACGAATGTGCCACTGTTTGATACGACGCAGCGTGGCCCTTACCTTCGCATTCCAATTAGTACTGCTTTCGGTCAGGAAATTCTTAATAGCGATAGCCTCGTCCTCACCTCTGATACATTGTTCTGGGAGTTAATACGCGGCATTCGCATCACAGCCACTCCGGATGCTGACCCCGGAGCTATTCTCGCTTTTGACCTAAATAACCTTGATTTCAGTTTCCTTCGGCTCTATTATAAGTATGCCAACGATACCCTCACCACGTCTCGTGTATTTGACTTTCCTTTTTTCGGCGTTAATAAATTTAATTCCTTTGAGCACGACTATACGGGAAGTTTAGCCGAAAACTACGTGGGCAAGCCAGCTCATGACCTCGCTTTCGTTCAGGGAATGGGTGGTTTGCGCGTCAAAATTGAAGTCCCGTATGCGCACTTGCTCGATAGAATTGCCGTAAACAAAGCAGAATTGGAGCTAACAATTGCACATCCTCTTGGCGTGAAAGCTACTTTTCCTCCTGTAAAACAAATGACGCTATCGGAACTCGTAGGCGACACGCTGCGCTCATTTATCCCTGACGTTACCTATTCGCTCAATATTTTTAATGACTTCAGTCGTTTTGGGGGAACTCCGAAAATCGTTGAGGCAAATGGCCAACTCGTAGAGCGCTATCGCTTAGTCCTAACTCAGCGCCTTCAAGCTATGGTAGATAATGCATCAGGAGATCTCAAAGCACAAACGCTTTACCTCAGTGCTTTTCCTCAGAGTCGAACGGCTAATCGCGTCGTCCTCTACGGTCCGAAAAGCGCTGTTTTTCCCGCTAAATTGACGGTGAAATACACTGTAGTGCGCTGATTACCAAGATCTATTGCTTCACCCAACTTTCTCTTTGTTCCTATATGTGTGGCATTGTTGCTTATATTGGCCCCCGCCCAGCATACCCCATCCTAATAAAGGGCTTATATCGCCTAGAGTATCGCGGCTACGACAGTGCTGGCATTGCCTTGCGAAGCGACCGCATCAATATATACAAGAAAAAGGGAAAAGTCAGTGATTTAGAGGCTTATGTAAGCCAAAGGGATACCTCTGGATTCGTCGGCATCGGGCACACGCGCTGGGCTACTCACGGTAGGCCTGACGACATCAATGCTCACCCGCATGTTAGCGGTAATGGACGGCTGGTAATAGTGCACAATGGCATTATTGAAAATTACGCTGTGCTAAAAAACGCTCTGGTCAATCATGGACACACCTTCCAAAGCGAAACTGACACAGAGGTGTTGGTGCATCTCATTGAGGAAATTCAAGAGCACGGCCAATTGTTGTTGGAAGAGGCTGTACAACAAGCGTTGACACAGGTGCAAGGCGCATATGCCATTGTAGTAATGGACCGAGACGATCCCGACGTCCTCGTTGCCGCGCGCAAGTCTAGTCCTTTAGTCATTGGCATTGGTGAAGATGAATTTTTCATTGCCTCTGACGCTACGCCTATCGTAGAGCACACCAAACAGGTAGTTTATCTCGAAGATGAGGAGGTAGCCGTAGTTCGGCGCAATAGTCTATTGAAAATAAAGGACTTGCGTAATAAAGAAAAGGATCCGGTTGTTCAGCAAATCGAGTTAGAGATAGAGCAGCTGGAAAAAGGAGGCTATCCACACTTTATGCTCAAGGAAATTTTCGAACAGCCCTTGACGATAGCCGAGTGTATGCGCGGCCGCATGAATGCTGAAGAAGGCTGGGTGCGCTTAGGCGGAATGGAAGAATACAAGAAGCGCATGATTCATGCGGAGCGCATGATCATCTTGGGCTGTGGTACTTCGTGGCATGCAGGGATGATTGGCGAGTATCTGTTCGAGGATTTGGCCCGATTGCCTGTTGAAGTGGAGTATGCCTCAGAGTTTCGCTATCGAAATCCCGTAGTACGCGACACCGACGTGGTGTTGGCTATCTCGCAATCGGGTGAAACCGCCGACACATACGCCGCACTTGAGTTGGCTAAAAAACACGGAGCCCTAACATACGGTATCGTCAACGTTGTGGGCTCTTCTATTGCGCGCGCTACAGACAGCGGCTCGTACATTCATGTCGGACCAGAAATTGGCGTAGCCTCGACGAAGGCTTTTACAGGTCAAGTAACGATGCTCAGCATGATGGCGCTCATTCTCGGCTACGAGCGCGGCTATTTAGGCAAATCGCAGTATCAGCGTCTCGTGCAGGAGCTAGCCCTCATTCCACAAAAAGTACAGCAATTGTTGCACCAATGCCACGACCAAGTTAAATACATCGCTGGAGAGTTTAAGAATGCAACGAATGCGCTTTACCTAGGGCGAGGCTACAACTTTCCAGTAGCTTTGGAAGGGGCACTGAAGTTGAAGGAAATCTCTTATATTCATGCTGAAGGATATCCAGCAGCTGAGATGAAACACGGTCCAATCGCCCTTATCGACGAAAACATGCCCGTGTTCGTAATAGCTACAAATGGCAGTACACATGACAAAATCGTCTCTAACATTCAAGAAGTAAAGACTCGCGGAGGGATTGTGACTGCTGTAGTAACAGAGGGCGATGGACTTATTAAAAGCATAGCGGATTATGTGATTGAAATACCGAATACTGAAGAACCGTTTACGCCATTGTTGTCAGTTATTCCGCTTCAACTCCTGGCATACTATATTGCTGTTATGCGTGGTTGTAACGTAGACCAGCCGCGGAACTTGGCCAAGTCTGTGACAGTAGAGTGAGTTTCGCAACGCGTTTCTTCCTTACTTCTTTTCTGCTATGAATAGCTTGAAAACCCGCTACAATACTGAAAAAGAGGAAATTCGCTTTGCCGAGTATGGCCGGTTGATCCAGGATCTTCTTCTCTATGCCAAAAAAATAGAAGATCCTCAACAGCGTCAGAGAGCGGTAGAAAGTATTGTCGGGATGATGCAAATGCTTCATCCTGCGGCCAATCGGAATTCTGAGGATTACCGCGAGAAACTATGGAATCACGCCTTTGCTATAGCGGGTTACGATTTGGACGTTACGCCACCGCCTGGTGTAACTATTCGCCCGCAGGCTGAGCGGCCCAAGCCTGAACGCATACCTTACCCAGTGTCTACTGCGCGCTTCCGGCACTATGGGCAGAATGTTCAGCGCCTCATTCAAAAAGCTATCGCAATGCCAGAAGGTCCCAAGAAAGAGGCTCTTGTGGAGGTAATTGCTTCATATATGAAGCTGGCTTACAAGACCTGGAACCGAGAGCATTATGTGTCGGACGATATCATCAAAGACGATCTGGAAATATTGTCCGAAGGCCGACTGCGGCTTCACGAAGGACACAGTTCTCTCGATATTCTAGCATCGAGTGTCAAGAAAGATGCACCATCTGCTAACGGTCCTGGGCGGTCAAAACGAAAAGGCAATGGCCGTTTGCGCCGGCGAAATGGAAATTTCCGCAAGCGAAAGAAGTAGCCATTGTGTCGGCCAGTATGGATATATGCTTCACCAGGCGTGAATTCGATGCGGGTAGCGCGTAAGGTACAAACCTCGAATGTGTTGACTCAAACATTCGCGCAGTTTATCTATACCCTCTCGAGTTCGCGCAGAAATAAAGACGCCTTCTCCGTAAGTGCTCTGGAGGCGCGTAAACAACTCCGTCTCTAACTCGCGACGTGTTTGAACGTCCAACAGGTCATCGAAGTATCGCTCGCGATAGAGGTCTATTTTGTTGTAGGCCATGATTATGGTTTTATCAGCGGCGCCTATTTCAGTGAGGGTTCGCTGCACCACGCGAATATGGTCTTCAAACTGAGGATGTGCGATATCTACCACGTGAAGTAAGATATCGCTTTCGCGCACTTCATCCAGGGTGCTTTTGAAACTCTCTACTAAGTGATGAGGCAATTTTCGAATGAATCCTACTGTATCGGAGAGCAGGAAGGGCATTTTCTCGAAAACCACCTTTCGCACTGTCGTATCCAGGGTTGCAAAGAGGCGGTCTTCGGCCAATACATTAGATTTACTCAGCAGGTTCATCAAGGTGCTTTTTCCAGCATTGGTGTAACCCACTAAGGCTACTCGCACCCACTCCCCTCGCGTTTTGCGTTGGGTTTGAGCCTGGCGGTCAACTTCGCGAAGTTTTTGCTCGAGCGTCTTGATGCGCTCTTGCACGAGGCGACGGTCTGTCTCTATTTGTGTTTCGCCAGGACCGCGCATGCCAATTCCTCCGCGCTGGCGCTCTAAGTGGGTCCAAAGACCGCGCAACCGAGGTAGGAGATATTTCATCTGAGCTAGCTCAACCTGAGCCTTAGCTTGAGCTGTTTTGGCCCGGCGAGCAAAAATGTCTAAAATAAGCGAAGAGCGGTCTATAATCTTAACTTTGAGTGCTGCTTCTAAGTTGTTGATTTGCTTTGCAGTAAGGTCATCATCAAAAATGACCATGTTGACCTCGGGGTGTTGCTCCAAATATGCACGAATCTCTTCCACCTTTCCCTTTCCCACAAAAGTGCGAGGGTCTGGATGCTCTAAGCGCTGGACAAACCGCTTCACCGTTCGGGCTCCTGCTGTAGAAGCCAACAGCTCCAGCTCTTCGAGATGCTCCTGAAGGCGGGTTTCATTGACGTGAGGAGTGATTAGACCCACCAAGACAGCGTGTTCTTTTTCAGCTTCCCAATGGTTTATTTCCTCCCCCAGCGTCCAAGTTTTTGTCATGTCTCCTTCCGTTTTTGAACCAAAGTTAGAGGAATGTTTTTCGCTCACCTAAATCTCAGATGAAGTAATTTTCTTGCAAGGAGGGTCAACCTTCCAACAAACAGAAAATTTTAATCCTGGGTTTAAAATACTTCAAGCGGTTGCACTCAATTCAAGGGCGCTGCGTTAATTTTGGCCCTACTTTTGTGGGGCGCCGCGTTTTTCCGCGCGAAGTCGCGGGTATTGATGTCTCAGGTAGGCCTGCCGTCTACTCAAATTTTTTAATCACTTACAATCAAACTCTTATGCCTGTCGCGACTAAGCAGACCCTGACGCAGACGCAGCAAATGAAGCTGTCTCCTCAACAGATACAGCTCATGAAGCTGCTCCAAATCCCAACGAGCGAGCTCGATCAACGCATTCAAGAAGAGCTTGAAGCAAATCCGGCACTTGAGAAAGAAGACGATGACTTAGATATGGATAAGCCTTTGGAGGAAGGCAGTTTCGACAGTGAGGATAATTTGAGCAAAGCGGAAGCTATTGATGCAGACGAACTCGACGAGCTAGAGCGCGAAAGTAGTGAGGAGTATGCGGAGGAGGAGGTAGAGCCTCTGGTTAGCGAAGACTTAGGCATAGACGAAGAGTTCATGCGCGACTTTATTGAAGAAGATCCGAGCACGTATGGGTTTCGCGGTGAGGAGCACGGCCAATCGGAGGAGGAGAAGATCGTGCCCATTAAATTTGAAAAAACTTTTCACGAATACCTTGAAGAGCAGTTAGGGCTTCAGCATTTAGAGAGCGAACGCGAGCGCGCAATGGCGCTGCAAATTATTGGTTCCCTGGATGAAGACGGCTATCTACGTCGTGATTTGGAAGCCATTGCCAACGACCTGCTCTTCAGTCAACATATTCGCACTACTCCGGAGGAATTAGAACGAATTCTACACATTATTCAGCAATTTGACCCACCGGGAGTCGGTGCTCGCGATTTGCGCGAATGCCTTCTCATTCAGCTGAAGCACAAGTTGCAAAACGAGCATGCTGAATTGTCGCCCTCAGAAAAAAACGCTATTCAGCTGGCTATAAAAATTCTCGAAACACATTTCGAGGAGTTTTCCAAAAAACACTACGCGAAGCTAGCGCGTTACTTAGGCACTGACGAAGAGGGGCTAAAGCCGGTTATTCAAGAAATCCTCAAACTCAACCCCAAGCCTGCTAGCGGTTTCGTATCGCGCAGCGAAGTAATTCACAATTACCTCGTGCCCGATTTCATCGTGACTAACCGCGATGGCGAGTTGGAGTTGACGCTTAACGCCCGCAACGCGCCTGAACTGCGAATAAATGAGCATTATCGAGAAATGCTCCAGGCCTTTTATCATAGCAAAAACGGTCGGCGTCCTACAGCACGAGAAAGGGAGGCAATCCTCTTTATTAAGCAAAAGATTGATAGCGCTCGCTGGTTTATTGACGCCATAAAGCAGCGTCAGCAAACCATGATGCTCACAATGAGCGCAATCCTTCGGCACCAGCGCGATTATTTTTTAACAGGCGATGAGAAGAAGATTCGCCCCATGATTCTTAAAGACATCGCAGATGCTACAGGGCTAGACATCTCAACGGTATCTCGTGTGGCCAATTCGAAATACGTACAGACGGAATTTGGCACGAAGCGACTTAAAGACTTCTTTTCCGAAAGCTTGCAGACCCAGGAAGGAGATGAGGTTTCGACGCTGGAAGTAAAGAAAATCTTAGCTGAGTTAATCGCTGAAGAGAACAAACAACGTCCGCTATCGGACGAGAAACTCAAGGAAATTTTACAGAAGAAAGGCTACAACATTGCTCGCCGAACGGTAGCCAAATATCGCGAACAACTGGGCATCCCCGTAGCGCGTTTGCGCAAAGAACTCTGACAATGAGCGACCAATTTCAAGCGATAATCGAAAGAGCGTGGGAAGATCGTTCTCAGTTAAAAGAGACAGAGACGAAACAGGCTGTTCGCCAAGTAATTGCCCTCTTGGATGAGGGAGCTTTGCGGGTAGCCGAACCAGTAGGTGAAAACGGAGAATGGATAACGCGTGAGTGGGTGAAAAAAGCCATCCTCCTGTATTTTCTCATTCAAGACATGCAGACAATCGAGGTAGGGCCTTTTGAGTATCACGATAAAATTCCGCTCAAAAGAGGCTTCGCCCAGAAAGGTGTGCGCGTAGTTCCGCAGGCTTTAGTGCGATATGGTGCCTTCGTTGAGCGTGGTGCCATTTTAATGCCCTCTTACGTGAACATAGGTGCTTGGGTTGGAGCGGGCACAATGGTAGACACCTGGGCTACGGTCGGCTCTTGTGCGCAGATAGGGCGCAATGTTCATCTGGCTGGAGGCGTAGGAATTGGTGGTGTTTTAGAGCCTCCTCAGGCGCGCCCTACGATCATCGAGGACGATTGCTTCATCGGCTCGCGCAGCATCGTTGTGGAAGGTGTTCATGTAGAGCGCGAAGCAGTGTTGGGAGCCAATGTCGTGCTTACGCAGAGCACACATATCATAGATGTTACTGGCCCTGAACCAGTTCTGTATAAAGGTCGAGTGCCAGCGCGCGCTGTAGTAGTTCCAGGCACTTACACGCGCCAGTTTCCAGCGGGGACCTATCAAGTAGCATGCGCTCTCATCATAGGAAAGCGCAAAGAGAGCACAGACAAGAAAGTTTCTCTTAACGACGCTCTTCGCGATTATCAAATTGCAAGTTGAACCTCTGACCATGCGAACCGTCGAGATACCTACCTTTCAACATGTTGTCGTTCACTATGAAATAGCTGAGCCGTTTTCGCGCATTCTAGCCGCGTTCCTCGACCTTCTGGGCGCGATGTTCCTCTATGTGATTTTACTTCTGCTTTTTTCCCACTTGTTTGCATTGACATTCCTTCCAGGGTCCTATTTACTTTTTCCTAGTTGGCTGCTGACGTACGTATCGTATTGCATTCTGTCCGACGTCTGGAATGCTGGGCAGACGCCGGGCAAGTGGTTGGTAGGTATTCGGGTGATTCGCTTGGATGGGCGCCCTATCCGGTGGAGCGATGCTTTCGTTCGCGCAATGCTCTTGCTGCTAGAAGGACTTTTTTCAGCAGGGTTAGTGGGTATTTCGCTCTTAATTGGAAATGCCCTCAGCCAGCGTTTAGGCGACATAGCGGCGCATACCGCCGTGGTGAAGGAGCGAAATCAGCGCACTGTGTACTTGAGCACCCTCCTTAACATCGCTACGACAGCCAACTATCCTATTAAGTATCCTCAAGTGCAACAGTTGCACGAAAAAGACGTGTTGCTGATAAAATTCACTTTAGGGCAAGTTAGAAAATATCCAAATTCAGCGCATCGATTGGCGGCAGCTCGCTTGGCTAAACGAATAGCTGATCTTCTTCACATCTCATTACCTCAGGAAAGCGATCCTGAGGAATTTTTGGAGGCTATTCTGCGGGAATACGTGGTATTGACGCGCTAACTCGTTAGCGGTACGGCTAACCTTTAGCATAGCGCAGCTGTTTATGGACCATGCTGTTTAAATTGGTATTTACCTTTTTAGTTGTTTTCTGGATATGGTTAGCATGGAGACGCCGTTTTAGGGTTTCCAGGCAACAACAATTTCAAGCCTCAAATCCGCTATTACCTGCTGAGCCTAAACCGACGTTGAACATTCAATTACAACCTCGAAGTGAACTCGAGAGCTGGGATGAATATGTTGATTACGAGGAAATTAAGGAGTAGACTCTTCTTTTTGTTCTGCCGAGACAGAAGCAAAATATTGCATCAAACGCGCAGCCATTGCTTTGCCGACCACTTGGGCTATTTCCTCCATCGAAGCTTGGCGAAGCCGTGCTACGGAACCAAAATGGCGCAAGATTTTTTCTGCTGACTTTGGTCCGATTCCAGGTATTTCGATGAGTTCCGTGTGCAGGAAGGCTCTGCTGCGCTTGTCGCGGTGAAAAGATAGGGCAAATCGATGCGCCTCATCGCGAGCACGTTGAATTAGACGAAGTGACTCTGACCTTTTATTTAAATGAAGCGGGACTGGGTCGTCTGGCAGGTAAATTTCCTCTAAACGTTTGGCAATTCCAATGACAGTCATTTTGCCCTCTAGCCCTAATGCGCGCAAACTTTTCATGGCAGCAGCGAGTTGGCCCTTACCTCCGTCGATAATGACGAGCTGGGGCAGCGATTGCCCTTCTGCGAGCAGGCGTTTGTAGCGTCGGTAAACGACTTCTTCCATAGAGGCAAAGTCGTTGGGTCCTTCTACAGTTTTTACGTGGTAGTGGCGGTATTCGCGCCGAGCGGGTTTGGCATTTTTAAAGACAACGCAACTCGAAACCGGATTACTGCCCTGCAAATTAGAGTTGTCGAAGCATTCAATGTGCCTGGGCAGGTCTTTCATGTGTAAGTCGTTTTTCAGGACGGTCAGGATGCGTTCTACCTGAGTTTGTTGCTGCGCTCGATTCAGGGCAATTTGATGTTGTTGCAGTTGATGCTGTCGCGCATTCCACTCAGACAAGTCGAGTAACTTTTTCTTATCGCCGATTTTCGGCACGGTCACCTTAACGCCCTGCGGCGCCGCTACAGGGAAGGGTACGATAATTTCAGGAGCCTGGCTGTTCATTTTCAGCCGAAGAATGTCTATAGCATACGAAAGCAATGTGCTTGGGTCTTCGTCTAGGTTCTTTTTTAGGGTTAATGTATACGTATTGATGATGGCTCCATTCACTACGCGGAGACAGTGAACATATGCCTCTTGCTCATCTGCAACGAGGGCAAAAACGTCCACATCCTGGATATTGGGATTTACAACCGTGCTCTTGCTTTGATAGTCTTCAAATAAGGCAATTTTTTCTTTTATTTCCTGAGCCCGTTCGAACTGCAGATTCTCAGCGTAGCGGAGCATTTCTTCCTTCAAATGAGCCTTTACGGGAGCAAAGTTGCCTCGCAGGATGTTCTTGATTTGTTCAATTTTGCGTCGGTAGGCCTCTTCGCTTTCTAGCCCGACACAGGGAGCGGCGCAGTTGCGAATGTGATACTCTAAGCAGGGTTTGAATTTACCGCGAGCGATATTCTGTTCGGAAAGGTTCAGCGCGCAAGTGCGCAGTTGAAACAAGCGGCGGATAAGGTCTGTGATCTGATCGACGCGCGATTTGTGGAGGTAAGGGCCGAAGTACATAGAGCCGTCGCGCACGACGCGTCGCGTGACGAATACGCGAGGAAAGCGCTCCGATTTAATACAGATGTAAACCAGCGGCGATTTTTCGTCTTTGAGCATGACGTTGTAGCGCGGCTGGTGCTTTTTAATAAGTGTATTTTCGAGGAGCAACGCATCAGTCTCCGTTTCTACTACAGTAAATTCGATTCGATGAGCATGACGCACCAGCGCCTTTGTCTTGGCAGATTGATATTTTTTATCGCCAAAATACGAGGCTAGGCGATTGCGCAGATTTTTGGCTTTTCCGACGTACAGGATGGTGCCTTGCTCATCTAGAAACCGATACACTCCTGCTACAGGCGGCACAGAAGGAAAGAACGCCTTAAATTGCTCTGTAGTCATGGTTTGTTCGGCTTTTCCTCTACTGACTAAAATTGCCTGCCTTTTTTAAGCAGGTTTATTAAGATAACGAATCTCCTCTAAGGCGGGTTGAAACCCGCGGCTGAGGCACCCATGCTCCCGTTTTCCAAATCATGCGCTCTAGGTTATGAAAATTCAGTTTGTAGTCGAACTGAGAGGGCACGTCATAGCAGTAACCGTGGTAATAAAACTTCTTTCCCAAGCGGCGTGCAATGTCCATCTCTAACAACATCGTATAATAGCCTAGGCGGTAATGCCCGAAATCTGGGTCGAAGAAGCAGTAAGTTGCAGAAACGGCTTTTTGGCCTAAGTGCATATAGCTGCAGGCAATTAGGCATTCATTCTCGTAAACACACATCTCTAGCCCAGGCACGGGAATAGTAGGGTCTGGGTGTAGGAAGCTGCGCAAACTTTCAGGCGGCGAAGCTCGAAGGCGTCGAGTATGTTTCAGAAACAGGGCTTCCTTTTCTGCTGTCAAGTGAATAGGGCCAGTGAGCACCTTTAAGTGAGCATTTTTGCGCAGAAGCTTTCGCTGACTGCGCGATAGGAGCGGAGGGTGATCCAATCGGATGCGAAGAGGTATGGTTCCACACAGCTCCTCTCCGTTAATTGCATAATTGTGTCGGACAACGGAATAACCTAACAACCGCCAGCCTTGCTCTAATAAACGGTCAAAATAGGCTTGCGGCATCGGATAAAGGTCTATCCGGTCTTCGATAAAATCTTCTACGAGAGCCCGATGGATACGCATAGATCTTCACTCACATGCAAAAAGGGCACTCCTTTAAATCATTTTAAGTCTGCCTTTTCTAGCGAGCTTCTCTGGGATGCCTCCGCTAGAAGAGCTGTTCATTCTGCCTTTAACTCGCGCTCTACTTCTTCCATGAGTACATAATCAATTGCCTCACTTACAGTTGGTATGAGCACCAACACTGAATCTAAGCGCGAGATCTCGATCAATTTCGACACTGCGGGGTGCAGAGGGCCTGCGATTACAAAAACGCCCGCCTCTTTCCACAACCGATTGCCCGTAAGGATAGCGCTCAATCCACTAGAATCTACAAACGAAACTTGAGAGAGGTCTAAAATCAAGTTTCGCGTGCCCTCTTGCCGCAAGAAAATAAGCTCACTCTTTAATTTAGGAGCAATGAGGGAGTCTAGTTTCGGCTCGTCGAGCGTCAGCACAGTGTAGTGCTCCTGCTTATCCACCTTGTATTTCATCTTAGACTGATTTTCAGTTTTTAATGAAAATGAAATGATGCTCTATCTTCTTCTCACATAAGGTAAAGGCAAAAATAGGCATGCTATACTTTTTGTCGGCGCTTCAGTCGTGCTTTTTTATCGAAGTGAGTAGTTGTCCAGTTCTCCAACAAGGCGTCCTAAAGATACAACTCAAACAATTACAAGTATTTATCGATGAATTGTGAAGGTATTATGAACGGACTTTGCGCATGCGACGCGGAACACTGTTTGCCAGAAGTTGCTGTTTACTCTATTTCGTTGAGCACATCTAGCGTGTTATGGCCACTAGGTTTGTTGAACAGAATAAGCAAAATGCCTATCCCGCTTTGAAGACCATTTCAATGGAATCTTCTACATCGTAATTTGGATGTTGAGCTTACGGGTCGCTCAAAGAGGGAAGTTGCTGGGCGAGAAATTATTCTGTCCTTTAGGTCATGCATTAACAAATCCAAGGATTGAACATTCCTTACGAGAAGCAGGAATCATCAAGTAAGAGGCGAGAAAATATTAGATTTAAAAAATAGCCCTCTTGGCGCGCTACTGAGCCTATCTTTGCCGCCGTTTTTAGAAGAAAACAAAATGAGACATCATGGTTAAAATTTTAGCCAACGACGGCATCCATCCCGATGGCAAGCTCCTTTTAGAGGAGGCTAATTACCAGGTGGTTACAGAGAAAATCCCACAGGATCAACTAGCGGCGCATATTGGTGATTACGACGTGCTCATCGTACGCAGCGCTACCAAGGTTACGCGCGAGATTATTGACGCTGGAAAGCGGCTCAAAATTATTGCTCGCGGTGGCGTTGGACTAGACAATATTGACGTTGAGTACGCTCAATCCAAGGGTATTTTAGTGTATAATACGCCAAAAGCATCATCGCGGGCTGTAGCTGAGTTGACCCTGGCGCATATGCTTACTTTGGCGCGTATGCTTCATCGAAGCAATCGCGAGATAGCTAGCGGAGACTTCAGAAAGCTTAAAAAAGCCTACGAAGCAGGGATTGAATTGCGAGGCAAAACATTAGGTATCCTGGGTTTTGGGCGGATCGGACAAGAACTAGCCCAGTTAGCCTTGCCTTTGGGCATGGAAGTTCTCCCGCACGACCCAAACGTGCAGGAGGCTAAAATTGGCATTGGCTTGCGCCAATATCCAGACATCAAGCTGACTGTGCGGATTACTACGGTCTCCTTTGAGCGCGTCCTTACGGAGTCGGACTTCATCACACTTCACTTGCCGGGAGGAATAGGGCCTGTGATTACTGCCGCTGAAATTGCTCGCATGAAAGACGGCGTTTTTCTCATCAATACGGCTCGTGGCGGAGTGATCGACGAGGAGGCCCTCTTGCAGGCCCTCGACAGTGGCAAAGTTGGCGGGGCTGCACTGGATGTTTTCGAAAATGAACCTACTCCTCGTGAGGCGCTTTTGCGCCATCCTAAAATTTCCTGCTCACCGCACATCGGCGGCAGTACGATAGAAGCGCAATCTAATATTGGCATGGAGCTCGCTGACCGCATTATTGCTTTCTTTGGCGATCAGCGCTGAACGCTGATGCCGCTCAGTTGTTGAGCGGGTGAAACTATGGCCTTTCCCTTTACCTGCATAGGGCATCGAGGCGCTATCTATGCGTTGGCCGACGTGGGCGGTCAGGGGCGCTTCTTTTCAGCGGGCGGCGACGGCTGGATTGTGGAGTGGGCGTTGGACAGGCCCCAAAACGGTCGCCTCGTAGCCACTGTCGAAGGACAAGTATTTTCATTGGCCTACCTGCCTGAACATGCCTGGCTCATAGCAGGCGACATGAAGGGAGGAATACATTGGATTGATCTTCGCCGGTCTGAGCGTAGGCACGGCATTCTGCACCATCAAAGAGGTGTTTTTGACTTAAAATACTCTCCTCCCTGGCTCTTGTCCGTGGGTGGCGAGGGACTGCTTACGCGGTGGGACGCCCAAACTGCTCGCCCTGTAGAGAGTGTACATCTAACTAATCGCTCACTTCGTTGCTTGGCAATAGGACATACCCGAGGTGAAATTGCCATAAGCGCCAGCGATTCTAATATTTATTTCTTAGATTGGGAAACGCTTGAAGTTCGCCAAACGTTGATACGCGCGCACGAGCCTTCAGTTTTCTCAGTAGCCTACTCAGCCGATGAGCGTTACTTATTTAGCGGTGGACGCGATGCTATGCTGCGCGTATGGGACTTGAGCTGCGAGCCGCCTGCGCTGCTCAGTGAGCAACCGGCTCATTGGTATACCATTAATCACATCGCCTTAGCGCCCACAGGACTACTTTTCGCTACGGCTAGCCGAGATAGGACGGTAAAAATCTGGGATGCCGTTACATTCCAGCTTCGGCGCGTGTTGGATCCCGTGCGCGACAGCGGCCATACTCATTCGGTGAATCGCTTACTTTGGCTACCTGAAGCGCTCATTTCGGCCGGTGATGACAAGACGGTAAAAATTTGGGCGCTTAAGGATGACCATGCCTAGTATCCCCCAGCAGTGTCGTCGCCGCGGTCATCAGCTACGGCATGGAGCTTTCCATTGGGTAGACGTAGTATAGCTTCTACGCGGCCTATGGATGGACGCTGTTGGAGAGTATGGCCCATAGCGGTCAATTTATGGCGCACTTCCTCGGATAAGGCTCCTTCCTCAAGAAAAACGACGTCGGGCATCCACTGATGATGAAAGCGTTTGCTGTGAACCGCTTCGCGCAAGGGAAGTCCAAACTCATAAACATTGAGCAAAACCTGAAATACCGAGGTGGGTATGGTAGTTCCTCCCGGCGTCCCGACGACGAGGCTGAGTTTTCCATCGCGCAAAACGATGGTAGGTGTCATGCTACTAAGAGGTCGCTTTCCTGGTGCGATGGCATTTGCCTTCCCCCCTATGGCACCATACAAGTTAGGAGTGCCAGGTTTTGCGCTGAAATCATCCATTTCGTTGTTCAAAAGGAAACCTGCGCCCGAAACTACGACGCGGCTTCCATAGGCATCGTTGAGCGTAGTAGTGACGGCAACAGCGTTCCCTTCAGGATCTACAATGCTTAAATGAGTTGTTTCTTCTGAAGTACTGCTGAATATTCCCGCCTTCACACTAGTACTAGGGGTAGCCCGATGAGGGTTGAAGTCGGCCATCCTTCTGCGTAAGTAATTGACATCCAGAAGACTGCCTACAGGTACCTTCCAGTAGTCTGGATCGGCCATATGCTGAGCGCGGTCGGCATAAGCGCGGCGCTCTATCTCAATCATGCGGTGCACGGCTTCTGCAGAGTGAAAGCCTCCTGCGAGCGGTAGTGTGTCTCCCCACATAGTTAGCATTTGTGCCAGCAAGAGTCCTCCGCTACTGGGTGGAGGCATGCTAATAATTGTTAAATCGCGCCAGGAGAATATTAGGGGCTTGCGCCAAACGCTGCGATAACGACGCAAGTCGTTTAAGGTAATCAGACCACCTTGCCTTTTCATTTCCTTAATCAAAAGAGCCGCTACGGGCCCTTCGTAGAAACCTTTTCGGCCCTTTTCCGCAATTTGGCGCAAGGTGTTGGCCAAGTCTTTCTGAACAAGATAGTCTCCGGCTTTCCAAGGCTCTGACTTTACGAAAGCAGGCACCGAAAAATTATATCGCCTAAAGCGCTCTGCCTCTTGGTTAAGAGATGCTGCTTCCCGTTCGCTCAGCGGAAATCCCTCGTCGGCCAAGCGGATGGCGGGTTCTACCAAAGTTGCCCAAGGCAAACGCCCAAAACGGCGGTGAGCTTCCCACATTCCGTCTACAGACCCGGGTACTCCACAAGCTAAGATGCCAAAGCGGCTCTTTTCTGGCAAAACGTTGCCTAATGAATCCTGGTACATGCGCTCGTATGCCGCTGCAGGAGCCTTTTCTCGATAATCTAAGGCTGCCACTTCTCCTTTGGCACTTCGATAAATCATAAAGCCTCCCCCTCCAATATTGCCTGCTTGCGGATAGACCACAGCCAAGGCTAGCTGGACAGCCACGGCAGCGTCTACGGCATTGCCTCCCTTGCGGAGAATATCCACTCCTACACGAGTCGCTAGAGGATGAGCAGAGACTACAGCCGCCGAGTCTACAATAAGTTCTTTTTCAGTAGAATAAGGAAATTGGAGTCCTGGCTGTGCCGGAGCAATGCAGCTGTAGAAGACGGTTAGCGCAAGCGAAATGATCAGGAAGATGGCATGCATAGGATTTGCTTTTTCGATCCGACGGAGCGTGTTTTGGCGCAGCCTAAAAGAGCAAGACCAGAAGCTAGGTTCGCGGCCCAAAGAGGAGCGTACCTATACGCACCATGGTACTTCCTTCTTCTAAGGCAATTTCCCAATCCGCAGACATACCCATAGATATTTCGCGAAAGTGTGCATCGTTGGCGAAATAAGTCTGTCGTAACCGGTCAAAGATGTGGCGAAGAGTGCGAAACTCAGCGCGAATCTTTTCCTTATCGTCAGTAAGCGTGGCCATACCCATTACACCACAAATTCGAACATGGCGCATTGCTTGGTATTCAGTACTTTGTAAGATAGCATGTGCTTCTTCCTCGACAAGGCCGTACTTAGTCTCTTCCTCGGCAATGTGGAACTGAAGCAGGCAGTCTACTGTGCGCCTAGCAGCGGCAGCGCGCTTCTCAATTTCTTGCAGAAGCCGCAAACTGTCCACAGAGTGAATCATATGGATAAACGGTGCAATAAAGCGCACTTTATTCGTTTGTAAATGACCAATGAGGTGCCAGCGAATGTCGGAGGGTAGCAGCAGAACCTTTTTGAGAAGTTCCTGTACGCGGCTTTCGCCAAAATCGCGCTGCCCTTGTTGATAGAGTTCCAGAATGCGTTCAACGGGTTGGGTTTTGGAAACAGCGATCAAGGTAGCTCCTCGACTCTGAAGTTTTTTTAACAGATTTTCGTACATGTAAGACAGTTAAATTTGAGTGGCTAAAGTTACAGATGCCCTACCTTCGCGCAGGCGTTAAATTTCCGAACAATCTTCTGTACTTAAGCATAGACCTCCCATGAACAGAAAATTCACCGCACGAACCATGTTACGCGCGCTTTTTCTCGCTTTTTTTAGCGTTGCTTTTCTTTGGCTGAGTCCGTATGCATTAGGACAGCCATGCCCTTCATTAGGGAAAAATGCAACTTTGACTTCCACAAGCTGTCGGCCTGGGTTGACGCCATGTACGCTTTGCCCGGGTGATCAGTTTACGCTGCGCGCTACAGGCACGGGTCTTCGGCCCGGCGTGTGCGTTAATTGGTACTACGGCACGACGCCAGACTTCAATCCCTACAATGGTCAAGGAACTCTATTAGGCTGCTCGCAAGTACGCCCTCGAGCTCCGAATTCGTGTGGTTCATGTCCTAGAATTCTGGCCTTGTTCGTAAATGCCTGTGGTACGGAGCAAAACAATGAAATGATGGCAATTTGGTCAGGGAGTGGTTTCTATGTAGACGATGCTACGCTTACCTTTCCTAATAACAGTGCGGGCGACTCTGATATTGGCGCAGGATGTTCATGGCAGGAACCGAGCCCGAATGCTATTGCTAGCATTCAGTCCATTTGTACTAACGCGGTGGTGGTAGGAGCAGGGCCGGGTGATGTTGTTCCACCGGGAGTGCCCGTAGTCATCTTTACGAGCGCCGGCTACGATTACAACTACAACTTTGGCAGTTTATGTCCGCTAGCGCCAGTGATCTACGTGATGCAAAACGGTTGTACGCGCAGCGGCGAAGCCTTCCCGAATAGCGGAGGTGTGCAGACCGTTACTTTTGGCCTGACATGTGGCTGCTCGTGGAGTACGACCTACAACACAGCTTTGCTGGTGGGTGGAGATGGCGCTTTTGTGACAGATGCCGGCTTTCCAACTTTTTATGGAAATGCCGGTTGCGGGTTTCCCAGTGTGCCTGGGGGTAGTGGCGGTGGCAACAGTGGAAATCCTCCCATTGAAATTCCGCCTTATACGGTCACGGTGACGCAAGATATGTGCAACAATGGCCCTTTTTGGGTGGTAGGCATCGTAGAGCCCTTACCGCCAGGGTGTAATCAGACCTTTACTAATTATATGTCCTTCAACGTTATCTGCCCTCAACCTAACCTCGGAACGGCCGATGTGTGCCAAAATGGCCCTCCCTTTGACTTAACTCAAATTCAAGATCCTGCAGTACCTAATGGAACATGGTCAGGCCCAGGCGTGAATGGTCTGTTTTTCAATCCACTGGGCCTTTTGGGGCCACAGCTGCTTACGTTTACAACAGCCTTGTGCAGTATTTCCACTCAGACCACTGTGACGGTTCGCACCCCGCCCTCTGTAAGCCTCCATCCTATACCGATAGTTTGTCCAGGTAAGTCAGTGCGTTTGGTAGCAAACTTTACAGGCGAGCCCGTATGGTCATTTAATCTGTTGGCAGGCAACAACTTAATTGGTTCATTTGTGGCAGGTGAGTCTCCTTGGATATTTCCCATCTCGCCAACGAGCACTACTACCTACACGATACAGGGTCTGGAAGATGCTTATTGTAAAGGGCCTAGCGCCAGCGCTACGGCTGTGGTTACAGGCGCGCCTTCCTGTGCGCTGACCCTGATAGGTCCAGATACAATTTGTGCAGGACAGCGCGACACTCTTCAAGTCCAATTTTCAACGAGTAATCCACCCTATACCTTCGTGTATTCTATTAATGGCGTTAATCAGCCGCCCATTACCACTAACAACAATCCTCACATATTTCTAACGCCGCCACTTCCTGCAGGGCGACATATCGTTCAATTAGAAAGCGTCATAGCAGACAGCTGTATTGGTATTCCCAGCGGCCGCGACACGATTTTTGCTCGTACTGCACCTAGAGCTACCTTTCTCGACGACACCCTTAATCTATGTGTTGGCCAAACAGATACACTACGGATTAAGCTAACGGGTGCTCCACCTTTTAAGCTGCAATATTCCGTTCGGAAGGACACCCTGAAGGCAGATACTTTGCCTCTCATTACTACGCGAGACACGCTGCTGCGCATCCCTATTACTCCCTCATTGGGCAAAACAACCTACCGAATCTTCTATGTGGCAGATAGCTTATGTGAATCTACGACGGCCGATACCTTGATCGTTCTAGTCGGTACCCCGCCTACGGCATCTTTGTCGGGGAATGCGACGATATGCTCGGGAGACTCCACTGATATAATCCTAACGTTTACGGGGTCTGCTCCCTTCGTTTACCGATATGCCATCAACGGAGTGCCTCAACCGCCTGACACTGCTCAGAGTACTTCTAAGACCTTGCGCGTTTCCCCCAGCACGACCTCTGTATACACTTTAATAAGCGTGCTTTCCAATGGGTGTAGTGGTACAGTTTCTGGTTCGGCAACAGTAGAGGTCATACCTCCATTGACAGCCACCATTTCTGGCGGAGGACAAATATGTCGAGGAGGCAGTGGAACGACAATCGTTATCTCTTTCACAGGGCCTGGGCCTTACACAGTAGTTTATACAGCGAATAATGTACCTCAGCCGCCGATTACAACGAACAACAACCCATTAGTTATTCCGGTAAATCCACCGAATGGTGTTTTCTACAGACTTCAAAGCGTGAGCAATAATTCTGGATGTCCCGGCACGGTGACGGACAGTGTGGCCATAGTGGCCGTATTTACCCCGTCAACGGCTGAGTTGCAGGGCGATATTACAGTGTGCGAGAATGCAGATACCTTCCTTGTGGTAGATTTTACAGGTAGTGGACCTTTCCTTTTGGAGTATTCTATTGATGATGTGCTTCAGCCAGTGGTAGAAACTTTTGACGACCCTTATCTCATTCCCGTGAAGGTGAACAAAACTACAGTCTATCGGCTTATCAGTGTAGAGTCGCCGGGATGTCCAGGGTCTGTAGTCGGTCAAGCCACTGTGTTTGTCAATTACCCTCCGAGAATAGAGAATTTGTTTATATTCTGTAATCTCGTCGATCAGACTTATACTGTAGAGTTTGATGCAATAGGAACGCCTCCCTTTTCTGTGACAGGTGTAGGCGGCAGTTTTGCAGGCAACCACTTTACTAGTACTCCCATTCCTATTGACCAGCCTTACGACTTGCGTCTGAGCGATGCAAATAAGTGTACTCCTGTAGTTATTCAGGGCCTTTCGCAATGTTTTTGCCTAACGAATGCAGGGGATATAGATACCACTGCGCTTACAGCCTGTGTGGGTGATACTCTTTTAGGGAATTTCTTAGGATTTGAGGAACTCGAAGTAGAGGACACACTAATTTTCGTCTTACATACGAGTGCCACCGATACGCTGGGAACTATCATAGCTGCTTCGCCCACGCCCCGATTCGTCTTTGACTCAAGCACGATGAAGGTAAACACGCCATATTACTTATCGCCTGTGGCAGGCAACAAAGGTGGCGCCTTGGGTGTAAATCTGAATGATCCATGTCTGTCTGTTAAAGCCGGCGCCCGAGTGGTATGGCGAGCAAAACCTACGGCAGCCATCTCAGGGAATTTTGACCTGTGTGTGGGCGGAACAGCCTTAATACCTGTGACGCTAACGGGTACACCGCCGTATCAATTGACTTATTCGCTAAACGGGCAGTTGCAGACGGCAACAGTAACTCAAAATACATTCACAATCAGTGCAACGCTGCAACAGGATGCCACGTTCCAACTTGTATCGGTCTCAACAGCCGATTGCCCTGGGAGTGTTTCTGGCACAGCAACTGCCGTGGTTCATCCTCCTGTCGTTTTGGACAATGTGACAATCACTTGCGCGCAGGATAAACTCTCCTTCATTCTCGAACTAGATGTCGTTCAAGGAGACCGGCCTTCTATTCTATTTTCAGGCCTATTGGGTGGTTCATACAACCCTGTTACGGGTCGCTACACGAGTGCTCCCACGCCCCCTCCTGTGAATTACTTCATCACTGCCCGCGATCGGTGGCAGTGTGGCGCCGATACGGTGAGTGGTACCGCCACATGCCCTTGTGCTACGGATGCTGGGTCTATGGCTCAGCCGTTATTGACACCCTGTATAGGAGACACTGTTTCCCTGCCCTCTACCATGGGAGCTAAACTCACCCCGATCGATACGCTGCTGTATGCACTTGTTACTACAAACTCACCTTCGACATGGAGCGTTGTAAAGTTGAGTAACACCCCCACCTTCGCTTTTGATCCTAATGTGATGTCGCCGGGTGTAACTTATTACGTCTTCGCCCTAGCGGGCATCTATCGTCCGATCACAGGTATAGATCTTAGTCACCCGTGCGCCTCTGTAGCACCAGGAGCCACTGTAATCTGGCAGCCTCGGCCTACCGTGACCCTCAGTGGAGATGCTAGCTTGTGTGCAGGAGACTCCACCACACTCTCTTTTGCTTTTACAGGAGTGCCGCCCTTTACAGCTATTTATCAAGTGGGTAATGAGAATCAACCCCCAATCAATACGAATGGAAATTTGTTCAACTTAATCGTAAAACCTAGCAATACGACAACATACCGCCTCGTAAGCGGCACCGGAAATGGTTGTCCAGCAGACGTAAGCGGTAGTGCTACAGTAACTGTCAATCCTCTTCCAGTCATCCAAGGCCTAAGCACAAACTGCAACCCAGCGACACTAACCTACACCGTTACTTTCAACGTGGTAGGCGTAAGTAACCCCACTGTCGATGGTTTAGCGGGTTCCTTTGTAGGGAATACCTTTACATCAGAACCGCTTAAAAGCGGACAAGCATACGACCTCATTGTGTCGTCGCCAGCTGGATGTACTGTCACCGCTACAGGAGTAACGACATGTAGTTGCATTACGAAGGCGGGCTCCATTCCCACACAGCCGCTGAATGTATGCCTGCCTGATTCGGCACGCACAGCGAATGCAGTAAACACTACGCTGGCACCGGGTGAGATTTTACAATATATTTTGTATCAGAATCCGGCTACTTTACCTGCAGGCATTCTTGCCTTTAGCAACACGCCCGTATTCGGTTTTCAAGCTGGCATGCAAGCAGGCACTACATACTACATTTCGGCAATAGCTGGCCTGCCCACGGTTTCGGGGACTGTTGACCTGGCAAGCCCATGTCTATCTACATCTCCTCCAGTGCCTGTTGTGTTTCGAGAGCGGCCAACGGCTACTCTATCGGGAGATACGACGGTGTGTACGAATAGTAATGCATTATTCCAAGTGCGTTTTAGCGGAACAGCACCATTTCAGTTTAGCTATAGTATAAATGGCGTACCTCAAAACGTTGTGTCAGCACCGCAAAATGTTTTCACCATCTCTAGCAATAATGTGCAGCAGCCTCAGCTGTTTGAGTTGTTGTCAGTTCAAGATCAATATTGTTCGGGCACAGCAAGTGGCACGTACCGCATTCGCGTCCAGGATGGTCCTACAGCAACTATTGATGTGACGCCTGCGGCACTATGCCTAGGAGATAGCGCTACGCTTAGACTTACCCTAACTGGAGGAACCTCTTACAACGTTACCGTAAGTGGTGGTTCCTCGCCCATTCAATTGACGAACATTCAAAGCGGAGCATCGGTGCGGGTCAGCCCGACGACGACAACTACTTATACCATAAGTTCCCTAACGGCACAGGGCAATCAATGTCCACAAACCATCGGTCAAGGAGTTACCGTGAGGGTATCGCCATCGCTGAAGGTAAGCGCCAAGCTTTCGGACTATGGCAATGGCCACAACGTCAGCTGTGCCGGTGAAACAGATGGCTCTATCGTGTTACAAATAACCGGTGGGACACCGCCGGTATCCGTCCAATGGAGCAATAATGCTCAAGGTCCCGAACTGCGCAATGTAGGAGCGGGTACATATGTGGCTACTTTACGCGATAGCCTAAGTTGTTCGCGCGTCGATAGCTTCACCCTCTCAGAACCACCTCGCACCGAAGTGTTGACTCAAATAGAGTCGCCGCGCTGTTACGGCCAAGCCAACGGCCGAATTCGGATAACGAGCATCCAAGGAGGTTTGGGCCCTTACGCTGTAGGGCTGAATGGCGCACCACCTCGTGTAATTACAACTCTGCCTGTTGTATTCCAGGGCTTAGCAGCAGGTGATTACACGGTAAAAGTGGTAGATGCCAACGGCTGTGACAGCGACCTAAGCCTTGTGCTCACTGACCCACCTCAACTGCTTGTAGCATTAGGCCCAGACACAACGCTGTATTTGGGCGACAGCGTGCGCCTGGAAGCGCTCACTGCTGGAGCGCCATTAGATACTTTCTTCTGGACGCCTACGTCGAGTTTGAGTACACCTACTACTCTGGTTACCACTGCGAAGCCAGACCGAACCACAAAGTACATCATCGAAGTGCGCGATACAGCGGGCTGTGCCGCTCGAGATGAAATCTTCGTTAGAGTGCTTCGCCAACCTCGCGTTTATATTCCGAACGTACTTAGCGCAGGCTCGGCTGCAAATGGCGCTTTCTTCGTGTCGGCTGGCCCTGAAGTTATCCGTATCCGCTCTATGCGTATTTACGATCGATGGGGCGAGTGCGTGTTCGAGAAGTTTGACCTACAGCCGAATAATCCTGCTGTTGGGTGGGATGGTCGTTGGCGTGGGCAAGATGCAGCAGTTGGTGTTTACACGTATGTGATTGAATTGGAATACTCTGATGGCACTACCGAGCTTAAGTCGGGCGATATCACGCTAATTCGCTAGGCGAAGAAGGAAGCTTTTCCAAGAACAGGAATCGCTACTGAAAGAGTTGAATTTTTGCAGTGCCCCTGGCCTGCAAGTTTCAAAAATTTTTCGTCTCAGAGGCGAGGCATTTTGATGCCCAGCAGAGAATGCGCCTATTAAATCTCGAGAAAGGCATGCTGTCATTTTGACATTTTATCTGAAGCTTTTGCCTTACCTTTGCATGCCCGAATAAGGGAGATGATAAGATGGTGCACGAAGCTCAAGAGACGACTCAAAGCTTAAAAGTGATAGACGAGGCACGTCAAGGCAGCGTTCTATACAAGGAAGAGTGGGAAAAGACGGCTAGTGTAGGAGCAAAACGCTTCTACATCGAGAGTTATGGCTGTCAAATGAATTTCAACGACTCGGAAATCGTAGCGGCTATTCTATATGAAGCGGGCTACTTGCCTACGCGTCAGTTAGAAGAGAGCGACTTAATTTTAATTAATACGTGCTCTATTCGCGAGAAAGCAGAGGAGACGGTACGCAAGCGTTTGCGCGTGTTTGAAGCCGTAAAAAGACGGCGACCAGGCACGTTGGTGGGCGTGTTGGGCTGCATGGCTGAACGGTTGAAAAAACGCTTTTTGGAAGAAGAAAAGTTAATAGACCTTGTTGTTGGTCCTGATGCCTATCGAGACTTGCCCAACCTCATTCGTGGTGCAGAGAGCGGTCAGCGCATGGTCAATGTATTGCTTAGTCGGGAGGAGACTTATGCCGACATCAGTCCTGTTCGCCTAGACAGCAACGGCGTCACGGCATTTATTTCCATCATGCGCGGCTGCGACAATATGTGCTCTTTTTGCGTTGTGCCTTTTACACGCGGACGAGAGCGTTCACGCGATCCATTCAGCATTGTGGCTGAAGCTCAGGATCTTTTCATGCGCGGCTATCGGGAGGTTACCTTGTTGGGTCAGAACGTAGATTCGTATAAGTGGCAAAATCCGGAAACGGGAAGCATTGTCAATTTTGCACAACTGCTTGAGATGGTGGCCCAAATTCACCCGCGCTTGCGGGTGCGTTTTAGCACTAGCCATCCTAAAGACATGACCGATGAGGTGCTTTACACGATGGCGCGTTACGACAATATTTGCAAGTACATTCATCTACCTGTACAATCGGGAAATAGCCGTATTTTGGCCCTAATGAACCGTACTTACGATCGGCCCTGGTACGAGGAGCGCATACGGGCTATTCGGCGCATCTTGCCAGATGCAGCAGTTTCAACCGATATTATTGCCGGCTTTTGCACAGAAACAGAGGAGGAACATCAGGATACGCTCAGCCTTATTGAGTGGGCAAACTTTTCGATGGCTTATATGTTTGCTTATTCACAGCGGCCAGGTACGTTGGCTGCGCGCAGGTATAAAGATGATGTGCCCGAAGAAGTGAAAAAACGCCGGCTTAATGAAATTATACGCTTGCAAACGGCTATTAGCTTGCGGCACAATCAGGCTGATATTGGCAAGACGTTCGAGGTGCTTATCGAAGGAGATTCGCGCCGCTCTGATTGCGACTTTTGTGGTCGCAACAGTCAGAATAAAATGGTTGTTTTTCCTAAAAAAGAAGGCTATAAACCGGGCGATTACGTGTACGTGCGCATACACGACGCCACGAGTGCTACGCTTCGAGGCGAAATCGTCTGAACCCGTAGTCTTCCCAGCTATGCCATGACATCTCTCCAAGTCATAAAAGCGCGTTTCGGTATTATCGGTACTTCGCCATTATTAGATGCAGCACTGCAAACTGCTATTCGCGTAGCGCCTACCGATTTAACTGTGCTCATTACCGGCGAAAGCGGAGTGGGCAAGGAAGTTTTTTCTAAAATCATTCATGCGCTCTCGACACGCAAACACCATGAGTTCATTGCCGTGAATTGCGGTGCTATTCCGGAAGGCACCATTAATTCTGAGCTCTTTGGCCATGAAAAAGGCGCATTTACGGGTGCTATCAGTGACCGCAAGGGCTATTTCGAAACAGCCAACGGCGGAACTATTTTCTTAGATGAAATTGCTGAGATGCCTTCCGATACACAGGCTTACTTATTGCGCGTGCTTGAGTATGGCGAATTCATGCGCGTTGGCTCCTCTAAGGTGCTTAAAACAGATGTCCGCGTTATTGCTGCTACAAACGTAGATTTAGAGGAGCATGTACGACGAGGAAAATTTCGAGAAGACCTCTACTACCGCCTTAGCACTGTGCCCATCCGCGTACCGGCGCTCAAAGACCGACGCGAAGACATATACTTACTCTTCCAAAAATTCGCCAATGACTTTGCTGAAAAATACCGGATGCAGCCCATCCGTCTAACAGAAGAGGCTCGAGAAGTGCTGGAAAACTACCGCTGGCCCGGCAACGTGCGTGAGTTAAAGAATATTACAGAACAGCTCTCCGTTCTTTCGGAGGAGCGCCATATCACCGTAGACATTCTCCGGCAGCATATGCCGCATCTTTTTACGCGGAGTCTTCCTGCTCCTTTCGAACACTATCAGGCTAAGACCAGTGAGATACAAGACCGCGAAATTCTTTATCGGGTGCTACTAGACATGAAAAATGACCTAAATGACCTGAAAACTCTGATACTTGAAGTTATTCACCGCAATAACTTGCAAATGCCTGAAGCCGCTGCCTTGCGTCGCCTGATGCCCTCGGCAGAGTATACACCTGCGCCAGCGTCGACAGGCTCTACTATCATAAGTCAAACGTCGCCTATTGTTATTGAACCAACGAGGTCGGCGCGCCCAATTCAACCACTCGAAGAAGAGGATGCACCGCTTGCCATGGATGAAATTGAAAAGGAAGCTATTCGACGCGCCTTAAAAAAGCATCGCGGTCGGCGGAAAGAGGCTGCTGAGGAGTTGAAAATTTCCGAACGCACGCTTTATCGAAAAATTAAACAATACAACCTATCTTAAATCAATTCCCGCAATTCCAGCGTATAACGTGTAATTCTCAAAAACGATTTGGTCCTGTATGGTTTTGCGTATTTGCATCGCCATTGCGTTGTATCTATTTATAGGGTCGGGGTATCTCGTCGCTCAAAAAAGAGGACATCATATTCGCCTCAAACTAGAGAATTATCCCGAAAAAGAGGTCGTTCTCGGTTTTTATTTTGGCGATAAGCCCTATGTCAAAGATACTGCAGAAATAGATGCCGACGGCTACTTTACTTTCAAAGCGGATACGCTCTTGCCTTGTGGGGTGTACCTTTTTGTTTTGAAACCGGACAATACCTTTATACAATTCCTAGTGCCTGAAGAGGGTCAACAGTTTACGCTCGTTACTGATGTCAAAGACCCTGTAGGCAAGATGAAGGTCAAGGGATCGGAAGATAATAAGATTTTTTACGAATACTTGGCCTATCTGAGCAAACAACGTGCCCTCGTAGATAGCTTAAAAGCTGTTTTAGAAAAAGTAAAGGAGAATCCTGAAGATTCGCTGCGCATTATTCAACAGAACGCCGAAATTGATAAGCAAGTGCGAAAATATCAACAGGAGCTCATTCAAAAATACCCTAAGACTCTGAGTGCTAAGATTGTAAAAAGCTCTTTAGAGCCAGATATTCCCGAATTTGAGGGTGCTGACGCTAAGGAAGTGCACCTGAAAAAGTATTATTGGTATCGGGCCCATTACTTTGACAATTTCAACGTGGCTGACCCTTGCCTGTTGCGCAGCCCGGTCCTTCATCCCAAAGTAGATAACTTTGTGAGTAAAGTAGCACCCCAACATCCCGATAGCATTAATGTTGCCATAGACACCGTTATTGAACGCGCTAAAGGCAATCCCGAGACGTACAGATATTTCCTTATTCACTTTTTGAATACTTATGCCAAATCAAACATTGTAGGCATGGACGCGTGCTATGTGCACGTGGCGCAGAAGTATTATTGCAATGGCAGTGCTCCCTGGGTGAAAGCCGAAGACTTGGAGAAAATATGCGATAATGCGCGGCGCCTAGAACCTATTTTGATCGGTAAGACCGCACCTAATATTATCGTGCGCGACCGCTTCAATCGCCCTGTATCCCTTTGGGACGTAGATGCCGATTACGTCGTCCTCTTCTTCTGGGCTCCCGATTGTGGCCATTGCAAAAAGGCCGCGCCTCACATGGTAGAGTTTGCTCAGAAGTTTAAAGACCGAAAAATCAAGGTCTTCAACGTTTGTACGGCCGTAGTTACGGGAAAAGACGATGCAGATACTCCAGATAAAGTCCATAAAACATGTTGGGATAGTGCTGCAGAAAAGGGCTTCGATGAAGGCCTTTTTATCAACACATACGACCCTTACATTCAGAGCCGCTACAAACAGCTATACGATGTACAATCTACGCCGCAAATTTTCATCCTAGATCGCAAGCACGAAATCCTGATGAAACGCATCGGCGCCGACAAACTTATCGAAGTTATGGAGGAAGTCATTCGTTTTCAGGAAGAGCGAAAGAAAACCACTCGAGAAAAGTAGGCTCTTACGGGGTGGATATGACGCCTAAACTTGAGTTTTGCCGAGGAAATCTGGTAGACAAGATATGAAGACAAAAGCGCCGTGCAAGGAGAAGATCAGCGTCATTACCTTAGGCTGCTCCAAAAATCTGGTGGATAGTGAAAACCTCATTACGCAGTTACGAGCCAACGATTACGAGGTTCTTCCTGAACACGCCGACGCCGATACCGATATTGTTATCATTAATACCTGCGGCTTTATCGAGTTGGCTAAGCAAGAAAGTATTGATGCAATTTTAGAATATGCTGCGCTCAAGCGCGCTGGAAAGATCGATAAACTCTACGTAACCGGTTGTTTATCGCAGCGCTATCGTAATGAACTAGAAGCCGAAATACCAGAAGTAGATGCTTTTTTTGGCACGTTAGAAATGCCTGCCCTACTGGCCCGGCTGAATGCCGACTATAAACACGAACTGTTAGGCGAACGCGAAATCACCACTTTACCGCACTATGCCTACTTAAAGATTTCAGAGGGCTGTAACCGCACTTGCTCTTTCTGCGCCATTCCACTTATGCGAGGCCGGCATATTAGTCGTCCGGTAGAGGAACTTGTTCAGGAGGCTAAAAGCCTGGCTCGTCGGGGGGTTAAGGAGCTGATCCTGATTGCTCAAGAACTAACCTATTACGGGCTTGATTTGTACAAGAAGCGCGAATTGCCTCGCTTGCTTCATGCACTTGCTGATGTAGAGGGTATTGAGTGGATCCGGTTGCATTACGCTTATCCGAGTAGGTTCCCCCTCGAAGTGCTCGATGTAATGGCCGAGCGCCCCAATGTGTGTAAATATTTAGATATTCCCCTGCAGCACGCTAGCGATCGCATACTTGAAGCCATGCGTCGCCAGATTACATGCGACGAAACTCGACGTTTGCTAGATCGCATCCGCCAACGCATACCAGGTATCACTTTGCGCACTACCTTCCTTGTAGGGTTTCCCGGTGAAACAGAGGCAGATTTTGAATTGCTGCTTGACTTTGTAGAAGAGCAGCGCTTCGACCGAGTTGGAGTCTTTCAGTATTCTCACGAGGAAAATACGAGAGCCTATGAATTCCTCGACGACGTTCCGCCGGAAGTAAAAGCCGAGCGCGCTGAACGCTTAATGGAAGTGCAGCGCGAGATCTCACAGGAAAAAAATGAGGCGAAGGTGGGCCGAACCTTCAAAGTTCTGTTTGACCGCAAGGAAAGAGCATATTTTGTCGGGCGAACAGAAGCAGACTCTCCCGAAGTAGACAACGAAGTGCGCGTGGAAGCTCGAAGCAATCATGCTCGAATAGGTAATTTTAGCTGGGTGCGCATCACACAGGCAGAAGCTTACGACCTATACGGTATTGTTGAACCGCATGCCTAAGCCCTTTATGTACGCATGGATAGCCTGTGGCACACAGATCTGACACCCTTAGAGTGGGTGCTTTTCGCCATTGGCGGAATTGCTTCAGGTGTCGTTAATACATTGGCGGGAAGCGGCTCGTTAATCACCCTACCTATTTTCGTCTTTCTTTGCAGCTTGCCAGCACCAATAGCTAATGGCACCAATCGCATCGGCGTGCTGCTGCAAAATGTAGTGGCTATTCGCGGTCTCCTACGCGTTGGCCTAGCGGATTTTCGAGGTGCTACGTGGTTGGTCGGTCCGGCGACTCTGGGCGGCATAATCGGTTCGCGCATCGCTGTTGCGCTTACGGAGACCTGGATGAATTGCACCCTGGGCGGTTTAATGTTGTTTATGTTTATCGTTTTAATGATGCGCCCTGAGCGCTGGCTGCGCGAGTCGAAGGTTGTGCCAGAGCGTCATCGGCATCCACTTACAATCTTAATTTTCTTCCTTATTGGTGTTTACGGGGGCTTCATTCAAGCAGGCGTAGGCATTTTTTTACTCGCCGGTTTGGTATGGCTCAGTCATTATAGTTTAAGCCATGGAAACGGCATCAAGTTGCTTATTGTTCTCATGTTGACCATCCCTTCCACGTTTGTCTTCTTTCTCTACAATCAAGTGCACCTAACCTATGGTATCCTGATGGCGGTCTTTCAGGGTGTTGGAGCCTGGTTGGGTGTGCGTTTTATCGCTCGAGTTCCCAATGCCAATCAATGGATCTATCGCCTCTTGCTGGCCATTACTGCTGTCTCGGCCTTAAAGTTTTTCTTCTAGAAAAGTTACTTTAACTCAAATCCGTCGTCTACAAGGCGTCGTTTGCAAAATGCACAAAAATTCACTGGAATTTTAAAAAGAAACTGCTCATCGTATTTGAAAATTCCACTAACCTTGCATCGTAAATGTTTACACTCTAAAACTATAAATAAACATGTCAGTCAAAGCAAAGTATCGAAAAGTTCTTGATCTCGGAGAAAAGCTCAACGTTAAAGATGGTCGAGTAGAAGAAGCCGACGGTAAACTAAAGGTATGGGGCACAGTAGATTGCCAATATGAAAAAGACCTACTTTGGGATGCCATAAAAGAAGTCGGTGGAGAAAATCCGACAGACATAATGGCCGACATTCGCGTGGCAAATACGGACTATTACGCCAAACACACCGTACAAAAAGGGGACACGCTCAGCAAAATTGCTCAGCACTACTACGGCGACATGAAGAAGTATATGGCCATTTTTGAAGCTAACCGCGATATTCTAAAGGACCCAGATCTCATTCATCCAGGGCAAGTGCTGACTATTCCGAATCTATAAGTAAAAAAGTCTTTTCAGAGAGCAAAGCCGGCTGTGCCCATAGGCGTAGTCGGCTTTATATGTTGTTTAAGAGTCTGTTAGGCCATTTCGTAAGCCTCCACAGGAGGGCACACGCAAACTAAGTTGCGGTCGCCGTAAGCCTGATCAATGCGGCTGACAGTTGGCCAGAATTTCCACCCTTGGCGCAAGTAGGGCAACGGGAAGGCTGCCTGTTCGCGGCTGTAAGTATGTGGCCATTCATCAGCACAAACCATTTGAGCGGTATGCGGAGCGTTGCGCAGCGGATTGTCCTCTAAGCTGTACTTTCCCTCGGCAATTTCGTCAATCTCGCGACGAATTGCTAAAAGGGCATCACAGAATCGGTCTAATTCAGCTTTGCTCTCGCTCTCTGTAGGTTCAATCATAATCGTACCTGCCACAGGGAAAGAAAGGGTCGGAGCGTGAAAGCCGTAGTCCATTAGACGTTTGGCCACGTCCTCAGCGCTCACAAGTGACTTAAATGGCCGAAGGTCTACGATCATTTCATGAGCACAGCGACCATTTTCACCACTATAGAGAATAGGATAGGCGCCTTCTAGGCGAGCTTTAACGTAGTTGGCATTTAGAATGGCATACTTAGTTGCATTCGTCAATCCTTCTGCTCCTAGCATTTTTATGTAGGCATAAGAAATGAGCAAAATGCTAGCACTTCCCCACGGAGCAGCGCTGACAGCTGTAATGGCTTTGGAGCCTCCTGTTTTCACCAAGGGATGGCCAGGAAGGAAAGGCGCTAGCTTAGTATTGCAACATATGGGACCCATGCCTGGGCCACCGCCTCCATGTGGAATAGCGAAGGTTTTGTGCAGGTTGAGATGGCATACGTCAGCACCGATGGCTGCAGGACTAGTTAAACCCACCTGTGCATTCATGTTAGCGCCGTCCATGTAAACTAAGCCACCGTGTTGATGAATGATTTCACAGATGTCGCAAATAGCCGTCTCAAAAACGCCGTGTGTAGAAGGATAAGTAACCATTAGACAGGCCAAATGGTCACTGAATTGTTCGGCTTTGCGCCTGAGGTCTTTGACGTCAATGTTGCCGCGCTCATCGCAGGACACCACTACCACTTGCATACCCGCCATTACAGCGCTTGCCGGATTAGTGCCGTGTGCAGACGATGGGATGAGTGCAACATTCCGATGCCCTTCCCCACGCGACTCATGATAGGCCCGAATCACCATGAGTCCTGTATACTCACCTTGCGCCCCCGAGTTAGGCTGCAACGAACAAGCCTCAAAGCCAGTTATCTCGCATAGGTATTGCTCTAATTCGCAAATGATCTTTTGATATCCCTGTGTCTGGGAAGCCGGTGCAAAAGGATGAATGTTTGCCCAAGATTCCCAACTAAGGGGTATCATCTCAGTAGCTGCATTTAGTTTCATGGTGCAAGAGCCAAGTGAAATCATCGAGTGCGTAAGTGAGAGGTCCCGATTTTCTAAGCGCTTTAAATAGCGCATCATTTCACTTTCTGTGTGATAGCTGTTGAATACCGGATGAGTTAAGTAAGGTGTCTCGCGTTGTAACTCGGTCGGAATAGCCTCGGTATTCGTCGGCGTTGGCATTTCCGCGCCGAATACAGCCGCAATATCGGCTAAGTCGCGGTCAGTAACTGTTTCGTCGAGGCTTATTTGTAGGCCTTTTTCGTCGTAAAAAAAGTTAATCCCAGCAGCATCAGCTTTCTGATAAATTTGGTCGCGTATCTCGGCCTTCAGGTTCAAACGCAGGGTATCGAAGTAATGAGAATGGGCTACAAGAAAGCCAGCCTTTTCTAAAGCTGCGGCTAGTGCTTTGGTCATATCGTGAATGCGCTGAGCAATACTACGAAGGCCCTTTGGCCCGTGATAAACAGCATACATGGCAGCCATATTGGCCAGTAGCGCTTGCGCCGTACAGATATTGGAGGTAGCTTTTTCGCGGCGAATGTGTTGCTCACGCGTCTGAAGCGCCATGCGAAGGGCCCGATTGCCGTGGCGGTCTATGGATACACCGATAATCCGACCTGGAATGAGGCGTTTAAATTCTTCTGTAGTGGCAAAATAAGCTGCATGAGGCCCGCCAAAGCCGATGGGCACGCCAAAACGCTGGGTGTTGCCAACAGCACAATCTGCTCCCCACTCTCCAGGAGGCTTAAGCAGTGTTAAAGAGAGAATATCGGCTGCGACACACACGTAAGTCTTGGTAGCCTTACATTGCTCCACGAAGGCACGGTAATCTTCGATGGCTCCTTCGCGGTTAGGGTACTGCAAGAGTACGCCAAAAGTTCTCTCTGAAGGAACATAGGTGCGCCAATCTCCTATCACCAGTCGAATGCCATATGGCTTAGCACGAGTGCGCAGGACATCCAGCGTTTGCGGGAACACAGACTCATCTGCAAAAAACTCATTAGCTTGATGATCTGATGAACTCCGTTTGTTTCTTTCTGCATAAAACATATGCATGGCCTCGGCGGCGGCGGTTGCTTCATCCAGTAGGCTGGCGTTTGCAATAGGTAGGCCGGTCAAGTCACAGATCATTGTCTGAAAGTTGAGTAGGCTCTCTAGCCGTCCTTGTGCTATTTCAGCTTGATATGGCGTATACTGAGTATACCAGCCTGGGTTTTGAAACAGATTGCGTAAAATTACTGATGGCGTTATGGTGCCGTAGTAACCCATACCGATGTAGCTGCGCGCCACGCGGTTGAGACGTGCTATATTCTTCAACTCAGTTAGATATTCGTATTCAGACTGAGCAGGGGGCAAGCGAAGCGGCTTGTGCAAGCGAATGTTGCTCGGAATAGTCTGGTCAATCAATTCGTCCAGAGAGGATACCTTCAGCGTATGCAACATAGCCTGCAAGTCGTTCGAATCTGGCCCGATGTGCCGGCGTTCGAACCGGTCGGGATGCGGAAAGTAACTCATGGTCTACTGAAACTTTTTGCTTCAAGGTTAAAGAGCGGTAAGCGTCGCCCATAGCGGGGCTAAAAGAACAGCGCGAATGTATGTATTGTTTGCTACTGAGAAATGGCTTGTATTTCGATTTTCATCCTTGCGTGCTCATCTCCTCAGCCAGCCAGCGCTCGATGTTGCGTTGCTGGCTGGACAACTGCACGCCCACACCCACCACCGGCTTGCCCAAGTGCCACCACGCCTCGTAGTAACGCCGACGGCGTATCTGCTCCAGCGCCACCTCCGCCGGCTCGTCCACCTTGAACTCCAAAATGTACACCCGACGCGCCGTCTCCACGGCGCAGTCCATGCGCCCATCGGCCGTGCACACCTCGCTGTGCGCGCGAACGCCCAGGTAGCGAAACAACAGGTGAATCGTCGCATGGTAAAACCGCT
>JANWXM010000050.1 GCA_025055285.1 Saprospiraceae bacterium
TTCGATTACGAGCACGGTGAGGCGATGCAGATAGAGCGAACATATAACGTTTCAATTCCAACTGGTTCGATTACGAGTGTTCTCGCGAATTGTCTGCATTGTGTCTTCGCTGTGTTTCAATTCCAACTGGTTCGATTACGAGAAACGGGGCTTCTACTGGACAGATATTAAAATGGAAGTTTCAATTCCAACTGGTTCGATTACGAGCGTTGAATGACCTGTCCATTTGTCCGTGCCGGCGTAGTTTCAATTCCAACTGGTTCGATTACGAGTGTAACCAACGCCTTCGACGCACCGCAAAAAGAGTAGTTTCAATTCCAACTGGTTCGATTACGAGAAACTACACTGCCGCTATGCGCATTGAAAAGCGCGAGTTTCAATTCCAACTGGTTCGATTACGAGGCTGAACTACGCTCAAAGGTTGACGCATACACCTTGTTTCAATTCCAACTGGTTCGATTACGAGCTAATTGACAATTATTACGAGACCGTTAGGATTGCGGTTTCAATTCCAACTGGTTCGATTACGAGCAGGTGTGAATAAACTGTGTCACCATTGGGTTGCCATGTTTCAATTCCAACTGGTTCGATTACGAGACGTCGGCGACGGTCAACAACATCAAGTTTAAGCGTGTTTCAATTCCAACTGGTTCGATTACGAGTTCACCGCCTCAGCCGACAAGCTTGTCGTCGCGCTGTTTCAATTCCAACTGGTTCGATTACGAGAGCCGACGGCCGAGAGGCGGTGTTGCTCGACCAGGGTTTCAATTCCAACTGGTTCGATTACGAGCTTCCACGGGCAGCGTCGGCAAAAAGGTGTTACAAGTTTCAATTCCAACTGGTTCGATTACGAGTACCTCTACCACCGAGAATTCCACCCGCAAGTCATGTTTCAATTCCAACTGGTTCGATTACGAGGACTGGCTCTTCTGGGTGGAAACATCTATAAACAAGTTTCAATTCCAACTGGTTCGATTACGAGCATTGTATCGGCGGTGACCGCGTTTGATTTTACGTCCGTTTCAATTCCAACTGGTTCGATTACGAGTTCGATGTCGCAGGCTTTTTAGAAGAACGTATACCGTTTCAATTCCAACTGGTTCGATTACGAGTGAGGTAGTCCTTGTGCCTATCAACGACGCCTACATGTTTCAATTCCAACTGGTTCGATTACGAGCTAATAACAGCGAAATAAAGTTCCAGGTGGTTGCCGGTTTCAATTCCAACTGGTTCGATTACGAGCCGTCCTGTCGCTTCCGACGAACTCCGATTTTATCGGTTTCAATTCCAACTGGTTCGATTACGAGAGCCATTCGCCAGGCTTTTGTACTTGCATAATTGCCGTTTCAATTCCAACTGGTTCGATTACGAGCGCCCTGCTGCACGCTGTCTTCTTCAACGATTTCGCGTTTCAATTCCAACTGGTTCGATTACGAGATCCGTCAGCTCGCTTGCTTTAACGACCCATTCCGGTTTCAATTCCAACTGGTTCGATTACGAGTGTAAAGCCGCACGCCCTTGGAAGTCGTACCACCTGGTTTCAATTCCAACTGGTTCGATTACGAGGCGCAGCGCGACGTACTTAGGAGGCTGTTGTCCGCGTTTCAATTCCAACTGGTTCGATTACGAGTGTCAATACCTCTCTCTGCCTCGCGCGTTTGCGCGTGTTTCAATTCCAACTGGTTCGATTACGAGCCCGCAACCCTGGTGGGGGCAAAGTCGCGAGCGCAATGTTTCAATTCCAACTGGTTCGATTACGAGTATGGCACAACTATTAAACGTAATTCCAGCCGACTCGTTTCAATTCCAACTGGTTCGATTACGAGAACCGGGCGGCCAGGGTTATAGCCGCGAAAACAAGAGTTTCAATTCCAACTGGTTCGATTACGAGCGAAGTTCGGGTTTGAACAGCTGCGCCAAGAGATGTGTTTCAATTCCAACTGGTTCGATTACGAGAAGGTCAGTTGCGTCAAATACTATACCTCCACTCGCGTTTCAATTCCAACTGGTTCGATTACGAGGGTAGCGAGAGGATGCGCTCGCGCGCAGGGTTGAGCGTTTCAATTCCAACTGGTTCGATTACGAGCTGAGGCGCCAGCGCCCACAGCCACTGAGCCGCCGCGGTTTCAATTCCAACTGGTTCGATTACGAGCTTGGTCATAGCCCTCTATCGTGTAACAAACAGCGAGTTTCAATTCCAACTGGTTCGATTACGAGTGACACTTTCTACGGTATATTCTTTGAAAATTTTTGGTTTCAATTCCAACTGGTTCGATTACGAGATGATTTGCTATTTCTTCGTCATCCCACTTGCCCAAGTTTCAATTCCAACTGGTTCGATTACGAGACAATCCGCGCGCGTGCACTGAACGCGCAAACTATAGTTTCAATTCCAACTGGTTCGATTACGAGAAATGCACGTCTTTGCGATTGCACGCGTTTATCACAGTTTCAATTCCAACTGGTTCGATTACGAGGTTAATGTGCTCATTTTGTCATGCTTTAGCAAGCAAGTTTCAATTCCAACTGGTTCGATTACGAGTTGTGCCGGAGCCAGGCAACGTGTCCCGGTGGCTAGTTTCAATTCCAACTGGTTCGATTACGAGTTACTATAATAGAGATGAATTCTTGAAAGTTTATCCGTTTCAATTCCAACTGGTTCGATTACGAGCGCGGACGTTGTCGAGCACTATCTCGACAAAACGCAGTTTCAATTCCAACTGGTTCGATTACGAGCCTCAAGGTAAACCGTCGCCGACGCGCCGTTCGCCAGTTTCAATTCCAACTGGTTCGATTACGAGCTCTCGAGCAAATGCTTGCGCGCGCGAAGGCGACGGGTTTCAATTCCA
>JANWXM010000051.1 GCA_025055285.1 Saprospiraceae bacterium
AGCGTAGAAAGCCCGTCCGTCTGCCATTCGACGAAAAATTAAAGCTGGCTCGCGTTGGCATGCCCTCTCTTTTATGCACGTTCGCCGTCGCGAAGGCGGCGCTTTTGGCTTCGGACGGGTTTAGGCCCTTCGTTGTGAAGTAGGTGATGAGGCCCTGAATGTACTTACTCCGCTTTGCGCCGGAGCCCGGCGTATACGGGATGCGGTTTGCCGGTACGCCAAACTCAAGGTAGATGGCGTATATGTTCGCCATCATCGCGCCGACGACCTTATCGCCTTCGCGTTTTACTTCATATGTAAGCGAGCGCTCTAGGGCGCCCGTGTTGCGGTGGCCCTGCTCGGCTAACTCTTTTGCCAGAAGGTCGCGCAGAATGCGCATTTGTTGTTCGAGTGCTTGCTTTATCATTTTGACTAACAGTTTGAACAGCCGGCCTCGTGCGCAAGGACGCCGTACTCTTTTTGCGATGTGTCGAAGGCCTTGGTTACATCGCATTGCTGGGCCTTGATAGTTATCGTAACGCCTGTCCCATAAACCCGCTCGGCTGGGCGCTCGATGCGGAAGAGAGGGACGGCGTTTAAAGGCTCTTCTATCATATTGAGCGTAGTGAAGGTTGCGTCATATGCGCTTGGCGCGCACAGTATTTGCGTGCCGTCGTCAAAAGTAGCTATGCCTATCCGCTTCACAAACAGCAGCGCTTCAAAAAGCTGTTGTTGGGTATCAAGGTAAATTTCATTAGGTGTTCGGCCCTCGCAATTTTTGCAACCGGCGGCGCTCTTTACGTCTTTTACCACATCAAGCACGCCCACTTGAAGCGTGTGCCGAGCGCGCACTATGCCGTCCTCGATTTGCGAAAGGTCGCAGGCGGCTTCAACCTCAAAAGCGAAAAGCAGCGGATATTGCCAAGTGATTTCGTTGGGGTTATACCTTCGTTCGTGCCACTCGCGCGAAAAGAAAAAAGGTTTGTCTTTGTCGCAGACGGTGGCTCCGAGCGTCTGGGTGAGCAGCTCTTGCGCCGGCGATGCTGCGAAAACGCGAAAGGTTTGGAGGCGTTTGCAGGGCAGCGTTGTGTTCGGACTGTGCAGGCGCACGGCTTCGCGCAGGGCGGTGTAAAAGGTGATTAAGTTGGTAGCGTAGCTCATTGTAGTGCGTTTTCGCGTGAAATCATACGGATGGCATCAAGGAATGGAGCTTCTAAGGCGGCCTGGATGGGCGATTTGCCTGGTTGATTGAACCAACCTTTTTCAATCAGTTTAGCGTAAACATGCCGCCACCCGATGCGCTGGAAGGCTTCTTTTGAGCGCTCGATAGCGTCTGTGTACGCTTCGATTTCAGCCTGGCGAGTGCGGCTGTCGCGGCTGCGTGGACGAAAAGGAGGTTGCTCAAAGAACCAACGTGCGCGTTCGTCAGCTCGGGCGGCTTCATCAAGCTTGCTAAAAAAAAATCAACATCAAGAGCGATGCCTGCGCTGATAGGCAGATTGTGAAAAAAGAGGCTTCGCTCTTGGATGAAGCGGTCGCACTCGGCTTCGCTGTGCGGGAGGCGTTCGCCCTCTTTTCTAAAGAGAACAGCGAGTAGATTTAGGTAGTATGTGTAGAGGGCAGAGCCGTCGGTGTCGTCTTTTTGTCGCAGTTGTGCGATGCGCGCGATTTCGTAAGCTTCTATAGCCTCCTGAACGGTAAGGTTGGGAGGAACGCCCGGCAGTTCGGCGAGGGTTTGCGCAGATAAGACTGGTATTTGAAACACCTCGCCCGCGATTTCGATGCGGCAATCGTTTAGCGTGCGCATTCGCCCTCTAAACTCGCCAAGGCGGGTTGTAATATGGGCGAAAAGCCACTCAATGCCTTGCCCGACGTCGTCTATCTCTGCGATGTTCGCTTGAAGGATGCTCTCAAGTTGAACATCATAAAAGCCAGACACCGCTTCAGCCATCTGGCGCAGCGGGTTCTTGCAAACGGGTTCGTCATTGTCGTCTTTTTCAAAGATTGGTTTCGATTTTGTCAAGAACACGACCGCTGCGCGCAAGGGAATGTCGTAGAGGCTCTCGTAAAAAGGTAGCGAGAGGATGCGCTCGCGCGCAGGGTTGAGCAGGTGTATTTGTTTGCTCATACTTGTTGCGTCTGCTCTTGCTCGTTTTCGCCTTCATCTTCCGGAGGCCAGGCGTCGGCATCGTCATCCACAGCAGGTTCGGCGACGTCGCGGGCTTGCGTGTTGGACTTGTGCCCTCGCTTGGGCTTCGTCGTCGGTGTCGTTGGGCTGGTCGTCTGGGCCTGGTTCTGCTGTTCGCCGGCGGCCTGCGCCGGCGGAGTAAAATTTTCTTCAGGCTGTTGTTTTCGAGCACCGCTGGCAAAAAACGTGCGAAGAGGCGCTTGTGCCTCTTGCGGCACAGGGTTTGCAAGAGTATTGTGTTCTCGGTTAACTTCCACTACCGCTTGCGCGCCATCATGACCGAAGGTGGCGCGAATGATTTGGGCCATAGCCACAGTGTTGGCGTGGTTAAAGCCAAACTTCTTCAAAATGTAGGCATATGCCTCTTTGAATTGTTCTATCATATCGAATTTATTTAGATTTCAAGAATAGTGGTTGGCATTACAACATGACACTGATTTTCATGTAGCCAGTAGCTAGGGCGAACACCGTAAACGGCCTGGCCGTTTTCGTCTGGGAGCGCTCGGCTTGGTTTATCGTTGTGGTATTCTGAAAAATCGTCGCC
>JANWXM010000052.1 GCA_025055285.1 Saprospiraceae bacterium
ACCACAAATCTAAACTTTTGCCCTTTTTTATCTCAACATTTTCAAATCGGATAGGCCAATTTCTTTACGAAGTATTGATACTAATTTCTAGTAAAAATGACCGCTGTTGCAAAATTTACGCCTGAAATTGAGCAACTTAATTCTGGGGCTCATAGGCAGCAACTTTATACCTCATACTTTTGTTATAATTTATGCAAGATGCATGCTTAGGAGAATTTATGACTGCCTCGCAATCAATTGCTGACCTGCTACACCGAGCACTTCGGTTAGAATGGCTTACTCCAGAAGAAGGCGTCTTTCTCTTCGAACAGGCGTCTACTGCCGACCTAATGTACGTCGGCAACCAGTTGCGCCAGCACCATGTTCCTGGCAACATCGTTACCTGGATTATTGACCGAAATGTCAATACTACTAATGTCTGCATTGCTAATTGCAAGTTTTGCAACTTCTATCGCCGACCCGGACACGAAGAGGCCTACATCACCACCATCGAAGAGTACAAGCAAAAAATAGAGGAGACTTTCGCCTTTGGCGGCGAGCAACTCCTCTTACAGGGCGGCCATCACCCCGACCTAGGGTTGGACTACTACACCCGCCTCTTCCGAGAGCTGAAGTCGCTTTATCCTAACCTGAAGCTGCATGCCCTCGGCCCGCCTGAAGTGGCCCACATCTGCAAATTGGAGAAGATGAGCCACTACGACGTCCTGAAAGCCCTCAAAGAGGCCGGCTTAGACTCGCTGCCTGGTGCTGGCGCCGAAATCCTCAGCGACCGCGTGCGGCGCCTCATTTCCAAAGGCAAATGCGGCGCTCAGGAGTGGTTGGACATCATGCGCGCCGCCCATCAGCTGCGCTTGACTACCTCGGCCACCATGATGTTTGGCCACATCGAAACCAACCTAGAGCGCATGGAGCACTTCGCTGCTATTCGCCAGGTGCAGTCCGAGAAACCCGCCGACGCCAAGGGCTTCATCGCCTTCATCCCCTGGCCATTCCAGGACGAAGGCACCATCCTGAAGAAACTCAAGCGCGCCCGCAACGCCGTCACCGGCGACGAATACGTGCGTATGATTGCCATGAGCCGCATCATGCTGCCCAACATTACCAACATCCAGGCTTCGTGGCTCACCGTAGGCAAACAGGTCGCTCAGGTGTGCCTACACGCTGGCGCCAACGACTTCGGCAGCATCATGATCGAGGAAAACGTCGTTTCTGCTGCTGGCGCCCGCTTCCGCTTCACCGCCGACGGCATCCAGCGCGCCATCCGCGAGGCCGGCTTCGAACCGCGCCTGCGCAACCAACAGTACGAATTCCGCGAACTGCCCGCCAACATCCGCCAGCAGGAACTCGACCGCGCAGTGTTGGTGGTAGATTGAACGCCAACTAAATTGCGCCTGCGTTCACGACTTCCTTAAGCTTTCTGCTATCTCTTTTATCGCTTCAAAGGATTTTCCGCGAAAGTCAGCAAATCGATACTCCGGGTAGTTTGCTCGCAAGTACAAAATGTAGTCGCGCCGTGTTGGCTCAGCCGGCAATACGGGCGGAATATCTTCCATCTCCACGATGGCATAGCCCTGACGACTTATGGTAGCCAGTATTTTCTCGGTCGGCCACTCTATGTGACAAAACTGACACTGACAAGCATCGAGCACAGCATCCGGAAAGCCCCGATTGGCTAAGTACTGGCGGCCATACGCACAGACAGTTGCAAAGTCGGAGACATCCTCCGGCACCAAAATGTCAAAGTGTAGCGTAACGCCATCCGGCTTGCGAAAATAGGTATCCCAAACGGCAATTTTCATTTCTTCTGCAAATTTGGCCTGAAAATACGAGGTAAACCTTGCAAAGGTATACAAAGGAAAGGTTTCAGCAATAAGAGACAAATTGACCCAATGTGCAGCCCGCGGCCCATCCACTAGCAAGGAGCGCAGATGCGGTGTCCCTCAAGACGGTAGATGCGGGAGGGAAGGTCTTGCTTCTATCCACCCAATGAATTGGGCGGTTACAGGAAATACGTATCCGGAACTCCAGTTTCTGGCTTTTCGGTAGGCATGAGGTGACTTTTCTCTCTACAGACCTCTGCGTTGCTGGTGGTTGGGGAGGTAAGTCAGGCGCCGGCCAAACGAGTTTCGCCGGTACTGGGCCGAACAAGTTCGGCGGTTACTGGGCTATCTTTGCCGCTATGGCACGTTATTTCAACACCACAGGCCTGTGCAACCCGGAGGAGCACTACATGGTAGACCCGCTCCGCGGGAAGTACCCAGATATTTGTCGGCTGATTGAGGCTAAACAGTATTTTCTCATCCACGCGCCGCGGCAGACGGGCAAGACGACACTGCTGCACGCGCTGGCGCGTCGGTTGAATGCGGAAGGGAAATATGTGTCCGTCGTCTGCTCTTTAGAGTCGGCAGGATATCCGAGTATTTCCGTGGAGTCGGCCAACCAGGT
>JANWXM010000053.1:0-267 GCA_025055285.1 Saprospiraceae bacterium
TACGCCGTGCCCGTCAGCATCCAACCCAGCGGAGCGTACACCTACGCCTGGCGACCCAGCACGGGCCTGTCGTGCGCCAACTGTCCCAACCCAGTGGCCCGACCGCAAGAAACCACCACCTACTGGCTGCGCGTCGAAAACGACCGCGGCTGCTGGGCTGAGGACTCCCTTACTCTGCGCGTGCGCGCCAGCGCTGTGGCCCTCTACGCGCCCAACGTCTTCTCGCCCAACGGCGACGGACACAACGACTTCTTCACCCTGTACGCC
>JANWXM010000053.1:277-2428 GCA_025055285.1 Saprospiraceae bacterium
AGGTCTTCGACCGCTGGGGCAACCTCGTCTTCGAGGGCCAAAACCTGCCCGTCGGACAGGAAACCGCCGGCTGGAACGGTACCTGGCGCGGACGCGAACTGCCACCCGGCGTGTACACCTGGCACGCTCAACTGCGCCTGAACGACGGCTCCCAACAGCGACAGGCGGGTGGGGTGACGTTGGCGCGGTGAAAAATAACTTAGAGCTGCTCCAAAAGCTGAATCATAGCCGTTTTTTGACGCACAATATCTACCACTCGCGATACAGGGATGCGCTCCTGGAGCATGGAGTCGCGCTCGCGAATAGTCACAGTGTCGTCTTTCAAGGTCTGAAAGTCAATTGTGATACAGTAAGGTGTTCCGACAGCATCCTGACGGCGATAGCGACGACCTATGGCGTCTTTTTCGTCGTATTGACACATGAAGTGGAACTTCAGCCTATCGAAAATTTCGCGCGCTTTCGCTACTAGTTCTTCCTTATTGCGCACCAAAGGCAGCACGGCACACTTTATAGGAGCCAATGCCGGCGGTATGCGTAATACGACACGAGTACTATCCTCACCCTGCGCATCAGGTACGGTTTCCTCGGCAAAACCCGTGCTTAAGATGGCTAAAAACATGCGGTCTAAGCCCACAGAAGTCTCTACGACGTATGGCACATAATGCTCGTTGAGATCAGGATCAAAATATTGCAACTTTCGGCCTGAGAGCGCCTGATGATTGCCCAAATCAAAATCTGTGCGAGAGTGAATACCTTCTAATTCTTTAAAACCAAATGGGAATTCAAATTGAATATCTACTGCGGCATTTGCATAGTGAGCCAGATTATCGTGGTCTTTATAGCGAAGTTTGGCCTCTGGTATTACAGCTCTATGCCAAGCCATGCGCCGCTCTTTCCAGTATTTGTACCACTCCATTTCCGTGCCCGGACGCACGAAGAATTGCATTTCCATTTGCTCGAATTCGCGCATGCGAAAGATAAACTGCCGCGCCACGATTTCGTTCCGGAAGGCTTTTCCCACTTGCGCAATACCAAAAGGCACCTTTTGGCGCGAAGTTTTGAGTACGTTGAGGAAATTGACGAAGATTCCTTGAGCTGTCTCAGGTCGCAAATAAAGCTTACCCTCTTCGCCGGCAATATTCGATAATTGGGTGCTGAACATGAGATTAAATTGTCGCACTTCTGTCCAGTTGCGCGAACCGCTCTCAGGGTCAGCAATTTCCAACTCATCAATTAACGTTTTCAGTGCAGTCATATCGTTGGTCTTCAGGGCATTAGCGAGACGCCGAGAGATATCCTCGATGCGTTTAGCCCATTCAAGTACTCGTGGATTTGTGCTGCGAAAGAGGGCTTCGTCGAAATTATCAAAACGCTTTCGCGCCTTTTCTACTTCCTTTTCGATTTTTGCTTCTAAGCGATCGATCTCGTTCTCAATGAGTTGATCGGCCCGATAGCGCTTTTTGGAATCTTTGTTGTCAATGAGTGGGTCGTTAAACGCGTCTACATGTCCAGAAGCTTTCCAGACCTTTGGATGCATGAAAATAGCACTATCCAAGCCGACGATATTTTCATGGAGTTGCACCATGGCCTTCCACCAATATTCGCGGATGTTGTTCTTCAACTCCGCGCCCATAGGGCCGTAGTCGTAAATGCCGCCTAGGCCATCGTAAATCTCAGACGAAGGATAAATAAAGCCGTATTCCTTACAATGCGAGACAAGTTGCTTGAAGAGTTCCTCTTGATGCATAAGAAAAAGCGCCTAATGGAGCACTTACCGTTTTCATCTAAAAAGCGGCGCAAAGGTGCAGAAAATCGCTTGGAAAAACGGAAGATAACCGACAGGAAATAATAGGCTTTTTCGCAAAAATGTCTAGTTTAAGCCTATCTTCCTTTTTGAAACTTCAGATGCAAAGTATCTTACCTTTGCTGTAAAATAGCAGGCATGGTGCAAAAATTGCCTATCGGCATCCAAGACTTTCGGAAAATTCGGGAGTTGGGCTTCAAGTACGTGGACAAGACGCGCTACGTGTACGCGTTGGTCAGCGCACCGATGCCCTACTTTCTGTCTCGCCCCCGTCGGTTTGGCAAGTCGCTGACGGTGTCCACGCTGGCCGAGTTGTACTCGGGCAGTCGGGAGTTGTTCGAAGGCCT
>JANWXM010000054.1 GCA_025055285.1 Saprospiraceae bacterium
CTGTTTCAATTCCAACTGGTTCGATTACGAGCGCTATCGAGGTGGCTGTCATTAACCTGTACAAGGCGTTTCAATTCCAACTGGTTCGATTACGAGCGGCGATGACAGTGTACACCTTTTTGTCCGTGAAGAGTTTCAATTCCAACTGGTTCGATTACGAGCGCTACCTGGCCGTTTGCTGCGTATAACTCATTCAAGTTTCAATTCCAACTGGTTCGATTACGAGCTTGTACGTCAAGTACTGCCCCATCGCCATCGCCAGTTTCAATTCCAACTGGTTCGATTACGAGTGTTTTTGTATTACTCCCTCGTTTTTTTTCACTTAAGTTTCAATTCCAACTGGTTCGATTACGAGCTATGCAGCCATGCTCGATAGCGGGCAGATTTCTGGTTTCAATTCCAACTGGTTCGATTACGAGCGATAGCGAAAGCGCTTACAGATTTGATAGAAGTGTGTTTCAATTCCAACTGGTTCGATTACGAGCGTTGAATGACCTGTCCATTTGTCCGTGCCTGCGTAGTTTCAATTCCAACTGGTTCGATTACGAGAAAAACAATTTGTGCACCCACGATTGCCGCACGATGTTTCAATTCCAACTGGTTCGATTACGAGGCGATGACAAACACGATTGACGAATTCAAACGCGAGTTTCAATTCCAACTGGTTCGATTACGAGTTTGCCTCTAAGCGCGCGATAGTTGTCGCGCCACAGGTTTCAATTCCAACTGGTTCGATTACGAGCGCGGGAAAAGTTCGAGTAGTGTAGTGTTAGACGCGTTTCAATTCCAACTGGTTCGATTACGAGTAGTCAGGGTAGCGCTGCATTAGCGCGTCAATTGCTTGTTTCAATTCCAACTGGTTCGATTACGAGATTAGATTCTCTGACAGCATCAGAAATGATTTGGAGGTTTCAATTCCAACTGGTTCGATTACGAGTCTGCCGCAGCGTCATCTGTGCGAAAGTCCGCAAGGTTTCAATTCCAACTGGTTCGATTACGAGAAAGCGAACGCGCCGACGGCCAACCATTCCGCTTCGGTTTCAATTCCAACTGGTTCGATTACGAGAATATCGAGATAGACCGAGTGATTGATCTTAATCCGTTTCAATTCCAACTGGTTCGATTACGAGAGAGAGCATTTTGGACATTATCATCCCAGACACCTGGTTTCAATTCCAACTGGTTCGATTACGAGCCATAAGCGCAGTCTCGAGCGCGAAGCAGCGCTGCTGTTTCAATTCCAACTGGTTCGATTACGAGCGTTTGAAGCGCAGCCATCAGCGTGTCCCGCAGATGGTTTCAATTCCAACTGGTTCGATTACGAGGCCGCATGCGCGGCGGGATTGCTCTTTCCTTCCTTTGTTTCAATTCCAACTGGTTCGATTACGAGCTCGCCGTCTTCGTTGTCCCAATAGCGAGGCAAATAGTTTCAATTCCAACTGGTTCGATTACGAGCGATGACGCGCGTCAGTTCCTCAATGTTGCCGCCGAGTTTCAATTCCAACTGGTTCGATTACGAGCGCGATACTTCTTGATTTTTGACTGAAAGCGAGCCGGTTTCAATTCCA
>JANWXM010000055.1 GCA_025055285.1 Saprospiraceae bacterium
AGTACAAAGGCGTCATCGTCGCCGACGCCCGCGCGGCGAAGACGCTGGGCGGATGCACACAAATCACCGCTCGCCGGTTTCGACTGCTCTTAGAAAAGGGAGTATAGGTTGATCACATTAGAATTTTTTTAATATTTAACTTTTAAAAATAGCTTTTAAATATGAAGATACAAAAAATTACACCTATTTACAGTGCCGCCGGCGAGCGCACGCTAGCGAAACAGCTAAACGCCGAGACGCTGTTTCGCGCGCCCTTTGGTGCTAATTCATCGCGTTTTTACTTCCTGAAGGACTTCCCGGATTTCCTGTCCGGGTACAGCCACTGGACCTCCTGCGTCTTGCCCAAAAGTCCACACCTTATTAAATGGATGACGGACATGGGCGACGAAGGCGAGCGCATCGCGCTCGAGACGCGCACCTACGGCAGTGTGCTCCACTACGTCATCGCCGAAAGCGAACGCGCCGACGGCCAACCATTCCGCTTCGAGGGCGAAGCGTCTAAATGGTGGCGCGACGCTGTACGTATGTACATGGAAGCCCACGGCATCGGGCTTCACCTCTACGACACTTGGTGCGCGAACGTGCAAAACGACATGTTCGCGTGGCAGTCGTTTAAGCGCGACTGCGATGTACAGGTACTGGCGGTGGAGTTTCCTGTCCATTCGAAAGAGTACCGGATAGGAACACCCGCCGACGTTATTGCCCTCGTCCAGACGAAAGAAGGGCGAAAACTCGCGGCGATTGACATCAAAGCAACGACGCGCGACGTGTCCGCATCGCGCGATTACCAGCTGCAATTGCACTTCATCCGCTGGGCATTCAACCAGGCCCACGGTGAAACGATGCAGATAGAGCGAACATATAATTGGTCGCTCATGGACAGGGCCAAATCGCCAGGCAGATACCGCCTGAAAGAGCAGGTATTCGCCTCGCCCATCGAGGGCAAGCGAACAGGCGCGCTAACAGAAGAATTATTCTTCTTGTATATGCGCCTAAATGTTCTTGAGGGCTACTACCGCCCATCTGGCGAAATTGTAACGTTTGAAGACGGCCCAGACGGCCAGGCAATTATGCTAGTGCAAAAGCCTGGCGAATGGCTTAAACAATGGCAAAAAGGAGGCAAAATATGAATGTACCATCCACACGGATCACCGCCCGTCTGCCCTTGTGGGTAGAGCGGGCTTTAGACGCCGCAAACGAGCAGGCATCAAAAGAGGGCCTACTCAGGGTGCCCAAGGGCGATTTGCTCTACTACCTTTACCTCTACCACCGAGAATTCCACCCGCAAGTCCTTGACGCCTTTGTGCAGCCCTGCGCTGAACTATTTCGCAGGGATGGCTGTTGAAAAGGCGAGGGCATGCCTCGACAAAAGGCGAATTTTGGGCTGAAGTGGCTATCAAAAGCGAAGTACGGTGCGCCCTTGCAAATC
>JANWXM010000056.1 GCA_025055285.1 Saprospiraceae bacterium
TATTTTTACGTTGAGGCTTTGATGCCTCAAGTCTAATATTTCGTTCAGAATCTCGTGCTGAAGATCAATCACTCGGTCTATCTCGATATTGATCTTTAACTCGTCGTGCGGGTAAAACCCGTCGCACAACTTGTATAAGAAACGAATCAGAAAAGTGTTCTCAGAATGACACTCTATTCTCAAACTAAAAGTATTGTTTTCACGAGGTGGATCTATGAATACGTTAGCCCAGTAATGTTCATCCTCCTCAAGAAGATGCCATTTGATATACATGGCGGTGCCCCCATTGCCGGACACCGTTTGGAAGACTCTTTTTTCAGTCTTCCAGAGCCTAAATACCTCGTCCCAAACGAGGTATTTTACTATCCTATCCACATCATCCCTTGAAAGTAATAAATGTACTTCAGTGGGGAGCTTATCAGCTTCTCCTTTTAAATACGTTATCTTCATATTGTTTTGCCGCCTATAACCCTGGGCGGCCCGGGTTTTTTGATAAAAAAAAGCCCGACCCACACATAAGTGTGTGAGCCGGGCTCCACTCATTTCCGCGAAAACGTCAAGAACCCTGGAACGCCAATTATGTTCCCTGCGCTATCGCGGATTGCGCGGCCGGAATCTGGCACGAGTAAATCGCGCCGGCCGCGCTCCGCTTGTGCAACAATCATGGAGACGATATAAAATGTCCCCTCTTCTGCTGGCGGCAGGTTTACCACCTCTCCATAAGTCGGCGCCCAGACTGGGATGCCGTTGACTTCAGCTCTATCCTCGTACTTTTGAGTAGCTCTGGCCGCCGGTTCTGTCGGAGGGATGGATAAAACGACTTCGTTGCCCTTTAAGATTTTTACTTCGTGAGGCGTTAGGTTTACAAACTTCATAATTCTTCGCCGCCTATACCCTGGGCGGCCCGGGTTTTTGAATGATTTTTTTTGAAAAGCCCGCCGTGCCAGCGTGCAGCACGGCGGGCTGAATAGCTTATCACGCTTTTTCGGCAATTTTGCAAAGCGTGATGTATTGGTTACGGCTTAGGTTTCGCAACGCTTTCTTGTCGTAGCCAAAGCGCTGGAGAATGTCCTGAACAAATCGGGTTTCCCAACTGTTCAATTTGCCCTCTTGGAGGGCCTTTTCACACTGTTGAAGAGTTATTTGTGCATTAGTCATATTGTCGTCGCGGCTATAACCCTGGCCGCCCGGTTTTTTTTGTTAATGCCTTTGTTTTTAATTACACTACAAAGATACTATCATCTGAAAAAACTGTGCAAGTTTTTTGTCGACTTTAACAAAATTTTAACTATTGTTAATGCGCTAGAAAGGCTTAAATGGCTGTAAATCAAATAAATAAAAAAAAGCCCGGCAAAAACTGCCAGGCCCGCTTCTCTTTTAAAAAAAAACACCTACATTATATCGAAAGCGCCGCATGCGCTATTCGC
>JANWXM010000057.1 GCA_025055285.1 Saprospiraceae bacterium
TAAAAAAAGTTAAAAGTTAAAGGAGGAGAGAGGGCAAAAAATATAGTGCACGCCACTCTCCTCCTCATTCTAATAGAAGCTCATTGCCATAAGCCGGATTTTAACAAAAAGTAAAATTCTTTGTCATGAAACAACAATATTTTTCAGAAGACTTAACTATACACTTCTAATTACTTTCTTCTACGGATGGAGCCTCATCCACGCTCAAAACACCCTAACAGAGTTCTCTACACTCTCCGGAAAGCAAGCCCGGTGGTCGTATCTTTTGCCCTTTGAGGACGGATACATTTTCGGATTGTACTGGGTTGAAGAATCACCATCTGGAACTAGGAGGAGAGTAGAGCGAATGTATCGCCTGAGCGAGAATGGAGAGATAATAGACTCCTTTGATGTTAATTTCTCAAACAGATACTATTTCGGGCGTCCGTATTTATCCTTAGATAAGAGATTATACTACATCGGGATGTATGGCACAACTGATGCCTTTTACACGCAACGCTATGCTGCATTTGAACTAAACAAGAATCTAGATATCATTAGGAGTTTTGAGTCTCCTCTTATTTTTAGGCCAGGGAAAGGATTCAACAGTATTGCTTTTACTAGCGACGGTTCTCTGGGACCTCTTTTCGATGCTTGCGTTTACAACGATACTATTTTCATGTATGGCAGGTATTTAATGGTTGATAGCCCTTCGGTTATGTTGGGCAATACGCAATACTATTTCAAGGCACACTTCAATGGTACAATATATGAAGATGCCGAAATGCCTTACGACTGGGCTTATAACTGTTTTTTTAAAGAAAATAATTTGTATGTTCAGGGCAGTTGTTTCGATCCCACGGATGTAGAGAGGCCAAAGGCTGTGGGCTGGTACAATTACAGGGGCGACTGGATAAAAGGCTGGGACTTCGACAATTCGACCTCTGGAGAATTTCCCTGGGGCGCTTGCGGCGGTTTCATAGGAAAACGGTTGTTTTTTTCTTATTTGGGTAGAGATCCTAACCTATCTGGTTGTCCTTCGCTAAATGTGGCCATTGATGTACGCGACTTTGATTTTAAGCCCTTGCACCGATTCAAAATATCCCAATGTGATTATCTTTACTCTGGAAAAATGCCTTTTGCCATGGCCCGGGACGGCAGTATTTACTTTAGGGCTGTTCACAAGAGTTATAAGAAGTTTATATTGCAAAAATACGGTCGAGACATGGAGCTAATTTGGTCTAGAGAGTTTGAGGTAGATAATGATTTTTTTACAGTTCCCTTCGAAATGGTGCCCTCTGCCGATGGAGGAGTGTTAATGGGTTGCTATCAAGAACTGAATAATGTGAGAAGGGTGCACCTATACAAATTCTCTCCCAACGGCGACCCAGTAGTCAGCGCGCAGGAGGCGGCCTATGAGCCGCTGCGCGCGGAGCCGTCGGTGC
>JANWXM010000058.1 GCA_025055285.1 Saprospiraceae bacterium
TTCGATTACGAGGGTTAAGAAAGGTCGGGCTTGACAATTATTATGACGGTTTCAATTCCAACTGGTTCGATTACGAGTTTCAGCGTCATAAGGTCGTTGAACTCCGACAGTGGTTTCAATTCCAACTGGTTCGATTACGAGGGCCTTAAAGGCTCGCAAGATGAGGCTTTGGTAATCGTTTCAATTCCAACTGGTTCGATTACGAGCCAACACGCAAGCCCGCGACGTCGCCGCACCTGCTGGTTTCAATTCCAACTGGTTCGATTACGAGAAGGATTGATACCGGCCCTGTGCAGATGCACTTCGGCAGTTTCAATTCCAACTGGTTCGATTACGAGAATCAAAAACCAGAAACACTCGCGCGTCGGCTTCGTGTTTCAATTCCAACTGGTTCGATTACGAGGCGACTCATGCAACCTGAGCAAATTGATGCCGCTATGTTTCAATTCCAACTGGTTCGATTACGAGCTGTAGAGCCTGTTCCCGTGTTGCCACTCCCGCCGTGTTTCAATTCCAACTGGTTCGATTACGAGGCGAACAAAGCGCGCGCGGCTGCCAAAAGCGTACTGTTTCAATTCCAACTGGTTCGATTACGAGCCAAGCCAGTGGCGCTATACGTACTTATGAGACCAAGTTTCAATTCCAACTGGTTCGATTACGAGCTCAACCTGAGGAAGCAGCAAGCAGATGTTCGCCTCGTTTCAATTCCAACTGGTTCGATTACGAGTCCACAGTGAGCCTGATGGCTGCTTTTCCTACATAAGTTTCAATTCCAACTGGTTCGATTACGAGATGCTTTCTTCTTACGAAGATGTTGACGTCAACGCTGTTTCAATTCCAACTGGTTCGATTACGAGCGTCATAAGTAATCGGTTACCTCTTCGCAGTTGTCGTTTCAATTCCAACTGGTTCGATTACGAGGCAGTTCGCTCTTTTTCAAGACTTAATCTCGTCGCTGTTTCAATTCCAACTGGTTCGATTACGAGCAACAGCAGCACGGGTACAGATGTGACTATCACCGCGTTTCAATTCCAACTGGTTCGATTACGAGTTGTAAATAAAAAAGCGCCCACACCTCTTTTGATATGTTTCAATTCCAACTGGTTCGATTACGAGCCGGCGCGAGTGGCTGCCCTATGTGCGTGCTGCCAAGTTTCAATTCCAACTGGTTCGATT
>JANWXM010000059.1 GCA_025055285.1 Saprospiraceae bacterium
CTGACTTTACGAGAGAAATAGCTGAAAGTGGCAAAGTATTTGCTGCATTTAGGCTGCTAAGTATTTAATCCACAAATATAGTGTCAGACAACAGGTTTTCAATATTTTCATAATCTCATGAAAAAAGACGTTTACATCGTTTTTCGGTAAATTTATTTTCGGGCATTACACGGGCGTATGAACGCCTGTGTAATGCCAATTTCATTTTTTGTAAATAAAATTTGCAGTCACGTAATTTTTTAACTTAAAATCGCTTAACACATGAAAAGAACGTTTGTAAATCTCGTCCAGAAGTCTCTGGTGGCAGCACTACTCGTTTTCGGTGCGCTGCTCTGTGGCACTTCGAGCGTTGAGGCGCAAGTAGGTTCTGCTCAGGACGTTGGAGTCAACTGGGTGGACCAAGGCGAAGCAATGACTCGAGTGAAAACTGTGGTTGAGTCGCTCGGGCAAGATCCGAATGTCCACTTCACGGGTTCGGATACTTACATCCGCGTGTACTACTTCAAGGCGGTGTATCGTCGTCTCGCAGCGGATGAGCCAGTGTACTTGGCGGCGTTGCATCCTCTGCAGCAGAATCCCTCTTCGTTTATTGCTCCTGATGCCATTCCGGGCGTAACGCTTTCGGATAATCAGCGCCAGGCTCTGTTCAATGAAGCGAAGAATCTGCTCAAAAATTAAACCCTATTGACTAATTGAATCCGGTTTGAAAATTTTCTTGAAGGTTAAAAACAACGTTCATCTCATGAAAAAGAGAAACACATTCTGCTGGGTTTTGACGCTGCTGGCATGTCTCGTATCGTATGGGGCATTTGCACAGACGAATGTCAACCACCCGTTCAACTTCAATGCGGGCACCTTCTTCAATAGCGGTGCTGCGGGCGCCTTCTACAACTACTACGACGACGGAGGCCCTACTCTTAATTACTCGAACAACCAGTGTTATCTGTTCAACCAGATCACATTTGCTCCGAGTAACTCAGCAACGCACCGTACCCGGATAGCTTTCACCTCGTTCTCAGTAGAAAGCAGCTGGGACCCCTTCTACATCTTCAACTCGAACGTCGCTGGCACTAACTTGGTAAGTGGCGGCGGTGCCTCTCCTTTTGGTGTGGGCTCGGGCTGTCCTTCG
>JANWXM010000005.1 GCA_025055285.1 Saprospiraceae bacterium
ACTGCATCTTTGCTAGTAGTTATGAGGGTGAAAAGCAACATCGTTCCGCTAACTCTACTTTCCCGTCTATACTCCCTATGCGGTCGTACGGCGGGAAAGTGGGCGTTCCATGCAATTTCAGTAAAACCATCTTATCACACCAAAACTTCTGATGGCATGAAAAGAACGTCCATTTTCTCAGTGTTTTCTATTCTCCTCTTGCTAACACTTAATATTTCCCTAGATGCGCAAGGAATCTATTTCCATGACCAACAGCCCTGTGGAGTTTCGGCAGATATACCGGAAGGCTCTCAGGATTTGCCCGAGGGGTATGTTCCCATCTGCACAGACCCTACTCGTATTAGGTACATTCGCGTTGCTGTGCATTTTTTGCTTCCAGGCAAGATCATCAAGCGAGAATTACGAGATTGCGACGCCAATAGCACGACCATCAATTACATAGGACTGGGAAACTTTACTGAAAGTGGCGATGGCTTCTCCAATAGCGGATATAACGGCTACAAGAGGGCAGAAGACATTATTAATCAAGCAAATGCAGAATTAGACGATAACGCAGACCAATGGCGAAAAGCAAATGATTCATTAGTGCAAAATCCACCCTTGAATATAAGTTATCCGCCCACCCCTCCAGAAATAAAAGTTCGTTATTTACTTACGGGTATGTGTTTAACAATGACTATTTTAAATATGTACAGCCTGCTTGTCGGAATTGGTCTTTGATTTACTCAGGATCGCTGCTTAATCACGAGATAGGGCATACGTTGAGTCTAAGGCATACCTGGAACGAAGACGATGGTTGTTTAGATACACCTTTGGGCAACCTTTATGACGAATACAAAAATGGAGTATGCACATTGAATCAACGCGCTAATTGCTGGGGTTATGACCCATCAATACCCACTTGTCCTGGCAGTAATAAGGGCAAGCCCTGCGATGAATGGTACAAGATATCTAACAACATGATGGACTACAATCAGTATGCGCCTCATGCTGTAACGGAGTGCCAAATTGCCCGAATGAACGCTGACCTGACTAATGCAGGCAACAGATTTATACACTCGTGCAATGGTTGCATGCCTTCTGTCGCCTTCTTCCAATTACCCGATGTTTATTACCTGTGCCCTTCCTCGCCCCCTACCGGAGCATTGTTCCTGAACGGAACGGCTTCTTTCAATGAAAACAGGTGGCTGATAGACATTTGCGAGGTTGATCCAGCCAACCCGAGCGTTTGTCTGGGTAACAATATTAACACGGGCTGGAACATTGGCCAGGTGGGGAGAGTCAATCTGTCTAGCTTTTATACTTTCCAGCCCAACAAACACTATAGAGTGAAACTCATTGTGGACAACTCTGACTGCCCACCCAGCAGCGAATTCACTAAAGTTATCGAGGTCAAAAACTGTATCGAGCCGGAATACCCTCCTCATGAGTCTTCTCTTCAGTTTGCCGCCACAAATCCGTTTAGCGATCATCTGACTGTGTTCTACACGGCCAGTATTCCAGGAAATCTGCAAATTCGTTTGTTAAATGTTAATACTGGGTCTATTTCCATCCTATTGCCTGATACAGAAATAGAGCCGGGCGAGTATCAATTTTATCAGGAAAGCAGTGCGATTAGTTCTGGAACATACTCACTTCAACTCCTTTTCAATAATTATCTTTTTGCTAAAACAATTGTAAAGCCATGAGGACGCTCTTTATATTTCTCGCGGGTTGCTGCACAACTGTTTTAATGGCTCAACAGCAACCACAATTCATTATGCCTATCTGGTTTGAAGATAGTCGTGGTAACAAGGATACGGTCTGGGTGGGTGGCGACCCAAGTGCATCAAGTCAAAATATAAATCCTCAATTTGGGGAAATTGCCATCACTGCGCCATTCGACAGCGTATTTGAAGTCAGAGCAGTACATACAGATGATGGTAACTGGAAAACCTCTAAAACGATTGTTGAGTTAAATGACTCGCCTGGCCAATGTTACCTCCCCGCCAGTACTCGATTGATGTTTCACGTAAAATACCCACCCGTGAAGATATCGTGGGATACGACGATTCTGGCAACGAATTACCCCTGTAATATCAATACGATATTGACTCCTGATCAGTTTGTATCCTTATTGGAGAACTGGTATGAAGCGAGGATTATTCACTGCATGATGACGCGGCAAAGCATCGAGATTAGCAACTTGTTTCCAATTCCTCCGCCGGATCAATTGGAGCATCCTTTTGAGGTGGAAGGAGAGGGCATAAAGGTATTACCCGGCCTGTGGTTCGTCGGTTTTTGGGATTTTCCACATTGTTACACTACCCTGTCAAGTTCAGAAGTTGACCTGCAGCAGCAGGTTGTTGTATCGCCCAATCCCGTTAAGGATTATCTTCGCATATCGAACCAATCAGGCCTTGATGTTACCTCAGTCCGAGTAGTGCGTTTGGACGGGCAAACGGTTTATTTATGGGTAGATAATAACAGGAACGATTGGATAGAAACTCCTACGAACGGCCTGGCTTCTGGATTTTATTTTGTTCAAGTAGTTTTGGAAAATGGAGTGATGATAACGAGAAAGATAATCAAAGAATAAAAGCATCAGTACTTCGTAAAGAAATTGGCCTATCCGATTTGAAAATGTTGAGATAAAAACCTTGAATACCACTTCAATATGTCGCTGACCGCCGTGTCCGTTGCCAAAGCCGTCCACCACCTGTCCAAGGGCAAAAGCCTGCGGGGGCCGTTCTCGATGGCCGACGTTAAAACCCAGTATTTCAATGAACTAATGATCAACCGAATTTTTGACGTGTTCGCTAAGTTCCCGAACCTCACCAAAAATCATCCCGAAATCCAAAAGCTATATAACCTTGGAAAAATCGCAGCCTAATTCTTTACGAACCATTGAATTTATATACGTTCGATGACGATAGCTGTGGCACCTCCACCGCCATTACAAATGGCAGCAAGTCCTATAGTACCGTCCTTGTGTCTCAAGATGTTATTCAGAGTAGTTACAATACGCGCGCCCGAAGCGCCCAAGGGATGGCCTAAGGAAACGGCACCACCGAACACGTTGGTTCTCTCGTGAGCAATGTCGAGCAATCGCTCAAAAACTAGGGCTACAACAGCAAAGGCTTCGTTGACCTCGAAGAAGTCGATATCAGATTTTTCGACACCAGCCATTTTCATGGCTTTGGGAGCAGCCAAAGTGGGCGAGGTGGTAAACCATTCTGGCTCCTGTTCGGCATCGGCAAAACCGCGGATTTTAGCCAATGGCTTCAGACCATATGTTTGCACCGCCTTTGCACTGGCGAGAATGACGGCAGCAGCGCCGTCATTGATGGTGCTGGCATTGGCTGCCGTCACTGTGCCATCAGGAGTAAAAGCTGGACGTAGCGTAGGAATTTTGTCAAAACTAACTTTCTTGTACTCTTCATCTTCAGTGACAAGTAGTGGCTCGCCCTTGCGCTGCGGTACGGCCACGGGAACAATCTCGTCTTTTAAAAAACCTGATTCAGCAGCGGCTGCGGCGCGTTTATAAGAGTCTATGGCGAAAGCGTCTTGTTCTTCGCGAGTAATGCCATATTTGGCCGCAGTGGCATCTGCACACACGCCCATTGCCTTTTGGTGGTATACATCGGTAAGGCCATCTTTGGCCAAGCCATCCACAAGTTCGCCATGGCCATACTTGTACCCCCATCGAGCATTCGGGACGTAGTAGGGAATTTGAGACATATTCTCCATGCCTCCAGCTACAACGATCTCGTTGATGCCCAGCATAATGCTCTGAGCACCAAGGGTAATGGCTTTCATGCCCGAAGCACAAACTTTGTTGATGGTCGTGCATGGAACGTGGACCGGCACCCCAGCAAAAACAGCAGCCTGGCGTGCAGGCGCTTGCCCTAAGTTGGCGCTGACGACGTTGCCCATAAGCACCTCGTTGACCCATTCAGGCTGAACATTAGCTTTTTCCAAAGCACCTTTGATAGCAGCAGCGCCTAAGTGTGTAGCGCTTACGCCAGCCAACGCACCACCAAAGCTACCGATAGGCGTGCGCACGGCCGCCACAATGAAAACCTCTTTCATGGTGAATAAACTTATTCTTTAGAACAGGCGCGAAAGTAGCGCTTTTAGGGCTTTCCTAGCGCGAAAAACACCTCTCTGTCCGCACCTGTCCTCAAAAAAGCGCTGTTTCGAAATCGCTTTGAGGAATGTCATTTATCGTTTTGACGACCATCATTCACGGGCCGATGACCTCAAGCGCATCTTGCGCTCGATTTTAAAGAGGCGAAAGCGATGGAAGTTATTTTTATCCTCATTCTCATCAGTTTAGTAATAGCTGCAGGATTCTTGCTAGCCTACATATGGGCTATGCGAACAGGTCAATACGACGACGATTACACACCCGCAGTGCGCATGCTTTTCGACGATGAGCTAAAGGAGGAGACTACAATGAGCAACAGCCAAAAGCCGACTTCGAAACAGCTTGTACACAAACAATCGAAATAACGAATACAACGAAAGCGTATGAGTCGCATCGAACAATTTCATTACGACAACCGCATCGTGCGAGCCTTTGGCATTGCGGCATTTGTCTTTGCCCTAATTGGGATGTTGGTAGGTTTAATTCTGGCCTTCCAGCTTATTTTTCCCGACTTGAACTTGAGCCAATACGGTATCCCGTACACTTCCTTTGGACGTCTGCGCCCCCTGCATACGAATGCCGTGATTTTCGCCTTCATCGGTAATGGCATCTTCATGGGCGTCTATTACTCGCTGCAACGGCTCCTGAAAACGCGAATGTTTAGCGACACCCTCTCATGGATCCATTTCTGGGGGTGGCAAATCATCATCCTATTAGCCGCCGTATCGCTGCCCGCAGGGCTTACCACGAGTAGCGAGTATGCTGAGCTTATTTGGCCGATTGACGTCCTTATCACCATAGTTTGGGTGGTGTTTGGCATTAACATGTTCGGCACCATTCTTAAGCGCCGCGAAAATCATTTATATGTGGCTATCTGGTTCTATATTGCTACGTGGGTCACGGTAGCCGTTTTACATATCGTACGCAGCTTCGAATTGCCTTACTCCCTTCTGGGCAGCTATCCCCTCTTTGCAGGTGTACAGGATGCCTTGGTACAATGGTGGTATGGACACAATGCTGTGGCGTTTTTCCTGACCACACCCTATCTGGGGATTATGTATTATTTCCTACCCAAAGCGGCTAATCGGCCGGTATATTCTTATCGGCTTTCAATAATTCACTTCTGGGCCTTGATCTTCATCTACATCTGGGCCGGGCCGCATCACTTGTTGTATTCTGCCATGCCCGACTGGGTGCAGTCCTTGGGTACGGTGTTTTCAGTAATGCTCATCGCTCCGTCGTGGGGCGGTATGCTTAATGGCCTACTCACGCTGCGCGGAGCGTGGGATCGCGTCCGTCAAGATCCTGTACTAAAGTTCTTTGTAGTGGCAGTCACAGCTTACGGCATGGCTACATTTGAAGGCCCTATGCTCTCCGTGAAGAGCGTAAATGCCATTAGCCACTTCACCGATTGGACAATTGCACATGCCCATGTAGGCGCTTTAGGGTGGAACGGTTTCCTCACGTTTGGCATGCTATATTGGTTGTGGCCGCGCATGTACCGCACGCAGCTGTACTCGACGAAGCTGGCTAACGTCCATTTCTGGATGGGCACACTGGGCATCATATTCTACGCTATCCCTATGTATTGGTCGGGATGGACGCAAAGTTTAATGTGGAAAGAATTTACAGCCTATGGTACGCTGGCTTGGGGTAATTTCTTAGATACGGTCTTGCAAATCATTCCGATGTACGCTATTCGCGCGCTGGGTGGGACGCTGTATTTTGTAAGTGTTTGTGTAGGCGTATATAATCTGTACAAGACAGCCCAGCAAGGCTCTTTCGTAGCCAACGAAGCTGCTGAAGCTCCTGCTCGCCAGCCGCTCGTAGCAGTAGCAGGCCAGTATTGGCATAAGTGGCTTGAGGGGCGTCCGATGCAGATGCTGTTGTGGAGCACTATCCTCATCTCAATCGGAGGTATTGTGCAGATTATTCCAATGGTCTTCATCGAAAGCCAGGTGCCCAAAATTTCTACCGTTAAACCATACACGCCATTAGAGCTGGCAGGACGCGACATTTACATCCGAGAAGGGTGCGTAAATTGCCATTCGCAGTTGATCCGACCTTTCCGCAGTGAAACAGAGCGCTACGGCGAATACTCTAAATCGGGCGAATTCATTTACGACCGGCCTTTCTTGTGGGGGAGCAAGCGTACAGGACCAGACCTCCATCGGGAGGGCGGGAAATACCCCGACCGTTGGCATTATGACCACATGATCGACCCGCGAACTATGTCGCCAGGCTCGATCATGCCGCAATATCCACTACTGGCAGAGAATGAATTAGACTTAAGTGAATTGCCCGCAAAAATTGCTGTTCTGCGCAAGCTGGGTACCCCTTATCCGAAGGGTTTTGAAAAACGCACTATTGCAGAAGCTCGGGCTCAGGCCCGCGAAGTTGCGGAGAGACTGCGCAGCCAGGGGGTCAAAAAAGAAGGGCTGGAAAACAAAGAAATCGTGGCATTGATTGCCTACCTGCAGCGATTGGGCACCGATATCAAAGTAAAAGGAGAAGAGCAGAACCAATAAAGTGCAAAAAGCAAGCTATTACCCACCTATTCTCAACTTAATCTTTGATAACGATGTATAAATATTTGCTCCAATCGGTTGAAGGCATCAATAGATTTGGCATTACGGCCCTACTTCTATTTTTTGGTATCTTTTGCCTAGTGCTGTTCCGAGTCTTCTTCACAAAAAAGAGCCTATGGGAAGAAAAGGGCCGCATTCCATTGGAGGAGTAAATTTTTCAAAAACGATTAAAAATACGCGCATGAAACTCATTCGTAATATTCTTCTGCTGTTTATCCTCTTGGCGATAACAGAACAAAGCTGGAGCCAAGCAGTGGAAAATGCTGCTTCTTCGGAGGCAGGAACGTCTCCTCTTCCTGGCATTATGACGACTGTTTTAGTGTCGGCTGCTGCGCTTCTGTTCATTGTGGCTCTAATTTATATGATTCGTGTAAATCAATTCCTGTACAGGCGCGTACTGGAATTAGAGGCGGCAAGAGCAGGCGTAGTTCTACCACAGCCACCGCTAAAGGTCGCTGTTCCGCAAGTACAGGAGAGTTTCTGGACGCGCATGCGGAAGAAGTACTGGGAGGACCCGGTGCCTATCGAACGGGAGGCCGAAATTTTGTTCCACCACAACTACGATGGCATTCGCGAGCTTGACAACCGGCTACCACCCTGGTGGGTAAATCTTTTCATTATTACCATAATATGGTCGGCCCTGTATATGTTCTACTATCATTGGGGCGGCGGAGGCCCATCCTCTCTCGACGAATACAACGAGGAAATGGAGCGGGCAAAGAAGGAAATCGCCGTTGCCATGGCTGGAGCTGCCAACGCTGTAGACGAGAATAATGTGAAGGCCTTAACGGAAAGCAGTGCCCTAGCAGAGGGTGAACTCATTTTTAAGAATTCCTGTGCCGCCTGTCACGGTCAGTTGGGAGAGGGCGGAGTAGGACCCAACCTTACCGACGACTACTGGTTGCACGGCGGGGGTATAAAGAATGTATTCAAAGTCATCAAATATGGAGTGCCTGAAAAAGGCATGATCGCCTGGCAAAGCCAACTAACCCCTGCCGACATACAAAAGGTAGCCTCTTATATCCTTACTCTGCGAGGTACCAACCCGCCTAATGGTAAGGAGCCGCAGGGAGTGCTATGGAAAGAGGAGGATGAAAGCAAAGGAGAAAGCGTCACCCCATCCACCCATGAAGGTGCAGGCAGCTAAAACCACAAAGTGAAATTAGCAAAAGTCCAGGTAAGCATAGTCCCAGGGACAAAAGAGGCGTCATACCATGACCGACGTAAGAAATACACGGCCAGAAGTGGTGGAGGATACGGAAAGTTTCCGCGACTCTATTTCTACAGTAGACGCGCAAGGAAGGCGCATTTGGATTTACCCAAAGCAGCCCCAGGGCCGTTACTACACAGCGCGCAAATGGACGACAGCGGTTTTCGTTGCGCTCTTCTTGGTCATGCCGTTCATAAAGATCGATGGCGAGCAGTTCTTGCTGCTCAATGTAATCGAACGCAAGTTTGTGCTTTTCGGTATGGTGTTCAGCCCTCAAGATTTTCACCTCTTTGTGCTGGTGATGCTCACCTTTTTTGTGTTCATCATCCTATTTACAGTCGTTTACGGGCGTCTGTTTTGCGGCTGGGTATGCCCCCAAACAGTATTTATGGAAATGATTTTTCGTCGGATTGAATACTGGATAGAGGGCGATGCCGGCGAGCAGCGGCGGCTAGATAAAGCGCCCTGGACTGCAGAGAAAATCCGAAAAAAAGGGCTCAAGCATGCCCTTTTTTTCGGAATTGCCGTGCTGACGTCCAACTACTTCTTGGCTTACATTATTGGAATGGACGAAGTGTTGCGCATCATTAGCGAGCCGCTGTCGAAGCACTGGGTAGGCTTCCTGGGTGTGTTGACTTTTTCGGGTGTATTTTACTTTGTATTTGCCCGTCTGCGTGAGCAAGTATGTACTACCATCTGTCCTTATGGACGCCTTCAGGGAGTTCTTTTAGTGAAGGATACAATCGTTGTAGCCTACGACTACGTGCGGGGGGAGCCTCGCGCCAAAATGCGCAAAAACAGAGAGAGCTCCTTCAAAAGAAGCGTTGTTCAATCTGTGCAAGGCTCTGCCAATAATGTCGAAATGGTGCGCACTACGGGCGACTGCATTGATTGCCATTTGTGCGTAGCGGTATGCCCTACTGCAATTGACATTCGAAACGGCACCCAGCTAGAGTGCATTAACTGCACTGCATGCATAGATGCATGTGATCAAGTAATGGATAAAATTGGACGCCCTCGCGGACTCATCCGTTACGATTCAATGACAGGCATTGAAAGCGGACGAAGGCGCATATTTACTCCGCGAGTGCTTGCTTATACCGCTGTGCTTCTTACTCTCGTCTCTCTAGATGTCGTCCTACTTGCCGAGCGAGGTCTCGTAGAGGCGATTATTCTTCGCTCTCCGGGCCAAACTTATCAAGAAAGGAGTGGCAGTCGGATAACGAACCTGTATACATTTACCTTCATAAGTAAAGCCAACCGGGACTTACCTGTCGAGCTGCGTCTCGTCTCTCCGCCAGGCGATATTCAAGTTGTCGGGCAAAAAACGATCACTCTGCCGAAAGGTAAAACGCAAAAGGGAGCCTTCTTTGTCGAGGTGGAAAAATCTCAACTAAAAGGCCGCAAAACACCTGTCGTCATTGAAATATGGTCAGAAGGCAAAAAGATTGACCGCGTGAAAACAGCTTTTATGGGACCAGAAGAGTGAAAGTACTCGTCATCTGATAAAGATTAAAGGGTCTACTATGAAACTGAATTGGGGTATAGGTATTGCATTGTTCTACAGCGCCTTTGTAGTAACCATGCTTATCGTGGTTTTTCGATCGCGCGCCCATGACCCGGTAATGGTTAGTAAAAACTACTACGAACTTGATCTGAACTACCAAGCGCATTTGGAAAAAAAGCAACACGCCGCTGCGCTAGGCACGCCGTTGGTAGCGCGTTATGACGTTGGGAAAGGCGCCTTTCTCTTACTTTTCCCTCAGAAAGCAGGCAAACCTACCGGAAAGGTGAAGTGTTTTCGCGCCGCTACTACGCGCGATGACCGGTGGTTCGACATCCAAACGGATGAACAAGGTATTATGGAAATTCCAGCCGCTGACTTTGTTCCAGGGCGGTGGCATTTAGAGGCCGATTGGCAAGGCGCGGACGGTACATCTTATTTCCACGAACTTGTCGTAGTGCGATGAATACGTGGATGGGCGCGGCTTTTGTGTTAGGGCTGGCTGGCAGTGTGCATTGCGCGGGCATGTGCAGCCCTCTGATGTTCGCCCTTCCGATTGAAAGAAGGCGATGGACGGCAGCGGCCGCCTATCAAGGCGGGCGGATAGCTGTTTACACTCTTCTCGGTTTGTTCTTCGGATTGGTGGGAAAAAGCATGAGCATCGGAATTTTTCAACAGGGAGTAGCAATAGCAGGAGGCGTGATGCTCGTGGTGGGGGCTCTTTTTCCAATTGCAATAGAGCGCAAGGCTGTAAACTTACCTTTCGTTAAACAGCTTACCGATTGGATTCGGAAAAAAATAGGGATTCTACTTCGATGCCGCTCGATGTGGGCGACTTTTGGAGTAGGAGCGCTCAATGGTTTGTTGCCTTGTGGTTTGGTGTATGCTGCTCTAGCTGGAGCAATCAGCACGGCAGAAGGTGTTCAAGGCGCTGCATTTATGGCTGCCTTTGGCTTCGGTACTGCGCCCCTGCTTTTCTTTCTCATGGGTAGTCGCAGCGTTCTCTCGATTGCGTGGAGACGTCGTCTGCGTCATCTTCAGCCTATCGTATTGGCTATAGTAGGCCTCTGGCTTATTTGGCGAGGATTACATGCAGATTTTTCCCTCTTTGAGTCTGCTGTTCCAAAAGCGCGATTGGAGTGCCATTGAGAACGCTGAGGCGGGCGGCTGCTCACTCAAATGCCCTGGATAGGAGAAGGCATTTGTTCGGTAATTCAATGACTTTGATTTAATTAGACGGCCATGTCAATTAGCCCATTCGGGAAGCGGTCATTTGCTGTTCGAAGAGTTCTGCGTAGTAGCCGCCGCGAGCAAGAAGCTCGTCGTGAGTGCCCTGTTCAGCGATCCGGCCATTTTCGAGTACGAAGATTTGGTCAAACGCGAGCATGCCGTAGATCCGATGTGTAATGACGATTGCCGTTTTGTCTGCTAACGTGTAATTGAGGTGTTCGAGAATACGGCTTTCCGTATGGGTATCTACGGCAGATAAGCAGTCGTCAAGCAAGAAGATTTCCGGTTGTTTGGCGAAAGCTCGAGCAATACTAATGCGTTGCTTCTGCCCTCCAGAGAGCGTAACGCCGCGTTCGCCCACTAAGGTGTCATAGCCGCTGGGTAGAGCGATTATGTCGTGATGTACGGCGGCATTTTGCGCATACATTTCAGCTTCTCGACGGCTGAGGCCAGGCCGGCCTAAGGCAATATTGCCCAGTACCGTGTCGGAAAAGAGAAAGACATCTTGCGGCACGTATCCGATACGGCGGCGAAGTTCAGTAAGAGGATATTCGCGTAGATCTATACCATCGAGTAAAATGCGCCCTTCGGTGGGGTCATACATGCGCACCAGAAGGTCGGCAATGGTGGTTTTACCAGCGCCAGTTCGTCCTATTATGGCTACTTTTTGACCAGGCTTCACTTCGAAGTGCAGTCCGTTGAGAACGCGGATACCAGAATCCGGATAAACGAAGCCGACGTGGTCGAAGAGAATATGGCCGCGCTTCGCCCGTGAAGAACCGTTGAGAGCAGAACTCGCCGTAGCGGGATCTTTGACTGCAGGTTCTGTCTGCAACATTTCATTAATGCGTTTCTGTGAGGCTGCAGCTTGTTGAGTTAAGGAGGCAATCCAGCCAATAGCAGTTACTGGCCAAGTAAGCATGTTGATGTAAATGACGAACTCAGCAATATTACCTGCTGTGATAGTTCCTTGCGTCACGTATAAGCCACCCACGTACACGGTCAGAATAGTACTGGCCCCAATCATAAGCACCATGAGGGGGTAAAAGAAGGCGTCTACGCGCGTCAAAGCCAGGTTCTTTTGGCGATAAGTTTCGCATTCCTGGGCAAAAAATTCTTCCATCTCCTTTTCGCGCGCATAACCTCTAACTACGCGAATGCCACTGTATATCTCTTGAGCGATGCTTGTCAGTTCGCCCAATTTTTGTTGAATTTGGTCGCTGCGCCGGTTTATAATGCTACTTACCCAGTAAATAGACAAGCTTAGGAAGGGCAAGGGCAACAAAGACCACAAGGTAAGCGGCACACTCACGCGCAGCATGGAAGAGATAGTAAAGATAAATAAGAAGGTCAAATCTAGTCCATACAGGATAGCAGGCCCTAGAAACATGCGCACCTTAGAGACATCCTCTGAAATTCGCGACATGAGGTCACCCGTATTGTGGCGGCGAAAAAAACCCACGTCCAACTTTAAATAATGCGCAAACAGCTCTTTGCGCAGGTCGTATTCTATGAGTCGGCTAACAACGATGATGGTTTGACGCATGAAGAACATGAAGAGCCCCATCAGGGCTGCTAGGCCTATGACGGTCAAACCAAAGTGCGCTATTTGGCTGCTCATCTCGTCGAAGGCCTCGGGGTGCGCTGCGATACCTCCAGTTTCTTGATAATACCGCACACGCTCAACCACACTATCTAACGCATTGCGAATGGTTTGTGGCTGTAAGACGCGAAATACGTTAGCCAGTCCAACAAAGAGCACTCCCAACAGCAGGCGCCCGCGGTATTTCCAAAGGTATTTTTTTAGATGGAGCAGTTCTTTCATGTTTAGGTAGGAATGGATAAAGTAGCAGAACGTTCGGACGGTAGTGTGGCTCCACACGCTTGAGCCAGTTGCTCTAAGGTGCGCTTGGCTTGCTGAAGTGTACGTACATCTTCTTGAATGACAATTAACTCGCGAGTTGTTTGCTTCAACGATAGGCCCATAAAACGCCCTTTGTCGGCGATGAATTGAATCAAACGCTGAAATTGTTCTGTCTCGAAAAAGGGAGATTGAGGATTGCTAAGAAAATAGCAGCGCAGTTTATGTCCCTTTAAAGAAAGGCGCTCAAAGCCCAGCGATTTACACAACCATCGCAGGCGCAGGGCTTCAAAGAGCGCATGCACTTGCGGTGGCAGCGGGCCGAAGCGATCGCGCAGCATAAGAGCAAATGCCTCGATGCCCGCTTCGTTTTCAATATCGTTCAATTGCGTATAGAGGCTCAAGCGTTCGTTCGTATTGGATACGTATTCATCCGGGATGAGCATTTCCACATCTGTCTCGATGGTCACATCGCGTACAAAAGCTCCTTTTTGCGCTAGATCCTCCTTGAACAGGTCTTTAAAATCAGTCTCTTTGAGCTCTTGCACCGCTTCATCTAAGATTTTTTGATAGGTTTCATATCCGATGTCGGCAATGAATCCAGACTGTTCTGCTCCAAGGAGGTTACCGGCTCCACGAATATCTAGGTCGCGCATTGCTACCTGAAAACCATCGCCCAATTCGCTGAACTCTTCTATAGTGCGCAAGCGTTTGCGTGTTTCGGGAGTTAGTGTACTCATCGGTGGTGAGAGAAGATAGCAAAAAGCTCGAACGTTGGAGCGACCCACACGACCGCGCAGCTGGTGTAAGTCACTGAGTCCGAACATATCAGCTCGGTTAATGATGATGGTGTTCGCATTGGGGATGTCCAAACCGGTCTCGATAATGTTCGTACAAACTAACACATCATATTTGCGCTCAATGAATTCGATAAGCACTTTTTCTAACTTTTCTGCCTCCATTTGCCCATGAGCTAGCGCAATGTCTAAATCAGGACAAAGCCGCTGAAGGAGGGCAGCGATTTGAGGGAGGTCTGAAACGCGATTGTGGACGAAGAATACCTGCCCGCCTCGATGGATTTCATAGTAGATGGCATCTTGAATGAGTTTTTCATCGAAAACACGCACTTCTGTGTGAATTGGCTGGCGGTTTGGAGGTGGGGTGCGCAGGATACTCATATCACGCGCGGCCATTAGGCTAAACTGAAGTGTGCGTGGTATTGGCGTAGCAGTGAGCGTTAAAGTATGGACATTGACCTGTAGCGCACGCAGTTTTTCTTTTGCCGCCACGCCAAATTTCTGTTCTTCATCGATAATCAGCAGACCTAAGTCTTTGAATTTCACATCTTTACCCAACAAAGCATGAGTGCCGATGATAATATCGATTTGACCCTTAGCCAGTTTTTCGAGGATTTCTCTTCTTTCCTTAGCGGTTCGAAAGCGATTAAGGTAATCCACCGTCACGGGGAAGTTTTGAAGGCGTTCGCTGAAAGTGCGCCAGTGTTGCAGCGCCAAAATTGTAGTAGGTACGAGCACAGCAGTCTGTTTACCGTCGGTGGCAGCCTTAAAAGCGGCGCGAATGGCAATTTCTGTCTTTCCAAAGCCCACATCGCCACAGATGAGGCGATCCATCGGGTATGGTTTTTCCATGTCGGCCTTTACCTCCTGCGTGGCACGATACTGGTCAGGAGTATCTTCATAGATAAAACTCGCTTCCAACTCGTTTTGCAAATAACCGTCGGGCGGAAAAGCGTGCGCTGATGAAGCCCGGCGCTTAGCATAAAGCCGAATGAGCTCAGCGGCCATATCTTTAATCTTTCGCTTGGTACGTGCTTTAAGCTGTTTCCAAGCGTCAGAACCTAATTTTGATAGCTGTGGAGCTTCCCCGTCTTTTCCGATGTATTTGGAGATCTTGTGTAACGAGTGAATGCTGACGTAAAGCAGGTCGTTGTTTTTGTAGACTAATCGCACGGCTTCTTGTACCTGACCTCCGATCTCGATTTTTTGCAGACCAGAGTATCGGCCTATGCCATAATCTACATGGGTAACGTAGTCGCCTGGCTGAAGTTCGCGCAACAGGCGTATGTTTAGCGCCTGCTCGCGGGTGAATCCTGTGCGTAACTTATAAGCGTGGAAACGCTGAAAAATCTGGTGATCGGTAAAGCATGCAATTTTGAGGGTGTCGTCCACAAAGCCAGCCGATAGCGCTTGTTCGATGGGATGCCAAGAAATACCAGCCTTGAGGTCTTTGAATATAGCCTGCAAGCGGCGCAATTGTTTTGGGTTATCAGAGCAGATGAAGAGCTCGTAACCCTTGCTCTGCCACTCGCGAAGGGCGCGAATGAGCAAGTCAAAATTTTTATTGAAACTCGGCTGTGGGTTTCCCGAAAAGTCAATCTGAACTACTGGAGTAAGCGATTGCGACATAAAGCAAACATCCGAAGAATGCCTGAATTTCAACAACGCAACTCAGCGAAAAGATTATCCAAAAAATGGCCTTTTCTTGTGAAGAGGAATAACAAAGGAGAGCTACTCGAACTATGGACTAAGTCAAACCTCTGGTTTGGCCCATGAATTATTTTATAGCTTGGTTTTCCACAAAAAAGCAACGAGGCATGCGTTTCCCTCTGATTGGTTTTTGCGGAAAAAAACGCAAAAATCTACTGCCGCTGTGGTTAGTTCACCTGGAGTGCGCGAGCCTATCTCAGCGGAAAGATTGGCTTAAGTTTTTCAAGGAATTGATTACTTCAGGCGTGGGCCTTGGCTTTCGTACGCTAATCCAAAGTGTTTCCATGGTTTGCGGTTGTGAAAGAGCAAGACAGCTGAAACCGTTTTTGCCGTAGAGCCCTAAGGCGTGTTGCTATGGCTAAAGTTGCGAGCAAAAAGAGTTTTCTAGAGGCTCTCGTTTCTCGTTGTCTAAATTTCTGCGCGCAAAAATGTGAAAATAGGCAGCTGATCCAATTGACTCAGTTGATGAAGAAGATGATCCGAAGGAAGAGAGCAAAAAAGTAGCGAAAGAATTTTTATTCAATGGGTTTTGAAGCGCAAAGCTTCGAAATTTTGTGTTATAAGGTTTATTTTTAAAAATTAAATTTTTCAAAGTTTCTCACCTAAAAAAAATAAGTTATCAAAAAAGCTACGTGTTCTTAGCTTCAATAGCAAGGCGATGGCCGTAGTTGACTAACCAAACACCTGCAACAGCAATGAGCATGCCGAGCGCCTCCAGGAGGCCTAAGCGCTCCTCTAGAAAGACCCAACCCAGAGCGATGGCCACGATTGGATTGATGTAAGTATAGAGCGACGAAACAGCTGCACTCAAATGTTGAAGAGTAAACATATATAAACTGAATGCCAGGGCCGAGCCCACTATCGTCAAGTAAGCCATGGACAACCAGCCCTCTCCCGTGTGAACGAGAGGATAACGTGGGTCGAAAAACACGCTTAAGACAAATCCACCCAATCCACCTGCTGTAACTTGCAACCCAGCATGAAGTGCAGGCGCAAAGCGCTCGTCATTCCACCGCTTGGCCATAACGGTGCCCAGAGACCAAGTAACACATGAACCCAGACACGCAGCAATGCCCCACCGATAGGTTGGGTTTAGAAGATCTGTCCACCCCTGGTGGAACACCAGCCCTAAACCGCCAAAACCTAGCAGCACTCCTCCCATCATCATTGAATTCACCCGCTCTGAGCCGCGCCAAACCAAATTAATAAGCACCACCACAACAGGCGTCAATGAACCAATAACTGCTGCCAAACCGGATGACACCTCTTGCATCCCCCACGTTATCAGACCATTTCCTCCCGTAATGGTGCATAGTCCTGTCAAACATTGCCGCCGTAAATAGTGCCAGCGCTCCACAGAGGGAAGTTCCGCCAATAAGTTCATACGCCCCGTAACCCACGCCCAACCAAGCAACAGCAACCCGGCAGCTGTCTGTCGAATACCTACAAGCAGATACGGAGTAAAATCTCGCAAGGCAAACTTAATAGCAGTGTAGGTGGTGCCCCAGATGATGCATATGGCGGCTAGAGCTAAATAAGCTCGTATTGCAGTTCGTTTCATGAGCGCAAAAAATGGCGCGCAAAGAAAAAACAGCAGCTTGAAACAGGCTCTTTCTTCGCAAGAAGAGGCGAAGTTTCTCGAAGAAAGCCTGGTCAATAGAGATGACTTCACGACAGCACGAGTGGCTTTGTAAGAGGTTATTAGCTTATCCGTTCGTAAAGAGTTCCTCACATCCCCCTAAGAGTCGCTTACCTTTGAGTCGCAATAGGAGAAGGAATATCCAGCAGCAGAGCTGTCCTTAAAAACTACTTCCCTCTAAGTAGGCGTTATACAAGTCGATTTTTACCTACTTTCCTAATTACCTTAATCAGCACGCTATGAAACACGCGCTTGTTTTGTGCTCTATTCTCGGTTTTGTCAACGGAGTAAAGGCACAACCAGAAGTCAAATTACCCTACAAGCCTGCTCACTCAGACCCTGCGCCAGCTCCTGTGGTGCACAATGCTCCGAGCAGTATGCTCTCCTCGAGCACACGCCTAGCCTCAGGAGCACCAACGACTGCCATGCCATCAGAAGATGCTATGGCTCGCCGTGCGGCCGCTATTGCGAAAGTTAAGGCCAAACAAATACCTGCCAAAGAGCCAGCGTCTTCCCAGATGAGTGCCCGCTCGGTTGCTCCAGTTACTTATTCAACCTCAACTGTAGCGCCGCTAAAGCCTGATCTCGACCCAGATCCAACTACTACTGTCACTGTAAACGGCTTAAACGTGCAGCGCAATGTACGTCCTGGGCGTGGGCAAGTAGGCACCGAACTCTTTACTCCTGTGAGCGAATTGCATTTTGTGCAGTTTGCTGTCTATTGCAAAGATACACCGGTAGATAAGGCACCGCCCATTGAAGGACTATACTTACTTTGGCATCCAGGCAGTACTTGCCCAGGAGGCGCTAAGGGCGCTAGTTACATTGTCAAAGGCTACAACTCAGCAGAAGAAGCAAAGGCTGCAGTGGCAACTTTCAAGGCGAAAGGTATTGAGTGCTGGTACAATCCAGCGCTCACAGGCGCGGAAGTAGAAATTATCGGTGTGCGATAGTCCTCTTTCGCCTAAAGCTCGTAGCAGCGCAAGACATTCGCCCAACAGCGAAAGCGCTCCGCCTTTGAAGGGGTGTATCTTCACATACCTTGTAGAGCAAGATGCGTACTGTTATTGACCCAAATATCGTATGACCGAGCGACTTTTGCTGCATGAAGGACAGAGAATCAGCCGAAAGCTTCGCCGATGCACCGTCTAGGCCGAATATAGTATCGATCAACGAAGCAGACCCTCACGTGCGCTACGACGATGTATTTGAAGAAATGAGCCCCGATGAGGTCGTTGCTGTGCGGTGGAGAGAGGGTGCTTACGAATTTGCTTGCCGAAATGGCTTTTGCTTGCGCGTTCAAGTTTGGTCCCCGCGTGTTTTACGCCTGCGTTACAGCCCGGATGGTGTTTTCCAGCCTGGTCCTTTCTATGCCTTATGCAGTGAAGAGCCCTCGCAGAGAGCAACGGCCACGCTAAGTGAAACCGCCAATGAATTTGTCCTTGCTACCTCTGCGCTTCAATTGACGCTCACGAAGACGAGTGTTTTGGCACGTTTTTATGATGCTAACGACCATCTACTCAATGAAGATGCCGCTGCATTTCTCGCCCGTCGAAGCGTACTTAGGGGCTGGCACATGCTAAAAATTTCCAAAAGGCGCCAGCGAAAAGAGGCTTTCTACGGCCTTGGCGACAAGGCTTGTGAGCCAAATCTGTGTGGAAAAGTGTTTGAAAACTGGTGTACAGACGCCGAGGCTCTCGAGCGCGGCACAGGTCCGCTCTACCGAGCCATACCTGTGTACTACGGCATTCATCAGGGCTTATCATACGGTATTTTTTTGAACAATACGTTTAAAACTCATTTCGACTTCGATAGCCAGGGCGACGGAATAGTCTCTTTTTGGGCCGAAGGCGGCGAACTTGACTATTTCTTTCTCTACGGTTCGACGCCTACTGAGGTGGTTCAGGCCTATGTGCATCTGACGGGCAAACCCTCGTTGCCTCCTCTTTGGACGCTCGGCTTTCATCAGGGCTGCATAGGCCATCTCTCTCAAGGTCGTGTATTGGAGACAGCCAATACCTTTCGCCAGCTGCGCATCCCTTGCGATGCTTTCTGTTTGGATGTCGACTACACGGAGGGTTTTCGATGCTTTACTTGGAATCGAGCGCGTTTCCCTGACCTTAAAGGCCTAATGAAAGCGCTGCGCGAACGAAATTTCCACGCCACTGTAGTTATCCTTCCTGGTGTTCGAGAGGATTCTAGCTTCGCAGTCTATCGGGAAGGCGTGAACAAAAGGTTTTTCTTGCGCGCAAGCGACGGAACCCTTGCTAAAGGCCCTGTATGGCGTGGCTTCTGTGCCTTTCCTGACTTTTCTAACCCTGAGGCGCGCGAATGGTGGGGAGATCTACATCGCGAATTGTATACCGACATAGGCATTAGTGGCTTTTGGAACGATATGAATGAGCCGACGGTGTCTCACGTGAGGTCTAGGACTTTGCCTGACGATGTTCTTCACAGCTTCGAAAGGCGGTGGGCTACGCATCGGCAGCTGCACAACGTTTATGGCCTGCTCATGACTCGGGCTTGTTGGGAGGGATTGCGCCGCTTGCGCCCGGAGAAACGACCATTTGTCCTTACCCGGTCTACATTCAGCGGAGGTCAACGCTATGCTGCCGTTTGGGCAGGAGAACATTGCTCGTCATGGGAACACTTGGCGCTAGCCAACGTGCAATGTCAGCGCTTAAGCATTTCAGGATTCTCGTTTTGTGGCTCCGATATTGGTGGTTCTTACGGCATGCCCGATGGCGAACTGTTTGTGCGCTGGCTTCAATTGGCTGTTTTCCACCCTCTCATGCGTCTTCACGGCAGTGAACAGCGACAACACACAACGCATGAAGCCCAGCAGGCCGACGTCGCCTCGCCCGCGGCCCAACGAGAGCCCTGGTCTTTCGGCGACCGGTGGACTATGTTGGCTCAGAAAGCGATTGAACTCCGCTATGCACTCTTACCTTATCTCTATACTGCAATGTGGAAAAATAGTCGGGATGGAACGCCGGTCCTCCAACATGCTGCTTTCGTTGACCCTACTGATCCCAAACTGCGCGACGTAGAACGCGATTTCCTCTGTGGAGATCATTTGTGGGTCAGTCCAGTCGTACAACCCAAAGTGCAAAGGCAGTTGGTTTACCTGCCTAAGGGCCAATGGTTTTATTTTTGGAATGGCCATCTTGCCTCGGGTGAGCTATTTGTTAACGTCCTACCAGAGCAGATTCCTTTCTTCGTTAGAGCCGGTGCAGTTCTGCCTACTTACCCGGTTTTGCAGTATACCGGTGGTGTGGCCGATATAAAAGAACTTACGCTGTATGTTTACTACCATAATACTCCTGAAGCTGTAGTAAGTCATTTGTACGAAGACGCAGGAGAGGGATACGACTATCAACAAGGAGAATTTTGTTTACGCACATGGACTACAATTTCTCACAAACAATCTTTTTATCTTCGCCAGCAAATAGAAGGCAGTAAGCCCGTCTATTATAAAAAAATTAAAATTTTTTTGGTTGGATTTCCCTCCTTTTTGCGAAAGTGCCTCGTAGATGACGCGGAGGCCCCCATAAAAGAAATCCGCCTGCATAATCGCACCCTCTATCAATTCATCCTTTCACCCGACTTTCAACGCATCGAATGGCACGCATAAATTGGCTTCGCGTTGGTTACCACGTCAGCTTCTGGGTTGTTTACCTTATTTTGAACGCATGGCTGGGCTATTTCTACAACCGCATTAGTCTCCAGCAGGCTTTCATCAATGAAACGGCGGTTATTCCAGTTAAGCTTTTGCTGACCTACTTTATCTTCTACCGCATTATACCGCTTTATTTAGACCGCGACAAGTTGTGGAAGTCAATGGGCCTAACTCTGGCGGCCTTTGCTGTGGCTACTCTTCTGTACCGAATGACGACAGAGTGGATTCTTTTTCCGCTCACCATGCCAGAGCGAAATGTGCCGTTCTTTAATTGGAAAGCATTCTATTGGATTGCTTTTGATCTGTTTATCACGGTAGCAGCAGCAACTACCGTCAAGATGATTCGCATGCACTACAGAAGTTTGAAATTTGAGCAGGCGCTGATGCAAGAAAAATTGCAGTCGGAACTCAACTTCTTGCGCGCCCAGATAAATCCTCATTTTTTGTTTAATACACTGAATAATCTCTATGGCTTAGCTCGTAAGAAGTCAGATCATACAGCTGACGCTATTTTGATGCTCTCGAAGATCATGCGTTTCATGCTTTACGATTGTCGCGCTCCGCGAATCGCTGTGGCAGATGAAGCTAAAGTCATTCGAGACTATATTGAACTAGAAAAATTGCGATATAATGAGCGTCTCAAAGTGCAATACGAGGAACACATTGAGCCTCCAGGCGGCTTTATCGCGCCTCTCTTACTTCTGCCTTTTGTAGAAAACAGCTTCAAACACGGCGCAGGAGGCACGACAGGAATAGTAGAGATATCAGTGAGATTAGTTGTTCGAAATCATACGCTCGATTTCGAAGTGCGCAACACTGTAGATAAGGATGCACCATCTCCTCGTTCGGAAGGTATCGGCCTGAAAAACGTCCGTCGTCAACTCGAGCTCCTTTATCCCGACCGCCATGAACTTTACGTCGGCCGTGAAAATGGAATATTCCGGGCACATTTAAAAATTCAAATAGAAGAAAAATAGTATGATTACAAAATAAATGCGCTACGAGCATTTATGAATTAAGCCATTGTCATAAAACTAATGCTGAATAGGCCGACTGTTGGCGCGTTCGAAATTTTTCGCAAATCGCAGTGATTTTCTGTACTTTTGTTGCTGGAAGGAAAAAGGTAGTCCGAGCTTAAGTGCGCAAACCAAATAACATGGGTATTATTGTTTCCTTGCTAAATCATAAGGGCGGCGTTGGCAAAACAACTAGTGCCGTAAATCTTGGAGCTGGTCTAGTCGAACTAGGCAAGAAAGTCCTGCTCGTGGACATGGACCCACAAGCTAACCTTACCATATCCCTCGGTATTCCTCGACAGCGCTGCACTATTTACGAGGCAATGCGAGGAGAGAGCGAGTTGGTGCCTGTTACTTATAAACCCAATCTAGACGTTATTACTTCTTCGCTCGACCTTTCGGGAGCTGAGTTAGAGCTGATCAATGAGGCGGGGCGAGAGTTTATTCTGCGCGAGCTGCTTACACAAGTAGAGGCTTCCTACGACTACGTCATTATTGATTGCCCGCCCTCGTTAGGGCTACTTACGCTTAATGCGCTGACTAGCAGCCGTTATGTGCTCATCCCTCTCCAAACCGAGTTTTTAGCCGTACAAGGACTAGCCAAAATTAAACAGGTCATTGATAAAGTGCGCTTGCGGCTCAATACGCAGTTAGAAATGGCAGGTGTCATTGCTACTATGTACGATAGCCGTCGCGTCCTAAATCGCGATGTAGTTGAAACCATTCACAAATATTTCGGCGACAAAGTATTCAACACGTACATTCGCGATAACATTGCGCTTGCTGAGGCGCCGGCCCACCGCAAAGACATTTTTGAATATAGTCCAAAGTCTACAGGTGCACAAGATTACCTTGACCTGGCTCGCGAATTTTTGGCTCGCGTAGAGAATGTTTCTGTTGCGCCTAAAGCTCAAGCCGAGCAAACCGCTCAAAGTCTATGACAAAAAAACGTTTTTCGAAAGGGCTTGATGATTTGCTCCAGCAGGGAGGTGAAACGACAACGGCCACTTTGTCGGGGGGAGAGAACTTGTCTTCTGTTCAGGAGCGCCGCAACAATACGGCGAAGAATTTTGCGCGTAATCTAGAAAGCCTCCTTAATGAAGCCATGAGCCCTGAAGAAGATCCCTCTGAAAGCGAGGGACATGCGTTAGGAAGTGGCTCACAAATGCCGCTGGCTCAAGTGCGCGCACGGGGAGCGGGTATATATGCACTTATTCGCCCTACAGAAGCTCATCTTGCAGGTGCAACTGACTCAAACGCTAACCTTAAGCGATTGACCATAACTTTAGAGCGAACTAAATTGGAAAAACTTCGCGCTATAGCCCGGAAGGAAAATACTTACTTAAAAGATTTGCTCCAGCGCGCCATTGATGAATACTTAAAAAAATTTGACCTAGAAACGGCTAAAACCAACTAGACCCGATTCGTGCATCGCCCCTTTCTGTCTTCCTATGTCACCGTCGCACGACTTTAGGGTTTTTTACAATCAAAACATTTTCCCAGAGTTAGTCAACTTAGAGCGCCGTCGCCGGCAGTTGATACGGCTGTCATTTCTTTTCTTGTTCCTTTTAGTTGGTGTTATTTCTATTCAGTTATATATAGCTGAATTCACCATTACTTTACTCTTAGCCATACCTTTAGGTATCGGACTCGCCCTCCTAATTCACCGAATCCAAGTTTATTACCAAGAGTTTAAACCGCGTATCGTAGAACTCATCCTCGATTTTTTAGACAATGACGTCAACTATCGCCAGTTGCGCTATCAAGCAAGAGGTAAAATCCCGAAAGAAAAGTTTTTAGCCAGTAAAATTTTCACTCGAGCCGATGTATATCAGGGCGAGGACCTCATTACAGGGTGGGTACGTGAAATGCCCTTTGAGATGTGCGAACTTAGAGTATTCGAATTCTCTGATATAAGTGACCGACTATCTCCTGTTTTTCACGGAATATTTGTATGTGGCGACTTCCTACGAGCAGATATGCTCGGCAGTGTACTCATCTTACCCGATGCACGCCGCAAATACCTTAGCCGTAGCGAACGCGCCTTTCATCGCATAGGTGGTCGTAGGGTAAAGAAGCAACTCCTCGACGAATTTGAGGCAGTATTCGACACTTATGCCACTCCTCAACTGCGCATAACTGAAGTAATATCTGCTGATCTTCAGCGCACTATCTTGCGTTTTTGCGAACGGTTTTCAAAGGATATTTATTTGTCTATCATTGAAGACAATATTTACATCGCCCTATCTGAGCCCAAAGATCTGTTAGAGCCGTCGCTGTTTCGCAATACGGTTAGTTTTGAGGTTGTCCGTGAATTTTACGAAGACATCCGCGTTTTGCTTGAAATCTTGAGCGAGTTAGATGTGCTCAACTGACTGCATTGTGGATAAGTTCTTTTAACGTTACTCCACCTCGACGCAATTCTTCGCGCAAGAACTTGCTCGTCCAGCCTTTGTTGCTCTGAGCAACCTCTTCGGGCGTTCCGCAGCAAACAATGTGCCCGCCGCGAGCGCCGCCCTCAGGACCAATATCCACAATGTAGTCAGCCGTTTTGATGACGTCCAGATTGTGTTCTATAACGACGACGGTGTTTCCCTTATCCACTAATTGGTTCAGCACAGTGAGTAAGTGCCGAATATCCTCGAAGTGTAGACCTGTGGTGGGTTCATCGAGAATATACAGGGTTCGACCCGTATCTCGTTTGCTTAGTTCTTCAGCCAACTTCACGCGCTGAGCCTCACCGCCACTCAGGGTAGTGGCCGGTTGCCCTAAGGTAATATAGCCTAAGCCTACCTCTTGAAGCGTTTTCAGTTTTCGGTAAATGGAAGGAATGGCCTTAAAGAATTCTACGCCTTCGTCGATAGTCATGTTGAGCACGTCGCTGATATTCTTACCCTTGTAAAATATTTCTAACGTCTCGCGGTTGTAACGCCTACCCATGCAGCGTTCGCAAGGGATGGGTACATCGGGTAAGAAGTTCATCTCGATGATACGCATGCCGGCTCCTTCACAAACTTCGCACCGGCCACCCTTTACATTGAAAGAAAAGCGTCCTGGTGCGTATCCGCGGATTTTTGCTTCAGGGGTATCTGCAAAGAGTTTGCGAATGTCGCCGAAGACATTAATGTAAGTAACTGGATTGGAGCGCGGCGTGCGCCCAATAGGGCTTTGGTCTATTTCAATGACTTTGTCGAGGTATTCGAGCCCTTCGATACGATCATAGGGCAGCGGTCGTTTGAGGCTCCGATGAAAGTGTTGGCGTAAAATAGGGTATAGCGTCTCGTTAATAAGAGAAGATTTTCCCGACCCACTAACACCGGTAATGCAGATAAAAGTGCCAAGAGGTAAGCGCAGCGTGACGTTTTTGAGGTTATTCCCTCGCGCTCCATAAAGGACAAGCCATTGCCCAGAACCCGAACGACGCTTTTGCGGGATTTCTATTTGTTTACGGCCGGCTAAGTAATCAGAGGTTAAGCTTCGATTTTGTTGGTAGACAGCTGGAGGCCCTTCGTCCACAATGCGTCCGCCCAGTCGACCAGCACCTGGCCCGAGGTCAACCAAATAGTCAGACTGAAGCATGATTTCGCGGTCGTGTTCTACGACAATAACAGAGTTGCCTAAGTCGCGCAAATTTTTAAGCGCATTGATAAGGCGTTGGTTGTCGCGCGGGTGTAGCCCAATGCTGGGCTCATCCAGAATGTACGTAACGCCTGTGAGCTGCGAGCCGATTTGCGTAGCCAAGCGGATGCGCTGGCTCTCGCCCCCAGAAAGCGTACGTGTTGGACGATTGAGCGTTAGGTAATCCAAACCTACTTGCAACAGAAAATGTAAACGGAAGCGGATTTCCTTGAGAACATCGCGAGCAATAGCGCGTTGACGATTATCCAATTGATTATCAATTTTCTGAGTCCACGCATATAACTCGCTGAGATCCATTTCGGCCAATTCAGCAATATTCTTGTCGCCCACTTTGAACCAGAGGCTCTCCTTCCTTAGGCGTGTGCCGCGGCATTCCGGACAGGGCGACACAGCCAAAAACTCCTCGGCCCATTGGCGAATCTTTTCGCTCGTGCTCTCGGCAAGCCACCGTTTAAGTGTGTTTACAAGGCCTTCAGCAGCGAGATTGTAACTCCACTCATCTCCGCCCCACGTGACGCTGATTTCAAAAGACTCGTCTCCACCAAAAAGAATGATGTTGAGAGCCTCTCGAGGTATTTCGCGTATAGGAGTAGCAAAGGAAAACTGGTATTTTTTCGCAATAGCACGCAGTTGTTTAAAAATCAGGTTATCACGAACTTCTCCGAGAGGAGCTATACCTCCCTCGTTGATGCTTTTGGTGTCATCAGGAATAATGCGGGTCAAGTCGGGTTCATGTACTTCGCCTAGCCCTTTACAATGCGGACACATGCCATAAGGCGAATTGAAGGAAAAAGTATTGGGCGAGGGTTCCTCATAGGAAATACCAGAAACGGGGCACATCAGCCGACGAGAATATGTGCTGACGAGCCCACTGCCCTCTTGTTCCAACGGAGCAACCATAATCATCCCGTCGCCCATTTTTAGGGCTGTTCGGACAGACTCGCTTAATCGAGATGCACGCCCTCCACTTATTTCCAACCGGTCAATAACAGCCTCAATGTCGTGAATCTTATAGCGGTCAAGATGCATGCCAGGAACAATATCACGGATTTTTCCATCTACGCGCACCTTGGTATAGCCCTGCTTGCGAATTTGTTCGAATAGCTCGCGGTAGTGACCTTTGCGTGCCCGCACCAGAGGAGCCAGCAGAGCGACCTTCTGCCCGGCATACCGCCCTAAAATATGTTGAATAATCTGCTCTTCCGTAAAGCGCGTCATTTTTTCGCCCGTCACCCACGAGTAGGCCTCTCCTGCACGTGCGAACAACAAGCGTAAAAAATCATATACTTCAGTTACTGTGCCCACAGTTGAGCGCGGGTTTCGCCCTGTGGTCTTCTGTTCAATACTGATAACCGGGCTAAGACCCGAAATTTGGTCTACGTCTGGTCGCTCCAAGTCGCCGATAAATTGACGGGCATAGCTGGACATCGTTTCCATAAAACGGCGTTGACCTTCGGCGTAAAGGGTATCAAAAGCCAATGAACTTTTGCCCGACCCACTTACACCTGTTATAACGACCAATCGGTTGCGCGGAATCCGAACAGTGATGTTCTGCAAATTATGCACGCGCGCACCAACGATCTCGATATAAGCATCTGTTTCAAGGAGCGCTTCTACCCCATTCGAGACGGCCGCTGCTGTCTCTAGCGCCGTTTTTTCGTGTTTCATCATCGTATAGAGAAACGCTAAATTAGCTCTTGGGTTTGAAAGGGCGAAAATAAAGCATGCGTCTTAAACCTCTGATTCCAGGAGAAACAACTGAGGGGTAAACAGATACCTTCCTTAAATCAGTAGATGAATTTTTGCGTGTAGTCACCTGCGATGAGCAGGGTTTTTTGAGGTTTGCACAGACTTAACAACCCTTCCGCTCAAGCGTCCCGTACCTTTGCTCGTCGTACAAATCAAAATTAAGGCATCTGTATGAACAAGCAATGGATGGGATTGATCACGTATTCCCTTCTGGCGTTCACGTCGTTGCATGCTCAAGAAAGCCTCGAACGGCCGCGCTTGATAATAGGCATTGTAATAGACCAAATGCGCTACGATTTTCTTTATCGATACTATGATGCTTATGGGCCAGATGGCTTTAAACGCCTGTTGCGCGAAGGCTTCTCATGCGAAAATACCCTTTACAACTACTGGCCTACCTACACCGGCCCGGGGCATGCGGCAATTTATACTGGCACTACGCCATCTGTTAACGGCATTGTCGGCAACGAATGGTACGATCGCCAGTGGGGACGAGGGCGCTATGTGACGGCCGATACTACTGAGGAAGCGGTGGGCTCCAGTAAGCCTGATGACCGCAGCGGCCGCCATTCTCCTCGCGTCTTGCTTAGCAGCACTCTCTCTGACGAGCTGCGCCTAGCTTTTGCTATGCGATCTAAGGTAGTGGGCATTTGCCTGAAAGACCGCGGCAGCATTTTGCCTGCTGGCCACATGCCAGATGCCTGTTACTGGTTCGACGACAAAACGGGCCATTGGATCACTTCTACCTATTACGCTAAGGAATTGCCAGAATGGGTAATAAATTTTAACCGCCAGGAAAAAGCGCGCAAGTACCTAGAAGGTATTTGGGACAAACTCCATCAGCGCCCTTACAGAGAGAGTTACGAAAACTGGCGCCAATATACCCACGGCAACTACAAGCCCGCGTCCTTGGTATGGCCGCGTAGCTTTCCCTACGACTTGCGCCTGTGGCGCGATAGCCTGTATCAAAAGTATGGCTATAGTCTTCTTCGTTTCGTCCCCGAGGGAAATACAATCACAGTAGATTTTGCTTTAGAGGCTATAGATAAAATGGCTTTAGGGCAAGACGAATACCCTGACATGCTGTGCTTGAGCTTCTCAACGCCCGACTATTGCGGCCACCAATTCGGCATTCACGCAGAGGAAGTGCAAGACATGTATTTGCGACTCGACCTAGAAATTGCGCGCTTACTAAAGTTTTTAGACGAACGCATAGGGAAAGAAAATGTATTAATTTTTCTCACGGCAGATCATGGTGTAGCAGAAACTCCCCTGCATTTGCAACAGCTGGGAGTGCCGGCGGGTGTTTTTCCAGAAAGTCGCTTGAAAGACACACTGAATGCGCGCTTACGAGGCGCGTTGGGCCTAAAAAAAGAATTCGTTCTAGCCGTATATAACCAGCAGATCTGGCTCAACGATCGAGATCTAGATGCAAAAAGCCGCCAGGAAGTCGTGAGGAGAATTAAAGCGTACTTGCGCCAACAACCTGGCGTGTACGACGTGCTAACTGTAGAAGAAATTATGCATCTACCTGCCGAATATCCGTTTATTGCTGAGACTCGGCGAGGCCTACATCCTCAGCGCTCGGGCGACCTCGTTTTTCTTTTACAGCCAGGATGGCATCCCGACGATGAATATTTCGGCAAAGGAGGTACTACACATGGTTCGCCCTATCCTTACGACACCCATGTGCCATTAATCTGGTACGGCTGGAAAATAAAACCAGGCCAGACCTTTGAACCAGTGAGCATCACCGATATAGCACCTACGCTAGCAGCACTGCTGCGCATCATGCGACCCAACGGATGCACGGGCAAGGTTATTGAAGATCTCTGGGAAGACTAATCCAATACCATCAATTTGGCAAAACGCAACACTAGCCGACGCTCTGGAACCTCGTCGTTGTTAAAAACAATAGAGGCGACGCGATTTTCGCGGGCGCCTTCAACGCTTTTGACCACGCCCTCACCAAATTTGAGATGGCGTACCCGAACACCGGGCACTATTGCCTCCAACGGCGAGGGTTTAAAGTCATCGGCCATGTAGGCGGAAGTCTGAGGATAGGCAGCGGATACTCTCTGCTTAGTGAAGTTCCCTGAAATGCTAGCGCGAGCGGGCGTTTCCACAGAGACCCGTCGCGAACCGATACCTCCTATATCCTCGTAGTGCTCGCGACTAATCTCACTGAGAAAACGCGACGGTGTGCTCTCCACAGGCCTGCCGTTCCGATAGCGCAATCCGGCATAAGAAATGGTTAGAAATTCCTTAGCGCGCGTAACGGCTACGTAAAAAAGTCTTCTTTCTTCATCTATCCCTCCAGGATTTTCTAGAGCAAAAAAGGAGGGAAAGAGCGTTTCCTCCATGCCTGTGATAAATACGCTGCGGAACTCTAACCCTTTTGCGGCGTGGGCACTCATTAAGGTAATGTAGTCTGGACTATCGTGCGCCAGATCAGCGTCTGTCAACAAAGTAACCGTTTGTAAATAAGCCGCTAGCGAAGCATCAGAAGTTTGCTCCTCCTCTTCGTTTAAGAGGAGAACCTCCGCACGGTCAGTAAATTCGCCAATAGCATCGAGCACGGCGTTGGCGTTTTGTAGACGACTCAGCCCTTCTTCGGTTCCTCGTGCACTTTTGAGTTCATCCAACAGGCCCGATTGGCGATATATATCAGCAGCAAGAGTGTAGGCGGACTCTACCTGAGCACGGCGCTGCCAGCTTTCTACAAGGGCGCGGAAATTCAGCACTGCTTTTCGAGCGCGCTCGGGCAAGTCGGCTGTGAGCGTAGCATCCCACAGCGGGAGATTATTTGCAATAGCATGCTGCCGAATTTTGTCTACTGTAGCCTCACTTATCCCGCGCGCGGGATAGTTAATAATGCGCACTAGCGCTTCTTCGTCGTAAGGGTTTACTGTCAAGCGCAGATAAGCCATCAAGTCCTTGACTTCCTTTCGCTGGTAGAACGACAGGCCTCCAAAAACGCGATAGGGTAAGTCTTGGCGACGAAGTTGCTCTTCAAATTTACGGCTCTGAGCGTTAGTGCGGTATAAGATAGCAATATCGCCGTTGCGCAGATGAAAGCGGTTTTTTTGCTCTAAAATAAGGTCTACTACCCGACGCGCCTCGTCATCATCGGTTAGGCAGCGCAATAAACGAATCTTATGATGACTGTCTTGGCGATTTGTCCAGATCTTTTTAGGTAGTTGACGCTGATTATGAGCAATAATTTCATTAGCCGCAGATACGATGTGGTGCGTGCTCCGGTAATTTTGCTCTAACTTAAAGGTTTTTAATTGAATAAAATCTTTACTGAAATCGAGAATGTTGTCAATGGTAGCCCCACGAAAAGCGTAGATGCTCTGAGCATCGTCTCCAACGACGAAAAGATTTTCCGGGCTGTCGGGATATTTTGTCAGTAAGAGAAGAATAGCGTACTGTAGAAAATTTGTATCTTGAAATTCATCCACGTGCAGATATTGAAAGCGCTGACGATACTTGTCGGCTACGTCTGGATGCTGACGCAGCAAATGGTGCATTTGCAGAAGCAAATCGTCAAAATCCATGGCTCCAGCTCGTTTACAGCGGGCCACGTAGCGCTCGTAAATGTCTACAGTGAAAGGCCGACGGGCTAAGCGGTCTTGTTCCATCATTTGAGGGTTGGAGCGGTAAAGTGCTGGCGTGAGGAGATTGCTCTTTGCCAGCGAGATACGCGAGCGTATGACAGCGGGATTATACTGCTGAGGGTCAAGACCCATCTCCTTGACAATGATGGTGCGCAGCAAGTTGGTAGTATCATCTGTGTCGTAGATAGAAAAGCTAGAGGGATAGCCGATTCTGGCTGCCTCAGCGCGCAAGATGCGCGCAAAAATGGAATGGAAAGTTCCTGCCCATACTTGGCGGGCTCTTTGGCCGACCACGCGTTCAATCCGCTCAGTCATCTCCCGAGCGGCCTTATTGGTAAATGTTAATGCTAAGATACGCCAAGGCTCTACCCCTTTTTCTAAAAGATAGGCGATGCGGTAGGTTAGCACACGTGTCTTTCCCGACCCCGGACCGGCGATAACCAGTACAGGTCCTTCCGTCGCAGTCACAGCTGCGCGTTGTACATCGTTAAGCTCGTCTAAATAATGCGTCATTGCGGCAAAAATAAGGGCTCCCTCGACAATTGACTATTTCACGGCGCGACGAGGGTAGCTGTAAGGCTCGTTTTGTCCACAACTTTTTTAGCGAATGCAGCCAATTCATTGAAACATTGAAGGACTTTGTGTCTCCTTCAGAAATGGTCACGGAGGATGCCCAAGAAAGGCAAAATGCCATTCTCCTGAGAGATTGTCTTCACTTAAGCCAGCCCGTTGAGCATTTTGCGGCTGTCTACTTAGGCAGGTGGGATGAATGAAATCGCCTTCTTATCCTTTTTGCCATTTTGGAAAAAAATTCTAAGCAGAGCACAAGCAGTGCTCAACTCTATCTTTCTTGTCCTGTTAACATGCGAGCTTCTTGTGCTTTGAACATGTTAAAGCGCGGAATGCGCATCAATTGCGCGATTGTTTACCTTTGTGGCGCTGCGCACATGAAACGCCTAATAGGACGCTATACAGGCAGCCGGCCAGGAGCGCTGGTTATCGTAATCGCTGCCTTACACGGCAACGAGCCGGCAGGGGTGCTGGCTGTTAAAGAAGTTTTTCGCTTATTAGCTCTGGAGCCGCAAGTTAATCCTGACTTTGTTTTTAGTGGACGCCTTGTTGGCCTCATAGGAAATACTCAAGCCTATCAGATAGGGCAGCGGTTCATCGAACAAGACCTTAACCGCATGTGGACGCCCTTGCACCTGCGCTGCATGCAACAAACGCCGCTTGCCGAGCGGCAGGCCGAATGGCGAGAATTGGGTGAACTGTTAGCGGCTGTACAAGAGGAAGTTCTTCAGTATAAGCCAAAAGCCCTTGTTGTGTTGGATTTGCACACCACCTCTGCTAATGGAGGTGTTTTTTGCATACCCACCGACGACAAAGCCAGTTTGCGTCTAGCAAAGGAATTACATGCTCCTGTCGTACTGGGTATGCTAGATGGACTACAAGGCACGTTGTTGCATCATGTAGCGGGCAATCGCTTCGAAATTGGAGGTTATCCCTATTATTCTGTAGGTGTAGCCTTTGAAGCGGGTCAACACGAAGACCCTGAGTCAGTGAGCCGCGCGATAGCAGCTGTCATCCATACGCTCCGAGCAGTAGGGTGTGTGCGCGCTGAAGACGTAGATAGCCGACACGAATGGTTGCTGCGCGCCTTCTCGGCGACACTGCCGAAAGTAACTCGCTTGCGTCATGTGCACCACATCCGACCAGGCGATGCGTTTGGCATGAGACCCGGATATGTGAATTTCCAGCCCGTACGCCGCGGCGAACATCTGGCCGATGATGCGAGCGGCCCCATCTTTGCTCCCGAAGACGGTTACATTTTGATGCCCCTTTACCAGCCTATAGGGTCAGATGGATTCTTTATTGTCCAGGAACTGAAAAATTAGTGTACGTTTTCGTTTTTATAAGCATATGTTTACTACGGTTAAACCCTTTCTCGAGCGTGAACTGGCTGAAATTCAACAAGCCGGCCTATACAAAGAAGAGCGAATCATCACCACTCCTCAGGGAGCCGTCATCGACACTACGGTGCAGAAAGAGGTGCTAAACTTCTGTGCTAACAATTACCTTGGACTTAGCAGTCATCCAGAGGTTATTGAAGCTGCCATCTCAGCCATTCGCACGCATGGTTATGGCCTGTCGTCGGTGCGCTTTATTTGCGGAACTCAAGATATTCACAAAGAGCTCGAGCGACGTTTAGCGGAATTTTTAGGCATGGAAGACGCCATTTTGTATGCCGCCGCCTTCGATGCCAACGGCGGCCTGTTCGAACCTCTGCTAACGGAGGAGGATGCCGTCATCAGTGATGAACTTAATCACGCCTCTATTATTGACGGTATTCGGTTGTGCAAAGCTAAACGCTTTCGCTACAAACACAACGATATGAACGCTCTGGAAGATGCCCTCAAAGAAGCTTGTGCTGCTGGAGCTCGTCGTAAACTGATCTTTACGGATGGCGTCTTCTCTATGGATGGCACCATAGCCCAGTTAGACAAGATCTGTGATCTGGCTGAGCGTTACGATGCTATGGTAGGAATTGACGACTGTCACGCCACTGGTTTCATGGGAAAGACCGGGCGAGGTACCCACGAATACCGCAATGTAATGGGGCGCATAGATATCATCACGGGTACACTTGGAAAAGCCCTAGGCGGAGCGAGCGGAGGCTTTACTGCTGCTCGTCGGGAAATTGTAGAGGTTCTTCGTCAACGCTCTCGACCTTATTTGTTTTCCAATACAGTGGCGCCAGCCATTGTAGGAGGCAGCCTCAAGGTACTTGAACTCTTAAGCAGCACTACGGCATTGCGCGATAAACTTGAAGCAAACACGCGGTGGTTCCGAAAAGCAATGACCGATGCTGGCTTTGATATCTTACCCGGAGAGCATCCCATTGTACCCATTATGCTTTATGATGCGCCTCTAGCTCAGACCTTTGCTCGTCGTCTGCTCGACGAGGGTATTTATGTCATTGGCTTTTTCTATCCCGTCGTGCCCAAAGGAAAAGCGCGCATTCGAGTCCAACTTTCCGCTGCTCACGAGCCCGAACACCTACAAAAATGTGTAGCTGCCTTCACTAAAGTTAAGCAAGACCTAGGGTTATAATTCGAAAGTGCCGTTGATAAGGAGTTTCACAATTCAACTATTTTCCATTTCTTTGTTTTATGGAAACTTAAATGGTCATTTCCTTACCCTTTATATCTGATGCACCATGACTCCTCTGCGTTGTATCATCGTTGAAGATGAACCGCTAGCAGCTGAAATCCTAGCCGAATACATTCAAATGACGCCTTTTCTTCAATTAGTAGACGTCTGCCCTGATGCGCTCAAAGCGTTAGAAGTTGTGCGCGAAAAGCCAGTAGACGTTATCTTCCTAGATATAAACTTGCCTAAACTAACAGGCTTGGATTTCGTGAAGGCTCTCCCAAACCAACCTAAGGTAATTATTACTTCGGCTTATCACGAGTTCGCCGTTGAAGGTTTCGACCTACAAGTTGTAGACTATTTACTCAAACCCATAGAATTTAACCGATTTACTAAGGCGGTAAACAAAATTTTACACACCCACCGCATTCAGGAAATAGCGCACAATTATCGAAAATCGCTTTCCCAAAGACCATTCTACTTCTTTGCCGTTCAAAAACGGGCAGTAAAGATTTATTTAGATGAGATCCTATTTATCGAAAGTCTCAAGGATACGGTGATTATTCACACTCCCGATCATTCATATCCAACTCATTACCACCTTAATGAGTTAGAGGAGATGTTGCCACGCGAGCATTTCTTGCGCATTCATCGCTCCTTCTTAGTGGCTATTGATAAAATTGATTCCTTTTCAGCAGCAGAGATAGAGATAGGTGGGCGCACTTTACCCATTGGGCGAAAATACAAGGAGTATGTAGCGGAGCGATTAGAATCCTAAAGTAATTAAACACGAGTGTATAAGATTGAAAAACAAAGCCTTTTGTTGTATAAAGTAGGGTTCGCCTTTACTTATTAGGATTTGTTTAAATGGAAAGAAGACTGCGGAAGAGAAAGGTACTCTGCCTTATTTGCGCAGGATCAGATAAAGCTGCTAAAGAACGAATAGCGTTCATTTTTGCGCTCTGTGCATCAGCCAAAAAGCCACTCCAGTAAAAACCATATTAGGCATCCACATGCCTATCGAAGGTGGCACAGTGCCGCTAGCAGCAAACGATACGGCAAACTTAGAGAGCAAAATATAGGCGGCACCAAGGCCAATACCCACTGCTAAGTGCAAGCCCATTCCACCTCGCACTTTTCGAGCAGCTACTGCTACACCTATAAGCGTGAGAATCAGGGTAGTAAAAGCATCGGCCGTACGGCGATGGAGTTCAATTTCAAACTGCCTGGAGGTAATTAGGCCGCGCTTGCGGTCGCGTTCAATGCTAGCCAACAGTTCTGGAGTAGTCATCTCTTCGTTCAGGTTGTGGAACCATACGAAATCCTCGGGCGTCAAGAGAAGAGCAGTGTCCAGAGGACGCGAACCATCAACAAATGTCTCGCGAAAGCCATCGAAAGTGCGTATGGTATACGCACTCAGACGCCAGCGCTGAGACTCCTCCTTCCATTCCGCCTGTTGCGCATGGAGAAGGCTGACAAGGCGGCTACCGTGAAATTTGTCTACGCGCAGGCCAATAATGGTTTGATTATTCGGATTGTAGTCTCGCACGAAAATGCGCGTGTCAGGAGCTACTAACATGTACACGTTGCTGTTGCGACCTTTGGGATCTGTCCATACGTAGGTGCGCTCGAATTTTAATCGCGCCTTGCTCGTGTAGGGTACAACAAAATGATTGAGGGCTAGATGCAGTATAAAAATGCCAAGAGCAGTCAGCAAGTAGGGCCTCAGTAGACGCCGAAAACTCACGCCTGCATTTAGAAGGGATAAGATTTCTGCATTAAATGCCATGCGCGACGTGAAAAAAATCACCGCTATCAGGACATATAAGGGCAGCAGTAGGCCACCCATGTAAAAGATGAAGCCTAAGTAATAGTCTATTAAAATTTCTTGTAATGTACAAGGTTTCTCAATGAAAGACTTTACCTTTTCGCTAAAGTCAATGGCCATTGAGATAGCCGTAAAGATGAGCAGAGAGAAGAAGAAGGTTGAGACGTACTTGCGAATGAGATATCGGTCAAATGTCTTAAGCTTGAACATAGAAATCTCTTAGTTGAGCGCCCTATTACAGGCAGACACTGCGAAAAAAGCACACCGAAAATACGGTCTTTTTCCAAAAAGGCACAAAAAGTAAGGGATGTTTTTAAGTTGATATGTCGATCAATAGCTCGCAAAGAATTAGGCTGCGATTTTTCCAAGGTCATACAGTTTTCCGATTTCGGGATGATTTTTTGTGAGGTTCAGAAACTCGGCGAGCATGTCAAAAATTCGGTCGGTCATCCGTTCATTGAAATCCTGCGTTTTAACGTCGACCATCGAGAATGGCCTCCTCTGTCTTTTGTCTTTGGATAGGGAGTGGACGGCTTTGGCAACGGATACGGCGGTTAGCCACAAGTTGAAGGGGGATTCCAGCGCTTTTGGGTGCCGGTTTTGAGCATCGGCTAGGCCGGTGTGTCGCTTGGCGTCGCGGTACAAGAACTCCACTTGCAAGCGGCTTTTGTACCGTGACCAGATGTCTTGGGCCGGGAATTTCAAATCCGTGCTGCAGATGAAGCGCTTGACTGATTTGACGACGCCGTCTTGGTTTAGTTCATGGACGATGGCAATGTTAACCACGCGTCTGAGCGATTTGACAACGAAAGCCACGCCTGCGTAAATACGATGACTCTCCTTCTGGGCGACGCACGGCAGTTGCTGGGCGTCCACCTTTCGGGCCGAAAAGCGGTCGCCATATTTTTTAGGCTGCCTTCTTCGGCCCTCCTTTTTGGGTGGTAGCGCGTAAGGTAGCACCGCATCGTCGCGCAGGCGGGTGATGACCTCAAGGCCGCTTTCGAGCGCTGTGTCCACAAAGGATTTCTTGCAAAAGAAGGCATCGACTGCTAAATATCGGCTCCTTTTGAGCCGTTTGGGCGCCTGTTGCCTCAACAGGTGATTGTGTAAATCCCTCAGCCTCTGGCTCTGTTGTGGCAAGGTTTGGGCTGCTAAATCGTGCACCGCTGGGTTGGCCTGTACGTCCACCGCCGCAAAACCGCACCATTCCAGAACTCACTGCGCCCTCTTTGCACAGCCAGACCAAAAGTAGCCATGCCGGGCATGCGCTTGCCGCGCTTAGAAAGGTAAGAAGGGTCAAAGGCAATCAGGCGTGCATGGCCAGGGCATTTGTCGGTCAAGAGCCGGTTAAACGTCTGAAAATCAGAGTCCTTCTAGTGGTGGTTGCAGTAGATCAGTTCGTTCTTTTGGCCGCAGTACTCAGCATTCAAACTAGGTGTACTGGCTGCAAAGAGACAAGAACAAGCCCATGTGGTGGTCAAAAAAATCGCGTTGCCATTTGTTCACATTCGGCATTTGCTGTGGCATTGTGCTTATGAGCGTTTCGACGTTCATGAGCAGAAGTTGTTGGGTTGATGTTTCGTACCACAAGCCTAAACTTTTGCCCTTTTTCATCTCAACGTTTTCAAACCGGATAAGCCAGTTTCTTTACGAAGTGTTGATTCTTAATAAGAGCAGATTTTTTCTAAGCAAATTAGGCGACTGAAAGGCTATCATGCACAGGACTTCGATAATAAATTCTGCTTTTGTTTGCCTGCTACTCCAGATTTTTGCCTTCTCCACGATGAGCCACCTTGGTGGCCTTTGTTGAATACGACCGCATGCGACTGATTTTACTTAGCCTATTCTTACTCTTCCTTTACATGCCGGCCGAAACTCAACCTTCATTTGTGCCGCTACGCCAGCCGATTCAGGGGACTTGGTCGTTCCGCAGGGCTCATACGGGCGAGTGGTTGCCCACTCAAGTGCCTACAAGTATCCATACTGCTTTGCTGGCTACGGGCCAAATAGAGGACCCTTTCTATGGAGCTAACGAAGAGAAACTCCAGTGGATTGAACGGGAGGAATGGGAGTTTCGCTGCACTTTTGATGTTTCCACTGCTATTCTTGAGCGAAAGCATATTCAACTCATTTTCCGAGGCATAGATACTTATGCACATATTTTTCTCAACGATAGCCTTATTCTAGAAACGGAGAACATGTTCCGTACCTGGAAGGCCGATGTCAAGCATTTGCTTAAGCCTACGGGGAACGAATTACACATTTATTTTGAAAGCCCTATTAGAAAGGTAGAACCTGAGTGGCAAGCGCTAGGTTATGAATTGCCCGGCGGCATTCGGACGATGACGCGCAAGGCGCAATTCCACTACGGCTGGGATTGGGGGCCGCGCTTTGTTGGGTGTGGCATCTTGAAGGCTCCTGAGTTGCTAGCATGGGACGATTTTTTGATAGAAGATCTTTTCATCGCTGTCCAGCAGATTACTGAAAAAGAGGCGAAAATGGTTGCTCGCTTTCGCTATCGGGCCGACATGCCTATGCTCCTTGAGGTTTCTCTTCTAGAGGGGCGGCGAAAGAGCATCGAATCGCGCGACATTCAGTCTGGCCTTTGGGAGGACTCCATCACATTCAGCGTATCTAATCCGCGTCTCTGGTGGTGCGCTGGCATGGGCGAGCCATATTTGTACGACTTTACTGTAGAATTTAAACGCGGGTATCAACTTATTGAGCGGCGCCAAGTACGCACGGGCATACGCACTATAGAGCTCGTCACAGAGCCAGATGCTCAGGGCCAAACTTTTTATTTCCGCCTTAATGGCAAACCTATCTTCATCCGGGGCGCTAACTATATACCAATGGATATTTTCCAAGACCGCGTCACACCTCAACACTATCAGCGCTTGCTTGATGACGTTTTGGCAGCCAACATGAATATGTTGAGAGTGTGGGGCGGCGGCATCTATGAAGATGACGCCTTCTACGAGCTATGCGATGCTCGAGGCATCTTAATCTGGCAAGATTTCATGTACGCTTGCGCAATGTATCCGGGCGGAGGTCGATTCCTGAAAAACGCCGCCATAGAAGCTCTGGAACAGATCGAGCGCTTGCGCCAGCATCCATGCATTGCCCTGTGGTGTGGCAACAACGAAAACAACGAAGGCTGGCACCACTGGGGCTGGCAAATGGTTTTCAATGAGGCGCAGCGCAGGCAAATATGGCGAGACTATCAGATCCTCTTTCAAGACTTACTCCCTGTCTATGTGGCCAATTACGCAGGTGGTGTGCCTTATTGGGAAAGCTCGCCTAAATTCGGCCGCAGTAATCCTAGATCTCTAAGCGAAGGAGATGCTCACTACTGGGGCGTTTGGCACGACGAGGAACCCTTCGAAGTATTTAACAAGAAAGTGCCGCGCTTCATGAGTGAATTTGGCTTTCAATCATTTCCCGACTGGGCTACTATTGAGGCTTTTACCCAACCCGAAGACCGCCTTTTAGACAGCCGAGTCATGCTCATTCATCAAAAGCATCCGCGCGGCAATGCCCTTATCGCTGAGTACTTGCGGCGCGACTTCCGCGTTCCTCAGTCGTTTGAGGATTTCGTCTATGTTAGTCAAATCCTTCAAGCTGAGGGCATGCGCATCGGTATTGAAGCTCACCGACGCAACAAGCCCTATTGCATGGGCACGCTTTATTGGCAACTGAACGATGTTTGGCCCGTGGCTTCATGGTCAAGTGTAGACTATTATGGCCGCTGGAAGGCTCTGCATTACTACGTGCGCGATGCTTTCCAGCCCGTTGTGATTCTGCCTATCATAGAAGATGGCCTACTCAAAATCTTCGGGTCTACCGACCTGCCCCATGACTCCATACCAGTTTCCCTAAATATTCGAGCGCTTACGTTCAAAGGCAAGCGCTTAAGCGAAGTTGCTATTTCTAACCTCACATTGCGACCTGACTCAGCGCGCCTCCTCTGGCAAACACCCGTACGGACTCTGCTCGATCGCCGCAAGGAGGAAGAGGCGCTAGCAGATATTCGACTGCTTTCTTCTACAGGCGAATTGCTCCATCGACGCATCGTCTATTTTGCTCCGCCCAAAAAACTTCTATTACCAGAAACAACCGTTTCTTTACGCGTTGTCGCTACTGACAACGGCTATCAATTAGAACTAGAGAGCCCAGCTCTAGCCAAAAATGTCCATCTGAGCACCAGTATACCTGGGCGCTTCTCTGACAACTATTTTGACCTGCTGCCAGGCGAACGTCGCACTGTGCTATTTACTACTACACGCCAACTCGAAGCACCTGAACAAGCCTTTCGAATACGACATCTGCGACAAACTTGGTGAAAAACTAAGCAACCTACCTTCGCTATTGTTTTCTTCACCTCTAATTAAGGTGGATTAAGTAAAACCTTCGGCCTCTGGGAGTGTAAGGCTAGAGTGCGTTGTCGAACAGCTTTTGCCAGCATAGGGAACATTCTTGCAAGTCTTTGTTGCTCTGCAGCCTAGCAAATCCATGGTTTGTGGCTAACTTTTTTGGCTTGGATTGAACATTTTCTACCACCCAATCATTATTTTTCGGGAAATTCTCCAAATACATTCATTCACCCTTTAAGAATTTTTTCTGAGCAATGAATGCATTTCCTTTACGCCTTTCCTATGCTATAATTTGTTCAGGTCTTCTTTGGTGGAATAATGTCTCAAAACTATTTGCTCAAAAAGATGACCTACTTTCTCTTTTAGAGGAGGAAGAGGAAATCGAATACACCACAGCCAGTTTCAAGACCACACGCGTAGTCAACGGGCATTCCATTGAAAATACGGCGGCTGGTGTGCTAGACTTCAAAATCTTCCACCGCTTTTCGCCTCTTAACCAGGGACTATACGATGCATTTGGCCTCGACGGCGCCACTATCCGCGTTGGATTAGACTACGGCATCTCAGATCGTCTCATGGTTGGGATTGGGCGAAATAGCAAGGAAAAAATTTACGATGGCTTTCTAAAATATAAGATTTTGCGACAGTCAACGGGCAAACGCAACATGCCTATTAGTTTATCTGCGGTGGTTGATGCACAAATCAGAACCATACGCTTTGCTAATCCAGAAAGGGATAATCGCTTTTCTTCGCGTTTGTACTACACTTTTCAGGTATTGTTGGCTCGTAAGTTCAACGATTACCTGACGTTGCAGCTAATGCCGACTTTAGTACACCGCAATTTAGTGGCCACTCGGGCGGAGAAGAACGACGTATATTCGATTGGGTTGGCAGGGCGCATTCGGCTCACACGCCGCGTCACGCTTAATGCGGAATATTACTATGTTTTTCCCAATCAGTTAGCGCCTCAATATGTCAATGTGTTGTCCGTAGGTTTCGACGTTGAGACGGGAGGGCATGTGTTTCAGCTTCACTTTACCAATTCGGCTGATATGACGTATAAAGGCTTTATTACAGAAACGACAGACCGATGGTTTGGCACCCCTAGTGGCATTCGATTCGGATTTAATATTTCGCGCGTGTTTACAGTGATCAAGCCGCCGGAATTTCGCAAAAACTAACTCAAATACAGGCCGGCTCCAACAACGTAAGAGAAATCTTATCTGCATCTAACTCTGCGCGAATGCCATAAGGCAGTGTTGCTTGGTTATTCATATGCCCAAAGGGCAGGCCATAGGCAATGGGCATCCCTAAATTACCTAGACAGAAATGAAGGGTTTCGGCCAACGAGAAGGAGAAATCACCAGTTTTAGGGCCACAGTCTATGAAAGTACCTAGGGCAATGCCAGCGGCTTTGCGCAGGTCAGTAGCCTGCAGCAGCTGAGTAAACATGCGATCTATGCGATAGGGCTGTTCGCCAATGTCTTCGATAAAGACGATTTTACCGCGAAAGGACGGTTGAAAAGGTGTGCCCACCAAGGCGGTCAGTAGGGTAAGGTTCCCTCCGATAAGGACACCACTAGCTTTTCCAGGGGATATAGTCATTGGGGGCGGGTCTATGGCAAAAGGCGAAGCAGTGAGCGTGTAAGGCACTTGGGGTTCGACAAGCACAGCCTGTAAATATTGAAGCGTGTCAGGAGGTAAAAGAGCAGATGCTCCTGGAGCATGGAAGGTAACAAGCCCTGCCTTTTGTCCAATGGCAATATGGAGGGCAGTGATGTCGCTATAGCCGATAAATGGCTTAGGATTGCGGGCAATTAGGCGAAAGTCAACGCGAGGGAGGATGCGCGTAGCGCCATACCCTCCTCGACCGCACCAAACGGCATCTATTGCAGCGTCGGCGAAGGCCCAGTGCAAATCCCGAAGGCGATCAGCATCCTCGCCCGCTAGATAACCTTTTCGATGGCGCAAGGCTGTTCCTTCGCGCACGCTATAACCCAGTGTAGAGAGGTTAGTGAGGGCTTGTTGCAGCCGCTCATCCGACAGAGGACCCGCGGGTGCTATTAGCGCAATTGTAGCTCCCGGACTTAAACGAGGAGTCCGGCGACGCGGATTCTTAGAAACAGCGCTTTTCTTGTCTATTGCTTCAGTTATCCATAGCCCGGCAGCGCTCAATACTGTGTTTTGTATAAAATAACGACGCGTCATAACGAATGAACTCCATTTAGGAGAAATACCGCAATTTTTTAAGAAAACAATGTTTTATTGCGCACAAAACTCCGTTGAATTGTTCGTTATCCAGTAGTTTTGTCTCTGAAAAAATTAATTCTTATGAGACCCGTCTGCCAACAAATGAAACGGTCTTCCCTTCTAATCTTGACCGCCTTCGTATTCCTACCCTCTACTTTTCTGGCACAAAGCCTCAAGCCTGTTCCTCAGAACGTGCGCGACCTGCGCGCGAGGGGCGCCGAATTTGTACCTGTATCGGTCTTCTCCTTAGCACACCGTCCATATCCTGGAGCAGAGAATGTTGTGCGAAAGGCAACGTTTTTGGAGCTAGATTTTACGCGACTCAAGGCGCTATGCGATAAACGCCCGCCTTATATAACGCTAGCACTGCCAACGAGTTCAGGGCTGCTCCATGTCGATCTGTACGAAGAATCGCCGCTTAGCGCACGCTTCCGTGTAGAGACGAACCTCGGGCCAGCTTCCTATGAAGCAGGGGTTTATTATCGCGGTTGCGTTCGAGGTGACTACACTTCTTTGGCGTCTTTCAGTTTTTTCGAAACGGAGCTTATGGGTTTTGTTTCTAGCAATACCGTGGGTAATTTGGTAATTGGACGCATGGAGTTGCCGCAGAATAACCGCTTGTATGTCGCCTACGCTGAACATGACTTGCTATCTCGACCGGCGTTTTCCTGTACGGTACTTGAACGCCCGGGTGGCTCTGAGCCCGGACCGAAAAAAATTGAGCAACCCGAAAACGTTCCTGGTTGCATCGAGGTCTTTGTCGAGTGCGATCATGAACTGTTTACTAACAAAAATTCTTCTGTAGCGCAAACAGTTAATTATGCTTCTGGTCTATTCAATCAAGTAGCTACTCTCTACAACAACGAGCAAATTTCTACAGTCATTTCGCGCATTTACGTATGGGTCACTCCGGACAGCTATAGCACGAGTTCATCTTCTGAGGCCTTAGATGACTTTAAGGCGCTCAGAACCTCCTTTGATGGCGATTTAGCGCACTTATTCAGTTTGGGAGGTAGTGGTTTGGGCGGCATTGCTTATTTAGATGTGCTTTGCGTACCAGGTTTTCAATATGCGTTTAGCGGCATTCATTCATCTTACGAGAATTTTCCCACGTATTCTTGGTCGGTCATGGTCGTTGCGCATGAAATGGGGCATAATGTAGGATCACACCATACCCATTGGTGCGGCTGGCCGGGAGGGGCCATTGACGACTGCTATACGCCAGAGGGCAATTGTCCTCCTGGGCCTACTCCTACGAATGGTGGCACTATCATGAGTTACTGCCACCTAGTACCTGGCGTGGGCATCAATTTCAACAATGGCTTTGGTCCGCTTCCGGGCAACAAGATTCGAGACGAAACCACCTATGCTGCTAACAACGGCTGCATTCCAAATTCCTGCCCGCCTGCACCCTCATGCAACCCTCCTACAAACATCACCGTGAGCAACATCACTAATAACTCTGCTCAGGTGAGCTGGGCGGCAGTGTCGGGCGCTACCGGCTATACTTTACAGTATCGGGTAGTTGGCGTCAACAGCTGGACGACAGTCAACAACGCCACCAGTCCTCACACTTTAACTGGTTTAAGTAGCGGCACGGATTATGAGGTTCAACTGCGTTCTGTTTGTGGCAACAATAACTCACCTTACTACGCTGGTGTCATCTTCACTACTACAGGTACGCCTTGTAATGCGCCCACAGACTTAGCAGTAGTAAGCACCTCGAACAACAGTGCTACAATAGACTGGACGCAGAGTGGCCCGGCTCCCCAAAGCTGGGACATCGAGTATGGTCTAACTGGTTTTGCTCAGGGCACGGGCACAGTAGTGAGCACAACCTCTCACCCCTATACCTTGACAGGTCTTCAACACAGCGTCATTTATCAATGCTATGTGCGCGCTAATTGCGGCTCCAGTGGCTACAGTACCTGGACTGGTCCGCTGAATATTTCTATGCCTTTACTCAACAATGAAGCTCAGCATGCTATTGAAATTACAGTAGATGCCCCCTGTCCGGGAGTCAACCCATTCCGAAATACCGGAGCTAGCACTTCGAGCGGTGAATACAATCCCATTCCCGCTAACGGCGGTTATTGGGCTACCAATATAAGCCATACTGTTTGGTTCAAATTCGTCGCCCCAGCTTCAGGGACGGTGAAAATTACTACTGACCTTAGTCCACAGGGAACGCTAGACGACACGCAAGTAGCCCTGTATTCTACCAATACACCTAATAATTATAGCAGCCATAAATTCCTCTCTTCTAATGAAGACGGCGGAACAGTGGGAGGAGGCTACAACACCGTACTTTACTACACAGGTCTCACTCCGGGGACAACTTACTACCTGCAAGTAGATGGCTATGGTAATCAGACAGGCACTTTTTGCTTAGAGGTACACGAAACCGTTGTGTTGCCTGCTTTGAGCACTACTTGCACTAATTACGTACGTTCTATAAATGGCAGTACTAACCCCGACCGGTGGTTTAACATCTATACTCAACCTACTCCCTTCAACATTGGATTGCCTATTTTAGCCATTAAAACACCCCACAACCTAGGCAACGTTACTGTCCGTGCTATCCGCACCAATAGCCCTGCATTCCACAACAATCATTTTTACATGCAGCGCTATTTTGACATTAGCTGCACGAATAACGCTAATCAACCTAAAATGGTGCGAACCCTACACACGAACAACGAGTTGACCGCGCTCGTCAATGCCTCAGGATACAATGGTACGTATGCAGACTTGCTCATGACTCACTACGACGGCCCCAACGAGGACTGTACACCCACCAACAACAGTGGTTCATTTACTACGCTGACGCCTGTGGCGGCGCCAGTGGGCAATGCCGGTGTTTTTTGGATAGAAGCTCAAGTGCCCGGTTTTTCGGAAATTGGGGCGCGCTTTCCCTTTTCTCCCTTACCTGTAGAACTTATTAGCCTTTCGGCGCGCGCCCGTCAACAAGACAACCTGCTAGAGTGGAATGTGGGTCAAGAACAGCGGCTAGCGGCTTACCATGTAGAGCGCTCTGTGGATGGCTTCTCTGGTTGGATAGAACGAGGCGTCGTTGCGGCCCAAGGCAGGTCAGCCTACCAATTTGCCGATGTCCATCCGCCGCGTGAAGTTTACTATCGCTTGCGCATGCGCGACCTCGACGGAACTGTTCAATACTCACCTACCGTGCGTGTACAACGCGAAGACGAGGCAGCACCGGGTTGGCTCAGCGTTCGACCCAATCCGGCTACACAGCATGCTGTTTTCGAATATCGCCTTCCGGCAGGCGAGAGCGCTCAATTGCAAATACTAGACCTCATGGGCCGCTGGGTAGCACATGCCTGGCTGCCACCCGAGAGTACCCAAACCGAAGTAATGCTGAAAGACCTACCTGCTGGAACTTATTTTGCCCATTGGATCGCTGCTTCGCAGCGCAGTCCGAGCGTTCGCTTACAAGTGAAGCACTAAAGCAACGTCTTTGACGAACTTCCTTTTTTAAAAAATTTGCCTCTGAAATAAATTTCTTGACCGTTTTACCGTCACTGAATGGAGGTTATAAATGACATCTTCTTGCCTAGAAAAATTAATCTTGTGACGAGTTTCTTGCGTCTTGCCTCTACCTATATTTAGGGCCTAAAATTTTTTATTCCCAAAATGGATTTTTTATGGTTAAGAAATTCGGATGGCTACTTGGGCTGGCCATAGTTGCCTTTTTTGCTTGTAAGAGAACAGGTTACAAAGATGCTTATTTAGAGGAGATAGCACGCTACGTCAGCGCCTATACAGGTGGTGGTGTTAGCCGAAGCGACGCCATTTTAGTGCGCTTTGCTCGAGCAGCTGTAGGTCGAGAGCAAATTGGAGAAAAAGTAGCTTCAGACATTTGGTCAGTATCGCCGTCCATTGCAGGCGAGGCTATTTGGCAAGACGAATATACCCTGCGCCTAAAACCGAAGGAACCTTTAGCACAAGGGAAGCGATACACGGCCAAAGTGGCCTTAGATAAGATTTTTGGCGACGTCTCTGAAGCCGCAAAGACGTTTGAGTTTTCTTTCGGTGTACGGCCGTTAGCTTTTGAAATTGAGATAGATGGCCTTCGCTCTGAAGAAGGAGGACGCACGTATCACATAACTGGCCGCCTGCTGACCAACGACTTGGTAGAGGCCGATGCTGTTGAACAAGTCCTCAGCGCTCACCAGGGGGATAAGCGCTTATCTATGCGCTGGAAGCACAGCAGCGACGGCAAGACGCACGAATTTACTGCCGAAGGTGTTGAGCGCTCTGCCATGCGCTCAAGTGTGAATTTGCGCTGGTCGGGCAAGCCGCTGGGCCTTCCCGAAAAAGATGGCCAACAGAAGATAACTGTGCCCAGTTTAGGCGAATTTGCTACACTGAATGCCCGTATCGTACGCGGCGTGGAACCCTATGTATTGCTTAATTTTTCTGACCCTGTGTCGACAGGAACTGACCTTAATGGTCTTATTCACTTTGACGATTCGAATATCGACCTCCGTTTTGCAGTCAACGGCAACTTCATACGCGTCTATCCTCGCGAGCCGCTTACAGACAAACATCTCCTCATCGTAGAAGACGGCTTGCGCAGTGAAAATGGCGCGCTACTAAGCGAGCGAACTGAATGGCTCCTAGATTTTGGCGCCCTTAAGCCTCAGGTACGCCTTGTGGGTAATGGCGCCATCGTGCCTAAAAATAGTGCGGGCCAAATCTTATTTCCTTTTGAAGCTACCGGATTGCGCGCCGTAGACTTAGAGATTTTTAAGATTTTTCAGAGTAACATCCTACACTTTCTCCAAATCAATGACCTGGAAGGCGAAAATGAGCTAGAGCGCGTGGGCAAGATCATTCATCAACAAAGAATAGCCCTTTCTGACCTCAACCCCGAAGCGAACAGCGCCACCTGGCAGCGATACGCTCTTGATCTTTCGGAATTTATTCAAAAAGACCCTGGAGCCATTTATCAAGTTCGCTTGTCGTTTCGCCGTTCCTACGCCGCTTATGCTTGTCCGGTTTCAACTGCTGCAGACAAGGAGGAGGAGCTAACTCGTTTCGGCGCCATGGATGAAAATGGCCAAATAAAAAGCCTTTGGGGCGGCTATCGCGGCATCTACTTCTCTGACGATTGGAGTGAAGACGAGGAGTACACCTGGGAAAATCGCGACAATCCTTGTGCACCCGAGTATTATTATTCGGAACATTTTGTAGCCCGAAATGTGTTTGTGAGTGACCTAGGCATCACTGCGAAGTGGGGTCGCGACCGTTCTCTCTTTTTATGTACAACTGACTTGCTCACTGCAAAACCTGTAGGTGGAGTAAAAATCGAGCTACTTAACTATCAACTGCAACCCATAACCGAAATTCAGACCAACGGCGACGGGACGGCATATGCAGAAAAGCTGCGCGAAACGCCCTTCCTCATCGTGGCTACACGCGGTGAACGGCGCGGTTACTTGCGTCTCGCCGACGGTGCTTCGCTTTCGTTGAGCCGTTTTGAGGTGGCTGGCATCGAGGCTCAAAAAGGACTAAAAGGTTACCTCTACGGCGAACGCGGCGTTTGGCGGCCAGGAGACTCCCTTTATCTTAACTTCGTGCTCGAGGACCGAAATGGCCAACTCCCGCCTGCACACCCGGTTGGCTTTGAATTGCGCGACCCGCGTGGCACCATTTACTATCGAACCGCTACAGCCCAAAATGTAGGTGGCGTCTATGCCTTTCATTGTGCTACTCAACCCGATGCGCCAACCGGCAACTGGACTGCCCGTGTTGAAGTAGGAGGAGTCTCTTTCAGCCAAACCCTTAAAATTGAGACCATAAAACCCAATCGTCTCAAAATTGAATTTGACCTAGGAAAAAAAATCCTCACCCCTGCTGACGTAAACCGCAGTGCCTTGCTGCGCGCCAACTGGTTGCACGGCGCCCCAGCTTCTGGTCTTCAAGCTCGCGTCGAAATGCAACTGAGCCCTGTAAAGACAGAATTCAAAAACTTTGGCAACTTTGTCTTCGACGACCCTACGCGCTCGTTCTGGAGCGAGCCAGAAACTATTTTCGATGGCTACTTAGATGAAGGCGGGCAAGCTAGCATTCCCTTGCGCATCGGTAACATTCAGGAAGCTCCTGGACGCCTCGTTGCCCGCTTTAAAACTCGAGTCTTCGAGCGAGGAGGAGATTTCAGCACCGACAACTTTGCCGTAGATTATTATCCTTATCCGCGCTTTGTAGGCGTGAGTATCCCCTCTTTGAAAGAGGGCTACAAAAGCATTGACTTCAAAGGCGGCCGAATTCAAATCGCTTGCGTAGACGTTAACGGCAATCCTATGCCTAACCGCGAAGTTGACGTTGGCCTTTATTTGTGCAATTGGCGCTGGTGGTGGGACGAAAGCCAACAGAACGACGTAGCTCAATTTAATAGCGCCGACCATGTGAGTGCTATAGCAAAAGCGACGCTCGTCACAAATAGTCGTGGCATCGCTACTTGGTTCGTCAAACCCAATCAGTGGGGGCGCTACCTAGTTCGTGCGGTGGACAAAGAGGGTGGACACGCCAGTGGAGACTTTTTCTGGACGGGATACCCTAACGACCGCAGCGACTTAGCTAGCCGTCAGGCCGTGGCCATGCTGGCCTTTTCCGTGGACAAGGACAAGTACGCCGTCGGCGAAAAAGTGACGCTGCGTGTGCCCGCTTCTGAAAAAGGGCGGATCTTACTGACGTTAGAAAATGGCTTGCGCGTCTTAGAACATCGCTGGTTTGACGCCAAGGCAGGCGATAACCTCTTAACTTTTGAGGCCACAGCAGAGATGACGCCTAACGTCTATGCGCATGTGAGTCTTCTGCAGCCATATGCACAAACGGTCAACGACCTACCTATTCGCATGTATGGTGTTGCTCCAATTGTGGTAGAGAATCCAGCTACTCGTCTTAAACCCATGCTGGAGGCGCCTTCTGTTATTCGACCTGGTCAACCTTTCACTGTGAGCCTGCGCGAGACATCAGGAAAACCGTGCACTTATACTTTGGCTTTGGTGGATGAGGGCTTGCTTGATCTCACGCGCTTTCAGACGCCAAATCCCTGGGATGCCTTCTACGCCCGCGAAGCGCTAGGAGTCAAAACGTGGGACGTGTATGATTACGTCTTGGGGGCCTTTGGCGCCAGCTTGGAACGCATATTGAGTATTGGGGGCGATGCCATCAACCAAAAGAGCCGTCAAGCTGCTCAAGTAAGCCGATTCAGGCCTGTTGTACGCCACTTGGGGCCGTTTCGCTTAGAAAAAGGCAAAACAGCGAAACATCAATTGATGCTCGACAATTACATTGGTTCAGTGCGCATCATGGCGGTGTGTTCGGCCCCTGCTCCAGGAGGTAAGGGTGCCTATGGCGCGACCGAAAAAACATGCTCTGTACGCAAACCCGTCATGGTGTTGCCTACCTTGCCACGTGTTCTGGGTCCAGGTGAAACAGTGCGTCTTCCCGTTGAAATCTTCGCTGTTGAGAAAAGTGTTAGAAGTGCTACTGTGCGATTAACAGAGAAGCGTGGCACTGCGCGGATTATTGGCCCTACTAGCCACACCCTTTCTTTTACCCAACCTGGCAGCCAAGTCGTCTATTTTGACGTGGAAGTAGGTCGCAAGATTGGCGCAGCTCAGTTTGTCGTCGAGGCAATTGGAGGCGGCGAAACCGCCCGCGAAGTAGTGGACATTGAAATACGCAATCCTAATCCAGTGCAAACGACTGTCTGGGAAGGCATCGCTGAAGTTGGAAGTGAATGGAAAGCAAACATAGACTTAGCCCGCTACGCCAATGTCGAACGCCTCTTCCTTGAAGTAAGCTCCTTGCCCCCAATTAATCTTAGTCGCCATCTGGATTACTTGTTGCGCTACCCTCATGGTTGCATTGAGCAGATTATTTCGGGCGCCTTCCCTCAACTTTACGCCGACTTAATTGCTCCTCTAAGCAAAGAACAACAGGAAAAAGCGGAAAACAACATCACTACAACTCTTGACCGCTTGCGACGCTATCAAATGCCCAATGGGAGTTTTACTTATTGGCCTAGCGGTAGCTTTGTCAATACGTGGAGCGATATATACGCCGGCCACTTCCTGCTTGAGGCGCGAGCAAAAGGATATGTCGTTTCACCCAACATGCTCGAGCCTTGGCTGGAGCAACTTACCCAAAGCGCTCGGCGTTGGGTGCCCACTACAAGCGCACACAGCACTTGGTATTCTTACGACGAGGAGCTCACCCAAGCTTACCGCCTCTATGCCCTTGCCTTAGCGGGCAAACCAGAGTTAGGTGCCATGAACCGGCTCAAAGAACAGAAAAACTTGTATCGGCAAGCGGCATTTCTCTTAGCTTCCGCTTACGCTCAAGCTGGCAAAAGTGAAGTCGCTCGCGAGATGATCGCAAAAAAATGGCGCGAAGACTGGGACTACCACTGGTATGGGAGTACATTTGCCTCTACCCTCCGAGATCAGGCTCTCCAACTGGAAACTTATGTAGCCCTGGGCGATAAGAAACGGGCAGAGACACTCGTCCAAGATATTTGCCAGAAACTAGGAGGCGAATCTTCACGAGAGTGGAATACGCAAAGCTTAGCAGTTACTTTACGCGCACTGTCGAAATATGTAGATAAATTCAATCCTGGTGGCCCACAATTTACTTTCCAGTTTAACGGCGGCAGCGCACAAAAGGGAAATACCCAAAAACCCATTGCCTTGGTAATGCTAACCACGAAAACTACTGTACAGCGGATAACTGTAAAGAATACAGGTAAAGCGCGTCTTTACGTACGCGCAGTAGCAATTGGACAGTTGGCGCCTGAGGAAGCCCTAGAAAGTGAGGAAAAAGCCGAGAACATTGCTCTTGATGTCCGCTATTTGGATACAAAAGGCAATCCAATAGAAGTAGAGCGCTTGTCTAGGGGCACTGACTTCATTGCTGAAGTAACCGTATTACGCAACTCTGGGTTGAATTTTCCTTTTGATGAACTAGCGCTCACACAAATATTTCCCTCTGGTTGGGAAATTCAAAACACACGCATGGATGGCATGGCAGAGAGCGGTATTAGCGCTTTCGATTACCAGGACATTCGCGACGACCGCGTATATACTTACTTCGATCTTCCCGGAGGAGCTCATGAAAAGCACATGCGTAGATATCGCATTCGACTCAACGCTGCTTATGCAGGACGATACTATTTACCGCCCGTGAGTTGCGAAGCAATGTACGACAGCCGTATTCGCGCAAGTACGGCAGGCCGTTGGGTAGAAGTGCTGTAAAATTCTCCTCAAAGAGCGCGATTGATGCGCAATCAATCTGCTTCTTTCGAGTTTTGCAGCCTATTAAGGCAAACGACTAGCATGGACGTCTATCTCATCCTCATTGGCGATGAAATTTTATTAGGGCAAGTAATAGATACAAACTCGGCCTGGATAGGCCAGCAATTAGCCCTACACGGCTATCGCATCACGGGTAAAATGGCTGTAGCGGATGCACGCGCTGATATTCTGTCTGCGCTGGAAACCGCTGCTCAACGCGCCAACATAATTATTACAACTGGCGGACTCGGCCCAACAAAAGACGACATCACCCGCAAGACGCTAGCCGAGTACTTTGGCTGCGGTTTAATGTTTCACCCTGAAACCTACGATCGCATAGTAGACTATTACGCCCGAGTTGGCAGGCCACTGCCGGACAGTGCGCGCCAACAAGCTACCATACCTGAAAGGGCTGTACCACTAACAAATAAAGTAGGCAACGCGCCTGGCATGTGGTTTGAACGCGAAGGCAAAGTGTTCATCTCTTTGCCCGGAGTCCCTTTTGAGATGCAGTACCTCATGACAGAGGAAGTGCTCCCACGCTTGCGCCAACACTTCCCAGGCAGACCTCTCGTGCATCGAACGCTGCGCACTGCAGGGGAAGGCGAAACTGCTATCGCAAAACGAATAGAAAATTTTGAAAATGCATTACCTCCTCACATACGCTTGGCTTACTTGCCCTCTTTGGGTCAGGTGCGTTTGCGCTTAAGTGGTCAATGGCCACACGAACAGGTTCCTCCTGACGCTGAAGCTCGTCTACAACTCGAAGTAGAGAAGTGGGCCGATGAATTACGCGGTCTACTAGCTGATATTGTCTATGGAAAAGAAGAGGATACTCTTGAGCAAGTCGTAGGTCAATTATTGCAAGCACAAGGACTTCTACTGGGCACGGCTGAGAGCTGCACTGGCGGATACATAGCCCATCTTATCACCTCCGTACCAGGTAGCTCAAAATACTTTGCAGGTAGCGTCGTTGCTTACTCCAACGAAATAAAGACGAAGCTTCTCGGTGTTCGTCCGGAAACACTGGCGCATTTTGGCGCTGTTAGCGAGCAGACGGTATGCGAAATGGTGGCGGGCGCGCTTGATACCCTCAAGGTAGACGTCGCCCTTTCAGTGTCGGGTATTGCCGGCCCAAGCGGCGGCACTCCTGAAAAGCCAGTCGGTACAGTTTGGATGGCTGTGGGAAACCGCTCTAGAATTATCGCCCAAAAACACGTATTTGCTCGTGACCGAGTTAAAAATATTCAACTTGCTGCTATCTTCGGCCTCAATATGGTGCGAAAGTTCCTACTGAACACGCTCTGACGCATCTTCACGTCACTCATGCAGCCAATTATTCGCCTCAGTAACGCTGATATTTGTCAACAAGACGGCCGCATTGTATTGGAAAACATCAACTTGACCATTGGGCCGGGAGAATTCACTTACTTAATCGGCAAAACGGGTAGTGGTAAAACGACCTTGCTCAAAACATTGTACGCTGCGCTTCCGCTTAAAAAAGGAAAGGGTGAGGTGGCAGGCTTCGACCTAAGCACTATCTCCCGTCGAAACGTCCACCTGTTGCGCCGGCAGCTAGGCATCGTCTTCCAAGACTTCAATCTATTGACTGACCGAAACGTAGAAGAAAACTTGCTTTTCGTGCTACGCGCAACGGGTTGGAAAGACCGCAAAGAGATGGACATACGCATTCAAGAAGTGCTCGATGGCGTGCAATTGGCCGATAAACGCCATGCCATGCCCTTCGAACTTTCCGGAGGAGAGCAACAGCGCATCGTTCTTGCCCGCGCCCTGCTCAATCGGCCTGTACTGCTTATTGCCGATGAGCCTACCGGAAACCTAGACCCGGAGACCAGCGACGACGTCTTAATCTTAATGCGCAATTTGGCCAAAACTTACAACTCTGCTGTCCTATGCGCTACCCATGATTACCGAATCTTACAAAACTTTCCAGCACGCATCATTCGCATTCGAAACGGTAAGCTTATCGAAGACGATGGCTCCGCCACTCAATAAGATATAAGGATTTCCTAAATTTTAGGATTGCCCTTCGCTCCAGGTGAGAAAAACTCCAAGGCCGCTCAGGATTGCATGAGGAAAAGTTAAGCCCTGCTCTCGACCAGACAACAAACCCGGTGGAAGGCGGTTTTCTGCTTTTTCTAGAATCTATGGAAGCAGCCTCTAGACGTCTAGAACTCTCTGTCAAGACGCTGCAATTCCTGGGGGCTTATTGATCGCCGGTTTGCAGCGATTTTTTAGGCTGCGTAATATTTGGAGGTTTCATGTAAAATGGTTCGTAATAAGCGAGGTTTTCCCACGCCTTCGCAGCATAACGCTGATTTGCTAGAGAAGCTAAATAGCGTGCTGAGCAAGCAGATATTGAACTTTTGATAAGAGAGGATTCCCACAAATGAGAAGGAATTTTTAGCATGCCATTTCCCGCGCAGACCCAAACCGTATCTGAAGGTAAATTCGGAGCCAAAGCACGGAAATGCTGTAGCAAATCTTCATCTATAATCAGTGGTTGAGCGGAACATAACGGCTCGAGTGTTTCACTGTAAATCGATAGCCAAACTTCTTGTCGGCGCGCATCGAGCATAGGCACATAGCAAATGGGCCTATGGGCGGCGGGAATGTGCTGTTGGGCGGCAAAGGCCAGCGCTTGAAGGGTAGGCACAGCAAGAAGCGGTTTATCTAGGGCATAGCAAATGCCCTTTGCAGTTGAGACTCCCGTGCGAAGCGAAGTATACGAACCCGGCCCTCCACTAACAGCTACCGCATCCAATTGACGAAGCGACAAATTCGCCTGCCGCAAACAGGCTTCAATAAGCAATGTCAGGTAAGCTGCGCAATTGACATCGGTAACTTTCTCCTCTGTAGCAATGACCTTACCGTTGCATGATATAGCCGCGGAGCAAACGTCGGTAGCGGTTTCGAGAAGAAGCAAACAGGCCATGAGGGTTCAGTTCAAAAGCTACTGTAGATGATGCCACCGCCTACAACATCGTCACCTTCATAGAAGACGGCACTCTGCCCTGGCGCAATTCCCTTGACGTTGGCGTGAAATTGCACCTCAACCTCGCTGCCAACAGCGCGCACTGTGCTCAGAGCACCGGTATCGCGATAACGCACCTTTGTGACGACTTCCAGTCCTCCTGTAGGTAATGCGGCGTATTTCATCAAATTCACCTTACCTACCCTCATCCCATTTCGAACGAGGTCTTCCTCGCGACCCAGTACCACTGTATTCGTTTCTGGGCGAATCTCTGCCACATACATCGGTTCACCCAGGGCGATACCTAATCCCTTTCGTTGACCAATGGTATAAAATGGATAACCCTGATGTTTCCCTAGAATATTGCCCTTAGCGTCTACGAAGTAACCAGGCCCAATACGTTCGTCTATGTCAGGTACGCGACGCCTTAGGAAGCTGCGATAGTCATTGTCGGGCACAAAACAGATTTCGTAGCTCTCTGATTTCTTGCTGAGCTCCACCCAGCCGCGTTCTGCAGCCATTTGACGTACCTCTAACTTTGTGAAGTTGCCCAGAGGAAAGCGCGTGCGAGCCAGACAAGCTTGGCTGAGCCCCCATAAAACATACGACTGGTCTTTTTGATGATCGCGTGCCCGGCGGATGTAATAGCGCCCTTCATGCTGAGCAACAATACCGTAGTGACCTGTGGCGATAAATTCACAATCTAATTGGTCGGCCCGACGAAGTAAACTGTTCCATTTGATGTGGGTGTTGCATAGGACACATGGGTTTGGAGTGCGGCCAGCTAAGTATTCCTCCACGAAGTTATCGATTACGTAATCGCCAAACTCTTCGCGAATATCTATGATAAAGTGAGGGAAACCTAGCTGCACGGCAATCTGTCGAGCATCATTAATGCTATCCAACGAACAGCAACCCGTTTCCTTTCGGCTACCTCCAGACGTAGCGTAGTCCCATGTTTTCATGGTGATGCCAATAACTTGCCATCCCTCTTCATGGAGAAGAACAGCAGTCATAGTGGAATCTATACCACCTGACATGGCCACCAACACTCTTCCTAATTTCGACATACTCTCGCTTTAAGCACACACCTCCAGGAGGAAGAATTACTCTAACGTTTGCAAAAACATTTCTACGCGATTCTTCAGACTTAAATTATCCTGCGCTCCCGGCGTTTTTAACGCTCTTTCGGCGGCAGCCCGTGCATTTACCTTGTCGCCTTTGCGGCGATATACATCGGCTAAAGTTAAGAAATATTCGCCCAGGCCGCCGGTCTCCGCCGCCGTTTTGGCCCATTTTTCCGCTTGATTTAGAACATCCGTATCGCTAGGAAATAAGACAAGCATTTTAGTAACGAGCTCGTGAAGGCGCGCGGCATCGTTGCGAATGATTTTCTTCTGATAATTCTGAGCTGATTTCAGGTAGTTCTTAGTGTCTTTAAGCGCAGCAAAATAGCGCATGTCAGCCTCAAGGGCAAATTCCTCTGCCTGGGCAGGTAAATTGGCTTTTACTTTCGCCTTAGCTTCTTCGAGCAATTGGATATCGCGGAACTCGATGGCTTTTTTAACCGTGTTCTTACAGGCCAACAGGATGCGGTCGTCTACCTTTTGCGCACCCTCTTGCGCAGAGATGGCCGATCGGTGAGCAATGAGCAAGTCGAATACACGGCTATCCGCTTCTACGGTTCCTTCCAGAATGATCTGCCGAGTAATTGGGTCTTCGTAATTTTTTCGCGTGTTCAGGTAATCATTAGTTACTTTTAAAGAGGACCTATTGGTGCGATTGAGCATGCGAATATACCGCAACACTACTTCAGGGCTACGATTGCCCGACTCGTACTCTTGCTCTACGTCCTTAGAGGTATTGGCCGCACCTAGAGCTTTTTGACCAAAAGCAATGAGCCCTTCTGCTGTTAAAGCGCCCACGTGTCTTTGGATTACTTTCCCTTGAGCATCCAGAATCATCAACGTTGGATAAGCACTCACTGGATACTGCCGGGCAAATTCAGCGTTTTCCGGCTTCTCCATATCGTATTTTACGTTGATGAAGTGTTCATTGAAGAACTCACCAACTTTAGGATCAGTAAACACAGTAGCAGCCATCCGCTTACAAGGCCCACACCAGGAGGCATAAGCGTCGGCAAAAATGAGGCGTTCCTCTGCTTTAGCCTTAGCTAAGGCATCAGACCATTTGCCCTCGAAGAACCGAATGCCTTGTGCATTAAGTGGACAAATACCAGCAAGTAAACCCAGTATGATGAAAAATAAAGAGAGGTAGCGCATAGGTAGTTGTAGATTAAGCGTTAAAAAAACGAAGAAAGGACTGAACGGTTCGAAATAAAAGTAGACTCTATCCTTTGTCAGAGAAGTCGCGATCTTTGTTTAACATTCGCTCGAGGCGGTCTACTTTGCGCTGAAGTTCAGGTAATTTTTTAAAGATGATGTAAGCACGCAAGTAGTCGTTGTAGTCTATAGCAGGAGAGCCAAAGAGAGCCTGGTTAGTTTTCTTCACTGAAGAGGCAACACCGCTTTGTGCCTGTACTCGAGTTCCATCGGCAATAGTGAGATGACCGGCGATGCCGACTTGGCCGCCTAATTGGACATTCTCGCCGATTTTGGCGCTTCCCGCTATGCCCACCTGAGCAGCCATAGCGGTGTTTCTACCTACCTCTACGTTGTGCGCAATGTGTACTAAGTTGTCAATTTTGACCCCTGCTCGAATGAGCGTACTGCCCAAAGCAGCGCGATCGATGCAGGTGTTGGCCCCGATCTCTACATCATCTTCCAGCACTACATTTCCGACGTGAGGAATGCGTTTCCAAGAACCATCTTCCTGCGGAGCAAAGCCAAATCCATCTGAACCAATGACAGCGTTGGGGTAGATAGTGCAGCGATTGCCGATGACGCAATGATGCAAGATACGCACGCCGGGATAAATCACGCAATGGTCGCCAATACGCGCATTTCGCCCTATATAAACTTGCGGATGGATGATGCAATGCTCTCCAACAACGGCACCCGCCTCTACGATAGCGAATGGCCCTACGTACGTATGGGTACCTATCCGGGCATCCGTATGTACCCAAGCATGTTCATCCACGTTAGGCACGATACCATTTGCCGATAGGAAATCGTGAAACTTTTCCAACAGTAGCGCTAGGCTAGAGCGCACGTCGTCTACACGGATAAGAGTAGCCGATACGGGCTGCGTGGGCGTGAATTGCTTGCTCACAAGCAGCACGGAAGCACGCGTTGTATAGGCGAAAGGCTCATACTTTGGATTATCCAAGAAGGCAAAGTCGCCTTCTTGGGCCTCTTCGATACGCGCGGGCTGGCGAACAATTGCATTTGGATCTCCTTCGAGCCTCCCTCCGAGGAGGTGGGCCAGCTGTGCCGCAGTAAGGTGCATGCCAAAAGACAAATAGAATTGGGCTATATCAAATGAATGGCAAAGGTACAGGATTAAGTCGGCTATCGAATGACTTACCGTTGGGCACCCTCTTCTGGAAAATCAAAAAGGAAGCTTTCGCTTCGGGTATGTTGCAAAAACAGCTTTGTTCAAAGCCTATCGTCTCAGAAGGGCAAATGCTCTCATATTAGTCGCAGTAAAGAGAGATCTTACAACCCGACCCCCATGCAGGCGAAGCGGAATGCTCTTTGTTTCAGAAAAGGTCATTCAGTTGAAGCAGGCCTGATGAACATCCTGTAACCGCTCGACCGAGCAGGGGGAATGGGCCACTTTTTCTTCTAACGTTACCTCTGGTCCAGGCGCAATACTAGTCAACCAACCACACTTTCTGTAAACTCTTGTTTGGAATGCACTGCCTTTTTGCGGCCGATTCTCTGCGTTTTAGCGTGTTTTTGCGTTTTCTTCCGAAGAGTTTTCTTGGTCTTGGGTGGTTGTCCCTCAAAAATTTGGACGGCCAGCGGGGCTAGTCGAAAAGTAATAGAATAATCGAAACCATGCGAGGGTTGGGCCTCTGCTGTAAGCGGTTGATTGACCACACCGCTTCCACCAAAAGTACTACAATCACTATTGAGCACCTCTACCCAAATGCCGCCATGAGGCACACCTAGGCGATAATTTTCAACCACGCCGGTTTTAAAATGACAGACGACCAGCAGAAGATTATCTTCTGGACGGCCTTTGCGCAGGTAAGCTAATACACAGTTTTCTGTGTCGTCTCCGCACACCCACGCATAACCTTCGGAAGAGAAGGCATGCCACCACAAGGCTGGCTTGTCGATGTATAGGCGATTAAGCGCCCGAACCCATTGCTGACACCCTTTGTGATAGTCATATTGAAGCAGCTCCCACACTACACCTCGATCGTGGCTCCACTCTGAAGTTTGGCCGAATTCTCCACCCATGAACAATAGTTGTGTGCCTGGATGAGTCCATTGATATCCGAACAAGGTTCGCAAGTTGGCAAACATCTCCCATTCGTTGCCTGGCATCTTATACAAAAGTGAGGCTTTCATATGCACCACTTCATCGTGACTAAGCGGCAATATGAAACGCTCTGAAAAAGCATAGACAATTGAAAAAGTGATGTCATTTTGATGCCAGCGGCGATAGATAAGCGGGCGTTTGAAGTAGTTGAGCGTATCGTGCATCCAGCCCATCATCCACTTCTGACCGAAACCCAATCCTCCTTCCCAAGTAGGCTTGCTTACGCCGGGAAACGCTGTGCTCTCTTCGGCAAAAGTTTCGATGCCTGGGTAATTGGAATAGACGGCTTCGTTGAATTCGCGCAAGAACGAGATAGCCTCTAGATTTTCGCGTCCGCCATAGATGTTGGGTATCCACTCCCCTGGCTTGCGCGAGTAGTCGTGATAAAGCATGGAAGCGACGGCATCGACGCGCAAGCCATCGGCATGATAGCGGTCAAGCCAAAAGAGGGCATTCGAAATAAGAAAGGAACGCACCTCATTGCGACCGTAATCGAACACATAACTGTTCCAATCGGGATGATAGCCGCGGCGCATATCGGCATATTCGTACAGATGCGAGCCGTCGAAGAGGTAAAGTCCGTGAATGTCGCCGGGGAAATGAGAGGGCACCCAGTCAAGAATGACACCAAGCTCAGCTTGATGACAGCAATCAATAAAATACATGAAATCCTCAGGAGTACCGTATCGGCTAGTAGGCGCGAAGTAGCCCGTAATCTGGTATCCCCACGAGGGGAAATAGGGATGTTCCATGACGGGCATGAGTTCCAGGTGAGTGAAGCCCATGTCTTTGGCATAAGCGACGAGTTCAACGGCCAATTCGCGAAAGTTGAGCGAGCGGTTGTTGTCCTTAGGCAATTTTTTCCAAGAGCCGATGTGCACTTCATAGACTGACCAAGGCTGCGGCTTTCCTGCTCGTTGGCGGCGCATTTCCATCCACGAGGCGTCGTTCCATGAGTAGTCTAACTCCCATACGATGGATGCTGTACGCGGAGGCATTTCCCAACGCAAGGCATAGGGGTCTCCTTTGTCAAGGCCTCTACCGCTTGCGGTGAGGATGTGATACTTGTACATCGTTCCCTTGCCTATGCCAGGGATGAAGCCTTCCCAAATACCACTCTTGTCCCAACGCGGCAGCAGTACATGTGCATTTGGATTCCAATTGTTGAAAGGACCAACTACCGACACGCGCTTGGCTCTTGGAGCCCAAACAGCAAAATAAACGCCTTGCTCACCCTCGCACTCCACCAAATGGCTACCCATTTTCTCATACAATCTGTAGTGCTTTCCGCTCTGAAAGAGAAAGATATCGAATTCCGAAAATAAAGAAAAAGGCTTAACCACCGGCATATGAACTTTTTTCGTGCATGCCTGAAAAACGGTGGCCAAGATACGCCATCTTCGAAAGGGATGCCGCTCTACCCAATGTAAGGCAAATCTACGAGGACGCCTCGTCATTGGCACAGTTATTGGATTTTCGCAGGGTGTCGTCTAATCCTTTAATCGTTAATCCAAAAACAATCTTTCCTTGAACAATGGATGTCCTTTATCAACTCCGACAATTTCCGATCTTGGCATCATTAACGCCGCAAGAACTGGATGAACTGGCTCACTTAGCGGAGATGCGTGCTGTACCTAAGCACACCTTCATCTACATGGCCGATGAGCCGAGCGATTATTTGTGTTTTCTGGTACAGGGTAGCGTAAAGGTAGGTATTTACACGCCCGATGGACGCGAGATTGTTCGAAGTTTTCAACATCCATACACTATCTTCGGTGAAATGGGTCTTTCAGGCGAGAGCAAGCGAGCGGAGTTTGCCAGTTCGATGAACCAAAATGTGCGGTTTATTTCCATTAAAACAGCAGATTTCCGACCTTTTCTGGAACGCAATTTCATGTTGGCCCAAGCCATGTTCAATCACTTGGGCGAGCGAGTGCGTCGAGCTGAACGCCACTGGGAATCCCTCCTGTGTAAGGACGTACGCTCTCGCATCGTAGACTTTCTCAAGGAAACTGCTTTCCAACGCGGCCGACAGGTTGGCTTTGAAACGCTCCTCAAACATGGCTTTACGCAACAGGATTTGGCTAATTTAATTGGCGCTAGCCGACAAACAGTTACCTCTATTCTCAATGAATTGCGCAAATCGAACCTCATTTATTTCAATCGAACATCTATTCTGATTCGAGACTTAAATAAACTCAACTGAAAGCTCTACCTACCCTCTCTCTCTGCGGGAGGCAATTGCCTTGGGGCGATTACCTCCCGCAGTCTTTTTTGCCAGACTAAGTTTGTGACTCCAGGTAAATTCGCTTCAATCGGATTACCTAAATCCGCCTAGATAGGCATAAAGGCAACAAAGCTATCGCTTGGATTAAAGTATCTCAACAGAGGCTTATCCCTGCGCGCCAAAGAAGGTGTGCCCTCACCTCCTTCATTTAGATACGTAAGTAGGATGCTCTACTTTTGCTTGTTCATTTCCAAAGTAGCGATATGAAGTTTGCCACAAAAGTTATTCATGCCGGTCTTGAGCCAGACCCTAGCACCGGTGCAATCATGACGCCTATATATCAGACCTCTACTTACGTGCAGGAAGCCCCAGGTCAACACAAGGGTTATGAATATGCTCGGACGCAAAATCCAACCCGTCGTGCCCTAGAAAAAAATCTTGCTGCGCTAGAAAATGGCACAGATGCCATTTGTTTTGGCTCTGGGTTAGCTGCCCAAGATGCCGTCCTTAAGTTGCTCAAGACTGGAGAAGAAATCCTGTCGGTCAATGATTTGTATGGAGGCTCCTATCGGCAAATGGTACGTGTCTTTGGAGTATGGGGCTTGAGGAGTCGTTTCATAAATATGACTCATGCCCATACGGTGGCCGAAGCAATTGGCCCTCAAACACGAATGATTTGGATTGAGACACCTACCAACCCAATGCTCAACATCGTAGATATCGAAGCCGTATGCACTATTGCTCGCCAGCGCGGCGTACTTACTGTTGTAGACAACACTTTTGCCTCGCCTTATTTGCAAAACCCTCTCGACTTAGGCGCCGATATCGTGTTACATTCAGCTACAAAATATTTAGGCGGCCATTCTGACGCTGTACTGGGCTGCTTAGTTGTGCGCGATGCGGCTCTGGCAGAGCAACTTCATTTCATTCAAAATGCCTCGGGAGCCATTCCTGGACCGATGGATTGTTTTCTCATTTTGCGAGGCATCAAGACGCTTCACTTGCGCATGCAGCGGGCTTGTGAAAACGCCGAAGCGATCGCTCATTTTCTCAAGAGGCACCCTAAAGTCTCGCAGGTATATTGGCCAGGATTCCCAGATCACCCTAATCATGCCATAGCCCGACGCCAAATGCGCCACTTTGGCGCCATGATTTCTTTCGACTTGAAGGAGAATTCGTTTGAAGCTGCTCGGCAAGTGTTGAGCCGCACCCGGCTATTCTCTTTAGCCGAGTCGCTTGGCGGTGTAGAGTCCCTAATTGGGCATCCGGCAAGCATGACTCATGCGAGCATTCCGCGCGAGGAGCGTTTAAAAGTAGGTTTGACAGACTCGCTCATCCGCCTAAGTGTGGGTGTAGAAGATGTAGAGGATCTAATTGCAGATTTGGAAGCGGCTTTATAGTTTTGTGGTCACTATGCGAGACGCAAAATATCTGTTTGCTTACCTCCTGCCCTTAAGCGCTGTAATAGGGCTTGCTTTTCGAGGGCCGTGGGCGTGGCTAACGCCAGTATTTAGCTTTGTCCTCATACCCTTACTTGAGCTTTGGATGCCTCAGTCTACTGAGAACGTTCCTCCTGAAGAGGAGGCGTCGCGCTCTCAACGGCGTTTTTTTGATATATTGCTTTATCTCAATTTCCCAATCTTGTTCGGCCTAACGGGCTGGTACTTGTGGACAGTGCAATACCAGACTCTGACTACTTCAGAGTGGATTGGACTGACCTTTAGCGCAGGCATTATCGTAGGTGCTGTGGGCATCAACGTGGCTCACGAACTTGGTCATCGGGTGCGCAAATACGAACAGGCAATGGCTAAGTGGATGCTCATGGTAGCGCTATATCAGCACTTTTTCATCGAGCATAATCGAGGGCATCACAAGTACGTAGCTACCGATAGAGACCCTGCTACGGCGCGGCGCAATGAATGGCTCTTTGCCTTCTGGCTACGCTCGATGACAGGTAGCTGGCGCAGTGCTTGGCAGCTGGAAGTCAGTCGCCTCCGTCGGTTAGGTTTACCGATATGGAGCAGGCATAATGAAATGTTGAAATTTGTCCTTTGGCAATTAGGGTGGTTGGCCTCCGTGGCATTATTCATTGGCCCTAAAGCGCTAACGGGTGCTCTTGTAATCGCCCTTATCGGAGTCTTATTGTTGGAGAGTATCAATTATATTGAGCATTATGGCCTGCGCCGGCGCATTTTGTCAAACGGCCTGCCTGAGCCCGTTAGCCCAGCGCATTCTTGGAATAGCAATCATGCTCTAGGAAGAATCTTTCTTTATGAGCTATCGCGCCATAGCGACCATCACTACAAAGCCACTCGCAAGTATCAAATTCTAAGGCACCTGGAGGAGAGCCCACAATTGCCTTTTGGCTATCCTACCAGCATTTTACTTGCTCTTATTCCACCTCTCTGGTTCCGAATTATGAATCCGCGCTTGCCAAAAGCTGACGTCGAACCGGTCTCGTGAAAAATTTCCTTTATGCGCAATCTCTTGCTTTGGGCAGCAGGTGTGGTAATCTTCGGCGCAGTAGTCTATTTTTTCTCCACCATTGTCAGCTATGTAATTGCGGCATCTGTGCTGGCCATGTTGGGCCGACCGCTCAAGGACTTTCTCCAGCGCAGGGTTCGCCTAGGGCGCTGGCGCATCGGAGCAGCAAGTGCTTCTTTTCTGACAATACTGTGCTTCCTGGGGGTAATCCTCGGATTTTTCCTGCTCTTTGTACCCACCCTGCTGGCCCAGATCAAACATCTCTCTACTATAGATTACGCAACATTAGGAGAGAGACTCAAAGCTCCTCTTGCTGAGTGGGATGTTTGGTTGCGTCAGGCCGGCTTTTTGGAGCCTGGTCAAACACTAGGCCGTCGTATTCAAGAGGCACTCATTAGCTTCTTCCAACCCGCTCGATTGGGCAATTGGATAAGCAGTGCCTTCTCGCTAGCTAGCAACACTGCTATTGCAATAGTGTCGGTATCTTTTATTCTATTCTTCCTTTTAAAAGAAGACGACCTCATTACAGGCGTTATTTATTCGATTATGCCAGCACATTTGAGACGTAAACTCCTACATGCAATAGACGAAGCAGGTGCAGTGCTAACGCGCTATCTGCGTGGACTAGCACTTCAGACCTTGTCTTTCATGGCAATTGCCTCAGCAGCCCTTTGGCTCTTGGGCGTACCTAACGCGCTACTTTTAGGCATTTTGGGTGGCCTCTTTAATATTATTCCTTACCTGGGACCTCTCATTGGCATTGCCGTAGGGTGTTTCTTCACTCTGATCTACTTTATCGAAGCCGACTTCAAGGTGATTGGGTTGAGTATGCTCAAAGTAGTAGCAGCTTTCGGCTTCACGCAACTGATAGATAACCTCTTGCTATACCCTTACATTACCTCAAGCAGTGTGCGAGCACACCCGCTGGAAATTTTCCTAGTGATACTTGCTGCAGCCCAATTGGGCGGTCCGATAGGCATGATTATAGGTGTTCCTCTCTATACAGTAGCTCGGGCGGTGATAGGCGTATTCTTCAGCGAGTTTCAGCTCGTGCAACGCTGGGCAAGTCGCAATGATAATCCTCCAGTAAAACAAGACGAGGGAGGCGAAAACAAAACGGAAGGATAAAAAGTTTACGAGAGCCGACGTTTGTGCTTCTGGTAGCAAATTGCCTCTATCGATATCCAGGCCTTTTCCCTCCTGTGTCTTCGTTAAACTCATCCTTCCCTTACTTCGGTTGTTGCAACACTAGGGCACCGAAGAAGCATGGCGCGTGCAACTTTCTTTTACGGAAGGGAGTTTCTCATAGTAATGCAATACCCACGTGCACATGAAAATAGCATTAGCTCAGCTGAATTACCACATCGGTAACTTTGAGTGCAATCTTCACAAGATGTTGCGGGCCGTTGAGGAAGCCCAAAATCGCAGCGCCGACCTAATTTGTTTTGGCGAATTGGCCGTATGTGGCTATCCACCGCGCGACTTTCTAGAATTTGATGACTTCATTCGCCGTTGCCAAGAGAGCATACACGCATTGTGCCAAGCAAGCCAGCGCATTGGTATCATCGTAGGCGCGCCTACGCGAAATCCAGTTATTGAAGGCAAAGATTTGTATAACTCGGCCTATTTCCTCTATGGAGGAAAAATCATTGGCGTGCAGCACAAAGCCTTGTTGCCTACTTACGATATCTTCGATGAATACCGATACTTCGAGCCCGCCCGCGAGTTTCGACCTGTAGAATTTAAAGGCTATAAAGTTGCCCTCACGATTTGTGAGGACATCTGGAATGTCGGTAACGACAATCCCCTCTACACTGTCTGCCCTTTAGATGAAATGACGCCCTATCGGCCTGATTTCATTGTGAATCTCTCGGCCTCACCCTTTCACGCTGAACACGCACAGGAGCGGTTACGCGTCATTCGTGCTAACGTGGAGCGCTATGGTATCCCTATGTTTTATGTAAACCACGTAGGAGCGCAGACTGACCTTATCTTCGATGGGGGCAGCGTAGTTATGTCACCCAACGGACGAGTATTTGAGGAAATGCCTTACTTTAAAGAATGCTTGCGCGTCTACGAGTTGGAAGAGGTGTTGCGGGGTGAGCGGCAGAATGAACAGCCGAAGGAAAAGATTGTACTCATTCACGACGCACTCATCTTGGGCATTCGCGATTACTTTAGAAAGCTCGGCTTTCAAAAGGCTATTCTCGGTTTATCGGGTGGCATCGACTCCGCCGTAACGTGTACTCTGGCGGTAGAAGCTCTAGGTGCTGACAACGTTCATGGGCTCCTGATGCCAGGCCCATTCAGTAGCGACCATTCGCTCCGCGATGCCCGCCAATTAGCTGAAAATCTGGGCATTACTTACCATATTATGCCTATTTCTAAAATATATGATGCTTTTCTAGAAACCTTGCACCCCCTTTTTTGCAATCTTCCGTTCGATATCACAGAAGAGAACATCCAGGCGCGGATTCGCGGAACCCTCCTCATGGCAGTGAGTAACAAACTTGGGTATATCTTGCTGAACACTAGCAATAAAAGCGAAATGGCCGTAGGTTACGGTACGCTTTACGGCGATATGTGTGGAGGCTTATCGGTTTTAGGCGATGTGTACAAAACACAGGTATATGCCCTAGCACATTACCTCAACACTCAGCCCATTGGGCGATACAATCGGTATGGTGTCATCCCAGAAAACACTATCCAAAAGCCTCCAAGCGCTGAATTGCGTCCAGACCAAAAAGACACCGATAGCTTGCCTGAGTATGAAGAGCTTGACCGCGTGCTCTTTCACTACATCGAAGGCCGCAAAGGCCCTCGCGAGCTCGTCCAGATGGGCTTTGACGAAGCACTTGTGGCTCGAGTTTTGCGCTTGATAAATGTCAATGAATTTAAGCGCGAGCAAGCTCCTCCTGTGCTGCGTGTCAGCGCGAAAAGTTTTGGTCTAGGCCGCCGCATGCCTATCGTAGGTAAGTACTTGTCTTGACTTTTGCTTGCAAGAAGCTTAGCCTAAAGCAAGGATACTTGTACCTTTGAACAGAAGACAAGTAAGCCTTTTGCCTTTATTTATTCCTATGAATGTTGTCATCTTGGGAAATGGTGTGGCCGGTATTACTGCGGCTCGACACATTCGCAAACGCAGCAACCACTCTATATTGGTTGTCTCCGAGGAGACAGACTACTTCTTTAGCCGAACGGCACTCATGTACGTCTACATGGGCCACCTACGCCCTCAAGATTTGAAGCCTTATGAAGATTGGTTTTGGGCAAAAAACCGCATTCAACTGCTTCGCGCCCGCGTCACAAAGGTTGATTTTGAGAACAAGACGCTGCGAACAGCAGATGGGCGTTCGCTAACCTATGATTGTCTAATTCTAGCCACCGGCTCCAAGTCCAATAAATTTGGCTGGCCTGGACAGGACTTAGACGGCGTGCAAGGTCTATATCACTGGCAAGACCTGGAAGCAATGGAACGACATAGCCGCGGCCTAAAGCGGGCCGTAGTGGTAGGAGGTGGCCTTATCGGTATTGAAATGGCCGAAATGTTTCATTCCCGCGGCATTCCGGTCACCTTTTTAGTACGCGAGTCCAGTTTCTGGAACAACGTATTGCCCGCCGAAGAGTCGGCCATGATCAGCCGCCACATTCTCGAACATGGCATTGATCTGCGTCTGAATACAGAACTTCGAGAGATCTTGCCTGATGCTCAGGGTAAATGTCGAGCCGTGATTACTTCTCACGGAGAGGAGATTTCCTGTGGGTTTGTGGGTTTGACAGTGGGCGTTAGCCCTAACGTAGACTTTTTACGAGATACTCCTCTGGAAATCGGCCTCGGCATTCGAGTGGATGAATTCTTGCGCACCAACATACCCGACGTGTATGCCATTGGCGATTGCGCTGAACTGCGCCAGCCGCCTCCAGGGCGTCGACCTGTTGAAGCAATGTGGTATAGCGCTCGCGCCATGGGCGAGACAGTAGCGCGCACCATCTGCGGCGAACCTACGCTCTACAATCCAGGCATTTGGTTTAACTCTGCTAAGTTCTTCGACATCGAGTACCAAACCTATGGGAACATACCCCCGATATGCCCACCAGAGATGGAAACCCTCTTCTGGGCGCATCCCGATGGCCGGAAAAGCATCCGCATTAATTACGACCGCATCACAGGCACCGTGGTGGGCTTCAACCTCTTAGGCATTCGCTATCGGCATGCACTTTGCGACCTCTGGCTGCGCCAGGGTGCCCATATTGAAACTGTATTGGAAAACCTTGGAGCCGCTAATTTCGATCCAGAGTGCTATCCCGCTTATGAGGTTGAAGTAGTTAATCTCTACAATCGCCGTACAGGAAGAGCCCTAAGCCTTAAACAACGGCGTGGATTATCCTGGCTGCGAAAGGCTTTCCATCTAGCTTCTAACTAAAATCCTCTCTGACAGACAAAAACGTATTCACAAAAACAGGCTAAACAAATTGGCAGTAACGGTTATGCAAGATTTTTCTCTATCTATTGCTCAACCCGCACCCGCCTTTACTCCGTGGCGTCAGAAAGTTGCTTTATCCTTGGGGGCAGTGGGTGTGTTGCTGTTGCTCATTGCCTGGGCAGCAGGAAAGGTTCTTGCGCCGCTTCCTGTCCTAATAGCCTCTTTTAGTTTGATGGCCACTGGCATTTGGCTTTTCGTACGCGAAGCATATTTGAAACATCCTTCTGGCATCCGAAATAACGGGACTTGGTTTCGCAGCCTCACAGCGCGCGGCCCGTGGGGATGGGCGTTAGGTGTGCTCATTACGGGTTTTTACGTGTGCCTATACTGGTTTTCGCAGTATTTACACGGCCTCATTGCATTATTTACCCCATTAAGTGAAGCGCTGCGTCATCGTCCAGCAGACCAATGGTTTGTCTACGGCACGCTTTACACAGTAGCAGTGTTGCTAATGGGCGTAAAATTCTTTTTCAAATATCGGCACAACGCCTATCAGCGCCTTCGCACTGTTTCAGTAGTATTTTTTCAATTATGCTTTGCCTGGCTGCTGCCTAGCTTACTAGTGCGACTGCAGCAGCCAGAGCTCTATTTCTCCTACTTCTGGCCTCTCTCTTACTACCAAGGTACGCCGATGGCCTACCGCAGTTATCTGAATTCTGATCTAGGGTTATTTTACTTTTTCTTTGGGTTAGTCATGTTTTTTATTGGCACACCTGTACTCACTTATTTTTTCGGTAAGCGCTGGTATTGTTCGTGGATATGCGGCTGTGGCGGGCTCGCAGAAACAGCAGGCGACCCATTTCGCCACCTTTCAGATAAGCGCCTGCGCGCCTGGAAAATAGAGCGTTGGATGATCCACGGCGTATTGGCATTTGTCGTGCTAATGACCGCCCTATTGTGGATCAATGTCGCCACTGGCAGCAGGGTGCTTCAGCAATTTTCCGAGGCGTTTTATAAGACTTACGCTTTTCTCATCGGTGCGACTTTTTCAGGCGTGGTAGGAGTAGGATTTTATCCTTTGTTGGGTAGCAGGGTATGGTGTCGTTTTGGCTGCCCGATGGCGGCATGGCTCGGCATTTGGCAACGAAAAAAGTCGCGCTTTCGTATTACGACAAATGGTGGACTGTGTATCTCGTGTGGCAACTGCTCGGCCTACTGCGAAATGGGTATTGACGTGCGCGCCTATGCTCAGCGCGGTGAAGATGTCGTGCGTGCTTCTTGCGTAGGCTGTGGCATTTGTTCAGCAGTATGTCCACGCGGAGTTTTACGACTGGAAGGATAATTTGAATGCAGCGCCCTTCCCTCCAACGAGAAGAGAATGCTCTGACAGCGCCGATTTTTTTTTCTCTATCTCATCAAAAGACTAGCGCCCCACCTATACGGAAATTCACCGCTGCTGAACGGTATGGGGTAATGGCATTGAGCGCATTGTCGGACAAAGCAAAAGCTTGAACCGGCCCAAGGCGTACAGCAGCACTGAGTCCCAGGTTGGTTGCTGAGCGGTTGTTGATGCTATACATGACACCTACTCCGAGCCAAGGCAATGGCAACCAATAACCACTAAAGCCTACAGCAGTTGTTTGTCGACGTTCATCTCGTTGGTGATGGAGCACAGCGCCCAGCGTCCAGCGTTGCAACAACTGCCAATGCACCGCAGCATAATAGCGCGCAGGCAATACAGTGGTTAATTTAGCGTCAGCACGTTGAAAATTAAGCACATCGTTGAGGCTATCCAAAGCCGCACCAAAGTCAAGGCTGTCTACAGTACCATTAAGAATGTCCGTGCCTGGTAGGAATAAGCCGCTATATTCAAATTTACCCAGGCTGTGGAAATACGCAGTATTCTGCTTCCATTGAATACGGCCGCCAATATCTAAGGCACTGGCGCTCAGAAGAAGATGCCTTCCAATGCGAATGAGCAAACCTACATCGCCACTGATCCCTGCGTTTTGGCCAAAGCGATTTTTTAAGGCATTGAAAGAGAGGTCATATCCAAAGCCCGAGGTATCTACAGCAGCAATGAAACTAGAAGAGTAGAACGCGTAGTCGGTTTGGAGCGAGAGTTGATAGACGTCTGGCTCAGTAAAGACTTGGATTTTACGACGTGCTTCGTCACTGAGAAGCATAGCTGCTCCTGAGAGATACTTTATGCGCACGCCGATACATAGGCGGTTGCCAACACTGCGCGCCAGCCCCACACCTAGTTCATCCCACCGTATGGTGCTAAGGGAAGGGCCAATATCCAGCAACTGACCTACAAAAGGGCCATTACCATACCAAAGTAACTCGGCCAATGCGCGCGTATATGTCAGGGTAGTAGCAGTGCGTTGGCTCCAATTGCCCGATAGATACCAGCCTCCTAATCGAAAACCGATTAAAGCGCGCTCGTTGCGCTGATCTATGCGCAAAGTGTTTTCGGGTTGGAGTTTGCTAATAGCGCCGCTCAAATCTAAAATGGAGCGCTTTCCCTCGCGGCGCAGCAAGTCTCTATAAGCAATATCGCCCGAATGTGCAGCATCTAGACCTAGACTTGGGCCACCGATAAAGATGTTCTTTTCTGGAAGAAAGAGGGCCGGATTCACGGTATTTGCATGCCAGGTTTCTGGGCTGAGATACAACATGAGTTCCTGCTGAGCAGCGCCTCTTGAGACGATAAGCGTCACCTTCAGCAGCAACATGTATCGAAGCAGGAGAGGCGGCAAGATGTATTTTCTCATGAGAAATGGCAATTGACGAATAGCAAAAGTTCTTTGTAGTGTAGAATTTCTGAAGAATTATTCCCTTGTAAGCGGGCCTAGTTTTGAAATTTTTCAAGGTTTTCCTCCTAATCGCATCTTCACCTTCAAACCCATGCGTAGCGCAATACTCTGATTGGCCAAGAGTTTTACAGGAACTTGCCCCTCTTGAGCAGTGGTGAAAGCGGCATTAAGGCGCATAGAAGTGGCTTGACGTATGCGATTGAAGCGAGCCACATTCATTGGAGCAAAAGTTTCAGCGCGCGCGCTACCTACCGTAATGCCGTTAGCGTCTACGGGCGGTGACTTAACTACGAAAGGCGGAGGCGTTTGCGTAAAAAGCGAGTCTAGAATGCGGCCCTGAACATCTAAAAAATACAATTGCAGCGCAGCACCAACAGGTGTATTGTTTTCTGTAGCGATCTTGAACTCGACAGCTTCAATTCGACTAGTGTCAAAATCGACAACTTGTCCAAAATTAGCATCGAGGGTCTGTTCAGCGTCGAAATTTTGCGCAGAGCCCTCAAGCAACAATTCCACCTTCATGCGCAAGGCGATGGTGCTCTTGTCCGTCAGAAATCCCACGATACTGGGGTCTTTCCGGGCGTTTGAGATGCCCGCAACTTCATAAATGAGGCGAATTGGCTGAGCATTAAAAATCTCGGCAATATTTGAATTCGTACTATCTAACACGACATGGGTTTCCTTTGTCTGGCCAACCTCTCCAGCAGCCCAGGAGGGATAATTAAAGTCGATACTATCGCCGAAAAAGACGGTGCTGTTCAGTTTATATTCTTTGCCATCGCGTCCGATGAAGCTTAGATATTTAACCACACCACGCGTAGGAAAGCCCCAAGAGTTGGTGATAGTCATGGTAACCTTTGGGTTTTTGACCTTGACGTTGCCCTTAAGGTTGGTCTGATTGATATCGATATCAATGGTGTCGCGCGTAAGAGGGTATTCCGAATAACCCCAGTAGCCTTCCATGTACGAAGCTGTAAAGCCCTGGATAAGGATGCCGATGCCTGCAATTCCAGGAAGGACCTCATCAATTTTAATGCGAGTGCCATCAGGTAAGTATGCTTCGTAGCGAAATTCCAATCGGTTGTTATCTGAGGTTAGGGTATAGCCCTTTAATGGAATAGGCGGCGAGATAAAGGTTTGGCGCGGAGGTACCAAGAAGGGTACAGAAAACGGCTGACCATTTTTTGACATCTGGAGGATGTAGAATGTACCCGTAATTGGCTGGTTGCGAGCGTTGTTGACCACTAAATTAAGCGTACCGCTAGCTACATCCACTCGGCGGATATACACGGAGTCTAGCGTATTAAAGGGATATGGATAAAATGTGTCGTTGATAGGCACCGGAACTTCAGGAAAGTTGAAGAATCGAAAAATATCTGAGGCGGGTTTTTCCGCTACATTGCCACTGTAGAACAGCGTCATTGTTTGATCAGGATTAATAACAATCGTATCGCCACCTACGGAATCTTTCAGAACCTTGAGCATTAAATCCTTAAGGCCAATTCTCGTAGAGAAAACTGGGAAGGCGTACTCGCTAGTGCGTTCGGCAATCTCAAGTTCGTCTAAAGCTAGTTTCTGGCATCCGGCTAAAATGCTCACTACGGTCAGAATTCGAAGCAGAGGAGAAAAGAAGTCTTTGCGCATCATAATATTTATAAGTTATAAGGGATGTGATTGAAAAAATGCAGCTTTAATAAGGTCAGAGAAAAGCGGAAAAATGGCATTACCTCGTAAGGCTCAGAAGCCAAAGCCCACAGAGAACTGAAATAGGAGATTGTGGTCGTAGTCGTCGCGAAATATTTGTTGACCGTTGTCAGTCTGACTCTTCGCTAGGTCGCCTCTCTGATTCGTAATATCGGCAAGACCATATTGAAAACGCATACTCAAGAAAAGAGAACGGCTCACGTAGTACGAAACGCCAGCTACTAGGCCGTAGTCTAGGGCATTATAAAGTTTACTGCTGCCCTCAGGATAGTCAAAATAAGCCCCCATGGTTTTTGGCAATTCCACCTGTCGACCGTCTACTCGTATACTCACTTTTTCACTAAAGTCGCCACCGCCAATTTTATCCTTGCGGTAATTGTGCCGCAAGTTGAATTCCAGATCAGGTACTGCATTGCCCAAAGGTACAGTGCGTCCCTCCGTAAAGATGAGAGAGCCTTCGCCGACGGATTGCACCAGCACTCCTCCGTAAAGTCCAGCAGAAAGCTCAAGGTCTTTCCAGCGCACGTAAGCCAAAATGGGCAAGTCTAAATACACATTCTGTATGTTGATAAAATACCGCGAATTGCCACGAGCTTCCGTGAAACCGGCACTGTGCCGAAACAGCCGATATGAGGGCCCGTCGAACGTATATTTTGCTCCGCGCCGCGAGTAGAGCAGCTCACCGCGTATGCCGAAGATGTCGGTGAATGCATAGCCAAAGCCCATGCCCAGATGAAAACCTGTTGTATTGCGCCAGGTTTCCAGCGCCTCACCGTTGGCATCTATCTCCGACGGCCCAGTGAAACGCGCAGCATTTAGCCCTACCTTAAAACTCGTCTGCAACTGCCCGAAGGCCGAGGTAAAGCCCACTCTTAGGATTGTCGCTAAAATTAGCATTCCGATTTTTCTAGAAAAAAGAAAGTGCTCCATTGCTCTGTTGCGATTTTTTCTTGCCTCTGGCGCTCTTTAGGCAAAAGTACGCGTTGGCAGGCACCTCACTAGGGTTTTTACGTCGGACGGCTTGCATAGCGCCGAAGCAATTGCCAATACTGTCGTGCCGCTTGTTCTGTTTCGGGCGTCGGCTCTTGTGCCCATTGAAGCAAAGCGACTTTGAGCCGTACGTTGGCGCGATAAGTCTTGAAATACTGGAAAATTTGTTCGTCTTCGGCATTTTCGATGCAGCGCCAATGCCTCTGATAAGCGCGTATAAACACCTGAGCTAGAGATGAATGTCCACGGGCCTCAAGGTCCATGGACAAGAAGGCCAGTTCATTCAACACGTCCAATTGGCGCAAGTGTGGACTAAATTCGATGCAATCAAACACTACCGGCCCAGTGGGTAAGAGGAAAATATTGCGCGAATGCAAATCGCCATGGCCATCTACCCAGAAACCAAGGCAAGTGCGTTCGCTTAGGCGGTGTTGGTGCTTACTTAGGAATCGGCGCTCCTGCTGTCGCAATTGCTCAAAATACATTTCAACTTCGTCGCCAAAGAGCTGCCGGGCAATGGACTCTTGAGCAAAAAGATCCTCAAAATCTGCTTTGTATCGAACGATTGTTTCACCAGCCATGTCAGCTCCTACAAGTACCTGCCTCCGGTGGAATTGAGCTAATTGCTTGGCTAGTGCCTCTAGGTCGCAAGGCTTTACAGCATTTTGGGCAAGCAAGCGATCCATCTGACGGCTGTTGTCTAAGCGGTGCATCCAAACGACGTAATCCAACAGTAAAAACTGCTCTTCATATGGCCTTATACTTAAAAAACCATCTTTGTCAGCGCTTACTGTTAGAACACCCAAATAAAGATCGGGTGCCAAGCGGCGATTCAAGAAGACCTCTTGTTGACAGTAATAATGACGCTTTTCCAAAGTGCTAAAATCTAGAAAGGAGAACTGTAGCGGCTTTTTGATCTTGAAAGCATACGTTGGAGTTAGCAATAGCCAAGAAATATGCGTCTCGACAAGTTGAACAGCCTCTTCAGAGCCGGGATAGGCCCTTTGAGCGATGATGTCTCGAATTTGTTCAGAAGTCATACAGATAATTATTCGTAAAGGATTAAACACCTCTTGAAAGATCTCAGAAACTAGCTGCGAAAAAGGACGGCAATGACAAAAAAGCTAAGCCCTATCGAAGCTATTTTCTCTCGTCTGTTTTTTCGCATCTTCTTAAAAACCCACAACAAGGCACAAATCCCTGTTGCTGCAAACATCGACACGTTTGTATATGCCATTACATAAGGAATCTTCAGCAAGAGTTTCGTTGCGAAATGTACTGCCGAAGACTCCTTAGAAGGTCCTCTACGCTCGACGTATCGGCCTGCAAGCAGAGGTGCGGTACAGAAATCACTTCCCATTCCTCTTGCAATTTCTCGTAAACATCGAACGTGGCCTCGCTATCTGTCCGAGGACGACTTAAACGCGTGCGGGCCGTAGCATCACTTATCTTTAGATGCACCCACCAACTCGTTGCACCGCATGCTGCAGCCACTTCTTGGAACGGCTTGCGCAATGCCTCGCGCGGCAGCACACTATCTACCACGACGTCTCGTCCGGCTTCTAGAGCATTACGCACGCGTGCCAGCAATTCGTCGTACACTCGCCGTTTGGCCTCAGGCGTGTAGTGGCCGCGCAGGCCCAACTCTGTTCGCACCTGATCACTACTCAAATGGACGGCTTTGTAGCGCTCTGCATAGGCACGAGCAAGTGTAGTCTTGCCTGTAGCAGGCAAGCCCGTAATGCATATAAGCTTGGGCGAATTCATTGCGCTCGCTGCAGAGGCCGTCGTTCTGCCGACTTTTCACGCAAAGATAGGACTTCGAAAGCTTGAATTGTTTGAATTGCTAAGAGGAGGTATAAACTTTGCCTTCACAAAAAAGCATAATAAGTTGTGACTTCTATCTTCGAAACTGCCCTTCAACGGTGGCGGCTAATCTTAGGCGGTCCGGCAGATCCAGAAGGTAAAGTATCGCTCGACACTCATTATGCCGGCGTAGATGCGGCATTAGAAATCCTCTACGACGCTAACAGCAAAGGCGGACTGCGTCAATCCTCGCCGCGCGTATGTCGATGGTTAGGTGATATTCGGCGCTATTTTCCTTCCTCTGTTGTGCAATTGCTTCAGCGCGATGCACTAGAGCGCTTAGGGCTCACCCAAATGCTGTTAGAACCAGAAGTTCTAGAGTCTGTAGAGCCTGACGTGCACTTAGCTGCTGTCTTACTGTCTTTGCAGAAAGTGATGCCTGAAGAAACTCGTCAGACCGCTCGCGCTGTCGTGCAAAAAATCACGAAAGAACTTGAACAGCTGCTTGCGCCAGCCTTGCGCGAAGCGGTGGAAAATGCTGCCCGCCGCGCTGGTCAGACACGACGTCCTCGCCCACGCGACATTGATTGGAAGCGCACCCTGTATCGAAACTTGAAACACTACCAACCCGAATTGAGGAGCATTATCCCTCAGCAGCGCTATGGCTTTGCTCGGCGAAGCAAAGCACTTCGGCATGTCATTTTGGCGCTAGACCAGAGCGGTTCTATGGCCGATTCCTTGGTCTATGCCTCCATTTTTGGCGCCGTATTGGCTAGTTTGCGCAGCATACGAACGCATCTCTTCGTTTTTGATACAGCAGTGGTCGACCTGTCGGCCCATCTGCACGACCCCGTTGAACTGCTCTTCGCTACTCAACTGGGCGGAGGAACTGACATCGCTAAAGCCCTGAGCTACGCGCAAACTTTAATAGACGCCGCTCAGGATACCATCCTGGTGCTCATCAGTGATTTGTTTGAAGGTGGTACCTCAGCTGAAATGTTCAAAAAGGCGCATGCTCTTCAAAGCTCTGGGGTGACTTTAATCGTTCTGCTGGCCCTAACTGATGCTGGAATTCCTGCCTACGACCGCTCGAATGCTGCCGTGCTTGCCTCCATGGGTATCCCTGTTTTTGCTTGCACTCCTCAGCGCTTTCCTGAGCTTATAGCTGCCGCTATCCAGCAACAAGATTTGATGCACTGGAATAAAATCCGCTGAAAAGCAGTTGTGTCTACTCAGTGCTTTATTCTACTTGGCAGCAAAAGAGTGTAATTTGTAAATCGCCTTTTCTGTGGATTTTTGCCGCGTCAAACGCTTTGTAAAAGGTATCAAAAATCTTTCACCTAGGTCAACACTTAAAATCTGCAATAGGAATTCGCCATGAATCTGTGTATCATTGCCGGTGGAGTGGTCACTTTAGCTCTACTTCTGGGAGGGTGTCAACCGACCAATAAGCCTGTCAAACCAGGCGATACTTCTGCAGAAAAAATAAACTTTCCTGTTGAGAAAGCTGACTCTCTCTTCGGTTTTCAAGGCTGCGACAAAGGTCGCTATCGAGCCGATTCGATTGGAAGTTTTGAATTAGCTTACAGCGATTATCGCGTCCAAGTCAAAACTCCCTCTTTTGGCCAAGGGCAGGAAATTGTATTCATCGTTGATTCCACAGGGCTACGCCTCCCCGTCCCACCGTTAGAGGAGGGCGGCTATTTTAGAGGTAAATGGAGAAATTTCTTTTTCGTAGACTTGGGGACGAACCCTGATTTGCGCAAATTGAACGTTTACAAGGAAGATAAGGGAGGGCTATATCAGGTTTTTCAGACAGAATATCTACCGTATGAAGCGCCTGTAGTCTCTTCTTCGGGTTCATTGTGGTTTTATGCGCCCATAGAGGAGGCTGCTGTTCGAGAGAAACCCTACTGCCCGGATGCAGAAGAATGGCGCAAGCAAGATCTTAGCATAGGTTATGGCCAGCGGCAGTTGTTCGATATGACTCAGCGCATGCTAGTGCGCAAATCGGAGTACATATGCGTGCCACGTCGGTGAGTTCAAGAGATACGGCTCCAGAGGCGAGCCTCCTTACTAGTTGCGGCTAAATGCTCGCAAAGGCGGCGATGCTCGGGAGCCTTCAATTCTGGATCAGCTTCTAAAATGCGCTGAGCAATTTCACGAGCAGCGACAAGGATAGGGCCGTCCTGTGCTAAGTCGGCGATGAGGAACCGAATCATACCGCTTTGCTGAGTGCCCTCAATGTTACCAGGGCCTCGCAAGCGTAGGTCTGCCTCAGCAATTTCGAAACCGTTGTTGGTGCGCACAAGCGTTTGTAGGCGCTCACGAGCATCGGCGCTAAGTTTGTGGGAGGTCATAAGGATGCAATAAGATTGGTCAGAGCCTCTTCCGACGCGTCCTCGCAGTTGGTGCAATTGACTGAGGCCAAAGCGCTCAGCATTTTCAATTATCATAACAGTGGCGTTGGGCACATTGACGCCAACTTCAATCACTGTGGTAGCCACCATGATATGGGTCTCACCTCGCGCGAAACGCTGCATTTCAAACTCTTTGTCGGCCGGCTTCATTTTGCCATGCACGATACTAATTTGATACTGAGGAGGCGGAAAATCTCGACTGAGCGCTTCGTAGCCACTCATTAAATTGAGTAAGTCCGATTTTTCCGTCTCTTCAATCATCGGATAGACGACGTACACCTGTCGGCCCTGAGCAATTTGTTCACGCATAAACCCTTGTACGCGAAGGCGATGCTGCTCTGTAAAATGCAGCGTTTTAACGGGCTTTCGGCCTGGTGGCAGCTCGTCAATAATGGACACATCTAAATCTCCATAAAGAGTCATTGCCAGTGTACGAGGAATGGGGGTAGCTGTCATTACTAGAATATGAGGCGGCCTACCCGCTCCTTTTGCCCACAAAGCAGCGCGCTGTTCAACGCCAAAGCGATGCTGTTCGTCAATGACAGCTAGCCCAAGACGATGAAACTTCACAGACTCTTCAATGAGTGCGTGCGTGCCTATTAAAATGTGCATGGCTCCTCGAGTTAGTGCTTCTAGCAGTGCGCGACGCGCTTTACCTTTCACTACGCCACTCAGGAAGCCTACTTGCACACCTAAGTCTCCCAATAGTCCTTTAATGGTGTTATAGTGTTGCTGAGCTAAAATTTCCGTAGGAGCCATCAAGCAGGCCTGAAAGCCATTGTCAATCGCAATGAGCATGGCCAGCAGCGCCACCACCGTCTTGCCAGAGCCAACATCGCCCTGAATTAAACGATTCATTTGGATGCCTGAGCCTAGATCAGCGCGAATTTCACGCACAACGCGCTTTTGTGCATTCGTCAATTCGAAGGGCAACTTTTCGCGATAGAAACGATGAAAATACTCGCCTACTCGCTCAAAAACAAAGCCCTGGTAGCTGTCTTTTCGCCGGCGTTGAATCTGTAGCAGGCGCAACTGTAAAAAAAACAACTCTTCGAACTTTAGTCGCCGACGCGCTGCTTCTAATTCTCGCTGATTTTCCGGAAAGTGGATTTTTTGAAATGCCTCCCAGCGTGGCATAAGGCGATATGCGCTGAGCAAGGAATCTGGCAAGTTCTCTGGCAAATCGGCCGGCGTGAGCAAATCCAGCAAAGAGCGCATTAGCCTGCGCAAGCCTCGCGCATCAAGCCCCTTTTGAGCAAGTTTATCGCTCGAAGGGTAGACTGGCTCAAACGTCCGAGGTGTTTGACCACTCTCCGCCGTAAACTCCTCTATCTCTGGATGTGCAATATTAAATCGTCCATTAAATAGCGACGCTCGCCCATACACAATATACGACTTACCTATAGTTAGTGAGCGCTCTATCCAAGACAGACCCTGAAACCAAACTAACTCTAAAGCACCCGTCTCGTCGCGTAGAAGACCTACTAATCGCTTCGAGCGTCCCTCTCCTATGGTGTCTAAGCGGCGTAAAACTCCCTTTAGCTGGTAAGTTTCTCCCTCTTGGCGCACTTCACGGATGTACTGAAAACGCGTGCGATCGATGTATCGAAATGGAAAATGCAACAGCAGGTCACCAAAGGTGTATATTCCTAGCTCGCGCTTAAGCGCTTCACCGCGCTGAGGACCAACGCCTTTCAAATACTCGATAGCAGTATCCAACATAACGTAAAGAAAAGTAATGGCATCTGCTTAAAACCGCATCCACTGTTTTTTTAGTGTTTATCCTTCGTAAGAGAAAATACCGTCTGACGTCTTCTACGAAAAGACCACGTAATCCATACGTGGGTTACCTCTGTGCCATCGAGCAAACGACCAATAGAAAGTACCCGCAGAGTCTGAGCAGCGTCACTTTCTGCTGCGTGCCGAACCACCTGATTGATCTCGCGCAAAGACTCGCAGGTAAACCAAACAGGTTGAGCTGCCTTTTTTATGAAAGAAGCTTCTAGATGAATGACCAGCATGCTTACAGGAACCGATTGCTCCCGAACAGCCATCCAAGCAGGCAGCCCCGTTGAAAGTTCAGCAGCTACACACTGCGCGGCAAAGTAAATGGAGCGAAATGGGTTGCGCGAACGCCATCGGTAAGGCAAACAGATTACACAGCGCTCGTCGTCGAGATGTTCTAAACGAACACCAATAAACGCAGCAGCCGGCAACTTCCACCACAGAAAAAATTGAAGCCACCATAAGAAAAGACGCCGACGAAATTTTTTGTCCTCCATTTCCGATTTCGCCTTTCGAAATGAAAAAATCCTAGGGAAAGCAAATATGCAGTTTGGTATATCCAACTATTGAGCTGAGCGCAAAGAATTGGCGCTTGCCCGAAAAGTTATCTCACTCTTACTTGCGGTCAGAGGTCACTGTGGCCTTTTCGGGAAGAGCGCATCACTTTGATACTTCATTTAAATACCTCCGAGAATGCCTCATCTTCACCGAGCTGTCATCTACATGAAAAACCGCAAAATCGCGACAAGTAATTCATAATCTAAAAAACAAAAATTCAGTGCATTTCAGTCAGCATTTTGTCTATTCAATGTCTCTTTGCGTTGATTTCGCGGTATCATTTTCTTCAAGCAAAATCACTGTATCCTGCTATGCGACTCATTCTGTGTATCTGGTTTGCGCTGTTAGCTCACGGTCTTTTGGCCCAATATGGAGGCCCTCGCCTCTTCGTAGACATACCTTATTTTTATTTACATGCCCCTGATATAGAGAGACTAAGCGAGCGCGTGGGAGCAGGGCTTGAAGCGGCAATGAACGTGGGAGCACATTGGGGAGTAACTCGCTTGGCTGTCGGGACGACATTTACCCTCAATCCTAGCGCCGATGATTTCGCTAAAACAACTCTTTGGCGCCCATATGCCCTTATGGAGGCTGGCGCAGGCCTATACCGGTCAAATGGGAACCGATGTGCGAAAAGCCACCAGAGCGCTTTTACGGCAATGGGAAAAATGGGCGTGCGTTATGATTTCCATCGCAGGGCTGTTGCCGTATCAGAGGGTATCGAGCCGAGCTCTGTAGACTTTCTCCTCGGCGTTGAACTCGGTTATTTCTTCATCCGAGACGTCTTTCGCAATACAGAATTCGTGCTCAACGGCAACTACCACACGCAGGCAAAGGTAATTTCACTAAACGCTGGACTCAAGATGTTTCTCAATTTGCGCGCCAATAGGTAGGAATACTTCGCCAACACTTGAACTTAAGGCGCCACCAACCAGAAGGACTGGCGCACGACGCCCAACTTGCTCGTGCATACCAGCACATACGGGCCTGTAGGCCATTTTTCTGTAGGTAAGAAGAGCCAGTCTCGCGAGCTGAGGAGCGTAAGTTCTTGCTGGAAGAGAAGGCGGCCTCCCGTGTCGAAAACAGACAGCACTATTGGCTGTTGACGCCATGATTCTGGAGCCTCTACGGCAAGCGGTGTGCCTTGAGGCAAGAAAGTGGGAAAAATGCGCCAGCCTCCTTCGTGCGCTGCATTTACTGTGCTGGCCGAAGTAGACAAGAAGCGGCCTGAAGCACTGTATGGTCCTACTGATGCGGCGTTAAACGCGCGCACACGCCAAAAGTAGTTCCAGTTGGGCGATATGTTTTGAACTAAGACAAACGTGTCGCTTACTATGGCCTCAAAGTCACGCACGCCAAAAGAACCTACCTTCGACACCTGCACGAGATAGTGAGTAGCATTAGGCACAGACCTCCAATGGAGTATCGTAGCGTTTACAGGACTTGGAACGCTGTTGATAGGAGCAACGAGGAGGGCTGGCTCAGAAACCAGTCCACTAACGGGCATGGAGGGAGCTACCCATCGAGAGCGGTCGGTTCGCAGGCGAGCACGCATGATCTGAATCTGCTGAGGAGTAAAACGACGTTGACAGTTGTCAGCGGCATACGACATGAAGAGCGTGCCGTCGGAGAAGAAAGGTTTGCCTGCTGGGTCACGCTGTTGCACGTTACTTAGCCCTTGAGCATTACACGACCAGCGATAACTGAGATAGTCAGGACCCGTATCGCAAATGCGGTCAGCAGCAATTGAGCAATTGCTACCATCGACATATTCTACCAAAGCTGTATCTAAAGGTGCAGGGACGATCGTATCCGGTTCGGCGTGAAAGTGGGTGTAATCATAAAGCAACGTGTCTGGTGTAGGCAAGTCGGGATTATAAACCTTGCCTTCCCACCCCAGGAAGGGATGCGGCAAAGCCAGAGCATGTCCAACCTCATGAGCCCAAGTGTGGCCATTGGGACCAGAACAAGCATGGGCCATTGCGATACCTGCATAAGGTAGGTTATAGCCGCAATTGCCAGCTGCTCGCTGCACAAAGTAAACATTCAGTGCATCGGAAACATTGTTGGCGAACATCATAGCGCGCCCTTGCACAATAGAGTCATGCTCGAACCACGCCGAATTGTTAAGTAAATTCCAAGCATGCTTGAAATAAAAGCGGATACCCGTCTGTGCAAAATCCTCGTTCAAGCGATAAAAGGCGTCGAGTAATCGGTCTGGACCAAAACGCCCAGTACCATCATTTCGCGCAAGAAGGTGAATCTGCATGCCTACCCAAAGGGTATCATCACTATCTGGAACCTTTATTAGGCCCTCTAAGTATCGACGCAGCCAAGGATCCACCCCGGGAGGTGTTCCACATGGGTGTAGCGCATCTCCATTTGCGTCATCTTGAGCGCAAGCGATAACAATAGAGATAAAATTCCAAAGTAAAAGAAAAATCCAACGCATACCCATGAACTGTCGTGTTTAAGCACCCTGACGATCCATTCGCCGAGCGTAAAAGTACGACAAACCGCACCGACTTAATTTAATCGAGGGTAAACGAGGAGGATTTTCCGTAATCTAAAACGAGTTGTCTCCCATCGCAAAAACCGCGCTTGCACCTTCTAAGCGCAGCGAGCATTTGAGTACTTTATACCTAGTTTCCTTGGAGTATCTCTTTTCGCCTGTAGAGGTCTACAGAGTGAAAAAAGTGACCTGCCTACTCGGAGGTACTCAATCCGAAAGTGAAATGCTTTACTGAAACCAAACTACCTTTGCTGCACAAGAGAAAGTACGCGTTATTCGCTGCAATGTTTCGATAAAAAAGCATAAGGTGTCACGTAAAAAAGTTTGGTGTTATGAAAAAAACGATTTTTTTCTTATTTTTCTTTGTGTTGGCGTTTTATGTCGCCAGTGCTCAAGAAGACCCTGTCAAACTCGCTAAGCAAGCTGGTCGCGCGCTAACGAGTTATAACATGGACCCCTCAAACGTTTCCAAGTTAGACGAGGCTAAAACAAAAATTAATCAGGCCCTTCAGGCAGAGAGCGTGCAAGCTTTGGCCTCCGCCTGGCAAACGAAAGGCGAGATATATAGTACTATCGTCCAGCGCGAAATGATGATGCGCCAGCTCAATCCTTCGTCTCCGCTGAGCGGCGACAACGATGCCTTGGAAGCTTTCGAAGCTTTCAAAAAAGCTTATCAACTTGCCACTAAGAAATTTGAAAAATCCGATGCAGCAAAGGGAATTGCTGAAATACAGGCCTATCTCACCAATATAGGTCTAATGAAGTATGAAGCGCAGGCTTACGACAAAGCTTTCCGCTCTTTCGATGCGCTCATTCAAAGCCATGATATCTTAAGCGCAGAAAAACTTAAAAGTCAGTTAGACGACCCCGAGCAATATAAAAACCAGCTCTTTGTTACGGGTCTATGTGCTCAACTAGCGCGCATGAACGAAGAGGCGGAAAAATACTACATGCGCCTCTATGAGAAGGGCGATGCCCCGTCGGCCGTTTACGAGGGCTTGTATCAGATAAAAAGTGAGAAGGGAGAGCAAGAAGTGGCTGAACGAATCCTCAAAGAGGGCCGCCGAAAATATCCCAACGACTCTGGCTTATTGTTTGCCGAAATCAATCTCTCCCTGAAAAAGGGCCAACTAGAGGAACTAATTACGGGCCTAAAGCAAGCTATGGAGCAAGAGCCCAACAACATCAGCCTTTATCTGACGATGGGTAACGTTTATGACAACCTGTATCAGCGAGAGGTTCAAGCGAAAAAGGATGCAAAAGCCGCTGAATACTTTGCTGAAGCGAAGAAATATTATGAAAAAGCTCTTGAAATTGACCCAAAGTCGGCTGATGCATATTACTCACTTGGAGCGCTGTATTACAACAAGGCGGCCGCCCGTACCCAAGAATTAAACGCCCTTCCGCAAGATGACTATTCGGCAGCCACCATCAAAAAATACCAACAGATCCAAAAGGAAATTATGGCGCTTTTTGATGAATCCCTGCCCTATTTTCAAAAATCTGAAGCACTAAATCCCAACGACATCAATACCCTAATTGCCTTGTCGGAAATATATGCGCGCAAGGATGACCTAGAAAAAGCCAGTGAGTTCAAGAAGCGCCTGGACGTGGTGCGTAGTGGTGGCAAAAATCCTAGTTCATATTTCAAACTGTAAGTTGCTCGGCTCACAGGGAAGTCCCTATGAAAGAGTATGCGACGCAAACGCCTAGATTGCTCAACGCCGCCGTAATTGTGGCGGCGTTGGGCTACTTTGTAGATATATACGACCTATTGCTTTTTGGTTTTGTCCGTGTTAAGAGCCTTCAAGATTTGGGCTTTTCGGGTCAGCAGTTAACTGATGTGGGTGTGGTTCTGCTCAACTGGCAAATGGCCGGCATGCTATTGGGCGGAGTAGTCTGGGGTGTCCTTGGCGATAAGCGAGGGCGAGTGCGCGTCTTATACTTTTCCATTGCTCTTTATTCCATTGCAAACATCCTCAACGGATTAGTGAGCTCTTCGCTCGATTATGCCATTTTGCGCTTCCTAGCCGGCATCGGGCTTGCAGGTGAATTGGGCGCAGGAATAACCCTAGTGGCAGAAAGCCTACCCAAAGATAAGCGCGGTTATGGAACAATGATTGTGGCCTCGGTGGGCCTCAGCGGAGCCCTTCTAGCATGGGTTATTGACATGTTTTTTCCGTGGCGCATCTGCTTCTTTATCGGCGGCTTCCTAGGGCTGTTGTTGCTTGTTTTGCGCGTTAGTGTTCACGAATCTGGCATGTTTCGCCACATGGCAGCTACAGAAGGCATCAGTCGAGGAAATTTTCTCGCGCTTTTTACCAATTGGAACCGATTTTCACGCTTTGCCCGTTGTTTACTTATCGGCTTTCCAACCTGGTTTGTCGTAGGCGTTTTGGTAACTTTAGCTCCAGAGTTTGGCCAAGCGAAAGGACTTTCGAACGTATCGGCTGGCAACGCCATTGCTGCCTGCTATACAGGACTTATCTTGGGCGATATCGCCTCTGGCCTACTCAGTCAATTGCTGCGCAGCCGCTTGAAGGTGATGTGGATTTTCCTGATTATAGATGCTCTGGCCATAACATACTACTTGTTCGCCCCCTTCTCTACGGTTGCTGCTTTCCACGTTGCTCATTTCTTGTTGGGCTTATCGGTAGGCTTTTGGGTGATCTTCGTCACTATTGGCGCTGAACAATTTGGAACCAATTTGCGCGCTACGGTGGCAACCTCTGTACCCAATTTTGCCCGCGGCATGCTGGTGCCAATTGCATCAGCCTTTCTATGGCTCAAAGGGCCTAACCTTACAGGAGGAGTTATTCCTGCTGCCTCTATCGTGGGTGCTGCTTGCCTACTCATTGCCTTTTCTGCCCTTATTGGGATGAAAGAAACTTTTGACCAAGACTTAAACTACGTGGAGACCATCTAAACTGCCCTTGCCAAACCTACCTTTGCCGCGCAATTGTAGAATAAACGTTGTCTGAGACATGAATTTCGACCTAATCGTCATTGGAAGCGGCCCTGGTGGGTATGTAGCCGCTATACGCGCCTCGCAATTAGGCATGAACACTGCAGTTATTGAACGCGAAAGCCTTGGCGGTATTTGCCTCAACTGGGGATGCATCCCCACCAAAGCACTCCTAAAGAGCGCTCAAGTATTCGAGTACCTTCAGCACGCTGAGGACTACGGCATTCGCCTCAATGGAAAATATCAGCCCGACTTCTCTGCTATGATTAAGCGCAGCCGCAGCATAGCGGACAGTATGAACAAAGGCGTGCAATTTTTAATGAAGAAAAATAAAATCACTGTTATTTATGGCACAGCCAGACTAGCTCCGGGTCCAAAAGTCGTCGTTCAAGAAAAAGATGGCAAACAAGCTGAGTATACTGCAAAACACATCATCATTGCTACAGGTGGGCGCGCCAAGGAGCTTCCCAACTTGCCTATTGATGGCCGTAAAGTCATCGAATATCGCCGAGCTATGTCGCTAGAGGAGCAACCCAAGCGCATGGTCGTGGTCGGCGCCGGTGCTATTGGTGTCGAATTCAGCTACTTCTATCACACTATTGGTACTGAAGTAACGATTGTCGAATACTTAGAACAAGGTTTGGTACCTCGTGAAGACGCCGACATCTCAAAGGAGTTGGCTAAGATTTACTCGCGTAAAGGCATGAAAATTTATGCCGGATGGTCTGTGGAGGGTGTAGATACTTCTGAACAGGAAGTCAAAGTGTTTATCAAGAGTCGCGCAGATGGAAAGGTCGAGACACTTTCTTGCGACGTAGTGCTCAGCGCCGTTGGCATAACGCCCAACACGGAAAATATTGGCTTGGAAACGCTGGGCATCGCCACTGACCGCGGCTATATCCGGGTGGACTCCTATTATCGCACTAACGTCCCAGGCGTGTACGCTATTGGCGACGTCTTGCCAACACAAGCGCTTGCCCACGTGGCTAGTGCTGAAGGAATTACGTGTGTAGAAAAGATTGCAGGGCTTGACCCTGAACCTATAGACTATAACAATATTCCCAGTTGTACTTATTGCTCCCCCGAGATAGCCTCCGTAGGATACACTGAGGCCGCTGCTAAAGAAGCAGGTTATGAACTACTTGTGGGTAAATTTCCCTTTACTGCCTCGGGAAAAGCCAAAGCTGCTGGCACCTCCGAAGGTTTTGTCAAGGTTATTTTCGACAAGAAGTACGGAGAGTGGCTTGGTGCTCATCTCATTGGTGCTAACGTAACTGAAATGATCGCTGAGGTCGTAGCTGCTCGCAAACTCGAAACCACGGGCCACGAAATCCTTAAATCCGTACATCCTCACCCCACCTTGAGCGAAGCTATTATGGAAGCCACCGCAGCCGCTTATGGCGAGGTCATTCATCTGTAAGGCAACACCCGAATTCATTAAATGGTCCTGATGTGAATCTCCCAAACTTTTGCTCACGATTTTGAAGACCAAGTTTTATCTTTGTTCAGAATTAGGCAGATAAACCATAAGGCGATCAATTAAGCAACGATACCTCCACTATGACATTCATGGAGTTCGAAAAGCCACTCGAAGCCCTATATGAACAGCTCCAGAAATTGCGTGAAGTGGGCGAGCAAGGTGAGATCGATGTGTCCGATATGATCCGCGAATTGGAAGCTAAAATTCAACAAAGACGTAAGGAGATCTACGCTAATCTATCCGGGTGGCAAAAGGTGCAACTGTCGCGGCACCCCGAACGGCCCTATACCCTTTTCTACGCCACTACAATGTGCCGCAAATTCATCGAACTGCACGGAGACCGCTGCAGTGGCGACGACCACGCTATTGTAGGCGGCCTAGCTGACTTAGATGGCCAGACCATTGTCATAATTGGCCATCAAAAGGGCGTAAATACCAAAATGCGGCAATACCGCAACTTCGGCATGGCAAACCCTGAAGGTTATCGCAAAGCCCTCCGATTAATGAAATTAGCTGAGCGCTTTGGTTTTCCTGTCGTTACCCTTATTGATACTCCTGGGGCGTATCCAGGCCTCGAAGCCGAGCAACGCGGCCAGGCAGAAGCCATCGCGCGCAATCTCTTTGAAATGGCCCAGCTGCGAGTGCCTATCCTTTGCTACATCATTGGCGAAGGCGCTTCGGGAGGCGCGCTAGGTATCGGACTAGGCGACCGAGTCTTTATGCTGGAATACACGTGGTATTCCGTCATTTCTCCCGAATCGTGCTCTTCTATTCTATGGCATTCCTGGGACTACAAGGAGCAAGCTGCTGAGGCCCTCAAATTAGACGCCGACAGTATGTTTCGATTTAAACTGATCGATGGAGTCCTTCAAGAACCTTTTGGCGGAGCACACAACGACCCTGAAGAAATGGCTCGCCGGCTGAAGGCTCATATTCAAGAACAACTTGCCGAACTAATCCCTATGGATCCGGACGAGCGCATCGCCGCGCGAGTAGCCAAGTATTGCCGCATGGGCTGCTACCAAGAATTGAACAACGCTCAAAACACGCCTTGTGAAAGGGCCTAAGCCATCCTTTTACTTATGTTCAACTACTTGCGCAAGGTTCTGCTTCATCGCTCACTTCAGCGGTTGGTAGAGCATTCCAAACGCCGGCGGCAGTCCTTTAACTTCGAAACAGCTCGCTCTATTGCCTTACTTTTTGATGCCTCAGAAGAAGAAACACGCAAAATCGTCGCCATGTGGGCTGAGGCCTTTGTCGAACGCGAGCACCGCAAGCGGCTCCATGTCTTAGCCTTTGTAGATGACGCTCATCTGGTCGGGCAAAGTCGCTTTCCTCAGTTTACTGCCCGGGACTTGCGCTGGTATGGTCGTATCGAAGGTCTTGCTGTGACGCGCTTCTTGGCCCAAACTCCTGACTTATTGCTTTGCTTCAATCCTCATCAGCAGCCGACAATCCAATGGGTCGCTGCGGCCTCGAAAGCTTCCATGAAGGTCGGTAGCTCAAACACACCTCCTCACGACTTCGATGTTGTGATAGAAACACCAGCCGACAAGGATATTCAGTTCTTCTTCCGACAAGTAGCCCATTACTTGAGCAAAATTGTTCCCGCCCACTATGAACAACCTGCATGAACGTTTGCGCGGAACCGGCGTAGCTCTCGTAACACCTTTTCGAGATGGCCAAATTGACTGGGAAGGCCTAGAGAAAGTCATCGAGCATGTTATAGCCGGCGGGGTAGACTTCTTAGTCAGCTTAGGCACTACGGGAGAAACTGTAACAATTTCCGAGGTCGAACAGCGCCAAATTATTGACTTCACCCTCCGCGTCAACCGCAGCCGTTTACCTATAGTAGTTGGTAGCTTCAGCGGCAATCACACCGGCGAAATCGTCCGTCGAATGCATGCCTTCGATTTCGATGGCATTGACGCCCTGCTAATTAGCAGCCCAGCCTACAACAAACCTTCGCAAGAAGGAATTTTTCGCCATTACATGGCTCTGGCGGAAGCCTCCCCCCGTCCCATACTTTTGTATAATGTACCCAGTCGAACGGCGTCCAACATCACTGCTGAAACAACCCTACGACTTGCCCATGCCCATGAACGCTTCATTGGGATCAAAGAAGCTAGCGACGACATTTACCAAATCTGTAAAATCCTCCAAGGTCGTCCAAAAAATTTTCTCGTCTTGAGTGGAGACGACTTTATTACCCTACCTCTAATTACCTGCGGCGGCGATGGAGTCATTTCCGTCATCAGTAATGCCCTCCCTAGCCTTTTCTCTGGAATGGTACGCGCAGCTTTAAATGGACAACTTGCCGAAGCTCGAAATCTCAATTTTCAAATGCTCGATCTTTATTGGCTACTGTTCTCTGAGGGGAACCCTCCCGGCATTAAGGCTGCTCTCGAGTTGTTGGGGCTCTGTTCTCGTGAAACACGCCTGCCGCTCACATCTATGTCTGAAGTTGGGCAGGCCGCCATTCGAAAGGAATTCGAGCGGTTAAAAGTTCTTTAATTTTCGCCTATTGCCCTTCGCGCCTACACGCCAAAACTTTCTCTCTTCGAAGGAAAGGACAGAGGATATACCTAAAAAACCTTACCTTCAAATGTCTCCACAGCAGCAAGTTTGGGCCACTTTTCAAGACTTATATGGACGGCCGCCCGAAATTTTGGTTCGCTCGCCAGGGCGCATTAACCTAATAGGCGAGCACACCGATTATAACGGTGGCCCGGTATTACCAGCAGCCATTGACCGAGCAGTATGGTTAGCGGCTGCTAAGCGAGCGGATACCCAATGCCGCCTGTTTGCTTGCGATTACGACGAAGGCTACATCGTCGAGTCGCAGCCATCGAAGCCGCTTGTACATCCCAGTTGGGCCAACTACTTACTCGGTGTTCTAGTCGAGATCGGATGGCCAGGAGGCCTTGATCTTACTTTTGGCGGCAACCTACCTATTGGCGCGGGAGTAGCCTCTTCTGCAGCTGTGCAGAACGCTATGGCTCTTGCTGCCAATGCCCTCTTTCAGCTTGGTCATACCCAAATGGATCTAGTTCAGCTTACTCATCGAGCCGAAAACCAGTTCGTAGGTGTTCCTTGTGGTATCATGGACATGTTTGCTGGTGCAATGGGTCGTCGAAACACCTTTATTTGTTTAAATTGCCATTCCCTCGAATATGAATACTTACCATTTGGCACTACAGAACTCTGTTTTGTTCTATGCCATTCGGGTGTAGAACGCCGTTTGGCTTCATCCGAGTACCAAAAGCGCCGTCAAGAATGTGCCCAGGGATTAGCCATTTTACAACGCATTAACCCGGCAATGAGCGCCTTAAGCCAAGTGTCTGAAGATCTTTTAGCGGAAAAGGAGCACCTCCTGCCACCCACTCTTTTCCGCCGGTGTCGATACGTCGTAACAGAGATAGCTCGCGTAGGCACAGCTGTTCAGGCCTTGCGTTCTCAAGATTATGCAGCAATGGGCTCGCTTATGTACTTAACCCATCAGGGATTACGCGATGATTTTGAGGTCAGCTGCCCAGAACTCAATCTCTTAGTTGAAGAAGCTATGCATCATCCTGCTTGTCTGGGAGCTCGTCTTATGGGTGCAGGCTTTGGAGGATGTACGCTCAACCTAGTGAAAAAGAGCAAGGTGTGCGATTTTTCTGCGCACGTCTCTCAGGCATACACCCGTGCTTTTAAGCGTTCACTTCGACATTGGACGGTTCACCTTGACGATGGCGCAGAGATTGTCTTTTTCGACGTTTAGTAAATAAGCCAGATTTGCGAAAGTTAACGAATTTCGCCTCATGCTTGTCAAAACTTTTGCGGCTGCTGTTCGCGGAGTGGATGCGCTAACTATTACTATTGAAGTGAATACAGGTGGCGCTTTAGGCACTACTGCCGATAAACCCGGCTATTTTCTGGTAGGCTTGCCCGATAATGCGGTTCGGGAAGGTCAGCAGCGCATGGAGGCTGCCCTAAAAAACTCAGGGCTTCGGTTGCCGCGGTACAAGACAATCATCAATTTGGCTCCTGCTGACGTGCGCAAAGAGGGTTCAGCATTCGATTTACCCATCACAATTGGAATGCTGGCTGCCTCAGGGGTTATTCCACCTGACAACTTAGACCGGTTCTTCATCATGGGCGAGCTTTCGCTCGATGGCTCACTACGGCCTATCAAAGGAGCACTCCCTATTGCCATTCAAGCGCGCAAAGAAAAATTTCGCGGTTTCATTCTTCCCAAAGCAAATGCTCGAGAGGCAGCTATCGTAGCGGATTTAGAGGTATATGGCGTAGAAACGCTCAACCAAGCTATAGCCGTTCTCGCCGGTGCGGGTCAAGAGTTCTTGGTAAAAGTAAATGCGCGCGAAGAATTCGCCGCCAACTTAAATAATTACGACGTAGATTTTTCCGATGTACGCGGCCAAGAAAACATAAAACGCGCCTTAGAGCTGGCAGCTGCCGGTGGACATAATGTAATTCTCATTGGCCCTCCGGGAGCAGGGAAAACTATGTTGGCACGCCGTCTGCCCACCATTTTGCCTCCACTTACTTTGCATGAAGCTCTGGAAACAACTAAGATTCACTCCGTAGCAGGTATTTTATCGAGTCATTCATCCTTAGTGACAACGCGACCTTTCCGAGCACCTCACCACACCATTAGCGATGTCGCTCTAGTTGGCGGAGGTTCCGACCCCATGCCAGGTGAAATCAGCATTGCGCATAATGGCGTGCTTTTCCTAGACGAATTACCTGAGTTTAAGCGTACTGTGTTAGAGGTTCTCCGACAACCCATGGAAGAGCGCCGCGTAACTATCAGCCGCGCTAAAGTATCGGTAGAGTATCCCGCCAGCTTCATCCTGGTTGCGAGCATGAATCCTTGCCCTTGTGGTTACTACAACCATCCAGAGAAAGAGTGTGTATGTGCGCCTGGCGTTGTAAAGCGCTATATCTCTAAAATCTCAGGTCCTCTTCTCGACCGAATTGACTTGCACGTGGAAGTAACTCCTGTTTCATATGATGAATTGACGGCTGCGGAGCGTCCGCGCGTAACCAGTGCTGAAATTCGCGAACGCGTGTTGAAGGCTCGAGCCATTCAGGTTGAGCGATTTAAGAATACACCTAACATTTACTGCAATGCGCAAATGCCCAGCCGAATGGTACGCGAAGTGTGCACCCTGGATAATCAAGGAGTTCAACTCCTGAAAACTGCAATGGAACGACTTCAATTGAGTGCTCGCGCTTATGACCGAATTCTAAAAGTAGCGCGTACAGCAGCGGACTTAGCCGGCAGCCCGACCATTCGTTTGGAGGACCTCTCTGAAGCTATTCACTATCGAAGCCTTGATCGAGAAGGCTGGGCAGGATAAAAAACCTTCTTTCTCCCTGTGCTCACTTGCTATAAGCCTAGTTCTTTAGGCCAATTTCTCGAAGGCGTTCGTCTAAATACTCACCTGCTGTGATGGGTTCGTAGTGTAGAGGGTTGTCGGGTGTTACACAAGAAGGCAAACAATCGAGGCGCATGGAACTAATGGGATGTAAAAAGAACGGCACACTTAGCCGCGGCAAATGCCATTCCTCGCGCGGAGGATTCACTACACGATGCGTTGTACTCTTTAAACGATTGTTTGTCAGGCGCTGTAACATATCGCCTACGTTGATGACGATTTCGTCCTCTTTAGGCATAACGGGAACCCACTCATTCTGAGCGTTGAGCAATTGCAAACCACCTGCGCTAGCTCCTACAAGGAGGGTAATTAAATTGATGTCTTCATGCTGCTCGGCCCGTATTGAACTCTTTGGCTCTTGAGTTATTGGCGGGTAGTGAATCGCTCTTAAAATAGAGTTGCCATAGGTAATGAATGGTTCAAAATAATTTTTAGGTAAATCAAGGTATAGAGCTATTGCTTCAAGCAGTTTAGCACCAGTACGTTCAAAAGCTCGATACAACGCTCGCCCTAACCGGTTAAACTCGGGAACCTCCTGCACTTCCACGTTTGGAGGATACTCGTCCCTTAGGGGATGTCCTTCTGGCACCTCCTGTCCAAATTGGAAAAATTCTTTCAGGTCAGGAGCTTTAGAATGTTTCGCATGCTCTTTTCCAAAGGAAGTATACCCGCGCTGACCTGCCAAGCCTTGGATTTCGTATTTGCGCTTCACCGTTTCGGGCAAAGCAAAAAAGGCCTTCGATGCGGCGTAAAAATCCTCCACAAGCGACTTTGAAATGCCGTGATTTACAACGGCAACAAACCCTACTTCGCGAAAGGCTTGGCCTAGACTTGTTACAAAGGCTTGTTGTTCGGCTGCCGTGCCTTGCACAAAGGCAGAGAAATCCACCGTGGGAATTCCCTTTGTTTTCATACTTCCACTCCAAGTTTTCCTACTGATAGAGATATTGCCTCACTTTAGCTTTACAACTGTAGCCACTGTTGGTTTTTTCTTATTTTGTTCCTCGTCCATAGGCTTAAGCAAGATAGTTACACTTTGTCTATCTTGTGAAAGCTCTGAAAGCGGGTTTGACGACTTTTTCACTTTAGCATCGGGAAAGCGATACACTTGTTTGTAGGTCATCTCAGAGAATAAGGCCTTGACCATGTCCATGTTTCCCTCTTCGCTATTCTCTTCGACCTCTGCTATCGACTTTTTAAACTGCTCGCCGATATTCGCTGCGTTTAAGCGCTCAAAACTCCCTCCCTTGTATCGAAATGTTTCCTCTACCCTAGAGTCGTATTTTTCTCGGTTTATAATGCGAATGGCTTTATTCAAGGCTTCTATGTTTGCAAAATCGAAGGAATAGCCAAAAATATAGGCGCTCGTATCGTTAATTTCTTTAATGTTGGATAATCCCGACACTCGCTTTAGGGAAGTAGCAATAGAGCTAATTTCCACACCGAGTTGTGATACTGCTCCTTCGTCGTCCATTTCTTCAGCTTCCTCTTCCTCATCCGTTTGGGCAGCCTCTTCCTCTACATTCTCTTCTGTTTTCTCATTCATACCCATGCTCTTTATTGCTTCCATTATCGTTTTCACCTCTCTCATGTCAATCGTCATCTTGTATGAACCTGACCCGTCTTTCTTAACGGTAACCTCCTCCACGATGTGGAGGCAACTGGCAAACAAGAAGGAAATTACACCGAGGATTAGTCCACTCAGTAGCCTTTCAGTCAAATTTTTCATCGTAACAGGAAATATTTTTGATGTTAATAAAGTTAGCCTTATTCTATAATAAAATTAACGGTCGAAGAACTTCCGTCCTTCTGCATTTCAAACAAATAACTTCCTTTTTGGAGGTAAAATTTTCCCGTGTCTGCTTTTGCTAGTTCAATAGTCTTTTTCGCGTGTTTTTGTGCCTCTTGCAAGGCCTTCTGATAACGTTTCACCGCAGCCTCTTGAACATCCAAAGTATAAGTAAGGCTATTTAAGCCCGCCCTACAATTCAATTGACCACTATTGAGAGAAATTCCATCTTTTGTTTTCACCGTCCAGGAGACCTTTCCCGCTGTAGCAACATAGAATGTAACAGGCAGTTCAGGGTCTTTCAGTTCACGCCAAGGCTGCTTTTTGCCCCAGCCTTCCTGATACTTAATTTTTGGCATTTCGAAGACGTGAATAGTTTTAGCGAGCACATCCGGGGTAAGTTGCTGAATATGCGCGATGTTCACGCGGTAGAGCGACCGTCCGTGAGTACCAAGAATAAGTTCGCGTGCGCGTTTCTGAATAGCAATATCGTGTACAGGTGCCGTAGGAAAATCGGGACAGAGCGCATGAAAAGTTTTACCTCTGTCTACAGATACGTATGCGCCTGCGTCTGTACCTACGTACAGAACGTTCGGATTTTCAGGATCTTCTCTTACAACGTTGATGGGCTCTAGAGGCAAATCGGTGCCGAGGCGTTCCCAAGTGGCGCCGTAGTTTTCCGATACATACAGATACGGAGTAAAGTCATCCCATCGGTAGCCATTTAGGCTAACATAGACGCGACTTTTCTGATGCGCAGAAGCAACTACACGCGATACCCACAGGTTAGGAGGTAAGGAGTCAGAAATGCGCGTCCAGGTATCTCCTCCATCTCGTGTTACGTGAAGGAGGCCATCATCAGAACCTACGTAAAGGAGACCAAATTTTAGCGGGCTTTCGCTAATGGTAGTCAAAGTCCCATAAGGAACATTTCCTACTCGTCCGCCTCGGGTTAAATCTTCAGAGATGGCCTCCCAGTCATCGCCTCGATTAAAGGAGCGATAAAGTTTATGGGCACCTAAGTACAGAACATCAGGCTGATGTACACTCAGATGGATGGGAGTTTGCCAGTTAAAACGCGGGGGTCGTTCACCCAAATCGTGTTTGGGAGTGATAGCCTTTCGTTTGCCTGTCTTCTGTTCGATGCGGAAATAATTGCCGAACTGATAACCGGTGTAAATAATGTCGTTGGTACGCGGGTCAATCGCAACCTGCATTCCATCGCCGCCCAATAGGCTTTGATACGGGTATTGGCCAGTTTGATGCCAGCTAGTAGATGCCTGATACGTTGATGGACCCACCCAGACACCATTGTCCTGGGTGCCGCCATAAACGCGGTAAGGCTGGGCATCATCTACTGCTACAGCATAAAACTGGCCTACTGGAGGTTGGTTACACTTGATCCAGGATTCACCGTCGTCCCAAGAGATGTTGAGGCCGCCATCATTGCCGTTGACAAGATGACCTGGGCGACTAGGGTTGACCCAAAGAGCGTGATGGTCCACATGGACGTTGTCGCCGTTAATGCTACGCCAAGTACGGCCGCCGTCGTCGCTGCGAATTAGATAAAATCCCAACAAGTAAACCTTATCAGCATCGTTGGGTTGACAGCGAATGTTGGAAAAGTAATAGCCGTAGGAAAAGTTCATTTGCTCTAACGGCTCGTCATGGGTGCGCTTCCAGGTGCGACCACCATCCTCGCTGCGATAAACTTCCGCACCGATATAATCTACCTCAAACAGCTGTGCGTTGGCATCTTCTAGGTACTCTACTAGAGTTTGAGGTGTAATTTGACCTTTTTGGACCAATTCTTTGATCTTTTTTGCAGAGTACTTCTCAGGAAAGCGATTCTCTCTCAAAAAGGTATCTATTTGCTCGTCTGCCAACTGGAGAAAAGCTGCAACGCTCATCGTTCGCAGTTTTTCTTTCGTTAACGCATCTGTTGGAGGCTTTTCCTTCTTAGGTTTTGGGTTTTGATTGTCTACGCAAGCATACAGGATAGTCTTACCGTCTTTTAGGCCTGCACAAAGGCCAATGCGACCCGTATTCGCTCCAGATGGAAAACCACTTCCAGGTACGGTAAGTTTCCCCCATGTCGCTCCGCCATCAACGCTTTTCCAGATAGCAGAACCTTCACCTGCACCAACAAAATTCCAAGCACGTCGCTCGCGTTGCCAAGTGGCGGCGTAAATGACATTCGGATTTTGTGGGTCCAGGCATAAGTCAATAGCACCTGTATTTTCATCTATAAAAAGCGTCCGCTGCCAGGTACGTCCGCCATCAATACTTCGATACACCCCGCGCTCAGGATTTGGCGAATATAAATGCCCTACTACAGCAACCCACAAAGTGCTTGGATCCTTGGGATGGAGTAAAATACGGCCAATATGATGGCTCTCGGGCAAGCCTCGCCATTCCCATGTCTTGCCGTTATCGCTGCTGTAGTAAATTCCCGTGCCTGCATAGGATGAACGGCTGCTGTTACTCTCTCCTGTGCCTACCCAGATGATACGGCGTTGCCAGTCTACGGCAATATCGCCAATAGTCATCGTGGCCTCTTGGTCGAAAATAGGTTTAAACGTTGTTCCATTATTTGTTGAGTGCCATACGCCTCCAGAGGCATAAGCAACGTAAATTTCCGTAGGATCGGCTGGATTGACCTCCACGTCGGTAACTCGGCAAGAAAACACAGAGGGCCCTATGCTCGTAGCGCGAACACTACCCATAATTGTATTTTCTTTCATAAAGCGATGTCGCTCAAAGCCTTTTAACCGCTCCTCTGCTGGAGTTGGCTTTTGAGCTGTGCACAAAAAGGAGATGAAAACCACTCCTATGAGGACGACACACCTCTTCAGAGGTACTCCTTCGAACATGCTTGAGTATCGCATATGCCGATTTACGCGCGGTTACAAATACGAGTGCGAAGATAGAACAACAAAAACCGGCAGAAGGAGTTGAGCACCAGAAGAAGTGTTTCAGTTGCTGAGAAAAGAGCGCATGAGTTCTGCCATATCTGTCTCTGGGGTTTTTAGAATACCTCGAATACCCAACGCCTCTGCAGCTCGAACATTAACTTCTTGGTCATCAATGAAGACGGTTTCCTTTGGATCAAGCCCAGCATCCTTGAGTACATGCAGATAAATGCGTTCATCGGGTTTGCGCAAACCTATCTCATAGGAGTAATAAACAGCGTCAAAGTAGCGTTGGCGAAAATCTTTCAACTGATGTTTCTCCATCATGTAATTGTCTATCCATTGGGCATGCAGTTCGTTGATGTTGCTGAGGAGAAATACGCGGTACTGTTTTCTTAGTTGCTCTAAGAGTAGGAAATATTCTCTGGGCATGCCGATGAAAATAGCTTGCCAAGCGTGCAACACCTCGCCCTCAGATAAGGGCGGTTCAATTACATGCCGCATTTTCTCGATAAAAGTTGCCGTGGAAAGCATCCCCGTTTCATAGCGTTGGAATACCTCTTCAGTCGACAATTTTGTGCGTGCCGCTTCGAAGCGGTCGCCTAGCAGTTGGCGCAGATACCGTTCCGTGGCACCTAAATCCAAGTCGAACAAGACGTTCCCAAAATCAAAAATAATGTTCTGGAAATGAGGCATGACTTAGCAAATTTTCTCGAGCAAATATCCACTGCTGCTTAGAAGTAGCAGATTAAGATTTTGTAGAGGACAATCGTCCTGTCCGATAGACGATCATATGTCAATTCAGGTAGGGTGCAAGTAGGCTGTTCTGTCTTACTTTGCCTTTTTCTCTGATGCATCGGAAAATCTCTCGAAGATGGGAATACTCGCTAAATAGGTTGAGCTTCATCAACTTGTTTGGTCTTTAATAGTTTGCGTTTTAAATGTGAACAAATGGGCAAGGCTCTAGACATAAAAATTTATGGTTCCAGTAAAAAATCAGCGCGAGAAAATTTGCTTGCAATTCGTCTCGAATGAGACTTACGGATATTTGCGGAAGTTTCCTTTAGTATAGCCCGAATAAACTACCATCTTAATTATGAAACCTGTGTTTGTCTTGTTATTCATTTTCACTCTTTTGCTGTCTTCATTCACGTGGGCACAGCCCTCCCATGAACTTATCTTGGAAAAACTCCCTGAATTCATTAACTCTTCCTATCCAGAGATCACGCCGGTTCTTAGCCGCGACGGCCGAACGCTTTTCTTTACCCGCGTAGCTTATCCAGAGTTTTGCCGCTACCTCTTTTTGGACAGCATTGACCTGCACGAAAAGTTTCCGCCAGAGCGCTATGAGCGCATTTTGCGTAACATTTACTCCGAATTAGAAAAAAAGCCCATAACTAACCCGGTAAATTCTAGCTTCAACCAGGACGTTTGGATAGCAGAGGCAGATACTTCCTTTTCCTTTTATTTTCTTCAGCACCCAGGCCCGCCGCTAAATAACGCCCTGCCCAACAGCATTGCATGTATTACGCCTGATCCGAATGCTTTTTATTGCATCAACCAATTTTCGCCAAAAGGCGATATGATGCGTGGCTTTTCCATCATCCGGCGTGCCGACAGTTTATGGCATTTTCCTGAGCCCGTAGATATCGCAGAATATTACACCCTTACCTCCGAGGTTAACCTTACTATGAGTTTCGATGGAAAAGTGCTCATTCTATCAGCAACACGCCACGACTCAAGAGATATGGACTTGTACGTTTGCTTCAAAGAGGGAACAAACAAATGGAGCGCGCCGCGCAACTTAGGTCCGACAGTCAATAGCCGTTACCGCGAGACCACGCCTTTTCTAGCTGAAGATAATCGCACACTCTTTTTCTCCTCCAACCGCTGGGAGAGCATGGGAGGAAACGACATCTTCATGAGTAGGCGCCTAGACGATAGTTGGCAGAAATGGACAGAGCCGCAACGCGTAGTAGAGCCCATCAACTCGCGAGCAGACGATAGCCAACCATACTTTAATATGACCTCTGGCTATCTTTACTTTACCTCCACGCGAGATGGCAGTAGTGACATTTTTCGCGTACGTATTGCTCCTCCGCAACCAACGGAACTTACTCTACAAGGCCGCATCTTGCATCGAAAGACGTATCAACCGGTTTTAGGCGCTCGTCTTCGCTACAATGCCGAGGGTAACCCGAGTAATGTCATAATAGCTTCAGACGGCTTTTTCTCCCTAAAAATTCCGAGAGGTGTATCTTTTATGCTTACTCCAGAAAAAACTGGCCTGGTAGGTGCGCCAACCCTTGTGCACTTTCCTTGGGACCACTATTATTTTCGAGCCTCGCAGTGGATAGATTTATGGCTAGACTCTCTCGAGGTGGGTGGAAAGATTGAGCTAGCTCCAATTTATTTCAAGCAATCTCTGCCTATTATTTTAGAAAGTTCCTACAATGAATTAGAGCGCCTATCAGACTTACTCCACAATAACCCAACGTTGGCAATTCGAATAGAAGGACATACAGATAACGTTGGTCGTCCCGAAGATCTCCAGCAGCTTTCCGAGCAACGTGCCCAAGCTATTCGCGATTTCCTTGTCAGTCGAGGCATTGCCGCTGAACGCATAGAGACAGTTGGTTTCGGTGCGCGCTATCCCGTCAACGACAACAGTACTGAAGAGCTGCGCGCTCAAAATCGAAGAGTGGAAATTCGCATCATCCGAATGTGACTAACGTGTTCCACGTGGAACATCTCCTGAAAATACTTTCCCTGTATGGAACTCTACAGCACAAATAACCCTCATCTACGCGTAACTTTTCGGGAGGCTGTATTCCAAGGTCTTCCGCCCGATAATGGTCTCTTTATGCCGGTTTACCTTCCGCGAATGCCTCAAGCATTCATTGAACAACTTTATTGTCTAGACTTTGAGGAAATTGCTTTCCAACTAACCATGACACTTGTGGGCGACGAGATCCCGGAAAAATCGCTTCGAACCATTCTTCACCAGACCCTAACTTTTCCAGCACCTGTTGTCCAATTAAACGATAAAACCGGCATTTTGGAGTTGTTCCATGGGCCTTCACTGGCTTTTAAAGACTTTGGCGCTCGCTTTATGGCACAGGTCATGGCCTACTTCCAACAAGACGCTTCTGATGAACTGATCATTCTCGTGGCTACTTCCGGTGATACAGGAGGGGCCGTAGCAGCTGGCTTCTATCAAACACCGGGCATTCGCGTCGTTATCCTTTATCCCTCTGGAAAGGTCAGCCCGCTTCAAGAAAAACAGCTCACTGCACTTGAACACAACATAACTGCCGTTGAAATAGAAGGAACCTTCGACGATTGCCAAGCTCTCGTTAAAAAAGCTTTTTTAGACAAACAACTGCGGCAAAAACTGCGATTGAGCTCGGCCAACAGTATCAACATTGCTCGTCTACTGCCTCAAATCTTCTACTACTGGGAGGCATACAAGCAGGTTCAGCACCTCAAACAACCTATTGTTTTTTCCGTTCCCTCCGGAAATTTTGGCAACCTGACTGCAGGGCTCATTGCTCAACAAATGGGATTGCCCGCTCATCATTTCATTGCTGCTACAAACGTCAACGACACCGTGCCCGTATACTTAAAATGCGGACATTTCGAACCTAAACCCTCCGTTCGAACAATCTCGAACGCTATGGACGTTGGCAATCCCTCCAACTTCGCTCGAATGCTTCGGTTATATGGTTCCACGTGGAACATTATGCGTTCCTATGTCTCTGGGTTTGCCTTTACAGATGCGCAAACACGAGCCTGTATGAAAGAGACATTCGAGAAATATCAATATATGCTCGACCCACACACTGCTATAGGTTACTTAGGCTGGAAAACTTATCAGGAACAAACCTCTTCTTCCGCCTTTGGCATCGTGTTGGGTACAGCACACCCCGCTAAATTTCAACAAACGGTAGAGGAGATTCTCCAATGCCCTATCCCTCTGCCTCCAGCACTTAAACAGTTGCTCGACCGCCCTAAACACGCCATCCAAATGCCAGCAAACTACTCGACATTCCGTAAATGGCTGCTCGACTTTGGAGAAAAAAGGTAACTCTTCCTCCTCATAAGGCTACCTTATCGCAGAGACCGTTGACATCGCAGTGACTTCTCGTAAAAAAACGGCCAAGATGTCATTAAACTCTTCAGGTCGCTCCATCATGGGCGCATGACCACACTTATCTAAGAAATACAGACGAGAATTCTTTATCAATTCATGAAACTTCTCTGCGACAAATGGCGGCGTCACAGCATCCTGTTTTCCCCACACCAATAGCGTTGGCGCCTCAATGCGATGCAATTTGTCGGCCAGATTATGGCGAACCGCCGATTTAGCTGTCATTACTATCCGCAAGCCCTTCGCTCGATCGTTCACAATGCCGAATACCTCATCCACTAATTCCTTTGTAGCTACAGCAGGGTCGTAAAAAGTGTCGGCCGTCTTTTTTCTAATATATTCATAATCACCGCGTTTTGGAAAGGCACTGCCAAAGGCACTTTCAAAGAGCCCTGAACTACCCGTCAAAGTAATGGAGGCAACGCGTTCCGGATGTTCCAACGCGTACAACAAAGCAATATGCCCACCTAGGGAATTGCCTAATAAGTGAACTTTCTGAAATCCCTTGTATTCTACAAAACGCGTCACAAAGTCAACCAATCCCTTCACCGAAACCTCTAAGATGGGCATATCATATATGGGCAGCATCGGTATAACGACGCGATACTCCCCTGCGAAGCGCTTAAACAAAGCCTCAAAATTGCTCAGAGCTCCAAAAAGTCCGTGCAACAGCAGCAGGACCTCGCCCTTTCCATTCGACTCGATGTACTTAAAGCCGTTTTCCTCTTTGATAGGAACGTTCATTGGTAGCGTCTAAACTGAAGAGAACCGCCGAGCAAAAATAAGGTTAAATTTAGTGGCCAATACACTGTAGCATTTTTCTGGGTGTTAAACCTTATTGTGTTCTCCAAATGCAGCACAGAGATTCCTTTCTACCCACACGTCAGTACAGGAGACCTTCTTTCCTCCTCGCAGGCTTTAAAGACAGTAATTAACATTTCCGAAGAAAAACTACGTCACGCCAGGCTCACCAGCCTCCGACTCTTCATTACAACGTACACGACGAAAATGACAATGCCGAGCAACAAAACAGCCCCCATCTGGTGCAATACGCCAAGCAATACCGGCACACCACCTCGGAAATGAATAAGCGTGAGAATACCCAGCAATACTTGTCCACATAGAACACCTCCTAAAGCAAGGCTGGCCCATCGAAGAGGAGGCGTCGAGGCCTGCTTCCAGAGCAAAGCTGCTGCATACAAACCCACGAGAAATAATAGGTAACCTACATTTCGATGAAGAAATTGGATTAGAGCAGGCATAAAAGGATTGGAGTCATAGTGTACAAAACTATCCCAATTCCAGTAGGAAACGTCCGCTAAAATAGTAGGCCAATATGTACCATTCATATCAGGCCAAGAAGGAAAAAACAAACCGGCTCGCGTGCCCGACATGAGAGCTCCCAGAGCAATTTGAAGGAAAAGCACGCCAAGAAGCGCGTAGCTTATGCTGATCCACCGTTTCCTGTAACCCGGATCCGGTTTGACCTCATAAGTAGAGAGGGTAATCCACAATAAATAGGAAAAAATAACTAAAGCCATACACAGATGCAAGAGAAGGTTGTATGCATTCACCCATGGCCGATGGATGAGCCCACTGGCCACCATGATCCAGCCAAAGAAACCCTCCAAAGCCGCCAAAGAAATCACCGCAAGCAGATGCTTAAGCAAATATTTGGGTAATAAACTTCTCCATAGAAAAATACCAAAGGGAACGACAAAAGCCAAGAACATTAGCCTTGCCCATAATCGGTGAAAGTACTCCCAGAAGTAGATAAACTTAAACTCCGATAAACTCATGCCCCGGTTTATCTTAGCGTACTGTGGCGTAGCCTTATAAAGGTCGAATGCTTTTTTCCAAGCTTGTTCACTCAAAGGAGGCAGAGTGCCTGTAATAACTTCCCATCGCGTTATGCTCAGACCACTCCCTGTAAGGCGTGTTACGCCACCGATGACTACCTGCAGAAAAAGCATAACTACTCCGACCCATAGCCATAGCCGTATGGCACGAGCTACTCTTGGATTATCCTTTTGGACGCTTGGCATAGCAAGATATCCCATAGATGTGAAAACCTCGTTGTTTATTGTCTTCTCCTTCTTTAAACACAAAACTCAACGGAAGGATGCAGCAGTTTTTTTTCAACGCTTCGGTTTATTTTGATAAACACTTTTTTTATTTTAGATCTTTTCATTTTTATTTCATCATGCATGTGTATTTGTGAGTTTCTTCACAGCAAACGGAAGTTAATTCAACTGTAGCAAATTCCGCTGTTTTTTACACATACTCGCGAGTTAATACTAGCTTAACATGTAATTGTTTGCACATATATCCACAGCAGTGTTCAAAAAAGGCCAAAAGGAGGTGTTGGACTTTTTTCGCAGTTTGGGAATGTGGAAACGTAGAATCAAAAAGAGCATAAAACTTGAAAGGCGTGGGAAAAGGCCTTCAGAAAAGGGACAACTTGTGACCAGTTGTGAAAAAACTGACCGAAATGCTGCTACTTTTCAACGAGAGAGACATTAAACAAACAAGTTATAAACACCCCAGGCTGACAGGTAAGCGAGTAGTGCCATGAATATAAATTGAAGGAGCGGCCATTTCCAGGATCCTGTTTCGCGTCGCACAACAGCTAGTGTACTCATGCACTGCAAGGCAAAGGCATAAAATACCAGGAGCGAGAGAGCAGTGGCTAAGGTGTATACGGGTTGACCTGTATCTGCAAATTTTTCTTCTCTCATACGCTGGCGAAGGGTGGCTTTGGCTTCATTCTCGGCAGGATCGCTGATGTCTCTCTCAGCACTACCTAACTGATATAGAATGGCCAAAGTGCCAGTAAACACTTCGCGCGCAGCAAAAGAAGTGAAGATGGCTATGCTAATTTTCCAGTCGTATCCTAACGGACGCATAAACGGTTCGAAGGCTTTACCAAGATGGCCGGCATAGGAAGCCTCCAATTTTTGGGCAGCTACTAGATCCTCTGTTTGAGCAGGTGTTAGTCCCCGCGCTGAGGCCATTGCGCGAACTCTCGTTTCAGTTTCCTTCAGACTAGAGCCAGGGCCAAAACTTGCCAAAGCCCACAGAATAACAGACACGACTAGGATAACGCGTCCGGCTTCCCAAATGAAAGCGAAAATTTTTTCCCACACCGTCAGCCAAAGGTTTCGCCAATGAGGCATGCGATAGACAGGTAATTCCAGAGCCAAATAAGATGACTCGCGAGTATGTAAAACTTTTTTGAGGAAGTAACCCGTGCCTAACGCCGCAATTACACCTAAAATATACATACAGGTAAAGGCCAGACTTTGCAAGGAGAATATTCCTAATACTCTTTGGTCTGGTACAACTAAGCCGATGAGGACAATGTACACGGGAATGCGAGCACTGCAGGTGATGAAAGGTGTAACGAGAATCGTAATTAAACGCTCTTTCCAGTTGCCAATGGTTCGGCAGCTCATAATTGCTGGAACAGCACAAGCGCCGCCACTGATTAAAGATACAATGCTTCGGCCATTCATGCCAAATTGTCGCATGAACTGGTCAAACAGAAATACAACACGGGCCATATAGCCCACCTCTTCCAAGAATGTGATTAGGAAAAAGAGGATGGCGATTTGAGGAACGAACATCAAAATGCCTCCTAAACCTGCTAAAACACCATCGGTAAGTAAATCAGTTGTCCAATGCTCGGGCAAGTAATCTTTTAAAAGGCTACTGAGCTGGCTAAAGGAGGCCTCGATAAAGTCCATCGGTATAGAACTCCACTCGTAGACAGCCTCAAAAATTAAGAGCATGACCAGCAAGAATACAAGAGGCCCTATCCATTGGTTGGTCAGTATTGTGTCTAGATGGTCTGTTGTTGTGCTTGGAAAACGGGGCGGATGCTGTACAGTCTGCCTAACAATAGGCGTAAACTGGTCGTAGCGCGAGAGGGTCTCATCCACTTGGTGTTTTAGGGAGTTGAATTGCTTTTCAGATACAATAGCAGCTATCGTTTGGCGAGCCTGTTCTGTCAGGCTTGGAAGCCAGGAGTGGTGGTGGGCTAGCAAAAGTGCTCGATAAGGATCGTCTGCACCGACGTTCAAACGTACGGCTTCGGAAACACTTTTTTCTCGTTCGTCCAGCGAATAAAAACTAGCTGGTTGCTCCTTTTTTTCTTCCAGTAGCTTTTCAAGTTCTGATAAGAGTTTGGAAATGTTTTCTCCTGTTCTACTGCTAATTAAGACGACAGGTATGCCAAGTTTTTCCGATAACTTGGTCGTATTAACTTTCAGGCCGATGTCTTTGGCCGCATCAGCCATGTTAAGCGCCATCAGGAGCGGGAGGTGCAAATCCAGCAGTTGAGTCAGGAGCAGCAAATGTTTCTCTAGATGAGTAACATCCGCTACATAAATGACAGCGTCGGGATAATGTGGATCAGCAGGATTGGTAAGAAGTGCCGTCACAATTTTTTCATCTGTAGCTGTAGGATAAAGGCTGTAAGCGCCGGGTAGGTCGATTAGTTCCACCTCTCTTCCGCTCGGAAGGGAGAAGCGCCCTCTTTTTATGTCGACTGTAATTCCCGGAAAATTGCCTGTTTTTTGCCTAAGCCCAGTGAGCAGATTAAAGAGTGTGGATTTTCCGCTGTTTGGGTTTCCTATGAGGGCTATCGTACGTGCTTGCTTCGCCACTGCCGCGCTCATGCCTCTACTAATATGCTTTGTGCTTCTTCTCGGCGGAGGGCGAGGCGAATGCCGTCTGCCTTCACGTAGTAGGTATGACCAAAAGGCGTGCAACGCACCATTTCGATGAGTGAACCCGGCAGAACGCCCATTGCCGTCAGGCGACTAGCCAGAACAGGGTCTTCTATTCGCAAAGTTCGCGCGCACTCACGGGACTTCAAGTTCTCGACGGTCCGGTATCTTCTTACCATCCAATTCACGATTTAGACAAAATCCAAACAATGAAAGTGAACAAGGTGTTCACCTTTATCTTCCCTTTCTGAGGAAGCTCAACCAGCCAGCAGAGAAACGACGTGGAAGGAGTTGCAACTCATCTCTCCAGTCATTTTTAGCACTGATAATTATCAGCGCCGCTGTTCAGCGAGTATCATTAAGTAAAGGCGTTTCTGGACTAGGACGAAAATGGGCGTTCGGGTATCGCTGGCCATTGAATTTTTGCATTCGAGCTCGGCGACGCTGTTCTTCAACAGGAAGGCAGATAAACTCCTTACATTCTATAGAGCAACAAGCCTGATACTTTTGCCGACAACAGGAGCACTGAATGAAGAGCAGGTGACAAAAGTTGTTGGCACAATTAGTATGGGTATCGCACGGAGCGCCGCACTGGTGGCAATGAGCAATGATGTCCGGACTAATGCGCTCGCCAAGGCGCTCGTCAAAGACGAAATTTTTACCTATAAATTTATTAGGTAAGTTTTTAGCTCTGACTTGGCGGGTGTATTCGATGATGCCACCTTCCAGTTGGAAGACGTTTTTGAATCCGTGGTGTTTTAGGTATGCGCTAGCTTTTTCGCATCGGATACCTCCAGTACAGTACAGGACAATGTTGCGGTCTTTTTTATCTTCGAGAAGGGATTTTACGTAAGGAAGTTCTTCGCGAAAGGTATCTACGGGAGGCAAGATGGCGCCTTTAAAATGACCGACTTCGCTTTCGTAATGGTTTCTCATGTCTACGAGGATGGTATTTGGGTCATCCGTCAAGGCATTAAAGGCCTCAGCATCTAGATATGTTCCACTATTTGATGGGTCAAATGTTGGGTCGTCAATGCCGTCCGCTACGATTTTGGGGCGCACCTTTATTGTCAAAGTGAAGAAGGACTTTCCATCGTCTTCCACGGCGATATTGAGTCGTAGGTTGCGTAGAAAGGAAATACTTTCTAAAGCGGCTTGAAAGTCCGGCATTCGGCGAGCAGGCACGGATACTTGGGCATTAATTCCTTCGTGTGCCACGTAGATACGACCCAACACACCAATTTCATCAAGAAGGCCGTAGAGGTGGTTGCGAAAGAAGGCCGGGTTAGCAATGGGTGTGTATCGATAGAAAGAAAGTGTAGTTCTTTTTTCAGCACTAGATATGAGTCTTTTGCGAAGTTCTTGTCGATTGATTCGGTTGTAGAGAAAAGTAGCCATAGGCGTTAGGTGAGATTGAAATTAGACTTTGACTTTAGAAAGGCGCTCGCTAGCCTGCTCGAGGAGGTCATCTGTCTTAGCGAAGCAGAAGCGAATAATTTTGTCGTCTTGTTTGTGCGAGAAAAAAGATGAGACAGGTATAGCAGCTACGCCATATTCTACGGTCAAGCGTTTGCAAAAGTCTAGGTCGGGTTCATCGCTAATGGCGGAATAATCGTATAGCTGGAAATAGGTTCCTTTACATGGAATAGGTTTAAAGCGAGTATATGCCATAGCTTGTTGAAAGCGGTCGCGCTTTTGTTGGTAAAACTCGGCGAGTCCTGCATACTCTGAGGGATCGGCCATAAAATCGGCGAGGGCCGCTTGTATGGGATGATTGGCGGAAAACACATTAAACTGATGCACCTTGCGGAATTCCCGCATCAATTCGGGGGGAGCAATACAATAACCTGTTTTCCAGCCCGTGTTGTGATATGTTTTTCCGAATGAATAGACACACAGGCTGCGTTCGTAGAGGTCATCGTACCGCAGCACTGAGGCATGTTGTTCGCCGTCGAAGATGATGTGCTCATATACTTCATCGCTCATTACGAGGATATCCGTGTCTTTAAGTATACGGCTTAGGGACAACATATCCTCTTCGCGCAGAAGTGTGCCAGTGGGATTGTTTGGCGTATTGATACAAATCATGCGCGTGCGTTGAGTAATCCGGCGCTTCAAGGCTTCCCAGTCGATGCGGTAAGTAGGTGCACTGAGGGCGAAGGGAACAGCCACGCCGCCCACTGTTTCCACAGAAGGCCGATACGAATCGTAACATGGTTCAATCAGAATAACTTCGTCACCTGGGTGTACAAAGGCAGCTATGACGCAAAAGATGGCTTGCGTGCCTCCAGCAGTAATGGTTATCTCGGTTTCTGGGTCGAGTGCGCGGCCATAGAGCCGTTCCATTTTCTCGGCAATCCGCTCGCGCAGCCGCAACAACCCCGGCATGGGCGAGTATTGATTAGCGCCGCGCCGCATATGCTCAAAAACTAACCGCTGGAGCCGCTCGGAAGGATCGAAGTTTGGAAATCCTTGAGACAAGTTTATGGCTCCATGTGCTTGGGCTAGGCCCGACATTACAGTGAAGATGGTGGTGCCAACCTGGGGTAATTTGGACGTGACGTGCATAAAATTTTTCTGAAAAATGATTTGAGTAGGCTAAGGTTGCATGGTTGAAACCCAAACTATTTTAGCCAAACTGGGCTTGTGTAGCTAAAACTTCCGATTTTTGGCCCTGTGTATTCACTGCATGCCCATGCGGAAATTAGTATTACACGCGACAAAGGTAAAATGCCTCGCTGTTTGGGCAAAAGTTGCTGGAGGGATCCTCGCGGGAGTCACATACTCTCTTAGCGGTTGTACCGATGTGCATACACCCTTAGACCCTAAAGTCCGTCATCGAATAGACTCGACCTATTTGGTTCGACTCCAAAAAGTTCGGGAAGAGCTGGATAGTCTCTGCGCTCAAGAGCGCCTTCGAAGATTGCCGGAGCTTATGGACTCTATTCGCCGCCGGCGCTTGCGCGAGATAGAGCAAAAGTTGCGACCGCTTCCGCAATAGATAGACTACTTTTTACTTCAAACTGCTCATCAAACTGTTCTGTGTTATGAAAAGCATTAGCCAATGGTTATCGGAGTACGGAGAAAGTCATCAGAATCCTACCAACAAACTCATTCACTGGGTCTGCGTGCCTACAATCTTCTTTAGCATCGTTGGCTTGTTTTACGGCATTAAATTGGGCGTGGATCTAGTTCCAGGCATTCAACTGAACGTAGCGATGGTGTTGTTGGTGTTGACCATCGTCTACTACGCGCGCTTGTCGCCTTCGCTAGCGATAGGTATGCTTTTGTTTTCCATCATTTGTTTGGCACTTGCTCAAGCGATCGAATCCAGTGGACTCGTTCTCTGGCAGGTGTGTCTGGCCCTCTTCGTTGTCGCTTGGATAGGTCAGTTCTGGGGGCATAAAATCGAGGGGAAAAAACCCTCCTTTTTCAAGGATCTGCAGTTTCTACTCATAGGGCCAGCTTGGCTGATGAGTTTTATCTATCAGCGTTTTGGATTGCGCTATTGAAGGAAAGTTGAGGCTCGATTCTTGAACAAGACATTGCTTTCTCGTTTCTGAAAACGCGCCGTCTCTCAAGCTGGCAAGTGGTATTAAAGTCGTTTTTTTGCTCAACAAAACGACTCTAGGACAAGGATATGGAAGACGTAACACAGCAAGGCTACGTTCGCACCGACTTTCGCGAAAATGGCGTAGCGCACCTGGCCTTTTATCATCCGAACCACAACAGCTTGCCAAGTCGACTACTTCAAGCCCTAGTGGATGCTTTCCAGGCGCTGAGCGGTGATGATAGGGTGCGCATCATCGTATTGCGCAGCGACGAACACAAAACCTTTTGTGCCGGAGCTAGTTTCGACGAACTTGTTGCGATTCGCGATGTTGAAACTTCGAATCGCTTCTTCTCGGGCTTTGGCAACGTGCTCAATGCGATGCGTAGGTGCCCAAAGATTATCGTTGGCCGCATCCACGGCAAGGCTGTTGGCGGTGGTGTGGGTCTAGCTGCTGGCGCAGACTATAGTATAGCCTCTCAGTACGCATCAATACGTTTAAGCGAATTAGCTGTCGGCTTTGGCCCATTTGTTATTGGTCCTGCCGTCGAGCGGAAAATCGGAAAAGCCGCCTTTTGCCAGCTAGCCCTCAATCCTAGCGAGTGGCAAACGGCAGCTTGGGCCAAAGAAAAAGGCCTGTTTCAGGAAGTTTTCGACACTGTGGAGCAACTTGACGCTTACATTGAGCACTTTACCCAAAATTTGTGCTCTTACAATCCAGAAGCGTTGGCCGAACTGAAAAAAATCTTCTGGCAAGGCACAGAGCATTGGGATCAACTGCTCATAGAACGCGCAGCCATCAGCGGTCGGTTGGCACTGTCCGACATTTCGCGGCAGGCCATCGAGGCATTCAAGAAAAAATCTTGAGAAAGTTCTTGAGCCTTTCAGCCTATCTTTTCTCGAATAACCACCACCTGGGTCGGCGCTTCACAATGCGATAATTTTTAGTTAAATGACGTCGAATATGCGCAATTGCTTCCTCGGGCTCATCAGTGAAGATCAGTAGGTCGAGATCCGCTGGAGAGATCGTTCCTTCTCGTACCATGGTGTGTAACATAGCCCGCATTTCGCAGAAATAATCCGTGCCCATGACTACGATCGGGAAGTTGGCAATCTTTCGCGTTTGAATAAGTGTCAGCGTCTCAAAGAGCTCGTCCATGGTGCCGAAGCCCCCAGGGAAGATGATAAACCCAAAGGAATATTTCACCAGGAGCACCTTGCGCACGAAGAAATAGCGCATCAGAACAAACTTGTCTAAATAAGGATTTTCCTTTTGTTCGTGCGGCAACACAATATTGCATCCTACTGACCAGCCGCCTGCCTCACGCGCACCGCGATTGGCCGCCTCCATAATACCTGGCCCGCCGCCCGTCATCACCACTAAGCCTAAATCTCGGGCAATGAGCGAGCCCACCCGTCTAGCCAATTCGTAATACCGATGCCCTTCCCGAAAACGCGCTGACCCGAACACCGTGATGGCCGGCCCCATGAAATGGAGGGCTCGCATGCCGCGAATAAACTCCCAAAAAACCCGAAGAGCAAAGACCAGCTCGGAGCGCCGATTGCCTGGCCCTTCCAACCAGACCGACTCGTTGCGCGCAATTAAAGGGCGACGGGATGTATTCATAGTAAGCGATTTTTCACTGAAAATGCGTTTTTTATGAAGCTAATCGGCGGTAAAGATAGGGGGGTGAGCGACATGCGGAAATTTGAATAAGAACAAGAGTATAAAACGAAGGTACCTTATAAGCTTTAAGATAGTACTATCTGGATGCGTAGTCAAGAGCAATATCTTCGATTGAATTAAAATTTTCACAAAGGTGTTGAAGACGAACGTTGTATTCTGCTTCTAGTGGCCACTCCATACTTCGCGCGCTAGATGCATGCTCTTCTGGCTTTTTAGGTGCATATGTGGCGCCGCGTTCAAAAATTGTAAGCAAAAGGAGGTGTTTTCATCAGTTTTGCTGCCTCTCACCGGCTGCAGGGATGCCTCTGTGCCCACAGATCTGGATACGGTGTTCATGAACGAGAAAGTGGAGAGATGCTCAGTGTACGTTCTCGCTTAATTTTGCTGTGAGGGCTTTTTTTAAGAGTTAACTAAACTATACTGAAGAGCGTAATAATTCTAAGGCTATGTTTTACAACATGGATTGTGTAGAGGGCTCAAAAATGTATTTAAGCGACAATTCAATAGACTTAATTATTACAGATCCTCCATACGGGATTGAAGGCCATACTCTTCATAAGCATTACAATAGGAAAGAGGAACACGTCTTAGACGGATATATTGAAATTCCAAGGGAAGAGTATCCAATGTTTTCTGAAAAATGGATAAAAGAGGCGGAAAGAGTATTAAGACCCGGAGGTTCGATATATATATTTTCTGGCTATACGAATTTAATTCATATACTTTCCGCAGTGCAAAAAACAAATTTGAAAGAGGTAAACCATATTATATGGAAATATAATTTTGGAGTTTACACTAAGAATAAGTATATATCCTCGCATTATCACATTTTGTATTATGTTAAACCTGGTGCAAAACCCACCTTCAATACTAACTGTCGTTTTTCTGATGCAGAAAAGGATGAGTCCGGAAGGTCTTTAAATTACCGAGACCGAGAAGACGTATGGATAATAAACAGGGAATATAAGCCTGGGCAAGTAAAGAATAAAAATGAACTTCCTAAGGAGTTACTGATGAAAATTATACAATACTCCAGCAATGAGGGAGATTTGATATGCGATTTTTTTCTTGGAAGTTTTTCCACAGCGAGGGTAGCAATCGGTTTAAACAGGCGTGCTTGCGGGTTTGAGAAAAGTAAGGTAGCCTTCGATTACGGAATGAGTATAATAAGCAAATTAACGCCTGGATACCTGCTCTCCGAGATAAGGATACCAAAGGAAAACACCTACTTTAATCAAGGAAAGTCAATTAGCGAAGAGGAAAAGAAAAAGATAATTAGAACGTACGTTCATTTGAGAAGAAGATTCTCAAAGGAAAAAGCGATTGAATTACTCTCCGCTGAGTTTGGAAGAGGGCCTTGGTCTATTCGAAGGATAATATCAGAAGTTAATTCGTGTGAAAATTTTAATTTGTTTCTACCCAATACCTCATAACATACTTTATAAAGAAATCGGCTCATCCGGTTTGAAAATGTTGAGATAAAGAAGCAGAAGTTCAGGTTTGCGGAGCAAAACATCGACCCAACAACTTCTGCTCATGAACCTCGAAACGCTTGCAAATAATTTCGGCAAATGCCGAACGCGAACGAATGGCGACGCGATTTTTTTCTCCACCATCTGAGCTTATTCCTGTCCCTTCGCAGCCGGTACACCTGCTTGAATTTTGAGCGCTACCGCCCTAAAAAGGGCCGAAGAGGGTAGCCTAAAAAGTATGGCGACCGCTTTTTGGCCCAAAAGGTAGACATCCTGCGACTTACTCTGCTTCTCCTGTGAGGAAGGCCATCACATTCGCGCAGGCGTAGCTTTCGTCGTCAAGTCGCTCAGAAGCAGGATCAACGTCGCCATCGTCCATGAATGGAACTAAGACGGCGCAGTCAAATCGGTCAAGAGCTTCAGCTGCACAGATTTGGAATTTTCGTGCTCAGAACATCTATCTGAGAACAGAAGCCCGCGAAGGCCGCTCTCGGTGGCCGGCATCATGTTGCTCACATAACGTACATAGGCGAGGTACGGTGGTTTTCCGACGTATTTGATGTTTTGAGTTCGTTATGAGTTTGTAGTCTTTCGGCCGTGTTAAGGTTCTTACGAGAGTGACTGGAGCAACCCGTATCGTATTTTATTGGTCGTTGTGATGAAAGTTGTCCTAAAAGTTTTGTCAAGGAAATCACCTTTACACACTTCTTCACGAAGAAGGTAAAACGTTTACAGCTTTCTCACTTTCTCCGAATAGCCACTCTAGCGTATTGCGGTAAAAAATTTTTTCCAAGGTCTGTTGCGGGAGATTCATTCGCTCAATGAATGCTCCAATTTCGAGGTCTCCAAGAGGAAACGGATAATCTGTGCCTAGGCATACTTTTTCGTCGCCAATCAGGGAGATGACGTATTGGAGGAGGAGAGGGTCGTGTGTGGCGGAGTCTACCCAAAATTTACCCAAGTAGTGGCGAGGGGGCACCTTGTTGTCTACAGCTACAAGGTCGGGCCTACATTCGAAGCCGTGTTGGATTCGTCCTATTGTAGGGATGAAGGAGCCTCCTGCATGGGCGAAACAGAATCGCAAGCGCGGAAGGCGTTCCATTACGCCTCCGAAGATAAGAGAGCAGATTGCCCGGCAAGTTTCAGCGGGCATGCCTACTAGCCAAGGGAGCCAGTATTTAGTCATGTGCTCTTGCCCCATCATTTCCCAAGGGTGTACGAGAACGGCCATATTTAGGGCCTCGCATGCTTGAAAAATGGGAAAGAATTCTGGTTCGCTGAGGTTTCGTTGGTTGACATTGGAGCCAATCTGGACTCCTGGAAAGCCGAGTTCTTTCAAACGCTGAAGTTCTTTAATGGCGAGGTCGGCGTCTTGCATAGGGATGGTGCCTAGTGGAATGTAATGGTTGGGGTATTCTTCAGCTATTGCAGCTAAATGGTCATTCAGGAAGCGAGATAGGTCTAGACAATCAGCGGGCTTAGCCCAATAGGAAAACATGACAGGAATAGTACAGACGACTTGCACGGTTGTATTGTGGCGCAAGTATTCTTCGATGCGTAGGCGAGGGTCCCAGCAGTTGCGTTCGATTTCGCGAAAAAAGGTATTGCCTTTCATCATGCGCGCGTACCCTGGGCGATGGTGCTCTAAGTGAATAAACTCGCCGTAACCGTACTTTTGAGCGAAATTGGGTAACTTCTCTGGCAGGATATGTGTGTGCATATCGATCTTATACATGGTAGGAGAGCGATTTAAAACTTGGAGCAAAAGTTGCAATTTTGGAGCTATCTATTCGTGACAAACGACGAGCCGCCTTGGAGAGAAACTCCAAGGCGGCTCATGCGTGCATAGTTGTTGTAAGAGGCTGTTAGCCTTTTACTTCTTCGAACTCGACATCTTGTGCGCCGGTGTCGGAGGAAGTCCCTGTGGTGCTGCTTCGACCATCGCTTGTCTGGGCGTTTTGGAAAATGGATACCGTGGCTGCTTGCCAGGCCTCCTCAACTGCTTTCATAGCAGCGTCTATGCGGTCGAAGTTTTGAGTTTTGTAGACTTCGCGCAGGTCGGCCAAGGCGTTTTCGAGTCTTTCGCGCGATTGAGCAGGGATTTTGTCGCCGTATTCGCGAAGCTGTTTTTCGCTCTGGAAGATCAGACTGTCGGCGGCATTGAGTTTTTCAGCGCGTTCGCGCGCCCGACGGTCGGCTTCGGCATTGGCTTCGGCTTCAGCTTTCATGCGAGCAATTTCCTCCTTGGTCAGGCCTGTGCTGGCCTCAATTCGGATATTTTGCTTTTTGCCCGTGCTTTTGTCCATAGCCGTTACCGACAAGATGCCGTTGGCGTCAATGTCGAAAGTCACTTCGATCTGAGGAACGCCGCGCGGAGCGGGTGGGATGCCATCTAGGATAAAGCGACCAACGGACCGGTTATCTTTTGCCATGGGCCGTTCGCCCTGTAAGACGTGAATTTCTACTTGAGACTGGTTGTCGCTCGCCGTAGAGTAAATTTTTGACTTCTTTGTTGGGATTGTGGTATTTGCCTCAATAATGACATCGTACACGCCGCCGAGCGTCTCGATACCAAGCGACAACGGTGTCACGTCGAGCAATAGGACGTCAGATACTGTACCACCCAATACGCCGCCCTGAATCGCAGCACCGATAGCAACTACTTCGTCGGGGTTGACACTCTTGTTAGGCTTCTTGCCGAAGAATTTTTCTACTGTTTCTTGAATGCGCGGAATGCGCGTAGAACCACCTACTAGGATGACTTCGTCAATGTCTTTTGGCTCCAGACCTGCGTCCTTTAAAGCCTTGCGGCAGGGTTCTAGCGTACGCTCCACCAGATGGTCAATCATTTTTTCAAATTGAGAACGGGTCAACTTCTTGACCAAGTGTTTGGGCACACCGTCTACTGCAGTGATGTAGGGCAGGTTGATTTCTGTTTCCAGACCTGAGGATAGTTCTATTTTGGCTTTTTCTGCCGCTTCGCGCAGGCGCTGAAGAGCCATAGGATCTTTCCGCAGATCTACGCGCTCCTCGCGTTGAAACTCGTCGGCAAGCCAGTTAATGATAATCTGGTCAAAGTCATCGCCACCCAGGTGCGTGTCACCATTGGTGGATTTCACCTCAAAGACGCCTCCACCTAGCTCTAAGATAGAGATATCGAAGGTACCTCCACCGAGGTCGTAAACAGCTACCGTGATTTCTTTGTCGCGCTTATCCAGACCATAAGCCAAGGCTGCTGCTGTAGGCTCGTTGATGATGCGCTTCACATCCAACCCAGCGATCGCACCCGCTTCCTTAGTTGCCTGGCGCTGGGAGTCATTAAAATACGCTGGCACAGTGATGACTGCCTCCGTTACTGGTTCGCCCAAGTAATCCTCGGCAATCTTCTTCATTTTCTGAAGAATCATAGCCGAAATTTCTTGAGGCGTATAGATACGGCCTTCGATTTCGACGCGACAGGTATCATTGTCCCCTCGGACTACTTTGTAAGGAACGCGGGCAATTTCGTCTGTACGTTCGCTGTAGCGCATTCCCATGAAGCGCTTAATGGAGTATATCGTGCGCTTAGGGTTAGTGATAGCCTGGCGTTTGGCCGGCGCGCCAACTTTTCGTTCTCCATTATCTAAAAAAGCCACTACTGAGGGCGTTGTGCGAGAACCCTCATCGTTTGCGATCACTACGGGCTCATTGCCCATCATGACTGCTACGCAGGAGTTCGTTGTTCCTAAGTCAATGCCGATAATTTTTCCCATGATAAACAGGTTTAAAATGGTCTGTTCTTAAATTAAATAACCAAATCGTTGACACACTCATCAATGAATATGCCACCGCTCAAAACCTGACGTTTTGGCACTCAGGAAGAGCCAACTGGTATTTTTTTGGCAGTATTTCATGGGTTTACTTTTCCTTAGGAGCCTTGTTTGTCTTCTCCGTTTAGCTAAAGTTTTGAGTCAAGTGACATCTCACCTGTCAGAGAAGGTGATTTAAGCTTATTCGCTTTTTTCGGAGCCGACCTCTACCTTTGCCCTGCGGTAAGATGTGGGTGCGAATTTTAGGAAACGGCTCTGGCGGTCCATTTCGAGGAAGGCACTATAGCGCACAGGTTGTGCACGACCGACGCCATTATTTTCTCGTAGATTGTGGTGAAGGGGCGCAGGAACAACTGCACCGTTACGAAATGCCTGTGGATCGCATTCAACAAATTTTTATCACGCATCTGCACGGTGACCACGTGTTTGGACTACTTGGTCTGCTCACTTCATATAGCCTCAAAAATCGCGAGCAAACCCTTCAGCTGTTTTCGCCACCGGGTCTGGCGGCTTTTGTATTCGACGCAGCGCGTCATTGCGGCATTCGGTTTTCTTTTCCACTGGAATTCATAGAAGTCGGCTGTGAGCATTCCGAACACGTTTTTGAAACAAAAGCTATAGAGGTTTGGACGATACCCCTTCGACACGGTACACCGTGTGTGGGCTGGCTCTTTCGGGAAAAACCACGACCGCGCAATATTCGACCTGAATGCATCGAGCGCTATGGCCTATCTTTTGCCCAAATAAGAGCCATCAAGGAGGGAGCCGATTTGATCCTTGCTGATGAGCGTATTGTGCCCAATGAGGAGTTGACGTTGCCCGCTAAGCCGCTGCGCTCCTATGCTTACTGTAGCGACACTGCTCCCTCTGAAGAAGTGGCTGACGTGGTTCGCGGAGTGAGCTTGCTTTACCACGAAGCCACGTTTACTAGCGAACATGAGAAGGAGGCGGCAGAGGCATTTCATTCCACAGCTCGTCAGGCCGCCGAAATTGCTTCTGCCGCTCAGGCGGGCCAGCTCTTGTTAGGTCATTTTTCCGGTCGTTACCCCGATACTACACGGCACTTATGCGAGGCTCGTGAAATTTTTCCTAATACAGAGGTATCTGTCGAAGGGATTGAGTACGCCGTAGGTGAATGATGCCTGGTTTTGAATGGTGCAGTCAGCGCACAGCAAAGCCGTTAGGCCAGTTTTCGTCGGGTCGAACAAAACACAGGCGTCCTTGAGCATCTTCAGCCATGAGCACCATTCCTTGAGACTCAATGCCGCGCATTTTTCGCGGTGCGAGGTTAGCAACAACAAGAACCTGACGGCCAATAATTTCCTCTGGCGAATAATGTTGTGCAATACCTGCTACAATTGTACGCGTCTCGAAACCTAGATCTACTGTTAGGCGCAGTAACTTATCAGCTTTCTCTATTTTTTCTGCTGCTATGATGGTAGCTGTGCGTAGGTCGAGTTGGGCAAATATTTCGAAAGGTACAGTATCCTTCAATGGCGGACGACTATCGTTAAGAGGTTTAGCAGCTTCTCTCGGCGTCGAGGCATGGAGTTTTTGTATTTGTCGTTCGATGACTTCGTCTGGCAGCCGACTAAATAGGTGCTCGGGAGGCTTTATGCGGTGGTCTGGCCACAATATGGCATTTCCTTCGAGCAAGTCGTTGAGGATAGCTACGAGTTCACCATCATCTGCAAACGGAGATAGGTTGAGCTGAGCTCGCAAACGCTCCGCAGAAAAGGGAAGAAAAGGACGCATTGCTACTGACAAGGCAACTACGTACTGCAAAGCCGTGAACAAGACAGCTTTCACTTGTTCAGGATGTTCTTGGGCGACTTTCCAGGGTTCGTTGAACTGAAGCAGGGCGTTGCCGGCACTAGATATTTCCATCAGAACGCGCAGCGCATCGCGGAACTGAAAGTGCTCGATGTGAGCACCCATTTCTTCTAGTTTTTTTGCCAGCTGATATAGTTCCTGGTCTGTTGTAGTTATAGTTTCAGCATTCCAGCCGCTGCGAAAAGTTTGGTCCGGGACACTTCTAGGAACTACGCCTCCATAATTTTTATGGACTAACACAAAAACACGCTGGATGAAACCGCCTAGGTTGCCTACTAGCTCCGTATTTGTCGTCTCCTGAAGACCTTTCCAAGTGAACTCGCTGTCGCGCTGTTCGGGCATATTCTTAATAAGGTTGTATCGCAGGTCGTCTTCGCGGCCAGGCAGTTCTTGAAGATACTCGTGCACCCAAACGGCCCAGTTGCGTGAAGTGGAGAATTTAGCGCCTTCCAGATTGAGAAACTGGTTAGCTGGCACGTTAACAGGAAGAATAAATTCTCCGTGAGCGCGCAAGATGGCGGGAAAGATGAGGCAGTGAAAGACAATATTGTCTTTTCCAATGAAATGGATGAGAGCCGTGTCTTCGCTTTTCCAGAAGCGCTCCCAATTATCTCGATTATCTGCGGCCCATTGTTTAGTTGCAGAGATGTATCCAATGGGAGCATCTAGCCATACGTAAAGTTTTTTGCCTTGAGCATTTGGAATGTCGGGTGGCACGTCTACACCCCAGTCAAGGTCTCGCGTCATGGCTCTTGGCTGCAGCCCTTGGTCAAGCCAAGCGTTACATTGACCAATTACGTGTGCCTTCCACGTAGTTGGGTCGTGAACTTGTTTTCCGTCTATTCGTCCTGTATTGATCCATTCGCGCAACCACGCTTCGTGCTCATTCAGTTTGAAGTACCAGTGGGTCGTAGGGCGTTTCACTGGTGGATTGCCGCTGAGGGCTGAGCGAGGATGAAGAAGTTGGTCAGGGCTAAGGGATGTCCCACATTTTTCGCATTGGTCTCCGTAGGCATCTGGGTTTCCGCAGATAGGACACGTGCCTTGAATGTAGCGGTCGGCGAGAAATTGTTTTGCGGATTCATCGTAATACTGCTCTGTTTCGCGCTCTTCGAAATGACCATTTTCTAGAAGCTTTCGAAAGATCTCCTGAGAAGTTTGGTGATGCAGCGGTTCACTAGTACGGTGATAGATATCGAAAGCAATTCCTATTTTCTGAAAGGTATCGCGAATGAGTACGTGATATTTATCTACAATTTCACGAGGACTGACTCCTTCTTTGTGAGCGCGCATAGTAATCGCTGCACCGTGTTCATCGGAGCCACAAACGAACACTACTTCTCGTCGCATCAAGCGTTGGTAGCGGACATAAACGTCGGCTGGGAGATAGGCTCCAGCTAGGTGTCCAACATGGAGCGGCCCATTTGCGTAGGGCAGGGCCGCAGTGACTAAGTATCGTTGCTTCGTCAAGCCAGACATTTTTGCGAAAATTTTAAGTTGCCAGATTCAAGCGCAACAGCGAAATTGATGATGCAAAGGTGAGTATCCTCTTGAGCTTTTATACCGTGGGGATGCGGAGGATTTGGTAACAAAGCAGTCAACAAGTCTTTGATTTAGTTTTTTGCTCGCTTAGTTCGAAAAAAATTCTGCAACAACCTTACAGCTTCTTCCTCTAGTACACCTATTTCTACTCGAGTTTTAGGGTGCAAGAGGGCTTTCCCACCGTAAAGCATAAAGCCGCGCTTTTCATCAGAGGCACCGTAGACAAGTTTACCTAGTTGAGCCCATGCTAGGGCGCCTGCACACATTACGCAGGGCTCTAAGGTCACGTACAGCGTGCAGGCGGGCAAGTATTTGCTGCCTAGGTAACTAGATGCTGCCGTCAAGGCTAAAATTTCAGCATGGGCCGTAACATCGCTTAGCCTTTCCGTTTGATTGTGCGCTCGCGCAATGATGCGGCCTTCACATACAACTACTGCTCCTACCGGCACTTCGCCGCTTTCGTAGGCGCGTTGTGCCTCTGCGAGCGCTTGCTGCATAAAGAAAATATCGGATTGGACAGAAAGCATAAAATCGAAGGTTGTAGATGATCGGCAGCTAAGGAATTCAATGTAAAGTCAAACGAGCACAAAAATCTCTCGAGAGCACACAAGATTCGTCCTTGACCGAAATCAAAGGAAAAAAATGAAGCCTAGCGGCATCAACAAACATCTTGCTCTCTGTATTTCAGAGGAAAGTGTATTTTTCTTCCGCCCAATGTGGTGAGGAAGGTTACTAAGTTTTTTCTTTGAGAAGATGCGTTACTTGGAATTAGGGCACGTGCCGCCGAGTAAAACGCAATGGGTGGCATCTATCGAGTCTAATCGGAATCCATAGGCGGAGCACAAACCTCGCAAAATTTGGCGTAAGGTTAGAGCATCCAGATTGTAGTGTCCGCTGTGGGAACAGGACCGCATTGCAGGCAATTGAATTACGATTTCAGCGTGGTAATATTCTTCGAGGGCATCTACAACTTCGGATAGTGGATCATCTTCAAAATCGAGGAAATGGGTTAGTGCTACCAGCTCATTAAAGTTAGGAAGAGAAAAAATTTCTATTTTCTTTCCTCTCCAGCAGGCTTTTTGAAGGGATTGAAGGAGTGCACTCTGCTTCTGGGGTCCTTTTCCTTCTGGCCAGAAGCGAACGATGCCTTCGTTAACAAGTACGGACGTTTCGTATGGAGAAGAACGCACAGCGAATTGAGTACCTAGAACCTCGATTATTGCACCTGTGGGCGTTTGAATCCAGAACGGCTTTTGCGGGTTATAGTTCACGATGAAGAAGGCATCTCCTTCCAATTCTAAGTTCCGCTCCCTTTTATTGAAGGTGTTCGCATGATAGCGCAAGGCACCCCCTTGACGCAAGCTAACCTTGGAGCCATCGGGCAGGGCGACGATTTGCCTTTCTGTTGCGGCGCGAATTTCTACTATTTCCGAGGTCGAAGTACGACGTTGCTCTAAAAGCCAGACTACTGCTCCTATACATGCTACAGCTGCAGCAACTTTCCATCTATGCGCCCTCCAGAAAGAACGTCGGCCTACGACCGGCGATTCAGCACGAATGCTCTCTGCCTCAATACGACTTGTCAGGCGGGCAAACTCCTCGTCTAAGTCTATTTCAATGACTCGCCCAGAGGGATAAATGGCTTTTTCCCAAATGCGCTGATACACTTCTGCCTCGGCGGCCCATTGAGGAGAGTTCTTTAGGGCAGCCTCTAGGCGCTCCTTCTCTTCGGGAGTGATTTCGCCCGTCCATTGCCGTTGAAGCAGAAGCAGCAGCTCGGTAGATAACATGTTATAATTTTGTTAAAGAGACACTTTTGATTCGGATTTCCCCTACTCTGTGTTCTAATTATTTTAATAAAAAAAGAAGAAGAAAAGGTAAGTAGTATTGTTTTGCCAAAGCTTGACGCAACAGCCGGAGGGCTCGAACGATGTGATTTTCCACAGTTTTTACCGAGATATTCAATCTTTGGGCAATTTCACGATGTGACATTTGCTCGAACCGGCTGAGCATGAAGACGATGCGACACTTTTCAGGAAGTTTTTCGATGGCCTCTTGCAAGTGTGCTTCTAATTTGTCCTGATGCACTTTTAGCTCTACTTCCTGCGCCGAGGCATCAGGGAGGGTCTGCCAAGAACTGCAATCGGAATAAAGTTCATATCGGCGTTGGGCCTTCAAGTAATTTAGAGCACGGTTTATGGTAGCGCGATGTAAATAAGCTCCTAGAAGCGATGGTTCTACTTCCAGAGTGTGCCGCCGTCGCCATAGTTCAAGAAAGACTTCCTGAGCAATATCCTTGCTTGCCTGTTCATCTCCTACGTATGTCAATGCCGTAGAGACCAGCTTAGAGTAATACTGGTTAAATATGCGGCGCAAAGCATCTGTACATCCTTGCTTTAACCGTTCTAGATCATGGATGGAGTGAAAAGACATTTTTGGTTGCCTCAAGTCATCTTCTTCAACTAAGAAAGAGGAGAAATCGCACCAACCTAAGGATAGGCAAAATAAATACGCTGTCGAGAAAGACAATAGTTTTTTAGAGAAAATAGGGAAGTATTCCTCCTCTAGTGGAGAAACCAAACGACACAAAAATTAGCTGCATTAAAAAACATGCTTGTAGGGAGCATGTTCGCTAAAATAGCGACCTTTGCGCATGGTATTCAAGAAAGGTTCCTCTAAGTTTTTAGGTTTATCCCTTACTTTTGACGACGTTCTTCTCGTTCCTGCTTACAGCGAAGTGTTGCCGCGAGAAGTGGATATTTCTTCCCAGTTGACGCGAACCATTCGTTTGAACGTGCCAATTATATCGGCGGCCATGGACACGGTTACTGAAAAACAGATGGCAATTGCTATGGCGCGGCAAGGGGGTATCGGAATTATCCACAAGAATATGAGCATTGCTGACCAAGCGGAGCAGGTGCGCGCCGTAAAGCGTTCGGAGGCAGGGATGATTCTCGACCCCGTTACGCTGCACCCGAACGCATCCGTTGGAGAAGCCCTGCAACTGATGCGTAAATACAGTATTGGTGGCATTCCTATCGTAGACGGAGAAGGTAAGTTGCTGGGAATTTTGACTAATCGCGACTTGCGTTTCGAGAAAGACCTCTCGCGGCCAGTATATGAACTCATGACGCGTGAGAATTTGGTGACGGCGCCAGTAGGCACAACCTTAGCGGAAGCGCGCGATATTCTTCAGCAATATAAGATTGAAAAACTTCCCGTTGTAGACAAAGATTTCCGCCTAGTAGGTCTGATTACATACAAGGATATCATGAAAGGAGAGCATTTTCCAAATGCCTGTAAAGATGACCTGGGGCGGCTAGTAGTCGGGGCTGCGGTTGGCGTCACGTCGGACATGCTGAAGCGCGTAGAGGCTCTAGTTCGAGCAGGGGTAGATGTAGTTGTTGTAGACACCGCTCATGGACACTCGCGTGGAGTCATAGATGCAGTCAAACGAATCAAGGATAAGTTTCTCGACTTGCAGGTAATCGCCGGCAACGTAGCCACCGGCGAAGGGGCTATTGCTCTGGCAGAGGCAGGAGCGGATGCTGTAAAAGTAGGTGTAGGCCCCGGTAGTATATGCACGACTCGAGTGATTGCTGGTGTAGGTGTGCCTCAATTATCTGCCATTTACGACGCAGCTGAAGCGCTTAAAAACTCGGGTATTCCCATCATCGGCGATGGTGGTATCCGTTATACAGGTGATATCGTTAAGGCTTTAGCTGCCGGAGCAGACACAGTTATGGCAGGTTCTCTTTTTGCAGGTGTCGAGGAGGCGCCGGGTGAGACGATTATTTACGACGGGCGGAAATTCAAGGCCTATCGAGGCATGGGCAGCCTTGGTGCTATGCAGGATGGTTCTAAAGACCGCTATTTTCAAGACGTAGAAGACGATATCAAAAAATTGGTTCCAGAAGGTATTGAAGGGCGAGTGCCTTTCAAAGGAACAGTAGCAGAAGTGATGACCCAATATATCGGTGGGCTTCGCGCAGGCATGGGCTATTGTGGAGCGCGTACAATTCGAGAGCTTCAGCAAAAAGCCCAATTCGTTCAGATAACTTCGGCTGGTATAGTAGAAAGCCACCCGCACAACATTACCATCACGAAGGAAGCTCCGAACTACTCGCGGCTATAGAGGAAATGCTATCGCCATGTCAAGGGAGTCTGAGCAGGTTGTCTTCGGCGACATTCCTCAGGTAGATGGAATAAAATTTCCTCCTGAAGGGCCTTCAACAGGCGCTCTTTAACGGCGTGTCTGTGGGTAACAAGGCTAATCTCACGTACAGGCGCTGGCTCAGCAAAGCGTTTTACCTTTGTCATTTGAGCAGGCGTCAAAGTACTCAAGACCAATTCGGGTAGAATGGTAACTCCATGTTGAGCATCTACTAGGTGTTTAAGAGTCTCCAAACTGCCAGCCTGGTACTCAACGGCAGGGTGGTGCTTTTCCCTTAAGTCACACAATTTCAAAATTTGGGAGCGAAAACAGTGACCCTCCTCTAACAGCCAGAGTTCATTCACGTCCAAGTCTTCTGGAAGCAAGGACTCTTTGGTGAAAGGATGACTTGAGTATACTACAAAGGCCTCGTAAAATAGCACGTGCTCTGTAAGAAGAGGGTCCTCTAAAGGCGTTGCTAAGATAGCAGCATCCAATAAGCCTTTGTGCAGTCGCTCTATTAAAATTTCTGTGACGCGTTCGGTCACTTTGAGGCGAACAGCAGGGTATTTCTTGACGAAGTGTGGCAGAAAAAGAGGCATTAAATATGGCGATAGGGTAGGAATGACGCCAATGCGTAGCTCTCCTTTTAGGTCACGCTCCTCCTCACGAGCCATCTCGCGCAAGCGTTCCACCTCCCGCAAGATGACGCGCACCTGGGGCAACAAGCGCTCTCCCGCATCCGTCAGGGCGATAGGCTGCCGACTGCGGTCAAAAAGTTTGACGCCCAATTCCTCCTCAATTTTTTGCACCATCGCGCTCAAGGTCGGCTGCGTCACAAAGCATTCTGCTGCCGCCTTCCCAAAATGACGATGTGCTTCTAGCGCGATTAGATATTCTAATTGTTGCAAATTCATCTCTTAGATGGTCTTTTCCGAACGCGTCAGCTACAAAAGTCTTGTTGAAAACATCCGCTACTCTTCCTGAAGAGTTGTGCAGCAAATATATTGATAAAATCTATTGGTCAATAAAAAATATCGGTTTTGTTTATCGATATAAGAGGACGACCTTTGAAGTTCAAAGAAGTTTTCACAAAAGTTGAGAATAGTATGCAGAGCAATTCAAACAAAAACGGCAAATGTCCTTTTGCCCATCCAACAAGCGCTGTAGGCACGGATAATCAGCATTGGTGGCCGAATCGATTGAAATTGAGTGTCTTGAGACAAAATTCGCCTCGTTCAAATCCAATGGATCCAGACTTCAATTATCGTCGGGCATTCAAGAGCCTAGACTATGAGGCGCTCAAGCGAGATTTACACGCTTTGATGACGGATTCTCAAGAGTGGTGGCCTGCGGATTTTGGCCACTACGGTCCCTTTTTCATCCGGATGGCGTGGCACAGTGCGGGTACGTATCGAATGGGCGATGGAAGAGGCGGTGCAGGTGGAGGGTATCAGCGCTTTGCACCTTTAAATAGTTGGCCCGACAACGCCAACTTGGATAAAGCACGTCGGCTGCTATGGCCAATTAAACAGAAGTATGGGAACAAAATTTCCTGGGCAGACCTAATGATTTTGGCTGGTAATGTAGCGCTAGAATCTATGGGATTTAAAACCTTTGGTTTTGGTGGCGGTAGGGAAGATGCCTGGGAACCCGACGAAGGCATTTATTGGGGCTCTGAAACAAAGTGGCTAGCCGACGACCGTCGATATTCTGGCGACCGCCAACTACAAAATCCGCTAGCGGCTGTCCAAATGGGTCTGATTTATGTCAATCCAGAAGGGCCCGGCGGTCATCCGGACCCTGTAGCAGCGGCAAAAGACATTCGCGAGACGTTTACCCGAATGGGCATGAATGATGAAGAAACAGTAGCCCTTATTGCCGGCGGTCATTCCTTTGGCAAAGCCCATGGCATGGGTGATCCAGCGCTCATTGGTCCTGAACCTGAGGCCGCTCCTATTGAAGAAATGGGCCTGGGTTGGGCTAATCGTTACAAGTCGGGCAAAGGACCAGACACCTATACAGGTGGACCTGAAGTTACGTGGACACGCACCCCGACGAAGTGGGGGCATGACTTCTTTAAGCACCTTTTTGAATATGAATGGGAATTGACTAAGAGTCCGGCAGGTGCTTACCAATGGGTGGCAAAAAACGCAGAACCAGTTATTCCTGATGCCTACGACCCGAACAAGAAGCATTTGCCTACAATGCTGACCACAGACCTGTCGCTGCGGTATGACCCCGTCTATGAGAAAATTTCCCGTAGGTTCTACGAAGACCCAGATGCCTTCGCAGACGCATTTGCTCGCGCCTGGTTCAAACTCACGCACCGCGATATGGGGCCAAAAGCGCGTTATCTAGGGCCGGAAGTGCCTGCCGAAGATCTTATTTGGCAAGACCCTCTGCCTAAAGTAGACCATCCTTTAGTAGAGGCTGACGACATCGATGAACTCAAGAAACACATACTTGCTTCGGGGCTTTCTATTTCTGAGTTGGTCCTAACTGCCTGGGCTTCGGCTTCCACTTACCGCGACTCTGATAAACGCGGTGGAGCTAACGGGGCGCGAATTCGTTTAGAGCCTCAGCGCAGTTGGAAAGTTAATCGGCCCGAACAATTGGCAAAGGTGCTGTCTGTTCTTGAAGAAATCCAGCAAAACTTTAACAATAGCCGGCGGAACGGAAAGAAAATTTCTCTGGCCGACCTCATTGTCCTGGGTGGCTGCGCCGCAATAGAACAGGCTGCTAAACATGCTGGTTTCGACGTTGTTGTGCCTTTTACACCGGGACGAACAGATGCCTCTCAAGAGCAGACAGATATACATACCTTCTCGTATCTAGAGCCTTTTGCAGACGGCTTCCGAAACTACCTCAAGGAACCTACCGATGTGCCTTCAGAGCATTTTTTAGTAGATAAGGCGCAACTGTTGACCTTGACTGTGCCTGAAATGACAGTCCTCGTCGGAGGTATGCGTGCTCTTGGGGCCAACTACGATGGCTCGGACTACGGTATTTTAACCCATCGTGTAGGAGCCCTGACAACCGACTTCTTCGTTAACCTCTTGGACATGGGCACGGTATGGATGCCCGCCGATGAAACAAAGGAGACCTTTATTGGCCGCGACCGCAAGACAGGGCAACCCAAATGGCGGGCAACGCGAGTAGACCTTATCTTCGGAGCTAATTCCGAATTACGCGCAGTAGCGGAAGTTTATGCTAGCGCCGGAAATGAAGAAAAGTTCGTAAGAGACTTCGTTTCAGCGTGGAATAAAGTAATGAATCTTGACCGCTTTGACCTACTTGATTGAGTTGCTCAGCCGATTTTGAGACAGTTTATGTAAAACAAGAAGTTCTCGACGACATACGGGAATTTTTAAACCGGGCCTGCCTTACAGAAGGCGGGCCTTCGGTTTTCTTGCGCTCTCTTCGCTAGATGCGCAACCTCAACTCGCACCTTCTCTCACTATTTCCTTTGGCGAATCCTCAAGACAGCTCCTCTGCCTGAGAACGATGACCTATAGTTCCCTCGCGTGAAACACACCTCTTTACAGCCGTCTTTCCTGGCGTTAAGAAAAACAACACCCATCGAGCAAGGGAAGACCTTCGATGGGTGTTGAGGAAGAAAACCAAGATGAGCTCGCCTCTTAGAAAGTCAAATGCATCATGAGTGTAAAGGTCCGTCCATCAGCAGGCCATACGCCTGGACCTGGATAGAGCGTCGGCCTTTTGTTAAAGTATTGAGTGTTGGTAACATTATTCGCGCTGAAGCGCATGCCCAATCGAGGCAATACTTGCCATGAAAAATTAAAGTCAAGCAAGCTGTAGGCAGGCACTAATCCCACTGCTCCAGTGGCATTTGGCTGTACTGTATTCAGAGGGTCAGCGAAATTTTCAGCAGTGTAACTGTAGAGCAGGGAGGCGACAATTGTTTTATAGCGCAAGTTAATACCATTTCGCGTAATCCACTGAGGAACAGATTCAACGCGCTTTCCAGCTATACTGCGGTTTTCTGTAGCACTAACGCGCACGGAATCGCCTAAATATTTGGCATCCATCCAAGAAGTAGCAGTGAAGACTGAAAGGTAAGTCTCGGGGCCTATGGATAGGCCATACTCGGCGAAAATCTCTAGGCCGTTGGTTACAGAGTTGCCGATGTTGGTGCGCCACAGAATTACAGTATCTAAGCGGTCGTAATACAGGGCGACGTTACCGAAACGATAATTACACCTTAGCTGAAAGGCACTTATGTCCCATCGAAAGTTGTCTGTGCTTCCTCGCCAACCCAACTCTAGGTTATAGCCATAGCTATCGCGGATATTTGGGTCAGTGCGCTCATATGGATTGGCTGGAATGACGTCTTTGAGTAACACGGGCCGGTAAGATTGCGACCAGCCACCATAGAGGATTTGTCTGCTATTGAGGGTGTAGGAGGACGTCACCCCAAAGAGCGGAAAATTGCGCTCAATGGTATTTGCCACTTCGGAAGAGGGCAGGTAAACCAAATTGCCTTCTACTCGCGATTGACCTAGCTCGATGCGAGCCCCCGGAGTGATGGACCATTGGCGAGTAATTTGAAACTTGTTTTCCAAAAATAAGGCGAGGTTGCGCGTACGCATCCACAGGTCTCGGCGAAAACCACTGGCGTCTACAGACAAGTCGTAGTCGAGTCCTGTAGTGCCACGCCCTTGCTGGCGCCGGCGCAAGTCGTTGTGAATATACTGCGCTCCTGCGGTTAATACCGAACCAATTTGGTTGCCTAGGGCATAGTTGTGAAGGAGGCGTAGTTCGAAGGTGCGGCTGTTAAAATCATCTATATCCACCTGCCGAGGCGAGTATTGCAAAGTGCTAGGATTAATGGTATCTCGAATAGTTGCAGGCCGGTCGAACAAGACACTGTTTCTGGCGCCATAAATACCTGAAATAGAGGCTGATATAACCGTAGAAGGCCTAGCTTTCCACTCCAACGAAAGAGAAGGAAGGATAATGTAAGGGCTATAGTAGTTGCGGAATCGCGTTGCTTGTCGTGGGTCTTGGGCAAATTGAGCATCTGTTAAAGGGCCAGGAATGCGATATCGGTAGTAAGAGCGGAGAATTTCCATTCGCACCAATAAGCGCGAAGAGGGTTCGTAGCGCAAGAGAAGCCCTTGACCATCGAAGTTAGATTCGCTGTTTTTGCGATAACCTTTCGACGAGCGCTGGCTGTAAAAAGCATAGTATTCCCAACGCCCTTTCCGCCCACCAATGGCATTGTATGTGCTTATCATGCCAAAGGAGCCAATACTGTTGAAGCTTTCGCCTGAAAAAGCTCGAGTCGTGTCAGGACGCTTAATTACGTAATTGAGCATGCCGCCAAATTGGGCGCCATACTGCAGAGCACTTGTGCCACGAACCAACTCGATGCGCTCTACGGCTTCGAAGGGTAGCGTGAAATGACTAGCAGGGTAGCCATATAAGTCGGAATTCGTAAGAATACCATTGGTGCGAACATTGAATTCCCAACTTCGGTGAGGGTCCAGTCCTCGCGTAGCAATATGGATCTGATTACCTGTACCGTCCATGTCGTACACAAACACACCGGGTATCTTGGCAAAAACTTGACGCGCCACCTTCTCGGCAATATTTGCGTTAACATTAGTTACCGTGATTACCTCGTTTTTCTTTCCTTCTAGCAGGTAAGTTCCCTGAACAGGCAGTACGTACCTTAAATCTGACTTTCGCGCCCGAATGGCGACTTCTTCAAGACGTCGTTGTTCCAGAGAATCTTCTTTTACTTGCGCTAATAGAGGCGTTATAATAGAGTATGACGCAAAAAATAACGATATAAAATTCTGTTTCATAGGACATTAGATTAAGCTGACATACGGAAATTTTGGCGCAAAGATAGTAACATGAGGAAAACTCTCAGCGCAGATTACCTCGTCTTCTAGAATTTTCACTCATAGATTAGAAAGAACAAGGGAAAATATGGAAGGAAATTTTGGCCGTTTCTCTTATCGTTGAAAACATCTTCGAGGTGATTTTACCTGTTTTAACAACTGAATCAAGATAGCCTAGCTCGATATCGTCTTTTTTATTATTTTAAAATTAAAGTTGCCTTCTGGTTCTAGTTTAGTTATTTTGTTGGTCGAATTCAAGGAAAACTGAAAGGCCTTATGTGTAATCAAACATCGAGGTGAGAAAGCAGCCCGTACAATCTCACGGCCCAAAATCCGTTTATCCGCCGCACTTTGGTCAATGACATATGAACTTTGCGTATTCAAACAAGTGTTGATATTGCGGTTCTCCTTGTTGTGCCCTTGTTGCGAGAATCTATTTTGTGAGTAACTATGATGTTATATTCTCCTAGTTTTCGGGTATCTAGTGTATTTTCATTCTTCTTTTTCAGCACGTTGGTGCTTTTCTCCCAGAAGTCAGCCTATCAAGTCGTGCGCTGCGGCGCGGTGAGTCGGTCTTCGTCCATTTCTCACATTTTCGTAGACGAAGAAAATACGAAGTGGGTGTCGAGCAGTGAAGGATTATATCGCGTAATTGCATGCGATTTAGGGAGTTCCGTTGCATTGACTGCCGGTGAGCGAAGCGCTTTTCAATTTGCGGGTGGCAACGCAGATGTGCGCTGGACGGCTGAAATTCTCCTGATGGTGCTTGGCGTAGCTCCTACGGTCACTGCTGCATACTATGATGCTTCTCGCGATTGGCTGTGGTTGGGCACCGAGGAACACGGCCTTTTTCTGTTAAGTACAAAACCGGCTTTTAAACGAATTGCGACATTTAATTCTTCTAATACTAAGTTGAAAACCAACAACATTACCACCATATTTCGCGACCGCTCGGGGCGCTACTGGATAGGTTCCACTGAAGGGTTGCTCGTCGGTACGCCTGAGCGGTGGAAAGTAGAGCTCGAGGGATATGACGTACAGCGTATTCGTCAGCTTGGTACTGACATCTATGTATTGGCTGACGGTGAATTTTGGTTGGCTCAGAATGGTCAACAGTGGCAACCCATTGATATACAGGAAAAAGCGCTAGAAGGAGAGCCTGAAGATTTTGATATTGACCAAGAGGGAAACCTTTGGATTCTGTCGCGCGTAGTAACTCGTTACAGCTTGCTAACCGATGAATTTGAAGTATTTAGCGGCGCTGAATACTTCACAAGCGAGTACGGTTTATGCCTTGCCGCTGATAGCGAAGGCGGCATATGGGTGGGTACGGATGACAAAGGGCTCTTTCTCGTCAGCAAAGCTTCTGTATTGTTGGTGAATTGCGCGGTGGAACAAGAAGTTTCCTGCGCTGGTACAGGTGACGATGCTATCGTGCGGGTAAATGTGTCAGGCGGCACACCTCCATATCGCTACGTCTGGTCAGATGCCCGGTTGGAGGGTCCAAATCCTAAAAACGTTAGTGTGGGCACTTACACCGTTACAGTCACAGATGCAGCGGGTAAATCCAAACAAGGAAAGGTTATTGTAGAAGATAAGCGCTTGAATATCAGGGTAGAGCAACTCAAAATAGAAAGCGCCCTAGGCGCCAGAGATGGTAGCGCTGAAGTTAAAATTCGCAGCGGCACACAAGACTTCCGGTATAAATGGGACAACGGCGAGACCGCCAACCCAGCGGTTCGTTTGTCAGAGGGTAAACATACAGTGACTGTAACGGACAAACGCGGTTGTACAGCCATAGCCACCGTTGTCATCGAGCGCAAGATAGAAGCCCTTACAGCGCGCATTGAAGAGACAGCACCCATTCCTTGCTTCGGCGGAAACGCCATTCTGAGTGTGCGTGTTGAAGGCGGAAAAGAACCCTATCAATATGAGTGGAGTAATCCAAAATTTGTCGGGCCGCAGGTGAGCGGCGTTGTGGCAGGCACCTATACCCTTACAGTAATAGATGCGCTGGGCAGCCGCACAGTGACGAGTATTACTGTTGCGCAACCTGCGGCACTCAGCATTATTGCTACCCAGCAAGCGCCTGCTTTACTTGGCAAAGCCGATGGAAAGGCGCATGCCACTGCTCGCGGAGGCACGGCTCCCTACACTTACGTTTGGGGCAATGGCGAGACTACCCAAACGGCTACGGCTCTTCCCGCTGGCGAACATGGAGTTACAGTGACGGACGCCCAGGGTTGTACGCTCTCGACTCGTGTCCTTATCGAGGAGAAAATTCCAACACTTTCGGTAGCTGTAAAAGAAACTCATCCCATCGAGTGTGCCGGAGGAAAAACGAACCTGGAAGTAACTATTGAAGGCGGCAAAAGCCCCTTCCGAGTAAAGTGGAGCCATGCTGAGTTACAGGGTCTTCAGCCTGAAGGTGTTGTGGCAGGTATTTACACGGTTACAGTAACAGACGTTGCTGGTAATCAGGCTACGGCTACGTACGCGCTACGCGAGCCTACTCCGCTTAATGCCTCTGTAACGCTTGATGCTCCCGCTGCTCTTGCTAGTGCCGACGGTCGCGCTACTGTTAAAGCACAAGGCGGTACGCCACCTTATCAGTACCGATGGGACAGCGAAGAGTATACCCAGCAAGCACGTCGCCTTTATCCAGGTCCTCACCGCGTGACGGTGGCCGATAATAACGGCTGTGAAACAGTAGTTGAATTTACAATGACTGAAAACATTTTGCCGCTATCTGTGCGCATCGAAGAAACGGCTAAAATCCCTTGTGCAGGTGGTACTGCCAGTTTACGCGTAGAGGTGCGCGGAGGAAAACCGCCTTTCGAGTTTTTGTGGTCGAATCCCGACGTGAAAGGTCAAACGCCTACGGGTGTACGCGCTGGCATTTATCAACTCGTTGTAGTTGATGCCGTCGGTGGCCGAACCTCCACAGCTTTCCAAGTACTTGAACCAGACTCGTTGAAGGCGTTTGCTAAAGTGGTACGCACAGCTGACCCCGATCGGTACAACGGCAATGCTAGAGCCATTATTTCCGGAGGGACCCCACCCTATCAAGTTCGATGGCAAAACGACGAAGTAGGCGAAGATGCCTATCGTTTAGGAGCAGGCACGTTTCACTTCACCGTAACAGATGCTAACGGGTGCACTACCGCCGCTTCCGTAACCGTAGAAGAAACTCTCTTTCCCTTAAGTGCTAGCATCTCTGAATTGGTGCCTATATCCTGCCAAGGCCAAAAAGCTACTTTGAGAGTTCACGCTAGCGGGGGAGTAAAACCCTATACCTACAAATGGAGTTCAGGCCTAGTAGGCGAACAACCCAATAATGCTAGTCCAGGTCTTCATATCGTCACCGTGACCGATGCCCGTCGCACGGCGGTGGTCGCCTCTATTGAGGTGAAGGAACCGCCTGCTCTCCTTCCATTTGCTGTTCTCCTCTCGCCTGCGAGCCCAGGAAAAAATGATGGAAAAGCGCGCGCTGAAGGACGAGGAGGAACAGGCAAGCTTTCTTTTGCGTGGGATAACGGAGAAGTATCGCCCACAGTAAATAACCTCAGCCCGGGCAAACATACCGTTACAATTACTGATGAGCGAGGTTGTTCGGCTACGTTTACCCTTGAGGTGCCAGAAGAGATTCTCTCACTTATAGTGAACATCGAGGAAACGGATCGCATTCTATGTGCCGACCAAACGGCTTCGCTTGAGGTGAGTGTTACAGGTGGGAAGCCGCCTTATCAATATAAATGGAGCCAAAGCGAGTGGGATGGACTAAAAATTAAGAATGTTAAACCTGGTTCTTATACTATTACCGTAGTGGATGCCCAAGGAACCTCTCAAGTTGCTGCCGTTGTCGTCACTAGCCCTCCGCCATTGGAGGCTGAAATTACCCGGCTCGTTGGCGCTACTACTGAACGTAGCACAGATGGCAAGGCTACAGTTAAAATTAGCGGAGGTACACCGCCTATCACCATTGCTTGGGATAATGGAGAAACCACCGCTACAGCTTCCAAACTCAAACAGGGCAAACACTCCGTCACTCTGACTGATGCACTCGGGTGTAAGGTGGTCAAAACTTTTGAAATCGGAAAACGCATTTTGCCCGAACTTAATGCTGACCTCTTGCGCAGTGGTCAAATCATCCGCATGGAAAAATTGCGCTTTGAAGCGGATAGCTTCAACCTGACACCAGAAAGCGTACCTACACTAGATGAGCTTTATGACTTTATGGAGCAAAACGGAAATGTCGTCATTGAGATCGGCGGTCATACGAACAACATACCGCCCGATGACTTTTGTGACCGATTGTCTACCGCTCGAGCAAAATCAGTGGCCGACTACCTCATCCAAAAGGGCATTGACCCGCGACGCGTGACGTATAAAGGCTATGGAAAACGCCAACCCATCGCCAGCAATGCCACTCCGGAAGGGAGGCGACTCAATCAGCGCGTGGAAATCAAAATATTAGCCTTGAAACGCGAATAGTGTTGAAATTAGCCCATACGCGCGCGTTTTGCCATCCATGTTTCCAAAACAGGCACAAAGCCGCGGTTGATATCTGCTTCCATAAAATCAATGTGGTATTGTAAGCATCGCAAGCGCAACTGCTCTATGAAATGCCTGACTTGTTTTGTGTAAAATGCCTTCACTTCGGCTGGTTGAAGCCGCACTTCCTCACCTGTTTCCATATCTACGAAAAGGTAAGGGCGATTTTCGAACTCGAAGTCTAACTCGTGCACTTTATCCGATACATGAAAGAAAATAACTTCATGTTTATTGTGCTTTAGATGTTGCAGAGCAGAGAAAATTTTGTCTGCCTCGGCAGGACGCTCCACGACGTCCGTGAAGAGAACCACTAACGAGCGGCGGTGAATACTGTCAGCAATATGGTGTAGCGTACTCGCCACGTCAGTGGCTCGGTTAAGTTGGGGGGTTTCAATGCGCTCCGCTAAGAAGGTGAGTAATTGTTGATAGTGTTGCGTCGTAGACTTGCACACTGTATTTATTCGGATGGCGTCATCGAAAAGCGTTAGGCCAAAAGCATCGCGCTGCCGCTTCAAGGCATACATCAGCGCTGCAGCAGATTGAGCAGCAAAGCAGAACTTATTCGCATACTTGTATTTATTGGGATTGCGTGCCTCCCAGGGATAATACATCGTTGAGGAGGCATCTACGACAATCTGGCAACGTAGATTGGTTTCTTCTTCGTAGCGTTTGACGAATAATTTATCAGTGCGTGCGTATACTTTCCAATCAATGTTTCGAGTGCTCTCGCCTTTGTTGTACAGACGATGTTCCGCAAATTCTACTGAAAAGCCGTGAAAAGGGCTGCGGTGCATGCCTACGATAAAGCCCTCTACAACCTGACGTGCAAGCAGTTCTAGACGACTGCCCAAGGCGCGAATCTCTTGCTGTTGCTCTAAGAAATTTGCCATGTCGAGTCTTTCTTAAGGCGCAAAAGTAAACAGTCGGTTAAGTATCGTTGAAAATTAGCACTGGTGGCGAAAATTTCACGCTAATCTGAAGTACTTTTTTCAAAGAGGCGTTTACCTTTGCCTCCCCTTTTCTCACTTATGCCTGTATTTTGAGTTAAATAACGATGAAACGCACATATCAACCATCTCGACGCGCGCGCAAAAACAAGCACGGTTTTCGCAGTCGCATGGCAACCAAGAATGGCCGCCGCGTTCTAGCTCGCCGCCGCCGCAAAGGCCGTTACAAGCTCACCGTCTCCGATGAAAAGCGTCTAAAATAAATAGTTCGTTTTTTGGGCGCGTGGTATTTCGCTTCTTCGAGCCGTCAGTGCGCAGAGGCCCACTGACGGCTTTGCTGTTTAGGAGGCTTGTGGACTATCGGAATCACCTTCTTGACCAATTAGCCTTTTTTAACCTGATGCACACTTTCAAGCGCAGCGAACGACTCAAGAGCCGTAAAATACTCGGGCGTCTGTTCGAGGAAGGTCACTCCTTCGTGGCTTTTCCGCTGCGCGCGGTGTGGTTGCCTCTGTCAGAGGCTGAATGTGCGGCAGCCAACTATGGGTCCACTCGCATTCAGGTAGCTATTTGTGTTTCCCGAAAATTACACCGAAGTGCAGTAGTGCGCAACCGAATTCGACGTCAAATACGCGAAGCCTATCGCCTTCATAAGCATTTACTCAACGAACAGTTGCAACGACAAAATTTGCGTATTGCACTCGCACTCGTCTTCCTTATTCGAGAAGAACCATCTTTCGCCCAACTCGTCGCTAGCATGAGTAAAATCATCGGACATTTTGAGAAGATCTCCCGTTAACGTCTTCTAGACAGGCGCGCATTTAGTTCCTATGCTTTCGCCAGTGGTTTTTGCGTGCCTCTAGGTGCTAGTACTCCTCGTCTAACTCAACGTATTTATTGAGCAAGCAAAAGACGTCGCTTTTCGCCGACAGGCTCGAGAACGTGCCTTGCCTTCTGCTGAGTCCTCTGCTGTTCTCGACGTCAGCAAGATTTCCCGCTGCTCCTAGGTAAACATTCCTTAAGTTAACCATGACTTGTAGTAGTCTGGATCTTCAATGCCGGCGGCATACTCGGTCATCAACAACGGGCGGAAGGTATCTACCATGACGGCCAATTCGCGCGTTTCCTTTGCTCCAATACTCCGCTCTACTGTACCTGGGTGTGGGCCATGAGGTATGCCTCCTGGATGCAACGTGATCATGCCGCGCTCAACATGCTTTCGGCTCATGAAATCTCCATCTACATAGTAGAGCACCTCGTCAGAGTCGATGTTAGAGTGATTATAAGGAGCCGGAATAGCTAGCGGGTGGTAATCATACAGGCGCGGGACAAAAGAGCAAATGACGAAATTGTGCCCTTCGAAGGTCTGGTGAATGGGTGGAGGCATGTGGATGCGTCCAGTGATGGGCTCAAAGTTGTGTATGGAGAAAGCATAAGGATACAGATAGCCATCCCAACCAACGAGGTCAAACGGATGGTTGAGGTAGTGATAAGGATAAATGGTATCTTGCTTTTTAATGAAAAATAGGAAGTCGCCTTGTTCGTCGTGGGTTTCTAGGTCAGTAGGCTTTCGGATATCGCGCTCGCAGAAAGGGGAGTGCTCCAACAACTGGCCAAAAGCGTTGCGATATCGCTTAGGTGTAATTACTGGGCCTGCACTTTCGATGATGAATAGGCGATTCACCTCCGTATCGAAATGTAATTGATAAATGGTGCCGCGCGGAATCACGAGGTAGTCTCCATATTCGAATCGGATATTTCCGTACATAGTTCGAAGTGTACCGGAACCCTCGTGAACGAAGATGACCTCATCAGCATCGGCATTTTTGAAAAAGTAGTCAATCATGCTCTTTCGGGGAGCGGCTAGGATAATCTTGCAGTCTTGATTAACCAAGATGGGTTTGCGCGCTTGAAGGTAGTCGTCTTCGGGGTGTATCTGGAAACCTCTTAGGCAGCGGGGTTTCAGCTGCCGGTCGTGTACAGTGCGCGGTGCAATGCTAAATGGTTCGCCTACTTGAACAATTTGAGTTGGCGGATTACAGTGGTATAGTAAAGAATATATGTCGCTAAAGCCTTCAGTACTAAACAGTTCTTCGTGATAAAGCGAGCCATCGGGTTTGCGGTATTGAGTATGGCGTTTAGGTGGTATTTTTCCAAGGCTATAGTAGTGCATAGTAAAATAATTTTAATGTTTTTACCTAATCATGTTCACCTTTGCTGAGGAAGAGTTTAGGTCGTTTTGGTGATACTTATCAGCCCATTGGAGACAACGGTGTGCTATTTCAACGGGGTCAGCATGGGCAAACGTCAGTGTTTCAAGAATAGGAGCGCAACTGTTTTCTAATTCGAAGAGATAAGTTTTATCGTAGTACTCCAAAGCCGTTTTGGCCGCTGTGGCAAAATCTCGCCTTTGAAGAGCCTCTAGAGCTATTTTCAAACGCAATCCGCCTAGCCGTTTTTCCAAACGACAGAAGGCTGCCTCTAGTTCATTGAGAGGAGCTGCAGCATAATCGGCTATCAGGTTTTGGATGCGACACTCAAAGGGTACTTCGATATTAATCAGGGGAGCTATTTGCTTTTGCCGCCAAAAAGCTAAGGGCAGGTAGATACGGCCAATGCTGCGACTTTCATTTTCTACCCAAATTCGCCGCCGCAGGTCTAGACCTCGTATGGCATCAAAAAGTTCATTTTCGAATTGCTCTGAAGTGGGCTGAGGCTTTTCGCCAATGGCGCCAAAGGAAGAACCTTTGTGGTGGGCAAGGGCTTCCAAATCGATTACTTGCTCGCCCATGCGCTGCAATGCGCGGAGTATGCGAGTTTTGCCTACTCCTGTTTTTCCGCCAAGGACGATAAGCGGGAGGGAGGTATTTTCAAAGTACTCTAAGACGTATTGACGGTAACGTTTGTAGCCGCCTTCTAAAGTAATTACCTCAAAGCCCGCCTGCTGAAAGAGCCAGGCCATACTTTGGCTTCGCTGACCCCCGCGCCAACAGTGCACGGCTACACGTCGGTGAGGAGCAGCCTTGCGAGCCGTACGCACGAAATCTTCCAATTTAGGTCCCACTAAACGTAAGCCTAACAAGAAAGCATGCTCTGCACCTTGTTGTTTGTACACCATGCCTACTCGCGCTCGCTCTTCATCGGTAAATAGCGGCAAATTGATTGCACCAGGAATATGCCCTCGCGCATACTCCGCAGGCGAGCGCACGTCGAAAAAAGGGCGTTCAGTGCGCAACAAGAGAAACGCATCCGGAGGCAAAGCACTGTTCATATTGCAATGCACGTCCAGGAAGTTATTTAAGTTATGCGGCAATTAGGCATTAAAAATGCATACTTTAAAACGAATCAGACAATTGTTTTTGCAAATTCAATGAAAAATTGCATAGCGTTAGGATTGCGCATAGAGTCGGGATTGTAGGCTTTCTCCAAAGGTTTTTTCTGGAGAATTTTCTTCACAGGTGTTTCCATTTTCTTTCCAGAAATAGTATAAGGAATATCGGGCACAGAGATGATGTCATCGGGTACGTGGCGCGGGCTGCATTCAGTGCGCAGGGTTTGGCGGATGCGCTGTTTGAGCGCCTCATCCAATGTTACTCCTGGCTCCAATAAAACGAACAGGGGCATCCAGTCTGAGCCATCGAGGCGTTCGAGGTTTAGAATGAGGGCATCGCGGATTTCAGGTAAGTTATCTAAGGCGCGGTAAATTTCCGCAGTGCCAATACGCACGCCCTGCCGATTAAGTGTGGCGTCAGAGCGTCCTAAGATGACAAGAGTTTGGCGAGAAGTAATGCATAGCCAGTCGCCATGGCGCCATACGCCGGGGTAGTGCTCAAAATAACTGGAGCGATACTTTGCTCCATCAGGGTCATTCCAAAAGAATACAGGCATAGAAGGCATGGGTCTGGTAACCACCATTTCGCCTACTTCATCAGGTGGTACAGGGCGACCCTCTTCGTCCCAACTTTCCATGGCACAGCCCAGACATCGACACTGAATTTCGCCTTCGTAGACAGGCAATAAGGGATTCCCACCTATCCAGGCCGTGCATACGTCTGTACCTCCTGACATAGAGGCCAACCATACCTTAGGTTTGACACGTTCGTAAACCCAACGAAAGCCTTCTGGCGGCAGAGGTGAGCCCGTAGAACCGATACTGCGCAGCGCAGACAGATCGAAAGCTTGTTGAGGAGAGAGCTCGGCTTTCCGACAACTCATGATAAAGGGAGCACTCGTGCCAAAATGCGCGATACGCATTTGTTCGGCCAACATCCACAGCGCATGTAGGCTTGGATAAGTTGGGCTGCCATCGTAGAGAACAACCGTTGCCCCTGCCAGTAGAGAGGCTAACGTAAAGTTCCACATCATCCAACCCGTGGTTGAGTACCAAAAGAAGCGTTCCCCTGGGTGCACGTCGTTGTGAAAGTGCAGGTACTTGAGGTGTTCTAGTAAGTTGCCGCCATGGCTGTGTACGATAGCTTTTGGCACGCCCGTAGTACCCGACGAATAGAGGATCCATAGCGGATGCTCAAAAGGTAGAGGCTCAAAAGTAAGCGTCTTTGCAGGTGTTTGGATAGCCTCGTCCCAGAGGAAAGCCTTAGGGAGGCCTTCGAGCCGAGCTTGTTTATTCAGATAAGGTATAAAAAGTACGAGTTGAAGCGAAGGCAAGCGCTGGCAGATGTTGCGTATGGCTTCGCTCCGGTCGAAAACTTTACCATTATACGTGTAACCATCAGCAGCGATGAGCACTTTGGGCGTTATTTGAGCAAAGCGGTCAGTTACGCTGCTGACGCCAAAGTCCGGCGAGCAACTCGACCACACAGCGCCAATGCTCATGGCAGCCAGCACAGCAACGGCTGCTTGAGGGATGTTGGGTAGGTAAGCAACTATGCGGTCACCCGCTTGTATGCCACACTGGCGAAAAAAACTAGCCAACGCAGCTACTTGGCATGTTAACTCTTCCCAACTCAGCTGAGCGCCTTCGCCCCGTTCGTTTCGAAAGAGAAGTGCTGGATGCCCTGCATTCTTCCAGCGAAATATATGCTCGGCGTAGTTTAGCGTAGCACCTTCAAACCAGCGCGCCCCTGGCATTTCATAGCCCGAAAGAACGTTTCTGTAGGGACTATAACTGATGATTTGAAAGAAATGCCATATTGTTTCCCAAAAAGCTTCTGGGTGATTGGCTGACCATGCCCACAGGGCGTGGTAATCGCTAAAAGACAGGCCTTTTTGCTCTGAGAGCCAGCGGATATAATGTGTCAAATGAGCTCTTTCACGTGTAGTTTCGTCAGGATGCCACAATATCGCAGGTTCGCGCTTAAGCATGTTTTGGGCAAATTTTTGATTAAAGTAAGCTCAGGCGGCCAATCGCGGCTGATAAATGAGCACAGCAGCATTTTCAGGGCGGAAGAGCGCCCTAGCGACTCGCTGCATGTGTTCGGCATCAACTGTTCGGTAAGTATCTACTTCCTGATTGAGCAATTCCGCCCGCTCCAAAATTTCATAAAAGCCCAAGTACTGTGCTTTGTTCAGAACACTCGTTTCTGAATAAATAACGGTACTCTCAAATCGGTGGCGGATTTTAGCTAGTTCGCGTTCGCTAATGGGTTTATCCACCAATTCGTTTAGGACATTCCAGATGGCTTCTATGGCCTGCTGAGGAGTAACACCTTCGTTTAGTTTAGCCTCAATGAGCAACATTCCTGGATCAAAATTGGCCGTCACAGAAGCGTCTACCGAAGCCAGTAGAGGCTGTTCTTTCACAAGTGCGCGATATAAGCGCGCAGACTGCCCCATGGCTAAGACATCAGACAATAGGTCAGTCGGGTAAAAGTCTGGATGCAAACGAGGCGGAGTACGGAAGGCCATAAAGACGGCGGGCACGGGGACATTCGCTTCTACCGTCCGTTCTACTAGAGCAATTTGGAGAGGTTCCTCAGGGATGACATGCTTAGGCTCAGGGCCAGGCGGAATACCGCCAAACCACTTCTCTGCTAAAGCAAAAGCCTCATCGGCTTTCAAGGGACCGCAAATACTCAACACGGCATTATTAGGCACATACCACTGCTCATAGAAAGTGCGCACCTCCTCTAGGGTAGCCTTGGCTATGTGGTCTGGACTTAGGCCAATAACAGGCCACCGGTAGGGATGAACCCGATAAAGCATATCGGAAAGATGGTGCAACATATCTCCGTAAGGCTCGCTTAGGCAGGTTTCCTTAAACTCCTCTATGACTACACGGCGCTGAGTTTCAAGGGCGCGGCGCGTAATACGCAAGTCCAACATTCGATCGCTCTCAAGAAAAAGTGCCGTCTCAATGTTTTGAGCAGGTAAAATTTCATAAAACGTCGTGTAATCATTCGTAGTATAAGCGTTGTTTTCGCCACCAGCACTCTGTAACAAGTTGTCAAAATTAGGGGCATTGCGACTCCCTGAAAACATTAAGTGCTCGAACAGATGGGCAAAGCCGGTGCGATTTGGTTGTTCATCCCGTGAGCCTACAAAATAAGCTACATTTACTGCCGCTAAAGGCGTATACGGGTCTTCGTGAACCAACACGCGCAATCCATTCGACAAGATCCTGCGTTCAAACGAAACCATACGAGCTAGAAAGGCTTTTTTTCTTTCTTAACTGCAAAGAAAACACGACAGCTTTAGATAGGAAAATTTGCCTTCGTGCCAATGATGGCGTTTTTGCTTTTTTTACTTCGCTATGGCTCTGCGTGTTCTAAACTTGCTGTTCTAAATGATTGCACTTGTATGAAGCCAATATCCTTTGGGGCAACCTTATTAGCTCTGGTGGTCTTTTTGAGTTGCAGCGTGAGCAGGCGAAACTCGAGCGCGACCCTTATCTTGTACAATGGTTTCCTGTTCACGGCAGATAGTACGCGGCCCGAAGCAAAAGCTATTGCTATGCGCGGCGACACTATTTTATATGTAGGTGACGATGCAGGGGCGCTCGCTTTTGCTGGACCTCAAACTGAGCTGCTTGATTTGCAGGGAAATTTTGCTATGCCAGGGTTTATCGAAGGGCATGGCCATTTCATTGGTTTGGGCCAAAGTTTAGAGGTTGTTAACCTCAGCAAAGCGAACAGTTGGTCGGAGGTAATCGCGCGGGTTGTGGAGCAAGTCCAGCGCACGCCGATAGGTGAGTGGGTAGAGGGACGAGGCTGGCATCAAGAGAAGTGGTCGGAACCGCCGACCCGTTCTGTGAATGGGTATCCGTATCACGATGAACTTAGCGCTCGAACTCCTAATCACCCCGTTGTCCTGCGCCATGCAAGTGGGCATGCACTCATGGCTAATGCCAAGGCAATGCAACTGGCAGGGATTAGCCGCCATACTCCAGATCCGCCGGGCGGCCGCATCGTCCGAGACGAAAAGGGAAACCTTACAGGTGTGTTCGAAGAAAACGCCATGAATCTTGTTCTGCAGCCCCTCTCCGAGCAGAGAAGTTCGCGTAGGGAGCGCGAAAAACGCGCTGCTTTTGAGCGCCAAGTGACCCTAGCTGCTGAAGCTTGCTTGCGCAACGGCGTAACTTCTTTCCAAGATGCTGGGAGTAGTTTTTGGGAAATCGAACAATTTAAGCGGATGGCAGAAGAGGGTCGGTTGCCTGTACGCCTATGGGTTATGATTGCTCCGCCTTCCAGTGCCGACTTGCCCAAACTGGCACATTTTCCACAGGTGGACTTGGGCAAGGGTTTTCTCACAGTGCGGGCGGTAAAGAGTTATCTCGATGGCGCCCTAGGTGCCTATGGCGCATGGTTACTTCAACCTTACGCCGATAAGCCCGGCCACTTGGGGCAGAACGTAACACCACTCGATAGTTTGAGACGCATAGCAGAAGCCTGTCGTCGGCATGGCCTTCAATTGTGCGTACACGCCATTGGCGACCGGGCCAATCGAGAAATCCTCAACCTTTACCAAGCTTTTGTAGACTCGAGTCAGAACTTGCGGTGGCGTGTTGAACATGCTCAGCATTTAGACCCTCAAGATATTGCACGCTTCGGTCAGCTAGGCGTTATCGCCTCTGTGCAAGCAGTGCATTGCACCAGCGATGCTCCCTTTGTGGTCAAAAGGTTAGGTGTTGAGCGCGCTCGTACTGGTGCCTATGTGTGGCGTAGTCTTCTAGACTCGGGCGCTCGCTTAGCTAATGGCACCGACACACCCGTGGAAGATATTAACCCCCTTGCCTGTATTTATGCTGCCGTCACACGCAAGAGGCCTGATACCGGGGAGCCTTTCTTTCCTGAACAATGCATGACGCGTCAAGAAGCCCTACTTTCTTATACGCTTTGGAACGCTTACGCAGCCTTCGAGGAGAAGAAAAAGGGGTCTCTTACGCCTGGCAAGCGCGCCGATGTAATCGTCCTTTCCAAAAACTTGCTAACATGCTCTCCAGAAGATATCCTCAACGCACGCGTTCTCCATACTATCCTTGCAGGTCGGCGTATATGGTCGGCGCAATAGCTTGAGTTTTTCTCCACTGAAAAAGGTTCTAACCCGAATAAAATAGCTATTTAGCTGCAAACTTTGGAGCATAGCATTTGCGGCGATGAGCTATTCTAAATACAATTTCAAGTAAAGGAGGTACAGATTGCGTAGAACACCTACCTTTGCTCGCGTTTGAAGGGTAAAACTGGATTTTCTCACAAAACTTATGGAAGTGGAATACGGTTTTTTTAAGCGGCGCGCCTCTAATAATAGTTACGTGCGAAACGAACGCCGCGAACGGGGAGGTTCTCGCGAACGTGAAAAGGAACGGAACGACTATCGAGAGCAAAGCGATTATCGAGAGCGAAGTGCATACCGCGAACGAAATACTCAGGATGCTCAGCGCGCTGCGGAGGGGGAAGAAAGCGTCTTTTCTAAACGAGTACGCGCCGGAAAACGGCGGACTTATTTCTTCGACGTGCGCAAAACGCGGGGTAATGACTACTTCATTACCATTACTGAAAGTACTCGCCGCGACGATGGCTATGGAGGTTATCGCCGGCACAAAATTTTTCTTTACAAGGAGGACTTTAATCGTTTCGTCGCTTCGCTCAACGAGGTAGTCAATCACGTGAAAACAGACTTGTTGCCAGACTTCGACTACGAGGAGTTTGACCGTCGTCAGGCTGAATGGGAAGCCCAACATCAAAATCAGCCCTTCAATGAAGGGCCAGACGATGAGATTGACGACTTCAACGAGGATTTTGAGGAAGATTTTGACGAACAAGAAGCGACAAATGACGATGAAGGCCAGCTATCGTCGCGTAGACCATCTGAGCATAAAACGCCACCAGAAGAAGATCTCTCCTGGTAAATGACCCGAGCAGAAAGAACTGCATTGCGTAGCACTATCTTTCGCCATCTGGACGGTATTGCTACGGCTCCAATAGCCTATGCCCTGTGGGAAAAAGGCGTACTCGCTTATTTGCTTCAGCGAAAAGAAGTGGAGTTGGCTGACCTTTGCCAACACTTTAGAGCCAACGAGGGCTATCTGAACGTGGCCCTGCGTGTGCTTGCTTCGCAAGGTTGGCTCACTTACTTCGTGGACAACGAGAAGAATACCGTCTACTGTAGCACTAACGAGAACAGCACCATTGCCTTTGGGCTTTGCCCTTACTATCGAGATGTGATAGAATTACTTCGCTTCTCTGGCCGTTTCCATCGGCGCAAGTTCGATCGCGTGCCATTTAATGCCTTAGAGCGCATTTTTCGCAAATATCAAAGTGGCTATGGATTGTCCTCTCCTCTTACGGAGAAAGAAAAGATTATTCAACAGCAAATTCTCAGTCACATTGAGGGAATAGCTATAGGCCCTACGGTGGTAGCTCTAGGCATGGGAGGCATGTTCCACAAGTACTTTATGGAAGCTTCCTTCAAACCGGAGGAGTTTCACGAAGACGCTGAAAGCTTTGGCAAAATCCTCGATTTCTTCGTCTTCCTGGGTTGGTTTGAAAAACGGGGAGTCACTTATCGGTTTACTGAAAAAGGTCTATTTTGGGCTCAGCGAGCCGCTGCGTATGGCGTCACAGTATCTTACCTACCGACTTTTCGCCACGTAGATGAGCTCCTTTTCGGGGATCCAGAGATTCTGTGGAAGACTGCTGCAAAAGGTCCAGAGCTACACGTAGACCGCGAGATGAACGTCTGGGGCAGTAGTGGAGCGCACGCCACTTATTTTGATCGGCTAGACGAAATCGTTGTGGAGCTATTTAATCGGCCCATAGAGGAACAACCGCGAGGTATTGCCGACATGGGGTGTGGTAATGGCGCTCTGATTAAGCATCTTTTCGACCTTATTTCGCGTCATACGCTGCGCGGAGAAATGCTCGACGAATATCCACTTTTTCTGGTGGGCGCTGACTTCAACGAAGTTGCGCTTCGTATTACTCGAGCTAATCTGTCGAAAGCCGATATTTGGGCCAAGGTCATGTGGGGGGACATCGGGCAACCTGACCGTTTTGCACGGGATTTGCGCGAAGATTACGGTATTGCTATCGAAGATCTTCTTCATGTCCGCACCTTCTTAGACCACAACCGACCATGGAGCCCACCTTCTGCATCCCTGCCGCGCATAAGCACTTCAACCGGAGCTTATGCTTATCGAGGAAAGCGGCTAAGCAACAATGACGTCGAAGCCAGTTTGTTGGAGCACCTTCAACGCTGGGCTCCTTATGTAGGTCGGTTTGGTTTGCTCGTCATTGAGCTGCATACCCTCCCGCCCGAGCGCACGGCAGCCAACTTAGGTCGAACCCCAGCTACTGCTTACGACGCTACACATGGCCTTTCTGATCAATACATCTTAGAAGCAGACATCTTTCATCGCATCGCTGCCGAAGCTGGCCTAGCACCTGACCCATCTCGTCAGACGCTTTTTCCGAGCAATGAATTAGCCACCATTAGCATCAATCTTCTGCAGAGCCAACGCTAATCTGCTTCTTCCATGCGCCCCTTTTTATCTTTTCTTCTCTCTCTTATCGTAGCTGCAATATTGCTACCCGCTTGCGACGAACGCGTAGCGATGCCCAAGCCTCGGGCGTATCCACGAGTAATTTATCCCAAAAAGAAATACATCCCCTTTCGGGCTGGCGGATGCCCTTTTACGTTCGAGATGCCTGAATATGCAGAAATAGAGCAAGACGTATCGTTTTTCGATGAAGGCCCTAAAAGTGACTGCTGGTTTACGTTGCATGTGCGCTCGCTTAATGCCCAACTTCATTGCAGCTATTATCCGATTAATAGCCGTACGCGCTTCGACGAGCTCGTTCAGGATGCCTTTACGATGGCTCAAAAGCATAACATCAAAGCCAACTACATCGAGGAAATCCCTGTGTATCGCTCCGCTAACCGTGTTTACGGTGTCGTTTTCCATCTCGAAGGTCCCACAGCATCTTTCTATCAATTTTTTCTCACCGACTCTGTCCGCCACTTTTTGCGCGGAGCGCTCTATTTCCGCACACAGGCACGCCCAGACTCTCTGGCTCCTGTGCTCGATTTTATGCGACAGGATATGAATCGCCTTATCGAAACCCTGCGCTGGCAAGCAGCTCCGCCTAAGTCCAGCAAATCCTAAATAGGGCCTGGTTATATGCTGGATACCCAATTGAGCATCCGCATTATTGCTCTTCTTCGAAAGGAAAACCTTTTAAAGTCGCTCGGGTTCCAGTCCAAAACACAAAGGAATCTCTTCGAACATAGCGTTCTAACACCTCATCGGTAGGCAATACCCAATAGTATCGAACGGTATCCGAATAGTCATTTAGAGGTTGTGAAATCACATCCGTAGAGTCTACCTGAATGCTTTGGGCATTCAGGAGACCTTTGCGAAAATCTTCTAAAAATACGCTGGGAAATAAGATGCCATGTTTAATGTAGCCATCTGGGCTTAATTCGTAAAATTCTGTAAGCCACCCTTTAACCTCAGGATTTTCCAAAATATTCATGTATAGCTGATCGCCTTTCCTCAAGACGACGCAATGTATGGTATCCTCTCCCCATACAGTCATATTTCGGTGCAAGTCATACATGTACACATGCGAACTTTCCTTCTTTTTCCAGTAGCTGCCTACTCGCTGAAGGACGAAGCTATCCCTCTCATTTCCTGGAAAAGAAACCGTTATCTGGTTACTGTCCCTTTTGATCCATATTTCTTGGTATCTATCTTCTGCTAGGTAGGGAGCCAAAAACTTTTCGTGCATCTTCCGCACCCCAAAAGTAGAAAATCATGAATAAAAATCCCAGTAGGAAAGCAGGGAAAGGATGTTTCGATG
>JANWXM010000060.1 GCA_025055285.1 Saprospiraceae bacterium
ACGTTTACGTTTGTGCCGGCCAACGTGACGGTGCAGTGTAACAGCGTACCGCCCGTAGGCACGCCGACGGCTACGGACAACTGCGGGCCGGTAACGATTCAGTATCTGAGCCAGACGACCACGCCTGGTGCCTGCACTGACGCCTACACCCTTACGCGCACGTGGAGGGCTACGGACGGCAGCGGCAACTCCACCACGGCGACGCAGACGATCACGGTTATAGACACCCAGAAGCCGAACTTCACCAGCGTACCGGCCAACGTGACGGTGCAGTGCAACGCCATTCCGGCGGTCGGCACGCCCACGGCCACGGACAACTGCGATACTCATGTGGCCATCACGTACAACGGCCAGACGACCACTCTGGGTAGTTGTCCAGGCCGCTATACCCTGACGCGCCGCTGGACAGCCTCTGACAACTGCGGCAACACGCGCTCGACTTCGCAGGTGATCACGGTGATAGACACCAACGCGCCATTCTTCACGTCGTTTCCGGCAAATGTAACCATCAGCTGCAGTGCACCGGTGCCTCCGGTGGGCACGCCTACAGCCACCGATGCCTGTGGGCCAGCCACAGTGCAGTATCTGGGCCAGACGATGGCCAACAGCGTATGCCCGGGCACATACCAGATTCGGCGCACCTGGCGCGCCATTGACCAGTGCGGCAACAGCACGGCGCAAACCCAGACCATCCAGGTGACGGACAACACGCCGCCGGTGTTCACGTCGGTGCCCGGCCCGATCACGATCAACTGCAACGACCCGCTGCCGCCGTTGGTGAACCCGACGGCTTCGGACGCCTGCAGTCCGTATGTGCACATCACGTTCTTAGGCAATACGCCCTCGGGCAGCGGCTGTGCCAGCGACTACACGGTCATTCGCACGTGGCGGGCCGACGACCTGTGCGGCAACTCGGCCACGGCCACGCAGGTGATCACGGTGAAGGCGGTGCCCTTCGGCCCGGGCGGCGAAGAGCGCGAGCGCGCGCAGCCGGAGGCAACCGTGTGGGACGACGACCGCATCCTGACGCTGCAGCCCAACCCGACGACCGACCGCGTGCTCATCGGGCTGGGCAGTTTTGCCGGCGAGCGCGTCGTGGTGTCCATCCACAACGACATGGGTCA
>JANWXM010000061.1:0-612 GCA_025055285.1 Saprospiraceae bacterium
CCAACTCGGCCTGGGTGTAGCCAAGCATGGTGGCGTAGCGCGGGTGCATGGTGATGTCTTGCAGGTTGTTCAGCCCAGAAAAAATGCCCACCTTCGAAAACTTGCTCACGCCGGTGAGGAAGACCAACTGCAAGTGCTTGTCTAACTCCTTAAGTACGACGTAAAAAGACCGGAGCAAGTCCCGATTCGCATAAGCCATATGTATGTCCTTGCCCAAGTAGGACACAATTGGCGCATCGTACTCGTCTATCAACACGACAACCTTCTTGCCCGAACCGTTGGCAAGACCCAGCAGCAGTTGGCGAAACTTGTAGTTGAGCCCGCCCTCCACCACAGGCAGTCCGTGGGCTGTGGCCAAAGTATCTAGTTCTCGAGAGAGGCTCACCGTCAATCCATCTTCCTCAAAGCCAATACCCGCCAGCGACAGTCGTACCACCGGATGACACTGCGTCCAGTCCCACTTGTCGGCAATCCACAGGCCTTCGAACAACTCTCGACTGCCCGAGTACAACTCCGCCAGCGTGGACACCGTCAGCGACTTGCCAAACCGACGGGGGCGGGACAGAAAGTAAAACTTGCCCGAGGTGACCAACTGGTGCACATATGCCGTCT
>JANWXM010000061.1:622-1106 GCA_025055285.1 Saprospiraceae bacterium
TATCCACGTACTTGTAGCCTTCGGTGCGAATTGTCCGAAAGTCCTGGATGCCAATGGGTAGTTTATTCATATTAGAATGCGCTTGTTTAGTGAAGATAACGTCATACAGTTTACCGGAGCAGGACCATTTTTCCTATGCCCTTTTGAAAGAAACCATCTATTGCCGTATTTTCCCATAGATCAAAGTCCGACCCATCGGCTCTTTTGGCTATGATGCGGTATAAGTAGACGCCGTTGGCTAGCGGATCTCCATGCTGGTCTCGGCCGTCCCAGCAGAAATCACTGCGGTGTGTGCCTGGGCGCAAAGGGCCAAATTCCGCTTCTGTTACTTCACGCACGACGCGGCCGCTAACCGTCAGGATTTGCAGGCGGAAATGTATCGGCACCTCAGCACCTGTAAGTGTGTAATAGAAGCAGGTATGCGTGGAAAAAGGGTTGGGATAATTAAGCAAGTTCGATAACGCCGAGCGTGTAACAACGCGAA
>JANWXM010000062.1 GCA_025055285.1 Saprospiraceae bacterium
AGGAAGTCGATGAGGACATCGGTGTCAATCAGCAGCATGCCAGTCGGCCAGACGTTCCTCTCTGCGCAGGCGCTCGAGGTCGATAGCCTCACGCCCGGTCCACAGCCCGAAGGCAGCCAGACGACGCTCTCGCCAGTCCGACTCTGCGGCGGTTTCGAGATACTGATCCACCGCTGCACGGATGAGCGCGCTCACCGTGACACCGCGGCGGGCGGCCAGACGTCTGAGGCCCTCCTGTTCGGCCTGGGTCAGATAGATCTGTGTGCGCTCCATACAGAGTATAAAAACGATGTATGTAAAAAGCTCTCGTGATGTATATTGGGAGAGACATCCCCACTCGTCAAGGCATCGCGGCTGGCGTGTTAGCAACAAATAGATTTGTCCGGTGTTGTAGCACATAAACTGTCCGCTTTTGGTGCCGTGGGGGGAAGGCGCGGAGGGCGTAGCCCGGAGCGGCTTCCCCCCACGGCTGGCGCCGCGGCGGACCTACGCGGCCACCTTCACCCGGGTGCTGAGTAACTGTCCGGCTGCATCGTAGCGGGCCAGGCAGCGGGGGCCATGGAAGATGGCCAGATGCCCGTCCGTATAGCGGTGCACCCGCACCTTGACCTTGACGTAATGCAACCGGTAGCGGTCTTGGGGGATTTGCAGGCGCAGCCCCTCAAAAGCCACACAGTTATCCTTGCCCACCACGCGTTCGTACTGTTCGCACAAGATGTCATCGAGATCACTGCCGATGAAGGGCACAAAGGCTGAACCCTCTTCCATCGCCGGTTGTTTGAACTCCGCATTGAACGCCGGCAGGTAGACCTCTCGCAGGTACTGGTTGGCCGCTGCCATGTCGGTGATACCCGCTGCTGCCAACTGCTTGGGCAGCCGCGCCTGGTGGGTGCGAAACATCCGCTCACAGCGCCCGCGCGCCTCGGGCGAGTAGGCCGGAATCATCTCGATGCCCAGCCGCGCCATGGCTTGCCCAAATTGGGTGAGATTCGCCTTGTCCACCTTGCCACCCCCCTCGGGGGTGTGCCAGTGTAGCGAGCAAATAAACTGTCCGGACTTGTAGCACGAGATATGTCCGGTTTCACTGGTGCTTGAGGAGGTGCC
>JANWXM010000063.1:0-645 GCA_025055285.1 Saprospiraceae bacterium
CCTTGTACAGGCGATACTTGCGCCTGCAGCGGCAATGAGCGGCGCACGAAGCGACCACCCTGGTTTTCCCACCAGCAGGTCTCCAACGTATAGCAGTACAGGTTGAGCGCCTCGTCTAAATTGGGCCAGAGATCGTCCATAGTGGCCTTACCGTAGTCCTTAGCGTAGAGGAATTTTTTCTTCAGTACCGGGCAGTGCTTCGTTACCACATCTTTTTGCAGCAGTGGATAGAGTTTCCCATCTTCATGATAGGCCACGAAGGGATCAAGCGTGCCGTTGTTGTCGAAGTCTTTAGCAAAGCAGCGCAGCGGCCCGTCGGTACTGGCAGTTAGGCGTGTGTTGAGGCCGAGGTTGCCGGTTACTAAGTCCGAGTCGCCATCGCCATCCATATCGGCTACGGCGAGGCGATACCAAAGTCCGTTGCTGTTGTCTAAGCCAAATTTCGCAGTAACGTTGGTCAGCTTCCCATTTTGCCATTTGAATACGCTGACGGGCATCCATTCGCCTACGACGACGAGTTCTAAGTCTGGGTCTTTGTCTACGTTGATCCAGGCTAAGTCGGTGATCATGCCGCAGCGCTCGAAGTCGGGTGCTACCTGGGCGGTTACGTCGGCAAAGTGCGTGCGTTCGTTGCGCCACACCATG
>JANWXM010000063.1:655-1089 GCA_025055285.1 Saprospiraceae bacterium
CTGCGCGGAATGAGTGGCCATTTAGCAGGCTCTACGCGGCCGCCGATGAACAGGTCAATGTCGCCGTCGCGGTCATAGTCGTGGGCAACTACCCGCAAGCCCGCGTTAGGGCTCAACGGAACGGCACCGCGGGCATGGACGAACGTTCCCTTCCCGTCGGTATTGATATACAGCCTATTCTGAAAGGCTCGAGGAGAGGTCGCCTCTGCACCGCCACTGACGACAAACAGATCTAAATCGCCATCCATGTCGGCGTCAAAGAATACAGCGCCGTGGTCTTCGTAGATTTTATCTTGTTGCCAGGCAGCGATAGAGATCGGTTGGAAAGCACCACTCGGCTGCTGCGCATAAAGCGCCGCGGGCTGATCGAAGGCATTTCCCACAAAAAAGTCGTCTAAGCCGTCGCCATTTACGTCGCCTACGGCGAGCAACGG
>JANWXM010000064.1 GCA_025055285.1 Saprospiraceae bacterium
TTTATGCCCTCCAACGTAACGGTGCAATGCAACGATCTGGCCGCTGCGGGTCGCCCATCGGCGAGTGATGCCTGTGGGACCGTAACGATTGACTCTACCGATGCCATCATGTCGGGCTCGTGCCCCGACGCCCGCACGATTGTGCGCACCTGGCGAGCCACCGACAACAGCGGCAATACGGCTACCTTTACGCAAGTAATCACGGTTGTAGATACACAGGCACCTACATTCGTGGGCGTCGCCGATATCACAGTGCAATGCTACGCCGTTCCCAGTGTTGGTACGCCCATCGCTACTGACAACTGCGATCCCGATGTAGCCATCACCTTCAACGGAGAGACGCGCAGAGGTGGCTCCTGTGTCAACCAGTACACGCTGACGCGCCGTTGGACGGCTACCGACAACTGCGGCAATACGCGCTCTATCAGCCAGCGCATCACAGTGATTGACACTAACCGACCATACTTCACCGCGTTCCCGGCTAATGTAACCATTCAGTGTTCTGACCCGACACCACCGGTGGCTAACCCGACTGCCTCTGATTCCTGCGGAACAGTTACTGTGACATATGCCGGCCAGTCTATAACGTCCGGTTCATGCAACAACAATTTCACCATACGCCGTACCTGGCGCGCTACCGACCAATGCGGCAACAGTACGGTGCAAACACAAGTCATCCAAGTAGTAGACAATACGCCGCCGACATTTACCTTCGTGCCGGCGAACATTACCATCACCTGCCCGAGTCCGCTGCCAGCGCCAGGCAGTCCAACAGCCTCCGATAACTGCCCAGGCTCAGTAACCATCATTTATTTGGGCGAGGCGGCTTCAGGCAGTTGTCCGACTGCACACACTGTCACGCGTACTTGGCGGGCAACTGATGCCTGTGGTAACTCTACGACGGCTGTACAGGTCATCACCGTACGGCCTTCCTCCTTCGGACCCGATGAAGAGGCCGACGATCGAGACCGAACTCAACCACAAGCACCCGTGTGGGACGACGACCGCATCCTGACGCTGCAGCCCAACCCGACCACCGACCGGGTGCTCATCGGGCTGGGTAGCTTCGCC
>JANWXM010000065.1 GCA_025055285.1 Saprospiraceae bacterium
ACAACTTGCTGCGCAGACGGCTTACCACCTCTTTTGGAACCTCGAAGACTGCGGCCACCTCCTCGTCGCTCCACGTCGGATACCGCCTCAAAAAGGCAAGCAGCGCCCGCTCCAGGCCCAACTCAATACCCTCCGCTCGGCCTTCAGCTCGTCCTTCGGCTCGTCCCTTTGCCTGTCCTTTGGCCAGACCCTTTTCAAAGCCTGCCTCGAAAATCTGCTCGTAAGTGCTCTTGCCCTCCTGCTCGTAGGGCGGCGGCAACGTCTGAATCAAGTCCATCATCTCCTCCTTCGTAAAACTAGCCATCTGTTGCACATACAAAAACGTCGCCCGAAACATCAGGCGCGAAAGTTCCGGCGCACCGGCTTGTGAGGCAAAGATAAGCACGCGGCTGAAATGTTGGCGCATGTAGTGAGCGTTGCGGGCGTGTTTGAGCACCAGCGGGACGTTGCGCAGCCACAGGTGATGCTGGAGGTTTTCGATGAATTCGTCTGAGAGGGTTTGGACGTTGACCTCCACGACGCTGAAGGCGGGGATGTACTCAGCCAGGGCGCTGGGCAGTGGGCCGTAGTAGGTGCTCAGAGGCTGGAGGGCCTGCTCCTGCGGGCTGTGTTGGGTGAGCAGCATAGGGATGGTCAGGCTGAAGTGTTTGCGGCCTTGTCGGATGTCCTCTTCCTGGATGCTGCGCAGGTAGTTGCCCAACTGCACGTAGATGCGCCGCCCTGGGCTGGTGGTTTTGTGTTCGATGAGCAGGCAGATGCGCAGCGGCTTCGTCCTGGGTGGTGGAGCAGGTGTAGACGATGTCGGAGAAGAATTGGCGGGCGTCTTCGCTGATGAAGGTGTCGCTGTCGAGGCGCAGGTGTTCCAGTTGGTGTTTGGGCAGGAAGGTTTCCACGAAGGCGCGGGCCACGAGGGCGACTTTGAACACTTCCTTGAGGTAGTGGTCGCTAGGGTTGTGGTGCAGCGGCGGGAGGGCTTGTTTTGCCATGGCGGAACAGCAGTGAGGCGCAGTCGGCCAAAGAACGGGAAAAAA
>JANWXM010000066.1 GCA_025055285.1 Saprospiraceae bacterium
TTCGATTACGAGGGTTAAGAAAGGTCGGGCTTGACAATTATTATGACGGTTTCAATTCCAACTGGTTCGATTACGAGGGCGCTTGCTCGACAAACCTCGCCAGCGTGCAGCAGTTTCAATTCCAACTGGTTCGATTACGAGAGCATGGGTTTATGCGTATTTCCGCTTTTGTAGACGGTTTCAATTCCAACTGGTTCGATTACGAGCCCGCCTGGCCCGCCCGGAGCGCCTGGCGGACAGGGTTTCAATTCCAACTGGTTCGATTACGAGCATCAAGAGCGATGCCTGCGCTGATAGGCAGATTGGTTTCAATTCCAACTGGTTCGATTACGAGCTGCGCCACTCGGACGCAGCATTTTTCTGCGCATCGTTTCAATTCCAACTGGTTCGATTACGAGGTGTTTCAGGCGCTCAAGTTGCGCGCGAAATTCTGCGTTTCAATTCCAACTGGTTCGATTACGAGGTTCGAGTGCTTTTGCGGGGCGCTGACGCAGTCGGCGTTTCAATTCCAACTGGTTCGATTACGAGGCAGGTCATCACGGCGCTGAATATTCTGTCGTATAGTTTCAATTCCAACTGGTTCGATTACGAGCCGCATGCGCGGCGGGATTGCTCTTTCCTTCCTTTGTTTCAATTCCAACTGGTTCGATTACGAGAATGGCGTCGGCGTCATTGTCAAAATAGGGAAGAGGTTTCAATTCCAACTGGTTCGATTACGAGGCGGAGACACGACAAACCACTTGCTCGCTTTGACGAGTTTCAATTCCAACTGGTTCGATTACGAGGCGCTATCTATGAGGGAACAATTTATGAAGGCTTTTGTTTCAATTCCAACTGGTTCGATTACGAGGGCTTCATTGATGACCAGCAGGCTTTGTTTGTCAACGTTTCAATTCCAACTGGTTCGATTACGAGCATATCGAATTTATTTAGATTTCAAGAATAGTGGTGTTTCAATTCCAACTGGTTCGATTACGAGCGCGATACTTCTTGATTTTTGACTGAAAGCGAGCCGGTTTCAATTCCA
>JANWXM010000067.1 GCA_025055285.1 Saprospiraceae bacterium
GGCTGACCAGCTGCGGCAAAGCCTGGAAAAGATAGACACTCGGACGGCCGTCCTAAATTTGCTCAAGATAGCAGAGATAGGTGGCCAGTTGGGTATCGCTGCTGACCAGGTCGAGGCCTTCACCGCCTCAGCCGACAAGCTTGCCGTCGCGCTGGGCGATGCCTTCGGCGGCAACATTGAGGAACTGACGCGCGTCATCGCCGGCATTCGCAACTCACTTGCGGATTTTCGCACAGATGACGCTGCGGCAGACATGTTGAACTTAGGCAACGCTCTGAACTTCCTCGAAAGCCAGGGAGCCGCGACTGCGCCCGTGATTGCTGATTTTGTGAGCCGAATTTCGGGTGTCGCCGGCCCGCTCAACATCACAGCAGACCGGGTGTTTGGCCTTGCCACCGCTCTCGCTGAGTTAAATGTAACACCTGAGCGAGGCGCGACAGCCATCAGCCGCCTGCTGGTTGAAATAGCTAAAGCGCCGGACGTGTTTGCAAAATCGCTCGGTTTGTCTGCTAAAGAGACGGCGGACTTCATTGCGCTGGTGCAAACAGACTTGACACAGGCGCTCGCCTTCGTCGCTGAGCGGCTGGCAAAAGGCGGCGACGCGAGCAAGAACTTCGCGCAGACGCTTGACGAAATCGGCATCGGCCAGCAGGGCGCTATCGAGGCGCTGGGTAAGTTGGGACAGAACACTGCGCTGCTGAACGAGCGCATCGCGCAAAGCGGCGAGGCGCTTAAGGGTACTGATAGTATCCTTGAAGAATTTGAAAAGAAGAACAATAATAGCGCCGCTGCGGTAGAGAAGCTGCAAAAGGCGTTTTTACAACTCATCACAGGCGAAAACGCACAGGCGGCGATTGAGGCG
>JANWXM010000068.1 GCA_025055285.1 Saprospiraceae bacterium
CTCGTAATCGAACCAGTTGGAATTGAAACGTTATATGTTCGCTCTATCTGCATCGCCTCACCGTGCTCGTAATCGAACCAGTTGGAATTGAAACGCGGTGATAGTTACGTCAGAGCCTGTGCTGCTGTTCTCGTAATCGAACCAGTTGGAATTGAAACAAGGCGACGTAGATGCCGTACGCGCCGCTGTCGAGCCTCGTAATCGAACCAGTTGGAATTGAAACACGTATACAATAGACATCAGCGGCGGCACTGATGTCCTCGTAATCGAACCAGTTGGAATTGAAACGGTTTAAACGTTTTTTTGAAAAAGCCCGCCGGCGCGCTCGTAATCGAACCAGTTGGAATTGAAACGGTAGCGACGTGGATACACAATTTCCAAACGTTGCCTCGTAATCGAACCAGTTGGAATTGAAACGGTTTATTCGCGTATCGCTGAGTGTTTCGCCGGTCCTCGTAATCGAACCAGTTGGAATTGAAACCAGGCGAAAGCCTGCGAAAAAAATACGGCGCGCACTCTCGTAATCGAACCAGTTGGAATTGAAACAATGCGCCGTCCTTACGTTGCGTGTTCGTTTGGGAAGCTCGTAATCGAACCAGTTGGAATTGAAACAAAGTAAAGAGCGCCGGGTTAGAGATGATGTCGCCGCTCGTAATCGAACCAGTTGGAATTGAAACAGGGTGATTGAAATCGTTGACCCAAAGTCGTTGAAGCTCGTAATCGAACCAGTTGGAATTGAAACCGATCATGTACAAGAAAGCCCCCGCCAGCGCATTAGCTCGTAATCGAACCAGTTGGAATTGAAACACGATAAAATCGGAGTTCGTCGGAAGCGACAGGACGCTCGTAATCGAACC
>JANWXM010000069.1 GCA_025055285.1 Saprospiraceae bacterium
GACCTGGCCTGGCTGGTGGGGGCGAAGCCCGCCGAGGTGGTGGCGATGAACGGCCTGACCGCCAATCTCCACCTCCTGCTCGCGAGCTTCTACCGGCCGCGCGCGGAGCGGAAGGCGATCCTGATCGAGCGCGGCGCCTTCCCCTCCGACCGCTACGCCGCGGTCTCCCAGATCCGCTTCCACGGCCTCGACCCGGCCGAGGCCCTGATCGAGATCGAGCCCGACGAGCCCGCCGGCACCTTCTCCCCGGCGCACCTGCTCGCCGAGATCGAGCGCCACGCCGAGCGGCTCGCCCTCGTTCTGCTTCCCGGCGTGCAGTACCGCAGCGGCGAGGTCTTTCCGGTCGGCGCCGTGGCTGCCCTCGCGCGACGCATCGGCTGCCCCCTCGGGCTCGACCTCGCCCACGCCATCGGCAACGTCCCGCTCTCGCTGCACGACGACGGCGTCGACTTCGCGGTGTGGTGCAGCTACAAGTACCTCAACGCCGGCCCCGGAGCGATCGCCGGCGCCTTCGTCCACGAGCGCCATCACGGCAACGAGGAACTGCCGCGGCTCGCCGGCTGGTGGGGACACCGCCCCGACGACCGCTTCGCGATGCCGGAGGACTTCCGCGCCGCCCCCGGGGCCGAAGCCTGGGCGCTCTCCAACCCTCCGATCCTCGCCCTGGCGCCCCTCAGGGTCTCGCTCGCCATCTTCCGCGAGGCCGGGATCGGGGCGCTGCGGGAGAAGTCGCTCGCGCTGAGCGGGCGGCTGCGGGAGGAGATCGTCGCCCGCTTCGGCGAGCGGATCGAGGTCCTCACGCCCCTCGCGCCCGAACGCCGTGGCGCCCAG
>JANWXM010000006.1 GCA_025055285.1 Saprospiraceae bacterium
TGGTGCAGCGGCGGGAGGGCTTGTTTTGCCATGGCGGAACAGCAGTGAGGCGCAGTCGGCCAAAGAACGGGAAAAAATAGAAATTTAATAGTGTTCTTTTCGTCGGATATTCCAAGAAAGAAAAACTATCGCAGATCCTGTTGTCAAATTTTGTATATTTTGTTCTCCTAATTGTTTGCTCAGAACTTTCTGCAAACCAGCTCTTATTCTTGCAGCAAAAAAGGTGAGAAGTTTGCAATGGAATTTGACAAACTTTCGTGGTATGTCTTTTCAGGAACGCCCAATGTTTCGCACTCCGAAGTTATTGGAGCGCCATGAGCTAGTAGTAGCGGAGAGCACGCGCCATGGTGGCGTTAGCGAAGGCGCGTATGCATCTCTCAATTTAGGCAAACGCACTGATGATTTGCCCGAGTGCGTTGAAGAAAATAGACGCCGCTTTAGTGCGGCGGTAGGTTTTTGCCTGCGAAGGTTGGCTTGGAGTTATCAGGTACACGGCGTAGAGGTATGTCGAGTAGAAGAGCCGAGTTGTTTCTCAGGATACGATGCTTTGGTGACGCAGCAGCCTGATGTCATATTAGCTGTTTCCGTGGCTGATTGCGCGCCAGTGCTCTTATACGATATGCGTCGGAGGGTAATAGCTGCTATTCATGCTGGTTGGCGAGGTACAGTAGGAGGTATTATACCGCGGACTCTTCAGGCGATGGCGGGCTGGTTTGGCACTCGTGGTAGCGATTGCTTGGCTTATATAGGTACATGCATAGACAAATGTTCCTTCGAAGTAGGTCCTGAAGTGGCTGCTCAATTCGATTGCGCGTTTGTTCGATTTGATACAGGGAAGGCACGTCACTTTGTAGACTTAAAGGGCGCTCTCGCTCAGCAATTGCAGAAGTGTGGTGTGCCCGCTGAGCACATAGAGATTTCACCTTATTCGACGGTATTGCACAGCGAAGATTACTTTTCACATCGTCTTTCTGGCGGGCGCACAGGGCGTATGCTGGCGGTTATAGGGTTGCGTTAAGTGTCTACACCCTTTCTTGAGGCAATTCTTCAATCCTCGATATCAGCACCTTATCAATTTTACTTTTGTCCATGTCTACCACTTCGAAGCGAAAGCCCTCAGCAGTAAAATAGTCACCAGCGCGCGGGATTTCACCTATTTTATGCAAAATATAACCTGCTAAGGTGGCATAATCGGTGTCTGGATTTTCAAATTCAGCGATTGGCACTATTTCTCGCAATTCGTCCACTAGGATACTGCCTTCTACCAACCAACTGCCATCCTCGCGAGTGATGATAGCGGGCTCTTCAGCATCGTCTACGTCAGGTAAGTTACCGAGGATGCTCTCCGTTAGGTCATGTAAGGTAATAATGCCCTGAATGGAACCGTATTCGTCCACTACTACGGCAAAATAATTGCGTTCATTACGAAAGCGCTCTAAAATTTTCAGCGCATTCATCGTCTCAGGAATGTATAAAGGTGGCGTAGCTATTTGCCGCAGGTCAAAGCCTGGCTTATGCGCATGGTCGATGTAGTCGCGCAGTTTAACTACGCCTATGACATTCTCAATAGCGCCATCACAAAGTAAAAACTTGGTATAGCCGCTTTCGCGGATGATGCGGTCGTTTTCCTCAAGAGGAGCCTGAACGTCGAGCCACTTTAACTCGTTGCGGTGCGTCATGATGGCGTACGCGTCCCTGTCGGCGAAGCGTAAGATGTTCTGAATAAACTCGCTCTCCTTCTCCTCCAGGACTCCCTGGCGATTAGCCTTTAGCACTAGGTTTTTAATCTCTTCCTCTGAGACATGTGGTTCGATAACGGGTTTTAGAATAAAAAGCCCTAATACCCATTTCGTTACTCGTTGTAGGGAAGTGTATACGGGTTGAAGCAAGCGCAGGGTTAAGAATACTACTGGGCGAGCTAAAGTTGCCGCTCCCTCAGGAAACTGAGCAGCTACATAACGAGGTATCCATTCGCCTACCACTAAAGCTAGCACACCCACCATCACTAGAACGCTTACAATAGACACGAGGTGGGCGTAGGGCGACAACCAGAGAAAGGAGGACAGCCATGAGACCAACATTCCTCCTAACTTTATGCCTGCGTAGGCTCCCTCAAGAAGTATAGTGGTTACAATAGCCGCGTGAAGCGTATCCTCCACCACTTCAGGGTTGCTAGGAGTGCTCGCCGGAATTTTCCCTCCACCTGTCCCAATTCGATGAGTCAACAATCGGCTACCGGTACCTAGAGCTGTTTTGCCCAGTACTAAAAAGCTGTGAAGTCCGACTAGCAATAGGAGGATGGCTATGTCCATGAAAAATCATGGCAAAAATAAAACATCGCTGCCGTCTGCGACTAGAAGGATATGTGAAGTCCTAGCGAGAATGTTAAAAAATGTTAAATATAGAAATTTTTTTGGTCGCTTTAAAAACTGCCTCTAATTTTGAGGCCGAAAAAAGAACTAAGACATAAACGGTTTTTGCCTATCGGATATAGCTTGTACTCCACACCAAACGCTATTCGCCTGTAAAACAACCAACTTAGCGTATGCAAGCTGTATCTGTATTGGCTAATGATCAGGAGCTTATCGCCCGTTATATGGAGGGCGATGAAAAAGCTTTCGAGGTGCTTCTCCACCGTTACAAGGCGAAGATTTACACCTCTATTTACCTCTTTGTCAAGGACAGAGCCCTAGCAGAGGATATTTTCCAGGAGGTATTCATCAAAATCATAGACACTCTGCGCAAGGGTCGCTATAACCATGAAGGCAAGTTTGCGCAATGGGCCATGCGCATTGCCTACAATTTGTGCGTAGATTATCACCGCCGCAACAAGCGCCGCGGTCATGTAGCGCGCTCCGAAGAGTTTGATATTTTTGATATCTTACGCGTTAATGAGGATGGCCCAGATGCCCAAATCATTCGTAGTGAGACACATCAGCGCGTGCGTCAATTAGTAGATGCCTTGCCACCTGAGCAGCGCGAAGTAGTTATCTTGCGGCACTATGCTGATATGAGCTTTAAAGAAATTGCTGCGCTAACACGCGTAAGTATCAATACGGCATTGGGTCGCATGCGCTACGCTCTCATTAATATCCGGAAAATGATGGCTGAAAAATCTGTTGTCCTTCAATAGATTACGTCTATTAACCGCGAGCCTGACTTCGTCGGCACGTTGCCTTTCTTGAAAAAAGCGGCGTGCCGATTATTTTTCTGCATCTATCGAAGTGTATTTTTGCTGGCCTTCTCATGCCTGGGCGTATGAATTCTCTCCCTGCCATCCGCATTAGCGTCGTCATTCCTGCCAAAAACGAAGAGCGATACATCGGTTCCACGTTAGCACAGTACGAGCCCTATTTAGAGAGGTTTGGCTTAGAGGTTATTGTGTCTGATGGCGGTAGCACAGATGCCACAGTAGCTGTTGTACGAGAAATTCAAACACACTGGCCGCCTGGAAGACTAAAACTCGCTCAGCCTCGAGGAAAACAAAATATTGCCATTGGCCGAAATGCTGGCGCCGCACTTGCCGAAGGAGAATTTCTCTTTCATACCGATGCTGACGTGCAAATCCCAGATCTTCCTAACTTCTTTGAAACGCTATTACAGACGTTTGAAAAACATCCCGACATCGTAGCGGCTACTGTGCCCATCCACGTGTATCCCCAGGAAGCGCGATGGATAGATCGCCTCTATCACACCATTATGAATTGGGCCATATATGCCTCCTTTTACATAGGTGTGTACTTGGCTAAGGGCGAGAGCCAGTTCGTGCGTCGTTCCATCTTCGAGCGCATTGGCGGCTACAACGAGCGCATTGTTGCCGGAGAGGATTGCAATCTGTTTTACCGCTTGCATTGGCAAGGGCGCATCGCCTTCTTACGCCGCCTGCGCGTGTACCATTCGCCGCGCCGCTTTCGCAAGTATGGATATCTGCGCCTCAACTTGATTTACTTGCGCGAAGCCTTATCCCTTCTTTTTCTGCGTCGCTCTTACGTCGAAGAATGGAAAGTAGTGCGATGATATTGGTGAAGCAGCATTTTTGCTCTGCTCCATTCGGATAAGTCGGGCATTCACGGGATGTTCAATGTGTTTGTTTTAGTGGAACAGCCGACCTACAGAAAGCGGCCTTCTCTCTAGTGTGTGCACGGTCTGTTAGAAAGACAGGAGTATGCCTTCCTGACTAGAAGGTTAGAAAAAGAAACTTTCTCTTTTCCTGCAGATTTCGCGATGGCTGCAGTGCTTAAAACTTCGATAAGTGGAATATCTGTAGTCCTTCTTTTCGAACATGTCAAGCCAGTTATAGATAGAAATCGGTAGGGTGTGTGGTTATCCCAGTTCATCCTCCTTTTTTCTCTTTCTTTGCCCTCAAAAGTCCATTATGCGCGTTCTCAAATTTGGTGGCACGTCTGTAGGCTCGCCGCAAACCATCCAGGATTTGTTATTGCCCGTTTTAGTAGACTATCATCGGAAAGGGCAGGCATTTACTGTTGTTTTCTCTGCTTTTTCTAAAGTGACCGATGCACTCATTGAGACGGCTTATTGCGCCGCTCGAGGCGATGGCTATTATCTATCGTTGTGGGAAAAATTGCGTCAGCGCCATGTTGAGGCTGCAGCGAGTCTCCTGAAAGCCGAAAATCGAGTACCGCTAGAAACTGCTTTGATGGAGCACTTCGAGGAGTTAGGCAATCTTTTACACGGAATTTACCTATTGCGCGAGGTATCGGCTCGCTCGCTCGATTTGGTGCTTAGTTTCGGAGAACGCACCTCCACGCTCATCTTGACATACGCTATGCAACAGGCTGGCATTCCATCTGAATATGTAGATGCTCGGCGTATTATTCGAACAGATGCGCGTTTTGGGCAAGCCCAGGTGCTTTTCGAACCGACCAACGCGCTCATCCGCGCTCACTACGACCAGCGCAAGGGGATGGTGCAGGCGGTTACGGGTTTTATCGGCAGTACTGAAGATGGCCTAACGACTACTTTAGGCCGAGGAGGATCCGATTACACGGCAGCTATTCTGGGGGCTGCCCTAGAGGCTGAAGCTATAGAGCTCTGGACTGACGTCGACGGCGTGTTAACGGCTGACCCTCGCCGAGTCAAAAAGGCCTTTACGCTGCGAACTATGACTTATCGGGAGGCCATGGAAATGAGCCACTTTGGCGCCAAAGTGATCTATCCGCCTACTATTCGGCCGGCCATGGAAAAGGGAATTCCCTTGCTGATTCGGAACACATTTAATCCTACATTCGAAGGTACCTACATTGGTCCTTCCCTCCCTACGGAGGAGGAGCCTAGGCAAGCTGTTAAAGGTATTTCTAGCATTCACCAAATCAGTTTGCTGACGCTAGAAGGAGGAGGGCTATTTGGCGTACCAGGAATTGCTGCACGACTCTTTGGCGCTATGGCTCGCGAAGGCATTAACATCGTTCTTATCACTCAGGGTTCCAGCGAGAGCAGTATCACCTTTGCCGTATCGCCGCAACAGGCAGCGCTTGCTCGGCAAGCTGCCGAACGAGAATTTGCCTATGAGCTGCGCACAGGCCTAGTAGAGCCTTTGCGCGTCGAAGAGAACCTGTCAGTCGTAGCTATTGTGGGCGAAGGTATGCGTTATACGCCGGGCATCGCGGGTCGGCTGTTTCAAGCTTTGGGCCGAAATGGCATCAATGTCGTCGCCATAGCGCAGGGCTCAAGCGAGCTGAATATTTCGGTTGTCATATCCAGCGCCGATGAGAATAAGGCGCTCAATGCCATTCACGAAGCCTTCTTCTTATCCGATACAAAAAGTCTGAACTTATTTGTGGTAGGTGTAGGTCTTATTGGGAGTGCGTTATTGGAACAAATCCGTCGGCAGGCATCCTTTTTGCGAGAACGCCGGCGTCTGGAAATTAAAGTGGTTGGCTTAGCCAATAGCCGTCAGATGGTTTTTGACAAAGAGGGCTTGGATTTGAATCGCTGGAGGACAATTCTAGAACAAAATGGACAGCCTTTTTCCATAGATGCCTTCGTAGACCAAATGGAGTACCTCAATTTACCTAATGCCATTTTTATTGACAATACTGCCGCTGAAGCAGTAACGCGCGCGTATGAACGTATTTTAGCCGCTAGCATCTCCATCAGTACACCGAATAAGTTAGCGGCTTCTGGGTCTTGGGCGCAATACCAGCGCTTGAAGGCAATAGCTGACCGACGAGGTGCTTTATGGCGCTATGAGACCAACGTAGGAGCGGGGCTGCCCATTATAAGTACGCTCAATGATTTACTTGCTTCAGGGGATCGCATTTTGCGCATTGAGGGAGTGCTGTCGGGGACGCTTTCGTTTTTGTTTAACCACTTTATTGAAGGGCGTCGCTTCTCTGACGTCGTCCAAGAGGCACGTCGGCGTGGGTTGACTGAACCGGACCCGCGCGATGATTTATCGGGCGCCGATGTGCGGCGAAAGGCCCTCATCCTAGCTCGCGAAGTAGGATTCCCTCTAGAACTAGAGGACATCCCCGTTGAAAATATTTTACCTGCTCCTTGCCTTGAAGCGCCTTCGGTGGAGGCATTCATGGAGTCTTTGCGTTTGTACGACGACTACTTCGAGGCCATCCGGGTAGAGGCAGCTGCTCAAGGGAAGGTGCTGCGTTGGGTAGCGCTCATTGAAAAAGGCCAAGCTTGCATCGGCTTGCAACGCGTGGGTCCAGAGCATCCGTTCTACAACCTTAGCGGTAGCGACAACATGGTGGTATTTACTACTGAGCGCTATGCTGAGCGGCCTTTGGTAGTGCGTGGCCCTGGAGCTGGAGCAGAGGTGACAGCGGCGGGCATATTTGCCGAAGTTATTGGCATGAGTGCAGCGCTAAGTGCAAGAGGGTGAAGGCGTGCCTTTGTCTTGTGTCACTGATATGCACGATTAGGGTAGAATGCTCTGCTGATATCCCATCTGTTCAGCCGAAGCCCTCTCCTCCAGATGCTCCATTGCGCTGACAGATCTTTTCCCTGTCATTAGCGTTCCTCCACGACGTGATATTAAAAATGAAGAGGCTATCTCACTTGATTTCACTCCATAAACTAGACGTTTATAGGATGCTTGATGTACCTGCTAGAGAAGAGAAATATAATTTTTTTTCAATCGACATTTTATTTAAGTTATTGTTTCAATAATCTTGTTTATATCCAATAAATTTTAGGCATATAATGCTGGTCTTTATTTTTTTCTCCTGTGACGAAAAGAGGAGCGCCCTCATTGACTCAAGAGCAGAGGACGAGTCCGGCTTCTATTCGAATTCTTTTTAGGGTGGCCTAATAGCCTGGTCGTAGAGGAATGGAAACTGGTATTTCTACAGCGCGTAAGCGTCGGCGTTCGTTGAGGCTTACTTTTCGATATTTGAAGATGTGCTTTAACCCAAAACCTATTAACAAACCAGATCCTGAAACGATGACCGTTTGAGTTGTCAGAGGGTAGTTGTCGAACAAGGCGCCAATGAGAGAGTAGCCAGCCCAAGAGGCGCCAAAGAACATTAGAGCAGGCCCTGTTGCGCGCAGTAGGCCTGCGTATTGGAGTTGGATAGCTTCTATCTCCTTTAAAGCGTAGTAGCGACCATCAAACGCTACGCGTTGGCTATCCATGTTGACGTCTGTGATGAGGGAATTGCGCCAAAACGCGTCGCCCTTAAACCGATAGGTCAGTTCGTCGCCAGCGTAAAACTTTAGGGTGCGCGGCCGGTTAACCCGTTCCAGTTGGATGAATTTTTGGCTAAATGCTAAGCTAGCTACAGCTATGAAGAGAAGAGTCGGTAGCGAATTTCTTATACTCATGGACAACGCCTCATTTTCCAGTCTCAAATCTACGCTTCCTGAGGCGAGGTAAGTGGTTTATTTTTTAAATGTTCGTACTTAGAAGAGGATTTTCCATTAGGTATTGATTTTCCTTTTGTTGCATAATTAAGCGCTCAGTGTCGGTGTCATCGGTGTAGCCTGCAAGGTGTAGTAAACCGTGTACTATAACACGGCATAATTCCTGCTGGAAGGGAACCTCATATAGTTGAGCATTTTCTCGCACGCGCTCAAGACTGATAAACACGTCGCCGTGGATATAGCCCGATGTGTAAGGGAAGGTGATGACGTCCGTATAATAATCGTGTTGCAAATACTCGCAATTGAGACGGCGCAAGTATTCGTCTGAAGTAAAGATGTAAGTCAGTTCTAACAGAGGGACGCCTTCCGCCTCTGCTACGGCTTTTAACCAAGCTTTTAGCGGCTCTTCGGGCAAGGGCTCGGCATCAATGTCCTCGAAACAGAAGACAATACTGCCCTCCTCCAGGCTTTCAAGCGGCAGCTCTATGTCCATGGCGCGCAGCGAGCTCTCTCAGTCTGAAGACTGTAGGTTAAAGCGCATCTCTACTGTACGACCTCCGCGCGTGAAGCGACATTCATGACTCAAGCGCCTCATGATGAAAATGCCGCGTCCGCTGCACGCCTCCAAATTCTCTGGATGCGTAGGATCGGGTATTTCATTCGGATTAAAGCCCGGTCCTTCGTCTGACACGCGAATAGAAAGCACATTTTTCTCGTGGCGCAGCGAGATGCAAACGCGTTTGTTGGAGTCGCCCTGATTGCCGTGCACCATCGCATTTGTAACCGCTTCTGTAAGGCTCAGTAAGATGTTATCGTACTGCTCGCGAGAAAGATTTAACTGGTGAGCGATGTCTTGAATAAGCGGTTCTACCTGGCGCACATTCTCTGGATTTGATGGTAAAGTCAGGCTCTTGTGTAAGTTACTCATTAATATGTATTGAATCAGTTAACCTGACACCTGGCTTTGGAGCAGATTAAAGAAAGCAGGCGCAAGTTAAGATTTTCTTAGAAGTTTTGCAAGACCTTTTAACAATTTTTTTTGAGTTTTTTATATACGCGCCAAGTAGCAGGGGTAACACATAACGACAAAGGAGGTTCATGATTTCTTCAGAAAAAAATTTTTGTTTTTTCCTGCGAAGGGCATACGACAAAGAGAAATAATTGAGCACATTGTGCGACATTCTGCATGCTTAAAACAGAATAAAATTTGCGCATTCGAGATACGGGTAAATAAGGAAGGAATGCCCTCTTCAAGGTTAAGCTTACACGAGGTTGACTAGGAGCTGCTCGGTTGGCAAACAAATTGGATATTTCGTTTTAATCCTTGGAATTTCGTGCGCTTTACGGCGGATTTTCGGAAGATTCTTTGAAAGACTTCTTCCGTAATTTCTAACCACTCTTGTCTGGTCATACGGAGGAGGTCTGGATGCGGTTCGAATGCTGGCTCATGGTGACGGCGGGCGAAGCGGTTCCAAGGACAGACTTCTTGGCAAATATCGCAGCCAAATATCCAGTTGTCCATTTTCCCTCGAAATTGCTCTGGTATTTCATCGCGCAATTCGATGGTTAGATAGGAAATACAGCGAGAGGCATCGAGCCAGTAGCCGTTAGGGTGAATGGCTTCAGTAGGGCAGGCCTCGATACAGCGGCGACAAGTTCCGCAGTGGTCTCGGATGGGATGATCGCTGGCTAATTCGAGGTCGCAGATGATTTCGGCTAAAAAAAAGTAAGAGCCAAATTTAGGGTTTATTGTCAGGGTGTGCCGGCCATTCCAGCCGATGCCAGCGCGGCGAGCCCACTCGCGCTCGAGCACAGGGGCGCTGTCCACAAAACAGCGGCCTTGGATGTCGCCAAACTGCTCTTTCATATAAGCCAATAGCGCCTTTAGGCGCGCCTTTACTACGTGGTGGTAATCTTCGCCGTAGGCATACTGGCTGATTTTAGGCGCTTGAGGGTCTTTTTGTTTTTCTGGATTAAAATAATTGTATGCCAGGCAAATGACCGTTTTTGCGCCAGGAACGAGTTGAGTTGGGTCAATGCGTAGGTCGAAGTAATTTTCCATGTAACGCATCTGTCCATGAGCGCCCTGGCGTAACCAAGCCTCTAGGCGGCGCGCCTCTTCGTCGAGGCGTTCGGCGCGAGCAAAGCCCACAAAGATGAAGCCTAGGCGTTTAGCCTCAGCACGTACAAGTTCCGCTCGACGTTCTGGTGTCATAAGGCAAAATTACGCCCTTTCGCAGCGCTCAATGGGCGAGCAATTGTCTAAAAGAATGTTACCGCGATAAGGTTTAAAGACGCCGGGCGCGTAGTAGGCCTCTAGCACAAGGTACTGTACAGGGCTTTTAGGGACAAATTGGAACGTATACTTACGCCAATCGCTATGAGAGACCATTTCCGACGAACACAGGAGAAATTGTTTAGCGGGGCTCTTTCCACCCCATATGCGCAAGCGCACAGGCAAGTCGTGACCCACATAGCGCGGACTATGGGCCAAATAAATGGAAAATGTATAGCAAACTCCAGGTACGAGCGGACTAGACAGACGCTGGGCGATGTCCTCTACGGTTCCATCAGAACGAGTAACTAGAGCAAGAAAGGAAGCTCCCTCCTGGGGTGAGCCCGCCACACCCCATGCACCTGGCATGATATCGGGCGTGCTGCCAAGTCCAACTGTCATCCAACTCCGCGGAATCTTTGAAGCACCTGGGCTATCTTCAAAAGAGGGATTTCGCAAGACGATCTTCCCATCTTTTTGCTCCATGAACTCATCTAGAGGGGCCCATAATAGAAGCGCAAGACAGGCTGAGGTTATTGAAAATTTTTGCATATAAGACTGAAAATGACTCTATTTAGAGCCTAATTTTAGGCAAGGGCTTTATCAGCGCAAAAGGGTAACCGTGCCACTTTTGACGCGCTCCTCGCCCTTGCAGCGGTAGCGCAGCCGATAGAGAAACACTCCAGCGTTAAGGGGTTGTCCTTGGAAAGTGCCGTCCCAACCGTCGAAGGCGGAAGAAGCCGAGAAAACACGTCCGCCCCAGCGGTCGAAAACCTCAAAGGAAATGAAATCGTCTACGGCATAAGGGTTGCTGATGGCGAAGACGTCATTTCGCCCAGCCGATGAAGCGGGCGTGAAGGCATTAGGGATAAAAATTTGCTCGCAGTTTAGGGTATCTGGGTCTATGACCTTGATGTAGAGCGTGTCGTGGGCAGTGCAACCTTGGTGAAAGAAATTGAGCCGATACAAGGTTGAAGTGGTTGGTGTGATAAGAGGTGCAGCACTGTTAGGGTCGGATACACCGGCTGCGGGCGACCACTGGAAGTTTTGTGTGCAGGCTGGGTTAGTGCGTACCTGGAGGGAGTTGCCCAGGTAAAGGATAGTATCTCCAGTCAAAATGCGGTCAGGTCGAGCGTATAGTGCGTTAATGTCTTCCTGAGAAAGGGCGCGGCTGTAAATGCGCAATTCGTCGAATTCGCCAAATAGGTGTTCGTCTAGCAAGCAAATAGGTTCGCCCACTTTGAAGATAGCGCTTGTGGTTATGTCTAGACGAGTGGGAGTACTGCGCCGGTCTTTGAGTACGCCATTGATATAGATGGAATAATGGGTATTGTTACGCGTGAGCACTACATGTTGCCAACAGGCAGTAGGGTCTAATTCGGCGGTCACTGTGACGAACAGATTCTGATTTTGCACTAGTGCTGAGCTAATGCGGCGGCTTTTCGGGTTGTAACGCACCCAGAGCGCCTTGGCTGAAGGGTCACACGAGGCTTGTTTTGAAATGATGACTTGCGAGCCACCCGCATTCGGATTTACTGGACCAGGTTTGAAGTAAAAGCTGATCGAGAAGTCACTCAACGTAAACACATCGCTCATGGGGCCAACGAAGAAAATAGCATCGGTTTTGCCGTTGAGCAAGAGGGCAGAGTCGGCTACTCCGCACAAGCATTTTGGACTGCCTACGAAAGCTCCTGTAGAGCCATTTCCACTCTCATCTTGAGCTTTGCACCCGCTGAAGGAGAAAAAAGCAACGAGTTTTTCGTTGATATTTTGAGAGAAAGATACTACTCTAAAGACCGATAATAGGCAAAGCAGAAAGATGCGCATGTGAGAACTCACTTTTTAACGAAAAGAAACGCCTCAATAGAAGGCAAAGTATGTTGAGCAATGATTTGCGACAAATTAAAAGCGGAAGTGCACCAGCTCGGCAAACTGCCGAATGCGCTGCTGGATGAGGTGATTGTCTAATTCTAGAAGGCGTTCTACACTAAACTTTTCTACGCAAAACGATGCTAGAGCGGAACCGCAGATGACTGCTCGGCGCATGTTGTCCATTGAAAGGTCGTCAGTATGTGCTAGCCAACCCATAAAGCCACCGGCAAACGTGTCGCCCGCACCGGTAGGGTCAATTACATCGGCCAAAGGCAGGGCTGGAGCGTAAAAAAGTTCGTCATGGTGAAATAAAAGTGCACCATGTTCACCCTTTTTGACTACCAAAAATCGAGGTCCCATGCGCAAAATGGCTCGAGCCGCCTTAACAAGAGAATGCTCACCGGAAAGCTGACGCGCCTCTTCGTCGTTGATGGTCAACACATCCACCCGTCGGAGCACTTGCTGTAAGTCATCCCAGGCAGTGTCCATCCAGAAATTCATTGTATCCATCGCCACTAAACGGGGGCGGCATTCCAGCTGATCGAGTACACGCAGCTGTACTCGCGGCGTCAAATTTCCCAACATGACATACTCCGAGCGACGATAGCTCGCTGGCAGCACTGGATCGAAGTTGGCTAGGACGTTTAATTGAGTTTCCAGCGTATCGCGCAGGTTCAAATCGCGATAATATCTACCAGCCCAGAAGAAAGACTTTTCTCCAGCCCTAATTTGTAACCCTTCCAAATCTGCTCCGCGCTGTTTCAGGTCTTCTAGCACTGAGAGCGGAAAATCGTCACCTATTACCGATACGATGCGAACAGGGCGCACGAAATACGAAGCAGCTAGAGAAATGTACGTACACGCTCCTCCGATGACGCGCTCAGCACGGCCAAAAGGCGTTTCAATGTTATCGAAAGCAACTGTGCCTACTGCTAATAAACTCATGGAAAATGCGAGAAGAGAACCAATGCTTTTGTGTGCGCAAAGATGCAAAAGGCGCTGCTCCACTCTAGGGTCGGTTTAGATGAAAAACATTCACTTTACAACCTATTCGGCAGAGGCTAGTTTGGCCGCATTGCGCCAAGAAATAATAAACATAGTTAGGTTGAAAAGCAAAAAAAATAAGTTGTTTAGCCCAGCGAACAAAATAACGTGTTCGATGCGCCGCGTATCAAGAGCACAAATTAGAGCTATCTGCAGCGGCAGCACTAAAGGTACGTAATAGCGGTTGAGTGAAAGCCATGCGCGCGCAGTGCACATCTGATAAACGACAGCGGCTAATTGTCCTATGGCACTGGATAACATAAAGGGCAGCAGGTGCGGCGTCAGTTCTGTGTAATTAGGCCCTAGAATCCATATCAATGAGGGAGGATGTACGGCGGCCCACAACAAAAGAGGTGCCAGTAACGCACCCGCTATTTTCAACGTACGTAAAACCTGATGCAAGATGCGTCTAGACGTATGCGCCTTCGCAATGTTGGGCAGGGTATAACTAGCCACAAAGGCCTGGAAGATGCCAAACAAGACACCAAGGCGCCCTAGTGCACTCACCTCAGCTAGGCGTTCTGTCGAGCTGAACCAAGCGCACAACAAAAGGGTGATTTGTCCTTCAAACGACCAGTATAATGTGCGTAAGGCATTGGTCTTCACCAAACTGCGCATTTCGCGCAAGTGTTCTTCTGCTGCTGTACTGTGCTCCACTAGCAAAGGGAGCGCCGCCTTCCTGTGGGCCCAATAATTAAACCAAAGGCAGCAAGCAATCCATCCCACGATAGTCTCTACAGGCCATTCGAAATGCAAGGCCAGCAACGAACCGCTTAATTTAAGAATTGCACTTATTACATCGTTTCGCACGAGGGTGTTCACTACTTGTCCGAGCTGTAGGACGATAGCGTAGAAATTTGCCTGCATCTGCACCCATATAGTACTCAACACAAGTGCTGCCAATAATACAGTTTCTGCCTTTCCTAGTCCGATGCGAGGAAATTGCCAAATGCAGTAGGCAGCGAAGGGTAAGGCCAGAAATGCCCCGATGCGATTGCGCAAGCGTTGGGCTGCATTGAGCACTGAGCGAAGTGCTTCCTTGTCAGGCCAAACTCGGCCACCCAAACCTAGTACGGCTGAAGTCAGACCCATGTTACTGGCGTTGACACCAATGGCCACCAGCGCAAATGAAAATGAGTAGGCGGCATAATCCTCCTTCGACAAGCCACGGACTAGGGCGAAACCCGTCAGCGCGTTTGTGCCTGTGAGAGCTACCTGCCCAATGACAAAACGCCATGCTGGCAGCGTTCGGATGTTTCCCGTGCTTGTCCTTTGGCCCTCTTTATTCACGGGTACCTGAGCAATTTTAGCACAAAGAAAGGGCGAAGTTTCAGGCATTCAGTGTGCGCGTCGCCGATGCTCTGCAAAAGAACAAGTCGGTTGCATCGAGACGTCTTAAAGTTTTTTCAAAGTCACATATTCTCAAGAGCAAAGTAACCCATTCACTTAACTGATATGCGCCAAGAAACTGCCTAAATAGCCGATGCGTGCACGAGCAGCACAGAGCGTCTTATTGACGTCTAATCCGTTCGTAAAAGCGCTCGTTGCCAATGGCTATATTTCTCTGAAAACCTTTTAGCTAGCATCAGATATCCTCCCTTCGCGTGATGTTTGTCGAGCGGTTCGATGCAGTGTGGAGATGGTTTTGCTTTGCCCCAAGAGCTTAGGTAGGTATCTTCAAAAAGACCCTAAACTTCGTTCAGTATTCGAAAGAAAAGTTCGCGCATGAGAGCCTCCTCACTGGTATGGGTTGTATCTGTATTAATGCCCTTAACCCGAAGGTCATACATGTGCAAAAGATGGAGGATGTGTTCCACCTGCTGTTGAGTATAATTCCGAGCGGCAGTCTTGTATTCTTTGATGAAAAAATCGGAGCGCAAATCGAGTGTTTTAGCCAATTCTGCATCAGAAGTGGGAGATAGGAAATAAAGCATATACACTTTTGAAAAATAGTTGTACAGGCTGGCAATGGTATTGGGAAGCGGATTTTTGCGCATATTGGCGGCAAAGTAGTACTCAATGCGCGCAATGCGCGCTCTGTCACGCAGGGCAAAAGCGCGCTGTAGCTCGAATACATTGTATTCTTTACTAACGCCTACGAATGTTTCCACATGAGCAGTTGTGATGGAACTTCCGGCAGGCAAATTGAGCATTAACTTATCTAATTCATTTACAATTTTTGCTAGATCAGCTCCCAAATATTCAGCTAACAATGCTGCTGCAGCTGGCTCGATGTCGCGCCTCTGTTCTTTACAATAGGCTGTAATCCAGTCGGGTAGTTGACTCTCGTAGAGTTTTTTACTTTCAAAGACTATTCCTTTTGAAATTATTGCTTTACCTAATTGCGTGCGGAGGTCGAATTTTTTGTGCTTGTAGCAAATAACGAAGATTGTACTAGGCATTGGGTTTTCTGCATAACTGGCCAATTCGGTCAACCCTTTCATCTCTTGGGCTTCGCGCAAAACCACCACTTGCCGAGCGCTCATTATCGGATAGCGACACAGTTGGTCGAGAAGAGCAGTGGGTTCAGCATCCTTTCCGTATAAAATAGTCTGGTTAAAGACGCGCTCTTCTTCCGGGAGAGCTTCCATCTCAATGGCTGCTTCGATGCGGTCAATGAAATAAGGTTCCTCGCCATGGAGCAGATAGAGAGGAGAGAACTTGCCCGTTTTGATATCGCGCAAAACCTCGTCGAATCGCATAGCAAGGCGAAGGTAGCGCCGCTTCTATACATCGATATGTGTCAAGTTTAAAGGACTTTTTTGAACTTTGTGTGATAAGAAGATTTTCCGCAATTATGGAAGCTTACGGAGCTGTACTAAACTGGGTGATTCCGGTTTTTCTGTTTCTTTATTTCATCGAAGTTGTTGTTGCTTGGCGAAAAGGCCTCAAGGTTATTCGCAGCATAGACAGCATTTCCAGTTTCAGTTCAGGGATAACCAACGTCGTAAAAGATGTCTTAGGCCTGAGTATAGGTATACTGAGTTACCCGTGGATGGTTGAGCATTTTGCGCTTGTTCACGTTGAGGCAACGTGGTTGACGTATGTCATCGGCTTCATTGCAGTGGATTTTCAGGGCTATTGGGTACATCGGTGGAGTCATGAGATTAATTTCCTCTGGAACCGTCACATCATTCACCACAGCAGCGAAGAATTTAATTTATCGTGTGCTTTGCGCCAGTCCATTTCTAACATATTCAATTATTTTACTATTTTACTCTTACCAGCGGCTCTATTAGGCGTTCCTGCGAGTGTAATTGCCGTGATCGGCCCTGTGCACTTATTTCTACAATATTGGTATCATACACAATTGATAGGTAAATTAGGTTGGCTAGAGCACATTCTCGTGACTCCTTCCCATCACCGGGTGCACCACGCCATCAATCCAGAATACTTGGATAGGAATTATGCCCAAATTTTTATTGTCTGGGACAAGTGGTTTGGCACTTTTCAAGAAGAGTTGCCGCACGTGCCGCCCGTCTACGGGGTGAAGCGCCCTGTTCGTACTTGGAATCCATTCAAAATCAACTTTCAACATTTTTGGCTTTTGCTCTCTGATGCCTGGCGCACGCGTTCATGGTGGGATAAGTTACGGCTCTGGTTTATGCCTACGGGCTGGCGACCAGCGGACGTGCAAGCGCGTTATCCCGTACCTGTGGTGGAGGACGTGTATCGCTTAGAAAAGTATAATCCACCCGCTTCGCATGCCTTAGTGGTGTGGTCTTGGGGGCAAATGTTTTTTTGCTATTTTTTACTTATTTACTTTTTTGCCTACCTGGGTCAGATTGGTTCGCCTGCCATTTTTTGGTACGGAGCCTTTGTTTTTGCCTCTGTATATGCATATACGGAGCTGATGGATTTACATCCTTACGCGCCATGGTATGAATTGGCAAAATCGCTTCTAGGCTTTTACTTGCTCGCTGAGGGCGGCGGCGATTGGTTTGGCGCTGCTGAGCGTGTCGGTAGTTGGTATGTTGGCTTAGTAGCCGTCCATTTGGCGGTTTCGCCTGTCGTTGCTTTTTGGATAGCGAGTCGCGAAATTTGGAAACGGCGAACTGCTCGTACTACTATCTCCTCAACTTTATAGCGCGTAGCGCGGTATCTTTGCCGAGCTGATTCCTATGGTTAAGATTGGCACGCTCGAATTAGGGGAGTTTCCTTTGTTGCTGGCGCCGATGGAGGACGTCAGCGATCCGCCCTTTCGCAAATTGTGTAAGGAACAAGGCGCTGACCTGGTATATACCGAATTTATCAGTGCGGATGGACTGGTGCACGAAGCCATTAGTGCACTCAAGAAATTAGATATTTTTGATTATGAACGCCCTATCGGCATCCAGTACTTTGGTGGTCAGCTAGATAGCATGTTGCAGGCGGCCGAGATTATTGAGAGCAAAAATCCCGATTTGATAGATATCAATTATGGCTGTCCGGTAACGAAAGTTGTTTGTCGGATGGCCGGCGCAGGTTTATTGCGCGATGTTCCGCGTATGGTAAAACTTACGGAGGCAGTAGTGAAGAGCACTCGCCGCCCTGTTACAGTGAAAACTCGGTTGGGTTGGGATGCATCGAGTATAAATATCGTGGAGGTGGCCGAGCGTCTTCAGGACGTAGGCATTGCCGCCATTACTATCCATGCGCGCACGCGTGCCCAAATGTATAAAGGTGAAGCTGACTGGACGTGGATTGCTCGCGTGAAAGAGAATCCGCGCATGCGCATTCCGGTATTTGGCAACGGCGACATTGACTCGCCACAGAAAGCCCTCGAATACCGTCGGCGTTATGGGCCTGACGGCATCATGATTGGCCGAGCGAGTATCGGCTATCCATGGATATTTCGCGAAATCAAGCATTACTTTGCCACGGGAGAACTTTTACCGCCACCCTCAGTAGCGGAGCGCGTGCGCGCTGCTCGCCAACACTTGTCCGACAGCATTGCTTGGAAAGGGCCCAAATTGGGCGTCCTGGAAATGCGCCGTCATTATGGAACTTACTTCCGCGATTTGCCCAACATTAAGCCCTACCGGAACCGCCTCGTCACGGAGATGGATCCCAGTGTGTTGTTTGCTATTTTGGAGGAAATCGAAGAGGTATACGCTTTGGAAACGGCTTGATCTCGGCACTCGCTTATGACATTTGAGTTTACCGCTCAGGAAAAACGACTCGCCGATCTCGTCGCCACTGTAGCCCGCGAGTCGAATATGCGGGCTTACATCGTGGGTGGCCATGTGCGCGATCGATTGTTGAACCGCCCTACTCAAGATGTAGATATTGTCTGCGTAGGCGATGGCATTGCCTTGGCCCATGCAGTGGCGCGAAAGATTTCCCCTCGACTAAAGGTGACTACATATAGCCGTTTTGGAACGGCAATGCTTCGCTTCGAAGACCTTGAAGTCGAGTTTGTCGGAGCTCGCAAGGAAAGCTATCGCCCTCATAGCCGGAAGCCCGACGTCGAGCGAGGAACTCTCGAAGATGATCAGCGCCGGCGCGATTTTACCATTAATGCTCTCGCTGTTGGCCTCAACGAAGACGATTATGGACAGCTTATTGACCCTTTTGATGGGCTAAGCGATCTAAAGCGCAAAATTATTCGCACGCCATTAGAGGCAGAAAAGACCTTTTCTGACGATCCCTTGCGTATGATGCGCGCCATTCGCTTTGCAACTCAACTGGGCTTCACCATTGAACCACAGACGCTTCAGGGTATTGTCCGAAGCGCGGCGCGTATTGGCATCGTTTCCCAAGAGCGCATTACGGCGGAACTGGAGAAAATTTTGAAGTCGCCAAAACCCTCGGTGGGCTTTATTTTACTCTTTGAAACTGGGCTTTTGTCTCTTATTTTCCCTGAGTTGGCGGCTTTACACGGTGTTGAGGACCGCGACGGCAAGGCTCATAAGGACAATTTTTATCACACGCTAGCTGTGTTGGACAACCTCTGTCGGCACAGCGACAACATCTGGTTGCGTTGGGCTGCCCTGTTGCACGACATCGCCAAGCCTATTACCAAAAAATACGACCCGGAAGTAGGCTGGACTTTTCACGGCCACGAATGGGTTGGGGCAAACATGGTGCCGCGGATTTTTCGGCGCTTGCGGCTGCCTCTAGACAGTAAGATGGACTATGTCCAGAAGATGGTTCGCTTGCATCTTCGCCCAGTCGGGCTGACGCGCGAAGAAGTGACCGATAGCGCCGTGCGCCGCCTTCTTTTCGAGGCAGGACCAGATATCGATGATTTGATGCTGCTGTGTTCTTGCGACATCACTACGAAAAATCCGCGAAAAATGGCTCGCTATCTCGAAGGCTATGAGTACCTCCGCGAACGCATGGCAGAAGTAAGCGAGGCCGACCGCTTGCGCCTGTGGCAGCCTCCCATCAACGGCGACATCATCATGCAGACCTTCGGTATTCCGCCTTCTCGCGAAGTGGGCATTATCAAAACCGCTGTCCGAGAGGCCATTCTGGACGGAGAAATACCCAACGAATTCGATGCCGCCTTCGAGCGCATGTTGCAAGAAGGAGCCAAATTAGGCCTTCATCCAGTAGATAAACTCGCTACGCCCTCCAAGACATCGTAAAACATGAGCTTATCTTTCGTTAGAGCTATCTGTATAGGCGCCGCTTTGCTGTACTTCACCGCATACCCTGCTTTCGCTCAGCGTTTTCGAGTGCAAGTACTCGCCTCGTTTGATTCGGTGCCCTCTACTTACTTTGCTCAGCGTGGTCTTAAAAACATCTGGCGCACTACTGATGCTACAGGAGTATTTCGGTACTACTTTGGCACATATCCCAATGCCCTAGAGGCGGAAAAAGCGCGTCAGCAACTTATTGTCCGGGGTTTCTCGCAAGCTACGGTTATCGACATAGAGGAACAGCGTCTTTTGGCAGACGTCAGCCGCTGTGCTTACTTTAAGGGAGGACCATTACCGATAGTTGAAAGTGATTCTGTGCGATTTGTATATTTCGAATCCGGCAAAGCAACGCTTTCTGAGGCCGGTAAAAAACAAGTGGCTTACATGTTGCAGCTGCTAAAGACTGTGCCGCAATCGCATCTGTATGTTTTAGGATACGCGGATGCATTGGGCACTAGCCTGGCTAATATGGAACTCGCCACTGAGCGAACGCGTGTGGTTCGCGATTTCCTTCTCGATCACGACATAGCGCCAGAGCGCATTCACCTCTATGCTTACGGAGAGATAGAAGCTAGCAGTGTTGAAGATGCTGAAGAGGTGCAAAATGAATACGAGCGCGCAGAATTGCGCAAGCAATTCCGCTGTGCCATTCTTGTTTGGCGCAAGTCCGCCTACTAAGGCTATCCTTTGAAGAGCTCAACGCCAAAGGACGCTGTTTTGTCGCGGAAGCAGAACTTGCCGAGAAATTTTTGCCTCTGATAAGGAGAGCAACGGGAAGTGAGTTTTCTACTGGTTAGTAGAAGTGGTATCCGTTCGTGAATTTAGGGCAATTACAGCTGGAGTATCTTGCTCTAACTTTGCCGCGATGACATCGGCACCTTTATTCAAAATTCGCCATCAAGGATTTTTTGGCTTCATAAATACTGCGGGAGAGGTTGTAATAGAGCCGCAGTATGTTGAAGTTACGGATTTTCAGGATGGCTTTGCGCGTGTTCGTCTCAACGACCGATGGGTGCTTTTAGACACGCTAGGCCGGCTGTATATCAAGCGCTTATACCGAAATATTGGCCCTTTTTCAGAGGGATTAGCAGCAGTGCAGCTCGTTCGTCTTTGGGGATTTATAGATGAGCATGGCGATGAGATTATTCCGGTTCGCTTCGAGAGTGCTGATAGTTTTTCAGAGGGGCTGGCAGCTGTTCGCTTGGGGGAGCATGTGGGATATATAGACCAAGAGGGAGAATTTGTGATACCGCCGACATTTACGGCAGCAGGAGCTTTCCGGAGTGGACTAGCACCTGTAGCGATGGATGCCTCGTGTGGCTTTATCACGCCTGAAGGGCGCTTTGCTTTTCCTCCAGTGTGGGAAGTTTGTCAAGTCTTCGATGGCCCGACGGCAGTAGTCATGAAGCGTGGGCGTTGGGGGCTTATAAACAGACAAGGAGAGGTCGTCTTGGAACCTCAGTTTGAATTAGCTCCAAAGCAGCGCATCGTTCAATTTCAGGAAGGAATGGCGTTGTGTTTTTCTCAAGGCAGGTACGGCTTCGTGGATCAGCAAGGAAGAAGGGTCATCGAACCCGTATTTGAACGAGCTGAGAACTTCAGCGAAGGCTTAGCGGTAGTAGAGATCAATAGCGCTTTCGGGTACATAAATATGCGCGGCGAGCTTGTTATTCTGCCTCAATTCGAAAATGCTGGCCCTTTCAAGGGCGGGTTAGCTCCTGTTCAAAGCAAGGGACAATGGGGCTATATTTGGCCTGATGGTAGTTGGGCCCTTCCTCCTGCTTTTGCAGCAGCAGAGCCTTTCCAACAGGGCCTCGCTCGCGTCGTCGTAGCAGGTAAGTGGCGATACATTACTCCTCAAGGCGAGGTTGTGTGGCAAGAGGCTTAAAAGAATAATGCGTTATATAACAGCATTTTGCCTTGTTCCCAGAAGCCGCGGAAAACAGGGTCATCTACAAAAAATATAACCTTTCCCTCGCCTAGGTGCTGGGTGGCTACAATAGGAGTGTTTTTTAAACGCGGCAGCAAGCGACTACCGATGAAGCCGCGATATGAAACGGTGTTACCTAGGCGCACTGGTGCTTGAGCATTGGAGCCTATGTCATAACAATAACTGCTGTTTTTCAGCGAGAAGTAACGCCCTCTTAAGCCGAACGTTAAAGGATGCGTAGGGTCTACCTCGGCCTGTACAATTGCTCCTAAGGCTTGTTCACTGAGTCGGTCGCGCTCGCGGTGTTGGTAGGGTTTAAACAGATCAGAGGAAACAGTATCCTTCTTAGAATCGGCTCTGGTTTTCAGGTCAAAACCTTCCTTGTCAGCAAAAGCCCGTAAACCGCCTTCTATGGCGATGAGGCGTCCGCCTTGGCGAATCCACTCGCGCAAGGTTTTGATGGTACTTTCCGAGAGGGTGTAGGAGCCGTGAGGAAAAATGAGCGTCGTGTAATCGCTCAGGCGCACGCGCGACAATCGGTCTAAAGCGATAGGAGTCAGAGGGTAGTCTAAATCTCGCTCAAAAAGGTACCATAAATGACCGTAAGCATTATCATCAACTTCTCCGCCGTAGACGATTGCTACCTCCGGGCGTTCGATGATGACAAAATTATCGGAGCCTAAATCGTGCCCTTTAGTTGCCCAGCCGCTAAAAACGGGATGTATAGCTACGTTAGTCGCCTGCGCAGCTTCTGACACCAAGCCATCTAGTTCTGCACTGAGGTTCTGATTGTCCGCTCGATTAATCACTAAAGTGCCTGCTTCGAAGCTTTGGTCTGCTAGCGAGAAAGATTGCATAGCATAGCGAACTCGTACGCCGCGCTCCAATAAGCGCGCCAAAAACCGCGCATCAGCAGGCGACCTCCACCGTACACACCATGCATAAGGCGGCGTAGTAGAACGCACATGAGGAGCAATGTAGGGCTGATATTCATTTCTCGGCTCTATTCTTTGTTTGAGCGCGTAGGCCTCCAAGCCGAAAGCATAAGGCAACGCCCAGGCCGTAATGTCGTAAGTAAGGGAATCGTTTAAGCGATGGTCTGGTTCAAAAAGCACCTGCAAGAGCACCGAGTTCGGCTGATATGCGCTAATAACAAGGTCTTCCTCCTTCAAGTCAAATACAGTGTCTTTGTTAATCGCATAGCTAAAGCCTTTCAAGCCGCGCGACGTAAAACCTGCACGACCATACCGAATGCGGTGTCGGTCTAAAAAACGGCACAGAGCTGCCACTTGATTAGGACTATTAGACGCTGAAATAACAAAGGACGTGTATTGCCCCTGAGGCTGACGTGCATTGCGTTCGAAATATTGGCGAAAATTTTCCACTAAGGTTGCTGCATGCTGACTTGCTACTTCGATGGTCGAACGACTCGTAGTTAGGTGATGAAGAATCCGCTCGCGCAGAGTGAGGGTATCCCCCGCTGACGTTATTATGGCACGCCCTGCCGTAGAGTGCCCTGCTTGTTCGTACGTCATGCCAACGGCGCCCATAAACATAGGATAGGTATCGCCATAGGAGGGATAAAATAAATCAAAGACTTCCTTGGTAAAGTACAGCCATCCGTTTTGGTCGAAGTAGCGAGCGTGATTTCGCCCTACAAGCGTCTGAAATTCACGCTGCCAGGGTGTAATGTATTCATGTAAGGGCTCGGCAGCCGGTGCAAAGTAGTATGGATTATCTACGCTTTGCTCATGTAGGTCAGCGTGTATATGCGGGCGCCAGCGATGATATAACTCTAAGCGATACTGAGTTTCAATTTGAGTTGCCCACGCCCAATCTCGATTCAAGTCGAAGTGATAGTGGTTCGTACGGCCACTCGGCCAAGGTTCGATGTGCTCTCGGGCGTCGGATATGGGGTTCTTACGCAGGTTGCAAACTTGCCGATACCAATGAGTATAGCGGTCATAGCCATCTGGGTTCAGCGACGGGTCAAGAATAACCACTGTATTCTTTAACCATCGCTGAACTTCTGGTTCTGTTTGCGTAGCTAACTGCCAGGCTAAGAGCATGCTACATTCTGAACCAGAAGGCTCGTTGCCATGAACGCTCATGCTCAACCATACAATTGCAATAGGAGGGATTTCCTCGTTGCGCCATTCTTTTGAGCCTGGCTCAGTCATGGCAATATGACGTTGGCGTATCTGCTCTAAGCGCGCTATGTTCTCTGGCGAAGAAAAGTATGCCACTTGGAGTGGCCGTCCCTCATAGGTGGTGCCATACCGCTCCAGGCGCATTGTCTTAGGGGCATTGGCCGCTAGGTACTCGAAGTAGGCAACCTGCAGATGATGTGGTGTAAATTGCTCCCCTAAGCGATGCGGAAGAAACTCATCTGGGCTTTTAATAGATCCTTGAGCTAACAGAGGGTCTTCTGTAGTAAGCGAGAGTAAAGTGAAGAAAAAGAAAATGCGCAGGCTGTTCATATTTTTGTCTCGATATACCAAAGATTAATACCCTCCCTACCACTTGGTGTTGGTGGGTAGCGGAGTTCACCGTAAACTGAAAAAGCGGGCAAACATGCACCTTTTCCGCCAAAGGAAAAAGGCTTTTTATCTTAGGAAAATCAATTTCTTCATTACCTGCCCTATTCGGACGAAATATATTCCCGGCGAAAGGCTCCATTCACTAAGATTCAAAGTGTGGTTAGGAGAGCCTGGAGCGATTTCGGTGCTTAGCAGCAATTGACCAGTGCTGTCGAAAAGCCAGATAGGAAGGGAGTGTTGTGCAGGAGTATTCGAAACTATCCAAACACTTCCGCTCGTTGGGTTGGGATACAAGGTAATGTCGATTGACCCATCGTGCCCTTCGGCGATGCCGACCTTTTGCGGTTGAATGCGAAATCGCAGCGTACCGAGAAAGCCTCCTTGTCCATCGCTGACAATGAATAGGAAGTTATCATCTCGTTGAAAACCGTAATCAAAGAAGCGAAGCGCACCGCTATTGATGTCAGCTTGAGAAAATTGATTGCCAGGGCGGAGCGGAGCTCCTCCATTTTTGCTCAAATGTCCGTATTGAGGTGTAGTAACTAGCGTAAATATTAGCTCAGCAGGGCCATTATCGGCATCGCTAACGAGAAGAAGGTCGGGAGTAATGGGGCGATTAGCTCCTGCCTCTATGAGCAGCGGATTGTTGTTGACAAGGATGGGAGGTTTAAGAAAAATTTCGGAGCAAAACTCCAGTTGGAACTGCTCTAGCGTTCCTCCTCCTCCAATTTGCGTATCTTGCACGCGCAGAGTCCAGATGCCGCTAGCGTTTTGGCCCGCAAATGCGGCTAGCGGTTGTTGAGGCCGATATGGAAGACCGCTGTTGGGCGGTGGGCAAGGAAAGGAAGACGATGCTGCGTCAGTGAGGCGAAGATTGAAGAAACCGTTGAAGTTGCCACAGCGCGCCGACCATAGCACCACTTCTGTGCCTTGTGGGCTGATAAGCCTTACATCTAAATCGCGGAAGAACTCGTGATAACCCTTTATGCGGCGCACCTCCATATTCTTAATGATGCCTTCTCCAAGTACATTAATCTTAGACTCTACAGTGGGTTTGCCATTAGCTGTCAAGTTTCTCGGCAAATCAGTAGCTTCCCAGTTAAAGCATTTTTCCGCGACGGTGGAGAAGAAGAAGGGTTCTGTCCATGCATGAGCGCCGCATTCGTTCCTAGGGCGTACACGCCAAAAGTAAGGCTGGCCTTTGTTTAGGAAAACGGGAACAACAAAGGAGTCTAAAGGCGTGTTCTCTAGGAAGGCTACTAGAGAAGCTGCTTCAAAAGAAGGGCTTGTTGCTAGTTGTACGTCGTAGCCAAGGGCATCTAGGCCCTTGTTCCAGCGAAGCGTTTGAAGGAGAGCTTGAGAGGTAGCTCCGTCGGGCGGTGAGGCAAGCGATAAGCCTGTGAAGTCGTTGCGTATGGTACGTATTACAATAGGGCGAACAATAGGTGCTGCTTGAGCGGCTGTGATGCGAAGCCATAGGGTAAAAGTAGCGGAAGTGTTCACTTGCGAGAGGTCGAGCATTAGAGTAGCGCTCTCCCCAGGAGTCACTGTGGCTTTGCTAAAGGTAGCGAGGAAGCCAGGAGGCAGAGGAGCATCGAAATCGAAACTCACAGGCGCATTGAATCCCGCTACTCCGGCGGTGTGAATAGTTACCACGTGCTTGCCGGGTAGGCACACTGTGGCACCGTCGTTTTCTAACCCAACCGTTAGGGAGGGCTGCGTAGGCTGCTGGATAGGGAAATTGCTGTTCGAGATATCGAAGAAAACGTTGTCGACGGCGTCTATGCGTACACGAGCGCGCGAGGTCAGGTGGTCAGGCACTTTCACGTAGTGGCTACCGTCATTGAGGACGCCTTCAGCTAGGAGAATAGGGTAGGTCAAGCCACCGTCTATGCTCAAACGGATGTTTACGCGGGTACAATTAACAGGAGGCTTGTCGGTATTCGCTACATCCCAGCGAACTTCGGCGTATTCGCCGACATTCCACTGATGCGTCGATAGGTTAGGATATTCTACGGCAAAGGGACCGGCACTTGCTGTAGCTTTGAAAGCTAAGTTGGCGAAGCTGACGCCGCCGCGTCCGTCGCGAACGGTGAGTCGAAAAGTGAGGTTACGTGTGGTATCAGGCAGTAGTTCCCGCGGGTCGTTGACGTTGTTGATGAGGGTATTCAATTGCGGGAAGGTTCGGCTCGGCACCAAGACAGCAGGCCTAGACCGGAACAGAGGCGAGTTGCCCAATTGCGTTCCTAGAGGCGTTTCAGGCCCCACGTCTATTTGTTCCCAGGTGTAAGTGAGCACATCTCCATCCGCATCTGTGGCCGTGCTTGTGAGTTCGAAGGGCGTTCGGATAGGGATAAAGAAGCCACCTTTATAGGGTAGCGACACGCTAGGATGCGTATTACTGGTAGGGGAGAGGGTTCCGCATTGAGCGCCGCTTTCTTGGTCTACGTATTTTCGAATTTCTCCCAGCGTGCCGCCGTGGAAGTAGAGATCGGCTCCGCCTTGCACGTTGTCAGGTCCGCAAGCACCTGCGTAAGACATGATAGTGCTACCGCTGCCGGGTTCATAAGCCGAGATGCCTGCGCGCTGATCAGCAGCGAAACCACCGCATCGGTTCCAAGAGTGGTTGGCACCTAACTGGTGGCCTATTTCGTGGCAATTTACATAGGTAAATCCTAGGCCATACGAGCCGCTGCCTGCACTACATGCGCGCCATTTCCCACTTTGACAAACTACACCCAAGCCGGCAATGCCTCCTCCGCCGCGAGCAAAGACGTGGCCAATGTCGTAAGCAGCCAAGGGTACTCCAGCCTGTTCCAAAGCTTGTTGATTTTGGGCCGCTAGCGTGCCGTTGTCCGAACCCGTGAAAGGGTCTGTGGAGGGATTGAGAAAGATCGTGGCCAAAGTTGCCTGTACTAGGTTGAACCGGATCGAGAGGTCGCGTTCGTATATAGCGTTAATGCGGTTGACGTACTCTACCAAGGCTGCATATACCTGATCGCGCACGCCGCCGTGGTCTTGCGAGAATTCGCCAGTGGTGGAAATGATAAGGCGGTACTGTTTGAGCATGACGGCCCCACCGCCATTTGAGCCTCGTTCCTCAACGCTGCCTGCTGAGGAGGTCAATCGGAGTCGTTCCGCGAGTAGACCGCAGGCTCGCTCCGCTTCACGAGGACGCGCTTCCTCTGGTAAATCCTCTTCGCCATACACCATGTAGTAGCGCGTTTGCCCCCAGGCATAAACTTCCACGAACGACAGGCGGAAGTCGGGCCAGAAAATCCAGGCATTTAGGCCGCGCACGGTGTGGCTGAAACGCACGGTCAAGCCCGGTCGCTCCGTAGACTCGCCTGCATACGTGCGTGCTGTAGGCATTGCTTCCGCCAAAGCAGGTTCAACTTGAAACGTTTCCCATATCCTAAACGCCTCTTCTGTTCCATCGGGCAATGGCAGGCGAATCATACATTGAGATAGCCGTGCTTCTGGCGTAAATTCCCGCGGTGCACGACTTAATGCATTGCGCAGCCCTTCTTCATCCAATACATAGGTGCGGTAGCGCAACGGAACCAACCTGCGTTCCGCTGTCTCGGGCAGAAGCATTTCCCGTTCTGAAATGGGCTTGAAAAAACTCGCCGGCTGCGTCTGTGCCGAGGGCAAAATGGCAACTCCTACCAAGAAAAAGAGCATCCAACGCATGAAGAGTAAGCTATTTTTAAATTTCCCGTGTAAACTTCATCCTCACAGGCCCTGCGAAAATAGGCCTATTGGGCTCAACATCGGCCCATTTATGCCCTAATTTCGGCGAATGGTCTTCAAACGCTGGGTTTTCGCTTGCTCTGCAAGTGTTTTTTACAAGCGACTCTATTGCGGTACAGAAGAGAAATTCGCGAGATATGTTTACTCTGTGCAAATCAGGTACTGCAATAAACCTTGCCTCAAAATATCCGAAGCCTCAGAGCTTTTTTCGCTTCTCGTCGCGGTGGGCGATCTTTCTGAAGTTAGCCTTGTTTGTCGACTGTTGCAATCCCTAATTCCTCCAATTGCTGGGGCTTTAGAAAGTCGGGGGCATCGATCATAACATCGCGGCCCTGATTGTTTTTGGGAAAGGCGATAAAGTCGCGGATGGAATTGGCGCCATTCATAACAGCGCACAGGCGGTCGAAGCCAAAAGCAATTCCTCCATGCGGAGGAGCGCCGAACTCGAAGGCACTTAGCAAAAAGCCAAACTGAGCCTCTGCTTCCTCACGTGTGAGACCTAGTAGTTGAAAGTTGCGGCTTTGCAACTCGCGATCGTGAATCCGAATGGATCCTCCGCCGATTTCGACGCCATTGATTACCAGGTCGTAAGCGTCGGCGCGAATGCTTTTGAGCACCGCAGGGTCGACAGAGTCCATCTTGGGAATATCTGCCGCTTTTGGCGAAGTAAACGGATGATGCACGGCAAAGAAACGCCCGGCTTCTTCATCCCATTCCAAAAGAGGAAAATCTAATACCCATAATGGCTTAAATTGATGAGGTGGACGCAAACCGAGGCGACTGCCCATTTCTAAGCGAAGCTCCGACAGTTGCTTGCGCGTTTTTTCTGTTTCCCCTGCTAAAATGAGGAGTAAATCGCCAGGATGGGCTCTACACACCTGAAGCCATCCTTTTAAATCGGCAGGCGAATAGAACTTATCCACAGAAGATTTTACCGATTCATCTGCCTCATAGCGGACATAAACTAAGCCCTTTGCGCCAATTTGTGGACGGCGCACCCACTCTGTTAATTCGTCAATTTGTTTACGGCTGTAAGAAGCACAGCCCGGCGCGCAAATAGCCAACACACTTTCAGCTTGGTCGAACACCGAAAAACCTTTGCCGCGTGCATGAGCTGTGAGGTCGCAAAATTCCATCCCAAAACGAAGGTCAGGCTTATCAGAGCCATAGCGGCGCATGGCTTCGTCATAACTCATGCGCGGAAAAGGCCCAAGGTCTATGTCTAACATCACATGAAACAGATGGCGTACGAGCCCTTCGAAGGTTTGCAAAATGTCCTCCTGATGAACAAATGCCATCTCGCAATCAATCTGGGTAAACTCCGGCTGCCGATCGGCGCGCAAATCCTCATCGCGAAAGCACCGAACTATTTGAAAATAGCGGTCGAAACCCGCTACCATGAGAATCTGCTTGAATGTTTGCGGCGATTGAGGCAGGGCATAAAACTGTCCTCGGTTCATACGCGAGGGTACTACGAAGTCGCGAGCTCCCTCAGGTGTGGACTTGATAAGAAAAGGAGTTTCGATTTCCGCAAATCCTTGCTCGGCCAAATACTTGCGCACTTCTAGGCTCAGACGTGAGCGAAAAAGGAGGTTTCTCTGAATACAAGGACGGCGCAAGTCTAGATACCGATATTTCATGCGTAGTTCGTCGCCCCCATCGGTATCGTCTACGATGGTAAAGGGCGGAGTTTTGGCCGGGCTGAGGACAGAGAAGTCAGTAACTTGAATTTCAATATCTCCAGTATCACGGCTCGGATTTTTGTTAATGCGCTCGCGCACGATACCTGTAGCCTGCACGACGTATTCGCGCCCTAATCGGCGTGCCCGGCTACAGAGCTCCGGATCGTCATCCATATCGAAAACTAGTTGGGTAATACCGTAGCGATCGCGCAGATCAATGAAGGTCAAGCCTCCAAGGTCCCGGCTAGCAGCTACCCAGCCGGCTAAAGTTACGGTCTTACCTACGTCGCTTAGCCGCAGGTCGTTACATGTGTGGGTTCGATACATAAGTCTTGATGAGTTAAAACTCGTCTCTGTAAATATTGCGTGCGGCAAAGGTAGGAGGGAATTATACTTTTACACCTCTGCTTTCCGGCCCAGATGGCGCTTAGGTCTGTCTCATCCGGCAAATTTCACACAGATGAGATGAAAGGCTGCTCCTTTCAGAGCGCGTTAATTCAATGCACTGGATGCATTAAACATTATTGGCTAGTGCTGCGCAGCGGTATTGAGGGAAATACAGGCTATTGACAGCAAGCGTCCCATACCAGGGGTTAGACGCCCCCAAAATACTCCACGCCGCTCATGCACAACATTAGAATTTTCGGAGGAGGTAAAAAAAATTAAGGTCGCTTTCTAAGCAAATCGCCAATGCGCATTGATATGCGATCGGAAGGTAGATACATCAACCATAAAACTGTTCTTTCCGAAAAAACGTTCTTAGCAAGTACAGTGCTCATCAATACTGTTAGAGCAGCACTAGCATATTTTATCTGGTTCAAGGGTTTGGTTACCTTTATTCATAGGGCCTTGGCCGAAAAACTTCGCGCAGTAGGCGTTTTTCATCTCTTTAAGATGTTTCAATATGTCGTTTTTTGAATATAAAATAGATCCGTTAAGGCAGTCGGCTGTTTTTGTGGGCGCGTCAGTGGCTTTCATGCTCGTAACGGCGTTGCTACGTTGGATAGGCATCTCAGCGATTGATCGCATTTTCCCTTGGTCAGTAGCTGCTGCATTTTTGCTGTTGTATGCCGTATTCGTAAGTGTAATGAGTCTAAATGCTTCGAGTGGTCTGAAGTATTGGGGGCGTTCAATGTATGGTTTTGCGGCCGTAGCTGCGGGAAATGGCATTGCGGCTTGGCTAATTTCTGGACTTACACTAAGTGAGGCTCGGTCGTATCGATGGACGTACGTAGTCATTACGATATGTTTTCTCGTTTTTCTCTCGATTCTCAACCTTATGCGGAAAATTGTCGCTTTTGCTGAACGCGAGGAGTGGAATGCACCTCGCCGGCGAAAGCGGCGCTAGACTTTAAAACGAGCCCAGCGATCGCGTTTTTTTTTAATGAAAATTAGCCATCTATGCGCGTTTTCTTTACCTTTCTATGTGCATTTCTGTTGGCCTGCCATTCTAGTCCCGTGAAGGCGCCAAGAACGGCTGAGCCGGTGACTTCAGGAAAAACGACCTCTACTGCTTCCATCATTCCACCTGAGTACGACCAGCAAGGGCGCTTGATTCGAATAAGAAAAACAGATGCGGAGTGGCGCGCTCAATTGAGCGCTTTGGAATATCGGGTGTTGCGGCAGGAAGGCACCGAGCGGGCTTTTACGGGCGACTTGCTTGAGGAAAAGCGAAAGGGAACATTCGTGTGCCGAGGCTGTGGGCTTCCTCTGTTTCGTTCGGAAACAAAGTTTGACTCCGGTACGGGCTGGCCATCATTTTGGAAGCCTATTCAGCCTGAATTTATTGTTGAGCATGAAGATCGCTCGTACGGCATGGTGCGCACTGAAGTAGAATGTGCTCGATGTGGCGGCCACTTAGGTCATGTTTTCAACGACGGGCCGCCTCCAACGGGCTTGCGCTATTGCATTAACGCTGTCTCATTGGACTTCGTGCCCGATTAGTCGGAGCTGTTCACCAGTAAGGTTAGACCTGTCATGGCTTGGGGCTGAGCCAACCCTAACAGTTGCAAAAGGGTAGGTGCTATGTCCGCTAAAATGCCATTGCGCAGAGAAAGTTGGACGCCTCTTAAGGATCGGCTCACTAAGAGGCAGGGCACAGGATTCTTAGTGTGCGCCGTATTGGGCGACCCGTCGTCGTTGATCATGTAGTCGGCATTTCCGTGGTCAGCAGTGATGAGGACAGCATAGTCGTTTTCTTCCAGAATGGGTACCAGGCGGCTCAGACAGGTGTCGACGGTTTCAACTGCTTTTACAGCGGCAGCGAAAACGCCCGTATGCCCTACCATGTCTGGATTGGCGTAGTTGAGACAGATGAAATCCGGGCGCTTTTCCAAGACATCCCTTATCACTGCCTCTGTTACAGGATAAGCGCTCATCTCCGGTTGCAAATCGTAGGTGGCTACTTTAGGAGAGGGAATAAGCCTGCGCATTTCGCCCGGGAAGGGTTCTTCACGACCACCAGAGAAGAAGAAAGTCACATGAGGATATTTCTCTGTTTCTGCAATGCGCAACTGAGTTAGGCCGGCATTGGCAATTACTTCGCCCAGTGTGTTTTCTAAATTTTCTTTTTCAAACAAGACAGAAATACCTGTGAACTGCTCGTCGTAGCGCGTCATAGTTACGTAGTGGAGAGGCAGTGTGTGCATGTTCCACTCTGGCATATCTCGTTGAGTGAGCACAGTGGTTAGTTCACGCAGGCGGTCGGTTCGGAAATTGAAAGCAATGACCACATCGCCTGCTTTCAGGGTAGCCAGAGGCTGGCCGTTGGCATTTACACCAACTAGCGGAGGCAAGAATTCATCGGTGACCTCCTGGTTGTAACAGTTATGCACGGCTGCAATGAGGTCGTTCGCATGCTCTCCTTGGCCATAGACGAGTAAATTGTAAGCTTTTTGGATGCGTTCCCACCGCTTATCGCGATCCATGGCGTAGTACCGCCCAATGACGGAGGCAATCTGTATGTGGTCTGAATAGCCCTGTCGCTTTAGATATTGCTGCAATTCCTGCAAGAATCCCGCACCGCTCTTAGGATCACAGTCTCGTCCATCGGTAAAAGCGTGAATGAACACTTGCGGTACTCCGTGTCTATACGCTGCGTCGCACAATGCCTTGAGGTGATGGATGTGTGCATGCACACCCCCGTCGGATACTAAGCCGAGAAAATGCAGACGCTTGCCCGGACTACAAGCAACGCGAAAAGCCTCCTGCAGAACGGGGTGCGTATCGAAAATGCCCTCGCGAATTGCCTTGTTGATGCGGGCCAGCTCTTGCCATACGATGCGGCCCGCCCCAATATTGAGATGACCCACTTCTGAATTGCCCATTTGACCTTCCGGTAGGCCTACCGCCTCCCCATGGGTAGTAAGGGTGCAGTGCGGCCGCGTACGCCATAAGGCATCCATAAAAGGCGTATTTGCTTGCCGAATGGCATCGGCTTCGGGTTTATTGCCTATGGCCCACCCGTCTAATATAATTAGGCATGCGCGTGAATGTTTCAACATGGCGCCAAAGGTAGGGTACTCTGTGCACTGCACGCGATTACAGCGCGAGGAACAGTGCGAATGTTTTCAAAAGGCTACAAAGTCGCCGTTCTTCCCTGGTGTAATGTCTATTACATTCTGGCTCCCTTCAATTTTAGCCGCTAGATTGTCCAATGCCACAAAGGGTACTAGATGCCTGCGGGTTTTACTCGCATTTAATACTAAGGTCTCCCTTTACTATCGTACTCTTGCACTGGAAAGCAAGAGGTGACTATGCGTTTTGAACTTTCGTATGCTTCGCCTCAAGAGGCATTGTCAGTGATTCAGTCAGGACAACGTGTGTACGTCCACGGCGGAGCCTGCACGCCGACGACGATGCTGCGCTACTTAGCAGAGAGGCGCAGCGAACTGCGCGACGTAGAACTGGTTTTCATTAGTCTCTACGGTGAAGTTGCTGTAGCCCAACCAGAGTGTGCTGAAGCATTTCACCTCAATGCTATGTTTGTCTCCGCCCCTGTTCGGAAGGCCGTCAACGAAGGTCACGGTGACTACATCCCAGTATTTCTGAGTGAGATTCCGGAGTTATTTAAGCAAGGTATTTTGCCCATTGATGTTGCCATCGTACAAGTGTCGCCGCCGGACAAGCATGGATATTGTTCTTTAGGGCCATCGGTAGATGTAGCTCGTGCAGCAGTGAACACAGCTAAGCACGTCATTGCCCAGGTTAATCCGCTAGTGCCGCGTACTCATGGCGATAGCCTCATTCATGTCTCGTGTCTCCATCGGACAGTTTGGCTAGAGGAGCCGCTGCACGAAGCGCATTTTAGCGCCCGCTTAGGCGCCGAAGAGCGCCGCATCGGCGAACATATCGCTGGCCTCATTGAGGATTGCAGCACATTACAGGTCGGCATCGGCGCCATTCCAGACGCCGTATTAAGTTGCTTAGGTAACCACAAGGATCTTGGCGTACACACGGAAATGTTTTCTGATGGCCTTATTCCACTCATCGAAAGCGGCATTATTACCAATAAGTATAAGGCCATACATCCCAACAAGACAGTTGCTGGTTTTGCCGTAGGGTCGCGGGCCTTATACAACTACGTAGACGATAATCCTGCCTTTGCTTTTTTAGATATTGACTATGTGAATGAGCCGCATGTTATCCGCCGCAATCCTCGTGTCGTAGCAATCAATTCTGCTATAGAAGTAGATCTGACTGGCCAGGTATGTGCTGACTCCATTGGTACTTTTCAATACTCAGGCGTAGGTGGCCAAATGGACTTCATGCGAGGAGCGGCGCTTAGCCCGGGAGGAAAACCAATCATTGCTCTTACTTCGCGCACATCTAGAGGAGAGCCGCGCATCGTCCCTCATCTAAAGCTAGGCGCTGGCGTGGTAACTACTCGCGCGCATGTGCACTATGTTGTTACCGAGTACGGTGTGGCCTATCTGTTTGGCAAAAATTTGCGCCAGCGCGCTCGAGCTCTTATTGAAATTGCTCATCCCGACGACCGCGAAATGCTCGAGCGAGCGTGTTTCGAGCGTTTCCGACACCTGTAAGCAAGAACGTCAAGGCGTTTATCTCTTTAGGATAAAGCTTTCTAATTCAACGGCAATGTGGCGGTCGTTCGATAGGCGTGGTACCTTGTTCTGACCGCCTAGTTTACCCTTCGTTTTCATGTAATTGCGAAAGGCATCGCGCTGTAAAGGGCGAATAACCAGTGGGCGGAGGATGCCGCCGCGAACTAGGTCATCGTAGTAAATATTTTGCTGGCGCATATGCGCATCAACGGCGAGGGCAAAAGTGTCTAAGTCAGATGGTAAAGAATCGAATTCGATGAACCATTCGTGGTAAGGAGGTCCGCCTTCTGGCGGGTTTACCTGCGGCGCTACAGTAAACTCAATGATGTTTACGCCTACGTGGCGCGCCACGGACAGTAGAGCCTCTTCTACTTCCTTCCCGATGACATGCTCGCCAAAGGCTGAGATGAAATGTTTGACGCGTCCGCTAACTACGAGCCGATAAGGCCGGACAGATACGAATTGCACAGTGTCTCCCAGCTCGTAGCCCCATAAGCCGGCATTTGTATGCAAAACGACAGCGTAGTGAACACCGGGTTCGACCTGGTGTAGCCATAAGCGCGTAGGTTGAGGGCGTTCTGCTTCCTCAGCGGGTATGAACTCGAAAAACATACCAGCATCGGTATTGAGTAGCAACCCCTGGTGAGGAAAAGTGTCTTGAAAAGCAATGAATCCCTCAGAAGCGGGATAGGTCTCTACGGAGTCTATGGGCTTACCCACCAATTCCTCCAATTTGGAGCGATAAGGCTCAAAATTTACGCCGCCGTAAACGAAGATAGAGTAGTTGGGAAAAATTTCGCTCACGGTGCGCTTGCCCGTTCGGGCTAGTAGGCGTTCATAGTACATCTGTACCCAAGGAGGGATTCCCGAAATGAGGCGCATATCGGCCTGTAGGGTCTCATCTACAATGCGTTCCAGTTTTTCCTCCCAATCTTCAATGCAGTTCGTTTTCCAAGAGGGCAGTTGGTGAGTACGCAACCACGCAGGCACTAAATGATTGCTGATGCCGCTGAGGCGTCCCGTTGGAATACCGCCGACGTCGTCCAAAGCAGGGCTACCTGAGAGAAAGATCATCTTTCCGTCGAGCCATCGGCCGTTGCCCGTACGCGCGTAGTAATTGAACAAGGCATCGCGGGCAGTGCCAAAGTGCAAAGGCGTGCTTTCCCGGCTCATGGGAATATACTTGACACCCGACGTAGTTCCCGAAGTTTTAGCGAAGTAGCGTGGTCGGCCAGGCCAGAGTACATCGCTTTCGCCCGCCTTTATGCGCTCGATATAGGGCCTCATGGCTTCGTAGTCGCGAAGAGGCACTGCTGAAACTAGGTCCTGGTGCGTCTTTATCCGGGCAAAGCCGTGTTCTCTGCCGAAGACGGTATTTTTTGCACGGTCCATCAGCTGGCAGAGTACCTTCTGCTGGTCAGCTATGGCGTTAGCGGCCATGCGGTCGATACGACGCGCGGCAATTTTGGCAAAAGGCCAAATAACAGTAGAGCGAAAGCCCATAGAAGATGTATTTTATTCGTAAATCACCTTGCGCAAGAGGCGGATGCTCAGCGTTAATTCTATTGATACGTTTCGGATGCGCCGATCAGGGATGCGAATGCGTTGACCCGGGTTTTGAGGGTCAATTACGTTTTCGATGGGCGGTTGATTGTATTGGAGTAAAAAATCTGGACTTATTGAAAACATAAGTTGGCCTCCTACCAATTCCGAGAAGGCAAACTCTAACCCTCCGCCCACAAGAGCTCCAACAAGCCAGCGGTTTACGGCTCCCTCAAAGGGATAGTAGAGCTGGAGCACGGGATTCTGGCTGCCAGCCAGCTGATTTAAGTTGGTGCTCAGTGTGTATTCGCCGCGTAGTCCTAGCGAATAAAAATACTTCTTCCCGTTAGCCAGATCGAACTTCTGTTTGGCGCCCAAAGTCAGTGCCAAATTGCGAAACTGAAATTCTTCTGTGTATATGATGGGTGCATTCCCAAACTGAGGAAGAAAGATAAATCGGTTGGCGCTGCCTCGAACGTGATAGCCAACTTGAGCAAAGATGCTATTGCGGTCTCTCTCATTATCTACTGACTCGATGGCTACTGCAACGTGGTACTTAAACAATGGCTGCCGCTCAAAGGAATTGTCCCAACGCTGCCATCCTATGCTCGGCCCCCCTCCAATAACGAATGCAGTAGATTGAGCCCGAGCACTCCAAACTCCAAAAAATGCCAAAATCCAAATTGTTAAAGTGCGCATGCGTGTACCTTTTTCAGGGCGAATTACGGAAAGGCTCTCGGTATTTTCTAAACGATACCCTACTTTTGCCTATCTTTAATAGAATAGATAGAACAATGACTAGTGCAGATCCCTTGACCCTTACTTTTGAGAATTTTACTTACGCGCGTCCTGATATTCAGTCGCTCACAGAGGAGTTTAATACCCTACTCTCCTCTTTCGAACAAGCCTCTGATGGAGAAACTCAATTGGCCGTTTTGGAGCGCATTAATGCGCTGCGCAGGCATTTCAGCAGCATGTACAATATTTGTTACGTACGTCATACGGCCGATACGCGAGATCCCTTTTACGATGCAGAAAACCAATATTTTGACCAGACATTGCCTGCCTTTGAGGCGCTTAACGACCGCCTGTATCGCGCCCTTTTAGCTTCTCCGTTTCGCGAAGCGCTCCAGCAGCGCTTCGGTGCTCATCTTTTCACATTGGTCGAACTAGCGCTTCAAAGCTTTACGCCAGAGATCATAAGCGAGTTGCAACAAGAAAACGCGCTGTGTTCGGAGTATACACGTCTAAAAGCGACAGCCCTCATTGAATTTGAGGGCTGTACTTACAATTTAAGCAGCCTAACACCTATTGAACAATCAAATGACCGCGATACCCGCCGTCGTGCATCGGCTGCGCGGTGGGCTTTTTTTGCTAAGCACAGCGAGCGCTTCGATGATATTTTTGATCGTTTAGTACGTCTTCGGCACACGATCGCAAAAAAATTGGGAGCACCCAATTTTATTTCTGTTGGCTACGCTCGCATGCGCCGTTCCGACTATAATCCGGAAATGGTAGCTGCTTTTCGTCGGCAGATCCGCGAGTACATCGTCCCAATAGCAACGCAACTCTATGAGCGGCAGCAGCGTCGCTTAGGTATTGAGCGTCTATACTATTACGACGAAGATTATCTGTTCCCTTCCGGGAATCCTAAACCAAAGGGCAACGCTCAAGAGCTGGTGAACAGTGCTTCCCAAATGTATCGAGAACTATCCGCTGAAACACATGCTTTCTTTCAACGCATGTTGCGGGCACATTTGCTCGACCTAGTCAATCGCGATGGGAAGGCTACAGGCGGGTATTGTACGTACATACCTGCTTATGAGGCACCTTTCATCTTTTCTAACTTTAGCGGTGCTAGCAGCGACGTGGATGTTCTTACTCATGAGGCTGGGCACGCGTTCCAAGTATGGATGAGTCGGCACCACGACATGGTCGAATACCACTGGCCTACAAGCGAAGCTGCTGAGATTCATTCCATGAGTATGGAATTCTTCGCTTGGCCGTGGATGCATCTCTTCTTCGGTGAAGATGCAGAGAAATATCGCTTTATGCACTTGAATAATGCCATTCGTTTTTTGCCCTATGCGGCAGCAGTGGATGAGTTTCAGCACATAATCTACGAAAACCCGGAGCTTTCTCCTCAAGAGCGAAAAGAAGTTTGGCAACGTTTAGAGAGGGCCTATTTGCCCCATCGTGACTACGACGACAATGTGTTTCTACGCGCAGGAGGTTTCTGGCAAAAGCAGAGCCATATCTACAACATGCCCTTTTATTACATCGACTACGCCTTGGCGCAGATTTGTGCTTTCCAATTTTGGAAACGCAGCCGCGAGGATGCCGCAGGTGCGTGGGCCGATTATGTCCGCCTTTGTCGTGCTGGTGGTAGCTTATCTTTCCTAGATCTTCTTCGTTTGGCTAATCTTCGTTCACCCTTCGAAGACGGCTGCATTCAGTCCATTCTCGGCGAAGTGCAGCGCTATTTAGATGCTGTAGATGACACGGCATGGTAATTTTTTTAAAAAAGCTCTTGCACATTCTTTTTACATGCATATAACTTTGCCACGCTTTTTGACACGTGCCTCATTAGCTCAGCTGGTTAGAGCGGCGGACTGTTAATCCGTAGGTCCTAGGTTCAAATCCTAGATGAGGCGCAATAAAGTAGCGGCCTCACTCCTAATACGAAGTGAGGCCGCTACTTTTTATACAATACACATTGGAACCCTCCTTTAATTCAATCGTGCAGGCACTACGAGCATAAACTGCGGGATCTGCACCGTAAACCATGCTCCATCGTCTATGCGCTTCATGAAGTAGATGCCTACCATCGCCCCTATATCCGTGTCTAAGTCACAGTAAGAGGAATATTCAAAGGCATAACCTGGAGCTAATATAGGCTGCTGCCCTACTACCCCGAGGCCCTCTACTTCACGCCTCATGCCAAGCGCGTTTCGAATAAGCCAACGACGAGAAATCAACTGAACTGTATGCTTACTACCGTTTTCAATGGCAATCCGATACCCGAATAAATAGCGATTCTCTTGTGGTTTAGAGTGTTCGGGCAAGTAAAATGCTTCGGCGCGAACGGTAATGCCTGCGGTAGTAAGAGCCTTCATAATAATAGGAAAAAAAGTTCGAGTTTCTGCTTGAAAATCCCTCTTAGAACTAAACGCCTTGCACAATACTCCTCTTTGTACACTTCATTCCTCCAAGCCTGTACAAAGATAATCCATTTGACGTTCACAAGCCGATGTTTTCAACACTATTGTGGTCAAATGGTTCGTTGAACGGACTGTTGAATTAAAAGTGGCCTTTTGCTTAGGCAGAAGTAAAATTGGATGTCGTGAAGCGCTTTGCTGATTAAGGGCTTCTCTTTTTCTCGCCCTTTTATCCTGCACGTTCTGCCAATTCTAACCACCTAAATTCCTTTTCTTCTAGTTTTTTGTGAACGTCACTTAACTCCTCCGATAGCCGGTTAATCTCTGCTGGGTTTAAGTTGGTGTTGTTAAAACATTCGAGGATCTCCTGTTTGCGGCGCTCCAGCGCAGCAATATCTTTTTCTAGGCGTTTCATTTCATTGCGTTCAGCACTGCTCAGACCAGAGGGAGTGAAGACTGTGTTTTTGAATATCTCGGCGGTTCGGGGAGCAGCAGCTTCAGTCCGTTTCAAAGCGCGGTATTCGGCATAGGTGCCGTTAAAATCCTTGATTTTTCCATCCCCTTCAAAGATAAATAGATGTTCAACGAGACGGTCCATGAAATACCGGTCGTGGGTAACGACAACGAGGCAACCGGGATAATCCTCTAAAAAGTTTTCTAGTACTTGCAGAGTAGGGACATCCAGGTCATTGGTAGGTTCGTCTAGGATGAGAAAGTTAGGATTTTTCATGAGAATAGTCAGCAAGTAAAGTCGTCTGCGCTCACCGCCGCTTAGTTGGCTAACGTAGACCTGCTGTTGAGGGCGCGGAAAAAGGAACAGCTCGAGTAATTGAGCCGCGCTAAGGGTTTTGCCTTTTTCCAACGGAATGTACTCGGCAATGTCGCGTATGACTTCGATGACGCGCTTGTCTTCGGGCAAGCGAATACCCTCTTGGCGATAATGACCAAACACGATAGTATCGCCAATGACCACCTTACCCGTATCGGGCGGCAAAGCCCCTGTAAGGATATCGAGAAAAGTGCTTTTTCCCGAGCCATTCGGGCCAACAATACCTACGCGCTCGCGACGCTTAAACTTGTAGGTAAAATTTTCTAGTACTTTTTTATTGCCGAAGGACTTACTCACATTGTGAAGTTCGACAACTTTACTGCCCAACCAATTTTCCTTTATGGCAAGGACTATCTCTTCGGGCTTTTTGCGCAAGCTTTCGAGAGCCTCTACGCGCTCGTAGTAAGCATCTATGCGGGCTTTGGCCTTTGTAGTACGAGCCGCAGGACTGCGGCGCACCCATTCCAGTTCGCGTTTGAGCAATTTGCTTTGGCGTTCGTAGGTGGTTGCCTCTATTTCTTCGCGCCGTGCTTTTTTCTCTAAATAGTCTGCGTATGAACCTGAGTAGCGATACAATTGGCCTCCTTCTAGCTCTAAGATGGTGTCGCAGACGTTTTCTAAAAAATAACGGTCATGAGTAACCATGAATACTGTGACTGCGGGTTGTTGCAAGTATTCCTCAAGCCACTCAATCATTTCCACATCGAGGTGGTTGGTTGGTTCGTCGAGAATTAAGAGGTCCGGGTCTTGCAATAAGATTTTAGCCAATGCCAAACGTTTTTGTTGACCGCCAGAGAGCGAACCCACTTTTTGGGTAAAATCTTCTAGACGGAAGCGGTAAAGCATCTCTTTAACCCGCGCTTCAAACGACCAGGCGTGATGGAGGTCCATTTGATTTATCGCCTCTTGGAGTTGTTCAGGGTTTTCAGGGTGAGCCATCGCGCTTTCGTAACGTTGAATAATGCGCACTATTGGGTTTGCAGGATCGAGCACGGCAGTAAGCACGTCTACGTTGGCAGGCAAGGTAGGCTCTTGCTCTAACCAGCCGATGCGGATGTCTTTTCGAAGGATAAGACGCGCATTTTCGCCTTCGCTGCTTTCCAAGCCCGCAATAACGCGCAGTAACGTGCTCTTGCCCGTCCCGTTCTTGGCAATTAAACCGATCTTCTGGCCCTTGTCGATGTGCAGGCTAATGTTGCGAAAGAGCACCTTCTCCCCGTAAGTTTTTGTTGCGTTTTCGAGCGTCAGAAAGTTCATGGCGCAAGGGTTGGGCTTTCTGCAGCTGCGAAGATAGCGAGCAGCTCGACACTGCTTTATTGTCCGGGCCTGAGGCCAACCTGTGGGCGTTTCAAGCATCCGCAGGCATGCGTCTTTGAATAACTGCTGCAGAGAGAAGCGTAAGCACGCCTACAAAAAAGATGGCGTGTTTTATCCCTAAAAGGTCGGCCATTAGGCCAGAGAGAAGTGCTCCTGCCGCATAGCCGAAATCTCGCCACAAGCGAAACACGCCGATGCTCTCTGCATGCTGTTGAGGATGCGTAGTTTGCGCAATTGTTACTAAAAAGGTAGGATAAACAAGCGCTGTACCTACTCCCAACTTTATCGAAAGAACTAGCAAGCCCAAAAAATTCTCCCAATAGGGTATCCAAACAATGGCTAGCCCTTGTATAAGCATGCCGTAGAAAAGCATACCTTTTCGAGAAAAATGGTCGGCCATTTTTCCCGTGAACAGCTGTGCTACGCCCCAAACAACGGGATATGCTCCAACAAGCAAGCCAATCTCCGAAGCGCTATAACCCGCCGACATGAGAAAAAGCGGGAAGAGCCCCCAAATCATCCCGTCGTTCAGATTGTTGACAAAGCCAGCCTGCGTAACGGTACCTAAGGTGCGGTGGCGCCACGTCGTCTCCCAAAATACGTCGTTCAAGAATGCTTTATCCGTTGACTGCAGGCTTTCCTGAAGAACGTAGGCGCGGGTATCCTTCACCCATATAGCCGAGAGCATTAGACCGAACACAGCAATAACCACTCCTAAATAGAAAGGATAAGGCTTTAAACCGTACCGCTCTGCAAGCCAGCCAGTAAGCAACGCTACTAGCCCTACGGCGAGATAACCTGCAAATTCATTTAGTCCCATGGCCAACCCTCGGTTCTTTTCACCTACCAAGTCTATTTTCATGATGACGGTGCTGCTCCATGTAAACCCTTGGCTGGCGCCCAATAAGACGTTAGCGCCGATGACCCATTCCCAACTGGGGGCCAAGATTAAAGCCAACGGTACCGGAGTGGCTAATATCCATCCGACAATCAACAGCCGCCGGCGCCCCCACCAATTGGCTAAGTAACCTGTGTAATAGTTGGCTAAAGCCTTCGCAAAACCAAAAGAGGCCACAAACGATATGGTCGCACTCTTTGAGGCGATGCCAAATTCGGCCTCTGCTAGCGGCGAAAGAACGGCGCGCTCCATGCCAACCATGCCGCCTACGAAGGCATTGACTATTACCAATAGGGTAAATTGCCGCCAGTTCGCCCTTAGGCCTAGTTGAACGTTAGAAGGCACTACCCTTGTCCCTCGACGATCCTTTTCAAATACCCTCATCCATCTTGCAATGCTCAATACCAAGGCGCGAAGGAAAATGAAAAGGATCTCGCCGAAACGTGAGATTTGTCACTCCCAGAGGGAATAATCTGCCGAAAAAGCACTTAATTCCTCGTCCCTTATCTCCTCGCTACATAGGGCCTCTTACATTTACTTAGCCCTTAGACTTAAGGCGCGACTTTCGCCAGAAGAATATTCTTCTAAAATTTCCTTTTCCAATCTTAGATTGATATGCTAGTTGTTTTCGGCTCGGATCTCGGCGTGTTTGTCTTGCAAATTCTGGCTCACTAGCACAAACGGTACGAGAAAAATTTGGACCATACGCGAAATAAGGAGCCACACGGCGAAAGCAGAGTAAGAATCGAAACGAAAATATTTCGGGGCAAGCATGTTCTAGACCAGCCAGAAGATCGTCCAAAAAAATCTTTTCTGTGCCGATGTGTTTCGTCAGGCGCAGCGCAAAAAGTTCCACTTTAGAAAGATTTTCTCAGTGGACTTTGCCTGCACTTAATCTTTTGTTATGTTTCAGCACATTTTCAAAACGAACTTATTCTATCTAAAGATTAGGCGGTAGGAAAGTAAAGTAGGTTCCTCCTTGCAGAGAGCACGCTACTACTTTACGGCTAGCTTGCCTGAGATTTAGAAACTTGTGTCTCTACAAATTGCCTCCTCTAAGTAAAGGCCCACCCCTAAGCCTCAGTAAGCTCCGAAGTAGCGCCGAAGAAACCACTCTAGACTCAACAACAACACCAACAAGAAAAATACCCATTTCAGATGAATCAGCGGCGTTGTCTGGGTAGACTGATAAATAACCGGTTTGATATTCGACATTTGCTTTATCTTATCCGCAATGGAAAGCAAATCCCTAGGGTATACCATCTCGCCGCCGTGCTGAGCGCTGAGTTGGCGTAGTATACTGTGGTTGGCTGTAGTAGCAAAATCTTCCAGCTGTATAGGCTGCACGCTGAAGCGTCCCTCGTACGTCAGTGTCTGATTGTTTAGTGAGGTCGTAGCACGGAAAGTATAATTACCTACGGGCAAAATGCCCGCATTTAATCTGTATGCATTGCCTATCTTATTGAAAGTATAGAGAAATTCTTTGCCCTCAGCATTGCGTATGGAAAGGGCTACATCAGGAGTGTTGATAAGTTCGTAGTTATCGTTGTACAACTCGGCGTTGAAGAAAATTGGCTCATTTTCGTTGAAGATGCTCTGGTCGAGGGAGACGCGAAACTTGCGCTTATCCTCTCTTTGGCTCAGGTAAAGGATAGTTTTACCAATAATTTCGTTAAAAATCTGGTGGTTGTTGTGTTGCATGTAATCGAAGAGGCGCCACTTCCAAAGCCCTTCGCCCAATAGCACTCCGCAGCGGATGCCGTCTGTCTCTCCAACAACGAGTAAAGGTTGTTCAGTGTCTACGCGCCCAATACGCTTGTATAAGACCACCTGCGCCTGCGGCAGAGCTGAAAAATTGCCAAAGGCACTTGTCAATGGAGTAAATTTGGGCAATTCTGAAGCAAGCTCTGGGCTCAGGGTAAAAGCTGCGAATTGCGGCGATACTTTCGCTTGCACATCATCGGTCTGTTGACCTGTACTCTGGGCATTTACCAGGCGTTGCACCCGCGACAGGGAGGAAAAATTCGTTTGCATCCCTGCAATAAATAATCGCGGAATGCGCTTGCTGTCAAGGATGCCGAGAATGCCGCCAATATCTTGCGAATTGGAGGGTAGATTGTGTAGTACTACAAAATCAAACTTCGACACATCTGTACCAGATTCACCGGCATAAGCTACTGTTACTTCGTAATTGCGGTTACCCTCTAACGTCTGACGGATGGCTGAAATGTCAGGATGTGGACTATTAGCCAAAAGTAAGATCTTCTGACGTGCATCAAGTACGTCAACAAAAATATCGCGCGTATTATTTACTGTCGAGCGTTCACCGGGTATTTTGCTTAGCGTAAAGCGAAATTGTTGCACGCCTGTTTTATCGGCTTCAATGACTACTTCCTTTGTAGTAAAAAAGTCGTTTTGGTCAATCGAGATAGGGATTGACTGTAGTGTGCGCACTTGTTCGCCTTCAATTCGACTAACAGTAAGCACAGCTTGTGCACCAGCACAATTGACAGCAGCGGCGTCTACTTGAATAGTGAAGCGATCGCCTAAGTAGACAATTCTATTGTACAGCACGCGTTTGAGGAGTAGATCTTTGCGCAAGGTAGTATCGCCCAAAGCCACTGTAAACACAGGAGCTACTATCGGCGCTCCCGCATATAGAGGGCTACTGCCCTGATTATAAATGCCATCAGTGGCCATTACAAGGGCGCCTAAGTTTTGCGTTCCAAAGCGGTCATACACCTCTTGAATCAGCCGCGACAGATTACTGACCTTGTCGGTGAATTCAAAGTTCACCCCCTCGCGTACGGCATCGCCGAAAGCAAATTCGTGCACATCGTAGTCTTCGGATAATGCTTCACGCAAGCGCCGCCAATCCGCCTTATATCGCTCTAGGGCTGCGCCCTTTAGCTCAGCACCTACGCTTTCCGACTGATCCTGAGCCAATACAACCACTGGTTTTTGCGTCTGCGTCTGAACGCGCCGCAACAAGGGCGACAGCAGTAAAGCAGCAACCACCGATACAACAAACCAACGCAACACACCTAAAAAACGATGCAGATGCGGAGCTTGCTCTCGAAAAGTCGTCTCCCGGTAATACAACAGCAGAGCATACCCTAGCCCCAACAAAGCACACAATACCAAAAACCAGGCTGGATATTGAAACGTCACTTGTGGCATGTACGACGCAGTTCTTTTGCTTGGGTCAGAACAGGGTGCAAAGGTGCGAAAATGTTTGGAGCGCAAAGAAGAGAAAGTCCCTCGAAGAAGATTCGCAAGGAGGGACCCTCATCTTCAGGCAGGAATGCTGCGAAATCCTTATAAAACATAAACGCAAGGATACTAGACTCTTACCGCACTGTTGAGAGGCAAATTACCTTTAAAATGCGATACAACGTGCGGGCGTATAATAGATTAGGGCAGATAGATCGGCCTATCGTTTTGGGAGCAACAATTGCGCACTTGCCGAACAATGGTTCTAACTGCCTGTCTTTTCCATCGGGCAGAAATCGTGAAAGTGGCCTGTAGCCTAACGCGCGATATTCCAGCTCAGGACGGAAATTACAGGTACATCCACTCGCTTGACTTCAGGAAAGTCAGTTCAATTTTTAGCCAAATAAATGGCAAATAAAATTAAGTCTAGGGCGACGCTCAAAGTTCGCTGTTTGGGTCAGATTCTCGAAGGGACTGTAGAATTCGGCGATCTAACCTTACTCGTAGGTAGTCAAGCAAGTGGAAAAAGTATTTTTCTTCAGTTGCTCAAATTGCTCATAGACCGCCATCAAGCGTTTGAGAACCTCAAAAAACACGGCTACGACTGGGGCAATGATCCGAAGCGCATCCTCGACTTGTACTTCGGTGAGTCCATGTCAGGTATATGGAGTGAAAAGACGGCGGTGTTCTGGAACGATAAATCCTACGCGTTAGAGACGCTAGCTAGCAAAAAGGGCCCAGGCGGTGCGAGTAAAGAACTTGTTCTACATACCCGCCCAACGCGTCGTTACTATGGCGCAGGGCTGGCCTCGGCCATTTAATGCTTTCGAAATTGGCAATCCTATTAAAAGCTTTCAGTGAAACGCTGCGCTTACTTATGGAGAGGGAGTCACTTGGTGGAAAAGGAACGACGGTCGTTTTCCCACGTGAAGGGCGCATAAAGGCGCCTATTCGCGATGCCATCGAAAGAAACGTTTTTAACAGCGCCTCTATTGAACTAGATCACGAAACCGTGCGCAAGCGTTTCCTGCTGCGTGTTCAGAGCAGCCGTGTGCCTTTTATGACTTGGTCAACAGGGTAAAAAGAATTTATGCCTTTGTTACTATCGCTCTACCACCTAACTCCACCTGCAAAGGTCTCGAGGCGAGAAGAAATCAAATGGATTGTCATCGAAGAGCCAGAAATGGGCTTGCATCCTCAGGCCATCCAGACGGTGATGCTCCTGTGTTTGGAATTGCTTAGTCGCGACTACTGCATTGCTATTACCACTCATTCACCGGTGTTCCTCGAATTAGCCTGGGCTATCCGCCACATTCCCGCCGACCAAGCTCATACCTTGTTCTAGTTGTTCGGCTTCGCGCGAAAAGAGAGCTCTCTAAAAAACGTATTTCAACGTTGTCTGAAAGAAAAAACCTTTAGGACCTACTTTTTCCGCCGAGATGCGGAGGGTATCCGTATTCAAGACATATCTGAGCTTGATCCGGGCAGCGATGACGCAGCTGTGGCAAACTGGGGCGGTCTGTCTGAATTTGCTAGCCGGGCTGGAGAGGTGGTCGCTCAAATAGTTCAGCGATGACAAAGCAGGCTCGAAAATTTACAAACGTCTTCGAAGAGGCCGTGCTTGCCACGCCAGATATTTCCACGTGCTATCAGAAGGGGTTGCAGGCCTTAGGTAGCCACAGCACCAGGATCTCGCCCAAAAATCCGCCCCATTGCCAAGGTAGCGTGTCGCTTGATACTTGTTTGCGATCGGCCCTTCCCAACGCCAATCGTTGGGATTATGCCTTGGGCTATGCAGATAGGGCCTACTTCGTAGAGGTGCACTCAGCCATGCCAAAAGAAGTGAAGGTTGTATTGCAAAAATTCAACTGGCTAAAAGATTGGCTAGACAAGAAGGCGACAGGACTCAAGCAAATAAAAGCTGACAAGCCTTTCCACGGGATTGCAGATAAAATAGACCTTCTTCCTACTGCTAAGGAATATTTAGGCAAGCTGCTGAATCTGGGCTAGTGCTGAAGAAAAAGCTATGCCTGCCTTAAATTAAGGCTACCTTTCCGAAATCTCCTCTTCCGCAAGTAGAGCCAGGATGGCTGCCATTGGTTATTGATGAGTCTAGTTCCTTTGCAGACCAGCCTCTGCGTAGTACTTCGTCAACACTTGCTCGGCTGCGTCGAAAGGGGAAATGCGTCCTGCTGCTACCTCTGCCTCTAAAGAAGGGAGCACTTTCTGCACGCAAGGATGATGGTAAAAGCCGCGTCGTAGCGTTTCTTCGATGGTTTCGCGCAACCAATACAAGGCCTGCTGCTGGCGTTGAGCAGCGAAATAGTGGGTAGCTTGAAATTGTTGCACACACTCTTGGATGGATGTCCACACTTCAGGGATTCCCGTGCCCTCTGCACTGCTACAGGCCAATACGCGAGGTGCCCAACCACTTGGATGAGGAGGAAGCAAACGCACGGCATTGCGGTAGTAGGTTTGGGCTTGGTGGGCCAAGGCAAGGCGCTCGCCGTCGGCCTTGTTTACGATTAATAGGTCGGCCATTTCTACAATACCGCGTTTGATGCCTTGTAGTTCATCGCCTGCTCCAGGCAGCAGCAAAAGCAAAAAAATATCGGTAATATGGCGTACAGCAATTTCGGATTGACCTACACCTACCGTCTCTATCAACACAATTGGATAGCCAGCGGCTTCCACCAAGTGTATGGTCTCTCGCGTACTGCGAGCCACGCCGCCCAAAGAGCCACCCGAAGGCGACGGCCGAATAAAGACGTTTTCACTCATTGAGAGGCGTTCCATTCGCGTCTTGTCTCCTAGAATGCTGCCACCGCTGACCGCACTAGAAGGATCGATCGCTAGCACCGCTATGCGCAAGTTTTGCGCCACCAAATGCAGACCGAGGGCTTCAATAAATGAACTTTTGCCTACGCCTGGCGCTCCCGTAACCGCTATCCGCAAGGTTTGATGGTTTGGCTTCTCGGCGCTTAGCTGTTGTAAAAGCTGCTGGGCCAATCGCTGATGATCAGGGCGCGTGCTTTCAATTAGGGTTATGGCACGCCCCAGAGCAACGCGGTCGCCCGCGCGAATACCTTGTATGTACTGTTCTATTGACCATTGCAGGCGAGGCATACGCTGCATTACTTTTAGGCAAAGATGCAATGCCTCTCCTGCATCTTGGCTTGTCGGGTGCACTTTCTGCATCGCACCCAGGGCGCTTTTCCTCGCTCCGCAAGAGTTGATTTTTTACCCTTGGCAAGATAGACGTAGGCTCTCCTCCTTACCATATGCCCTCTCGTATGGGCATGGGCCGAATGCCCGGCATATTTTGCTCAAACCAGCGCACGGGTGCTTGTAACTTATCTCCTGTTTGCGTATCGCACTTGAAGAAGAGGTAGTACAGCTGACGACAATAACCAATCCTGGCAATGAGATGATTCAACGTCTTTTGCGGATTTTCCCGGCGAAATGACTCATTTTTATGGGCTATCCAAGCGTAATAAGCATCATCGTGGGTCTCGACCACATCTAGCACAGCAGTATCGTCAGTGAATTGTTCCAAGAAACGACGCGCCAAAAGGCCGTGGTGCTTCGACCAGTCGCGCGGAGATGTGCGCGATTCGGCATATTTGAAGGTATCGTGTGCCATCGCAATAAGGCGCAGTTGTTGGCGCATGTGCTTAGACAACCCGTCTATGCATTCAATATTCTCCAAGATTTCTTGCACGTGCAAAACAATCTTACCCTCCGGATGTCCAAACCGAGGTTCGCCCCACGACAAGCCGCGTTGAAACTCAGGCACTGTCAGCAAATGCCGCTCCAAATCCGTCTCCGGCCGCAATAAAATGCACAGTTCAGTTACCGATAGTGCATCCTGAAAGATTACCTTTTCTTTGAGGCATTTAGCGGGTAGGAAATCGGATTGGGCGGTCATTTCTTTAAACGAATTCTAAATAGGGTTAACGAGACGTTAAAAGACGGAAAGTCATGAAGCAAAATAGGACGAATAGCGTTCTTATTTTACAAAACAAAGATAGATGGAGCGTCCATCGCGAACCAACATTAAGCTATGAATAAATTTTGGTCTACTTTACTAGCAGGTGCTGCCGGAGGACTGGTGACATTTGGTGCGATGCATTGGACCCAGCGGGATACACAGAGTAAAGGAGTAGAGCAAGAGCCCAAAGTCATTTCAAGACCAGTTCGCTTCGAAGAGGGTAGCGGAGGAATGGCCTTTGATTTTACGCGAGCAGCAGAGCGCTCCATGCCTGCGGTAGTGCACATAAAGGCCAGTGAAAGCCAGCAGACTGCCATCGAACGGTATAAGCGCACTAACCCATTTCACTTTTTCTTTGGAGACAGCTTTTTCTTTGAAGATGAGATACGTCCGCGCTCGGGCACAGGCTCGGGAGTTATCTACACCAGCGATGGATATATCCTGACGAATAATCATGTTATCGAGTTTGCCGACGAGTATACGGTTACCTTGCACGATGGCCGGGAGTTTAAAGCGCGTCTAGTAGGTGCAGACGCAAGCACGGATATGGCTGTTTTAAAAATAGACGCTACAAATTTGCCGGCCATCGAAATAGGCAACTCTGACGCAGTTCGGGTAGGAGAGTGGGTACTTGCCGTGGGCAATCCCTTCGACTTGACTTCGACTGTAACAGCAGGCATTGTGAGTGCAAAGAGTCGAGATATCAATATCATTCGCCGTGGCGCTCCTATTGAATCCTTTATTCAAACCGACGCAGCAGTGAATCCCGGTAATTCAGGCGGTGCCTTGGTGGATGTGCAAGGCCGTTTGGTAGGGATCAATACCGCTATAGCCTCGCCTACGGGTACTTTTGCGGGTTACTCCTTCGCTATTCCAGTGAATTTAGCTAGGCGCATCGCCGATGATCTTATCAAGTACGGAAAGTACCGCCGTCCTTATTTAGGTGTAGATATCGCCCCGATGGATAACCAAATAGCCAACTATTTGGGCATTCCTTTCGTCCAGGGTGTATGGGTGAGAAATCTTGACCCAAAAGGTTCGGCTGCTCGCAGTGGCGTACGGCCCAATGACGTTATTACGAAAGTGAATAACCGCCCGATTTCCTCTGTGCCTGAATTGCAGGAAATTATTGCTCGTTCGAAGGCAGGCGAAACAATTACGCTCACGATTGTACGAGAAGGCAGAGAAAAAACGTTAAATGTGCAACTACTTAGCCGCGGAGACTAGAGCCCCACAAGCTGGAGTGAATAAAGAGAAAGTTGGTTTTTCGTTTTGTTTTGATGTGCCTGCTCTGCGTAATGCAGAGCAGGCTTTTTATATTAGAAAATGTCCGTTTCGGTAAATGCACTCGCCATCAGCCCATATTTCACCTTCAGAGGTCATATCTGTGATCAAGTCCCAGTGGATAGGAGACTCATTTTTCCCACCGCATTGCAGATAGCTTTGGCCGATGGCCATGTGAATGGTGCCACCAATTTTTTCGTCGAACAGGATGTTTTTCGTCATTTGGCGGATGGAATAGTTAGTGCCTATGGCAGCCTCACCAAATCGGCGCGTGCCAGGCAGCGTAAAGATATAGTCTAAAAAATCTTTTCCTTGACGAGCCTCCCACTTTTCAATGTATCCGTCTTTAACCCAGAGAGTTACGCCAAGCACTTCATGGCCTTGATATACGGCCGGGTAGGAAAAATAGATGACTCCTTGCACGCTATTCTCTACTGGGCTAGTGAAAACTTCGCCAGAAGGCATGTTGTTCTGGCCATCGGAGTTGATCCAAGTGCGACCAGAGGTAGAAAAAGAAATGTCGGTATTTGGGTTTACATAGCGTATAGTAGAGCATTGGTTCAGGTAGTCCACAATCCGTTGCTGTTCTGCGCGCACATTCAGCCAGGCCTCAACGGGGTCAGGTTCTGAAAGTTTACAGGCTTGATAGACAAAATTTTCATATTCACTAAGACTCATGCCGGCCTCTTGAGCGGCGGCATCTGTAGGGTACTGGCAAAGGTTTCGGCGCAAGCGTCGGTCTGCAATACGTTCGTAGTAAACTTTGGTAACGGCCTGCAAGGCCTCTTGCCGCACCTTCTGCCGTTCGGGTGATGCATTCTGCAACTCGCGCAAGTTAAAAGGAGCGCGAATGTTGAGGTAGGCATCAAAAGTTCCTATGGCTAATTCTGCAAAAGCGGATGGTCTTCGAATTGCCTCTTCGCTTCCATATTGAAGCAGCATGCGCTCTCGTTCGCGAAACGAGAGGTCGCACTCTACCAGTGCTGCTCCTGCCTCTAAGGATTCGCGATAAACCTCGCGTACAAGAGGTTCTGCCAATACTGTTGTACTGATGAAGATGTGGTCGCCAGGGCGAACGCCTAAGCAATAATGCGTCAATAAACGGGCGTATTTCCGCAAGATGTCGTTCATAAGCTATACCCAGTTTTCCAAAAGCGCCACTAATGTAACAGCCTCTGTCGCTTGTCAACGAATCCTAAAATCGTTTAGCCAACCCACACCTGGCTCTATCTTTGCCGCCTGAAAATTTCCTAAATGGTTCATCCTCCTCTTTTAACCCAAAATACAGTGATACCATGCGGCGGATTTTTCCCATTTGCACTCTATCGGTTGTTTTTCTTGGGTTTCTCAACTCTACTCTCGCTCAGTCTAATACCTCTATTAAGGACAGCACGTACATCGAGGCTTATATCGAAGGGCTTTCGGCAGGTACTGCTCGGCTAATAGGTACGTATGGCGACCAGAACTACATCGCCGATACGACGGTAGTGGATGCTCATGGACATTTCATCCTCAGAAGGGAAAAAGCACTACCTGCAGGGTTTTATTATTTTCTCTTACCTGGCCAAAAAAGCTTTTCCATTTTGGTGGATCGGCACGACCAACACATGACCTTGCGCGCAAAGGCAGACGACATCCCTGGCACAATGCAAATAACCGGATCCGTCAATACTCAACTTTTCTATCGAAATGCGCGCTTTCAAAATGCTCAAGAACCTGAACTTAAACAATTGAGCCAAATCTTACGCGACTCACCACCAAATTCTCCAGAATATATAAAGGCTAAAGCTCGCCAAGATGAACTTATCGCTCAGCGCAAAGCTCATCTAGATTCCATATACCGCGAATATCCTAACGCTTTCTTCACGCGGTTTAAAATTGCTGGTCAGAACCCAGACTGGCCTGAATTTCGCAAGCCTAACGGCGAATTGGATACCCTGCGAAACATTCTATACTATCGCGAACACTTCTGGGATAACGTAGACTTTTCCGATGTGCGCCTCTTACATACTCCTGTAATTGCCAATAAATTGAAGAGATATATCGTCGAACTAACTCCCCAGCATCCAGACTCCATCATCAAAGTGGCTGACCCGTTGGTGCAGCGCGTCTTGCCCTATAAGGAGTATTTCCAGTTCTTCGTCAACTGGATCGCTCTTCAATATGAAAATGGCAAAACAAAGGTCATGGATGGCGAAGCCGTCATGGTTCATTTAATAGACAAATACTTTACGCCAGAACTGGCCTTTTGGGATACGCCAGAAAATATTGCCAAGATCCGGAAGAAGGCCAACGAAATGAAAGCTAGCCTCATGGGCCGAAAGGGCCCCGACGTCCGTGCTTTGGACATCAATGGCCAATACAAGTCCATCTATGAAATGACGGCGCCAATCATCGTAGTGTTTATGTATAGCCCTGACTGCGAGCACTGTCGTGAGCAAGCTCCCGAAATCCAACGCATCTACCAAAAATGGAAAGACCGCGGCGTGGATATCTATGGCATTGCGCTTAACACTACTGACGAGAAATGGAAAGAATTCGTCCGCAAAAATGGTTTCACCTTCACGAACGTTTTCGACCCCACCAATCGGGCCATCTATGCCAAGTATTTCGTAGACATTACGCCAGAGCTGTACGTTTTAAATAAAGACCGCATCATCGTAGCCAAAAATTTACAGGCTCATCAGCTTGAAACTATCTTCGAGCGAGAACTAGCTAAGATGGGCAACTAAGGCTGTTGCAAAGCGGCCTGTCCGCTATCTTACTATTATTCTACCATAATTTCATCCAAAAAGAGCCACGTCTTCTCGTTGCTCCCAGGCAAGGGTCCATATCGCTGAGCAACGAGTTTGACATAGCGCGCACCTATGCCATTTAAGTTAAACGACACATTCTCAATGCGATTGCCCACTAGTTCATTGACGGGTATTTCGCGCTTACCGACGGAGGCAAAGTTTTCGCCGTCGTTTGACGTGAATACCTCGATGCTGCGAGGTGGATAGATGAGATAACCTGTTCCAACGAGAAAGTTAACGCTTATTTTTTGGATAGGCGTGATCGTTTCTAAGTCAATAACGGGATCAAAATCAGCATCCTGTAGTCCTACCCAATGATACCAGGAACGCAGGGCGCCGATAGAGCCATTGGTCAATGCATATTTCTCTCCTCCTGAATACTGGGAAGGTTGTGTAGACAATGTGTAAGGCTTGTTTAGCGCTTTGTGAACGACATAACGCACGGTTAAAATTCGGCCGGGGAATTTGCCATCCACTAAGGCAGCGGCCTTGAGGGTTGTCGTTTTCGACAAGGGAATGGGCGAATACATCCCTGGGCTCGTGGGCTTAGGGTCAGAGCCGTCTAAGGTATATTTGATCTGGGCTTGCGCATCGGCAGTAGACAGCGAGACGTAGCCGCCATTAAAGGTAGCTTTTACGTCGTAGTAACTGCGCGCATAATTGACTCCCATGTTTTCTAAAAAGCGAAAATGATTTCGCAGACGCCGCATGAAATCGCCTGGCGCGCGTTTGTTTGCGGGTGTCCACAAAACTTCTGAGAGCGCACATGCCCTAGGGAAGGCCATGTATTCCACCTGTTCCGGTGTAGAGATGTACTCTGTCCACACGTTGCCTTGAGCACCGAGGATGAAGCGGGCTTCCTCTGCTGTGAGCGAAGCAGGCACAGGTTCGTAGTCGTATACGCGCTGCACCGTTAGAAAGCCACCGATTGCAAGAGGCTCCTGCGCAGGATCGCTCTGATAGTAGTCAAAATAACAATGAGAAGTAGGACACATAATAGCATATTGCCCTGCCTTTGTTGCTGCAATGCCGCCGTCGTTGCCGCGCCAACTCATAACCGTTGCGCCAGCAGGCAGGCCTCCTTCTAGAATTTCATCCCAACCGATGATTTTCTTTCCGTAGCGAGCAACGATTTCGCTAATGCGACGAATGAAGTAACTCTGTAATTGATCTTCATTCTTGAGTTTTTCTGTAGAGATGCGTTTTTGACATTTCGGGCAGGCTTTCCAACGAGTTTTAGGGCATTCATCTCCACCAATGTGAATGTATTCGCCCGGAAAGAGCGCGCAAACCTCTTTCAGTACATCAGCTAAAAATTCGAAGGTTTTATCGTTACCCGCGCAAAAGACGTCTTCAAAAACTCCCCATGTTTTAGCTACCTTGTAAGGACCGCCCGTGCACCCCAACTCTGGATAGGCCGCTAAGGCGGCGGAGGCATGCCCAGGCATTTCGATTTCTGGGATAATCGTGATGAATCGCTGACGCGCGTATTCGACAACTTCACGGATTTCCTCTTGCGTATAGTAACCGCAGTAGGGTTTGCCGTCGAAGCGAGGAGGAGCGTCAGTGGCATGGCCCACGAGGGTCTCTTCTCGACATCCTCCTATCTGATGCAGCCGAGGATATTTTTTAATTTCAATGCGCCATCCTTGGTCGTCGGTCAAGTGCCAATGAAAACGATTGAACTTGTGAGTGGCTAGCAGGTCAATATACCGTTTGATGAACGTTACCGGAAAGAAATGCCGGCTTACGTCTAGGTGCATGCCTCGATAACTAAAACGCGGGTAATCGGTAATAATGCATGCGGCTGCTGTCCATGCAGAGTCTTTCGTTGGCGTGGAACTTCCCATGCTCGGTCCGAACATTTGACGGAGCGTTTGAGCCCCATAAAACGCTCCGGCCGCTGTGCGCGCGCGAATAGCCACAAACAGCGGCATGATCTCCAACTGGTATCCTTCGGACTGCTCTATACGCTCGTCTGGGATGAAGTAGATGCCGTTCTCTCGTAGGCTTGTCGGCACTGTTTGATAAGGTATTCCCGTCAGCTGAAAACCAGTAGAGGCTTGGGCTATGCCCATAAAATATTGAGCCACTGTTGCCCAATCGGCCTTTCCTTGAGGGAAGTGAATGCGTGTAGTAGGCTTTAGTTCGAACTTCCCTTCGCGCACATAAGCCTGAACAGGCTGTGGAATAACAGTTACTACAGTACTAACTTGTGCCAGGCTTTTAGAAGTAGAGTAAAGTAGAAAAGTAAACAAAAACAATCTTCGCATAACCCGAAAATTTTAATCTCCCTTTGAGTATGTTGTTTTCATACCGAATCGTCCGTAAGCAAACGCCCACCTGAGGGCAGGCGGTATCTAGATTCTAGCCAAATTTCAAGTTTTCCGATGCAGCAGCGATTTTTGGCAATAAATGACAATTTTTTAAATTATTTAAAATTTTATTTTAAAATTTATTTAGTAAAAATTAATAATTATAAAATTTTGATTTAGGAGTAGGCATTAGGCGTGCGCTTGCTTAAAGAGCGTACAAAGATCGAGCGCTGCAATTTTTTCTAACGCATTCGATACTCCTTGCATAGGGCAGGCTTGTGTCCCCTAGTAGTTGGCTCTTTGCGCAAAAATTTGAAAATCAATGGCTAATCTAGTTGGATTAATCGATAAGGCGCTAAGCCAAAAAATCACCTTTTGAGATAGGATGCAAACAAACGGCGCTTTTTGGCTTCAAGCGCCAAGTAAATTTCCCAAACGGTGATATACCCATCCCTAGCCGAGCGTTTGTTAAAAATTTGTTGCCGACCGTCTGAGGTTCGGACAACATACCACCCATCAAGACCAGCATTTTTGTAATAGCTGGGATTTTCTTTACCAGCGTAGACGACTTGATGGTGAGGCGCGCCGATAAACGCCGGCGCAAAGAGCGCTAAATACAAATCAATCGTGTTGTGCAGTGGGCGGCGACCTGCTTGCTCGTATTTGTGCAGCAAGTACTGCTCAGTTAAGTCCATGATGAAGTGGACATCGCGTCGTTGACACGCCTGCAATACGTCCTCGAACGACACGGGCTTGCCTCGGTAACGCAATCCACCCACTCCTTTGCGCGTGAACTGTATCCAACCGGCAGCAATACCATCGGAGCGTATCTCAAAGGGCTTCAGACCACATTCTAGGTAGGCTGCTTCGTATATCGCCAAAGGAATGGATGCTACCTTCTGTGCCATCTCGCGAGTGCGTTGCGTTATTATGGCGTGTTCGTATGGATCGGTGTAGCGCCGCAACTCTTCCTCAAAAAGTGCTAGTTGATGTGCTTCGGTCAGGGCAATGTAATCCTCTAGATAAACTGGCGCCAAGTAACGTTGCTCCATTTCTTGCAGGATGTCAATAAGTGGAGTGCTAAGGGCCCATATGAAAGTACCTAAGAGAGCTACTCCGACGAGCTGACTCCAGTTCCAGGCGAATGCTAAGCGCCATAAGGTGCGTAACCCTTGCCAAACGGCCCTTATCACCACTCGAAAAATTCGTCCGAGTGTCCATAGCACTGCCACCAACAACACACAGGCTATCCAGCGTGCCCATATGTCTTGCGAGAGCAAATACTGCAAAAAATCAAACAGTGCCTTCGCCTCAGTCATCGCAAGGGCAAACATCCATAGAATCCTCCAGGATGCCAATACGTTCCCTCTAAAAAAGCCTATTAGTAGAGATAGGCAACCCCCTCCTCATGAGGCGCACCAAAGAGCGGAAAAGTCCGTTATTCCGCTATGCAAGCATTATTTCGAAGCGTTAGTGTTTTCACCGCAATGATGTTGTGGTGCTATCTCCCCATAACGTCAGGGCAAACAAATGTTCGCTTTCCCGATCTTGCGTTAGGGCAATGGCGTCAACATCTGCCTTGGCAGCGGGCCATTATGGTGGCCCAGAGCGAAAGTAAGGTCTACTTGGCCACAGAGTTGGCGATAGTAGAGGTAGACAAGACAGACCGCACTCCGCGATTTATCAGTCGGGTGGAAGGTTTGAGCGATGCAGGCATCGAACGCATCGGCTACAATCGAGCCACCCGCTCGCTGCTTATTGCCTATCGGAATAGCAACTTAGACATTTGGCGTACTGACAACGGCACGGTTCGCAATATACCCGTGATTGCTTTTAATTACCAACTCGTCGGAGACAAGCGGATCTATGACATTGCCTTCGATGGCCCATTCGCTTACCTAGCCTGCGGCTTTGGGCTTATCAAGCTCAATTTGGAACGAGCAGAGGTGGTCTTCACTGCGTTTACCGATGAGGCAGTTCGCACGGTGGAGATACATCAAAGGTATCTATACATCAGCACATTGGAGGGTTTCTTCCGCTTGCCCATCGACGATGCTAATCCCGCCGACTTTGGGCGTTGGGAGTTGCTAGGGCCGCTACACGGATTGCCACGAGGCTTTGCCGCCGCAGATATGGTTTCCTACAAAAACCTGCTCTTCATAGGCTTAGGGCGAGCTTTGTGCCGGTACGATGGCGTGAAATTAGATACTATCGGTTGGCATCCGGAGTATGACGTTTCTTTTCTTACTGCTGAAGGCCCAGGGTTAGTCATTGGGCGACGCAAGGGTTTCAATGGCAATATCCAGTACATGAACGGTCCCTACGAAGGCCCATACGAAATCCACTGGGGCTGTGAAGCAACTAATCCACGCTACTGTATCGAAGACGGCATACGTCGCTTTTGGATGGCCGACGATAAAGATGACTTTCGCTACTACGATGCCACAGCAGGAAAATGCGATCGTTTTCGCTATAATTCACCGCATCGCGAAGAAGTGTCAGAAATAGAGCTGGCTCAGGGACGTGTATTGGTTGCTACACCTGGTAATGAGCAGACGTTAACACCTCTTTACAACCGAGAGGGTCTCTATATTCGCGAGCCCGATGGCCAATGGGTGCGCCTAAACGAGCAGACAAATCCCGAACTCGTGCCCTCAGACTGTCATGTTGACCTCTGGCGCGTTGTTGCTCATCCATTCGTGCCAAATAAGTTTTACATCGGTAGTTTCTGGGGTGGACTAGTGGAAATAAATGGCCTTGATAAGCCAGCCAAGGTATACACCCAGTATAATTCTATCCTAGAAAACGCTGGCATTTCTGGCCCTAATCGCACGGCTATTGGAGGGCTCGCTTTCGACGGCACCGGCAACTTATGGATAAGTAATTACAGTGCACCTCAACGGCCTATCGCAGTGCTGAAAGCCGATGGCTCTATGCGCAACTTTACCGCTCCTGTGAATAACCTCCTGCAAGTAGCAGTAGATCGGAGCGGTTATAAATGGTTCGTAGTTGGCTTTAATGGTGGTCTACTAGTCTACGATAGCGGGGCTAACCTTGATGCTTCGACCGATGATCAATATCGCCACATTACTACGGCCAACAGCGTATTGCCCACCAATACCGTTAACTGTATTGCAGTGGATTTAGACGGTGACGTATGGGTGGGCACGACTCGGGGAATTGTCAGCTTTGCCTGCGGAAATAATGTCTTTAAAGATGTTTGCCGAGGTACCCGGCGTATTGTTAACGTAGATGGTTTCAATGGCTATTTGCTCGAAAACGAGTCTGTGCAAACGATCGCAGTAGATGGTGCTAACCGCAAGTGGGTAGGCACCACGAACGGTATTTTCGTGTTATCGCCTTCAGGCGATGTTCAACTTGCGCGCTTCACAGCCACCAATAGTCCGCTATTAGATAACCACATTCGCGATATTGCTATTGACCATACAACGGGAGAGGTATGGATAGCCACCAACAAGGGCATCATTTCGTATCGCGCAGAAGCTACACAAGGAGGGACCATTCACACCGAAAAACCCTTTGCATATCCCAATCCAGTTCAGCCCGATTACGACGGCCCTATTGCTATTTACGGCCTAGCACGCGATGCAAACTTTAAAGTTACCGACATTGCCGGCAATCTCGTCTATGAAGGCCGTGCTGCTGGAGGTCAGGCTATTTGGAATGGCAGAGACTATCTAGGGCGTCGCGTAGCCAGCGGCGTTTATACGGTTTTTGCTACAAGCACGCGCCTCCTTGAAGACCCGCAAGGAGTAGTGGTGAAAATTCTTGTGCTGCGATAGTTAAAAGAGCCTTACCTGTCGTTCGAGAGGACAAGCGACATCGCCTTTCAAATACGGGAGAGAGAGCAGCCCAATAAGACAAGAGCGGCTGCAATGATGGCCTGTGTGCTTCGAGATACTAACAGTGAGAGGTTTGATTTTATACTCGAAAATTGGAACCCATTCGTAACAATTGCCTACCTCGATGGATATTCTTAGGGTACTTTCGGCGCACTATTTGAAGTACTTGCTCAGCAATTGTACAGTCAAATTACTTGCTATGAAGATTCAACGGGTACTTTGGGTATTATTTTCTCTTGGAGTAGGTCTCAACGTTAAAGGACAGGACACCTTGCCAGCACCCGTCGCTCAATTCTCAGTTATTGCTGAAAGAGAAGGACTTCGCTTTAAGCCGACCTATCCGATGCTTGTGCAGATAGCTGGAGCGCCTCCTGCTTTTTATACTAGTTATTGGGAGTTCGGAGATGGGCACTTTAGCTTCGAGGAGAGTCCTCGACATGCTTATGCCCATAGCGGTGAGTATGAAGTTATCCTCTGCGGGACGGCTCACTACGATGACAACAAGAAACCACCAAAGCCCGTCAGGAAAAAAGTAACCGCTACGGCCTACGCAAGTGCCCCACCTAGCCCCAAAGGAGTATTTACTGCTGCTGAGCAGAGCATTGCTTTGCGCACAAACCGCCAGCCTGTAGCAAATCAGGAGCTGTTTTGTATCCTCAGCTATCGCAACCAAGGTGCCTTGTATACGACGAGTGGAAGGCTGCACTTGTTTTTTAATGAGCGCAAATTCCCTAATCCTCACTTTCAATTTCTAGAAGCGCGCACGCATTACGGCGAGACACCTGAAGTTGCGTATTCCATGGCTCCTACAGCACCTGTTTTCGACTGGGAAAATTGGAGTATTGCGTCCACCGGTGATGCTGTCTCTTCGCTTTGGGCCGAATCGACTTCTTCCGCAGAAGAATGGCTCCAAAAAGCCCGTCGCGATTACCGCGACGAACGCATCTGGCGATTTACTGAATTGCGCCCAGGGGAGACGCGCAACTTATTTGTGACCTTACTAGGCATGCCTACGATGGTGCGCGATACAAGCGCGTTTATCCACCTGTTGGCTGTCTTTGTCCCTTCGGACCCGGCCATACCAGCAGATTCCTTTCAATTGGAAATAGAAATTGTTAATTCGCACGACCCAAACTCCATCGCTGTGTCTGAGGGTCGTATGAACTTCCGTCGCGCGAAAAATTCTCCTTTAGAATACCGGGTTCGATTTCAAAATACTGGCGAAGGGCCGGCGAAAAGAATTGAAATTACTGTAAAAACACCCAAAAGCCTAAACAAGCGCCGAATCGAGCCACTTGAATGGTATCCGCGTTGTCCCATCTGCACAGAGCCTCCTCAACCAGGAGGATGCCTAGATACGGCTGTTACTGACGCCGGAGTGGTATTTACTTTTCAAAATATCTATCTGCCTGGAACGCGCCAAAGGGATTGCTCCGACAAGGATTCAACGAAGGGATTTGTACGTTATCGAATTTACACAGAGCGGCGCTTACCTAAGTTACCCTTCCGAAGTCAAGCCTCGATCGTCTTTGATAAAAACGAGCCTGTTGTGACGAATTACGCCACAACGCGCTTCAAGGCTGGTCTGTCGCTTGGCATTAAGGCGGGTTATGGCTCATATCTAGACAATGAAGCGACGAGCAGTTATTATTTCCTGGGCGCTAGCCTATCGCCCTATAGCTCTTGGCGTACGTATCTGCAAGGGGAAGTGCTCACCGGCCTACAACTGCGCACCGTAAAACCAGAGCGTGTTAGGGAGATTTCAGGCGATATCAATACTCTTAAGGGCGATCTTGATACCTTAATCTCTCAACGTATCCTGCAAAAAGGCCACGAAGAGGCATTTTCCTTAGAATTGCCCTTGCTCTTGCGCCGAAATTTGAGTGGTTTCTTCGGCGTTGGTTTGGGTGCTAGCCTGACAATTTGGATGACGCGGGAGGAAAACACGATAAGCACCACCACAATCCGGCAACTGTACAGGAGAAGTCCTCAGGGAGGAGCGATGGTATGGACCCCTCTTGGGCCACCTCAGCTGACACAACAAGAGAAAATGCAGGCACTTGAAGAGATTCGTTTGTTGCCAACGGTGTTTGGCGATCTTACCCTTGGCAGTGTACGCTCTGGTCCTCATATCGGTCTACGTGGGGGGTGGCGCTATAACGCCGAGCGCTGGCGGCCGTTCGCCCAATTGGCAGCACACATAACATTTTGATGAAGGTCTTGTTGGCTAATTTCTGCTTGAGGCTATATTTTTACATGCATAAGTCTATTTCTGGCTAACAAATTAGGGAGGCAGTGCGTTTATAGCTGTACCTATGAGTAAAACCCTGTTATCCTTAGTCTTTATCGCCTCTGCTTTGTACTTAAAGGGTCAAGATAGCCTTTTGTTCATTCGGGCTGACCAGATAAAAACTTGGCGCACAGACACTTCTGATACAATATATGTGCTTAATTTCTGGGCAAGTTGGTGTGCACCCTGCATCGCGGAATTGCCCTACTTTGAGAGGCTACATGCAGAGTACGCAGAGAAACCTGTTCGAGTAATTCTTGTGAGTACGGACTTCCGCCGCGATGTAGACCGCCGTTTGAAGCCTTTCCTCGCTAAGCAATCGCTCCGGAGTCGCGTCGTTTTTATGGATGAAAAAACACCTAATGATTGGATCGACCTCGTTTCACCAGAATGGTCAGGGGCTATTCCTGCAACCCTTGTCATTCGCCCAAAGACAAAATTTGAGCGATTTTTCGAACGTCAAGTGCGATATGAGGACCTCGAGAAAGCAGTACAAGAGGCCTTGAGTCAATGAAAACGCTAGGATGTAACTACTCAAACCTAATATAGTTATGAAGCTAGGATTTTCTCAAGTGTGCTTAATGCTTTTTCTTTTCTTGGCAGTTTCGCTACAGTCTCAAAGCGGTGGGGGGTATCGCATAGGAGACGTTGCGCGTGATTTTAAGCTCAAAAACGTAGACGGCAAGATGGTTTCTCTGGCGAGCCTAAAGAAGGCAAAGGGATATGTAGTGATTTTTACGTGTAATCATTGCCCTTTTGCTGTAGCTTATGAGGATCGCATCATTGCCCTACATAAAAAGTACGAGAAAAAAGGCTTTCCGGTAGTGGCCATCAATCCGAACGACAAGGACATTCAACCAGCCGACAGCTACGAGAATATGCAAAAGCGCGCCAAGGAAAAGGGTTTCCCATTTGTTTATTTATACGATGAAACTCAAGAGATTGCTCGTGCTTATGGTGCTACCCGCACACCTCATGTGTTTCTGCTAGACAAAGAACGGCGTGTACGGTATATAGGAGCAATTGACGACAACCATGAAGATCCCAACGGGGTAAAGGAGCGCTATTTGGAGAACGCTATTGAAGCGCTTCTAGCAGGAAAGGAAGTGCCGCGCCCAGAGACTAAAGCTATTGGTTGTACCATCAAGTGGCGAACCGCCTCGAAGTGAGCATATTCTCTAGGCGCCTAGGCGCAGGCCAAGCAAAAGCGCGGCTGTACACAGGAAAAATTGGCCTACGACATAAATTAGCCAAAGGAGCGGGTGACCGCTTTGCCAAAGTCCCCAGCTCTCAGACGTAAAAGTGGAATACGTGCTAAAACCGCCGCAAAAACCTGTGATGAGCAATAGTCGGCGGTCATCGGATAGCCAGCCGTTTCCCTGCCAGGCGATAAAAAGGCCAAAGAGCAGGCACGCTGCGACATTAGCCACTAACGTTGCCCAGGGGAAATGTACTTGCCACGGCCGCATGAGGAGCCAGAGAATGTAGCGGCAAAGGCTGCCCAAGCCGCCACCCAGGAATACCAGGATAAAAGGCTTAACCATATACTATAGTTTCAAATGCAAAAGAGCGGTGGAGTTCTTCAGCGAATACCCACCGCTCTTCTTTGTACGTGCTGCGACAGCCAAGAAGCATCCCGGCGCCACATCCCTTCTACTCCGAGGTTTTGCGCCCGCCGATAAGCATATCTTGATAGTCCTTTAGCTCTTCCCACTGGCCATTCGCAGCAAAGCGCGCTTGAGCAGGCCACGTAGAAGGGTCGTGAATTTGATAGCGCGGGCCTGCGGCCTCTAGGATTTCGCGCAAGCGCTCTACCGGAGTGTTTGCTAGCGCCTCCCATGTGTCAATGCCCGCACTCTGAAGTAATTGTTCGATTTTTGGCCCTATACCTTCGATAACTTTGAGGTCATTAAGCTTTGGAGTTTTCTTAGAAGTCTTTTTGGACGAAGTGATGTTCTCTTCTAGCACCGGTGAGGGAGCCGTTGTCGTCTCGGTAGCAGAGAAGGTCTCCTCCGCTTCGAGCGCAGCCACTTTCTCCTCCAGACGTTCTATGCCTTCTTCCGCGGGCGTTGCTGGGACTGACAGGGGCGCCTCAGCAATAGTTTCTGACGTTGAAGCATATGTCTTGCCGAGGCTAGGAGCTTGGAGCACAGCTTCAGGAGCTGCCACTTCCAAAACCTCAAGCTCGGAAAAGGGAATCACACTAACGATGCGCCGGTTGTTCCGCGTGCGCTTGAAAGAAACAATCCCATCCACGGCAGCATGCAAAGTGTAGTCGCGACCCATGTATACATTTTTTCCAGGGTGGAATTTAGTACCGCGCTGGCGAACAATAATGTTGCCCGCAATAGCTCGCTGGCCGCCAAAAATTTTGACGCCCAAGCGCTTGCTTCTGCTATCGCGACCGTTATCAGTGGAGCCTACGCCCTTCTTGTGTGCCATACGAAAAAATTTTTAACAAAAATGAATAGAAATGCCGTTAGGAAGCGATACTTTCAATTTTAATTCGGGTGAACAACTGGCGATGTCCTTTCTTCTTCCGATAGCCTTTGCGGCGCTTCTTATGGAAGACAATGATTTTGTCGCCTTTCAAATGACCTAATACAGTGGCAGTTACCTGAGCACCCGGCACGTATGGCGTGCCGATAGAGACCTCGCCATCTCGGTCGATAAGATGTACAGTGCTAAAGGAGATACTTTCTCCCTCTTGAGCTGCCAGCCGGTGGACGAAGATTTGCTGACCTTCCTCAACTTTAAACTGCTGACCGGCAATGGAAACAATAGCGAACATGCGAAAAAGTGTGGTTTTTTACTGCGTAAATACCGTCGTCTTCTGAAGGAGGCGGCAAAGGTACGAAAAAGGCATTTGAAAAAACAAACTTTTTCGTAACGCCGCGTGTAATTCATGGCATGAGGCGAGCTTGTTCCTATAGCAACTAGGTTGGTTGGAGTAAGGCAAATGCTCTATGTCGGCGCAGTGTGCGTAGGAAGAAGAGCAATGTATGTTACTCTAGGCATTTGCACAATGCCCCGATGCTTCGACGGAGGGTACGTGTTTGGCGCTAGATATGCTTGAGTTAAGGGCGGAAGATTATAAAGAGTACTAATGGCGAGGCGATGCGCATTTGTATTCGCTTCGAACAAAGATATATTAGTGTTGGACGGCACATATAAGCGCGAATGTGCGAGCAGTATAGGCCGGTGTTGATGACGTTGAGCGGCTATATGCCGCATTTTGACATGGTGTACGTCAACGCATAGGCGCTCAGCGACGAGGACATTGAGCGATTGGAGACGTTTTTGCCTATTGCGCAACACGTTGTTGGCGCTCATGCATAGGCGCGAAGACGGGTATCTGCGGATTCATTGTAGGCGATTGCCTACACTTGCGAGCAAGGAGGTATTGATACAATTGTGTGAGGCGACGTTTGTGTGTTTACGACAGAGTTCCACGCCTTCGAAGGGAGAGATTGCGAACGTAATTAAGATATTGATGCCGTCTTCGGAGAAGCAAGCAAGAACGGCTTATGGGAAAATTTTGAAGAAGAGCGTTGAAACGGACATGAAGTAGGGCTTTAAGCAGGGTTGGGAGCAAGGCGTTGAGAAGATGCTACTGGCTTATGCGCAAATGCTCGGATTAAAACCGCGAGCAGGTGGCTGGAGTGTTTGAGGTTTCCATAGAAATAGTCTGGAAAGTGCATCAGTCGCTCTAAGAGTTTGTCGGCTACGGTTACTGCAGGGCAAGCGAGCGTTCGCATATGCGCAAGCGGAGGTGGGCAGTTATAAGCAAAAGACGGATGAAAGGTTTAGAACAGTGCCTTATTCGACCGAAACCTCTGCGCACCTCCTTCGGTTACCTTTAAGGTCGGTTAAACGAGCGAGTCAAATTTGATTTGAGTGAGCAACGGCCAACGAATAAACGTAACTGATCTTTCGCGCCATCACTCAACAGGTGGGTGCTCGCTGCCAGAGAGGTGTTCTGAGTAGAGGCTGCCAACGGATGCAGCAGTAGTGCGCAGCGCAATTGTTGGCTTCTTCGGTCCTTGCGCTTGCCGACGATATCCTGTGAGCCTAGTTGCAGAGGTGAGTAGCCTTCTTGCCTTTTCTCCTCATGCTGAGGTTTGAAAGAGAGAGTTTTCTTTAAGATAGGAAAAAATCTGAGTAGTTAGAGCTTCTTACCGAATCATCTGATGCTTAAGACATGGGTAAGATACGAGGAGAGAACCCATCGCGCGCCGCTTCTAGAAATTGAGCCGCCGTCTCTCGGATAGTCTGCTCAATGGGTCGGTAAGTAAAGCCGCTGACAGTGAGCGATTTGTCGTTTCGGTAAGAAAAGCGGCAGGTAGAAGCCCGGGCGCTGTCGCGCGTTAGAAGAGGGTCAGCACCCGTGAGTTTCGATCTGAGCCATTCGAGGCGCCAGCCTATCTCGGCTAGCCATGGCGTTACGCGAATAAAAGGACGACGTACACCAAGGGCATCAGCAATTTGAAAGAACACATCTCGAAAAAGAAGATCTTGTGCACTCAAGATGTAGCGTTCGCCCTGAATACCGCGCTCGAGTAAAAGAAGAATAAATTGAGCTACATCGCGCACGTCTACAAAACCGTTCTGCCCTATGGGATAGAGCGCTAGTCCTTTATAAATTTGAAGAAAGAAACGACTTGTTCCCACATGCCAGAAACCACTGCCTAATACCATAGAAGGGTTGACTACAGCCACCGGTAGCCCTTCGGCATGAGCACGCCACACTTCTTGCTCGGAAAGGTACTTACTAAGGGCATAGCGGGTATTCGTAGGGCCATCTACCCATGGGCAGGTTTCGTCAAGCACGGGCCTGTGGGCCGCGCGTCCTAGTGCAGCCACACTGCTAACGTGCACAAAGTGTTGAACGTTTGCATTTAGGGCCAAATTGACCATGTTTGCCGTGCCTTCCACATTGATACGCATCATCCGGCGTTCATCGGAGGAGCGGAATGAGACCAGGGCTGCGCAGTGACAAACGCGAGTGACTCCTTCGAAGGCCTCTTCTAAGGCTACGATATCAGTAACGTCGCCCTCGACCCATTCCACTTTGTCAGCAACATTGCGCACGAGATCAAGAGCACTTTTGCGTCGTTTTAACGCGCGCACCTTGTATCCGCGTTGAAGCAAAAGGCGAAGCACGTAAGAGCCAATGAAACCTGTGGCACCTGTAATTAGAACCTTATCGTTTGATCTCATTTCCGAAATGTTTCAATGTATTGAGCTACAGATAAGATTTCTTCTTCTTTTAGTACTCCTCCGAATGGCGGCATGGTATTTTTGCCCATGGTGATTTGATGAATGCGCTCTTCCATACTGAGAGTAGAGCGAGAAAGGTCAGCGGCTCCATTGAGTGCCAAAGTTCCATCGGCGCCATGACATATCACACAATGTTGACGGTATAAGGTTTGTCCGTCTGGATGTTTCGTTGAAGAGGTGGTTGCATCTCCCACGCAAGAGAAGAACAGGGGCATCAAGACGCAAAGGCTAATCAACGTAGCGCAACACACTAATTTACAAAGGCTTTTCATAAACAAGAGAAAATTGTATGAAGATAGCTTTTTTCTCTGCACGCGCGTATGAGCGAGCATATTTCGATCGGGCAAATTGGGAAGGGCTACATCATCTATGGTATACAGAGGTGCCATTGCGAGAGGAAACGGCTGCGTTGGCGAACGGACACGAGGCAGTGTGCATCTTCGTCAACGATCGCGTGACGGCGATGGTAGCAAAACAATTGGCTGCCATGGGAGTTCGACTCATAGCTTTGCGTTGTGCTGGCTTCAACCAGGTGGACTTGGCCGCTACCGAGGCTTGGGGTTTAACGGTGGTTCGCGTGCCTGCTTATTCTCCTCATGCAGTTGCCGAGCACACCGTAGCCCTTATCCTCGCCTTAAATCGAAAAATACATCGCGCTTACAATCGCGTCCGAGAAGGGAATTTCGCTTTAGATAATCTCATGGGTTTCGACTTGTGCGGAAAGACCATCGGCGTAGTGGGCACTGGCAAAATTGGAAAGGCTTTTGCTCAGATCATGATGGGTTTTGGCTGTCGGGTCTTGGGTTTTGACCCTTATCCTAACCCTGAATTAGAGGCGAAGGGCATGCAGTATACGACGATGGATACCTTGCTCGAACAGTCGGACATTGTTTCATTGCATTGTCCTCTGACAGAGGCCACTTACCATCTCATCAATGCCGATAAAATTCGTTTGATGCGTCGCGGTGCCATGCTTATCAATACCGGCCGCGGCGCATTAATTGATACACAGGCTGTTATTCAGGCGCTCAAAGATGGGCATCTAGGTTACCTCGGTTTAGATGTTTATGAGCAGGAAGAGGGCTTGTTTTTTCGAGACCTCTCGTACGAAATCATTCAGGATGACCTCATTACCCGCTTAATGACTTTCCCTAATGTGTTGATTACTTCTCATCAGGCATTTTTTACGCATGAAGCAATGACAGAAATCGCTCATACGACGCTGCACAACATTACAGCTTTTGAGCGCGGACTGCCCTTGGAGAACGCTGTGCGCAAAACCGGCTGAAGTTATTCTTCGGGCACTTCCACAATTTCCTCATCTTCACCTGTTTCACTAACTAAGGTCTTGCGCTTGGCTACTTCTAAGGCATTGGCTCGCATTTCAAGGTATTCGTTGCGGTTGTGGACGATATCGGCGGCCAAATAAAGCGCTCGAATAAAGGATGTTTCGTCAGCTTCGCCTTTGCCCGCAATGTCGTAGGCCGTGCCGTGGTCTGGGGAAGTCCGCACAGCCGGTAGGCCGGCAGAATAGTTGACGCCGTCTCCAAAGCTAAGTGTCTTGAAAGGAGCAAGTCCTTGGTCGTGATACATGGCTAAGATGGCATCGAATTTTCGGAACATTCCCGATCCGAAGAAACCGTCGGCTGGGAAGGGACCATAGGCCAGTATTCCGCTTTCCTTCGCCTGTTCGATAGCAGGTCGAATAATGGAAACCTCTTCGTCGCCGATCGTCCCTTCATCGCCGGCATGCGGATTTAGGCCTAGCACGGCAATAGTAGGCTTATTGATACCGAAATCTACCTTAAGTGTCTCAGAGAGAATGAAAATCTTATCGAGGATTTTTTCTTTAGTGATAGCGCCGGCCACTTCGCGCAAAGGAAGGTGATTGGTTACCAATCCGACGCGCAAGTCGTCAGAGATGAGGAGCATGAGCGAGTCCTTGGCTCCAAGCGCCTGAGTAATGTATTCCGTATGGCCAACAAAGGGGAATCCAGCCAGTTGCATAGCCTTCTTGTGGATTGGAGCTGTTACAAGAGCATCTATGTTGCCGGTTTTCAAGTCGTTTACAGCTCTTTCTAGGGCCAAATAGGCGCATTTACCACTTATTTCAGTAGGCTTACCTAGGGTAATGTTGACGTTTTCTGTCCAACAGTTAATGATATTGATCCGCCCCGGCTGTGCTTCCTCAGGAGCATTTATGGAGTGGAATTGAATGTTTTCCGGAGTAATGATGTTTTTGTGATAAGCGACAACTTTAGTACTGCCATAAATGGCTAAACGAAGCTGTTGGCCTGCCTTTTTAAGCAAGAGGGCTTTCAGAATGATTTCCAGCCCGATACCGTTAATATCGCCGCAAGTAATTCCGATGGTTATGTTGTAATTCATCTTTGTAGAAGCGTCAGTGAATCGTGAAAACCTCTGCGCGAGCGTGTATGAGTGCGTAGACTCCGCGCTTAGTGCGGATAATTTTGGAGAAAATCGAACAACAAACGCACGCCTACGCCTGTGCCATCCTTAGGACGATAGCCGTTTGGAGCGCGAAGGTACGCTGGGCCAGCAATATCTAAGTGCAACCATGGATAATCTGTAAAGTGTTGCAAAAACTTCCCTGCAGTAATCATGCCTGCAGGGCCATGTCCCATGTTTTTAAGGTCAGCGACATTACTCTTGAGGTCTTCGCCATATTCTTCCCAAAGAGGCAGTTCTACGAGGCGTTCATAAGTGCGCATACCGCTAGTTTCTAGAGCCTGTTTTATGAGAGGTTCAGCCGTACCCATGTAGCATATGGCGTGATGGCCCAAAGCGCGTACTGCAGCACCAGTAAGGGTAGCTATGTCGAGAACGAGTTCGGGATCATAACGCTTTGCATAGTGAAGTGCGTCAGCCAAGATAAGGCGCCCTTCAGCATCAGTATTTGTTACTTCGACGGTAGTACCCGAGTACATGCGAATGACATCGCCGGGCACAAGCGAACGGCTACCTACTTTATTATCGGTAATAGGAAGTAGGCCAATAAGATGTATTGGAAGGCGCGTTTGTGCCACTGCACAAAATATGCCTAGGACAGCAGCAGCACCGGCCATGTCGCACTTCATGATTTCCATGGCCTCTGGTGTTTTCAAACTTAATCCTCCGGTATCATAAACTATACCTTTGCCTACTAAAACGATTGGACGTTTGTTGCGCGGTAGGGTGGGTTTCCATTCCAAAATGCAAAACTGAGGCGGCATCTCGCTGGCTCGGCCAACAGCCAATAAGCCTCCCATCCCTAATTGTTGAATAGTTTCTGCTTCCAATGCTTGTGCGGAAAAGCCGTAGCGCTCAGCAGCAGCGCATACTGCCTCTACGAAACGGAGCGTATCTAAATGTGAATGGGGCTCGTTCACCAAATCGCGCGTTAAAAATACAGCCTCTATCAATGCATTAAGCGCGTGTACTGTTTCAGTGGGCGCTGCATCGCATATCCAATATATCCTTGAAGGCCAGGCTGCTCTCTTTTCCGGTTGCGAATAGTGACGGGTAAATTGATAAGTGCTCAGGACTAAACCCTCCAAAAAAGCCAGTGTAATGGCATGCGGGCAGTAACTTACAATGCCCACAGCGTCGAGTTTGTAGTGTCGGATATCGCGCAGCAATTGGCTTGCTGTCTGACGCGCTTTTTCCAGGCGCACTCCTTCGCTTGCTTCAATCGCTTCGTCGAGAAAGCAAACGAAGACGATGCGGTCAGTTTGTGGAAAGCAACAGCTGGTAACGCCGCGCTGCAATGCTTTCTTCAAAAAGAGATGTTCGTCGGGCTTTAGGTGGGCCGAGAGAAGCTCACTGTCAGATGGAAAGGCAAGAAGAACAATGTTTTCACAGTTTGAACAATCAGCGGTAGAAATCAAGCGTATGTAAGACACGGAGAAACAATCAGTTAATTACCGAAGGGTAACACAAGATGGAGAACCAAAAGTGCGAGCAGTTCGTCTACTCACGCAGGCGCAAAGGTAACCTTTGCTAAAACCATTCCAAAAAACAGCAAATAGAAGGCCAAAATGATTCTAAGGCGTCAGAGGTGCTTCTACAAAATACATATCTACTAATCCTTTATTGTGGACAGCTTTTTTACCTCGATAAGTGCAGCGGAAATGATGGCGAATGGCCTCATATGTGGCTCCTGAGATGTTGATATGCCCGGGTTCTCCAAGGGTTTCGAGGCGAGAAGCAAGGTTGACGGCATCGCCCCAGATGTCGTAGGCGAATTTGTTTTTGCCGATTACCCCTGCAATTACCGGACCTGTGTGAATGCCTACGCGCATTTCGCGGAAAATAGCCCTAGGGTTGGTCTGATTGCGCTGTTCCAACCAGGCCATCATTTCTAAAGCAGCGCGAACGGCATCTAGAGGATGAGTTTCGTTAGGAACAGGCAAACCGCCTACACACATGTAGGCATCGCCAATGGTTTTGATTTTTTCTAGGCCATAGCGCTCGCAAATTTCATCGAAACCTAGAAAACACTCGTTCAACTCATCAATAAGTTGCTCTGGGCTCAGCTTTGCCGACAGGCTGGTGAAGTTGAGGAAATCAGTAAACACCACTGTAGCGCTCGGGTAAAAGCGAGGTGTGGCATAGCCATGGGTGCGCAATTCGTTGGCTACTTCTGCAGGGAGAATATTAAGCAACAGCTGGTCGCTCTTGCGGCGCTCTTCCTCGATCTGCATCTTTTGGCGTTCAATTTCGCGGTTTTGGGCGCTCAATCGCCGGCTAGCTTGTCGCGCTAAGAACCAGCCTACAGTTAGCAGGGCGAGGAGTAAGAGCCCTGAACTGCCTACAGTGTATACGAATCGGCGAAAGGAGGCTTGCTCGCGCTGCTGGAAAAGTTGGTCTAAACGCAATTGCTCCATGCGGGCGCTGTCAGCCTGACGCTGGGCGAGCGCAATTTGTTCTTGCTGTTTGAGCAGAGCAATAATGCGCTCTTTCCTTTCTGCCTCTAAGCGCTGTGCAGCTAATTGGAGTTCGTTGCGCGCTTTTAGGGCCAATAAAGTTTGTTCGCGCAAGCGGATGCGGTCGGTTTCGCGTTGGGCCAACAGCAATTGAACCTCCTTTTCTTGGCGCTGCCGTTCTAGTTCAAGGTTCTCGTTTTGTAAACGTAAACGATCCTGTTCGTATCGGGCATTTTGCAGTTCTAGCTCGCGAATATTCTGACGGATAAGGAGGTATTTGATCTGGTTTTCGGCGGCATGGAGCAAGGCGCGTTGTTGCTCTAGGCGCTGTTGGCGCTCTTGTTCTCGACGGCGCAACTCGTCGTTGAGCCGCAAGTATTCCTGATACGCGTGATAGGCCTTGTCGTATTCGTACAGCTGATAGTAAATATCTGCTGCGGAGCGATAGATTTTGGCTAGTAGGTCATATTGCTGGGTGCTCGAGGCTAGTGGCATCGCTTCGTTGTTGTAGTTTAGAGCGTGCTGAGCATCGCGGTTGCTCAAATAGATAGTTGCTATAAGGTGTTTGAGCGAGGCTAAGGCGCCTCGGTTGCCTTGCTCTTCCAACAGTCGAGTAGCCTTTTGAAGATACTCTAGGCCTTCGCGGGTTCGGCCAGTATTGTGAAGCGCTACTCCCATGTTGGTGTAGATCGCGCTGAGGTGATTACACGTCGTCCATTGGCAATGGAGTTCAGCCTTTTGAAAGTAAGTTATTGCGCGCTCGTAGTCGTTGAGGAGGGCATACTGTTTACCTAAGTTGTTGTACATGACGGAGCGGAGCATCGGCCCGCCGTGGCGTTCGACGACCTCTTCGATGGCCAAATAGTAAAAAAGCCCTTTACTCAAATTGCCTTCGCTGTTGTAGGCTGCTGCTAGTTTTTGATAAACTTGAAGGAGTTCTGAATACTTGCCCTGCGCTTTGAAATGATTAATCAAGGTTTTGTATGTTGCTTCAGCACTATCGTAGTGCATGTTTTGCAAGAAAGCATCGCCAATTTTCTCGATTAATTGTTCGTTAGCAGGAGCCAGTTGCAGCGCTTGACGGTAATATCGTCGAGCATTGGGATAATCCTTTTCTTGGAAGAAGATATCGCCAATACTCGTATAAACCTCCTGTAATGCTCGTCTGTTGGACACGAGAGAGGGTGTGCGTTCGGTAGGAGTAAGTTTTTCTTCAGCCTCTAGGAGGAACTGGAGCGCTTCTTCAGGGTGGCCATGGCGGGCACGTACTTGGCCCATGATCAGGTAAGCGCGCGCCATTCCGCCGTCGAAGCGCAAATCGCGAGCAATCGTCAGGGCCAGTTCAGCCATTTGGTACCGTTCGGCGTCGGAACGCGCCTGAGTAGCTTGGTCGAGCAACTCCTCTACCTGAGCGACAGAGTATTCTATATCGTCAAGGACTTGAGCTGCCAAGGGCAGGCGTGTACATAAAACCAAAATGAGCAAGGGAGCGAAAGCACGAATACGCATAGTACCTAAACAACAAAGGTATGCTTTCGACCCGTCATTCTACGGGAAGCGAATATGTGGAATAGCCTGCCGACCGATGTAGTCGCCCAACATGCGATAGGCCTCAAACTGGCGCTCGTCAAAATAATGGTCACTTGTGCTCTCATGAGGAAAATCCGGACGAAGCCGTGCATAATTTAACACGTACACAGGAATAGGCTCGCCCTCTTGGGTTTGTGCTAAAGAAGACTTAAGGTATACCAACTGGCCTTCCATTGCTGGCCCGTTTCGACTAGCAGGGTATTTAATTCGACCAATCGCTACACAAGAGGCACTAGTAGGCTCTACATCCAACTTTCTAGGGATGAGCGGTCTTAGGTCTATTTCAATCTCGATATCATATATAGATTTTGCTAAACGAACCGCTTGGCCTAGGGAAGCAAAGGTAAATGAAGCATCTTCTTCAAAATCTCCTACTACAATGGTGCGGCAACGCCGCTGAAGTAGAGGTAAAAGACCGAGATTATCGCCTGTATGCCCGCCATCCGATACGTATACTTTGCGCGTTCTGGCGTCAAGTTCTCCGGTCATCTCGCGTAGGAGGTAGGACAACCAGAATGGATAACGCCTTAGCCGCTGGCGGATGTGCTCGATGAATGGGTGTCGTGCGATAATGCCTTCTTTGCGGAGTTGTTCCTCTATTACCTCTTTATGCAGATACCAAGGGTTGTCAATCCAATAGCCCGTTCGCAAGTTCAGAAGGGTGAGGTAGAAATTAGAGGCAGCAAAACTCATGTAACCTCTTCCTCCGCTGACCACAGCGGCCGAAATGGTCATCGCTGTACTCAGCTTTGTACCGCCACCTCGATACCTGTCTGTTCGGTAATAACCCGTTGTACGCGAGCCAATAAAATATTTAGAGAAAATGAAATGGTCGCTTTTTTGGCTCTTTTGTGCCAGGTCTTCTGTGCCTTGAAGGTTTAGGGCAGCCACGATGATGTGGTAGGGAGCCTTTCCGTTGCCGTCTCCCAAATTGGCTAGTCTTAGGTTCTCATGATTGCGCAGCGTTACGTCAAAGAGCCCCTTTGGATGTACGCTCGAGGTTGCACCTTCTCCGACTCTGATTTGGGTCTCATGGCGCTGGACGCGCCCTTCTGTACGCAGAAATGCCTCCGTCAACCGATCGCGGTAAAAATAATGAAGCGAGATGTCGTTAGAATTTGCTGCAAAACCCAGCAACACAAGTAATCCGCCAAAAATCAAGAGCATCCAACTGGCCACCCAGAGCCGTTCGGCATCTTCTTTTACCCACATTTCTTCCAGGCGGAAAAGCATAGCAGATACCCAGGCTAATGCCAACCCGATCAACAAGAAGATAGATAGATTGAGTAAAGGCTTCTTTATCGTCCGGAGCACTTTCTCCCAGAGACCGCTGATACCAGTCTTGCTAGCGAGAGTTTGGGCCGTAAAATAGTACGCCGTTGCTACGGGCACGAATGAAATTAATAAACGCGCCAATAAGCCGTGTTCACCAAAAAGCAAAATAATGCCCAATGGAAACAACAAAGAGAGGACTAACCCCATGAATGCTGTACCCTGAATGCCCGTGTAAAAAGAGCGGTAGAGTCGACCTGCCACTTTTTCTGAGGCATTATTTACAAAAAACAGCGAAGTTGTCGCTAGGGCGACGATAAGCAAACCGCTCGCAAACGCCGCAGGCAGGGCCATCATGACGAAGTAAGTGTGTTCTTCGGCTCTCCAGTAGCCCAATTGCGAAAGCGCAATGGCCGTTAAGTAGGACAATCCTGGTCCTAAGAGGTACGCTAGTCCTAAAAAATTTCGCTCAAAAGCCTTGGCTACAAATTGAAATATGTTTTGGCCACCAGGCCGGTCGTAGTACCGGTCTGTATCCCGACGCTTATATCGCGCCTCTTCGTTTTCCATCCGTGCTATGCGCTCAGGGAGCCGGCGTGAAAAAAGCACTGCTATCCAAGCGGATAACCCTCCGAGTGCAAAAAACAAACAAACCAGTGGCCAACTCTTCTGCGCAGCATGGCCGATTAGGTATAGCTGAGGCCACAAATGCCAGGAAAACCAACGGCTGATTCGCTCACTCATGGATAAGTTTTCCCATAACCTACTGGAAACCAGATAGTTATATGGGATAGGTGCGTGTGGATGATGCGCGTTATAGAAAGGTGCTGGATGTTGAAGTGTCTCAATAAAAAGTCCTTTTGACAGAGCAGCGAACAGCACATGGTGGATTAGTACGACGACGGCAAGCAGGAGCAGAAAGAGCACCATGTGTATGATCAGCCCTGAGATGAGGGCTCCCACTGCTCGGCTGACATCCCAGCTGAAGAAACTGCGCCGAGGTGTTAGATATTCTCCATAGCGGCGCAAGTGAAGCAGCTGATGCTTAGATGTCAAGCGCGTGCTCTCTAGCGGCTCGTATTCGTAGTCTATTTTCGGCGAAAGTGGGCAATTTTCCTCGTCTAGGCCTGCTTCCTCTGGTTTGTAGCGCTCGTTGTCGTTGAGCGGTGGACCATACTTCCTTACGTTATTGGGCTCTTGGCTCAATAGCGACGACAGACACGCGCCAATATAACCGCCGCCTGAAACGGTGCTCATGTAATCGAACCGTTTCAAGATACCAGCCCGAATGAAGGCTTGAAGCATGCCTAAGCCCAAAGTAGCTGATCGAATACCTCCTCCTGAGATGGCCAGTCCAACGATGTTATCGTCTGTAAGGGGTGGAAGCTTATTCAGCTCACGGCGCTTCTTTAGATAACGTTCGCGTTCTACTGTAATAACCTGGAACGTGCGTTCAACATATTCCGGTGGGTCGTGAGGGTCAAACGATGCAGCCATTGAGTCCATCGCTAGGGAAAATATAGGGTTTTAGGTGAATGAAAATCGCCAAAGGGTTCCCGCGAGGCTGAGGCCAACTAGAGGTTTAAAGATATCGCTCTGCATCCTCTACTACCACACGGAGGTTTTCGCGTTTTTTCCGGCTGGGTACGGTGCCGAAAACATAATCCCATAGCGGCGAAGAGACACCAAACATAACGTCATCTTGACTGTAATGGTGAATGGCGTGATTGATCCACAACACCCTCAATGCATGTTTCGGCATCTTGAAGATATGGACGCAATAGTGCACCACCAAGTATAACGCATAACCCACCATGAATCCTGCCAAGAAAGAGAACGCGTATTGGCCCATTAAGAGCCGAAAAAGACCCAGCAAAACCGTGCCAATAACCACACTTAAAACGGGTGGCATTGCTAAACGGCTCTTATCCTTCGGATAAGCGTGATGTACCCCGTGCATCGTCCACTGAAACTTGCGCCGCCTCTCAGTGGTTGGTTCGATATGGTAGACATAACGGTGAACTAAATACTCCACCAACGTGAAGAACAGCATGCCACCTATGAAAAGACCCGCTATCTGAAGGTTGCTAAGTGCGGTAGCCTTCTTCGTCCACCAAATCAGCCCAGCGGCATACAAGAAAAATAGGGTTACCGGAACGGCAATGTGTGTGCGCGTAAGGCGATCTAGGAAATCGTTGTTGAATAGTCTGACTGAGACATTTTCATCGGAAATAAATGACTTCTGTTTGCTGTCTTTCATAGCAGTAGCTTTGGTAATGCGTTTGGTTCTATTTAAATGGCAGTCACAAAGTTAAAACTCCTTTCGAATTTCATCTTAATACAGAACGTATTACAATGCCCAAGAAAAATTTCAGCAGATAGAACGCGAACAAGGCGCGGCGAGGCACAAAAGTGTTGTGCAAATGAAATGAGAAGCGCCTTCAAATCTCTTAAGTAGTAAGCAGCTGTCGATTTTCTTCAGTTGTTTCGGTGCAAGGCTTTCAGTATTGCGCGGTGTCGCTCGCTCTTAGCTTCAAATATTCCATCTTTTGCTTTGAGAGGCGAAAGGTAGATGCAAGCGGGCTTCAGCAAGGGTGATTAATGAGCCTTTTGCGGAGGAGGCATTGCATGAATTGAGATATCGCCGTGCCTAGAAATGCCGATGCTAGAACCGCATACATGTCCTCACAGCTTCCATTTGCTATACATCTGGAAAAGATCAGCTCGGTATTTCATTGTAAATTTAAGTTTGATGATTTCTCAAATTATCAAAATATATTATTGAATTATAGCGCTAAAACGCGCTTGAAATTATCGGCTTTTAAAGGCACGTGCATGAGGGCCTAAATGGTCACCTTGAACCAGACAAAGTGTCCACCTGTTTACTACTGGCCTTAGTAAGGCTTATCTAGCGTACTTTAGCGCAAAAATGGAAATATGCACGAGCTTCCCGTAGTCAACGAGCCCTCCTTTACGCATGCTAGGCGCCCAGAATGGCTTAAAGTGCGCCTGCCTATGGGGGAGAATTACCGAATGGTTCGCCGCATTGTGGACGAATTCCGACTTCACACCATTTGCCAGAGCGGTAATTGCCCTAACATGGGCGAGTGCTGGGGAGCAGGGACGGCGACATTCATGATTCTAGGCAACGTATGTACGCGTTCGTGTTCGTTTTGCGCTGTTAAAACTGGCCGTCCTACTGAATACGATGAGGATGAACCGCGCCGGGTAGCCGAGGCTATTTGGCTTATGGGCGTCAAGCACGCCGTTATCACCTCTGTTAATCGAGACGAATTGAAAGACCGAGGAGCCGAAATCTGGTACCGCACCGTGCGCGCTGTAAAAGAGCGCTGTCCAGCGACGACCGTTGAAACACTTATCCCGGACACAAAGGGCAACTGGGAAGCACTTGAACGAATGATTAGCGCTGGACAAGAGGTGGTTAGCCACAACATGGAAACTGTTCGCAGCCTCTATCGGAAAGTACGCCCACAGGCCAAATACGAGCGCAGTTTGGAGCAAATACGCCGTATAAAAGCTTACGGAAAGCGCACCAAAAGCGGGATCATGGTTGGCTTAGGCGAGACCAAAGAAGAGGTTTTCCGCCTGATGGATGACTTGTTAGAAAACGGTTGCGACATTTTGACCATAGGCCAATACTTGCAGCCCACGAAGATGCACCTTGAAGTAGTGGAGTTTGTCCATCCTGATGTTTTTGCGGAGTATAAGGAAGTTGGGCTAGCTAAAGGTTTCAAGTACGTGGAGAGTGGGCCGCTTGTGCGCTCGAGCTACCATGCTGAGCGGCACGTGTTCTGATAGACCATACGCTCAGGGAGTTATTCATGGAAAAGACTGTCTTGATTGCTGGCGGCAGCGGTTTTATTGGCTCTCGTCTGGTTGAGATGCTAGAGGAGAAAGGTTATTCCACGCGCATCCTTACCCGCATGCCGCGGGCTGTAAACCACTATGAGTGGGATCCTCTTGCTGGCCGAATTGACGATAAGGCCGTAGTGGGTGCCAATGTGGTTATCAATTTAGCGGGCGCTGGCATTGCCGATAAGCGTTGGACTCCCGAGCGCAAACGACTCATTGTTGCTAGCCGAGTAGAAAGTGCACGCGTGCTACGCGAAGCTTTCCAGAGGCTTTCGTATCAGCCAGAGGCCTACCTTGCTGCCTCCGCCATTGGCTACTACGGCAATTCAGGAGAGCGCTGGATGACGGAAAACGATCCGCCTGCTGATCAGAGTTTTTTGAGTGCCTCTACTGTCGAATGGGAGCGCGCTACAGAAACCATCGGCGCTTTAGGTATTCGCACAGCTGTTTTTCGCATCGGCATTGTCCTTGAGCGCTCGGGTGGCGCCCTACGCGAAATCGCCCGCCCTTTGAAGTTTGGCCTGGGCGCTTACTTTGCTGATGGGCAAGCGTGGTATTCCTGGATTCATCGCGACGACGTATGCCGCATGTTTCTATGGGCTATGAGATACTCCTCCGTGGAGGGCATTTACAATGCTGTTGCTCCTCATCCTGTCCGCAATCGCGAACTTGTACACGCCACTGCTCGTGCCATGAAGCGGTGGACCGTTCACGTCCCTGTGCCTGCTTTTGCTTTACGCCTTATGTTGGGTGAAATGGCTACGGTTGTGCTTCACAGTACCCGTGTATCAGCGGCGAAAATTCAGCAGACAGGCTTTACTTTTCAATATCCGCACTTAGAGGAGGCCCTTGCCCATATTTTTAGGTCGTAGGCACATAAGGTGTCGAGAGGCTGTAATGCTGCAGTGTAGGGTTGCCTAGGAGGATAGAAGCCGTTTTTCGCCTTCCCCGTGTCTGTCCTCAGAGCATCGCCACTTTTTTACTTTAAGCTCAAAACCTCCTCTTCTGGAAAGAGATAGTGTATCTCCCTAACAGCTGAACGTAAAACGCCCCAGCTTTTCGAATACAGCCTAGCTACTGCCCTTGCCCTAGCGAGAATCCGGGCTCGCCATCGAAGGTATATAAGTTTTCTGTCTTGATGATTTCGAAGCCGGCAGTGTAGAGTTGGTTGAGCAGCAGAAGTACTTCTTGATAGGAAATAGGCGTGTAGCTCGGCGTTTGGAAGCGACAGCGCCAGTGGTCAGTACAAAATGTCGCTGGATGTCCTTGAGGCCAGACCTTCACGCCTCGATTGGTAATCATCTGCAGGGAGAGTTGACCCTGGGTATGTTTTTTTAGTCGCTCGCCAAGTGCTTCTGCATTGCGATCTGTCCAATGTAGAAAAACATCTACGCCAACGAGTTGCTTATTTGTTGGTGCTGTAGGCGTAAGGTGTACATGAATTCGGCGATTGGTTTTGGCGTAAGTAACGGGCCGCAAGTAACGAGGGCGCTCGCCTAAGCGGTCTACTACTGCCTGTGCAAATCCTTGAGTGCCCACGCTGATCTTGCTGTACGATTCATTGTAAATGTCGGGCGTGTGAAAACCGTCTTCAATGGTTCGAAGCCAAGCATTGTGAATGACCTCTGCCACATCGCCCTGGCCAATATGCGCCAACATCTGCATAGCGCCCATGAGCAATCCCGAAGGGTTGGCAATACCTTTGCCTGCAATATCAGGTGCCGAACCGTGAATAGCTTCAAACATTGCGAATTCACTACCTACATTAGCCGAGCCTGCCAAACCTACCGAGCCGCTCACTTGTGCTGCAATATCGGAAATGATATCACCATATAAATTGAGCGTTACAATCACGTCAAATCGCTCGGGCGTATCGGCAAGTCGCGCAGAGCCAATGTCAATGATGTAGTGCTCTCGTTCAATGTCTGGGTATGCTTGACCTATTTCGCGAAAGAGGCGGTGGAACAGGCCGTCCGTCATTTTCATGATGTTGTCCTTCGTCATGCAAGTGACCTTTCGGCGCCCATGTGCGCGAGCATACTCGAACGCGTAGCGAATTATCTTTTCCGTACCAGGGCGCGAAACTAACTTGAGGCACTGGACGACCTCATCGGTCTGGCGGTGTTCGATGCCCGCGTAGAGATCTTCTTCATTTTCGCGAATGATTACTATGTCCATTTGGGGGTGTTTGCTAGGCACGAAGGGTGCGTAGTTAACACATGGGCGCACGTTAGCAAACAATCCAAGCGTCTTGCGCATAGTTACATTCAAGCTTTTGTAACCCGCGCCTTGTGGTGTAGTGATAGGCGCCTTCAATAAGACGCGTGTGCGGTAAATAGATTCCCAGGCCTCTTGAGGAATGCCCGACGTATTGCCCAACAAATAAACCTTTTCGCCCACCTCGACAACTTCTACATCTATACGAGCTCCTCCTTTCTCTAAAATGAATAAAACAGCCCTCATGATCTCTGGGCCAATACCGTCACCATACGTCACCGTAATTGGAACGCGACTCTTGGTCTCAGATGTAGCAGAAATACTCGTGGTTGTAGCCTCTGTAGTCATATGCATTGGAAGGTCTTTTTTATGGTAAAAATCATCGCAAAACAAAAGCCCTTTTGTCGAGTAGCCAAATATTAACCTCTCTTCAGATTGAGGCAAATTAGGCAAAACGTCAGAGATGGCAAACAGCCATCGTTTTAAAAGTTTATTTCTCGAGAGACTGCATATCGCAGTTGGAGTCTTTTTCCTTTGATTTAGAATAGGCTAAAGCTTTGCTTCTAGCCTTTAGTTGAGTTAGAAGTGAGAATTATTTTGACCACACGAACGCCCGTTGAGTGTTGTTGCGTCGCGCCCTGTGCCCAACGCGAATATTGCCGTTTGAGGAGTTTTTACCTACTAATTAATCTTAGAAGACACTTAAAATGAGGGCTCGGCATAATCTATCAAGTAGCCCATGGCTTTTGGCCATATCTCTTTTCGTTACCGCTTTGCAGAAAACATCATTGGATAGTCACTTGCTGAATTCGATGGCCTGGCTGAAGGCGATGGACGACGTCCATTCCTTGTACCACTTTTCCAAAAATTGTGTACCGCCCATCTAGATGAGGTGCGGGCGAGTGCGTGATGAAGAACTGAACACCCTCCGTATCAGGGCCGGCAGAGGCAAGACCTACATAGCCTTCGTCGTCATAGGAGAGGAGGCCGATTTCAGTGCGCAAAGAAAAGTCTAGGGCACCATAGCCGTCGCCGCGCGGACAACCGCCTTGTACGACAAAGTTCGGCACTACGCGATGAAATGTCTTACCGTCGTAGTAGCCCTCCTGAGCCAATTTGACAAAGCTTGCTACAGACCCAGGCGCCCAGGCCGGATAAAGCTGAACAGCTAGTGCCCCTAATTCCGTCTGAATGACAGCGCGTGAACGAGCATTTAATCTATTCAATACAGCCCAGTCAATCGGGTGATTGTAGGGTGGCTTTTTGTAGAGAGGGTCAGGGCGACCCTCCAAATAGGCTAGGGTTTTCTCCAAGGCTAAATGCGTCTCGTAGTCGCGAGGAATTTTTAGCCTTTTATGAGCCGTTTGGATCTCAGCCAGTTGAGCCGAATCAACGAGGTCGCGATATTGCAGTACCGGAGAGCGGAGGCCTTCCGCTGCAGCAGCCATCATGCCTACGTCGCCAGAGCGGATAGCTTCCAAAAAATACTCAAGCAGGTTGCGTCTGACCAAGCGGGCGTTATCGCCAAAATGCCGAAAAAAATCGGGACGTCGTGCAATTGTAGAAAGCGCCTCTACTGCACTACTTCGCACTACAGGTATTGTATCGGCGAAGCCCTTGTCGTGTATCCATTTGAACTGCCATCCTACCTCGCTTAAGGCTTTCAAACAGGCTGCTCGTTCGTAAGGATTGGGCGATTTTAAAAAGAGGTCGCGTAGGCGATAGTTGAGGTACTCCTTGCGTTCATGACCGCTGCTGAGCCACTTGTAAGAGGCCCGGTAAAGGGCAATCCGCGTAGGCCAGGGTAAGTCCAGGTTTTCTCGCGCAATCCGCCAGTAATCGTCGGCATGCTTGGCATTTCCGTGCGTGACAAAAAATTCTGCCGCAGTTCGGGATACATGTGGATTTGGGTCTTGTACTAGCGGAAATACAAGCGCGAATACGGTATCGGGCTCAAATAGAGCCAAAGCGTTGATGAGGTTACAGCGTACCCGCCAATCTTGTTCGTTTCTGATGGCTTTGGACAGGATACCAAAAGCTGGACGCGTACGCGATTTGCCCAGCGCTTTGGCTAAGGCCATGCGAATATGAGGAGCTGTGGAACGCACAAAAGCTGCCGCTAATTCAATGGCCTGTAGGCTATCAGGTACCACTTCTGGCGAGCGAGCGAGGTAATGAGCTGCTATTAAGCGCACGGACGCAGGCAGACGCTCGTTGGCCACGTATTGAATCATGGCAGTGGTACCCTCTGGATGGGTCATGCCGCGCAAAGCATACTGATACAACGCTCGGCATTGACCTTCGAGCAGCACCGTATCGGTGGGCTCATAGGTGCTCACCGTGGCAATATGCCGCAAGCTCTGTATTCCCCCGCACTTTCCCACTGCTTCCAGCACGGCTGCGTTGAAGCGCTGGTGTTGCGACAGCGAGTCATCCCTTCGGAAAGCCTCTATCAAGGGCTGTTCGGCGCGCGGGGAGCCAATCTGACCTAGGGCAAAAGCAGCCGCGATGCGAATCTCCTCTATTGGGTCGCGCAAAAGAGGCACAAGTGGTTCAACAGCCGTAGAATCGCGCACAGAAGCAAAGGCTATTGCCGCTAAGTACCGCAGCGTAGCCTCTGGATGACTTAAGTAAGCAATTAGGCTGTCTGTGCGGCCTTCATCTCGAAGGCTATACAGATGCTGTATCTCCGGCCGCGTCCAGTCCAGTTGTATTGATTGCTTATCTTTAGCTTGCTCGGGAGCAAGACAACTCCAACACACGCTTGCGCCCCAAGCTACCAGCCCTAATTTTCTGAGTACACACATGAATCTCGTTTTGGGACAAATGTAGGGCACTCCCTGCTTTGTGCGCAAAGCATTCCATTCGTAGATGGGTCTACTGCCTGTCGAAAGAGCATGTATTCAGATCCCTCGAGGGATGCAAGCGAGGTGAGAAAATACGCCATTTATTCTCGACGACGACAGTTGACGTCTATGCCCAACACGTAGTGCTGTATAATTTTTAGTGAGGTCGCCGTTTGCGCTCCGGCAAATCCCGTTAACAAGCTATCGGTTACATGAGCAACATACTGCTCAAGCATAGGTGAGGCTAAGGGCAAGTACGACCAGTGCCACTTTTCCTCGCGGTAACCAAAGGCTCGGTTTTGACCCAGAGGGGTGTAGGTTTGACAGAAGCCGAATTGGTGAGCATGCTGGCAAAGCCATTTGTAGACTTTTTCATGAGGGCCACCAGCTTCGAAATCCTCGTGCCGCAGAGAATTCAGATCGACATCGGTGCCCCAGTGGTGTCTTGAAGTGCCGGGCATAGCAGAGTACTCCAAAATAGACCGAGCGCGTAGCACTAGATCGGGCATCGAGTTAGCACGTTCGTACCATTTTCGCTCCCAGATGTCCTTTTGATGGGAAAAAGAACGAGTAGCAGAAAGCACGCGGAGGTTGATACCCTCGGCCTGTGCGGCTTTAGCCATGCGCACAAGAGCTTCTACAGCCTTTCGGCGCAAATACAGGTCGGGGCGCGTCGCATAAGGCGCCGGAATACGGGCGAAATCTGGGTGTACAGCAGGGTCGAATTTACCGAGCAACTCGTTCAAAGAAAAATAAAATGCCGTATCCACAGAGGGCGAGGAGCGCGTGTTCCGTTGCTCAACTGAAGCCGAAGAGGAACTATCGGGTCCACAGCCGAGCCATGCACTACTAAGCAGGCACAACCAAAGCAGCAAAAAATAGGAGAGCATAAGCGCTAAACTGGAGTAAGCATCCAACCGTTTTTCCTATGGCTAAGCAGTTTTTGCACGCACAGAGCGAGAAGAGGGCTTAGCCATGTCTATGCTGGTGGAAATGCTATGGAATACAGGATATAGAGCGTTGCTGCGACGGTTAATCCCAATGGCCCTAGCCCCCAACACAGCAACCCACCTGTTACGACAAAGGCTAAGAGACGTTGCCAACCTACTCGGAGAGAGCCCTCAACCTTAAGGCCGTGCATGGGTATTCGGCTGACCATGAGGTACGAAAGAAGAACCGTCAGCCCGTATATTGTCCATGGATTTCGGCGGACAAAATCACCCAGGCCAAAGGTGTTGTTGGATGCTGCCAACGCCAAACCAAGCACCCACACGGTGCAGGCGGGCGTACTTAAACCGAGGAAATAGGAGCGCGGATTTACATCTAGATTGAATCGCCCAAGGCGGTAGGCGGCACACAAAGAAAGTGTGAAAGCCGGCGTTGCCTCCCAACACCAGAGCCTTGCTGCTGTGGATATCGCCGTTGGAGCCGGCTCTTGCATACACAAGGCATTCGCCAACAGGCAATAGAGCATAAGGCCAGGCACAACGCCAAAACTGACGCCATCGGCCAACGAGTCTAGCTCACGTCCAATAGACGAGGACACTTTCAACGCACGAGCCAGAAGGCCGTCGGCATAGTCGAGAATAAAAGAGGCTATTGTACATGCAGCAGCTGGGTAGGGCTGGTTGTCTAACCACAGTACTACTGCACAACATCCGCAAAATAAATTGCCTAATGTCAGAGCGTTAGGTAAACGTTGACACAAAAACTCTAACCACTTCACTTGGATTGATATTTTTGATAAATGCGATCAATCGCTTGGGCCAGCAGTCGGTCTTTTTCTGTGACTACGTTTCCTGCGTCGTGGGTAGTCAGTCGAATTTCCACTGTGTTCCATACATTAGTCCAATTCGGATGGTGATTTTGCCTTTCAGCCTCAAAGGCTACTTCCGTCATGAAAGCAAAGGCTTCTGCAAAATCGCGGAAGCGAAAAGTTGCTTGCAGCGAATTCTCTCTTTCTTGCCACATAAGATGGAGAACAAACTATTCTGAGCAAAGGTATGCAGAAATGTCCAGCGTTTTCCTGCCGAGATAGGACCATTCTCATGACGAAAATCACTCGTTAGAGTGCGCAGAAATGAGGTTATCTTTGACCTCGTACCCAACTGTTTAAAAAAGATGTTCTATCAAAGCACATGGAAGCGCTGCTTAAACAAATTGAACATAAATACCGCAGTCTCAGAGAAGATCCAGAGACTTATCTGAAGGGTTTGCTTCACATGCGTCCACTGACGTATTGGGACTACATCCAGGTGGATGCACTGTTGTCTCTTCAGCATCCGCGCACGAATTTTCCCGATGAGATGGTTTTCATTGTTTATCATCAGGTTACTGAGCTAATTCTCAAGCTAGTACGCCACGAATTGGATCAACTTACGCGCGGTCCTCTCCCTGAAGCAAGTGTGTTTGAAGAGAAGCTGCATCGGTTGGTGCGCTACACGCGCCTGCTAACAACGTCGTTTAGTGTAATGAACCAAGGCATGCGCTGCGAAGAATATAGCCAGTTTCGCTTGGCCTTGGCCCCAGCAAGTGGTTTTCAGTCAGCTCAGTTTCGATACGTTGAGTTGCAGTGTACACCTTTGGAACATCTTATTCCACCGCAGCGGCGCGCAGAAGTGCGCCCTGATATGACGATAGAGGAAAAGTTTCAACTCATCTACTGGCAAGATGCCGGCTACGACCGCCAAACCAGAATGAAGACGCTCACTCTCCAACAGTTTGAGGAACGATACCTCGACTCTTTTTATGCATTAGCTCGGCGCATGGAGAAAGACAATCTGTATCTGCGCTACTTAGCGCTAGCGCAGCAGGGCAAGGATACCGAAGCTCTTCGCTCTGCTTTGCGCCTGTTCGATTACACCTTCAACGTCTCCTGGCCGTTAGTTCATCTTCAGGCGGCCCATACTTACTTGGGCAGCGGTCACGAACAGACGGCTGCAACTGGCGGCTCTCCCTGGGAAAAGTACCTTCATCCTAAACATCAAAAGCGCATTTTCTTCCCTAGCTTGTGGAATGAAGAAGAACGCCAGAAATGGGGAGAAGTGGAACTCCAGGCCTAAACGATCTAATCACCTGCGAAGGGTACCTTACTTAGCGGTGGGTAGAGAGCAATAACAGTTCGGCGGTTTCGCTGACGACCTTCTGGAGTCTCATTGGATGCTACAGGATAGTATTCGCCTTTGCCAATGGAAGTCAGTTGATTCGCGTTTACATTGAATTGCTGAATGAGCGTGCGCACGATATTGTTGGCTCGGGCTAGGCTCCAGTCCCAGGTGTCTTCAACGTTTTTAAGGTTCTTAGGCACGGCGTTGTCGGTATAAGCTATGATTTCTACGCCAATACTAGGCGTTTGACTGAGTAACTCGGCCAGAGGTCTGAGCAGAGTACGCCCTTCTGCACTAACGAGGACTCCACTCTTGTCAAAGAGATGAGCATCCGCTAATGTGAGTAACACTGCTGGTTCAGCTATTTCCACAGTTGCTCCTTTTGTGTCGGCATAGCGCTGCGTTAGGTTCTGATGCAGTTGCTCTAGCGCATTTCGACGCGACTTTTGGGCTTCGCTAACGGAGGCTAGTCGAGCAGTTTGACGCGCTAATTGTTCCTTCACGTCTGAAAGCGCTCTTTCTAAGGCATTTTTATCTGCTAGCAGTTGAGCAGCTGACTGCCCTAATGCTGCCGTGCGTTCGCTTAATTCTTTTTCCAATTCCTGAATCTCCATTTCTTTTCGACCTAACTCGCGGCTAAGGTCGGCCAAACGCTTGGCCCATTCCGCCGACTCCCGCCTGCGCTCCAATAGCTCGTCCATTATTGTCTTTTCACGCGTCTCGCACTCAAGGCGTTTAGTTGCCTCAACTAAATAAACTTTTTTAGAAACACAACCCGCTAGAGTCAGATGGAAAGCAAGCGCAGATAGGAAGAAAATTCCAGAAGAAGTAGACATGTCGCCCGTACTTTTTTCATTTGAGAGATTAGTTCCTCCTGATAAATCTCTGATTTTTAAATAGCTAGCGAAGTGCGTTTTCTGCCGTTTACATACTATTTGGCAACGTGGTCAAAAAAGCAAGACACATGAGAGGAAGAGGCCTTATACCTATCTTCCTAACGTCAGCGACCTTCATTCTTTCTTTCATCAAGAGGCAAATACGTTTGTTCAAACTCTGCTCGGGCGATGCGGTAAACTTCGTCTCCATCCTCTGGGCAAGCTAAGAAATCGCCTTGACGAGCAGTCATAAGGCTTCCCCAGGGAGCGACAAAATCGAAGGGAGCGCAAAGATCCAGGGCATTCAGCCGCTGAGGAGTAAGTTCGAGGGCACGGATGCGCCCCACAGCGCGATATTCTGCCCAACCGTCGTCGGCAGGCTGGATGCATTCGTAGCGTCGAGTAAATTTTGCAGCGGAGATCAAGTATTGTTCCTCTGCCTCCGTCTGATTGCGCACTAGCCAGTCGCCTGGGCGGGCGACATTGACGGTTTCTAGGCCATCCGCAGTGACGGTGTTTACTACTTCTCCTTCGCGTGCCGGACGGGCAAAGATACGCGTAACTTTTTGATAGAGGCGCCCTTCTTTCTCCAAAAGAGGGCGAAGTCTGGTCAATAATTCTTGCTGTGTTAACATACACCCTGCAATTGCGGCAAAGGAACAGGTCAACCTACATGCACACGAACAACCGATACGATGCGCGATAGGGCTTGGCGAACAATCCCTGTATCCGGATGGCGCACGATAATATATCCTTCTCCTTCGTAGTGGCCTTTTGCCTCTTGACCGATGGAAGGGATTTTAAAGTCGGTAATTAGATGCCCTATTTCGCGTTCGACGATGTCTAGCCCAGACACAGCTTTCACGCGCCCTTTCCCTTGTCCGCGTAAGTAGGCAGCTCCTACGGCGTATTGACGCCGCGGCACGGTGAATTCGCCAAAAATCACTAGCCGTGCCCACGCTTGTATAGCATCAAAGTCGGCGGCTCGACCTGCTAGGGTCATGAACTGGGCTCCGGGCGGGCGGGCAGCCACTTCCGAGATGGCAATGCTGCCATCGGGTCGGCGAAACCATTCTAAATGGCTAACGCCCGTCTGCATTCCTAAGACTTCAAGAGCGCGAAAGGCGAGCGCGCGAATGTCGTCGTACTGAGGACTGTCTACCTCGAAAGGCGTAACAACTTGCCACTGAATCCACGCCTCCCGCATTACCTCCAACGGGTTGGGATAGTAGCAGGAAATGGAGTGATAGAGTGGTTTTCCTTCTAAAGAAAAAGTGTCAAAAGCGTGTTCTTGACCTAAGATGAACTCCTCGAGCATTACCTCCCGGGAGGGCATCTGCTGGAGGGCTTCATCGAGTTCTGCAGGGTTACTGACCCGAAATGTCGTGAGCGAACCAGCCCCGTCGGGTGGTTTGACCACTACTGCATAGTTGCATGAGGCTGCGAACTCATGGGCTTGTTGACGAGTAGTTACCTTGCACGAACGCGCACAGGGAATGCCCGCGCGACGAAACAGGTCTTTCATTCGTTGCTTGTCGCGAAAATTGAGAATCGTCTCAGGTCGCATCCCAGGGATGCCCATCCGCTCGCGAACTACGGCAATAGCCCACTGAAGCGCCTCTACAGCGCCCATAATGCGATGAAGAGGGTCTCCCAACTCTTTTTGTAAGGACAATGCCGCTTGAGTTAGCACATCCGGTTGAAAAACATCCGAAACTTGGCGAAACCCCGCTAACCTCTGTTGAATGTGCAGAGGTAGCAACGCCATGAACTCTTGCGAAACAACTGCCAATCGAACATCGGGTTGGCTGCTGATAACGTCAATAAATTTCGTAGCATTGGCCGTAAAGTTTGGGCAAGCATAAAGAACGGCTACTTTCTCCTTCATGAAGCACTGCCTTAAAAAGATAAAAACTGCCGGCAGCCCGTCCCTCGCCAGGCTGCCGTCAGCACAGAGAATAAAAGAATGCTACGTCCTATTTGCCACTGCGCAGCGCACGAGGAACCTCAATGAGTGCTATAGGGATTGCGCCATTATTGAGGATAGAAACGCCCTCCGGCAAGGGAATATCTCGCACTCGGATGGTCGTACCCAATTCCATTTTGGAAATATCAGCTACCACCTCATCTACGACATGTTCCGGCGTAGTCAAAATGTTTACTTTGCGCATGGTAGCAATAAATTTACCTCCCGCTTTGATTCCCGGTGCTTGACCTTCAAAGCGCAAAGGCACAGTTGCCTTAAATGGTATTCCCGGCATTAAGCGCAAAAAATCAATGTGAATAATCTGGTCTGTGACGGGATGAAATTGAATATCTTTGACAATACAGCGATACTTCGCACCCTCTAGATCAATTTCTCCCAACTTAAATTTGGAAGTATATACTAAAGGGCGTAAAGCAGAAGGGTGAACAGCAAAGTGAATAGGGTTTCCTCCCCCACTCTGATACATCACCGCTGGCACCAAGCCCTCTCTTCGCAAACGCTTGGCGGCCTCTTTGCCGCCTACCGCTCGAGGCCGGGCTGTTATTGAAACGATTTCCATGACCAAAACAACCGTGTTTTTCTGAAAAAGGCCCGCAAAGGTAAGGCAAGGTTGCTTAGTATAAAAGAAAATACAGGAGTTTTTCTTTCTTTAAGAAGAATGCTGAAAAAATAGCACTTTACACCCGAAGTCGCCCAAGGCGTCTCCTCCAAACAGCACCGTATGCTCAGCGAATCGTCATAGCCGTCAGACGATCTTTGAGAACGCCGAAAGAAAACTTTGTCAATGCCACTGCTTCCCAAAGTTGAAGACCTCCCAAGAGAGAATTTTCATGGTTCAATGCACTGTGCTCGCTAAAAATTCACTACCTACGGGGTGCACACAAACGGAAATCAGGTGTTCGTTAATCAACCTAGAACTTCGGCAATGGTATAACTACTATGCGTACTGCAGTTCAAATGATTGTCGTTGCCTTGCTTAGCGCCTGGACAGCGGTGTTTCTATACCGCCACCAAGAGCGAAACACTGCGCAGCTTACCTTGGCAGGTAGCCAAGAAGGCGAAGCTCGTTACATCCGATTAGTAGATAAGCTTTTTGATAGACGGTCTAATGCGTCATGGATCGCTGCAGCACCTACCCATTTTACTACTGCCGCTGAGATTGCAACGCCAGCTGTGGTAAACGTTCGCGCGCTCATAGAAGCTGAACGCGGATACTGGGGGCGCACCCTGACCAACTCGTCGGGCTCTGGCGTCATTCTCTCTCCAGATGGTTACATTGCCACCAACCATCACGTCATAGAGAACAGCCGCAGCATTAAGGTGACGTTGGCTGACAAGCGCGTCTTTGAAGCTCGAGTGGTTGGCTCTGACCCATCTACCGACATTGCTCTGCTAAAAATTGACGCAATTGACCTGCCTTTTCTGCTTTTCGGCAACAGCGACTCCGTGCGTGTAGGTGAGTGGGTATTGGCCGTAGGAAATCCTTTCAATTTAGAAAGCACGGTAACGGCGGGGATTGTTAGTGCTAAGGGCCGAAATATCAACATCTTAGGTGGGCCAGCTAGCATCGAGTCGTTTATCCAAACGGATGCTGCGGTCAATCCGGGCAATAGTGGAGGTGCTTTGGTGAATACCTTAGGCGAACTGATTGGCATTAATACAGCCATTGTCACTGAGTCGGGTAGTTATGAAGGTTATTCTTTTGCCATACCTTCCAACTTAGTACAAAAAGTAGTGCGAGACCTGCGCGAATTTGGTGAGGTACATCGCGCTTTTTTGGGCATCCATATCGAAGACTTAGACAGCGAAGTGGCGCGCGACCTAGGGCTCCCTAACGCCGAAGGCGTGCGCATCACGCGCGTCAACCCTCATAGTGCTGCCGCTGATGCCGGCTTGCGAGTAGACGACGTCATCCTGAGCATAAATAATGTCGCTATTCGGCGAACACCTGAATTGCAAGAGTACATCGGACGCATGCGCCCGGGTGAACGCATCGCCATTGAATACTGGCGCAACGGCATGCGGCGCCGTACTTACGCCATGCTCAAAGACCGAAATAACTCCACTGCCTCTATTCCGCGCGCCACAGGGCTCGAGTTTGTCCAAGATTTGGGCTTCGAACTGCGGGAATTAACTGCAGAGGAGAGACAACGCCTGCGCATAAAAGGAGCGATGGTTGTCAGTGTACGCAAGGGCAGCATTGTTTACGAAACCAACATGGTTCCAGGCTACGTCATCACTAGCGTCAACGGCAATCGCGTATCAAACTTGGCCGAAACAGTAGACTGCATTCGCAACGCCTATAGCCTAGTCGTCTTGGATGGCTATTATGAAGGAGAACCAGACCTTTACTCTTATCGCTTCCGAAAGGAACCAAAGCGCTAGTTTTTCAAGCGACTTAAAGCCAGCAGGAGGGCCGTGGCCTTTGCTTTTCTAGTCAGGTAAAGTTTTTTCGCTCTCCTTGCATTGAGTTACAGCCGGCACAGATGTATTCTTGCATCCGAATTTTTGAGCTATTCATTTCCTTTCGCCTTATGTCTATCCAAGAACAGCATCGCGAGCATCGCCGCCGCACGCTGCGCGGTCCTCTTCTCATTTTTGGCACCGTAATGACTATCATTTACTTAAGCTTGGGTGTCCTTCTATTGGCAAAAAGAGACTTCTTTGCCGATATCCCTATCGAATTTCGCAATATTTTTGCAGTTCTACTTCTTGTCTATGGCCTGTATCGCGGTTGGCGCGTTTACTGGGACTATTATCGAAATTGAAGTAGGAGGCCTATTGAACTTGCCCAAAATCGGAAGCAAGCCCGTTAGGGTGAAAAAAGGCTATCTCAATTTAATTCCACTCATGGCCTTTCAACGCGTTTGAGGTTTTGGTAAACAAAAGAAAAGTATCCTGTATGGAAAGCGGGAAAATAGGAGTTACCTTGTTGCTTACAATTGTTCTTGTGTCTGTTTCCTGCGAACAACGCACCAAGGACGGTCGGGTATTAGACACACCCACGAGTGGGAGCATTCGTATTCTCGTAGATGAAGCGTACCAACCCGTTATCGCGAGTGCTATAGATGTTTTCGACACTCTTTATCCTCGTGCGGAAGTGCAAGCCGACTACGTAGCCGAAGGCGAAGCCGTAGCAGCGCTTTTGCGCGATTCCGTTCAGGTCATTATAATTGGGCGTGCCTTAACCCAGCAAGAAATTGATCAATACTTTAAGCCGCGCGGTTTCGTGCCGAAGATGACGCTTGTTGCTTATGATGCAGTGGCCTTTATCGTCCATCCAGAAAATAAGGACACGTTGCTTACGCAGGAGCAATTGCGTCAAATTGTAACCGGCCAGAAGACTCGTTGGCGCGAGCTGAATCCTAAATCACCGCTAGGAGACATCGTCATCGTTTTTGACCACCCGTTGTCGGGTACTGTGCGCTATGTGCGCGACTCGATTGGGGGAGGAGCGGCTCTGCCTGCTAATGCATTCGCCTTGAAGGGCAATGCTGAAGTGATTGATTATGTGGCCAAGCATAAGAATGCCTTGGGCATTATTGGCGCCAATTGGATCTCCGACGCTGATGATAAAGGAGTGCAGTCATTCTTGCGCGAGGTCAAACTCGTAGATGTAGCTGCCGCCCCAGGAAAGGAGGGTTTTGGCCCGTATCAAGCCTACTTGGCTACTGGCCAATATCCCTACAGGCGCGCCGTGTATATCATCAACGCCCAAGCTCGCACGGGACTTGGCTTGGGCTTTGCCGCCTTTTTGGCCTCTGACCCAGGCCAACGCATTATTCATAAAGATGGACTCCTAGCCGCTCAGGCTCCTATTCGCTTGATACAACTTCAGAAATAACCTCCCGCTCGCTCGAGTACTTGGCCTTGCGTCTGCTTTTTTTGAAAGATAAAAAAATCGTCGAATCCGCATTCTCAAATGACATTTGTTGGTAGCAAACGTCTAAAAAGTCAAACCTTTGCAGCTGATTTTAGCGTCTTCATATACCCACTCTGTCGTTGTTCACCTTTCTCAATCGTTCGTCCAATGATTTCCTTCCTGTTGAAAAAAGAAAAGGCGGTTCTCTTAGCCGTTGTTTTCTCAGCGTTTACCGCAGCAGCTCAAACTTACGTAGACGGCATTGTCTCCATGCAGATGGGTCGTTGGGACAAGGCGATCCAGACCTACACCAAACTGACTGAGAGAGACCCTTCTGACCCAGTAGCTTGGCTCACTCTAGGGAGCGCATACGCGGCGAAAGGCGAGTTAGACAAGGCCAAAGCTGCTTATGAGTCGGCTTACAACGCTCGACCCGACGGAGCATATGCCCTGGTGGCAAATGCGCGCATTCTCTTGCTTCAGGGCCGCAAAGAGGAGGCGGAAATCGTCCTCAAAAAAGTAGACAAATTCGCGCGCAAAGATGCTACCGCCCGTCGAATGGTAGGTGAAACTTTCCTTTATCCAATAGGTAATGCAAAACCCGACCTTCTGCGGGCAGAAGAGGAGCTGAAAAAGGCCCTGGAAATCTCTTCCAAAGATTTCGCTACCCACATGGCTTTAGGTTACTCCTTCCTTGAAAGAGGAAATGGTGGACAGGCTGCAGTACACTACGAGATCGCCTCCACCATTGAGCCGAAAAGCCCACTGCCCTTGTTCATGTTAGCCAAAGTTTATTATTATGCAAAACTGAACGACAGATACTTGGCTAACCTAGATAAGGCCATTAGCCTTCAGCCCAATTATACAGAAGCTTTGCGCGCCAAGGCCGAGTTTCTTTATTTTGAAAAACAGTGGCAAAAGGCTCTCGAAGCAGCGAAAGCCCTCGTCAACAATACGACTGAGGTAACTACAGAAGACGAAATGCTGCTTGCTAACCTTCTCTACATCAATAAAGATTGTACTGCATGCAGTGCTCTAGTAGAGAAGATTCTCAAGAAAGATCCCTCTCGAAATTACTTGCGCCGCCTACAAGCATACTGCGACTACGATAACGGTCGCTACGCCGAAGGCCTCCAGATTTTGGAGGAATTCTTCAAAATGGTACAGCCTGAAAAAGTGCTGGCCTCAGATTACGAGTATTTGGCCAAGCTCCAAATCAAAATGAAACGCGACACGCTGCAGGCCATTCGCAACTACGAAAAAGCCATCGAAATGGATCCTGCCTTATGGCCACTGCGCGGCGAAATCGCTAAAATGTACTACATCAAGAAAGATTACTGTAACGCCGCAAAGGCCTATGCTGCCTATTTGGACTCGCTCCAGAGCGTTCAGGAACGCGCAAATGCAGCCCTTCAGGCTGGAGTAAGTTATTTCTATTGCACCGAAGATACTAGTCATTTTCAAAAAGCTGAAAAATACTTTGCCATTATCACTGAAATAGCTCCCGACGCGGCCATAGGCTGGTTGTGGCGCGCCAAAGCTGCCTCTAAATTAGAACCCGACCTAGCCTCCAACCCTTCAGATACAACTCTGATCGAGCAGTATGGTGTAGCGCGACCCTACTTTGAGCGATACGTGGAATTGACTGCTAGCGACCCGGTCAAGAATAAACGAGACCTGATTACGTCTTACGAGTATCTCTCCTTCTATTACTTCTTGAAAAAGCAGGACGCTACTGCCCAATCCTTTGTCACTAAGCTGCTGGAGCTAGCTCCTGACAATCCGACAGCCCTCGAAATTCAAGGAATCTTGCGAGGTGAAACACCTTCCAGTAGTGGAACACCTAAAAAGAGAGGGAGCCAATAGCGCTCCCTCTCCCGTCGGCTGGGCAACAGGCGACGAGCGAATGAACCTTGCTCAATCGCGGTCTTTCGAGCTCTCCCCAACGAAGTAATCGCTCCGATTCTTGAACAACAAATTGAATGTCGTCATGCTGCCGTAACAGCGGGTGATGTACTGTTGAAGATTGATCTTGTCTTCCTCGTCCAACTTTTTGTGAGCATTGATGTGTTGCTCTAAGACGCGAAGGCGGTCGCGCATCATGACAATTTTGTGAAAGAAGGTCTCGATCGGTACTTCCTTGGGCTGGATGCCTTCAGCCTGAAGGATGAGTTTTCCGCCCTTCCAACGGTCGCCTAGAGGTACCGTCTCTAGGCTCACGCCCGACCAGGCGCGCAAAATCCGTATCAGTGATTGCTCTGCCTCTGTAAATGTCACCGGTTCCTCAGCCGGAATGGCTTCTACAACCTGCCAACCATTGTAGTCTTTGCTAACCATCTTCAGGCCAAACTGAATAAAGCAAACCTCGTAGGCGGCCACATGTAACCGCACAATCACTCCATCGCCATAGGCAGGGTGTTTTACACGCGAACCAACACCAAGTAAAATCTGACTCATGGGCACTTGTTGTTTTAGAAAAAAGAAAAATAGCGCTCAAGCGGGCGCAAATAACGGGTATTTTGGGCGCAACAGCCCAATTATTTTATTCTTTGAGCGCGAATTAGCACAAGGTGGAGCTAAACTTTTGATGCCCTTGTTTGTCCTTTTTTGAGATTGTACTGACTTACGTATGCTCAAGATTGCTTTTTCGCCAGTATACGTATATCCATTGCCAGAGGGGCACCGATTCCCTATGGCTAAATACGAAATCCTCGCTGAACAATTACTCTATGAAGGCACGGTAAAGGAAGATAATTTTTTCCACCCTGACATTTTGGACAAAGAAACTGCTCTTCTTGTCCATACTGAAGCGTATTGGAACAAGCTGAATACTGTTTCCCTCACCTCAAGCGAAGAACGCGCCATCGGCTTTCCCATCACTCAGCGCTTCGTTCTACGCGGACGCCATATCGCTCAGGGCACTATCCAGTGTGCTCTGTTTGCCCGACAGTACGGTGTAGCCATGAACATTGCTGGAGGCACTCACCACGCCTTCGCCGACCGCGGTGAGGGGTATTGTTGCTTCAATGACCAGGCCCTGGGTGCTGCTTACTTGCTGCATCATCAACTGGCCCGTCGAATCCTTATCATCGACCTTGACGTGCACCAAGGCAATGGTACTGCACACATCTTTCGAGACGAACCTCGAGTATTCACCTTCTCTATGCACGGTGCGCGCAACTATCCGCTGCGCAAAGAGCGCTCTGACTTCGACTTGCCCCTCCCCGATGGCATGGACGATGGCCCTTACCTAGCTTTGCTTCGCCAAACTCTCCCTCGCCTGTTTGACAGCGTGGAACCTGACTTTGTTTTCTATCAGAGCGGAGTAGACATTCTGGATACTGACCGCCTAGGGCGTTTGCGCGTCAGCAGGCAGGGTTGTCGCGAACGCGACCGCATAGTGTTTGAACTCTGTCGGCGCCATCGCGTACCCGTAGCCGTTAGCATGGGAGGCGGTTACTCACCCCGCTTGAGCGACATCGTGGAGGCACACGCCAACACCTTCCGAATCGCTCAGGAGGTGTTCTTCTAATGAAAAAGGGAGAAACCAACCCTTTTACTACTCCTTTGACATATTTTGCCTTACACCCACTAAACAACTTTCTCGCCCATTGAATCGCTCTTACCTTTGCGAGCTTTGGGAGAAATCTGCATTCCATTGCATTCCATAAACATGGATATATTATGGTCTATCTTACACGCGTAGAACGCTTTAATGCAGCTCATAAACTTTGGGTAGAAGATTGGACGGAAGAGCAAAATTTGGCTACCTTCGGCAAATGTGCCAACAAAAACTGGCATGGACACAACTACACCTTGCATGTAACGGTGAAGGGAAAGCCCGATCCGATCACTGGATTTATCATGGATGTCAAGAAATTGAGTGTCCTTATTAAGGAACACGTGGTGGACTACCTCGATCACAGCAATCTAAACCTAGACGTACCTTTCATTCCCAAAGGTATGCAGCCTACCACCGAAAACCTCGCTGTGGTGATCTGGAATAGACTTTCAGAGGCGCTTAAACCTTATCCCTGCCAGTTACACGCCATTAAGCTCTGGGAAACTGAGACGATTTACACCGAATATTATGGCGAGTGAACTCCCTGAGCGCTTTTGCCGTTTGTGCTTCAAACAGGCTCTTTCATGAGTACTTCCGCCGACGTAATTCAACGCTATTTTGAGGCCATAATAGAGGAAATTGGTGAAAACCCGCGTCGAGAAGGCCTGCTCAAGACGCCTGAACGCGCAGCCCGGGCTATCCGATTTCTTACTCAAGGCTATCGTCAGGATCCTGTGGCTATTCTACGGGCAGCTATGTTTCAAGAGGACTATAGCGAAATGGTCATCGTGAAAGACATTGAGCTGTACTCTCTATGCGAGCACCATTTGTTGCCGTTTTTCGGCAAAGCGCATGTGGCCTATATTCCAAATGGTTATATTGTAGGTTTGAGTAAAATTCCGCGCATTGTGGATGTCTTTGCTCGTCGTCTTCAAGTTCAGGAGCGCCTCACGATTGAGATAAGAGATGTTCTTCAGAACACCCTGCGTCCTCTGGGTGTAGCGGTTGTTATCGAGGCTCAACACATGTGTATGATGATGCGCGGAGTGCAAAAACAAAATAGCGTGACGACCACCTCTGCCTTTACAGGTGAGTTTCAAAAGGCTGAAACTCGCGGAGAATTTCTACGGCTTATTGGAGTGCGTCTGCGATAGCAACTTCGCGATGCTATCGCGGTTCGGGCTCTCCCCAACGGTAGGTTCTCAAGGTAAAACCTGCCAAATCCAAAACGCGGTCTACAACTGTAGCAGCCACCTCCTCTAGTGTTTGAGGACGCGAATAAAACGAAGGACAGGCCGGACAAATAATCGCGCCTGCCTCGGTGAGCAACTTCATGTTGTTCAAGTGAATAAGACTCAAGGGCGTATCGCGAGGCACTAAAATTAATTTCCGGCGTTCCTTGAGGGTTACATCTGCTGCACGGGTAATGAGGTCATTGCTGACTCCTGCCGCTATGCGCCCTAGTGTACCCATTGAGCAGGGACAGATAATCATTGTCTCATAGCGCGCCGACCCAGAGGCAAACGGCGCATTAAAGTCATTCTTTGCGTAAAAATTAAATGGATACATCTCTAATTGGAGCGGACCGATTTCCACCTCCCAGTTTACCTGGGCATTCTCCGAAAACACTACGCCTACCGCAGACCACTGCTCGCGCAAGGCAGCCAGTTTGTCCAGCATCACCTTAGCATAAATGGCACCCGAAGAACCTGTAATAGCAATAACCACCTTTTTCATATCTCTTTAGACACATGGAGTGCAGGAAAGGTTCTTCGTGCCGAGCCCAATATTGCTGAGGAAACTATTGGTCCTTGCATGAAAATTTGCGCGACTGCCCTATGCAGACGTTCGCACTGCGCGCCTAAATAACCAATTACTCCCACAAAACACTGTGCCCACGCCGAATATAGCGCCGAATGTTTACCCAAAAGGCAACAACTAGGTAAAAAATCAAAGGAGAGCCTAACGTAATAAAGCAAGTGTAAATGAAATACTTGCGTACTTCTGCGGGAGCAACTCCTATTTTCTCGCCTAAATATTGGCAAACACCAAAAGCGCGCCGTTCCGCCAAATCTCTGAGCCAAGAGTATGGCATAGGACTACAGGTGTAGAATTCTACGCGACAAATATAGTGCTCTGCGTGCACTCGGCCTAAATATAAAACGGGCAAACGATTGACAGAGAGGCTCCTTGTTTAAAATCACGCTCACGGACAGCTTTTATCAATGGTTTAATTCTTCAAAAATCCACAATCTTGTCTCATCTGTACAAAAGAGTCTGTCATTTCGCCATGTTTCCTTGCTCTTCAAATATAGAGCGCTCTACTTTTGAGGCCTTGCAAGCAAACTTAGTTGAACAGTTTGAAAGTCACTTCCCAGATCCATTAGCAGGTAAAACGGTAGTGGTCGTGCCCAGTCAAACGTTGGATCAGGAACTTCTAGCTAAAGTCTCAGGCATTAACCACTACGAAGAGCGGCTGTTATGTCTTCTGATGTTATTGCGTATGCCGCGTACGCATCTCATTTATGTAACGAGCCTTCCGATTGACGAGAGCATCATCGATTACTACTTGCACCTGTTACCGGGCGTTCCAACACGCCATGCGCGGCAGCGCTTGACTTTGCTCTGCTGCTACGATGCTTCGTCGCGCTCGCTAACGGAAAAAATTTTGGAGCGCCCCCGGCTTATCGAAAAAATTCGCTGTAGCATACCATCTGGTCATGTGGCACACATGGTGGGTTTCAACATCACGCCTCACGAACATGCCCTAGCTTTAAAATTAGGTATTCCCATTTACGGTACGCCGTACTGGCTCAACCACTTAGGTACGAAAACGGGCAGCCGGGAAATCTTTCGGCAAACAGGGCTCCTTTTGCCTCCAGGTTACGAACATTTGCGCGACATGAACGACGTGCTGGAAGCGCTCCATCGGCTAAAGCGCGAATGTCCACATCTCCGCAAAGCTGTAGTCAAACTCAACGATGGCTTTTCAGGCGATGGTAACGCCATTTATTCTTTTGAGAAACACGGTGTACCTGCTTCAGAGGACGACTTGAGGTCTAGGTTAGAGTTGGTGGCTCAAGATATGCAATACGAGTCCTTCGCCCAAAAAATGCAGCAAATGGGTGGTATTGTCGAGGCTTTTATCGATGGAGCGGAAAAAACCTCGCCCTCTGTACAGTGCCGAATCACGCCGCTCAAACAAATCGAAGTAGTTTCTACGCATGATCAATTGCTCGGTGGCTACGACAGGCAGGTATACCTAGGCGCCACTTTCCCGGCCCATCGCGCCTATGCTAGTGAAATCGGCCATCTCGGCTATCGCATCGCTCAGCGACTAGCTGGAGAAGGTGTGATAGGCCGTTTCGGCATTGACTTTATCTCCGTTAAGGAGCCCGGCGGCTGGTGGCAACATTATGCCATTGAGATTAACCTGCGCAAAGGTGGCACAACTCATCCCTACCTCATGCTCCAATTTTTGACTGATGGCTATTACGACCACCACACTGGGGAATATCAGATGCCCAACGGACAAACGCGCTACTACTTTGCTACCGATAACCTGCAGGCAAATACCTATCGCGGCCTTTCGCCTGATGATTTGTTAGATATCGCTGTCTGTCATAATATCCATTACGATGCAACCGTGCAAGAAGGCGTCGTCTTTCACCTCTTGAGCGCTGTATCGCAATTTGGCAAACTCGGTGTTGTCTGCATCGGTGCAACACCAGAGCGGGCTAAACATTTTTTTGAGAAAACAAAAGCAGTGCTTGACAAAGCGTCCTCATCACTCTAAGAAGTACGCTCCCAAAAAAGCGCCTACCGTGGCCACGAACCCCATGAGGAAGACTGTATAAGAGTAAGTAAGCAAGCGATATTTCTTGTCTAAAACCTGAGCAAGATAGTACAAATCACGCGTCATGTGGCCAAACAGAAGGCGACCATCGCGTAGCATAGCATCAGTGGCTTCTTCGTATTGGTCTAAAGTGAGGTTTACGGCGCTACCGAAAAAAATCGGATTAGGTACCTGACCAGGGGTGTGTGGTGTGCTTGTTACCCGTGGACGCGACGATAGCACTGCAAACGTCAACGAGGCGAGACTGGTTACTAAAAACAAGATGATCGGCAACACGTAAAGCGGATGGCGATTGGTTAGCGTCTGATACGTCAACAACGAAATAGCCACAGACAACAAGATTGAGTTAACGCTAATCATGATATGCGCTTTATTATCGGCTATGGCGCTTAGTCGAATGTGGTTGGCGTAATTGGTTCGAAAGTATGTCTGAATGCTAGAACGCATAGGGCGGCGCGTCAAGCGTTCGAAGCGTTGTTCAGTCTTTTGCTCGCGTTTGCGCACCTTTTCAGTAGTTTCTCGCTGGGCTAGGCGCGCCTGAGAAAGTGCCAAGCTGGGCTCGAAGTACCGCTTGGCATAGGAAGTATAAAAGCGTACGTGTTTGCGCTCAGCCTGAATCCATCCCAGCCATTCTTCGTCAGAGTACGTCTTTTGTTCCAGCCATTCTTTTTCTAAGCGAAGAAGCGCCAACCGTTCAGCACTGTTTGGCCCCCAGTCGGTTAAGGTAATAGCATCGCGCAGCAGCATGGCCTCCAGCGTTTTAGGAGGAGAAGATTCGTAGGCCGCGAGAATACATTGGCTTACGCGATGAATAAGTTCTGGCGAGCAGCGTTTGTTCACCAGGAAAAACTCTGCTCGAATAACGCTGGCTTCTGCCGGTGCTGAGGGATGCTCCAAGTAGCCTATGTTAAAAAACCAGGCTCCTAGAAGGGCGATTTCCGTCGCGTCAGCGGGCGCCTGTTCTTCTTGAGCCAGGATTTTGACGCGTTCTGCAACTTCAGCTGCTTGTGCGTAATTGTGAAAGGTTAAGCGCGCATCATGGCGCTCATTCCACACGTGCAAGATGTATTCCTGGGCTGCCTTGATCAGAGCGTCCGTATGCTCATTACCTCGGATTGATGTCATTCTCGTCTCTATTTCCATGCCCTTGCTTCTAAAGAACGATAAAAGTACGCCTCGCCTTGATGGTTATCCAGCTCGACAGGTCAATACTTATACAAAAAAGCCTGCCAACTTTTTTCGCTGGCAGGATCCCTTCCGCAACTTTTGCTCTGTGACCGCGACTGGAGTCGAACCAGCACGTCCTTCCGGACACTACCCCCTCAAAGTAGCGCGTCTACCAATTCCGCCACGCGGCCATACCTAAAAGCGGCGGCAAAAATAGTAAAAAAATAAACAATGTTTCGTGAAAAATTAAGCCCGAGACGGTGTCTTTATTCTTCATCCATTTTTTTAACAGAAATCGCAAGTCGATGCAACGATCCGTTGGGAACGTCGAGATGCGCAAATTTGCTTTAGGGTTTCAATAGATTTTGAAGTATCAAAATCGCTTATGTTTTGGGCAACGCTAGTTATTTTTCATTAGACTACCTTTGCCGCTAAGCAGCAGTTTCTCATGCGTTTCGGTTGGTTTTTTATCGGTATTCTGGTGTGGAGTTGCGGCAATTCATCGCCGGGCCGCTATGCGCAAATAGCGAATGTCTACTGCGAATGCACGCAACCTTTGGTGCGGCTCAATCGAGCAGCCGATTCAGCAAAGCACACCCACCAACTGCACTATCTACAACAAATTGAAGTTGCCTATAAACACGCGCGTGAATGTCTAACACCTGTGGTTCATGAGTACGGACTGCTGCAAAGTAGTGAACTTGACACACTTATGCTCCACCTTCAAGAATACTGCCCTGAGGTAGCTCAACAACGCGATCTGCTTCAGGACCTGCTGGGGGAATGACGATTTCCAAAACCTATATTATCCTCACTTTCTATGGCCTTTATTGCTATTGAGGGCATGCGTTTTTTTGCTTTTCATGGCGTACACGAAGAGGAAAGGCGCATAGGCGCTGAATACCTCGTAGACGTGTATGTACATATAGACATTAGTAAAGCAGCAAAAGAAGACGACGTCGAAAAAACGGTGAACTATGAGACCATCTATCGAATATGCCAGCGGGAAATGAAGGAGCCGCGCAAGCTCCTGGAAACGGTAGTTTTGGCCATAGTTGAACGCATGAAAAGGCAGTTCGACAAGATGATTAGTCTCCGCGTGTGCGTGCGCAAGTTGAATCCTCCTCTTGGAGGCCAGGTGGCATCGGTTTTCGTTCAAGAAGAAATTAGTTTTCTAGCAGAATGCCCGCGTTGTAAAAGGCCTTTTATCAATTACTCTCCTGACGACTGTTGGCAGCGCGTACCTAACCTTCACCCTGCTACTAAGGAAACCCTATTGCGCCAGTTTGGCAACAGATGTTTATGCGAAAATTGCCTTAAGTTTTACGCCGGCTAAGGCACCACACCTCGAACGGCCTCGCCGTTGGGAGACAGGGCATCCAGACGCACCAATTGGAGAGTGTTAACCTTTCCCATTTCTCGCGGAATTTCAACGCGTATGTAGTTGTCTGTAAAACCACCTAGCCAGGCAGGGTCTTTGTGTTGCTCCACTAATACAACGCGAGCAGTGCCCAGATGCTGCTGGTAAAAATGCCGTCTTTTCATTTCCGACAGCCCTCGCAGCGCTTGATTGCGCCGCCGCCGCTCTTCCATGGGCACTGGATTGGGCATGGTCGCCGCAGGAGTATTCGCGCGCTCCGAGTAGGTAAACACGTGTAGGTAGGACACATCCAGGGCTTGGATAAAGCGGTAACTCTCCAAGAAGTCGGCTTCTGTCTCACCTGGAAATCCGACGATAACATCACAACCGATGCAGGCGTGAGGCATGTAGTGTTTAATGCTCTCTACGCGCGCAGCATACAAGTCGCGGCGATAACGGCGGCGCATATCGCGCAATTGCTTGTCGTTGCCTGACTGCAAAGGCACGTGAAAATGCGGCATGAAGCGCCGACTTTGTGCCACGAAAGCGATGATTTCGTCCGTGAGCAAGTTAGGCTCGATGCTACTGATGCGAATGCGCGGGACATCTACAGCCTCATCCAAGGCGCGAATAAGGTCAATAAATAGGGCTTCTCTTTTGAGGCGCTCTCCTTCAATAACTCCTGTAGCACGCCCAAAGTCGCCTAAGTTAACTCCCGTCAGTACAATTTCACGCACGCCTTGTTCAGCTAAGCGCTGAGCATGGGCTACGGCGTTTTCTATCGTATCTGAACGGCTGGCACCGCGCGCCAGTGGAATGGTACAAAAGGAACACTTATAATCGCATCCGTCTTGCACTTTTAAAAAAGAGCGCGTCCGGTCGCCTAAAGAGAAGGCTGCGTGAAAGTCATTTACCTCGCGAATCTCGCCAGCGTGAATCATGCCTTTCCCTGGCGCTTTTGTTAATTCATTTAAATATTGGAGCATGCGGAATTTTTCCGCTGCTCCTAGCACCAGGTCTACCCCAGGAATGCCGGCAATTTCTTCTGGTTTCAACTGAGCATAACACCCCGTAACTACGATGAAAGCATCGGGCCGCCGACGCAACGCTTGGCGCACAATTTTGCGGCATTCCCGGTCTGCTTGCTCCGTCACCGAACAAGTGTTAATGACGTAGATATCTGCTGCGTCTTCGAAGCGAACTGGCAAATAGCCCTCTTGCTCGAATAAACGAGATAGCGCTGAGGTTTCCGAGAAATTCAGTTTACAGCCTAATGTGTGAAAAGCAACCGTGCGTGGCGTAGCCATGGCGTCATCGAAGAAGACTGCAAAATTACTGCACTCTCTGCTAGGCTATCAGGCAATTTCGGCCTGTCTGCTTTTCATCGGTGCTCAACACTCTCTCATTTTCTCGCCATTTGCGGGCGAGGTGGAAACCCTTAGCGTATTTTCACGCGTGCTCCACTGCTTGCTTCTCCGCCTCCAAATAGGCCAGAATACCACCTTTTAAATTGTACAAATTGTCAAATCCAAACCGCTCTTCCAATTCTCGAATCGCTTTTGCGCTGCGCGCCCCAGAACGGCAGTGAACTACTACAGGCACTTGGCGCGAGAGGCGATGGGCATTCTCCACCACTGTACCCAGTGGGATTAACTCGGCATTTATGTTGACTGCAGCATATTCATCAGGTTCGCGTACATCTATTAGTTGAAATGCTCGGCCTTCGGCTCGCCATTGTAAGAGTTCCTGTGGTGTAATTTCACGAATAGGCTTTTCAACAACTTTTACGCCGCAAAAATTTTCGTAATCAATAAGTTGTGTGATAGTTGGGTTTTTACCAGTTAGTGGGTTGTCATCGCGGCGTTTGATGCGAAAGATGCGTGTTTCAAAAGATAAAGCATCAAAGAGAAATAAGCGTCCGCTAAGGGGCTCACCTATACCTGTGATGACCTTGATGACTTCACAGGCTTGCATACTTCCAATGATGCCTGGCAAAACACCTAACACACCTCCCTCAGCACAGCTGGGCACCAAACCAGGCGGTGGTGGTGCTGGATATAGGTCGCGGTAGTTCGGGCCTAACTCGCCATTAGGATGTCGGTAATTGAATACAGAAACCTGGCCTTCAAATTGAAAAATAGATGCATACACGTTGGGCTTACCCAGCAGTACGCAAGCATCGTTGACGAGGTATCGCGTGGGAAAATTATCTGTTCCGTCAGCCACTACGTCGTACTCGCGGATAATATCTAAGGCATTGCGCGAATTGAGGAGAACGTCGTAGGTGAGGATGCGAATGTGCGGATTAAGCGCTGTCAGGCGCTGACGAGCAGCCTCTACCTTGGATTGGCCCACAGTATCTACGCCAAAAAGTACTTGCCGCTGCAAGTTGCTTGCCTCCACGCGGTCAAAATCCACAATGCCAATCGTTCCGACGCCTGCTGCTGCCAAATAGAGCAGCAAAGGGCTACCTAAACCGCCAGAACCGACGACTAGCACACGGGCTGTTTTGAGCTTCTGCTGCCCTTCGAGCCCAAATTCTGGAATAATGATGTGGCGATGATAACGAGCCAACTCCTCCTCTGAAAATGTTGCTTCGGCCCTTTGAGTCGTCCCGCCAGCAATGGCGGGCACAATGCTTAAGGTAGCATCCGCAGATAAAGGCGTATCAGCCCATTGCAAATCGCGCACATCCTCCTCACCAACAAATAGATTGAGGAAAGGACGAATCTGGCCTTGGTCATCCAGCAAATGCTTTCGCAGATCTGGGTATTCTTGAACTAGGCGTTGAAGCGCCTCACCTACTGTGCTCGCCTCTACGTTTAGCTTGGAAGCTTGGTTGGTGAACTTGCGCAAAGGCGTAGGAATAATAACAGTTGCCATAGTAAAGTGGTATTTTTTCGTGAGGATAATTAATTAACACGTAGAAGGGTGTGCGGGATTATCTACAGCAACGAAGGGGGCGTGCGTTGCTTTGTCCTCGATAGGGAGGGGTTCAGCGATTGATTCCTCTTCGAATTGGCGCGCATCGTTGAGGCGCCAAGACCGGACACGCCCGATGCGACCGTCGAGTACGGAAATGATGACATAGGAAAAAAAAGGCTGCGCCGCCAGTCGGTCGTGTTCTGAAGGCACAGCTGGGTGATTAGGATGAGAATGATAGACTCCTAGCAGCATTAGGCCGCGTTCTTCAGCGTACTGTTCGGCAGCAAGGTAGTCTTTGGGCGCTATCTCAAAGCGTCGGCGCTTGTCGCCTTCCTTGGCGTTAGTCACCACCACAATGTCGCTTAGATAGCGGGATCCGTCCTCCTTTTCCGTGCCGAAAAGAAAGCCACAGCACTCATCGGGAAAGGTCTGTCGTGCATCCGCCAACATGCGTTCGCGTACAAGAGGGCTAAACACAAGCATAAGTCATTGTTTTCAGATTTTTTAAAATATTTTCTCTAAAACTTCCCTGTACTTATCGGCATTGTCAGGCAAAACTGTAACGATTGCTCCCTTTTCTAGCCGCTCTGCTATGCGTAGCGCGCCTGCAAGGTTAGCTGCTGCAGAAGGGCTCAAGAGTAGACCCTCGTACTCGCGAGCAGCTCGAAGAACCTCATAGGCCTCGCAAGTATCTATTTCCTCGAAAGCGTCTGCCAAAGAGGCATCGTAGATGCCCGGCACTACAGCAGTCTCTAGATGTTTCCAACCTTCTAGCCCATGCAAGGCTGAATTAGGCTGAAGAGCAATGAGTTGGATGTTGGGCTTGAGCTCGCGTAGGCGACGACCTGTGCCTACAAAAGTGCCTGTAGTACCCAAGCCTGCTACGAAGTGGGTAATGTCGGGCACTACACGAAAAATCTCTATCGCTGTAGTCTGATAATGAGCGCGCCAGTTGTTCTCGTTGCGATACTGATCGGCGTAAAAGTACCGCTCTGGGTTTTGCTCAGCCAGCTCGCGGGCAACTTCCTGAGCACCGTCGGTTCCTTCAAAGCGCGAAGTAAAAACCAGCTGAGCACCTAGAGAGCGAAGGATGTCTTTGCGCTGTTGGGAAGCGTTTTCAGGCAAACAAAGAACAACTTCTACTCCTAGGGCCTTACCAATGGTAGCATAAGCGATGCCTGTATTGCCACTCGTAGCATCAAGTAGCATTCTGTTCGAAGACAATTCGCCTCTTTCTACTGCTGCTTTCATGATGAAGTACGCAGCCCGGGCTTTCACACTACCCGACAGCTGCTCCCATTCTTTTTTCACGTAAATTTGAACGCCCTTCTTGGAAAATAATCGCTTGATAGGCACCAGTGGTGTTTGACCAATTTGCGTCCCTATCTGTTGAAGACGATTCAATAGCTCAGCGCTCTTTTCAAGCCATCGTTCTGAATGCATGCATTGTGACTTTTGAGTGTGGAAAAGAACTTTTGCTTCAGTTAAAGGGCCCTCCGATGCTTGCGAAGGGCCCTGCATTGCCGAGTACAATCGCGTGAGCATAACGCTTGTGTGCAGCATGCTTTTGACTCACTGCTTCATCATAGCAGAATGATATTCTGAAATCAAAAGTGTCATCAAAATGAAGTGCCATACAAATGAATCATGCTCATAGCAGGTTACAGGTTGGGCTGCGGTGTGTATCGAAGGTAGGGTTTAACTTCTCGCACACCCTTCGGAAATTTTTGCACAGCTTCCTCGGTCGGAATAGCCGGCGCTACGATAACCTCTTCGCCGTATTTCCAGTCGGCTGGTGTCGCTACGCTATAATAAGCCGTCAATTGCAGCGAATCCAGTACGCGCAGCACTTCGTCGAAATTTCGCCCTGTGGAGGCGGGGTAGGTGATAATCAGTTTAATGCGTTTGTCTGGACCAATAATGAATAGCGAACGCACCGTGAAGTTTTCCGAGGCATTTGGATGGATCATGTCGTAGAGAGTTGCGATGCGGCGATCTGGGTCAGCAATGATAGGAAAGTCTACCGTTGCGTTTTGGGTCTCGTTGATGTCCTGCACCTAACCCAAGTGTTTGTCCAGCGGGTCTACGCTTATGGCAATCACTTTGGTGTTCCGACGGCGGAACTCCTCGGAGAGGTGCGCCGTACGACCCAGTTCAGTAGTACACACAGGCGTGTAGTCGGCAGGATGCGAAAAGAGAATCCCCCAGCTATCGCCGAGATACTCGTAAAAGTCGATTTCGCCCTGAGTGGTTTGGGCCTTGAAGTTAGGAGCGATGTCTCCAAGTCGTAAGCTCATAACGCAAAGTGTTTTAGTTGTGAACGGATAAAAAATTTGACAGCCCTTCGGCGTGCACTGCCGAAGGGCTGTCAGGCGGAAATATGCTCTACTTTTTAAAGTGCCACATTTTTTGGCGCACACCGCATTCGCTCCACTTCGGCAGGCCGAACCGGACAACAACAGCAACAACAACACGCTACTGCTCCAAGAGCTATGCGGAAAAGCATCATAAGTGCGCTCTTATTTTCGCGATAAAGGTAGAGAAAATCTCTCTACGTGGAAAAGTTAAATTTTTCTTAAAAATTACTTTTCTCCCGAAGACCACTTTTAAAAGGAACACCTTATTTGCGATTTTGTTGATGCCCCTGAATCGACGCGGATAAAGTTTTGAATCCTTACTCGAGTTGGCGGTTTTCCCAGCCGCTCTAAGTTGACTACCCGAGAGTGGCATCCCTTTCTGCTGTCGGATCGATACAGTAACAGTAGATGCGATGCTCGTCAGAGTAGTGCATATGGGAGGGAGAAAACCCTGCGCATCATCCATCCGATGAATCAGGCGATTATGAAATGCTCTACATACCTGTTGCGGCGGGACGATGCGACCCGAAGGCCTTACCTACGCGAAGGCTATCACTAATTTGACAAGGATCGATAGGTAGCCTTGCGGGAAAAACCGAAGCAGTATTTTTTTGTTAAAGTGATATCAAAAATGCTCAATTGGTGCACTTTTGCAGAGCAAAGCGTTGTTCATTTACAACGAGTGTAGTTGTGTAACCGTCGTATAGGAGCGTAGTTTGCTCCTTCTCTTTAACTTTCATTTTTCATCCATTCATGAGCCAGAAGTTCTCTCCGATCGTCAAGCAAATTATTCACACGAGCGCTCAAGAAGCTCGCCGACTTGGGCACGATTACATTGGTGCGGAGCACCTATTGTTAGGTATTCTCCAGGAGCGCGATAGCTTGCCGGTGCGGGTATTGGAAAATTTCAAGGTAGACATTTTAGAACTTAAAAGGCAAATAGAACATGCCATTCCGCGCCGGAGCAATTTCCCTCCCGCTGAAAACTTGACGGTGGGTGAGTTTCAGGTAACCACCCAAGTTCAGCGAATTTTGAAAGTAACTTTTTTGGAAGCTCGCTTACACAAGAGTGAGGAAGTTCAGCCCGAACACTTGATGATGTCGCTGCTGAAACATACGGATACGTTTGTAGCAAAATTGCTCAACGATTACGGCGTAGATTATGAATCTTTCAAGAAAGAACTAGAATACGTGCGTTCTGAGCAAGACTTAGTTTCGCCCAATTTATTTGCCTCTGCCAACGATGATTACTACGAAGAAGAAGAAAGAGGTGGTTTTCGAGCGAGTGGAGCGCGGGGTCAAAGCAAAAGTCGCACTCCTGTGCTCGACAACTTTGGTCGCGATATTACGAAGTTGGCCGAAGAAGGCAAGTTAGACCCCATTATCGGTCGCGAAGTGGAAATTGAGCGGGTTAGCCAGATTTTAAGCCGGCGTAAGAAAAACAACCCTATTTTAATAGGTGAGCCGGGCGTAGGCAAGACGGCTATTGTAGAAGGCCTAGCCTTAAGAATTGTGCAGAAAAAAGTTAGCCGCACGCTGTTCAACAAGCGCATCGTTATGCTTGACTTGGCAGCTCTTGTAGCTGGCACGAAATATCGCGGTCAATTCGAGGAGCGCATCAAGGCTATTATGAATGAATTGGAAAAGAGCCGCGATGTCATCCTTTTCATTGATGAGATTCATACCATTGTAGGTGCGGGCGGCGCATCGGGTTCGTTGGATGCGTCTAATATTTTCAAGCCAGCCCTGGCGCGAGGTGAACTACAGTGCATCGGAGCGAGCACATTGGACGAATACCGGCAATATATCGAGAAAGATGGCGCGCTTGACCGGCGTTTTCAGCGCGTGATGGTAGATCCGCCTAGCCAAGAGGAGACGATTAATATTCTCAAGAATATTCAATCGCGCTACGAGGAATTTCACAACGTTAAGTATAGTGACGCTGCTATCGTCGCGTGTGTGCGTTTGAGCGACCGCTACATTACTGATCGCTTTTTGCCAGATAAAGCTATTGACGTGCTAGACGAGGTAGGCGCTCGCGTTCACTTAAAAAACATCTCCGTCCCTAAGCACATTGAAGAGATTGAGAAGAGGATCGAGTCTATTAAAGAGCAGAAAAGCGCTGCTGTAAAAGACCAACAGTATGAGCTGGCTGCCAGCCTGCGCGACCAAGAGACTAAACTGCTGCGTCAGTTGGAGTTGGCTAGGAAAGAATGGGAAGAAGAGAGCAAGACGCGCCGATATCCAGTAGAGGAGGAAGACGTCGCCGAAGTAGTGGCTATGATGACGGGTATCCCTGTGCGAAAAGTAGCCACTAGTGAAAGTAAAAAGTTAGTCAATATGGCCGAGGACATGCGCAAGATGGTCATCGGTCAAGATGAAGCTATTTTAAAGGTAACTAAAGCTATTCAACGCAATCGCGTAGGGTTGAAAGACCCTAAAAAACCCATCGGCTCATTTATTTTCTTGGGTCCAACAGGGGTAGGTAAAACAGAACTCGCTCGCGCGCTGGCCCGCTATTTATTCGACAGTGAAGATGCACTTATTCGCATCGACATGTCAGAATATATGGAAAAATTCTCGGTCAGCCGGCTTATTGGTGCGCCTCCAGGCTACGTCGGCTATGAAGAAGGAGGTCAGCTAACTGAGCGTGTGCGCCGAAAGCCTTACTCGGTGGTACTTCTCGATGAAATCGAAAAAGCACATCCTGATGTTTACAATATTCTCTTGCAGGTGCTTGACGATGGCCAACTTACGGATGGTCTAGGCCGGCGCGTGGACTTTAAAAACACGCTCATCATCATGACCTCCAATATTGGTGTGCGCCAGCTGAAGGACTTTGGGCACGGCGTCGGTTTCGCTACCAAAGCGCGCATGGAATCTGCTGAGGAAAATGCGCGTGCTATCATTCAAAATGCTCTAAAGCGCACCTTCTCGCCTGAGTTTCTTAACCGCGTAGATGACGTTATCATCTTCAATTCGCTAGGTCGCGAAGAAATCTTCCGTATTATTGACAACGCACTGACAAATCTGAGAAAGCGCTTGAGCAACCTGAAACTGACGCTGGTTCTGAGCGAAGAGGCGAAAACATTTGTCGCCGAGAAAGGCTACGACCCTCAATTTGGCGCTCGACCCCTGCATCGCGCCATCCAAAAGTATCTCGAAGATCCGATGGCGGAGTTTATCCTGTCCGAAAATCCGCCAGAAGGGTCGGTCTTAGAGGCCGTCCTTAACGAAACAAAAGACGGCATCATTATTCGCTACGCCAATAGAGAGGGCGATGGGCTCAATCAAGTGTCGGAAACCTCCAAAGCAAGAGAAGAGGATGCTTCTTTAGGAGAGTGATTCTGTGTGACCTTCCTTCAGCTACGTGGAGGCCCGTAGGGCTCTAAATACCGACGCCTTTCTGCCAATTAGGTAGAAAGGCGTCGGTGTTTACGGAGCACAACTGTCCGTAACACGAGAATTCATTTCACTCGGAAGTCGAAAGTGATGGTACCGCATTGTTCGGCCACGTCAGGATCAGGAGCAAAGCGATATTGGCGTGCCCATGCGAGCGCTTTGTTGCGCAGCACTCCTTCAGTAGTGGTAGAGCCGACTTGAGTATAGACAGCAGAAGTCACCTCACCTTCGGCGTTTACACACACGCGGATGGCTACTTTGCCCGTGTATTGTGTGTCATCTACCATTTTGGGACGGCTAATTACCTGACGGCCTGATAACCCTCCGCCAATAGACTCACCTACACCTTGGCCGTCTCCACCACTATTTCTACTGCTGCCCCCTCCTTGGCCGAAGGGATTGTTACCTGTGCCTCCTGGCTGACCCTGGTTACCCGGTTGCCCTGTATTCCCTTGACCAGTACCCGAACCAGGTCTCCCGAAGGCACTGCCGAATTGACCGCGCTTGCGCTCTTGCTCTTCCTTTTCTTTGCGCTGGCGCTCCTGTTCTTCCGCCAGGCGGCGTTGTTCAGCGGCTGATCGCTCGGCCTCTGCTTGTTTCCGAGTACGCTCCTCTTCTTGCTCCTTGCGGCGCGCTTCCTCTTGAGCGCGGCGCAGAGCTGCCGCGTCGGGGTCGGTAGAAGTGGGTGTATTAGGGGCCGACGGTTTTGTTGGTTTTGGCGCAGACGAAGATTTCTGTGGCACCGGCGTAGGCTCGGGAACCGGCTGCTTAGCAGGTGTTTTACTGGAAAGATCTTCCATCTGCTGCCCTGCTGGAGCCGGTGAATTGCCCCGGCCTCGGTCGGGCAAACCCGCAGCCGCTTTCGAACCACCGCCGCCCCAGTCAATGATGATCGGAGGCTGCGTCTTGGGCGGCTCCTTGATTCCTACTTGTAGGAAAATGAGCAGCGCTAAGATTAACACGTGTAACAATACACTGATGACCGCCGCCTTGAGGCGGTCTTCCTCGTTTTGTCGAGATATGGTAGCAGGCATACTATTTACTCTGTTCGGGTGAAGATTAATGGTGGAATGTGCGCAAAAGCCTCATTGTTCGGTTCTTCGCTCTTGCGTTGCTAGTATCGTCTTAATCTTTAACCGATTAGCAATATCCAGAATGTAAACGACATCGTCTAGGGGCACAGTTTTTTCTGCCACAACCGTAAGCGTAATTTGCTTCGGGTCTTCCCTCTTTAATCGAATCTTAGCTGCTACGGCATTTTCTAAATTTTCTTTCCGTACGCGTGTGCCATCTACAAAATACTCGCCATTGCGGTTGACGGATACCGCCAAATCGGGTGAGGCCATTGTTTTGGACGTACTGGAGGGCAGCTGAAGATTTAGCGCATTTGGCGTAACAAACTTCGACGTCAGCATGAAAAACATCAATAGGAGGAAGATGATGTCGATCATTGCTGCCAGGCTGAACGTCGGAGTAACGCGAACTCTTCGTTTTAGGCCCATAAAGCGTTTCTGTATGTTGGCATAAACAGAGGATGAATAGGCTCGCCCACAGAATTAGCGCGAAGGCTCCTGCAAGAGATCCATAAATTGAAGCGCAGTGTACTCCATCTTGTAGACTACCTTGTCTAGGTTGGATACCAGTACGTTGTAACCAGCCATAGCAACGATGGAGACTACCAGGCCCATAGCAGTACTAGTAAGCGCCTGATAGATACCGCTAGAAAGCACTTGGGGAGTAACGTTTTCGGCAGTTGACATGTCTTGGAACGACAGGATAAGGCCCAGCACTGTACCTAGCAGCCCAAACATAGGGCCGAGGCCGGAAATGGAGGCCAACGTTGAAAGATTGCGCTCGAGTTTGAGTAGCTCTAGGTTGCCCACGTTTTCAATGGCCTTGTTGATGTCCTCTAGGGGTTTGCCAATGCGGTCTAGGCCTTTTTCTACCATGCGAGCCATGGGGGCGTCCACACTTTGACATAAGGCTTTGGCAGCCTGGAGATTTCCGCTTTCCACGCTAGCGCGAATACTGTTCATGAAGTTTTGGTCTACGCGACCAGCGCGTTGGATAGTCAAATAACGCTCGATGATGATGTAGACGGCAGCGATGGATAGAAACACTAGGATGAAAAACATGGCCATACTGGAGGTTGTATTACCCATGAAGGTATCCAGCAGGCTCTTGTGCACGACGGGTTCCGGGCTAGGAGTTGCCGGTAAAAATTGTAGGAACCAAAAGGTTGCTAACAAACACGAAAGACTCATAAGGCAAACAGGATAGGGATTGGTTAGTAGACGTATTGTTTATCTGCACGCTTGCAAACGTCAAAGGTAGGCTGTTTTGTATTTGTTTGCGAAGGTAGCTACTGCTTCGGCGCTGCAAAAGTGCAGAAATGTCTGACGGCATGCTCGAGCACGCAGATAAAAAATCCTTTAAAAACAAGCAAAGCCGCCCTGACTCGGACAGCTTTGCATTGCGGGGAAACACGTCCCGCTCTACTAACTCCCACGGAAACCACCCGTTTAGCGAGCGAAATTGCCCCAAAAGTGAGATACTTTAGGAGCTATGCGCACCACGAGAAGCGCGAGGAGGGCAATGTACAAAATAAGCATAGTGCAGAAACGGTTTAGATTAAGCGATAGAGAAGTAAGAGCGCCTAACTCCGAACGGATGTTCCGGACTTGGGCCCAAAGGTAAAAATTAACCTTTTCAGGTGAGCTCGGGATAGGTTAATTTTTTTAGAATTCGGCGGATTTTTTTCTACGAACGGTCTCCTTCTAAGAGGTGAAAAGCAATTTACTGGACAAAAACGCATAATTGCTGTTTTCAAGCATCCCTAAAATATTGAAGCCAAGACCACAAGAGAGGCTTCCCTGACTGTATCCAAGGATAGGCTTCTTCAATGATTTAGCAAATATTTATGAACAAAGCGAGGGACATGCTAAATGCCCCTCGCTTGATTTATCAGAAAACCTCTGAGCGCTTACTGCTTTACTACGGGTTTCACCCACTGATTATTTGCTCCTTCTATGTACAGCAAATAGAAGCCTGCTGGCAGCGTGCTTAAGTCAATAAAGGGATCCGCGAGAATCCCCATCTGTGCGGTGCGCCCTAGCGGGTCGCACACGCGCCAGGAGAGCGGAGCGCCGATAGTATAGTCGGGCACAACAACCTGCAGCAAGCCCGAGGTAGGCACCGGGTACACGCGGAGGTCGCCGCTGCGCAGCCCGTCGGAAGTGGATACGATCTTCCGCGATGGGAAACAGAAGAAATCCACCAAAACACTCGCTGATGCTGCCAAGTCTACAGGCGCCGGATGGCAGATACCAACGGCCGGTTTGACGACTTTAGCGCCGAGCGGCCCGCTACATACGGATAGTGGCCAGGCGTTCAGGTCGTACGGAATCTCTACATCACACCAGTCGGCCAATTGGGGTAGGCGTATTTTCAGCACGCCTGCGTCGGAGTTCAGGTCTTTTTCATGGAATGCCAGGACGATTTCTGTGCCCGGCAGCAGGCTGCCGCTCAAGGCCTCTTCTCGCCAGCGCAGGCGAATAATACCGGTATCGTTTCTTACGCATTCCTGAGTCATAGCTGTGAAGGCATCTGCGACGGTCGCATTGCCCTGCAGGCGTATGGCCCACCCATCGGTACTGCCTGGAACGTTTTGAACCAGCGTTGGAGCGTCCTGGGCGCTTGTCCAGCCCGCTGTGGCGCCAGTGGTACCTAAGGCGCCTGCTACTGAGTTGACGCGAAAGCCCGGATTGCCAAAAACGGTCTCAGGGCATGCCTCTACTGCAACCAACGGTGGACAAACCACCTTCACTGTCTGCTGCTTGATGAACACTTCGCAGAGCGTTCCATCCGGCTTGAGCCGCGTCACTTTCATGCTGATGATATAAGTTCCCGAGCCTGGGAACGTGTAGCAGAATGGCTGGTTGCCCCAGGTGGTTCCCAAAAAAGTGCCGCCTGGCAATGGGCCGAGGAACCACTCTACGCTCTCGCAGGACGAGAGCGCCACTGGCGAAAAACAGGCCTTGCAGCCAGGGTAGTACATCACAGCGAAGCCGGCATTCACCGCCTGCGCTAGCTGCTGAATCACCTGCAGATTGCACGGGCAGGCCGGGCAGTCTACACGGAAACGAAGCGTGCATCGGCAAGTATCTTTGCCGCACACAGCAGATAATTGCAGTTCGTACGTGCCCGGCGTCGCATACCATGGAGCAGTAATACTCACGCCAAAGAAAGGATTGGCCACTACACTGCCCGTGGCTACCGTAATGTTAGGCAGCCGCACCCACTTCCACTGGACGGAGACAGGCCCAGCACAATTGGCGCCTACGCATTGGAAAGAGCCGCCGATGAAATAACTGCCGCCAGCCGGCGGGCAGGGAAGCAAAGTGGGCTGTGGGTTATTGCACTGCAGCGGAAGGTTCGATTTCTTTTTCCAGTTGACGTACATTCCCTGGTATTGCCCGCATTTACACGTTGAGCAGTTCAGCCGAAGGGTGTCTGAGAGGATCTTCTCTAAACAAATCGTCCCGTCGTCGTTGAGTTGAATGGCTAAGTAAGAGATGATGTAAACGCCTCCCGTCTGATAAGTGTGCATGGGCATGCTACCCGGCGGGAATGGCCCATACGTCTGGTTGCCGTCGCCCCAATTCACCCACTCGATGTACCCTGGGCATTTCAGAGTGTCTAATTTGAGCGTCACTTTGCAGTTGGCGCTGTCTATCAGCAAGCTGGTCGCCTGGTCAAAATCGGCGCACAGGTCTTCTATATCCACACAGCAGCATGGCGGTATTTTCACGCAGAAGGAGTCATAATTGAAGCAGCACCAGTTGCTGCCGCTGAGCAAATCGGCCAGTCGCGTTTGGAAGCACACGAGACTTCCTACCGGTGGCGGCGAAGTCCAGTACAGGCCCGTCGTCACGGTAGTAACTCCATTGGGAGGCAGGGCGCCCACAGAGATGGGATTAGGAGAGATGAGCGGCGCCGGGGTTGTTGTCGGCGTCAGGATGACATGCGTGGCTGTGTTTGGCGGCGTGGACGTATTCTGCACCGTCACCTGCAACAGATAATAGACCTGAGCTGTCGCGCTGTCTTTGACGCACTTGATGCTGGTTTTCAAAATTTTTAAACAAGATTGCTTCACCACGGGCTTACAATCTAAGCGCAGCGTGTCCGAACAGGCCACAGAGTCTTTGCCCGTACTGGAGGTAGTTATCCATCTAAGCACCACGATTTGAGGCACTTGAGCGGGCGATTTTATGCTGTCTAAGCAGAACTGAATCAATCCCGGGAAAAAGCCAAAGGGGACAAAGCCCGAAAGGTGCTGCCATTGCACCAGCGTAGGCGTAGAAATCGGATTGACCCACTGCGAAGCGGAAGGGCCGCCTGTGGCGTGGGAGCCGAATACCACCCCTGGTGTCAAGGAGACAAGTTCTAATTTGGTGAAATACGGGAAGTTACATCCGTTGAAAATGTCGAGCTTGTGGCAACAACTATCCTTCGGTTGCGAAGGCTGCAGTACCACTCTGCGGCGCTCGCAAGGAGAACAACAAGGCTTGAGTGTGATGCAGTGTTTTCGATGACAGCAGGAATCTTTGGCAAAAATGCCTGCGTCGAAGCATAGGGAAGTCGGCGAGGTAATCGCGGTAGTACCTACCAGCTGCACACACATTAAGGGGAAGGTACCACCAGGCGGCACTGCCAGCGGCGATGAGGGCAATACGATGGACGAGGAGGTGGAAGTGATTGGGGGTGGCGGGCAGGGCTTGAAGCCAAAGCCCGGCGGCAGATTGCTTAACACCACTTGTTGCGCGGTGAAACTGCTTAAGTTCTGCACCTGAAAATAGTACGTGTATTCCAGAGGGTTATTAGGGTTGCAAACCAAAGAGTCCCATTTTACCGCCAAGCACCCAGGAGGATCGGGCACAGGCGGCTTGCAATCAAAGTAGCAGGTGTCTTTACAAGCCAGAAAGGGAATATCCGTTGGCCCTGCCACATACCAATTGAAGACCACCATTTGAGGCACCTGAGCGGGAGAAGTAATGTTCTTCAAGCAGAACCGAATAGCATTCGGGTAGACGCCTGGAGGAATCCCTTTCGGTAACCCAAAGATAATCAGCGAAGTAGCGGTGGGGGTAGATAACGAGAAGGGCGGACTTACAGAGACATTGCCGAAGGTTACCCCCGGTGTCAGCAGTTGTGCCTCTACGTACACTACCGGCCCTGCGCTCAAGTTCAGTGTAATGTCCCAGCAGCAACTGTCTGGGGGCGTGCCCGGTAGAAAGACAGCAGGTCTTTTGGATACTTTCAAACTATCGCATGGAAAAACGGGCTCCTCTGGGCAAGGTGGGCATTTGCGGATTTCCACATCGCCGATTTGCACTTTGTCATGGCTGGTTACGTCGTGGTCAAAATCTATGAGCGCGCTTGTCGGGTAACTGCCGCCCGTGGCGGGCATTCCTTGCATGCCATACACCCACTGCCCGGTGCTTATGTGAGGGAGTAACTGGTCGCCAGTAGCCCAGACGAATTTGTCGCATTGCGCGGGTGGGTTGGGCGGAAAGAAGTTGTCATAGCCGTAGTCCACCCCGCCGGCGCTATTGGCTTCGACGGTATAACCGCCGACCCGAAATTTCATCGAGGCTGGATTTGTCGTTGGGCACAGCGAGGGCCCATGCCCGGGAGTAAGTACCCAGGTGGAACCTGTCTTGATGTATTCCAACACTCTTGAGCTGTGCGCATACAAATGGGGCTGGCCCACCAAGACGCCGCCACAATCGCCTATCATCGTGCGCTCGGCCAGAAGCATGCGGCCATCCTGCGCAAAGGCAATGTCGGACACGGGGTTCGACCACCCCTGCGGGGTTTGAGCGTTTTGGGCAAAACAGGGCAGCACAATTTCCAACACTTCGCCGTTTTCCCACGTACCGCCGCTAAAATTCACCCCGGCAAAGTCGCCACTGGGGCTTAAGCCGATGCTCCAGATTTCATTGGAAACACTGTTGCTAGGGCGCCCGTTGTCTTCTTGCCAACGGGAAAAGTACACGCGGTTGTTGTAGTAGCCCACTCCCCAGGTGCGTTCGCCTAAGGTTACAAATGCCGGACTCCCTATTTGAGGGCTGTTAGTAGAGCTAAACGGGTCAAAACGGCTCAGCACCTGGCCGTTTTTGATGCGATAGATCATGCCGTCGGCAAAGTTGGTTACAAACAGCTGGTCGTGGTCAGGGTCGTAGCAAATGTTGCCCAGACCCGAGCCTTTGTTTGGGATGCTATTGCCGCCCGGACTGAAATTGCCAGTAGTAACGTACGTACTGAGGAGACCTGTCGTTCCTGAAGCGCGGTACACACCTCCTGGCCCGGCCGGCCCAAACGGCGAAGGATGGCTGGAGGTGGGGCAGTAGTACACGGTCGTTGGCGTAGCGTAAATGTTGCCCGCACTGTCAATGGCTAAGCCGAAAATCTGGCCCATGTTGGCCGCTGTCCAAGAAGGGTGCATGTACTTGAGCGTAGAACTGGCCTGCTGCCACCACTGACCCGGCGGCGCTAGTGCATGCGCACGCACGTCTATGATCCCCATTACAGGGCCATTAACGTTGATCGTAGGGTTAGGCGGCAAGCTTTGAAGACCAGAGAAACAGCTGACGACGGCCATTCCACAGTCAAAGGGTCTAAAAGGGGGCTGAGCAGTCAACGCTTGCCAGAAAGGTTTTCCGAAGAAAACGAATGCGAGTAGGACGGGTACGCATTTCATAACTGTAGATTTTAAGATTATAAAATTTTTTTATACACTTTAATAGATCAAACAAAGGTATTTTCTTTTTACATTAAAAAACTATCAAAATTGTTTACATGATTAGGATTATACAAGTATTTTTTCATGTGATTCCAATTCTTGCTGGAATCTACATCTATTACCAATAGCGCAGTTACAGCAAAGGATACTTCTCGAGCCAACAGGCATCAATCTGTTGGTGCTTAGAGCTCTGGAACTGCCTTCTGTCGTCCCTTGGCCTGGTCAACCGGAATTAGGAGCTGTTCACGAGCAGAACAAGGACGTTTCGGCTTTATCCTATCGCCATAGGAGAACTAGCGCAAATACCCACTTGCATTGAAATTTGCTCTGCAGCATGTACTTTGAAGTAGTTCATTTAAGTGGCCGAGAGGCGAAGATCAGCTATCCGGATGCGTTGGCCTCGGCTTACTTGCGCCAGGACGTGCTCCAACTGCTTTGGGCATTGAGCATTCCGGGAAAATCTATGCTGAAGCTGTTGGCTCTTTAGGTGGGCTTGCTGGCGTTGCTGCATCAGCTAAGCAAATCGGCTAGGTATGAACCATGAGATAGCGGGCTATTACGTAGAGGCGCCGGAGAAGGGCTTTATTCTCTTCCAGTTTTCCGGCTTTAGCCGCAATCCGCGTAAAGAGATTAGATTTATTTCTACGACATGGTCATTCGCAGTGTTCTAGCCAACAATTTTAGCCCTTTAGAATATCGCTCCGATACTGGCGCGCCGCAGGAGAACTTCCTCATTTCTGAGCAGCGTAAACAGCTGGAGTACCAACGCCTGTACGGCAGTGCCCGTTTCTAGCACACGCACTCTGGTGCATTATTGGATTATGTAGAGGAACAAGGACGGCTAGTAGGGAAGCTTCGAATTCAACCTCTCAAAGTAAGCTACCAGCCTTCTGGATTGAAGGATGTGCCCGGCCTCCTATGCGCAAGTACATCGAAAAAACTTTCAGGCATTTGTTTTTTGTTAGATGGTGTAAAAGCATTAAGCCAGGCTGAAGGATATGAAGAGGAAAAACATTTCTTAGCGCAATTCCTATTTATCCTTCATGGTCTCTAATAAAAGACAGAAGAGTTATAGACCTTCCATGGCCTCTTTTTAGGGTAAAAAACTAGACAATTCTGCGGCAGAGCTAACTTTTTAGCGAAAAAACAAAAGTCAACGGCGGAGGCGTCGGACGACTTTTACTCGGAAACGCTCGTTGCTATCATGCCTCTTTCTAAACCTCAAAGGCCTATTCCTACCCGTTTTACGTGAGCCTGATCTGGCCCTAACACATGCAGGAAGTAAATGCCTGAGGGCAAGCCTTCTACATGCAGCGGAAAATCGCTCCACCGCGCCTGGTGCACTACTTGTCCCGCAGCGTTTGTCAGCAGCACAGGGGTTGTCGCTGGAAGTTCAGGGCCTTCCCATGCTACAAACAGCTGGCTACGCGCTGGGATGGGCCATACGCGCAGTAACTCAGAGGTTGCCTCATGCCGGACGCTTGAGGTTCCTATTTGTTGAATGCGCCAGGCCTTATCGCGCTGCATCGGCTGCACTAAAACAAGAAGCGCGCTGTCGGCGCCTACCAGAGTGGTCCAGGTTTGCTGAGGCAGCGTGTCGAAAGCCCAGGGTTCCCAGAGGGAAACGCGATATTTGCCGGGTTGTAGGCCCTCTATGCGAACGGTGCCCTCCGTAGGCGTAGGCAAACCTTGTGTGACCACCCGATGCCAAAAATGTTCGCGATGGCGCACCCACAGGAGCACGTCGTCGCGTTTGGCATTTCGCAAGGCGCGCACGCGGAGGGCAGGCTGGTCAGCTGTTGCTTTTGCCAATTCGTAACGACCTGTATTGAAAGGCACGTTTGCCACAAAGGCCGCAAACGGGCGGTAGTGTCGGTGCAATTGAAGCGCCTCGAGATTATCGCTGTTCCAGATCAGCCCGCATACGCCGCCGGCGAAAAGATGTCCCCACACCCAGTCGTGCAGCCAGACGCCTGCGGTGTCTAATGCCAATAGTGGGTCGGGAGCCTGGTCGCCGGGTTGATCCAGATCTGTTTCGCCAATAATGACCGGTTTGTTGCGCAGCGGGTCGGTGCTCAAGCGGCGCCCATAGGCTTCGATGAGTGCAGCAGCATCGCGTTGAAGTGCCTGGCGGTCATACCATTGGCCTTCTAACTCAAACCCATCTAAGAAGCCTGTCGTTATGACATACGCATGGACGTCGGCATATCCCGCAGAGGAAGCCTGCCAGTACTCAGGTACCCATTCGCTCCAAAACGAGGTGCTGACCATCCGCGGAAAAGGTCCATGCTTTCGGAAGAAGGCAGCCATGCGTTCCAACAAGTCGAAATAGCTGCCTGGTGCGCCTTCATTGACCAGTTCCCAAGCCGCCACTGAAGGTGCCCACCCCCAGCGCGCGACTAAATGGCGCCAATAAGCCTCGTAGAGGCGGTCTAAGTAAGTTCCAGGCAACGGCTCGAACTCGCCCTTGGCGGGGTTGATTGCACCGTATCGGTCAAAAAAGTTGAGCAAGGCATCGTTTTTTTCCAAAATCACTGCCTGGTAGTAGATGCCGCGGCGCGCTGCTTCGCGAATGAGGTAATCCACCTTTCGACACTCAATGGGGTCGGCGTACCTATGAGCGTTAGCGTTCCAGGTATCTAAAACATTCGGCCCTAAACGGCCGTCCGGATAAATAGGCTGCAGCGTGAACTGGTCTATCCAGGCAGCGCCAGCACTGACATTTTCTAAGGTTAAGTAGAGAAAGGGCAGCCGCTCCTCCTGGGCTGTCCAGTCCGCCGTTAGATAAACCCAATCGCTGTAACCGCGCAGCACGTAAGGCGACAAGCGGGTGCCGACATTGGGCTGGATGTCGTCTGTACCCAACCAGCCGCCCGTTTTAAGGACCAAGCCACCGCTGCCCGACACGCCTTCCACGCGAACACGCGCGGTGATGCGATAGGTACGCCCAGGCTCTAAAGTGACGGACGACCAAAAACCGCGAAAGATGGAGGGCGTCTGTACGTTTTCTATAGGTGGCCAGGCAATTTTCCAGCTAACATCGCCGCGGCCGTAGCGGCGTTCAGGGGTAAGTACCGATGCAGGCAAATAGCCATTGTGTTGCATAGGGTGGTGGGTAGCCCATGACGACCAGGCGTCTGAGAAGGGCGCCGTGGGCGATATCCAGATGCGCCCGTAGGTGATGCCGTTTGCGCTCCATCGCGCCAGATGCTCGTCCAGCTCCGGCAGCGGATGATCTGTACCAACATTATAGCCCATAGGCAAAAATGGCGAACCATCGGCATGCTCAAAATAGCGATTGTCAGTGGCGGAAGGACGGATGTATCCTTTACCAGCGTGGCCCGCCACAGTTACAGTGGGCAGCGACGCAATGGTCTTTCCACTGCGGTCCTCGATGCGCAGCCAGCCCGACCATAGACCTTCTCGCGGGAAGCTCATGCGCAAGGCCCAGTGCCACTCACCCACCGTGCGCAGGTCGTCGCCCGCAGGCTCGTGGTCTAACGTATAGAAGCAGGGCATGACTAACGTGTCGCCTTTCGAGACAAACAGAGCCTCTGCCGTGATGCCGCTGCTGTCGCCGGGTAGATGGCCAAAAGGCAAAAAAGCGTCCGTTCCGCGCGTTTCCAGGCGAAACCGGCAAGACCACAGACTCCACGCTTGTGTCTGCGGCGGGTCACAGGCCAATTGCAAGAGACGAGGAGCAGTATAAGTAGGGTCGTGGCGATGGACTTTTAAGCGCGCTATAACGGCCAGCCCTTGTGAAGTAATGCCCTGCACTGCTATAATGTTCTCTCCGTGTTCCAAGGTAATGGGAGGCAGCGTCCAAGTGGCATTGGTGCCGGCATTGACCCATCCGCTTTGCGCTGTGCGCTCGTTGATCCAAAAGAGCATACCCGACCAACCGCTGCGCGTACCGCTCAGCACAATAGTTGACGTTGCAGTCGTCCATTCGGGAGCGCTCGTGGGTGCTGTGATGCGAATGTCGGGCGCATGATTAGGCGCTATTATCTGCACGGTATCACTCCAGACAGCTGAAACGCCCTCGTCATCGCGCACCCATACCCTTAAGCGGTACCTGCCAGGCACACCGTACGTATGCCGAAAAGTATCGGTCAGGCCAACAGCAGTGGCCCCGTCGCCAAAGTCCACCCATTTTGCTTCGAGAGCGCCGTCAGTATCCTCAGCATGGACGACAACCGTCAACGGCCAGGGAGCGTTGCCACTATTTGCAGGCAGCACATGTATAGCGGCTATTTCTGGCGGCTGATTTAGGCCTGCCAACGTAAGGCGCACGTCGTCAAGCCAAAACGGCAACTGCCAGCCCGAGCCGCCAAAAAAACCCAAATGGATGCGCAAGCGCCCATCTGCTGGCGCAGAAAACAGCACCGACTCCTTAAACCACACGCCCAAGGGCCGATTATAGGGTGTAAATGCTGTTTCGCGCACGACACCCCAGTCATAGGTGAGCAGAGACATGTAAATACCGCCCCAATCGTAACCACTGCTGGCCGGGTCTATTCGGAACCACGCCGTGAGCCGATACGTGGCTCCAGCAGTTAGCCCTGTAACTACGCTATAACGGGCCATAGCGTTCTGTAGGCGCAATGATTGCTGGCCGTGGCGCGCTACCTGTATATCTAAAGCATAAGCGCCACCCTCCACCGTCCAGGGGGATAGCCCCTGTTCAAAACTGCCGTTTTCCAATAAATTCGTGCCCGCTTGAGCCGTTGCATAGTAAACTATGACAACTTTTATTACTATCCCAAGAAGGATTTTGCTGCCGTATCGCATGCCTCCGCCCTTTTAGTTACGAATTTCGGTAAGATGAACGCAGGGCTTTGGCTGGAGCATGCGACTTTAACAGGATTGTTGATGTTGCGCAAGGGCCCTTTTGCTCGCTCAATTGGGCGGCTGTAGCATAGCAAATGTAATCACGCGCCCGGCCACTCGCGCAGCAGTGCGCCCAGGCGCCAGACATCCTCGAACGAATTGTACAAGGGTACGGGCGCTAACCGGATGACGTCGGGTTCACGCCAGTCGGCCATGACGCCGCGGGCGCTCAGGTACTCGAACAGAGCCTTGCCCTGGTCGCCCATGCGCACCGACAACTGGCAACCGCGCATGGCCGGGTCACGTGGGGTAATGATGTGCAGGTTGGGCAGTCGTTGCCGCGCCTCGTCAAGCACGTACTCTAAGTAGCCCGTTAGCCGCAGGCTTTTGGCGCGCAGGGCCTCCATGCCGGCGGCGTCGAAGAGCTCTAAGCTGGCCAGGTGCGCGGCGAAAGAGAGGATTTGCGCATTGCTCAATTGCCAGCCCTCGGCACCGCGCATAGGTTTGAAGCCTTTGCGCATCAGGAAGCGCTCCTCTTCGCTGTGGCCCCACCAGCCGGCGAAGCGCGGCAGGTTTGGGTCGTTGCCGTGCCGTTCGTGCACAAACACGCCCGACGGACCGCCTGGGCCGGAGTTGAGGTACTTGTAGCTGCACCACACAGCAAAGTCGGCGCCCCATTCGTGCAGGCGCAGCGGCACATTACCTGCTGCGTGAGCCAGGTCGAAGCCGGCATATGCGCCTACGCGGTGCGCTGCTGCTGTAATGGCGGGCAGATCGTACCACTGGCCCGAGTAGTAATTGACGCCGCCGAAGAGCACCAAGGCAAGGCTATCGCCCGCTTGCTCTATGGCGCGCTCAATGTCACAGGTGTGCAGCACGTCCTCGCCTGCCCGCGGCGCAACCTCGATGATGGCATCCTCAGGATCAAAGCCGTGCCAGCGCACTTGGCTCTCTACCGCGTACTGGTCGCTGGGAAAGGCGCCTGCTTCCATCAGGATGCGATAGCGCTGTGGTGTAGGCCGATAAAACGACACCATCATTAGGTGCAGGTTGGTCGTCAGCGTGTTCATGACCACCACCTCGTGCGGCAGGGCGCCCACAAGCCGGGCCGTCTGTGGCGTCAGGAACTTGTGGTAGTGCATCCACGGCCGTCGGCCGCGAAAATGGCCCTCAACAGCAAGCTCAGCCCATTGGTCGAGCTCTTCCAGCAGTCGCTGGCGCACTGCTTTGGGCTGAAGGCCCAGCGAATTGCCGCAAAAGTAAAGCGCTGGGTGGCCATCGTGTTGAGGAAAGAGGAATTCCCTGCGGTAGTGCCGCAGCGGGTCCTCTACGTCCATTTGGCGAGCAAAATCGAGCGTATTCTGGTATTCCATAATCCTTGCCAAACGCTTGCACAGAGCCCCGCAAGAATAGGGCATCGGCGGGACATGCACGACCTATTCATCGCAGCTAACCTTTTGACTCGAATCAGGAAATGGCAAGTCAGGATGCTTTTCGCCAAGAGTCGTCTCGTGCTGGCTTAGCAGGCATATTGAGCATTTTATAGCTGCCCAATTCATCAGGTGGGCGGGCGCTAAGCCCTTTTGCTTACATCAAACATCCCGAAGGGATCTTGATGCCTGCGAAGAACTTACGCTCGGGCTCGTATGCTTTATTGGATAAACTAGGTAGACTGACCAGCGATTTGTCCATAAAAACGCAAAAATAAGCCAGTAGGGAACATGACCCAAGCATTTGTTTTGAGGGAATCCGTACCTTTGGCTGCTAAAAGGAAACAATTAGCGACTTACCGTAAATTGACTTTTCAAAGTTAATCCACACGATGCGACTTGTAGGACATGTTATTAAAGCAGGCATTCAATTGGGTGCTGTACGCCCGCGGTATCGGATTTCGCCTATGGCTCGTCAGCGACGCGTGCTGATGCGGCTATTAGCCTCGGCAGCGCACACAGCATTTGGTAAATATTATGGCTTTTCTTCGATCTTGTGGCAACGCGATCCCGTACGCGCATTTCGGGCTTGTGTTCCTATACACGACTACGATAAAGTTTATCGCGAGTGGTGGCATCGCGCTAGAAATGATGAGCCTAACGTGTGTTGGCCAGGCATTGTGCCATGGTACGCTATGAGCAGCGGCACTTCCACGGCCGCATCCAAATATGTGCCTGTTACGCGCGAACTTATTCGTTCCATGAGTCGCCTATCGCGCCAGGTGGTCTTCGATATGGCGCATTTTCATTTGCCTGCCGACTTATTTACTAAACAGATGCTCATGGTAGGGAGTACCACCTCGCTCCAGCGCGAGGGAAAACATTGGGTAGGTGACCTATCTGGCATTATCGCCCTCAATCGTCCGTTCTGGCTTAAGCAGCATTATCGCCCTGAGCGAGACATTACCGATTTGCCTGAATGGGGAGCTCGCATTGAGCGTATAGCCGAGCGTGCTCCGCAGTGGGATATTGGTTTCGCTGTTGGCAATGTAGCCTGGGTGCAGATGATTTTGGAGCGCATAGTCGAACGCTATGGCCTTAATCACATTCACGAGCTATGGCCCAATTTCTCTTTACTCCTACACAGTGGCATCTTCTTCGAACCCTATCAGCCCTCTTTTGAGCGATTATTGGGTCGGCCGATCCAGTATGTAGACAGCTACCTGGCCTCTGAAGGTTTCATTGGCTATCAGCGCTGGCCTCATACGCGCTTGCATCAGCTGGCTGTAAATGCAGGTATTTTCTTTGAATTTGTGCCGTTTAATGACGTGCATTTCGACGAGGAGGGCAACCTGCGCCCTAATGCTGAAGCCATCTGGTTGCCTGACATCGAAGCAGGTCAACCTTATGCTCTCTTATTAAGCACGGAGGCCGGCTGTTGGCGCTACTTGCTCGGAGATACTATCGAGTTTGTGGATACGAGGCGGCTACTCTTCCGCCTCACTGGCCGTACGAAACATTTTCTGAGCGTAACAGGTGAGCATGTCTCGATAGATAATCTCAATGCTGCTCTGCGCGCTACTGATATGCGAATGCATCTAGGAGTCAAGGAGTTTGCCGTTGCTGCTGAACCTGCTGGGTCACATTGGGCACATCACTGGTACATCAGTGCTGAGCGCCCGGAAAGTCACGATGCGCAGCAGTGTGCGCGACTTCTAGACGAGCACTTGCAACGCATTAATGATGATTATCGCGTCGAACGCCAATACGCTTTGCGCGAGGTACGCGTAACCTTGCTTCCTCATCACGTGTTCTATGATTGGCTCGAGCAGCACGGTAAAATGAACGGCCAAGCCAAGATTCCACGCGTCTTAAAAGGAAGAGCTCAACACAGTTGGAACGCCTACTTGCACCGGTGGTTCAGCTCAAGAGCTTGACTTCGTAGAGCAAGAGAGTTGTTTTATCGAACTTTTGGGAAAACCAAGAGGTGAAACCTGAACCTTTACCGTGTTTTATAGAAAAACTATTGTTTTCGTGCCGTGCGTCAAATACTACGCATCTTAGGTGAGGGCGCCGCTCAAGCTTGGCAGCAGTTAGTCGCTAACCGGTTGCGCTCCTTTTTATCGCTATTAGGCATAACGATTGGTATCTTCTGCATCATCGGTGTCAAGAGCGCAGTCGACTCGTTGGAAGACAATATTCGGCGGAGTTTATCCAAACTGGGCAACGATGTCGTATACATAGATAAATTCTCTTGGTCTGAGGATCCAGGTCGCAACTACTGGAAATGGATGCGTCGTCCAAACCAGAGCTACTCTGAATTTGAGGTACTTAGGAGTCGTCTAAAGTTAGCCTCCCACATCGGTTACTGGCAATTTTTGGGTGCTAAGACCGTTAAATGGCGAAACTCTAGTGTTGAAAATGCTTTTTTCTTGAGTGTCACGGAGGATTGTAGCGATATTTTTCGATTGGAATTTCAGGAAGGAGGGCGTTTCTTCTCCGCTGCCGAATACGCCAATGGGAGTGACGTCTGTCTTATAGGAGCTAAAATAGCTGAAACCCTTTTCCCTGTTGGGATGAGTGGCGTAGACCAGTACGTTAAAGTGGGAGGGCGAAAGTTGCGGGTGGTGGGCGTCATAGCGCCCTCTGGTAACGACTTACTGCGTGTTATGGACTTCGACAATGCTGTGGTAATAAGTCATACGCTTGCTCGCCGCGGTTTTCGTTTTCGAGAAGGCAGTACTTGGGTAGGTAAATCTACAATTGCCGTTCGGGCAAAGCCCGGAGTAGATCTCTCCGCGCTCAAAGATGAAATTACGGGCGTTCTCCGAAGTGTGCGTCACCTCAAGCCTGCAGAAGAAAACAATTTCGCCTTAAATACACTGACTATATTAAGTACTGTTTTCGATAGTGTCTTTAGAGTCATAAATACGGCGGGCTTTATCATTGGCGTATTTGCTCTTATTGTCGGAATGTTCTCAGTGGCCAACATCATGTTTGTTTCTGTGAAAGAACGCACCAATATCATCGGCATTAAGATGGCTATTGGTGCCAAGCGATGGTTTATCCTTCTAGAGGTTCTCTTTGAGGCCACTGTACTTTGTCTAGTAGGTGGAGCTTTAGGGCTATTGTCAATCTGGTTAGTCACGCATATAATCTCTAAAGCGGTAGACTTTGATATTCATCTCTCAGGCGCAAATATTCTCCTAGGGGTACTCACTTCTGTAGCAGTGGGCATGCTTTCCGGCCTATTGCCTGCTCTTCAAGCTAGCCGTATGGACCCCGTAGAGGCTATCCGGGCGCTCTAGCGAGACGATGAAAGAACGCTGCAAGTTTTTGCGCGAGCCTCTATCTGGAAAAAAGAGAAAACCTTTGAAGTAGGCTAGTGTTCGGCTAACCACTTAGGCAATTCCTCGGCAGTTACTGTATACTGGCTGCCTGTGCGTTGGTCTTTGAGTACGACAGTGTGATTTGCGCATTCTGCTTCTCCTACGATTGCAGCCCAGGTTGCACGGCGGCGAGCCGCATATTCAAATTGTTTTTTTAATTTTCCTGGCTCTGGATATAATTCAGCCCGAATACCTGCGGCGCGCACGCGACTCATCAGGTGAAAGGCATACCGATGAGAATCGGTATCCAGAGCCATAAAGAGCACGTGGAGAGACTTCGAAAGAATCTCAGGGAAGGCATTCATGTATTCCAACACATCGTAAATGCGGTCAGCGCCAAAGGATATGCCTACTCCAGACAGCCCTGGCAGGCCAAATACCCCTGTGAGGTCGGCATAACGCCCTCCACCCCCAAGACTACCCATGCGAAGGCCTTCAACGGCAGCAACGACTTCAAAAACACAGCCAGTGTAGTAAGTTAGGCCGCGAGCTAGTGTAATGTCGCGACGCACTTCGTTGTGTAGCAGCAGGCCCTCCAAATAAGCCGAAACCGTGTCGAGTTCTGCTAGGCCATCCATACCTGCTGAGCTTTTGCTCAGCAGGTGACGAAGCTCAGCGCTACTGTTGAGGCTCAAGGCCTGCTCGATGCGGGCAATCGCATCAGGGGAAAAGTTGCGGTCAGCTAGTTCTTTTCGTACGCCGTCGAGTCCAATTTTATCCAATTTGTCTATAGCCACCGTCATGTCCATGAAGCGATCAGCTACGCCCGCTGCTTCTGCAATTCCATAGAGGACTTGTCGATGATTTACTTTGATGACGACCGGTATGCCTAACTTGGTAAAAGCGTAGTCGTACAATACGATGAGTTCGGCCTCATAATGTAAACTATCGGAGCCGATTACATCGGCATCGCACTGGTAAAATTCGCGATATCGGCCGCGCTGAGGGCGGTCAGCACGCCATACCGGTTGGATTTGATAGCGTTTGAAAGGAAAGACTAGGGCATGCCGATTCATGACCACATACCGAGCAAACGGTATAGTCAAATCGTATCGAAGGCCTCGCTTGGAAATATGCGGAATAAGTTGGGCGGAATCCTTGCTCGCCAGGAGTTGGGGGTCTACGTCTTTCAGATAATCACCGTTGTTCAAAATCTTGAACAACAATTTATCGCCCTCTTCGCCGTACTTGCCCAATAGAGTCGACAAGTTTTCCATTGCTGGAGTCTCCAATGGCTCATATCCAAAGCGAATGAAGGCGTCGCGCAGCGTATCAAAAATAAATGAGCGGCGCCGCGACTGCTCTGGGCCAAAGTCGCGTGTTCCTTCAGGAATTGAAGGCTTTTGCATAAGCATGTGACAATTTCTGCGGCAAAAGTAAAGTGCCTCACTTCCACTTAAAAAGACTCATTCCGCTTTACCCTGAGAAACAAGGTGAAGCAAAATGAGTCTTTCGATTCGTGATAGGTTAGGCAAGTGTCTCACTCGCCACTGCGGCAAAGAGATACTCGCGATTCATGCGAGCAATGTGGCTCACAGAAATTTCTTTTGGACATTCAGCCTCACATGCCCTAACGTTAGAGCAGCGACCGAAGCCCTCCTTGTCCATTTGCGCTACCATGCGCAAGACTCGACGCTTGCGCTCTACCTGGCCCTGCGGCAAAAGCGCCAAATGACTCACTTTAGCAGCAGTGAATAACATTGCAGAGGCATTCGGACAAGCTGCTACGCATGCGCCACAACCAATGCAGGCAGCAGCGTCAAAAGCTCGACTTGCTACCTCTTTCTCAATGGGTATGCTGTTAGCTTCGGGTGCCTGGCCAGTATTTACGCTGATATAACCTCCAGCCTGAATAATGCGGTCAAATGCCGAACGGTCAACTACCAAATCCCGAATAACGGGAAACGCTTTTGCCCGGAAGGGCTCTATAACGATAGTGTCGCCATCGCGGAAATGACGCATGTGAAGCTGACACGTTGTAGTGCCTTTCAGTGGGCCGTGTGGGCGCCCGTTGATAACCATCGAACACGAGCCGCAGATGCCTTCGCGGCAATCGTGCTCGAAGGCAATAGGTTCCTCTTTTTGGCGGATGAGCCGTTCGTTGAGCACATCGAGCATTTCTAGAAAGGACATGTGCTCGTTGATATCATCGAGAGAATAGGTGACAAATTCACCTTTGTATTTTCCGCCTTGACGCCATATCTTAAGCGTTAGTTTCATAATCTTTATGATATCCTTTATTCTATTTTGTCTTTTTCATTTTAAGTAATATTTATGGGATTCCAGATGTTTTTCGTAGTTATGAGTCTAGTGCAAAAAATTACTTATAACTGCGTTGAGCAACTTTGATTTCCTCATAAACTAAAGGTTCTTTGTGAAGAACAGGTTGCTCATCTTCACCCTTCCATTCCCAAGCTGCGACATACATGTAATTCTCGTCATCGCGCAAAGCTTCACCATCTGCCGTCTGATATTCCTCGCGAAAATGACCGCCACAACTTTCGTTGCGATGAAGCGCGTCTCGACAAATGAGCTCGCCTAGTTCGAGAAAATCGGCTACGCGCCAAGCTTTTTCCAATTCAGGGTTAAATTCGTCGGCTCTACCTGCTACATAAAGATTGCGCCAAAATTCTTCGCGCAACGCTCTTATTTCTTCTATAGCCTCTTGCAATCCCTTAGCATTTCGCGACATGCCGCATTTGTTCCACATGATTTTGCCTAAGCGGCGGTGGAAAGATTCTGGGCTTTCATTGCCACCGATACTCATCAAACGGCGAATGCGGTCAGCTACTTCTCTTTCTGTGCGCTCGAATTCTGGCAAATCTGTCGATATCGGTCCTGTCCGGATTTCCTTACTTAGGTAAGCACCTATTGTATAAGGAAGGATAAAGTAGCCATCGGCCAGCCCTTGCATAAGGGCCGAGGCTCCTAGCCGATTGGCTCCGTGGTCGCTAAAATTGGCCTCTCCTGCGGCATAAAGCCCAGGAATAGTGGTCATAAGTTCGTAATCTACCCACAGCCCACCCATTGTGTAATGGACGGCGGGGTAAATGCGCATGGGCACTTCGTAGGGATTTTCGCCTGTGATTTTCTCATACATCTCAAAAAGATTGCCATAGCGGGCAGCGATTGTTTCACGCCCTAGGCGCTTTATGGCATCGGAAAAATCGAGATACACGGCCAAGCCGCTAGGCCCTACACCTTTGCCCGCGTCGCACTCTGCTTTTGCAGCGCGACTAGCAATGTCTCGCGGTACCAGGTTGCCAAAAGCAGGATAGCGGCGCTCGAGAAAATAATCGCGCGCTTCCTCTGGGATGTCATTAGGGTGCTTTTGGGTATCGGCAGGGTCCTTAGGCACCCAACAGCGGCCATCATTGCGCAATGACTCAGACATCAAGGTAAGCTTCGACTGGTAATCGCCGGAAACAGGTATGCACGTTGGGTGAATTTGCGTAAAACAGGGATTGCCGAAAAAAGCTCCGCGGCGGTGAGCCCGCCAAGCTGCTGTGACATTGCACAGCATAGCGTTCGTGCTCAGGTAAAACACATTGCTATAACCTCCAGTCGCCAATATGACGGCATGAGCGCTGTGGCGCTCCAACTCTCCTGTCAACAAGTTTCGCGCAATGACGCCTCGACATTTCCCGTCAACAATGACTATATCAAGCACTTCATGGCGATTATATAATTTCACTGAGCCGAGAGAAATCTGGCGACTAAGCGCCTGATAGGCTCCAAGGAGCAGTTGCTGTCCAGTTTGCCCTCGGGCGTAGAAGGTACGAGAAACGAGAGTACCTCCAAAAGAGCGATTGTCTAGCAGCCCTCCATACTCTCGCGCAAAGGGGACGCCCTGGGCTACGCACTGATCTATGATATTGACAGATACTTGCGCTAAGCGATACACGTTCGCCTCTCGGGCGCGGTAGTCGCCCCCTTTGATTGTATCGTAGAAGAGGCGGTAGACGGAATCACCATCGTTTCGGTAATTTTTAGCTGCGTTAATGCCACCTTGAGCTGCAATTGAGTGCGCCCGACGTGGGCTATCGTGAAAGGTGAATACTTTGACATTGTACCCTAATTCGCCCAACGAAGCCGCTGCCGAAGCGCCAGCTAAACCCGTGCCAACTACAATCACATCTATCCGGCGCTTGTTATTGGCCGAAACTAAGGGCACCTGGTTCTTGTAATAGTCCCATTTTTCAGCCAACGGCCCTGGAGGAATTTTTGAATCTAGTTTTTGATAAATGGACGTCATACCCATTATTTGTTAATGACGGCTTTTTAAAAATTATTCTGAACGGAAATATATAATTATGGGAATAATAGCAAACAAGAGCGGAATCACAATTGCATAGGCCATACCAACAAACCGAATAACGGGTACATATTTGCGATGGCCCAAACCTAAGGTATGAAAGGCAGACCAGAACCCATGCCAAAGATGGACGCCAACAACACCCATGCACACTACATAGAAGAGCACCATGGCAGGATTCTTGTAAGTGAAACTAACTAAGGAATACAAGTCTTTGACTTTGTGAGGATAAGAGGGATACTCTTTCATTTCCAGCTCGCCCCAGTGCATTTGATACCAAAATTGAGATAAATGGATGAGGATAAAGACAAAAATAATGATCCCAATCCATGCCATGTTGCGCGCGGGGCGTTCCTCTGGGCGCGAGTAAGAAACAGCATATCGTACTGGGCCTCGTGCTGCTCGATTATAACGCCAGAGAATTAATCCCTGTACCGTGTGCAGTAAGATCGCTGCATAAAGGGTGTAAGAAATGGCTTTGATGAGAGGACTCGTAGTCATGAAGTGGGCATAGGTGTTAAATGCCTCTCCGCCATCTGAGCGAAGCAACTGCAAATTTCCCGCCAAATGAACTGCTAGAAATAAAATGAGGAACAACCCTGTAAGGGCCATGACGAATTTCTGACCGATGGAAGAAACGATGAATCTGGAAAACCAATTCATGCCTGTACCGTTGGATTTTGAGAGAAAGCCTGAACTTTTTTCCTGCGGCAAAGCTACATAATACAAAACACAAAGACCTTTTACGGGTTTTTTGTGCTCCTCTAACAAGTTTAATTTAGATCCGCTCTAAATCAAGCGCATCATTCCAGCGTCGAAGCCCAAGGGCAACAAGTCACTTGCACGAGCAAAGACCCATGTCGGGCCAGTTTGGCCGCGCAAAATGAGGCGGATGGGGTGTCCGAACTTTTGCTCAACTTCTAAAAGAACCTGGCGACACGCGCCGCAAGGCGTCACAGGGTAGGAAATCAGCTGCGTATCAGAAACTGCCACGACCGCCAAAGCAACAATTCGCTCGTTGGGGTACTGACTAAAGGCCGCTGCTAGTGTTGCGCGTTCAGCACACAGGCACATTGGATACGCGGCGTTTTCAAAATTAGCTCCACTCACCACGGCCTTGTTAGAAAGCCAAGCTGCTGCACCAACGCGAAAGCGGGAGTAAGGAGCGTACGCCTTTTCTACAGCCCGATGAGCTGCTTGCAGAAGCTGCTGCTCGTCAGCAACTAGAGCATCCATTCTGTCGTATTCGAAGAAGAAAATTTGACAAGTTCGCTGCATCCTAATGAGTTGTTCTTTTCACCCACAAACGTAAAGGTATTTGCCGTTTGCATATTCAAGATGTGTATGCCTGATAAACGGCTTTTTGAGTATCTATAGGCTTAATTCCTATTGTAACGCCCTTGATTGGTAAAGTGGTTCACCAATTGGCTTCGCTGTTGCAGGCTTCTAGCGGTTAGCTACCTCCTCTGAACCTAAAGACAGGATTAGCATGCTCAACCCTGGAGCCGATGACAACTACGCCACTGTACTTCCACCCGCTTAGTGCGGTATTGTACCTCTGGCGAGAGGGAGAGAATGCTAGGCCACAAGTGCTTCTAGTTAGGCGAGGCAATGGCAAGCCCTTATAGAAGCTAAGGCAGTATCTCTGCCCGCGATTCAGTTGATGGCGTATGTTGTGGTTTGATCTTCACTTACTGGGTTAGCAGCGTCTGCCCATAGAGTGTTTGTTGGCTTCCGTCGGGCCATTCAACCTGGAGTACCCATACGAACACACCTGAGTTGAGTAATTGTCCACGAAAGGTGCCATCCCAGCCGACGTTAGAGTCGTTTATAGAGAAGTTGCTTGCTGAAAACACGCGTTCGCCCCAGCGGTCGTATATCTCGAAAGAGAGAATGCGGGCCTCAGGGCTGCCGTGCACTGTTAGCAGGTCGTTAACACCATCGCCGTTCGGCGAAAACGCAGTCGGCACGTAAGCTGTCCATTGCTTCTCTACATTAACCAGTAGCCGACCTATTCCTACGCACCCAAGAGCATCTGTTATTTGAAGGGTAAACCATCGGGGGAATGTTAGCCCTTGCACTAGCGGATTCGGACAGTCGGTACACGAAAGCCAAGGAGCATCGTCAACAGCCCAGGCATAACGGAGCGGTGGTTCAGCATTAGTCACCAAAACCTCAAGAATTACGCTCTGGCCAGGGCGTAGCGTTGTATCTGGTCCGAGGGCTATCTTCAGAGGAGGGCGTTGTTCAAGCGTCAGAGGAGCCAATACAGTTTGACAGCCGTTCTTGTCAACAACGCGCGGCTGATAAGTGCCGGCAGGTAGGCCAATTTGGCGCGGAGAGCCGTTCCAATTAATACCATCAAGAGAATAGCGATAAGGAGGTGTGCCACCTTCTGTAACAATGACAATTTCACCTGTATATGAGCCGAAACAAAGAATGTCTTTCTTTGATGCTTGTCCAGTTAGCGGCGCAGGTTGCATTACCTCAGCTTGCTCCACGAGCGTGCAGCCATTTGCGTCGGTAAGTGTGAGTGTATAAGTGCCAGCGCTTAAACCAGTAGCACGCGGTCCGGTCTGGCCATTTGACCAAGAAAATTGATAAGGCGGAATACCTCCACTACCGGAGGAAGAGAGCGCTCCAGTGCTTTCGCCAAAACATTTAGCAGCTTCGGCCTGCAGACGAGCCTTAAGGATTGGCGGTGCTTGCAAGGTAGCAGATACCGTACCTGTGCAGCCGGCGCGGTCGCTAACGGTTACAGTGTATGTGCCGGCCCGCAGGTTTCTTGCAACGGGCTCTGTGGTTGTTGTGCCATGGCTCCAAGCATAAGTATAGGGCGGTTGACCGCCCAGGGTTGAGGTTACCAACTGACCATCAGCACTGTCGAAACAGCGCGGAGGTTGAACATGTACAATATATGGCTGGATCGTTAAAGAAGGTGGAATGGTGATACTTTGCACAGCAGTACACCCCCGTGCGTCAGTAGCTGTAACCGTGTATAGTTGGCCAGGAGCCAACTGTGTGGCGCGAAGGCCGGTCTGAGGTGGTAAAGTACTCCATTGAAAGGTAAGCCGATTCAAATCTGCTGGTATGGCGCCATATGCTGCTCCTGCAACAAATGCCGCTCCTCCCCGGATACAGTCTACTTTATCTAAGGATAGCACTAACGACAACGGGGCTTGTTGCACAATTTGAGCTGTTGCTGTGGCCGTGCAGCCGTTTTGGTCGCTGACGGTAAGGGTGTGAATACCCGCTGGAAGATTTACCTCTGAGGTAGTTTGGCCGCTGGTGCTCCATTGGTAGGTATATGGCGGTGTACCGCCCATACCTGCAGCCATTACGAGTTGAGTGGTCTTTTCGGAGCAAATCGTGTCGAGTTCAGGTACCAGTGTGAGTTTTAGTGGAGCATCAGGTTGTTTTAGCGAGAAGGTTTGAGTCAAAGTACAGCCGTTAGCGTCGCTCAATATGAGGTTGTACTGGCCTGCGCCAAGTTCGTCGAGCACAAGGCTTGTATCGCCATGAATCTTTGGACCGCTCCAGAGGGCTGTATAGGGCGCTGTGCCGCCCTTAGGTGACAGGGAGATTCGACCTGTTTGCTGACCATAACAGGCGATGTTTTGAAGTTGGACGTCCAGCTGTAGCGCTGGAGGTTGTTCGATGGAAGCCACTGCTGTAGCGGTACATCCATTGGCATCGCGAAGAGTCAGGGTATATATGCCAGCATTTTTCTGAACGAGGCTAAGCGTGGTGTCGTTGCTGCTCCATGCATAGGTGTATGGTGGAACTCCGCCAGTGACATGGGTTGAAACGCTGCCAGTACTCTCCCCAAAGCAGCGTACATGTAGGATATCAAAAGAAATGTTGAGTTCAGGGGGTTGCCCTACGTTTGCCGATGCGATGGCTGTGCAACTGTTTTGGTCGCTTACCGTGACAGTATAGGTTCCTGCAGGGAGGTTAATTGCGCTCGGCATTGTTTGAGGAGGCATTGTGCTCCACTTGTACGTGAGCGGGCCTGTTCCACCCTGAGCAGAGGCGCTGACTCTGCCTGTAGGCTGGCCGTGGCAAAGCGCATCCTCCACTGCTAGAGTTACGGTTAACGATGGCGGCGCTTGCAAAGTAATGCTTGCCGTGGCTGTGCAGCTATTTTGGTCGCTAATAGTTACCGTGTAAGTACCTGCGCCTAGTTTTAATGCCTTTGCGGCGTTTTGCGGAGGCACCGTGCTCCAGGCATAAGTAATGGAGCCTAAACCACCTTGGGCAATGGCAGAGGCTGCGCCATCATAGCGATCAGCACAAGATGGAGGAATTCCTTCTACAGCCAAGGTAAGAGGAGGAGGTTGAACAATGAGAGCAAAGGTGGCCTTTGCGCAGCCGTTGGCATCAGTAACTGTAATGCCGTGTATGCCCGCGGGCAACCCCACCGCTACAGGACTATTTTGGCCTCCTGCCCATTGATACTGATACGGGCCAATACCGCCTGTGGCTGTGATGGTAGCTACGCCAGAGGCTTCACCATGGCAACGCGCTGGGATAGACGTTACGAAGAGTGCAATTTCAGTAGGCGAGTCGACAGAAGCAGTGGCAGTGGCCGTACAGCCATTGCGGTCTGTTACCGTAACGGTATAAATGCCTGCCTGAAGATTCACAGCGCTAGGCTGAGTTTGCCCTTTAGGGTCGCTCCACAAAAACTGATAAGGAGGAAGACCACCACTAACTTCGGCACGCAAAGAGCCATCGTCTCCGCCAAAACAACTCACATCTTTTTTCCTCAAGGAAATCATGGGAGGAGGTGGTGAGCCTACCGTAATGGTCAATTGCCGTTGACATCCCGACCCATCGGTAATCCGGGCAGGGTAGGTTCCTGGAGCGAGTTGTTCGAAAATACCCGTTTGATTTGTTTGCGTTCCCAATGCGAAGCTATAGGGCGGATTTAGCCCATCAGGCTTTAGAACAACACGCCCGTTGGCAGCATTAGCACACGAGGCATCGGTAACGAAGGCTGTCACTACAGGCTGCTCGCAATTAGAACAGACAGCTGTCGCTACAGAGGCAGGGCAAGGTGTAGCGCCAACGGCCTGTACCTGTAGGCTTACCGTAGTACCCGGAGATAGGCCGCTCACAGTGTGTTCAAGTATGCCGTTGGCAGGGCTCCAGCCTGCACCACCTACACTGACTAAGTAGCCGATTGCACCAGCAATCTCCTCCCACGTAAAGGTTATAGAAGAAGGCGAGTAAGAGCCGCAGTTTACTTTGGGCGCGGGTAAAGGAGTTGCCGTATTTACGGTAATAGAATCTTCCACTGTGCAGCCGTAAGAATCTGTAGCCACTACGCGGTAGGTCACGGTGTCTGTTGGTACAACGTTGGTCACCGGACAAGTTGAACACGAGACCTGGGTGGCAGGCGTCCAGAGGTATTGAATCTTATAGGAGGGCTCAAAAGTGATAGACCAATGCTGAAGAGTGCCGATGAAGCCATTTTGGTCGTCCTTGAGTACCAATCGCCACGTGCCATTTATGGGACTGCCCCATAGGTCGGACCACGGACCTTCAGGCTGCCATTCCCCTGTAAAAGGTGCCTCACTGGCCGTAGCAGAGGTGATACTGCGTGAAGCCGTAGGAGTGAAGCAAGTTTGGGTAAAATTTTTCCCATTAGCTCCGCAGTCAGTCATTAGTTCTAAAACTTGACCTCCTGGTGAAATAATGTAGGCATCAATGTCGTCTACCCAGCCATGTTTCAGGGTAAGGCATATGGAGCGAATCGTGCCAGGCTGGACAGTAGGCGGCGATACGCCGAACACTGTAAGTGAGGAAGTAACTGGCGTATTTACAGGATGAATTTGCAGTGGTTGAGTGTTCTCAAAAAAGGGAGGCTGCGGCACTGGTATGGGCAAAGTGCCATTTAGGGTTATAGACATGTTCCCATCCTTGCAGAATAGGGTATCTTTAGGCAAAGAGGGCGGTGCTAGGGTATTCTCTCGAATGTAAAGGAAAAATGTATCGCGGTGGCACGGGTCGCGGCGTATGTCCAGGGCGAGCCATTCGTCTCCTTCATTTAGGCTATCTTTCAAGGCTTGAATAGGCAAAACAACTTCGCGCTGGCCTGCGGGAATTACGGCATGGGAAGGAATAGGTGTAATGTCTACGCCATTTAGCGCCGTTCCGAAGATTCGATAATCTAGAGAAACGTCGGTTGCGCTGGGTTCAGGCAAGCGGAAAGTTAAAATCGCAGGCGCGCATCCCTCAACGAGAACGCCGTCCAAATTAGGGCTAACTAGAGTAGTGCGAACAGCACCAGTACCGAAACTTTTAGCTTCAAGAAAAACTCCCGAGTCGTAGACAGGGTCGCCCACATCAGCAATGACCAGGCGGATGACATACGTATCGCAAGGGACGACTACAGCTTCGGCAGTAAATACACCTGTTAGACCATCGTAAGTGGGTTGCTTGTTCGAGTTGAGGTTGTTGATATATAGTTGGGCGTTTCTCGGTGGACAGGGACGGTTGGCCGTAGGATTGCCGGGATGTATGTTGTTTATAGCTACTGGCAGCGAAGTGCCGGGAATGCGGGCGATGTTAGTCGGTTTTGGATAACCAGGGCCAGAGATGAAAAACCCAAAAATGTCGTTGTAGTCGCTACATGCGAATTCTGGATACTCCTCCGAAGCAAAGCAATAGCGAAATCGGAGCGTATCGGCTGTTGGAATGAATCGAATGGTGTAGGCAGTAATGTCATAGAGCGCTCCTGAGGAAATAGGCGAGAGATCTGGGTCTGTACCTGGAACAAGGCCACTAAGGTTATTCGTAGCAAATACGCTGCCCACCTGGTCGGCTCCAAAAGGGCCTGCCGTAGGGTTGATTGTTTCAGCCAAGCCTGTAGTCATTACAATACCGCGTTCTAAACCAACAGCTTGGAGGCCACCAGTAAAATAGCCAACAGATGTAGCCTTTCCGCTGTATGAAATACTCAACACTTCTATGCCATTGCCGAGAAAGACGTTAGAGATTAAGTTGGTTGGAGTAAAGGGCGATGTGGCGGCTGAAGTAACCTGCATCGATTGAGTTTGGGCTCCTCCGGACAATGCCAGCATCAGAACCACTGCACCGAACATCCAAGTGCAAACCTTCCCTGATAGCAAAACGCACTCCATAGCCGACTCTTCAAAATTTCACGGCTTAAATCGAGTGAATAAAGAAAAAGGAAGCCGCCTTCAACCCAATAATTTTTTTCTACAGAAGAATACGGTACTGTCGTAAAGGTCAATTTGCGGGTATTTTTGTTGCACGTAATTCATTTAGATTATCCAACAAATGCGCAGAGACGTCCTCCTTTAGCGTAAAGGACACTCCTCTATCGTTGAGATTATCTCTAAATCTTTTATTTAAACACATCCGTAGTACTTCCCTCATGAACGACAAACGACCTCCTCGCGTAGCTGGCTTTACCTTTGTCCGAAACGCTGTGCTCTACGATTATCCAGTTCTGGAAGCCATACAATCCATCTTGCCAGTTTGCGATTATTTTGTTGTTGCTGTAGGGCGCTCTGAGGATGAAACACTTGACTTAGTGCGCAGCCTGAATGATCCACGCTTGCACATTGTAGAAACCGTTTGGGACGAAACCCTACGCACAGGCGGACGCGTGTTGGCTGAGGAGACTAATAAGGCCTTTGACGCCATACCTACCGAATACGATTGGTGTTTCTACATCCAAGCGGATGAATGTGTTCATGAGCAAGATTTGCCTATTATTCAAGATGCGATGAGTCGTTGGCTTTGCGATGTTCAAACGGAGGGCCTCCTATTTCAATATCGGCACTTTTACGGCTCTTACGACTACATAGGCGTTAGCCGGCGTTGGTATCGGCGCGAGGTACGCATTATTCGCAACGATAAGCGCATTCGTTCGTGGCGCGATGCTCAAGGGTTCCGCATCAATGGAAGAAAGCTGAAGGTGCGCTTGTTGGATGCTTATATCTACCATTACGGTTGGGTAAAGCCTCCCGAGGCACAGCAACGCAAACAGCGCCATTTTCAGCGGTGGTGGCATTCTGACGAGGTTGTCCAGCGCCTTGTAGGCAATGCGCCTAGTTATATGTACGATGACACAGAACCTCTAGAGCGCTTTCAGGGTACACATCCCGCCGTTATACAGCCTCGTATTCAGGCCCTTAATTGGTACTTTAACGTTGACCCTGCGCGAGCTCGCTGGCCGTGGAAAGACCGCCTTTCGCGGTGGATAGAGCGACATACGGGCTGGCGACCCGGAGAGTATAAAAATTACTATCTCCTTCGTAATTAGCGCAAACAGTGCAATGCGCACATGAATGCCTGTACTCGCAGTTCAAACTACTTCCTCCTTGTTTTAACCGTAGCGGGGGGATGCGTTGTTATTGCCCTGTAGTTTACTGTCAGGAACTTGGCTCCAAACGCTATAGGTACTATGCCTTCCCTCGTACACACTGCCTCATATCTTCTTAACCATGCGTGTTATTGCTCTTTGTCTGCTTCAGCATCGAGATTGCCTTCTTTTACAAGAATTTTGGCACGAGTTTGATAACTACAAGTACTATCGGCCTCCTGGCGGCGGTGTTGAACATGGCGAGCGCGCAGAAGAAGCCGTACGCCGCGAAATGTGGGAGGAGCTCAATTCACCGATAGATGATGTACGTCTGGTCGAGGTATTTGAGAATCTTTTCCGTTATGGCGGCGAGCAGCGTCACGAAATTGTCTTCCTTTTTCAGGCAACTCCTTTAGGAAGCCACCTCTTCGCCAGTAATGAAGTGGTGATCAGAGAAAACGGCAGGTTGCGTAAAGGTTTATGGGTACCCTTGTCTAAGCTCTTACGGCGGGAAGTAGTAATATGTCCTCAACGGCTCTCCGAGCTTTTGTTAAGAGGCAGGTTACCTCTCAGTTACTAAGCGCAGCGGCAATTGCCTGGGCGGCGCGCTGGCCATCCATAGCAGCAGAGAGAATGCCGCCGGCATAGCCCGCTCCTTCGCCGCAGGGAAAGAGGAATGCCGCGTCGGGGTGCATGCCGGTACGCGCATCCCGTGGGATACGGATAGGAGCGCTAGTGCGGCTCTCGGGTGCTACTACGATCGCCTCTGCTGTTAAATAGTTGCGAAATATACGGTTAAATTGCTTCATTCCTTCGCGCAGGCGCCGATAGATGAAAGAAGGCAGCAATTCGTACAAGGGAGCAGGGAATATGCCTGGTATATAGGACGAGTCTGGCAGGTCGGCCGAAAGTCGCCCGGCAACGAAATCTGTTAGGCGCAAGGCTGGTGCGCGCTGACTTCCATCGCCAGCTTCAAACATTCGACGTTCTACTTCAGCCTGGAAGGCGAGGTGAGCAAATACTCCATGGTGCTGCCAGGGTTCCAAGTCGGATGCCTCAACAGCAACCACAACACCCGAGTTGGCAAAAGGTGAATCGCGTCGGCTCATGCTCATGCCATTAGTTACCAATTCTCCGGGGGCAGTGGCAGCTGGTACGATGAGTCCACCTGGACACATGCAAAAGGAGAATACGCCGCGCCCTTGTACTTGGCAGGTTAAGCTGTAGCTTGCTGCTGGCAAATGTTCACCGCGCTGAGGGCGGTGATATTGTATGGCATCAACGAGGGTTTGCGGATGTTCGACGCGCACTCCTAAAGCGAATGGTTTTGCTTCAAGGCGCAAACCACGCGCGTAAAGGAGCTGATACACGTCTCGAGCAGAGTGTCCAGTAGCCAAAAGCACGGCATCCGCTAGCCATTCGCGCACAGGGCCATCGCCAGCCTCTGTTACTTCTTGACAGATAACACCAATAGCCCGACCGTTATGCAAAAGCAAGTCGGTCATCCATTGACCAAAGTGCACTTCTCCGCCATAGCGTTCTATAGTAGCGCGCAAATTTTGTACGACACCGGGCAACTTATTAGAGCCGATGTGTGGATGGGCCTCTATCAAGATGTCGCTTTTTGCCCCGTGTTCCACAAGCAGGCGTAGTACTTTGCGCCAATCACCTCGCTTTACAGACCGTGTATACAATTTGCCGTCTGAATAGGTGCCAGCACCGCCCTCTCCAAAGCAGTAATTGGAATGAGGATTGACGATGCTAAACTGTTGAATGGCCCGCAAATCGCGGCGACGTGAGCGCGCATCTTTACCTCGGTCAAGAACAATTGGCTTGATTCCTCGCTCAATTAGTTCAAGAGCAGCGAAATAGCCCGCAGGCCCAGCGCCCACAATCAGCACGCGCGGAGCCTTTTCATGCAAAGGGCGATAGCCATCAAGGATAGCCGGTTCGGGTATGAAAACTTCGTCTGGCTCGTAAATTTCTACGCGCACCCGATAAACGGGCTCTCGTCCGCGAGCGTCCAGGGAGACACGCAATACTTCTACATGCCCTATTTGGGCAGGCGAGCGCCCTATTGCCTCCGCGGCCTTTTGCCGCAATCGTTCCTTGTCCTGCCGCTCGCAGGGAAGGAGCACAATCTCTAAAACAGCAGCCATATTGAACGTTCCGTTTCCATCGGAAAAGCTCTTGTTATGGCAATCGCTAACAGAGAACTCTTTTCAGAGTGCTATGGCGTCTTTCGCCGTAAGGTCTTGGGTTTTTCTACCTGGTCGGGTTGCCACTCTGCAGGATTAAACTCGTAAAAGTCGGGAACAAAAACTTTGACGATTGTTTGCTCTAGGCACACCTTCTTTTTGCCCTCGCGAAACATCGCAATAGGTTCGCGCCGACGTACTTTTGTACGGATGCGCAGAGTATTTCCCTGGCGTTCTGACTCGAAAGCATACCGACCTTGTCGGATAAGCGCATCCACGCGTTCGGGCGAAGCATCCCAAACTTGCACATGTACTTCTGTGAGAATGCTTGTCCCTGCCCACGAGTGCACCTCCGGATAAACAAAATTTACCAACTCAAGAATAACTGTTTCAACGGAGTCCACAGCAAAAATTTGATATACTGTGCGCTCCATTTGAGCATAGGCAGATGGAATATTTAATTTACACCACACAATAAAACCTATCCAAATAAGAATGTTCTTTCTCATAAAAAAACACAAAACAATTTTGATTTAAGGAAAGGTAGGGCAGCAACAACTTATTTTGCGACATATGCGGCGAGGCCTCATAATTTTATGCAAGGCCTCCTTCTCTTGCTCAGCTTAGGCTGAAAAGGAGTTTATCTTCCTTTATCCGGGGCCTCTCCTGACAACGCCTGTACTGTCACACACACACCCAGCGGAGGTACAGGTCGTGTGGCGAGCGAGAGGGCGTGCCGGGCTGCTGACTTTCCATACGAGGGCAAACATACGCCCTCGATGCGAACAACACCCGCCTCGCCCAGGCAAAAAATGTGCTTGTCTTTCGCCTGCCGCAACCAACGACCCTAGAGCGACTGCCGCACGCGGCGCACCAACTCCACCGGCACCTCGAACAACTCGGCCACCTCCTCGTCGCTGCACGCCGGCTGCTTCTTCAGAAACGCCCGCAGCACCAACAGTATCCCCTCCTCGCGGCCCTCCTTAAGGCTTTCCTTATGACCTTCCCTACGGCCCTCCTTTCGGCCCTCCTCGCGACCTTTTTCCAAAATCTGCTCGTAGGTCGTCTTCGCTCGCTCCTCAAACGGC
>JANWXM010000070.1 GCA_025055285.1 Saprospiraceae bacterium
TCACTGCTGTTGTGTTTCAATTCCAACTGGTTCGATTACGAGCGCGCGCAAAGAAAATATCTATTATCGCGCTGATAGGTTTCAATTCCAACTGGTTCGATTACGAGCACAGGGCGCACCGTATTCGCTTCAGGCGGCGCCCGTGTTTCAATTCCAACTGGTTCGATTACGAGTTTAGCCGGTCTGCCTTGCCGCCAACTTCGTCCAGGTTTCAATTCCAACTGGTTCGATTACGAGGCGGCGTCGGGCGTCATGCGCGCGCTGCGTACGGAGGGGTTTCAATTCCAACTGGTTCGATTACGAGAAAGCCGGCGGCACATGCTACACAGCATCGTGTCGCGTTTCAATTCCAACTGGTTCGATTACGAGGAAGTCTGGAAGTGCGACATTCAATACGCTTATGCCGTTTCAATTCCAACTGGTTCGATTACGAGCTTGCGGCACAGGGTTTGCAAGAGTATTGTGCTCTGTTTCAATTCCAACTGGTTCGATTACGAGCACGCACAGAACGGTCAGGGCTGATTTCAATTTCCCGTTTCAATTCCAACTGGTTCGATTACGAGCCGTCCTCGATAAAATCGGAGTTCGTCGGAAGCGACAGTTTCAATTCCAACTGGTTCGATTACGAGCCATAAGGTGCGCAGCGTTCCCGGCATTTCGGCAATAGTTTCAATTCCAACTGGTTCGATTACGAGCGCGCGCGTGAGGCGGGTGTTCCTGCCGAGCCAGGTTTCAATTCCAACTGGTTCGATTACGAGAGTACCAAGACAGGCACAAAATAATGTTCACACCAGTTTCAATTCCAACTGGT
>JANWXM010000071.1 GCA_025055285.1 Saprospiraceae bacterium
AGTGAATGCATGTCGTGGTCTTTTCAACTTGCGCCTAGCGACGTATTCACGACGCCTGGCAGTGCGGCCACTGCGCTCATCACCTTTCAAGCCAGCCCGATCGCGCCGGCAAACGGCACGCAGTTCAAGCTCTGGGGGCGTACGCTGACGGCCGACAACAGCAGTGATTTTACGCCTACATCGTTTAAGGTCGTGAACGGCAATGCAGCCGACACGATTACAAACTTTGTAGGCATGCTTGAAAGCAACTACTTTTTTGCGTCGGCTACGGACATCCAGGTGGATTACAGCGCCAGGACAGTTTTACTTATTTGGCGTGCGTGTGGCGAGCAGCCCAACTTCAGCGCTGCAGATATGAACTTCGCGCCCATCGCCTCGGTGGCGTCCCTGAACGCGACAAACGGGATAGACCCTGTTTTCCGCGAAAACTTCAAGTTTATGGTGCGCGTGTATCGGCGCGACCTGAACGGGAGCGGCAGCGGCTACATCACAGAGTTTGAAAGCATCCAGGTGTCGAAAGGCTGTTCCGCTGCTGGCGCGATTACGTTTGACGCTATGCCCGTTGCGCGTTCTGTTCTTATGACGCGCATCCCGCAGATCGATTTGGATGCAAATCCGAGCATCACTTTTGACGGGCCGCTGCAGTACTTTTCGCTGCAGTTTGGCTATACCTACAACGACGGCGCGCAAAGCGTGTCGGGAGAGTTTGGACTGACAAATGTTGCTCTTGCCCTAAACGCCTACTTTGAACCGTCAGATGCTTACCGTATGCGGCGATATTGGCCG
>JANWXM010000072.1 GCA_025055285.1 Saprospiraceae bacterium
AATATGCTCGGCATAGCTATTTCCGATGTGAACCCGGTCGTGCTGAGATTCATCGAGGAAAACAACAGCGAAGACACAATGCAGACAATTCGCGAGAACATTCACATGATTATGCTATTTGTCACTCAAAAAAGTTAAAATATGCAAGCTTTTAAAATTGATTTTCTTCTCCGGGCGCAAAAGCCGATTGCGCACAATGGAGGCGAGCTATACGGCAACACGGCGCTTTTTCGTCGCATAAAAATCGTAACCGCTGGCGGCGAGGTTGTTTCGCTGCCTGTGGTGAGCGGCAATGCCGTGCGCGGATCTATGCGCGACTACTGCGCGCTTAAGTTTTTGCGCGCCCTCGAAAAGCGCAGTGGCGAAAAGGCTATGCTGCCTAAAGATGCCTTCCATCTGCTCTTTAGTGGCGGAGCGCTGAAGGAAGCGTCTACAGCAGGAGATGTAGATTTTGCTCGCAAGCTCAGGGAGGCCATTCCTGTAGTGTCGCTTTTTGGCGGCGCTTACGGGAATACGATTTATCCGGGCAAGATAAAAATCGGCTTTCTTATTCCCGTCGTCCAAGAGGCCCTGCACTTAATCCCGCCTGCTGTGCGTCCGGATGACGCATCAATCCCATCCATGCACGAAATCATGTCGTTAGACATGTATACGCGCAAGGACGATGCGAACGATGAAAGCAAGCGCACATTTTTGAACGACAATGACGCGCTCTTCGAGAGCAATCAAATGATCTACTACAGCTCGTCCGTTGCGGCTGGGACGAGCTTCTATTGGCAG
>JANWXM010000073.1 GCA_025055285.1 Saprospiraceae bacterium
ATTGTGACGGACGAAATGCCGCCATCGAAAGACGCTGCAGTAGATATGCAAGCGCCGCCTTATGCAATCATCTATTCCAGGCCGGGCGAGCATGTCGAACGATTTGAGCGGCGCGCTATCAATGCAGTTAACTCAAGCGCTCCGTTCATCATCATCGCTTTTCGCGACCCGGTCGTCTTCATCCGCGACGCGCACGGCACAGAGGTGCGCGCTCTGCGCGGTGGAATGCCTTGGGAAAGCGGCACTATCCCGATTGAAGACATCGCAAGCGAGGGATATTTAAGTTATATAAATTATGTCCGCGAATTTGTCCGCGGCTTTCGCAGACATGTTCGCTGCTGCCTGGCGGACACAACGTCCGTCAGCGCGCAGGATGTCGTCCGGACAGGACGACTGCCGGACGCGCTTCCGCCAAACTTCGCTAAAGCGTCCGCACTTGCCACCTTTGTCTTTGCATTGTTGCTTCCGCTGTCCGCGTTCGCGCAGACAGTTGAGCAGGTGCTTGGACGCCGGGCAGCTGAGGTGCCTCCGAAAAATAGCGAGGTGTCCGTCTTCACGGACAAAAAGGTGTACACTGTCATCGCCGACGGCGTTCGCAACTACATTGACCTTTTGCGCACGCGTTTGGGTGGACTGTCTTGGCCCACCGACGTGCGCATGGTAGTGGTGAACGACCACATCATCGCAAAAGCACCTTCTGTTGAAGACACGCGACAGGCTGTGCGCTCGGGCGCAGCCCATAAG
>JANWXM010000074.1 GCA_025055285.1 Saprospiraceae bacterium
CTCGTAATCGAACCAGTTGGAATTGAAACTTTTAAAAAAAAAGTATCAACGGCTTCTGCCTCCCACTCGTAATCGAACCAGTTGGAATTGAAACGAACTTCACTGCGGTGAAGTTAGATGTATGAAGAGTCCTCGTAATCGAACCAGTTGGAATTGAAACGGTCGCGAAAAGCGATGATGATGAACGGAGCGCTTGCTCGTAATCGAACCAGTTGGAATTGAAACGGTTTAAAAAAACGTCAAATAATTTGACTATGTCGCCTCGTAATCGAACCAGTTGGAATTGAAACTAAAAAGGGAGCGAGAGGATGCGCTCGCGCGCAGGGCTCGTAATCGAACCAGTTGGAATTGAAACTGTGCCTATCAACGACGCCTACATTGCGCATCTGACTCGTAATCGAACCAGTTGGAATTGAAACAAGACCCAGTGCCGCCGGCGTAGGCGTCAGCACGCCTCGTAATCGAACCAGTTGGAATTGAAACCGGCCTAAATAGCCACCGCGCGCACTTTAATCCCTGCTCGTAATCGAACCAGTTGGAATTGAAACACTTGTAATTGCCGACGTTGCCCGTGAAGCGTCCCACTCGTAATCGAACCAGTTGGAATTGAAACTGGGCGGCCCGGGTTTTTGAATGATTTTTTTTGAACTCGTAATCGAACCAGTTGGAATTGAAACCAGGACTGTCAGTCATAGGACGCGCATCCAACACCACTCGTCATCGAACCAGTGGGAATTGAAA
>JANWXM010000075.1 GCA_025055285.1 Saprospiraceae bacterium
TCAAAAATGTGAACGCCCTTAGAAAAGCACTCACGCGCGAACAACTCCAGCGCAGCGTGATGCTGCGCGAAAGTGTCGCCAAAACGCCCGGCACGCACGCGATAAGCGCAAAAATCGCGCAGAAGCGGCGCATAGTCCATGCGCGCGCGCGGCGTGGCGCTTTTAAGCGCGTCGAACAGCTCTTGATTTACATCATAAAAGCTACGCATCTCTGCAAGCAAGCGCTCAGGTGTGGGCGCGCCGACGGGCGCCGCCTGAAGCGAATACGGTGCGCCCTGTGGCTCTTTCTTAGCCCTTACAGGACGTACAAACAGCCCTTGCCAACCGTTTGCGCGGCTGCGCTCGACAGCGGCGCGTACGGCATCTACGTCGCCTTCGGCGTCGCGCTGAGCGCAACGGACGAGCAGCGCGAACGAACGGGAGGACTTGTAGGGCTTGCGAATTTCAGAGCGGTAAGCAAGCCAATCCGCCCACACGTCTTCGCTCGCGTCAAAAAAAGCGACGACATCGGGCCCGTGCGGGCTTAAAAGGTCGCGCACCTCCTCGAGCGACACGCCGGGCCGGCGGGCGCGCTTTTGGGCTGACGCCTCTTTTGCTTCTAAGGGATTGGTGCAAACAAGCGCAGGTGCATCCTCAAGGAGGGTCTGGCCGCTTATGTTTGCTTCGCACTCGTAGAAGCCGCCCTCCTCCTCGCTTCCGCGTTCGAGAGGGCGCGGCCCACCCGTCG
>JANWXM010000076.1 GCA_025055285.1 Saprospiraceae bacterium
TGCCCGCCGCCTGTGCCTACATTGCTTGCTGTGTTGGCCTCGCCGCCTCCACCACTTTCGTTCGCAGGCGCCCAAGCAGACCCATCCCACTTGACCACCTGACCAATGGTCGCGCCGGACTGAGCTAACTTCGATAGCGGGATGCCTGACGGCACGGCGCTCTGTGGCACCGTGTCGCTGCTGCCAAATTCTGTGGGCAGACCTCCGCTGGACAGATATAGCGGCTTTTGCTCAGGCATATTCGCGCGCTATTAGCCACGGATGGCAATAATGTCAGGGTCAAACGCTATTGTCGTCGAGTTGATAGCTCTGCCAAGGGCCTGCACTAAGTGTCCGGCCGTCGTTGGCGCGGTAGTGGTTACGCCGCCCGGCGAAGATGCCGAAAGAAAATAAAGCGCACCTACCGTCAAGCTGCTGCGGGCGTCGTTGTTACCCTCAAGGTAAACCGTCGCCGACGCGCCGTTCGCCACGGCGCTAAGCACAAATCCGACTGCCGCCTTCGCAGCATTTGCAGCCGATGCGTCCGCTTTGCGCACATTGCCGTTGCTTTCAATGTACACAAAGTCGCCCGCCGCTAGCGCCTCGCCAGCAGTGCCCGTGTATGTCGGCGTGCCAAAGCCCGTCGGCAATAGCGACACGTGCAATTTGCCGTTTGTGTCGAGGGCTGGGATTTTTCCAGCATCACCAGCGCCGGCGCTTGTAACGAGCGCTTCCTGCTCTG
>JANWXM010000077.1 GCA_025055285.1 Saprospiraceae bacterium
CTGTTAATAGGCTTACCGGCAATCCGTTACAGTCAAAAGCGCCCACATCAAAAGAGGTGTGGGCGCTTTTTTATTTACAAACTGACATCACTTCTCCCACTTTTTCGCGCAAAGCGCGACTTTGCGCATCATGCACAAATACAACTCTTCAATCGTGATGCGTCCATCTTTGCGCGAACGATAGATGATGCCGGACGCCGACAGCCGCCAGCCGTCGAGGCCGGCGTTCATGTAGTAGGCGGGGTTGTTAAAGCCCTCATAGATGACCGCCGTGCCCTCTTGCCCTATTTTTGAGGGAGCGAATACGGCGAGGTAAACATCTATAGCGGTGTTCAAAGGCCGCTTGGCCTGCCGCCGGCGGGCGATCAAGTAGGCGTGCGAAAGAGACATAACAAAATGCACGTCTTTGCGATTGCACGCGTTTATCAAACGCTCAAGTGCAACGCCGTGTCGCTGCAGGCCCGTGCGCGTGAATTGAAGCCACCCGGCCGCCACGCGGTCGTCGCGAACGCGGAATGGGTCAAGCCCGCATTCAAGCAAGGCAACCATGTAGATCGCCTCAGGATAACATCCGATGGCTTTCGCCGTACTATCTGTCCAGCGCTCGACGGCTTCAAAGGTGTATGCGTCAACCTTTGAGCGTAGTTCAGCGCGAAGCGCCTGAGCGACATTGTCGTGCAGGACGTTCACAGGTCGCGCTTGTTCG
>JANWXM010000078.1 GCA_025055285.1 Saprospiraceae bacterium
ATGCTTAAGCTGGCCCACCTCGTCGAAGACAAGATCCACGCCCGCTCGACTGGCCCCTACAGCCTTGTCACCCAGCAGCCACTCGGTGGCAAAGCCCAGTTTGGTGGCCAGCGCTTCGGCGAAATGGAGGTTTGGGCGCTGGAAGCTTACGGCGCGGCCTATACCTTGCAAGAGATGTTGACGGTCAAATCTGACGATGTGGTCGGCCGCGTCAAGACATACGAGGCAATCGTGAAGGGCGAGCCAATCCAAGAGGCCGGCGTCCCCGAAAGCTTCAAGGTGCTGATCAAAGAATTGCAGAGCTTGGGCCTCAGCGTCGAGGTATTGAGCGCCGACGAGAAGCCGGTTGAGCTGAGCGATGACCTCGACAGCGACATCGGTGCGCTCGAAGGTATCAACCTGAGCGGTATGGAACGCGGCGAGTTCTAACGCCCCCATCCGGGCGATGGGTGCGCGATCCCGTCGCCCGGTTACGCCGAACAAGACGGATTTGACCCAATAGCTGCGCTAACGCGGGCCTGCCGCGTTGGGCGCGTGGAGTCTGGCGGTACGCTTCCGCTACAGGAGTAAGCCCACATGCTGGAAATTAACGACTTCAACGCCATTCGGATCAGTCTCGCCTCGCCTGAGGATATCCGATCGTGGTCACACGGCGAAGTCACTAAGCCCGAAACGATCAATTACCGCACGCTCAAGCCTGAG
>JANWXM010000079.1 GCA_025055285.1 Saprospiraceae bacterium
TACAAACTGTCGCAGGGCGTGATGACAATTTCGCTCTGCTTGTCGGCGGGCGTATAGGTGGGTTTTGCGCAAGTAACTGTTTTTTGAACTCGAAATCCAGCCGGTATCCAAAAGCCGAAGTCGCGACTGTATTCCCACCACAGTCCTGTGGACGTATCAATGCCAACCTCACCGTCATAGCAAACATCCACCGGCAGCGTAGGCTGGGCGTTGAAGTAAAAAAGCCCAGTTCCCTTCGACACCTGCGCAACCGCGCTTAAGTGTATAAAGCAAATCGCAACGCTTGCACAAATTATACGCTTCATACGTCAATCCACCTGTATGTAGTTAAGCCAACTCCCTGCTTGTACAGTCGTGTTTTTTGCAGTTGCCACCTGTTGCGCCCACTGCAAAACCACTGTTCTGTCCGCGCTCCCCGCGTCTACAAAAGCGGAAATACGCATAAACCCATGCTCCTGTGTTGCGCCGTTGGTCTCATAAGTACGTATAGCGCCGCTGGCTTGGTTTATTGTGTATGAAAAGTCAAACACGGCACCCGTGCCAGCCGCGCGAACAGTTGTTGCTCCCACGGCAACCACCTGGAACTTTATTTCGCTGTTATTAGCGTTTGTGCAAAAAATATGATACTCCACCAGGCATTTTTTGTTGGCGCTGCAGGTAAAGGTCAGGTGATCATCATCTTG
>JANWXM010000007.1 GCA_025055285.1 Saprospiraceae bacterium
CTATCAGATCGCTAATCCCTATTTCGCGGCACATCCCCGCTACCAACCCTAAGTGATCCAGGGTCTTACTCGTGTAAGCTTGTGTCTCCATCCTGCAAGATTACAACTTTTGGCATTATTCTCTATTTTTGGAAGAAGGGGTGCGGAAGATGCAGTAAAAGAAACACATGGCGCACAGGTGGCTTTACAAGACGAAGAGCCTTGCCTGCTAAGCGGCTTTTCTACTCACAGCTTGAGAAAAGAGCTATGCCACCTCTGCCCGTTGATGCCAATAAGATAGAGGTGATAAAATCCTGAAGGCAAGTGCGCTACATCGACAGAATAACGACCTCCTGCAGAGAACCACTGCGGAGCTTGGGCAAGGCGCCCATCTATCCTTACAAGGTGTAACCAAGCACCAGAGGTTTCCGGACATTGCACAAGAAGAGTATGACGCACTGGGTTGGGGAAAATGTGCAGGAGCTCGCCCTTCTTTTGATCGGCTATACTAGCGGCACTACACACCTGAGCGATATAATTTGCAATGGACGTACGCACATTAGGCAGGGTAGGATAGAACGTATTACCAGGACACGCCGTACTGCAACCGTCTCGATGCCCGCATACCCGTGGAAGCACTAGACCAGAGGGCACATGTAGAGCACTATCTAGAGGACGGTCACCCATAGTGCACAATTTCCAGCCTATGAGGTCGCGCAGCCGATTTTGAGCAGCAGTTGTGGGCATTTGATTTGTGAAGTCGCCGATTAAGCACACGCCCATCGTAGCTGCATTTTTACCGCAAAAGTGAGCTCCAATGACGTTATCGGCTCGACCTTCATACAGTACGCCGTTAGGGTCGATGAGCCAATTGTATCCAATGTCGGCCCACCCGTTAGTGTTGACATGGAAGTCCCAGATAGCGCGTACGACAGCCGCCCAATCGTTGGCGGTATTCGAGGTAGCTGAATGATGTATAACTATGTGGGTAACAGTCGTGTATAACGGGTTCGGGTATGGCGGGCAATTGCCTGCCGGGCACCAATCCTGGCGCTTCAAATATGGCGGCTTAGGACATGGACACGGGAGTGCCTCAGGCTGCGAGGAAGGCTCCACCGGTGCTGAAGCGCCTGGGCTGTAAAAATGAAAAACGACGTCTCGAACTTCAGCCTGGGTGCGCACTTGAAAGTAGCGCATCTTCTCTGACTCGAACTGTAAATTACTCACCCAGCGACCGCGCAGCTGCTCCTCAGAGGCATGGGCGTCGGTATTTACCACTGCCCAAGGGTCTGACCATGACCGGCCATCAGGAGAAAACCGCACATGAAGGGCTTCGGCTTCCCCATGCCAAATAACTGACCAGGCCAAGAAAGGATTCACTGCAGACAAAGGAATGCTGTAAGCGATTTCGCGCACCGAAGGTGCCAAAAACGGTATAGACACCGTGGCGCGCTGCCCTTGGCATATTCCGTTCCAAGCGATTAAGACAACGGCGGAAGCGCACAGCAGAGGCTTCTTCATATCTTTCCTTTTGCAGCAAAATTATTTCTTTTTTATGAAGAGGGAGTAACACTATACCAAATTTTTGGATTTTATATTAAGTAAAATATGGGAATATGCTTCATCAGCCCAATACCTTTGTCTTGCCAGAGAAAACTGCTATGCTACCTTCCCAAAAAAACGACCACCAGCTTTGTGAAATGATTCGACAAGGCGGCTCTGTACGAGAGCGCGCCAATCGAATCATTCAGACGCGCTACTTATTCTTGGTGCGCCAGGTGGGGGTGCGTCATCTGCACCTCTCCTATGAGGAGGCAACCATGGTTTACACCGATGCGCTGGTTGAACTTGACCAGAAGATCTCCTGCGGAGAGGAGTTCGAACACGTAGGTAAAATGCTCTACACCCTCGTGTACCGCCGAGGAGTCGATGCTTTGCGCCGACGCACGACAAAAGGAAAAGTAGAACCACTGTCGCAATCAAGTAACGTAGTAGATTTACCAGAACAACTCTTCGATGCTCTGCACTATTCAGAGGAAAACATTCAAGAGTTATTTCAACACGAGGATGAGACGGAGGAGCACGAGCGCCGACAGCGCATCCTAGCATGCATTAAAATGGCCTTAGACACTTTGCCGCCTAAACGACGCGCTCTTTTAATTAACCGATTAGACGGCTACGATTACGAAGAACTCGTGCTCTTACATCATTTCAAGACGGAGCGCGTAGCTCATGAGATGGTCTCTCGAAGCATGGAAAATCTGCGTCAGACCCTGAAAGAGATCTGTCGAGACCAACACCCTGCATGCTGTGAACTGTGTGCTTGGCTTCGGCGGAAACACTTTTAATGTGGTTTGTCTTTTTAGAGATAAATCACACTATGAACGAATCCTTTCATAGATCCGTGCGAATGCAGGACGCTCTTGAGCGACAGGAGAGCCCTTCGATAGCGCAGCTACTGACTGGTAGGCATACACTTGTGGCTCTGGAAAATCCAAGATTTTACAGAGAATGCTTTTGCTTTCCTGCAATCAAATTGCTTAGCCTAAAGTTGGCAGCTAGAAAGGGGTACCTGCTTGTGATAACTCCGATATTCTCCCTGTCGCGAAGTATTTGAAGCGATTCCAAAGAGCAGACCACGTGAGAATGCTACTTGTTTTGCACCTTTGCTCTCATGCAGGAAAGCAAATTCCTCCAATTTTTTGCGCGCTTGCCCGCTGGCGTGGTCGCGGGTATCTTTCTGGCGGCCATTTTCGGACTGGACTTATGGCTTCAAAATGCAAGTGTTCCATTCTTGTATTTGTTGCCTATTCTAATAGGGCTTTTTCTCCGCGAGCGAAATGACGTGCTTCTAATTGCAGTGACTGCTATGGCCTTATCGATACTCGCCGTCGCAACTTGTAGCGTGCAAGGCGACGAGGGATTGCTTTCTCAGCTCTTGCTGGAGCGCCTCCTTGCTCTTGTAGGCTTGGCCATAGGCACCTACTTGGTATTGCTCCTTCAAGATAGGCGGCATCGAGAACAAGCTCAAAAAGAAGAGCTGCAAGCGCTTTTCCATCACGCTGCTGGAGCCATACTCATCACGAATATCCACGGACAAATCGTACGAATTAACCCTGCAGCCGAACAGCTATTTGGCTACTCGGCTCAGGAATTGATCGGGAAACCTGTAGAAACGCTTATTCCCAAACGATATGTGCGCATGCATGAGCTTCATCGCAGTAATTATCGGAACAATCCTCGCGCCCGGCCTATGGGTACGGGCATAGACCTATACGCCCTGCGAAAAGACGGCGTAGAATTTCCTGTAGAAGTTAGCCTTAGCCCTTTTCGAACTACTCGGGGTCTATTTGTTGTCGCCTTTGTAGTAGACAACACCATCCGCAAGGAAAATGAGCAGCGCATCTTGCGCCAAAATCAGAAACTCGAACAACTAGCGATTGAACTGCAGAACCTTAATGAGAACTTAGAAGAAAAAATTCGACAGCGCACGCAAGAACTTGAGCAAGCAAAAAATGAACTTGCTGCCGCTTTAGAAGCAGAGCGCGAGATCAGCGAGTTAAAAAGTCGCTTCGTTTCCATGGCCTCTCATGAGTTCCGCACTCCCTTGAGCACCGTACTTTCCTCCGCTGCGCTCATTAAGACATATGCCGAACGAGGCGAATGGGAGAACATTCAAAGACACGTTAGCCGAATTCAAACCGCTGTCAACAATCTAAATACCATCCTGACCGAATTTCTCTCTCTAGGTCGACTCGAGGAAGGTAAAACAACGCCTCAACTGACCCAGACTGACTTGCCCGCCCTTATCCAGGAGACCATCGGCGAGATGACGCCTCTTTTACGCTCGGGACAGAGGATAACCTACACACAAGAAGGCAACTCTTGGGCCTACCTCGACCCTTCTCTATTCAAGCACGTATTGATTAATTTACTGTCGAACGCAAGCAAATATTCTCCAGAAGGAGCCGTCGTGCGCGTGCAGTCGAGCATTACTCCAGAAAAGGTTCGCGTCCATGTTCTCGACGAGGGCATGGGCATTCCAGCTTCAGACCAAAAGCACCTCTTTTCGCGTTTCTTTCGCGCTACCAACGCTGCGCATGTTCAGGGCACCGGTTTAGGTCTGTACATCGTCAAACGCTATGTCGAGTTGATGGGCGGCTCTATCGGATTTCGCAGCGAAGAGGGCAAAGGCTCTGAATTTTGGGTAGAGTTTGCCTCGACTGCTCAACCTGACGCATTGACATGAGTAAGCATTTATTTCTTATTGGTTTCATGGGTTGCGGAAAGACGTACTGGGGCGAGCGCATTGCTAAGGTGTTTTCTCTGCCTTTCACTGACCTAGATGAATACATCGAAAGCGTACAGGGCCGAACCATTGCCGAGTTGTTCGTTCGACAAGGAGAAAGTGCCTTCCGCCAGTTAGAACGGCGTTATCTTTACGTATCATCCCGATGGTCGCCTCGAGTAATAGCAACAGGCGGAGGAACTCCTTGCTTTTTTCACAATTTAGGCTGGATGAAGCGACACGGCGTGACGCTCTGGATTGACATACCTTTCGAAATCCTTTGGCTTCGCCTTCAAGGCGAGGAAAGGTTGCGACGCCCTTTGCTGCGTGAAACCTCTTTTGAAACGCTTCAGCAGCTGTGGCAGAAGCGGTGTGCTTACTATCAGCAAGCGGACTATATCGCTCGGCGTCAACCAGAAGACGACGAAGCAACTTGGACAGCAAAGGTGCATGCGACAGCAAGGACAGCCCTCCTTGCCCTCCTCCCTGGCTCGAGCCAACAGTCTAAAGCCTAGGTCGCGCCCATTTTTTGTTCGAAAAAAGATGGGCTACCGCTCTTTCTTTGTTCGTGCTCGCAGCCCGGGCGTTGGACACTAAGAAGAGCGATACACGACGGCGCTTAGCTTCATGCTTTGCTTTTCTCGTCCGAGGGTGTTTGCGTTGTTTCGTCGATAACGGCGGGTTCGTCTGCAGGAATTTCTTCCAGAGGGAGATTTTTCGAATGCTCTGTCGAGCTAGTTTGAACGGACTCTTCCTCCGGAGTTAAATCCGCCGAGCTTTCTGCGGCATTTTTACTCGAACGGAGATCTTGCGCTATTTCTTTTGCAGTAGTAGCCGCTTTATTAACAATATCTTGTAAGGCGCTTTGTGCTTTCTCAGCAATATCTTCTAAAGCATCTTCCACCTTTTCAAAGGTTTCTTCAGCCCAATCTTCAGCCTTTTCGGCGGCCTCCTCTGCCTTTTCACCCAACACTATACCAATAGCACGGGCTGTATCCAAAGCATCTTGGAGGGTTTCTCCAGCGATGCGCGCTGCCACTTCTAAGGCATTATCGCCGGGCACTTCTTGAGCCGTATCTTCTGCCGAAGTAGAGGGAGTAGTAGGCGCTTCGATTTCTTTTTTCGAGGCAGCAATTTGCTGGGCAATTTCGGCTTTAGCTGCTGCTTTTGCGGCCTCGAAGCGCTGACGCTCCGCCTCTTTAGCCTGACGGATGGCCTCTCTTTCTTTGGCCTTCGATAATTGTCGCTCTACAGAACTCAGCGTATTGAGGATATCCTTGATCTTCTCGCGCTTAATATTGAGGCGCTCCTCGATCATTTTGATTTTAGCGGCTCGAATTTGTGCCTCAAGTTGCCCTTCGGTAATGGCGATTTTGCGCCTTTGAAATTCGAGTTCTTCTTCATCCCGGCGGATGCTGTCTTGAACGCGCTGAGCAGCATCTTTCAAGCCGGCGACTCGCTGCTCAAGGCGTTGAATGAGAGAGCCTTCGTTGGCGCCTGGGCCAAAACGGCGCTCTTTTGCAGCTTTAAAGGCCTTGTCGATGCGGTCCCAAAGGCGATTGCGATGCTCATTGGTCATTTTGGCTTCGCGGTAATCGCGTTGGATGGCCTTGAGGTCTTCAAAGATGGCGGCAAGTTTGGCGCTGCCGCTAGCCAGGCGTTTCTCGATGTCTTCCACACGGGCGATGAAGGCATCGTAGACGGCTTGAGAAGCCTCGCGGGCCTCTTCCTGCATTTGATTGCGCAACTGGCGGAGTTTCTCAAACAATTCGTTGATGTGTTCGCGCAAGTTGTCCGCATGGTTCCGGAAGAGGTTGCGCTCGCGCGTCTGTTCTTGGACTTTTTCCCAAAAAGCGCGCAGTTCCTCCCAAACGTTATTGTCAAACTGTTGTAAAGCTGCTATTTTCTCTTTGAATTCGGCCAATTCTTGTTGATAAGCCTGATGAAGTTTGGTAGAAAGCACCACAAAGTGCCATTCTGTTTGAGCGCGCTGGATAACTCCACTGCGGTCATCGGTTTTCAGGTCATCAGGCAGCAGCCGGTCAGTAATAGCCAGAGGGCGTTCGATAACCGTGTGCTCCGGAAACTCAACAGGCTTGTCGTTCTTCCAATCATTTAACATCTGATTGTAGAAAGCCTCTGTGACTACAGCCTCCGGAAAAGTGTAGAGCAGCACTTTGTTTTCTTCGGCCTTCAATTCTAGAGCGATCAGGACTTTTTCGTCAGTAGCATTTGTCCCCCAAACGACAATCTTGTTCTTCATGCTATGGAACGGTTAGTGGCAAGGTACGATAGCGCTATTCTATCTATGCATGCGCTTTTGTTCAAAAGCCTACTATTCTTTAGGCCGGCAAATTTAGCAGTTCAATTTTGTTTCCCGTTGTTTGGCTTCAAAATTCCGCACCTCAAGAGGTGTTCTGCAATTTGGATAGCATTGGTAGCCGCGCCTTTGCGCAGATTATCGGCTACGATCCACAGATTAAGGGTCTTGGGCTGGCTTTCGTCGCGGCGTAGACGGCCAACGAAGACCTCGTCTCTGTCTTGCGCCCAGATAGGCATTGGATATTGGTTTTGGGTCGGGTCGTCTATGAGTACGACGCCTGGCGCTTGGGTTAGGAGCTGACGCACTTCTTCTAAGTCGAAATCGCGCTCAAACTCGACGTTGACCGCCTCTGAATGTCCACCAAGCACGGGCACACGCACCGCAGTAGCCGTCACTCGGATGTTGGGATCGCCCATGATTTTTTGGGTCTCCCTTACCATTTTCATTTCTTCCTTTGTGTAACCATTGTCCATAAAGACATCAATGTGCGGCAATACATTGAGGTCAATGGGGTGCGGATATACCCGTTCGGCAGGCTTTCCTTTGCGTTCGGCGAGAAGTTGATGCACAGCTCTGAGCCCTGTGCCTGTGACTGCTTGATAGGTACTTACCACAATACGCCGAATGCGATATCGGTCGTGTAAAGGCTTGAGCACCACGACCATCTGAATGGTTGAACAATTAGGGTTAGCGATGATACGGTCATCTTCCGTCAGGACATGGGCGTTTACTTCAGGCACTACGAGCTTCTTGTCGGGCTCCATGCGCCAAGCACTGGAGTTGTCTACGACGAGAGTGCCCACTGCTGCGAATGCTGGGGCCCAGGTTCTAGAGGTACTAGCTCCGGCACTGAATAGCGCAAGATCAGGTCGTCGCGCGATGGCTTCTTGCACTGTTACAACGCGATGACGCTTCCCTGCGAAGCGTACCCACTTGCCTACTGAACGTTCAGAGGCCACAGGAACTAATTGGCTGACGGGAAAACGGCGCTCTTCAAGCACCTGCAGCATCTTAGAACCCACCAAGCCTGTAGCGCCTACTACTGCAACTTTCATCGGATATATGCTTAAAATGGCGCGCAAACATCCGGAAAAATTGTCAGAGTTTGTACTGGAAATACCCTCGCTTGCGCGAGACGAATAAAATTGCCCGTAGAACTGCCGAATAGAGCAGGACTTTCGTCGAAAGCAAAAAAGCCAATCGCAGGTGTTTGAGCGTCGCACAGGCGGTGCTAACCAGACATCTGCTGTTTAGCCCATTCGGCAATTTTCATCCACTCATCGGGGTGAAATGAGACCCAAGGGCCATGTTTGCGGAACCACGTCTGTTGGCGTTTGGCGTAGTTGCGCGTATGCTGTTTAATTTTCTCAATAACTTGTTGGCGATCAATTTTTCCTTCAAAGTAACTGAACCACTCTTCGTAGCCCACTGTGTGCAAAGCTGGCAAGTGTCGATAGGGCCAAAGGGCACGCGCTTCTGCCTCTAGACCAAGGGCAATCATAGCATCTACGCGCTGTTCGATGCGAGCATACAGCTCAGCTCTTGGACGTTGTACTAGCACGAGTAGCGGGCGGAAAGGTCGAGGTGCGCTTTGCTGGCGGCGAAACGAAGAAAAGGGCAATCCGCTTTCAATACACACTTCTAAGGCGCGGCGCAAGCGAGCTGGGTTATTTCGGTCAGCATGAGCGAAGTAGTCTGGATCGCGTTCAGCTACCTGTTGTTGTAACCAGGCTAGGCCGCCAACTTCTTCGCCGGAGCGCACGAAAGCACGTGTAGCCACTGAAATGGGCGGAAAAGCATCTAGCCCTGCGTATACCGCGCGCAAATACAACCCAGACCCGCCTACCATTATCGCTACATCCTTGCTCTGAAAAATATCGTTCAATACGGCTAAGGCATCGCGCTCGAATTCGCCCACGCTATACGGCTGCTGTATACTCAACGTGTCGATGAAGTAGTGCGGTACTTTTTGCCGCTCCTCTGCGGTGGGCTTTGCTGTGCCAATATTCAACTCTCGATAAAACTGTCGGCTATCGGCCGACAACACCACCGTATCGAAATATTGAGCCAGCCGAAGGCTCACCTCTGTTTTGCCTACCGCAGTAGGGCCACCAATGACGATGAGAAACTTCGACAAAGACGCATCGGCCATAGCTACCAGCTAACGAGCAAACATAATGTGCTTACCTTCGCATAGTGATGCTCGACCGAGAAATTTTGTTGCTCAATGAAGATTTTCGCTTGGCTCTTGACGTGCTCGAACGTCAACGGTGCAACGCCTTCATTACCGGCCGAGCAGGTACAGGAAAGAGCACGCTGCTTCAGCTGTTTCGAAATACAACGCGCCGCAGGGCAGTTGTCTTGGCTCCTACGGGCACAGCAGCAGTCCATATCCAAGGTCAGACGATACACGCTTTCTTTGGTTTTGCTCCGCGCATTCTTACCCCTAAAGAGGCTTCGCGAAAGGTTTCGCCGGAGCGCCGGCGATTGTACCAACAATTAGACACGCTCATTATCGACGAGGTCTCTATGGTTCGGGCTGATTTGCTCGATGGCATCCACCGTTTTCTGCAAGTCAACCGCGAGAATGTTCATCCTTTCGGCGGGGTACAGGTAGTTCTTTTTGGCGACCCTTTTCAACTGCCGCCTGTGGTCTCTCGAGATGAGGCAGAGCGCAGTTATTTCACCGATTTTTATCCTTCTCCTTTTTTCTTTGATGCCCGAGTGTTTGAAGAAGCTGGGGATAGTTTTTCGACGGTAGAACTCAAGCGCGTTTATCGCCAAGAGTCGCTCTTTTTCCTGTCTTTACTAGAAGCTGTGCGCACGAATGCAGTTGGGCCTGAAGAAATTGACGCGCTCAATAGCCGCTACTTCCCAAATTTTTCCAACGCCGAGGGATACATCACCCTATGTGCCCGTCATGCTACAGCCGACCGCATCAACTTGGAGGCGCTCAACCGTTTGCCGGGTCGGTTGCGCACGTATGAAGCCTTTATCCAGGGTCAGTTCGAGCCCTCGCTTTACCCTACGGAGAAATTGCTGGCTCTAAAGGAAGGAGCACAAGTAATGTTTATTAAAAACGACCCAGGGCGAGCCTTTGTGAATGGCACCCTTGGCATTGTTAAGCGCTTGTATCCAACACACGTTGAGGTGGTGGTTAAAGAGGCCAATCAGCCCGAGCGCATAGTATGCGCTGAGCGAATGAAATGGGAAATCATCCGCTACCGAATCCACCCGGAAACAGGCGAATTGAGTACCGAAGTATTGGGCTCTTTCGAGCAGTTGCCTTTGCGGCTAGCCTGGGCCGTTACCATCCATAAAAGCCAAGGAAAAACCTTTGACCGTGTCGTCATTGACCTAGAGGGCGGAGCCTTCGAACACGGTCAGCTCTATGTAGCGCTAAGCCGCTGCCGGACGCTAGAGGGCATCGTGCTACGCCGCCCCATACGTGCGCGCGATATTATTATGAACCAACGAGTGGTAAATTTCTTTCACTCCCGATTCAGGTAAGCGTTTGCTTTTAGGCATCCAAGAAGACAAATCAAATCTTTGTAGAACAGATGCACGTTGAAGAGCACTTAAGGTTTATGCGCCTAGCCATTGAGCAAGCGCGCTTGGGCATGACCAACAACGAAGGCGGCCCTTTTGGAGCCGTTGTGGTAAAAAATGGTCAAGTTATTGCGGCTGCAAACAACCGCGTAACAAGCACGAATGACCCTACTGCACATGCCGAGATTGTAGCCATTCGAGAAGCTTGCCGCCAGCTCGGCAGCTTTCAACTGAACGATTGTATTCTTTACACTTCTTGCGAACCATGTCCAATGTGCTTGGGCGCTATTTACTGGGCTCGGCCAGCTCAGGTATTTTTCGCCTGCACACGCCGCGATGCAGCGGCAATAAATTTCGACGATGATTTTATTTACCGAGAAATAGTTATGCCGCCTCACGAACGCCGTATTCCGATGTTCTCTTTGCTGCGCGAAGAGGCTTTGCCTTTGTTTACTCTCTGGCGCGAGAAAGAGGATAAAACTCCCTATTAGACTGCTTCAATCAGATGAAGGAAACGCTGCCATCGCTGTTCCGCCTCGATGGCCGTTAGCGGTATTTTCCGGACGGAGAAAGGCTGATCGCCGGGAATGGCCAAAGTAACTCTGCGGTCGATATTCTTTTTGTCCTGCCGCATGAAAGTCCATACAAACGGCCATATCACCTCGGATAACGCCGTAGGAGGCAGCAACGGACGCAGCAGGGCGATGTCCGCCTCCGACGGAGCCTCCATCTCGCACAACAAGCCGATTGCAACGGCCTCCCCATGAGTAATAGGATGCCCAATACTGAGAAAGTAACTTTCTATGCCATGGCCAAATGTGTGGCCAAAATTCAACACGGTGCGCAAGCCCTCCTCAAACGGATCCTCATTGACAATGCGAGCTTTCACTGCTATTGAAGCCCGTAGAAGGCGCATCCATTCCTCTTGGGTGTGCGTTTGAATTCCTCGGATAAACTTCCCTTCACATAAATGGTGCAATAATTCTGGCGATCCAATATAAGCGTGTTTGACGACCTCTGCCATCCCGCTGCGCCATTCGCGTAGCGGCAGCGTTTGCAAGAAAACGGGGTCTACGAACACTGCCTTGGGCTGACAAAACACGCCCAAGGCGTTTTTGACGCCCATAAAATCAAGGCCCACCTTCCCCCCTATGGCAGCATCCGTCATAGATAGTAATGTAGTGGGTATGAAGATAAAATCTATGCCTCGCTTATAAGTGGCCGCGCAAAAGCCTCCCATATCGCCCACTACTCCTCCTCCGAAGAGAACGGCTAATGCCTTGCGGTCGAGACCTGCAGCTAACATCGCTCCCCAGATATCCTCACACGTCACTAGAGACTTATAAACTTCATTTCTGCCTGGTACATAGGCGTTTAAGGCGCCAACCGTGTAGTGAGGTTTACCGGATGCAAACGCCTCTACTGTCTCTCGCCATGCAGCATGAGCATTTGAGTCAATTATCCAAAATTCATTAGAGTATTCGGCTCGATTTTCTTGTAACCAAGCAGAAAATGTTTCAAGAAGAGAGCCTATCCATACCGAGCAGCCGTTGACAATAAAATCCGGCTTATTCATACAGGTGCGTCGGTTAGGGGCATGTAAATGCTCACGGTTGTGCCTTTGCCGGGTTCGCTATTCAAGTGCACCTTCCAGCGATGTTCGCGACAAATGGTGTGTACGTAATAAAGACCTAATCCGAAGCCCTTGACGTTGTGCACGTTGCCTGTAGGCACTCGGTAAAACTTTTTGAAGACATGCTTCTGATGTTCAGGAGCAATACCAATGCCGCGGTCTTTAACCGCAAGTACTACCTGGCCGTTGAGCGGCATAAGTTCTACTTCTATTTGAGGAGCGCTTTTCGAATACTTTACGCCATTATCTACCAGATTATGCAATACATTGGTGAGGTGAAGGCGATCAGCGCGTACCCAAGCGTGTTCCGTGTGAAGCTTTAGCTCGAGCACGCCTTTCTTTTCCTCTGTCTTCATCTCTAGGGATGGCCTTATGTCTTTAATTAGGTCAGCTACGTTTATCTCCTCGAGATTCAACTGTAGATGCCCGCGCTCAATCTTTGCCAATTGAAGCACCTTCTCCACCTGGTTGTTAAGACGCATGATCTGTTCTTTAATAATGGTGGAATAGCGCCATAGCCGTGGATCGTTGCGTATTACCGGGCTCTGTAGAAACACATCCGTAGAGATGTTAATCGTTGAAATCGGTGTTTTGAATTCATGCGTCATGTTGTTTATAAAATCCCGCTGTAATTCGGACAATTGTTTTTGACGCAAAATGACAAACATCGCATAAATAAAGAACGCTACGGCCAATAAGACGACAACCGTTAGCGCAAGGGCTAAACGCATATTCCCCAAAATATTGGCTGCTTTGTTGGGAAAATGGACGCCGAAGTAATAGATAAGCTCACTGTCGTGATGCACAGGCAAAGGAGCTTCTAATTGACTATCGGGCGCTTGGGCTGCTTTCCTCTTATATTTTACCAAGCGACCACTGACCATTTGTCTGCTCGAGCAATCGAATATTCCGTATTGGAAATCTTCTCTAAGCCCTTGTTTTTCAAATGCTTTTTGCAAATAAAACTCCAAAGAAGCCTCGTCGAATTGATTGTTGATGTTAACGATGTAATAGTTAGATTGTACTTGCTGAATAAGGTTGGCATCTTCCAGGACAAATAAGCCGACGCGTGCCAGATCGCGCGCCGTTTCCAGGAGAGCTTGGCGCACGCGGCGGTCAAATTCTTGCTCTTGCAACTCCCAAATACGCAAGACCCAGTAGGTTTGCACAGCAAGCAGACCGATAACTACCAGAGCTCCCGGAATAATGATCCATCGAATAGTGCGGTTGGTCATAGGGACAAGGCCGAATCTCCATACATTGTCGGGGAAAAATCAAATCCTCCCTTCTCTTTTTTCAAGCAAAGATACAAAGGCTTTTGCCGCTTTAGTTCGCAGTGTCCGTCGAACCGGGCAGCCATTCAAAGGCCCTTTTTCAAGTCGTTCGCGTGCTGCAGGGCATTGGAGAACATTTTTGTTAAGTTTGCCGACCGTTTCTATTCCTTTCAAAAATTAGTTCGACGATCATGTCCTATTTACGGGTGTCTCTGGTGATCGTTTGTTGGGGGTGTGCAGCTTCGTTTTATGCTCAACCCGATGCGGAAAGGGCTCTGCAGACCCGCTTCGTCTTAGCAGAAGACGGAGATACCCTTGAATTGCCGGCCGGCCGTATTGAATTGACCAATACGCTTTGGCTTGATGGCAAGCGAGACATTTTGGTGCGAGGAGCTGGCATCGACCGTACGATACTTTCCTTTCGCAGCCAAAAACAGGGAGCAGAAGGAATTAAGATCACCCATGCTGCCAATATTGTATTGGAAGGATTTACCCTAGAAAATAGCCGCGGTGACCTGCTGAAAGCACAAGAAGTGCACGGCCTAACTCTTCGCGACATAAAGGCGCAGTGGACGGGTAAACCACGCAAGACGAACGGTTCTTATGCCTTGTATCCGGTGCAGTGTCGGCGTGTGTCCATTCAGCGATGTACGGCCATTGGTGCTTCTGATGCCGGCATCTATGTAGGTCAGTCCGACAGCGTTTGGGTAAGAGAATGTTTGGCCTACCATAATGTGGCGGGTATTGAAATTGAGAACACCACCAATGCTTGGGTGTGGAACAATACTGTCTACGACAATAGTGGAGGCATCCTAGTGTTCGACTTACCTGACTTGCCCAAGAAACAAGGCGGTCGAGTGCTAGTGTGGAAAAACAAAGTGCTGCATAACAACCACAAGAACTTTGCTCCCAAAGGCAACATCGTGGCTAAAGTACCCCCGGGTACAGGTGTCATGATACTAGCCGCACGAGCGGTCGAAGTGACAGAAAATGCAATCTTAGATAATCGAACAGTTTCTACAGCTATCGTTAGCTACTACATAACGCAACTTCCTCTCCAGGATAAGGAATACGTACCTTATCCGGCTGATATCTACGTACACGACAACACGTATTCAGCAAATAAGCGAATGCCAACGTGGCGTCACCGACTGGGTTTGTTGCTTTGGTTAAAATTCGGTCGCCGCTTACCGCACATCTTGTACGACGGCATCGCTGATGAAAACCATCCTCCTGCCCGAATTTGCCTAAAGCGAAATATCAATGGCTCCTTTGCCAACGTAGATGCTGCGCGAGGTTTTAAAAATATCTCTACGAATGCAACCCTACATGACTGCACTTTGCCGCTCTTGCCCAGACCGGAATAAGCTTGCCGCTGTCTTTATACTTCTATTGTCCTCTATACTGACAGCATTTAGCCTGCGCGAAGTACCTTTCAAACCTGAAGAGCGCCTCTCAGCATATGGGTTCTTCCTTGGCCCTTTGGCCAACTTGCAACCTGCCGAAAATGTGTTCTCTTACGAGGTCAATGCTCCTTTGTTCAGCGACTACGCCGAAAAAGCTCGCTTCGTTGCCTTGCCTCAAGGGAAACGCATGCGCTTTCGCCTCGGAGAGCCTTTTGACCTTCCAGAAGGAAGCGTAATCATAAAAAATTTCTTCTACTATCACGACTTCCGAAGACCTGAAGAAGGCCGACGTCTAGTAGAGACGCGTCTGCTTGTGCGCGAAGCAGACACCTGGAAAGCACTTACTTACGTTTGGAACGCCGAACAAACCGATGCTTTTCTCGAAGTAGCAGGCGCTGAAATTCCTCTTACATGGATAGACAATACCGGCAAACGCCAGAGGCTCTCTTACCAAGTGCCGAACCTTAATCAGTGCAAGGGCTGCCATGCTACCAAAGGTCAACTAGTGCCTATCGGCCTTACTGCAGAGCAGACGCATCGCAAAGTATCAGGCGCTAGTCAACTTGAGCGCTGGATGACAGAGGGCCTTCTAGAAGGAGTCACCGCGGCAGAACTGGCTGCAGTGACGCCATTGGCAGACTACGACGACCCTACCTCTTCTCTGGAGAGCCGCGCCCGTGCCTATCTGCATGCAAATTGTGCTCATTGCCACCACCCACACGGCTCCGCCAATACAAGCGGCCTCTTTCTCGAAATTACTCAAACCGATCCGCTGCGATTGGGCGTGCTAAAACCACCTGTAGCCGCCGGCCGTGGCAGTGGCAATCGAAAATACAGCATTACTCCGGGAAAGCCCTCCGAAAGTATCCTCCTCTATCGCATGGAACAAAACGACCCAGGCATCCGCATGCCCGAGTTAGGCAGACAACTCGCTCACCGGGAGGGCATCGAACTCATTCGACAGTGGATTCTCCAAATGGCCTCCTGATCACGCGAAAGGGAAATATATACTCACTTCCATGCGCGGGTCATTTCGCGCTTACCGGGCGGCCCTGGTAGTCGCTCCACCTCGAAGCCAACAGCGCGCAGCGTGCGTTTCACTTCGCCTTTTGCGCAGTAAGTGACCAACAGCCCCTCCGGTCGCAAGGCGCGATACATGGCGCGCAAAACGGCCTCTGTCCACATTTCGGGCTGAGCTTGAGGAGCGAAGGCGTCAAAGTATATGACGTCAAAACTCTCAACAGCTCGATATGCTTGGACAGGCATGCTCTTCTTGCGCAGAGCAAAGTGCTCCGACAAGCGAATCGTGCGTTCCCATGCACAAGCATGCAGACGACAAAAGTCTGCGTGTCGCTCCGGCACGTGCAAGCAAGTAGCGTAGTTAAAACCTGCCACTTCTTCAAGAGAAATTGGCTGATTCTCTAGGGCCGTGTACCGCACCCTTAAGTTACGGCGTTCTGCTTCTAACCAGGAAAGAAAAGCATTTAGCCCTGTCCCAAAACCAACCTCGAGCACCGAAATATCGGTTTGCACAGCGGCTTTAAAGCGCAGACCTGCATGAATGAACACGTGCAACGACTCCGTAATGGCGCCGTAGCGCGAATGATAGGTAACGCCATAACGTTCAGAGTAGATTGAGTGAGAGCCATCTTGAGTGATAATGAGCGCCATAACTACAAAAGCGCGTTACCTATAAAAACAGCGGCACATCGCCTCCAAAGACGATATGCCGCTGTTTGGTGCGGGAAGCGAGAGTCGAACTCGCATGCCCGTTAGGGCGCACGCCCCTGAAACGTGTGCGTCTACCAGTTCCGCCATTCCCGCAAACTCAACAAAAAAGCTTGGCCTCGTTTGACTACAAGCGAGTGCAAAGGTACAATCTTTGCATTTTCGCGCGTAAATTTTTTAAGCACAATTGGACGAATTTACAAAAGATGCGACTAAGCGAAAACCTGCTGCGTTTATAAACGTTTCAAAGGAAAAAGCTGCGCTCTATGTCTCGTTCTTCCAACTTTTCTATTGGTGTTACAACCCTAGCCCTCATTTTGTTTGCTTTTTTGAGGCACTTCCTTAGCTACTCTGTCGCCTGGCTGATTTTTGGCTTGTCGCCCTTTCTAGTAATTTGGATGGTGGTTCGCATCTTGCAGGACACCTCTCACTTAGCCGAAGAATTGGACGAAGGTGCTGAGTGGGGCTATGCCGATCGCTCTGATTTGCGGCCAGTATGGTAAGAGAGGTAATTTACTGCGCGCTCTTTGCAAATTTTACGCGGTGAAGTTCTTAATCGTTCAAACAGCCTTCATTGGAGATGTAATACTGGCTACGCCAATAGGTGAAAAGCTGCACCGTCGTTATCCAGATGCGCGGATTGACTTTCTCGTGCGGCGCGGTAATGAAGGCCTTTTCGCGGGTCATCCCTTTGTGCATCGAGTTTGGGTATGGGATAAGAAGCGAGACAAGTATTCGAAGCTTTGGCAGTTAATTCTGCAAATTCGACAAGAGCGCTACGATTGCGTAATAAATTGTCAGCGTTTCGCCGCATCAGGCCTATTGACTGTACTGTCTGGAGCACCTCACACCGTGGGTTTTGCCAAGAACCCTCTTTCGAGGCTATTTAGCCGGCGGGTGGCACATGTTATCAATCAGCCAGGGGCGCCGGTGCACGAGGTGATGCGCAATTTATCGCTGATTGAGCATTTGACAGATGGGAGTTTTCAGCCTCCTCGCCTCTATCCTACAGAAGCAGATGTTCGCGAGGCGCTGACTGTGGCTCCCTCAGACAAGCCCTGGGTTTGCATAGCCCCCACCTCTGTGTGGTTTACTAAGCAACTTCCTGCACACAAGTGGCTAGGCCTGATTCGGCGCATGCCAAAGCAATATGCCATTTTGCTGTTGGGTGGTCCGGCGGATGTCGCTGCTTGTGAGGCAATTGCTCGGCAGGCCGCATTTGCTGATGTGCGTAATGCAGCAGGACGCCTTTCGCTGTTGGCGTCGGCCGCATTAATGCAACGAGCGGCAATGAATTACGTCAACGACTCTGCTCCCTTGCACTTGGCTTCTGCGGTCAATGCACCCGTGACTGCGGTCTTTTGTTCCACTGTGCCCTCCTTTGGCTTTGGGCCATTGTCGGATGTCCACTACGTGGTGGAGGTTTCGCAAAAGCTACCCTGTCGCCCATGTGGGTTGCACGGCAAAAAGGCGTGTCCAGAAGGGCATTTTTCTTGTGCAGAGGGCATAGATGTAGCATCGTTTCCTCTGCCAGCTGGCTAAAAAACAAGCGGGCGAATTCGCTATCTCGCTCATTCGCCCGCCAACACACCGATGTTTCTTTGCCTTTAGGCAAATTACATCATATCCATGCCGCCCACGCCGGAATGAGCACCGTTCATCGAAGCCTTCTTCTCTGGCTTGTCGTTGATAACGCACTCTGTAGTGAGAATTAGGCCTGCGATAGAAGCGGCGTTCTCCAAGGCAATGCGGGTGACTTTCGTCGGGTCAATAACGCCCGCTTTCTTCAAGTCCTCAAACTTATCGGTACGAGCGTTGTAGCCGAAGCCATCTTTGCCCTCGAGCACCTTGTGGAAAACGATGGAGCCATCGATACCGGCATTTTCAGCAATTACGCGAATGGGCGCTTCAAGCGCTTTACGCACGATGCTGATGCCGATATTCTCGTCCTCGTTGCTGCCCTTGAGGTTTTCGAGGCTGGAGATAGCGCGCACTAGTGCAACGCCACCACCCACGACGATACCCTCTTCCATAGCAGCGCGCGTAGCATGCAGCGCGTCGTCCACGCGGTCTTTCTTTTCTTTCATTTCTACTTCCGTAGCGGCTCCTACGTAGAGCACTGCTACGCCGCCCGCGAGTTTAGCCAACCGCTCTTGTAATTTTTCGCGGTCGTAGTCGCTGGTGGTCGTTTCAATTTGCTGCTTGATTTGATTAATGCGCGCCTTAATGGCCTCAGGCTTGCCTTTACCGCCCACAATCGTGGTATTATCTTTATCTACGGTAATGCGCTCGCAAACACCTAACATCGAAAGGTCGGTGTTCTCCAGCTTGTAGCCTTGCTCCTCGCTAATGACCGTGCCACCCGTCAAAATGGCAATGTCTTCTAGCATAGCTTTGCGGCGATCGCCAAAGCCCGGAGCTTTAACAGCTACAACCTTGAGACCAGCGCGCAAGCGGTTCACCACCAGCACACCCAGCGCCTGAGCATCTACATCCTCAGCAATGATTAGCAATGGCCGACCTGCCTGCAAGGTGCGCTCCAAGATGGGCACTAGGTCTTGCATGTTGCTAATCTTGCGGTCGGTGATGAGGATGTAGGGGTTCTCATACTCGGCAATCATCTTATCGGCGTCGGTGATGAAGTACGGGCTCAAATAGCCGCGATCGAACTGCATCCCAATCACCTCCTCAACGTAGGTATCGGTGCCCTTGGCTTCTTCCACCGTGATGACGCCGTCTTTCGTTACGCGCTTCATAGCGTCGGCGACCAGCTTACCGATGGTCTCATCATTGTTCGCCGAGATAGAGGCCACCTGCTCAATCTTGTCGAAGTCTTCGCCAATCTGCTCCGACTGACTCTTCAGGTGCTCTACAACAGCCTTCACGGCTTTTTCAATGCCGCGCTTGAGGTCCATCGGATTGGCACCCGCTGCCACGCTCTTCAAGCCCGCGTTGACCATCGCTTGGGCTAATACCGTAGCCGTGGTAGTGCCATCGCCCGCTGCATCGGCTGTCTTGCTGGCTACTTCCTTAACCATCTGGGCACCCATGTTGGCTACGGGATCTTCTAACTCAATCTCCTTAGCTACCGTGACGCCATCTTTCGTCACTACAGGCGCGCCAAAAGACTTCTGGATAACCACGTTGCGTCCCTTCGGACCGAGCGTCACTTTCACGGCATTCGCTAAAGTGTCAATGCCGAGCTTAAGTTTCTCGCGCGCATCTGTATTAAAGGTGATTTGTTTGACTGCCATATCGTTATGTAGGTTGAGTGAATAAACGATTTTAAAGAATTACGCAACAGCTTTCACCTGATCCAAAGGAGAGAAATTAAAGGATGCATAGAATGTCCTCTTCACGCATAACCAAGTAATCCTCGCCTTCGTAGTGAATTTCTTGGCCAGCGTACTTACCGTACAACACAATGTCGCCTACTTGAACCGTCATTAGATTGCCATCTTTGCCTGGTCCGACGGCGATTACCTCTCCACGTTGAGGTTTTTCTTTGGCAGTGTCGGGAATGATGATACCACCCTTCGTCTTGTCTTCTGCGGGTGCAGGTTTGATGATCACACGGTCTGCGATTGGTCTCATATCCTATACGTTTTTGTTTTTGGACAGAATTATATCTTCTTGCGAAACTTTATTCGGACGTCATATCTCTATCAGACTCTGTGCCAGCTAAAAATTTCTGCCATTTTTTCAGTTATTCGACTGGTTGTGTTGCCAGCCTGTCACAGATTGGCAGCGAATCGTCCGCATAGAGGCAGCAGTATGCAGCGCCATTAATACGTAGGGGCTCTCACAAGCTTTTGCTCGGTAAGTATTTTTTTAGAAAAAAAGCCTTTGCACGCACAACGCAATAGCGTACCTTTGCGGCGCCGAAAAAAGATGGATAGGACAAAGTAGCCGTTTTGTCAGAGAGAAATCTTGTTTCGGCGCAAACTTTCACCCATTATCTACGTCAAGATGGGAGTTTACTATTCGAAGGAGAAAGTTGCGGAGATCGTCCGCCAGTACGGTAAGAACGAGAAAGATACGGGTAATGTGGAAGTTCAGGTGGCATTGCTAACGTATCAGATTGAATGTCTTTCCGAACATTTGCGCACGCACAAGAAAGACCATTCGACGCGTCGCTCGCTTTTAATGAAAGTAGGGCGCCGCAAACGATTGTTGAACTATTACGCAAAGAAGGATATTTACAAATATCGCACGCTCATTGAAAGGCTAGGCTTGCGCAAGTAAGCGCTTGAAATATTTCGCGGGTATTTTGCACATCGTCGGCAAGTTCGAACAATTTGCTGATGATGTGTGTATATTTATTAAAATAAAACAACTCTGCCGTATTCATTCACCTGCACGAAAGGAGTTGGCTACTTGCAACCCAACGCGACGCTGACAAACCGCTTGGTATGAAAGGAGAAAGCGTGGCCAATATCGGCGGCCCGGCTCGTTTGAAAGCGGGGAAGTATCCCCCACACAAAGACGCCGGCACCTATTTTTCTCAAAAAGCCATATGGCAGGAATCGCTCCTGCGTCTTTGTGTGTTTTTCCGAGCCCTCTTGTTCAGCGATATCGTTCTGTTGGGGCGAAGTAGGTCTCCGAAGTGCGTAAAAGTTCTTTCATTCAATGGGTAAACAAACACCTCTTCGCACCACTTTTTTTCTGCCTGACGGGCGGGAAGTGGCCTTAGAGACGGGCAAATTGGCTATGCAGGCCGATGGCAGTGCTTTGGTGCGCATGGGCAACACGATGCTTTTGTGTACTGTAGTTAGTGCCCGTCAAGCAAAGCCCGACCAGCCGTTCTTTCCGCTTTCTGTAGACTATCAGGAAAAATTTGCCGCTGCAGGCCGAATTCCAGGCAATTTTTTCCGCAGAGAAGCGCGCTTGTCTGACTACGAAGTCCTCATAAGTCGCTTGGTGGATCGCGCGCTGCGCCCATTGTTCCCAGAGGGCTACATGAACGAGACGCAAGTCATTATCAACCTAATTTCAGCAGACAAGGACGTCATGCCTGATGCCTTGGCTGGCCTTGCTTGTTCTACAGCTATCGCAGTGAGCGACATTCCTGTAGAGGCGCTCTTCTCAGAGGTGCGTGTTGCTCGTATTGACGGCAAGTTTGTCATCAACCCCAACCGCAGCGAACTAGAACGCGCCGACATGGACTTTATCGTTGCCGCTACTAAGCGCGACATCACGATGGTAGAAGGCGAGGCAAACGAATGCCAAGAACACGAACTCATTGAGGCCCTCAAGGTGGCCCACGAAGCCATTCGAGTGCAAATAGAAGCTCAAGAGCGCTTAGCCGAAATGGTAGGAGAAAAGGCCCTTAAAAAACGCCCGCTCCCTGAAATCATCGAGAACGAAGACCTGAAAACCCTCGTCGAAAAACACTGCAAAGAACCGCTCTATGCGCTAGCGCGTAGTGCCAGCGACAAGGTTACTCGCCGTACTCGCTTCGAAGAAATCAAAGAGCACTTGGTGCAAAATCTCCTAACTGAGTTTGGAGAGGAATTCGTTGCGCAATGGACGGGAGTCATCGACCGCTACTACGAAAAACTCAAGAAGGAGGTCATACGAGATGTGATTCTTTCTGAAGGTATTCGGCTCGATGGTCGAAGAAACAACGAAATCCGACCCATTTGGTGCGAAGTAGACTACTTACCTAGCGCTCACGGCTCCGCTATTTTCACCAGAGGAGAAACTCAGTCGCTTACTTCCCTTACCCTCGGCACAAAAGAAGACCAAGCATTAGTGGACAATGCTCTTGATCCTCACGACGATAATTTTATCCTACACTACAACTTCCCGCCTTTCTCTACAGGTGAAGTTAAGCAATTGCGCGGCCCTGGACGGCGTGAAATCGGCCACGCTAACCTCGCAGGGCGTTCTATCCGAAAGGTGATGCCTCCAGATTATCCCTACACTGTGCGCCTAGTGTCAGACATTCTCGAGTCGAACGGCTCCTCCTCCATGGCTACAGTATGTGCTAGTTCCCTAGCCTTGATGGACGGCGGCGTACCCATCCGCGCAGCTGTGGCTGGCATCGCTATGGGTTGTATCGTAGATGACAAAGGACGTTACTGCATCCTGTCTGACATCCTAGGTGACGAAGACGCCCTAGGCGATATGGATTTTAAAGTTACGGGCACGGCAAAGGGCATCACAGGAACCCAGATGGACATCAAAATTGCGGGCATGCCCTATGAACTTCTTGAAGAAGCGCTTGCCCAAGCGAAGGAGGGCCGGTTGTACATCCTCAACGAAATGGCCAAAGTTATTTCAGAGCCGCGTCCAGATCTCAAACCTCATGCTCCGCGCATGATGGAGTTTCGCATTGACCGCGATTACATCGGCGCTGTCATTGGCCCGGGCGGAAAAATCATTCAAGACATCCAACGCCAAAGCCGAACCACCATCACGATTGAGGAAGACGATATCGGCGGTATTGTATCCATCTTCGGCCCAGATAAAAACGCCCTAGAGATGGCGTATGAAAAAATTATGGACATCGTCTTCGTGCCTGAAGTCGGTCAAACGTACGAAGGCGTAGTCGAGCGGGTGGAAGACTACGGCGCCTTTGTCAAATTCCGCGGAAAAAGCGGCCTTTTGCACGTGTCGGAAATGAGCTATCAGCGCGTACCTAATGTCGCTGACTTGTACAAAGTGGGCGACAAGGTAAAGGTGAAACTAATAGAGAACGACCCCAAAACAGGCAGGATGCGTCTATCGGTAAAGGCCCTGCAACCGCGCCCAGAAGGTACGCCAGAGCGCAGCAGTGGACCCCGAGGAGGAGGAGGTTCGCGCAGCGGAGGAGGAAATCATCGAGGAGGGCGTCGTCACTGAATCTCCTTGCCCTTCTTGGCAAACAGTTATCCGCACTCCGAAAAAGCCCGCGGAAAGGAAAGCGCTTTACTTCTTTTCGCCAAATTTCCGCACAAGAAAAGGATGGCTAAATACGGAGGCAAGAATAATGCTCATGCCAAGGTAAAATCCTGATGACATTTCGCGATGTTCATTAAAAAATATGCTGGCTAAAATAACGCCGTAGACGGGCTCGAGATTGACGATCAAGGTAGCAGTAAACGCCGTCAAATGACGCATGGCCGTAAGCGTAAGATAATAAGGCAATAAGGTGCATCCCCAAGCCAATAGAAGCATCCAAAGCCAATCCCAAGGCTGCGGCCAAAGCAATACCTCATCTCCTCGAAAGGCAACTACAGGCAGCGCTATCGAACACACTAAAAGCCCTCCTAACAACTCTACAAAACTCATGGGCCAAGCAGGAGGTGCTTTCGCATCAATAAGTTGCTTATTCAACACCGAAAAGAGCGCAGCGAGAAAGGCAGCAGCTAAGCCGACAAAAAAGCCTAAGCGCGAGTTCCAATCTAAATGACCTACAATGAGCACTGTACCTGGTATTACGAAAATACCTAAAGTAACTTCGTACCAGCGCACTCCTCGGCGTAAGACTAAGGGCTCCAACAGTGACGAAAAAAAAGACCCTAAGGCCATGCTCGCTACAGCTACTGACGCATTAGAAAGCTTGATTGCACCGTAAAATCCAAGCCAGTGCAACCCCACTAACCCTCCAATGCCGAGCATTTGTCGAAGCGTACGAGGCGAGATCTCGCGCAATTGCGCCTTAGGCAAAAACCACCACAGCACACTACAACACAACACTACCCGCCACCACACAAGCGGCAAGGCCGATAGACTAATGAGCTTACCTAAAATAGCCGTAAACCCCCATAAGAATACGCACAGATGAAGATACGCGTAGGCACGCAAGCGGTCGCTCATGGCGCTCTGACGTTGTAAGATTAGCAACAGAAAAAACACCTCTTCTGGAGTAGTCTCATAACAAAAAAGCCTTTCCCAAATATTACGGCAAGCGTCTTAAGATGTTTTTATACACCAGACACTATTAAAGGCAACAAGATTAATCTGCCTTCTGGCAGCTTACAGTGCTACAGCATTTCTCGAAAAGGAGTGCTCTTCAGCTTTGTTTCACCAGGATTTCTGCTTCCGCAGCCACGCGTTCAGCAGTTAAACGAAAACGGCGATATAACTCTTCATAAGGCGCGGAGGCACCGAAGTGGTCCAAACCCACGACAATACCCTTTGGGCCTACGTATTTGTGCCAGCCAAAGGAAGCACCTGCTTCAATGGCAACGCGCAGAGGACAGCGTTCAGGCAATACTTTCCGACGATAGCCTTCTTCCTGTCTTTCAAAAATATCCATGCTAGGCATGGAAACCACTCGTACGCTGATGCCTTTTTCTAACAGCAGATGACGCGCATTTAGGGCAATTTCTACCTCCGAGCCCGATGCAATTAGAATAACCTGAAAGTCTGCATCTTCAACGAGCACATATGCGCCGCGCTCAAGTTGTCGTGCGTCGGCCAAACCCAATGCTGTACGGTCGTAAACAGGCAGATTCTGGCGCGTGAGAATGAGGGCGGTAGGGCCGTCTGTGCGCTGCATAGCTACCTGCCAGGCCACGAGTGTCTCGTTCGCATCCATAGGCCGAATGAGCGATAGGTTAGGCATAGCGCGTAAAGAGGCAAGATGTTCAATAGGCTGATGCGTAGGTCCATCTTCACCCAACCCGATAGAGTCGTGTGTGAGGACATAGATAACGCGCAAACCCATGAGAGCTGCTAGCCGCATTGCTGGGCGCATGTAGTCGGTGAAGACAAAGAAAGTGCCCCCATAGGGAAGTACACCACCATGTAGGGCCATGCCGTTCATAATTGCGGCCATGGCGTGTTCGCGCACGCCGTAATGGATGTAATTTCCCGCCGGATGTTTTGCACTACAGACCGTTTGGCCTTTGGCGAAAGTTTTGTTCGAGGGCGTTAAGTCAGCCGAACCGCCAACGAGTGCTGGAATGCGTGCTGCAAGGGCATCTAATACTTTACCTGAGGCTACACGTGTAGCCATTTTACCTGGCGGAAAGAAAGGGAGATCTAATGCTCCTGGAGGGATATCTAAATGCCAGCAAGCCTCACATTCGGCAGCAAGAGAGGGATACTTGACCCGATATTTTTCCCAAAGCGCCCGCCAACGGCGCTCTGCGCTCTGTCCTGCCGACACGGCCTTACGCGTCAATTTTAGGACTTCTTCACTAATATAGAACGCTTCATCTGGAGGCAAGCCTAACCTTTTCTTCGTCAGCCAAGCCTCTTCTTTGCCCAAGGGCGCACCGTGTACCTCCTCTGTGCCAGCCTTATTAGGGCTGCCATACCCGATGAGCGTTCGGCAAGCAATCAGAGTGGGCTTATCTGAGGCCCGTGCTAACGTAAGCGCAGCTCGAATGGCATCATAATCGTGGCCATCTATCCGGTAGGTATTCCAACCGTAAGCTTTGAAGCGCCCGAGAATGTCTTCGCTGAAAGACAACTGGGTTTGACCGTCGATGCTAATACCGTTGTCGTCGTAGAGCACAATGAGTTTCGACAGCTGGTAGTGACCGGCAAAAGAGCACGCTTCGTGCGAAATGCCCTCCTGAAGGTCTCCATCGCTGACGATGACGTATGTGAAGTGGTTTATTACGCGATAAGGACCCTTATTGAAGCGAGCAGCCAGGTGTTTTTCTGCCCAGGCCATGCCTACGGCATTGGCTATACCTTGCCCCAGGGGGCCTGTAGTAGTCTCTATGCCCGGTGCTTGGCCGTACTCGGGATGGCCAGCTGTTCGGCTGCCCCATTGGCGAAAACGCTTGATCTCGTCGAGAGGTAAGTCATAGCCGTACAGATGAAGTAACCCGTAAAGCAACATGCTGCCATGACCAGCCGACAGTACAAAACGATCGCGGTTTATCCACGAGGGATTGGCAGGATTGTGTTTCAAAAACTCTGACCAAAGCACAGTAGCCACATCAGCCATACCTAGTGGCATGCCTGGATGACCTGAATTAGCCGCTTCAACGGCGTCGATAGCCAAACCGCGAAGCGTATGGGCTATCTTTTTCAACTGCTGATTCTTCATGGGGGCGAAGGTACACTGATGAAATGAGGTTTATCCGCGGCCCAGTTCTCTACTATTTTCAAAATGTTTGAACAATACAATCAATTTCTAGAGATTCGAAGATATATAAATTGCAAAAATCATTCATGCAAGAGAGTGTATCGCTCGCATGAGGCATCACCCTCCCGAGGCAGTAGGCATAGCCATTATCACCCTGTAGTCGCTTGATTCGTCGTTTGAAATGAATTGAATTATCCTATTAACCCTTCTGACGTCCAGATGAAGATTACACCACAGGCGAGAGCTTCTGTTCTAGTGCTGGCTACTTTCTTTAAAATGAGGGTCTCTTGCCAGTAGGACAGACGCTCATGAGCGAATTTTCATAGCAAAGTCATACCAGAAGCCAACGCGTTCTTTGAGAGGTGGAGCATTAATTTTGCCTTCTGTCTTTTTTGCATGTTCATGCGTATCGCTGTCAACACGCGCTTCTTGTTGCCAGGCCGCTTAGAAGGGATCGGCTGGTATATCCACGAAATTCTACGGCGTATTGTAGAAGCACACCCAGAAGACGAATTTATCTTCTTTTTCGACCGCCCTTACGACACATCTTTTCTGTATCGGCCGAATGTGCGGCCTGTGGTTCTCTTCCCTCCAGCACGTCATCCAATTCTGTGGTATGCCTGGTTCGAATGGGCTGTGCCGCGTGTATTAAAACAGTATCAGCCCGAGGTATTTTTTTCGCCAGATGGTTATCTGAGCCTGAAGGCAAAAACGCCTACCCTGTTGACCGTGCATGATATCATTCCTCTACAAGAACCAGAAAGCATACCTTGGGCTCCTCGCATCTACTACCGACATTTTTTGCCGCGCTACATTCGAAAAGCGACGTGTATCGTCACCGTGTCTGAACATGTTCAGCGTCTTATTATAGACAGTATGGGATTGCCGCCTGCACGCGTGCAGCTGGTTTATAATGGCTACCGGGCTATTTTTCGGCCCTTAAGCACAACGGAAAAACAAGTTGTACAAGCGAAGTATAGCAATGGAGCTCCATACTTCCTGCACGTAGGAGCTATTCACCCCCGCAAGAATGTTGCACGCTTAATTGAGGCCTTTGACATATTCAAAGCCCTTACGAAGTCTCCTATTAAGCTCCTGCTGGCAGGCCGCATGGCTTGGCAAAGCGAGCCAGTGCGCAAGGCCTTGCAAAAGGCTCAGTACCGGGCCGATATTCGTATACTGGGCTACGTTTCTGACGCTGAACTGGCGCGTCTTTGCGGAGCAGCTTTGGCTTTGGTCAACGTGTCCCTGAACGAAGGCTTTGGGTTGCCTACAGTAGAAGCTCTTGCCTGTGACACACCAGTATTGTGCTCCAATCATCCTGCACTGGCAGAGGTGGCAGGCGATGCAGCACTTTTCGTGCATCCTAAGTCAGTAGAGGAGATTGCCCGAGGGCTGAAGCAACTGGCTGAGAGCCCTGCGCTTCGGCAAGCTTTAGTGGAAAAAGGGCGCGTTCAACGCCAGCAATTCTGTTGGAACGCTGCTGCTCAACAAATATACCAGCTCCTTCAACAAACTGCAGGCGGAGATTTGTCAGGCGAAGCAACGCTTCTTCGAAACAGACCGCTGTCTAGCACAGAATAGCGCCTTAGCCAGTGCTGGTCTATACTCCACAAGGCCGCCGTAGTTAGAAGGCCCAAAATAGCTCCGCCCAACACGTCCGTCAGAAAATGCTGAACTAAAAAGATACGCGATACGGCTACTAGGATAGCGGCAGTTGCACAGGTAAAACTCAATGTTGGCCGGCGCTGCCCAGCCATCAACGCTAGCAAACCGTAGAGACCAAAAGCTGTCATCGTATGCCCTGAGGGAAAACTCGTACGCCCTCCATGAGGCCACTCTCCAGGCAATAAAACGACGCGCTGATGTAGGTCATATTGAGCAAAAAAGAGCATAGGACGCTCTTTACCTACTATAACCTTTAGCGATTGAGAAGCAGTAAAGATGAGGAGCCCTCCTATGAGTAGAAGCACCGCGAGCCGATAGCGCCACAACAAACTCCCAAGTCCTACGACGATGAAAGGCCATGCTTCGCCTAATCGAGTGATCCATCGAAAAAAAGTATTGAAGGGCTCTCGGCGCCACTCGTTTAAGTAGAGGATCTCCATGCCTTGAGGTATAAAGAGGGTCAATATCAGCCCTGCATTGATGAAAAGCAAAGCGGGTATTGTAAACCACGGATTCGACCAGAAAGCTTGTCTCATGAGCCCAAAAAGCGTTTTTCCAGATAGCGCCGCACGTGCGAGACGAAGCGGTCTATGCGCTCAGTGCTAAACATAGCAGCATCATTGAGAGCGCGCCAGGTGAGATACGCTGAAATAGGAGCCATCACAATACTGGGTGTCATGGCAGCCCAGAAAGGCGTGAGGAGATATAACTCGGCTAGCTTCCTACACATAATGGTGAGCATGATAAATGTAACAAAAAACACAATAGACACAAGAATAGGATAACCAAAGCCACCCTTTCGAATGATGGCACCCATAGGCCCTCCAATAAATAGAAAGATGACGCACACGATAGCGAAACTGTACTTTGAGTAGAGCTCGTAGCCCACTTTTACTGCCTCTTTGCGGCGATGCTCTATCTGGTCGGAGCGCCGCTCGACGATGGACTTCGTGATACGGATCTGGTTCAGGGCCTCCGGAAGGATTCGCAGCCGCGAACTTTCTTCAAATGTCTGGATCCATTGACTGTACTCGGTGATAGGCTTCTCGATCTTTTGCTTGGGCAAGCTGAAATACTCGGCAAGGAGCGGATCCTCCGGTTTCCAATGAGCAGGGAGAGTCGTCTGTGGCTGTTGTTGCTGGCGTCGACGTTCCTGCTCAAGAGGGTCATTGGCAGGATCCGGCTTGTTTTTTAAGCGTTTAAATGTAGCAAGTATCTCCTCTGCCATGTCGCGGCGCTGAGCGTCCATTTCGCGATGCAACGAGTCGATGCTGTGGCGCAATTCTTTAATCGTTTGCATAGTACGTTGGCCGCGGAAGCGGTCTTCATCCGTGCGGCTCATCTCAAATTCGCTCAGCTCCCACACTTTTGTCCAGGACTGAAAAGTCAAGCGAATGAATGGCGTTCCCATACTTCCATCCTTGCGCAAGCGCAAAGGCACAGGTTCCTGGTACTGAGATCCATTGTACAAATTCATTACAAAAAAGCGACCGTCCCGCGTGGTGAACATCTGACCGCTATCAGCCATAATTTCGTTGAGGCGCATGCGCCCCATCTGGCTCTGGTCTTCAATGAAGATGTCGCGTATAGTTTCGCCGTCTTTCGCCTTGCTGCCAATGCGGATGATATACTGGCGAAAGTCGTCGTTGAAAACACCTTCCTCTATAGCAAGGGCAGGTTTCTGCTTCCGAATATCGTAGAGCCGCGACTTGAACTTCAAATTGGCCAATGGGCTGAGGTAGTCCGAACAAACGTAGGAAAAGACACCAATAACTACCGATGCGATAATTAAACTGCGCATAATGCGCAAAAGAGATACCCCTGCTGATTTCATGCTCGACAACTCATAACGCTCTGCCAGGTTTCCCATCACCATCACAGAGGAAATGAGCACAGCAATGGGCAAGGCCATAGGGAAGATCGAGATAGATAGGTAGCTGATCATCTCGAACAAAATAAGTGGGCTAAGGCCTTTGCCTGCCATGTCATCAATATACAACCAAAGAAATTGCATGATGAGGACAAACAAGGCAATGGCAAACGAGACTACAAAAGGACCGAGAAAACTAGTGAAAACGAGCTTGTCTATCTTCTTCATTGCAGAAAACAGGCATCAAAGCCAACTTTCATTGAGTGCCTTCATGGTTGCTATAGTTGCCGCTGGGTCTCTAGATCCGAATACGCTACTGCCTACCACCAACACATCCGCCCCAGCGCGTAGAATGACTTCAGCGTTTTGAAGGCCTATGCCTCCATCTACTTCTACTAATGCAGATGAATTTAGTGTCGTAAGCATCTCGCGCAGATGCCGAACCTTCGACAAGGTTTGATAGATGAACTTCTGACCGCCAAAGCCTGGATTGACCGACATTAGACAGATTAGATCTACTTCTTCTAGAACGTTTTCTAAAACACCTACTGGGGTATGGGGGTTGAGCGCTACGCCAGCCATCGCTCCTGTTTCTTTTATCTGATGAATAATGCGATGAAGGTGAGGACAAGCCTCATAGTGCACGGTGATGACGTCTGCACCTGCTTGGCGGAAGGCCCCTACGTAACGCTCCGGTTCTACGATCATTAAATGTACGTCCAAGGGCTTTGTGCTCAGCTGACGTACAGCCTCTACGATGAGCATGCCAAAAGTGAGATTTGGCACGAAGCGGCCATCCATAACATCCAAGTGGAGCCAATCAGCCACACTGTTATTGACCATTTCCACCTCCTCCCGCAAACGCGTAAAGTCGGCAGCTAGTAGAGATGGTGCTATCTTGTGTTTAGGCATGGGCACTAATGAAAAAGAAGGGTACCTTAAAATTTAGCGTACCACTTCTATTTGTTCTTCACTTAAGAGCGGTTGACGTCGAAAACGAAGGAAAAGTTGAACGGCAGCAACTACATCTTTTTCACAGTAACTGGCAATTCGCTCTAAGTCTCGGTCTTCCCAGTAGACTCTAGAGACGTCTCCTCCATCTATATCGTCTTTCGGCGAAGGGAAACCCAACACTGCGGCCAGTAAGCGCAACGAGGTGAAGCTCTTCACATCACCGAACTTCCACATCTCCATCGTATCCAAAAGATGCTTAGTTTCCCAGGGCTTCATGCCGGCAATGTCTAACAAACGCGGCAAAGGCAGCTGATTTACGACGAGGCGCCGACAGATGTAGGGCACGTCAAACTCGCGAATGTTATGACCGCACAGTGCAAAGCGACTAGGATCAGAAAACTTTTGCTCCAGTAGTTCACTGAAGCCCTGCAGAACATCGGCTTCCGTATGGCTATAAAATGATTTCAGGCGCAGGCGCTGGTCACCATTAATTTGACGCAGGACCCCTACGGAAATGCAAATAATTTTGCCAAATTCAGCATAAATGCCTGCTCGTTGTTCAAAATCGTGCGCAATGATCTCTTCCTCCACCTCAGGCTGCCGACGCAAACTCCGCACCTTGTGTGCCCAAAGCTCTTGCAGCTCGTCGCTCAACTCATCATAGGTAGAGGCAATGGGAGCCGTTTCTATATCTAAAAAAAGGATATTGTTCAAATCAAAGCCGTCCCAAATAGCCATACGGCAGCGCGTTTTTGATAGTCTGGCAAAAATAAGTCGAGTCAAACCGATTTGCGAAAGGGAATCTAGTTGACCTGACTTAGGGATTTCCCTGAAACTCTATTCGGATTTACCACCATTTTAGCGTCGTGAGCAGAATTTTAATAATCTTTACATAACATCAAACCCAACTTGGTAGTTTTATTTTCGCATGAGGTTCTGAAAGAGCCCTCCTTTGTAGCTTCATACAAGGCTAAGAGTGCGGAAATGCCATCTTTATCGTTAAACCTAAATTTGTATAACACTATGAGTACTTCCTCTTTCAATCAGCCGTCGTACAACACACCGAATTTCGACAACCCTTCTGGGGACAACTCCAAGCGCCTGCTCACGATTGCAGGGATTGCCATTGCCGTTCTGCTTGGTCTAAGCATCTTTCTGCTCATTCAGAATTATCGAAGAGGGCAAGAACTTGAGGCAAATCAAACGGAGCTCAACTTGCAGAAGGAAGCCTTTGCTGAACTAGAACAAAAGTACAATGACGCCGTGGCCCAACTCGAACAACAAAAGGGGCTTAACGCGCAACTAGACGAAAAAATCAATCAACAACTTCAGCAACTGGAACAACAAAAGGCCCAAATTGAGACGCTTATCCGCGAAAAGCGCGATTATCGCGCCGCTTTGAATCGCTTTGAGAATCAAAAGAAGCAGTATCTGGCTGAAATTGAAAAGCTAAAGGCAGAAATTGGCATCCTTACTGAAAAAAATGCACAACTCACTCAAGAGGTGAGCACGCTTAGTTCCTCATTGTCGCAAACTCAGGCCCGCTTAGCGGAAGAAAGTAGCGCTAAAGCTGCGCTCATCTCGGAGAAAACACAGCTGGAAGCGGAGCGCAAGACGCTAAGCCGGAAGGTAGACATTGCTTCAGCCATACGCGTCAAGGATATCACCGTACTGCCTGTGGACGTGCGCAGCAGTGGCAAGGAGAAAACGAAAACCCGCGCCAGCAAGGTGGACAAGTTGAATATCTGCTTTACTACGGAGCCCAATGAAGTAGCAGACCCTGGTGAAGAAGTATTTTACATTGCAATTATTGACCCTACGGGAGCTACGCTGGCTATTGAGAGCCTTGGTTCTGGTATTGCCAAAGACAAGCGCCAAGATCAAGATTTTCGCTATACCACTACCGCAACTTGTCAGTACAACAACGGTGAGACGAACGTTTGTGGTACGTGGCAGCCCGGACAGAATTTCATTAAGGGAACCTATAACGTCAAAATTTTTAACAAGGGCTTCCTAGTGGGCACAGCCTCTTTTAAGCTCAAGTAACTGCCCACCAATACCGGCAACGCTCAACAGCGGTCGTGCGCTCTTTAACGTACGGCCGCTGTTTTTTTCATGCTTTCCTCGCAAACTTTTCCTCACCGGATCATTACGCCTTGCCGCTGTAAGATTGGAATTTCGCAGAAATGCATTTCGTCAAAAATACCTGGAACAAACAAGTATTTCTTATCGTAGAGGTATCCCTTATACATAAAACTAACCCAGTATTCGCTTGTTAAGGCGAAAACGGCCTTGCTGACAGGTTCGATCCGGACGACCGTCCGCGGGGCTATTTGCTCCCAAAAATAGCGCAAAGAGGTTGTTCGACGAGGTATACCTTCGATTTCTCCGTAACCCGTAGCGCTAACGATAACCGAATTAATTGGTTCGTCCTTCAAATTAAGCAAATATGCATCCCAGAAGTCTTCGTGGTTCTCTTCGAAAACGAGACGAGGAGCCATAGCCAGAGCCAAATCATCCACTTTGAGAAAGGAAATGTCTTTAATCATAGCACTTGAATTTCGCAGTCGAAGACTGCGCAGAAGTGATATTGCAAACGTTCTTTAACAGCATTCATGTCGATGCGGCGACCCACCTCCCAAGCCAAGGAGGTAACCGTTTTATCTGCTTCAGCAATGCCGCAAGGTACAATATATTGAAAAAATGACAAGTCTGTATTTACGTTGAAAGCAAAGCCGTGCAGCGTAACCCAACGGCTAAGGTGTACGCCTATGGCACAGATTTTACGGAATTTCTGCCAAAAGCCCTCTTCTGCCTCAGGCAAATGAGACGTAGGCCGAGGCGGACACCATACACCCGTATACGACGGCAGGCGGCAAGCTTCTATGCCAAAGTCCGCAAGAGTGCGTAAAATTATTTCCTCTAAGCTTCGGACGTATCGGTGCACATCGGTAAAAAAACACTCCAGATCAAGAATGGGATAGCCTACAATTTGGCCTGGACCGTGGTACGTAATATCACCGCCGCGATTAATCGAGAAATATTCAATGCCGCGCAATCGCAGTTCTTCCTCGCTTAATAACAGATGTTGAATAGAGCCGCTTTTCCCTAAGGTGAAAACTGGCGGATGTTCTACTACTAGAAAGTAATGTTCTTGGTCATACTGCCCTGGTTTCAAAGGGCGATGCCGCATCTTTTGCTCAACAAGTTGGCGATGTAGCCGCGTTTGATAATCCCACGCAGGCTGGTAGGCGAGCTGACCCAAATCTTGCCACTTCACAATTGGCATATCATCACAAACAGGCCTTCGAAGGTAAAAGTTTGCCTCCGTCGAAAAGCAAATCAACTTTTTCTCCTCGCCGCAAACCTCGCCATATCTTTACGCCCCGTAACCATCTGAACGTACGATGACGAAATACATTTTTGTTACAGGAGGCGTTACTTCCTCCTTGGGAAAAGGTATTTTATGTGCCTCATTGGCTAAACTCTTACAAGCTCGAGGATTTTCTGTAACCATCCAAAAGTTTGACCCTTATATCAACGTAGACCCAGGCACCCTCAATCCCTACGAGCATGGAGAATGCTACGTCACCGACGACGGGGCGGAAACGGATCTCGACCTTGGACACTACGAGCGCTTTTTAAACATACCAACCTCAAGGGCCAATAACGTCACTACAGGTGCTATTTATCAGACGGTCATCAACAAAGAACGCGCTGGAGATTACCTGGGAAAAACTGTTCAAGTAATTCCACACATTACCGATGAAATTAAACGCCGCATGCTGCTGTTGGGTCAGACGGGCCAATATGACCTCATCATTACAGAATTAGGAGGAACAGTAGGCGACATCGAGTCCTTACCTTATATTGAATCCGTGCGCCAATTGCGTTGGGAGCTAGGTCGAGACAACTGCTTGGTCATTCACCTCACTCTAATTCCCTATTTACAAGCCGCTCGAGAACTAAAAACTAAACCCACTCAACATTCGGTCAAAGAACTGCTCAGCCTTGGGGTGCAACCGGACATCCTCGCATGCCGAACGGAGCATCCGTTGAGCACCGATATCCGTCGAAAACTCGCCCTATTTTGCAATGTAGAAATGTCTTCTGTCATTGAAGCTCTAGACGCTGAAAGTATTTATGACGTGCCTCTTCTCCTTCTTAAAGAAAAATTGGACTCTGTCGTTATCTCCAAGCTGCATTTAAGCGACCGACGCGAACCAGACCTTTCAAAATGGAAGGCCTTCCTACAACGGCTGAAAAGCCCTATAACCGAGGTAACGGTCGGACTAGTAGGTAAATACAACGAACTGCCCGATGCCTATAAGTCTATCTATGAATCCTTTGTACACGCGGGCGCCGTCCATCGCTGCAAGGTACACGTAAGGCCAATACATGCAGAGGCTCTAGAATCTAGCTACGAAGAAGTATGCCAAACGCTAGCGCCCATGGACGGAATCCTAGTGGCACCAGGCTTCGGCGAACGCGGTATCGAAGGTAAAATACACGCTATTCGCTACGCACGCGAACACAAGGTACCCTTCTTCGGCATATGCCTAGGCATGCAAGTGGCTTGCATCGAATTCGCTCGCAACGTCCTAGGTCTTGTACAAGCTGCCTCTACTGAGGTTAACCCTAACACACCTCATCCCGTAATCGATTTGATGGAAGACCAAAAGAAAATTACTCAAAAGGGCGGAACGATGCGGCTCGGAGCATTCCCTTGTGTGCTAGAAAAGGAATCAAAAGTTTATGCCGCCTATCGCTGTATAGAAATCTCGGAACGACACCGTCATCGCTGGGAATTCAACAACGCTTATCTAGAAACCTTCCGACAGGCTGGCATGAAACCTGTAGGTATTAATCCCGACTCTGGTTTAGTGGAAATTATGGAACTCGAAGACCATCCCTGGTTCGTGGGGGTGCAATTCCACCCTGAATTAAAAAGCACCGTTGAAAATCCTCACCCGCTTTTTGTGGATTTTATCCGACATTGTATGGAGCGAAAGAATAATTTACACGAAAGTTAAATTATCTCTTCCCCTTATTTGATGCTAATCGGTGAAAACTAAGGCATGTATTGCCTTCAAGCACAGAATAAATAAATGCGTCTCAATCAAAAACCTATCTCTATTAACTGGCAGACAACACACTACCTTGATTAGCCTGCTCTACCTTTCGCTTGTAATAGAAATAAGTCTCTATTTGCGCGCGCACGGGGATATCGCTCTCTGTACGCCGATAGTGATTAAGCATTTGAGCATCAATGCAACGCGCCTTAACATTATCTTCCAGCTGCAGTTGGATGCATTCCCATATTTCGGCTTTCAGCGCAGGGTCGTAGATAGGAAAGGCAGTTTCAATGCGATACGACAGGTTGCGTTGCATGAGGTCAGCACTTGATAGATACATAAGGTCTGCTCCGCCGTGGTGAAAGATGAAGACTCGAGCATGCTCAAGGAATCGATCCACGATGCTGATGGCTTCGATATTGTCGCTGATACCTTTCACGCCAGGCACTAAGCAGCAAATACTGCGCACAATCAACTGCACCTGAACACCCGCTTGGGCAGCCTCGTAAATTTTTCGAATGATGTCTTTGTCTTCCAAATTATTCGTCTTAATAACGATACGCGCAGGTTTCTTAGCTCGGGCTGCAGCAATTTCATTATCAATAAGTTCGTATAAGGCGGAGCGCAAGTTGAATTTACCTACCAACAGGTGCTTGAACTCCTGCCGAGGTGGTTTAATATTTTCCAGAAAAGAAAATACTTCGCTCACCTCGGTGGTGAGGCGCGGGTCGGCGGTAAAAAGACCAAAGTCCGAATAAATTTGAGCTGTTTCCTCGTGAAAATTTCCCGTAGAAAGATAGGCATACAACCGCGCCTTATTGCCCTCCATACGACGCACAAGCGCAAGTTTGGAGTGAACCTTAACACCTGGGAAGGAGTAATATACGCGTACTCCGGCGCGTTCGAGGCGCTCACCCCACTCTAAGTTGGCCGCTTCGTCGAATCGAGCCTTAATTTCCACGAAAACGGAAACTTGTTTTCCACGGCGCACAGCTTCCATGAGTGCCTCCATGATGCGGCTTTGGCGCGCTACGCGATACTGAATCACTTTAATATGCGTTACCTTCGGGTCTTCTGCCGCATGCTGAAAGAAGTTGACAACTGCTTCGTAAGAATGGTATGGATAATGAAGCAACTGGTCGCCCATGCGAATGGCATCGAAAGGGTTCTCTGCCCGATGGAGCACCGGATGCGGCAAAGGAGGTAATGGCTTGTTTTTCAAATGGTTCATCCCAAAGTCAGGAAAGCGAAAGAAATCAAAGTTATTGTGGTAGCGGCCCTCTGGCAACATATCGTTTTTCCCAAGCTCGAAGGTCTCTTTCAGATACTCTAACAGGTGCGGCGGCATCTCTCGGTCGTATACGAAACGACTTGTCGGTCCCACTTGCCTTTTGGCGAGACTAGCTTTTATTTTTTCTACTAAATCGCCCGAGTACTCATCGTCAATGTACAATTCAGCGTCGCGTGTTAGTTTTATGGAATATGTGTCCTGTATATCGTAGCCCGGAAAAAGCCACGATACAGAATGCCGAACTATATCGTCCAACAAGATTATGTCGTAACGACCCGCCTCTGAAGGTAATTGCACAAAGCGCGGCAGCTGGTCAGAAGGAATTTTCACGAGCGCATACTCACTAGGAGCGAAAGGCTTCTTCTTTGGGCGCAGATGCACGGCTAAATATAAGTGGGCATTCGCCAGGAAGGGCCGAATTCGGCCTTTGACCAGCAGCACGGGCATTACAAACGGCAGCAAATGGTTGTGAAAATAATTCTCTACGAATTTTCGCTGCTCCGCGTTCAAGTCTAATCGCCTAAGTAGGTGTATGTTGTGTTTTGCCAACTCAGGAACGATCTGATCTTCAAAAATCCTGGAAAACTCTTCTTGCTGACGATTAACAATCTGATGGATCTGCTTGAGCACTTCGCGCGGTGAAAAGTCCAACTCTGCTTTTGTCTTTTTACCCACCTTCTTGAGATGGCGGATGTTGGCTACGCGAATGCGGAAAAACTCGTCTAGGTTAGATGAATAGATGGCCAGGAACTTAAGCCGCTCTAGCAGAGGCACAGAGGGGTCTTTCGCCTCTTGCAAAACGCGGTAATTGAAAGATAGCCAGGAAATATCGCGATGAATATATGGGTATTCCATGATGACGTTCGAGAGATGCAAAAGTCCACATTTTTGCGCTACGAATGCGCGAAAAACTCCACTGGAACAAGAGGCCCTCTTTCGTAGGGCGAGCCTCTCTTCAACTGGCATGCTTGGTAAGAGAACGACTTGGGCCTAAATAGGTATCGCTAGGAGGAAGACCCTAACTATTCGAAGAGGTCTATCTGTCCTCCCGAGAGCGATGCTCGAGGAATGGGACCGCGCAAGCCAGCATGAGGTATATGTTTTCGAAAAGCCTCGACAGCAAAGGCAGCAAGTTCGGGAGCTAGCAAATTGTCGGGTTCATGGCAGAAGAAGTATGCCTCTTCTAGCCCTGCATGCACCCAATACGCGAGGCGTTCGGCCCATGCTTGCGTCCGTGTGAAGTCAGTTGGGTGCAAAGCATTGCCTACAAAGCGGATTATCGTACGGCGTGTCGTCAAATGACCATGGCATACATCGCGCCGTCCGGCCACGTCCGTAATGACAGCAGTGACTTGGTGTGCTCTTAGCAAATTGAACAATGCCTGCTGGGCCTCCTTTTGGGAAAAGAAAGCTGGATGCCGAACCTCTACGGCCAGAGGTATTCTGTTGGAAAAAACGATTAAAAAATGCTCTAATTCGCGCAGACGCTCCGGGCCGAAATAAGGCGGCAGTTGCAAAAAGCAGCAGCCCAATCGGTTCTCTAAGCCGACGATAATTTCACAAAATCGCTCCATGCTACTCTGGGCCTCGCTCAATCGACGCGCATGGCTAATAAGCTGTGGAATTTTTGGACAGAAGCGAAAATCCTCAGGCACAGCATTGCGCCAATGGGTCACCAGATTGGGCTCGGGAATGCGATAATGCGTTGTATTGTGTTCGATAGCATTAAATTGCTGACCATAACAGGCCAAAAAGCGGGATTCTGGTGTACCTGCAGGATACCAGCGGCCAACCCAGGCTTTCATGTTATAGCCCGTTGCGCCAACGTATAAACGCACAACCGGAGGTGCCGCACCGCTTAATACACGAGCATTTTCAGGCGGTTCAGCGGGCAACGAAAAATCTATGGCATCTAGCGCCGCATGAGGTACTTTTCCGAAGTCCATATACAAAAAGTATGCGCTTTCTACTAAGGCAAGACTGCTTCTACTAACCGGCGCACGTAAGGCGTGGGCGGCTCATGAATCAGGCGCTCGGAGGTGTCTAACGCCTCGAACTGGCCGCGATAGAGCACTAAGATGCGGTCGCACATGTGATGTAATACGCGCAAGTCGTGAGATATAAACACGTATGTCAAGTTAAGGTCGCGTTGAAGATCGAGCAGCAAGTTGAGAATCTCGGCCTGTACTGAAGCGTCTAGGGCCGACGTAATTTCGTCGCAAACCAGCAACTGTGGCCGTACAGCTAAGGCACGAGCTAAACATATGCGCTGGCGCTGCCCTCCCGAAAGCTCATGTGGGTAGCGATGGATGAAATCTGCAGACAGACCTATGCGCTCCAATAGTTCTACTACAGCCCGCCGATACTCGCGCTCAGTAGCACAGAGGCGGTGTACTACCATTGGCTCCTGCAAGGCGTAACCTACCGTCAAGCGCGGATTAAGTGAGCGATAGGGATCCTGAAATACAATTTGCACCTCGCGGCGCATTTGGCGTCGCACTTCCATAGACATGACATTCAAAGGAAGATTGCGATAGTACACATTTCCCTTGCTCGGCGCCTGGAGAGCTGCTATGACTCGCCCCAGTGTGCTTTTGCCCGAACCTGACTCACCTGCTACTCCCAAGATTTCGCCCGGGAAAACATCTAGGCTGAGATCACTTAGAGCCTTCACCCCCTGACACGCGCCCAGCCAGCAACGACGGCGCTCAGGATAATATACGCTTACCGCCTCAAGGCGAACGAGAGGCGCCTGAACGTATAGCTGCGCGTGCCGATACGCTCTATCACTGCTAGACACCGGCGGAGGAGGCGAGTAGGCTTCGCCCAAGCGCACCACCTCACTTAAGGAGGGCAACCGTTGGAGTCGACATCGCAACTCGGGTTGACAGGTCACCAACCCCCGTGTATAGGGATGCTTCGGCTTGTTCAATAGGGCGGGAACCGTTTCCATTTCCACCATTTCACCACCGCGCAAGACCAGTACTCGATCCGCCGTTCGCGCCACAACCCTTAGATCGTGACTGATTAATATTGTCGTTAAGCCTTCTTTCTGACGCAGATCGGAAAGCAACTGTAGAACACCCTGTTGAGTAACGGTATCTAATGCCGTAGTAGGCTCATCCGCAATCAACAATCGAGGACAACCTGCTAATGCCATGGCCAACAGTACGCGCTGTTGCTGTCCACCGGATAACTCGTGTGGGTAAGCCCGATAAATGCGCGCCGGTTCCTCTAAACAAACCCGCTCTAGCAGGGCCATTACCTGCTGGCGTATTTGCCGAGCCGTTCCTCCTCGATGCCGTCGAATGACTTCCGCTATTTGAAACCCACACCGAAACAATGGATGCAAAGCCGTAGCAGGCTCCTGAAACACAATGCCTATCTCTCGACCGCGTACCCAAGCCGATATCGGCCGGCCGTCGAAGATTATTTCGCCTTTTGAATGAGCGCCCTTAGGCAGCAAAGCCATTAGGGCTAGCGCCAACGTACTCTTGCCCGAACCTGATTCGCCAACAATACCTAGGCTTTCGCCCGGTAAAAGGTCAAAGCTTATTCCTCTGAGCACCTCTACCGACCGAGCAGGCTGACCGTAAGCGACACTTAATGCTCGAACAGAGAGTAACGGTGAGACAGACATAGTAAGACAGAATAGCGAGGCAATGATAAGTAGATTCTATTATCGGTCAGAGAGATGAGAGCTGCCTAAATACGTTGAGTTTCTAGAGGAATCGACCCGCTCAGGCAGAGCGCAGGCCATGCAGTTTAGGGAGAGAAATCCAATTTAGATTGCCAAGAATCCAATTTGGCTTTAAAAGTTTTGGCAAAACCAACGGACATTCCATTACAAAGAAAGAAAGTAAAGTCTCGCAAGACACTACATTTGCAGCATGCTCTGGAATGCTTTTCCTCTTTCTAAGCGAGCGCTGCTTTTTGCGTCAATAGCTTTACAATGGAATACTAACATTGGACAGCGTCTGACCCAGGCCGAGGCTAAAGGATTTTTGTTTTCTCAAGAGCCGTTTGCGCATACGTTCTCGATCGTAGCGCGCGATAGTGCCAACGGCGAAATGGGAGTGGCCGTGCAGAGCCATTGGTTTGGCGTAGGTGCTCTAGTTTCATGGGCTGAAGTAGGCGTAGGCGTTATAGCGACTCAATCGTTTGTCAACAAATCGTTTGGCCCGCGCAGATTAGCGCTCATGCGCCAGGGCTTAAGCGCCCAACAAGAAGCTCTCGACAGTCTGCTGAAGAATGATCCTGGTCGAGCAGTGCGTCAGGTAGCACTACTCGACGCAAAGGGGCGCGTTGCCGTGCACACCGGAGAAAGGTGTATTGCTTACGCATGCCAAACGACCGGAACACAATACTCGGTGCAGGCAAATATGATGTTGGGGCCCGACGTTTGTTCTGCAATGCAACTAGCTTGGGAGACAAGTCGAGGGCGTCCTCTGGCAGAGCGATTATTGCTAATGCTAGAAGCGGCTCAAGCGATGGGCGGCGACTTCAGAGGCCAACAGTCTGCTGTTCTACTCATAGTGCGCGGTCAGCGCACTCAAACTCCTTGGGAAGATAGGCTTGTAGACCTACGGGTAGATGATCATCCTTCTGCTGTTGCGGAACTCCGCTGGCTCTACACCACACACCCGGCTTACGAATATATGAACTGTGGAGACCACTACCTGGAAATCAACAACATAGACGCTGCTATCCGCGAATACAGTTTGGCGCACCGTTTGTTGCCTGAACGCGTTGAACTCCAATTTTGGACAGCCCTGACGCTAGCCAATGCCGGCCAGATGAATAAGGCGCTACCTTTATTCGCTGAAGCCTTTAAACAGGCTCCTATCTGGAAAATAGTACTGCCTCGCTTGCATGCCGCAGAGTTATTCAGCGTATCAGCTGCGGACATGGAACAAATCATGAAGCAATAATCTTCCTGTGCTATCCCCCATTCTTAGGGCCCATGCCTGCCCTCACTACCAGAAATCATCTCCTTCGGTTTATCATGAGATATTTAGGTATCCTTTTTAAACTCTTGCTAGGGCTGATGCACTTGCAGGGGCAAACCATTTGGGAAATAGGTGCGATGGGTGGATTTACGGCTTACGCCGGTGATTTGAACGAACACGTATATTACGATTATAAAGTGCGCGAATTCGCCTACGGCATGCTTTTGCGCCGCCATTTTGGACCCACTATTGCTGTTCGCTTGAATTATCTGGGCGGAAAGATTGCTGGTGACGAATCACACTTCACCGAGCCATCTTGGCGTGCTGAGAGGCGCTTCAAATTTTCCAGCCAATTCCACGAGGGCTCTCTTTTGCTAGAATGGGACTTGTTTGGTTATCGGCGCCGCAACGGCTGGCGTTTTCGCAGAATTTTTGGCCCGTACGCCTTTGTTGGAGCAGGATTCAACTACTTTCGCTCGCGTACCGATTACAATGACGAAGACCGCCCTAATCCTAATGTTTCCGCAGAGCGCATTCTTGCGGATAAGCAGGCTGCTCCGCCGCCTCCCACGCCTATCATTCATTTCGGCGGTGGATTTAAGTGGGATATTGGCCGCTATTGGATACTAAGCGCTGAATTAGGCATGCGCCGTGTATTTTCCGATTACCTAGACGGCGTCAGCATTGCAGGTATTCCGGATACGGACGATTGGTTCGCCTTTGCAGGGATTGTTCTGTCGCATCGCATCCGTTACATAGACTCCGACCGCGACTGGATACCCAATCGCCGAGACAAGTGTCCTCTGTCTGCCGGACCTCGGCGGTATCGCGGTTGCCCAGATGCTGACAAAGATGGTATCGTAGATGACTACGACGAGTGCCCTTTTATGGCTGGCGTACTTTCTGCTCGTGGATGCCCAGACCTAGATGGCGATGGCATTCAGGATAGCCTCGATTTGTGCCCTTCCACGCCTGGCTTTGCTCTTGCCTGCGGATGCCCAGACCGCGACGGCGATGCTATACCCGACATTGAAGACCAATGCCCAGACTTGCCTGGGTTGCATTATCTGGAAGGCTGCCCCGATGCCGATGACGACCGAATTCCTGACCCTGACGACGCATGTCCGCATGCTCCGGGAAAAATTCGCGCCCTCGGTTGCCCTGATGCCGACGACGATGGCGTTGCCGATCTGATTGACCTCTGTCCAGACTTATCGGGAGAGTGGAGACATTTAGGTTGCCCTGACAGCGATGAGGATGATCTTCCCAACTATGAAGACCTCTGCCCACAACAAAAGGGCCTCCTCGCCCTACATGGCTGCCCAGACACCGACCACGACAACATTCCCGATTACGCTGACCGGTGCCCAACTCGCTCTGGTGACAAAGTCCTCCAAGGATGCCCAGATAGCGATGAAGATGGCCTAGCAGACCCTGACGACCGGTGCCCTTTCGTCGCAGGCACAGTGGCAGAGCGCGGATGCCCAGAGCTCAAAAAACACGTGATAAAGCAGCTTAAACAAGCTAGCAAGCAAATTCAATTTGAGACGGGTTCTGACAAACTTACTCAAGCATCAATCCAAGTCGTCGAACAGATAGCAAACATTCTTTACAGCTATCCTAACTACCGTCTAATCATAGAGGGTCATACCGATAATCGAGGCAAGAAGAAGAGGAATCAAGAACTATCGGAGAGACGAGCTGCCCGATGCAAAGAGAAATTGATTGAACTAGGTATTGAATCTGAACGACTCCATTCCGTGGGATTCGGTCAAACAAAACCGATTGCTAGCAACAAAACCGAAAAAGGGCGCGCGCTCAATCGCCGAGTAGAACTCCGCCTCGTACGAATGGATTAATCTAATATGTCTGGTGGGAATAGAACTTCAAAGCGTTTCCTTGGAAATTTATCTTCTGGATCTTTATCTTCGCAATAGCATCGCTCGAATCACTCTTTTTTCACTTAAATCCTTTAAATCATGCTTTTGCAGCATAACGGCTTTGCCTTAGTTCCATGTTTTGTGATTTCATTTTTGTCTATCCTTGCACAAGGCGCTCGATTCGAAATCGGAAAATGTGGTTATTACGCTGATAGTTTTCACGGCAAAAAAACAGCTTCCGATGAAGCCTATGACAAGAATCTATTAACTGCTGCCCACAAATCCCATCCTTTTGGAACCATCTTGCGTGTAACTCGCTTGGACAATAAAAAATCCGTAGATGTACGCGTTAACGACCGTGGCCCATACCTCAACGGCTATATTGTAGATGTTTCAGGTAGGGCAGCAAAGCTTCTCGGCTTAGACCGCGATGGAGTAGCTAAGGTAAAGGTTGAGGTTATCGAACCTACCATAACAAACGATACTACACCACAAAGATCCTTCTCAAAACCTACATCTCGGGTAACTATACCTACGGCCAGCTCTGCCTCACGCGATACTGCAGCCAAAAGGAAGAAACCTTTTGCTGCTGACACTGAATTCCGTCCAACTCCTTCTCCTCGTCCGATTGCCTATGAAAACCAGAGCCCTCCTCCCTCAAATATTCTGAGCACATCGCAAGCCTATCAGATAAGCATCTATTCTGTGCCCTCAGGAACTTTCGGTGTTCAATTAGTTTCTTTTTCTTCTTACGACTTTCTCTTCAATGAAGTCCAGAAAATCCACTCCAAATGGCCAAACCAGGTCATTTTAAAGCATGTAAAAATAAATTATCGAGACGTTTTTAAGATAATCATTGGACCCTTTTCTTCGCGAAAAGAAGCCGAAAACTTCCAAAAATCAGTAGCCAAGAAAGGTTATCCTCAATCTTTTGTTGTGGAGTTTTATTGAACGAATGTGGTTTTGAGAAGACAAAGGCTTCTTCCTCTTCTTGACTAGTCAAGTAGGCCAACCATTGACGCTTGTCTTTTATCCTGGAAATCAGGCGATGGGAGAAACGAGCGGCTGGAAAATTCTTTCAATCCTCGACCCTGCTCACTAGAGCAGTCTGCTTTAATGCCCCACGACGAAACAGGTCTTAGTCTTAATCGTTTAGCCCTTTCACCGGCGAAAACTGTCAAAACGATCTAAAATTTAGTATACGATATTGGAGCCTATGACCGAAGGCATAGGTTAATCCCTTGAGAAACTCAAGACAACTTCTTTACCAGGGAGGGCGTGTCTGCTCCATTAGTTGAGCCGGTCAGACTATCCATATATTTTTGCATTTTTGCGCAAAGACCCGTCGACGGGTAACGCGAGTCAAGGCGGACTCCTTTTAGCCGCTCCCATTCCATAGCGGCAAATCAAATTGGAGAGTCTTTTTGTTTCAAGAAAAATCAGAGAAGAGCTCCCAACTTCTTCGCCTCCCTGTTAGCGCTTTGCCTTCTAAATCGATGTAGACTTTTCACTTAGAAAATTTTCCTCTCAAAAGGAGGAAAAAACTATCTAAAGGCATCAAAACCTGTGATATCGTGGCCTGTAATGAGCAAGTGAATGTCGTGTGTACCCTCGTAGGTGAGGACAGTTTCCAAGTTCATCATGTGGCGCATAACAGGGTATTCATTGGTAATACCCATGCCGCCGTGGATTTGACGCGCTTCTCGAGCAACCTCCAGCGCCATCATAACGTTGTTGCGTTTTGCCATGGAAACTTGAGCAGGTGTAGCCTTCCCAGCATTCGCTAGAGTGCCCAATCGCCACGCAAGCAACTGAGCCTTTGTGATTTCTGTAATCATTTCGGCCAGTTTCTTCTGCGTTAACTGGAAAGCGCCAATGGGTTTGCCAAACTGTATGCGTTCTTTAGAGTAGCGCAATGCGGAGTCATAGCAGTCCAAAGCAGCTCCAATAGCCCCCCATGCAATGCCGTAACGCGCCTTTGTCAAGCAGCTTAGCGGGCCTCGCATACCCTCGACTCCGGGAAGAACATTCTTTTTGGGTACCCTTACGTCTTCAAAAACAAGCTCGCCTGTTATGCTAGCGCGAAGCGACCACTTGCCGTGAATTTCTGGAGTGGAGAATCCCTTCATCCCGCGCTCAACGATGAGACCAATTACTTTGCCATCTTCGCGCTTTGCCCATACAATAGCAATGTCGGCTATAGGCGAATTCGTAATCCACATCTTGGAGCCATTGAGAATGTAGGCATTGCCGTCATCGCGCACATGGGTAATCATACCCGCCGGATTAGAACCATAATCGGGCTCCGTCAGACCGAAACAACCAATTAGCTCACCGGAAGCAAGCTTAGGCAAATAGTAGCGGCGCTGCTCTTCCGAACCGTATTTGTAAATAGGGTACATTACTAGTGACCCTTGCACTGAAGCCATAGAACGCACCGCCGAATCGCCGCGCTCTAATTCCTGCATGATGACGCCGTAGGCAATTTCATCCATGCCACCTCCGCCATACTCCACCGGAATAGTAGGGCCAAAAGCACCGATCTCCGCTAGCCCTTTGAATAGATGGGTCGGACACTCCCCTCGCTCTGCATAGTCCTCGATAATCGGACTGACCTCTGACTTAACCCACTCGCGCACTGCTTCGCGTGCGAGCAGGTGTTCTGGTGAAAGCAATTCATCCACTTTGTAATAATCATGATGCTGATAGCGATCTTCACGAACAGTGCGCCTTAGTGCATCTGTGTGTTCAAAAGTTCCTGAAGTCATCTCAACGATTTTTTATGCCTGTCTTTCTAAGCTGAACAAAGGTACGGCCTTGTTGCTAGTTTACGCCAAAAATTTGCTTCCTGCTACTTTTTCTGATAGAGTCGAGTGCTCTCTATGTATTCTAAGACAGCATCGGGCACTAAATAGCGAACAGACTTACCCGCCCGCAGGCACTCTCGGATGTACGTAGAAGAAATATCGAGCAAAGGTGCCGAGCATATTCGCACGCGCGGGTGTTCCGCTAACGCACCTACTTCTATTGACGGACGTCGGTATACGTAAATGTCGCACCGCTCTAAGAGTACCTCGTAGTTCTTCCACAAGGGCAAGGTAGCCAGATTATCGCCGCCCATAATGAGGGCAAACTCGTGACTTGGATATTTTTCCCACAAATACGCTAGCGTATCCACTGTGTAAGAAGGGCGCGGCAGCTTGAACTCAACGCTCGACGCCTCCAACAGCGGATTGTCGCCTATGCCCAATCGGACTAAATGCAAGCGATCGTAGTCGCGTGCTAGAGATTGCCTGGGTTTCAAAGGATTTTGTGGGCTGACCACCAGCCAGACTCTATCCAAGTCTGTCTGGGTAGCCATATAGTTGGCAATGATCAAGTGTCCAATATGAATAGGGTTGAAAGAGCCGAAAAACAAGCCTATCTTCATGTCAACTTGGAGTGATTGTCTCCTTGCTGAATGCGATTAAGCAGATCTTCCACGCGATACATCTCGTCCACAGTGTCGTCAAGAAAGAAAACGAGTTGAGGCACTCGACGCAGACTCTTTCCTATGCGGTTACCTAGTACATGGCGCAGACGAGAAAGATGCTCTTCCAACTCTAAAATAATCTCCTGCTTGTTCTCTGTGCCGTACACGCTAATGTAGACCTTGGCCACTAATAGGTCTGGTGTCATCTTCACGTCAGTCACTGTCACTAACTTGTCTCGGCCGTAAATTAGAGAGCCCTCTTCCATAAGAATCATACTAAAGTGCCTTCGGATTAGCTCTCCCACCTGTCTCTGTCGTTTCGATTCCATACTTCAAAAGGATTTTTAAATCGCCCTCTGCAAAGAGCGCCTCAACCGACGATGCTTCAAAACCCTAACAGCAAAGGTCGCATTTCGCAGCGATCTTTACTACTTTTTTGCTTCGCTGGCATGGTTTGCAAGCTAAAGCAAGGCTGTAAGCATCTAGAAAGGGATTCGAGGGCTGTTGATTCTCGCTGTAGGGAAAGCCTCCTTGTCTGCACGTTTCTCCACGGACAAGTAGCAGCGAAAAGCAGAGAGGATGGCTTTCTGTTTTCGAATGCTTCCTACTCGTCCATCACAAACATCTTCCTCGTTGCGCTGTGGGTAGGTGTATCAAGTTGGTAAAACAGGATGCCTCTTGCGTTGGCTAAGTCGCTGCGGTTGATATGGATGTTATTTATTCCTGCCGAAAAGTACCCCTGAAAACGCTTGATTAAACGGCCTTCCACATCGGTGATAGAAAGAGTGACTTCGGTGGCCTGTGGTAGAGCGAAGACGATGGTGGTAGACTGGCGCACAGGATTTGGCGTATTTTGGAACAACTCAAAGATCGACTCCTGCGCTGGGGTAGCGCGGCGGCGGAAAAGCAGGCTGAGGTCTTTCCTCTGGCCATTGGCATCATAACCTTCGGCAGGAGTAATGTGACTATTCAATTGAAGCATCTGGCTAAGAAAGCCCGAGCGGCGTGCCCGAAACTGCAACGCAAATCCCTCTGCGCGGTCAAGAGCAGCTGTTAGAACCCGTTCTTGGCGAAACACTCCGAAGTGTTCAAGGGAGAGGCCCTCTCCAGGAACTATGTCCACCAAATCTAAGTCGGGATAGGTCAATGTAAACTGATAGGCAATAACCTCTTCAGGCTGAAAAGTTACGGTAAAGTGTTCACCTGCGCGTAAGTAACGGTCTTCGAGGACGAGACAGGCCTTGTTGGAGCTTCTTTCCTCTACCAAAGAGGCATTAGCAACTGCGTTACCGTTAACATCACCCACCTTTATGGCGATGAAATGTTCACTCGTACGGTCTGCCGCTACATTTGAGGCCAAGATTTTTTCCGGGAAGATCGTCTTAAATGGATTTGTTGGATCTGGAAAATCGAAATCAGCGGGCACAAAACGCCAACTAGGCAGAGCCGGCAACTCATTGTAAATACCAAGGATGAGCTTGCGCAGCTCTACCAAGTCAAATGTGGTTATCGAGCGGCTATTGTTGGCGTCAGCAGCAATCATTTTATACGGCGTATTCAAGGGCTCAATGCCCAAAATATGCCTGTTAATTAGTACAAGGTCGAACGTCGAGACGCCATTGAGCGGATTATCATCCTTTGTCGCAGTCAGTTCATAAGTTGAACCCAAGGGTACAGCGTTTGAGAAGTAGAATTGACCATTGTCCTCGCTTTGAGTAGACATTTCTACGGGAGGCAGCCCTCCTAAGGAGATCTGTATCTTCACTGTAGCATAGGATAGACCCTCGTCGTCCTCTGTCTTCAAAGACCCAGCAATGCTGGCATGATGGGCAAGACTACAAGAGCCTGCTGGGTCTTGCACATTCACTTTGGCGAGGCAGAAGTCAGCATTGCCTGCCAAGTCCCTCGACCACACTTCCACTTCCTGACTCCCCAAGTCCGCACAAGTGAGTGTCACCGTTTTTTGAGGTAGTCCAGTGGGCAGCATTGGAAAGCCTTGACCCTGCCCTTTTCTACGAATAGCCGTAGTGAGCAAATTTGGAGGAGTACAATTGTCGAAAGTAGTTTGGAGGAAGTCCGTCAAATGGAGGTTAATCATTTTGGTGGGCATGAGGTTGACCTGGATGTCTTTACAGAGGATTGTTGGCTTCTTGCAGTCCCTCACCTCGAAGAACCATGTGCAAGTTTGTTCATTGCCGCAGCCATCTTCTGCAATCCAAATGATCTTGTGGGTACCATAAGGCAATTCCGGAACAACGAAGGTATTTGGCGATTGCTGAGTATTCCAGCGAACAGCGGCTATCTTTTTCTTTCCGCTCGTGGTTATCTGTAAGGCGAAACCGTATTTTTGATTAGACGGAACAGGCCGAAAATCAAATTCACGCAATTCACCTCCACCATAGTCAGGATTCGATGCGTTATTAAAGCGAATTCGGTTCCAACCCAATCCGCCCAAGCCCGTTTGCGCACTGCTGATTACAGTCTCCGTTATGCCATCGCCATTGAGATCTAGACAAAGCAGATAGCGAATGTTAACATCGGAGCCCGAGCATAGATCAGTGACGTCAATACTCAAATCTACGGGAGCCTCACATAGGTCGTGATTATTTGTGGCAGCATCCCACCAATACATGGCATTCCACAAGTTGGAATCGTTGTCAGAAAAATCGCAGATTGCATCTAAATCGGTTTTACAGGTTTCAATAATAGGCTTTTGGTTATCAATAATTTTTATAATCTGCCGGTAGCGATACCCATTAGCTGTAGCACTCCAGAAGATGGAGTAATTTGTCGGCGGTGCGCCAGGAGAGAGAGGCACTACGGTAGGCGCCCACGGAGCAGGAGTCCCTACTGGTGAAACAATGGGCCCTAACAAATTTGAAGGATGATTAGCTGTAGCATTAGGTTCTGGGTTAGGCACGTTGATCAATCCTTGATTGGGATTGTAGTTGCACCAGTTAATGATTGTCCAGGTGCGCTCAATAAGGAAACAACCGTCGGGGATGGCCGTATGAATTTCGTCTTGAAAAGATACAGCCAATGCCTCGCAGTCCTTTCCAAAGAAAATGGGCTGACCGTAGTTTCCTGTGCCGTCACACGCTGTTACGATTAGATCATTAGGAAAGCGAACAAAATAATCTTGCTCATAAGTGACTACGATGCGCTGTGAACACGTTTGAGAGTTGCCATGACAGTCCCTAGCGCAGAATATACGCGCGATAGTGCCGCGATGGCACAAGGTATCGAATTGAGTTAAGTCGAGCGTTACAGTAGGTGTGTCAACGCAGCAGTTATCCATTGTCTGCAAGTTGCCATACTTCGACAATGATGGGTCGAAGTGCTTGCAAGAGACCGTGACATTGCTCGGTGCGATGCAAGTGGGCTTGAGTTTATCTTCTACTGAGACCTGAATGACACAGTCATTGGCATGATCTTCTCCAAACTCTAGGGGCACTTCGCCACTGGGCACCGGGATATCATATACGCGCAAGACAACAGGGATGCTCTTGCCTACGTCTTCACAGCAAAATTTAACTTGGTCATGGAAGCGTTCGTTTGACTGACAATCGTTCGGATTTAGGCGACGCGCCTTGAAGCGAACGGGCGAACAGTTGTCGTAGGAACCTTTATCAAAAGTAGCGGCATTTACAAGCGCTACTCCCGCAGCGCCCAAGGATACCTTAGTAAACTCCACGCAGGCGACATTTGGCGGAGTTTCGTCGGCTACTGTTACGAGAAATTCACAACTAGAGGTATTGCCGCAATCATCCCGTGCAATATAACGCACAAGGGTGTTACCCAGTGGCAGTCCTTGTGCTACGCCGAGCACGCCGAGGGTATCGGGATGCCATGGATTGTTTCCCGGAAAGTTTTTCAGTGTACCAGGCAGTACCCTACCTATGCCGTTAATTGTATACTCCGCCCAGATCTCTTTGATGCGCGAGCAATTGTCTTCAAGGAGAACATCCGGTAAGTCTAGATCCCGAGTACAGTTCCATGGATTCGTGTTGACGGTGAGATGCTCAGGGCAATCTATGCTTGGGCCCTCGGCATCTTCCACTTTGATGACTTGCAGGTATTGCCGCGGATTATTGCTCGAGTTGGTCGGCAGGCACCAGTCGAGCACGGTCCACGTGCGCAAAATTTTCCGTGAACCGTCGCAAATAGGGAGCACTTGATCTGCATAAGCAATACTCAGTTCACAAAAGGTGTTCTGTGGGTAGAGAGGAAACTGCCGCCCAAACTCCACGAGAAATGGCACTCCTGTGTTGTTAGGACTAGTGTTCGGATTTTCGCAGGAAATGGTGATATTAGGCGGAAATTGGACTTGATTAACGTTGCGGCGCTGAAAATAGATGAACTGCATGCATGATGCTGAATTGCCGCTTTGATCCACGGCAGTCCAAGTTCGACGTACGTAAGCGCTAATGTTTGTCAAGCCGTTGATCGTTCCGTTACACGGTAAGTCGGTGAATTGGTCTACGTAGGATAAGGTAAAATTACCACAGTTTTCCGCTACAGTTGGATAAGCATTGGAGATGTTTAATTCATTCTGAAGGTACTGCGGAGTGTAGGTAGTAATGCCGCATGCCAACGTAATAGGGCTGCAAGTGAGTTGTGGTGCCAGTTTGTCCTGAACCAGAACATATCCCCAGCAACTGTTGCCACTGTTGAGTTCGCGTACGCGCACTTGAAGCGTCTGATTTACGTGGTTGGCGTTGACAATGGCAGGAACCCATATGCCGTTGATTTTCATTTCTACGACAAAGTTGCCGTTAGAGCAGCCGTTGCCTTCGAGAATCATATCCGGCTCAATCTCAACTTCACAATCCGCGTCTAGGGAAATTTGAACAAAGTTATTGCACGCCATAGAGCACTGAGCTGCGGCAGGAGTTGTAAAACAGCAGTCGCCAACGAACAATAGCAGCCCAATGAAAACGGTCAGATTAAAGTAACGCCAATTCATAAGTAACTAAAATTAAGAATAGAGTTCCTATCAATTCTAGGCATAGGAAGTGAATTGCTCTGCTGAACATAGATAAGCAAAAAGAATGCCTTAATGCGAAAAAAAGTCCCTCCGCTCTCTCCATTTTTTTTCTGGCAGAAAGAGCGCGGACTTTGTGCTATTTTCCAGAGGGAATGCTATAAGAGGTGATTTTCGAAAGCAAGTTTAACAACACCTGCTGTGCTGTTTACCTTCAATTTGCGCATAATGTTTTTGCGATGTACGCTCACGGTTTGGTCGCTAATGAAGAGCTGTTGAGCAATCTCTTTGTTACTCATTACTTGAGCGATATACCGCAGCACTTCCATTTCGCGACGTGTCAGACCATACTTTCGAGCGAAGCGCGTCTCTGGCAAGGTAGGATCCATGCCTAGGCCTGCTACCTTTTCGCTCAGCGTAAGTCCGGGCCCAAGGTAAGTTTTTCCAGCTAAGACTTCGTCGATAGCCTGAAAGAGATGATCTGCAGAGGCAGATTTGAGCAAAATTCCATCAGCTCCACCGCGAAGCGCAGCCTTCAGCAGGCGCACGTCGTCGTTATAAGTGAAGAGAATGATGCGTCCGTAAGGATAACTCTTGCGCAAAGTTGCAAGTGAATGAGCGACCTCACTGCCCAACAACAACAGGTCCAACAACAGTAAATTAGGTTGCTCTCTGGAGAGTAGAGAAAGTACCTCTGTAAAGGGTGGTTCCACGCAGCAGACTTCAAACCGATAGGGATTACTCGTCGAGGAGAGCGTCTGCTGGAGCCCTTCCATAAAGAAAGGCTGTGAATCAGCTATGACAACATGGAGTGTTCTTACTGCAGGACTAGTCATGTCGTGTGCATGAGTGTAGTCAAAATAGGGCAATTTCCATACCAGCTACGCTGCTTTTGAGCAACATGCAGCGCTGGTCACCGGCAGAACATCGCATCCTGTCTGATAGCCGACAAAATGCCTCCGCGCAGAGATGGATCGCAGTGATTTGAAGATGTTATTGCCTCCTGCTTAATCAAGGGAAAGGGAAAACAGAAGAGTAAAGGACCCTCTCAGAGAAAATTGTGAACTTTGCCGTTAGTAAATAAATCTCATGCGAAAAATTAGTGCAGTATTTACTTGCCTTCTCTTGCAATGGGGGGCGTGTCAACAAATTAAGGATCCGCCTCCTCCTGCTCACCTTACCTATAGAGCCCAACAATACGAGGGAGGTCTTCTGCACGAGTGGATTAAGCTGACCCTCTCTGCCATCCAGGAACAGAAATTAAGTCCTCCTGAAGCAGCTCGCGTTTTAGGTTATGTAGGTCTTGCTGCCTGGGAAGCGATTTGCCGAGGTGTACCAGAGGGCAGAAGTTTAGGCGGGCAAATTCGCGATTATGAAACGCCTCCCTTCGACCAAAATCGAGTATATGACTGGGGCATCGTTTTGTGCTCCACGATGCGCAATTTACTGCCCGAAGTATTAGAAAACATGAGTAATCATCAGCGTTCCCTTATGGAAACGCTTGCTGCGGCTCAAGAGGACACTCTCGTGAAACGCGGCATTAGTGAGCGGATTCGCCAAGACTCGCGTTTTCTCGGAGGGCGCATTGCTGCAGCCCTTGCTGCTCGGGCTCGAGGAGATGGTCGTGCCTACATCCGTCAGATCACGCCAGCCTTACCTCGTCGCGATGCTGAACATCCACAATATTGGGCGCCCGCTGGCTCCGCTCAGCCCCCCGTTGAGCCGCTATGGAGCCAGGTGAAAACTTTTGTCTGGCAACCAAACGCCACCTGTATGCCTTCTACTCCTCCGCCCTTTAGTAGTGCTAAAGAGAGTGTTTGGTACCTCGAGGCCAGCGAGGTAGCAACTATCCCAAAGACGACAGCCAATCGGCTGGCCGCTTTTCATTGGGAAGATAGCCCAGGTCGTTCAAATACTGCTGCTGGGCACTGGTTCAACATCGCCCGACAACTGCTCGAACGCGAAGGCACTAATCTGGCCGATTGCGCTAAGCTTTATTGCCTGTTGGGCATCGTTGCTTCTGATGCATGCGCTATGGCCTGGACGGTCAAATACCGATACTTCTTGCTCCGCCCTGTCACTTATATTCAGGAGTACGTAAACCCTAATTGGCAACCTTCTATCTTTACACCTGGACATCCTGAGTACATCAGTGAGAGTGCTACACTGGCTGCCGCTTGTTGCCACGTATTAATAAACCTTCTGGGCGATAGCGGTTTGGTAGACCGCACTCATGTGGGCAGTTTCCTGTTCACGCCAGAAGGAGGCCCATTCGTACTGCCCGAACGAACTTTTGGCTCTCTGCAGCAAGCAGCTCAGGAAGCTGCTTTTGCCTCTTTAGTTGGCGGCACCCATTTTCGACGCTCGTGTGAGGAGGGTCAGCGTGCCGGCAGGTGCATAGCCAACCAGGTGATGACGCAATTACAATTTAGCCATTGAGATATCCTTGCTGTCGTTGACAAAAGCCAAAGCATGTAGCGGGCTCAGCCGTTGAGCAAGGAAAAAATTTTCCTTTACCGGCGTAAAACAGCATCCATCGACGGATTTGAATACTCTTGTCAAACATGAGCACATCCTTTCCACATTTGTTTCGCCCTCTTGACTTAGGCTTTATGGTGTTGCCCAATCGCCTACTTATGGGTTCTATGCACACTGGCCTGGAAGACCATGCTGACCTGTCGCGGCTGGCTGCTTATTTTGCAGCTCGTGCCCGAGGTGGAATAGGATTGATGGTAACTGGAGGGATAGCGCCTAATCGACGTGGTTGGCTAGCACCTTTTAGCGCCAAAATGACTACTACTGCAGAAGCACGCCGGCATCGCGTTGTCACAGAAGCCGTACATGCAGAGGGAGGCAAAATTGCTATGCAAATTCTCCACGCAGGGCGTTATGCAATGCACCCTTTGCTAGTAGCTCCCAGCCCCCTACGCGCGCCTATCTCACCTTTTCGACCTTGGCAGATGTCTCCTCGCCTCATCCGTCAGACCATTCAGGACTTCGGTCGAGCTGCTGCCTTGGCACGTGAAGCTGGATACGACGGCGTCGAAATCATGGGCAGTGAGGGCTACCTCATCAACCAATTCATTGCTCCGCGCACTAACAAACGCACCGACGAATGGGGAGGCTCTCCAGAGAATCGTTTCCGATTTGCTGTAGAGGTCTTGCGCTCGGTACGCCAACAGGCAGGTCACGACTTTCTAGTCATCTTTCGCTTATCTATGCTCGACCTAGTGGAAGAAGGCAGCACGTGGGATGAAGTGGTGACATTGGCGCAAGCTTTAGAGCGCAACGGCGCCACCTTACTCAATACCGGTATCGGATGGCATGAGGCGCGCATTCCAACTATTGCTGCGCAAGTGCCACGCGGTGCTTATGCTTGGGTTACAGCACGCCTGCGCAATGCTGTGCGCATACCTCTTATTGCCACAAATCGCATCAATACGCCCGAAAAGGCTGAAGAAATTCTTGCTTCGGGCCAGGCCGATATGGTCAGTATGGCTCGCCCTCTACTCGCAGACCCCGACTTTGCCCAAAAAGCCCGAGAGGGTCGGGTACGAGAAATCAATACTTGTATCGCCTGCAACCAGGCCTGCCTAGATCGGATTTTCGTCGGGAAAGAGGCTAGCTGCCTGGTAAACCCGCGCGCCTGTCGGGAGACTTTATTCCCGCATCTAGTCTTCCGCTCAGAGAATGCTCGGCGCCGCATTGCCGTAGTGGGAGGTGGTCCTGCGGGCCTGTCGTGTGCAGCAGAATTGGGTGACGCAGGTTTCGAAGTACATCTTTTCGAAGCCTCACGTGAATTGGGCGGTCAATTCAATCTCGCTAAGCGCATACCCGGCAAAGAGGAATTTGCCGAAACCATTCGATATTTTTCCTCCCGTCTTCAAAAAACCAACGTACACATACAGCTCAACCGGCGTGTTACGGCGGAAGAGCTCATTGTAGGCAATTTTGAGGCCGTAGTGTTGGCCACGGGCGTGAGGCCGCGTAGGCCCTCTATCCCTGGATTGGAGCATCCCAAAGTACTTTCTTACGTAGATGTGTTGAATGGTGCGCTGGTAGGCGACCGAGTGGCTGTCGTCGGTGCAGGAGGCATTGGTTTTGATGTAGCCACTTTTCTAACAGTGATTCCACACCACACGCCAGAAGATTACTTGCGCGAATGGGGTATCGACCCTGAATACACCAGTCGCGGTGGTCTGGGTAAACCTCAGCCAATTTCTACTGGCCGCCAAGTATGGCTACTCCAGCGCACAAAAGGAAAGATAGGCGCCCGACTAGGGAAGACTACAGGCTGGGCCCATCGGCTGGCACTTAAAAATCGCAACGTGCAGTTCTGGAGTGGAGTCGAATATCACTTCATCAACGACGACGGGCTTCACCTTACAGTCAACGGACGAAAACAAGTACTCGCAGTAGACAATGTCGTCATTTGTGCAGGCCAAGAGCCTCTACGCGACCTTCAGGCGCCTCTAGAAGCCGCTAAGCTGAAGGTGCATTGTATCGGGGGCGCCCGCTTGGCAGTTGAATTGGATGCAGAGCGCGCTATTAAAGAAGGACTGCAACTCGCTCTTAAAATAAGCGAAATGGCTTAAACTCCAATAAAGACGCTACAGAAAAGCCGGAGGATCTTTATCGGAAAGAAGATGAATTCGACAAATCATTCAACAACGGCTCACATGGCTCAAGATTTTTAGCAGGAATGCGACTCATTGCCCGCTCAGCGATGGCTGTAATGGTCAGTGATGGATTGACACCTGGATTGGCCGAGACAGCGGCGCCGTCACAAACATACATATTTTGATAGCCAAAGACGCGATTGTTGCGGTCAATAACGCCCGTAAGCGGCGAATCGCCCATGACAGCACCTCCTAAAATATGCGCCGTTCCAGGAATACCCGCCAAGGGCGTCAGGAAGAAAGCGGTAGCTCTACCCTTTAGAATGCGCTCCATGCGTCGAGCCAGTTCCGTTGCGCGTGGAATGAAAGCCGTAGGTTTCTGCTGGCCCACGACAGCCGTTCGCATACCGCCCCACCACGTGCGCCGGAAGGTAAGAGTACTATCGAGCGTCTGCATAAACAGTAGAACCGTCGTCTTTTTTGCCCAGTCTTTCGTACGCACAAGCTTCCACCACGCCTTCGGATGTCGGGCAAACTCTAGGATAATGCGACCTAGCCTGACCCAGAAATTCGAACCAGTTACATAAGGTAACATTGAAATACGCCAAGCATCAGAACCTTGCCCATATCGACACACCTCTAGATGACTATGCTCATCAGTATGTAACACGGCGCCAATAGAAATACCTTTCGATAAATCGGCCTCTCCTTCCAATTGAGTGACCATGATCAAACTCTCGTTGTTCGTGCGCACGTCAAAGCCCACTCGATCCGACAAACGCGGTAACGAACGACGCTTTAGGCGCAATAACAGACTCACTGTACCCAATACACCGCCGGCGAATACCACGCCTCGCGTCGTCACGCGCTTCTTCTGTCCAAAAAGACGCGTAGAAGGCCGAAAAAAGACTTCATAACCATCGCTTCCATCAGGTGCACCCAATGGCCGAACATCCACTACCTTGTGCTCCGCTAAAATTTCAGCACCACGCTTCTGCGCTAGGTACAGATAATTTTTGTCCAGGGAATTCTTCGCATTGTGCCGGCAGCCGGTCATACAGCCTCCGCAAAAAATGCAGCCCGTCCGCGCCGGTCCTTGACCTCCAAAGTAAGGGTCAGGGACGCTCTGCCCTGGCGTACCAAAGAAGACTGATACATTCGCAGGGCTCAGGTGTTGGCGTCGCCCAATCTCTTCTGCCAGTTGCTCCAGAGCCCGGTCAGCATCGAAAAACTGCGGATTAGGCGATGCTCCCAACATCCGGCGAGCTATTTCATAATAAGGCGCCAACTCCGTTTCCCAGTCCGCTAAATCTTTCCAACTTCCCGACCGAAAGAAGGCCGACTTAGGCATGGGCAGCGTATTGGCATATACCAAAGACCCTCCGCCAACGCCGACGCCCGAGATAAAACCCACATGCCGAAAAATACTGATTTTCATAATGCCAAACCACCGAAAAATAGGAACCCACAACCAACGCGAAAACTCCCAGTTGGTGCGTGGAAAGTCCTCGGCTCGATACCACTTGCCTTTTTCAATAACTAACACTCGGTATCCTTTTTCACTTAAACGCAAAGCGCTGACCGAGCCACCAAAGCCGCTGCCAATAACCACGTAATCGTAATCCATATAAGTTCGAAAACCTTTGCTCAAAGTTTAACTCCTACAACCAGAACAATACTAATCTCCACTTCGTAGAACACCAAAAGAATAAAATGGTTAAAGCCATTTTACAGGAAGTCTATTTGCCAAACAACTCCATTACCACCACTTCAATCGACTATTCAAATAAACCCTAGAAGAGCCCTAAACACAAAGGTAATCTAAAGCGCTATGTTTATCTACGTTCATAGACCCTGTGCCACGGTCTAAGAATACAGCCGCATCCTCCAGCATCTCTTTCGAGGACGCGGTTTTTTACGTACTGCATTGCATGGGCATTCAATAGGCGCGAAGAGGCGCATCTTCGGCTTGCAAAATTTGCTGGAGGTTCGTGGCAAAATCAGCTACGATAGCTCCGCAAAAGCACCTCGCCGCACGCCGACACCGTTTACTGCTCAAAATTGTCGCTTCTGCACTCAACTAGCAAAACACATTGTTAACCCAGACAGAAAATGCTGACAGCCGCTGAGGATCCGCAAGAGGACGTGCTCTACGCTACAGGAAGATACTACATTCATATCAGCTTGCCGACAGGTTGACAGCATCTTCTCTTGTTACTGCCTCATCAGCTCCAAGGAGCGATCCTGGAATTATCGAGCGGACGGCTAGCGCTCGAAAAAACCTTTGGAACTGGTTTGCTCAGAGAAACGCAACCCGAGCAAAGTGGTCGTTTTCGCACTCAAGTGGCAACACAGGGTCCAGCATGAGCTCAGCGCTATCAACGCCAATGTGTCGGCTTCCAACGACTATTAAATATTGTTCAACAACCCCGCCCTAAACCCTCGTATGCCTCTTTGAACGAACAAGGCACCCTTTATTGAGTTTTTACAATACATGTGCATCAAACCCAAAAAGTGGGCCTGCGCTGTTGCATCATAAGCGATAAATGCGAAATTTGCGTATAATTCTTCCCATCGTATGTGCACAAAATTTGGACTGTTTATACTTTTTCTAACTAGTATTCTTTCATGGCGTCCCAGTAAAGGCCCAACAGCAACCCTCTTTACCTCTACACCTGGCCTTGATACAATAGCCATTCGGAAAGTATTGCGCGCTGTGAATGCTTTGCGCGCTCGAGGTTGTCGCTGCCCAGACGGGTCGTGGTTTGCTCCCGCGCCCACATTACAGGTGGACGAACGCTTAAATGCCGCTGCTCAGGTGCACGCTGAAGACATGCAACGGCGCAATTATTTTAAACATACTACTCCTGAAGGACGCACTCCAGCGCATCGCGTAAGCCAAGCAGGATACTCTTGGGCGCAAGTGGGTGAAAACATCGCATGGGGGCAGCCCACACCCGAAAGTGTTGTCGAAAGTTGGCGCAATAGCTCAGGACACTGCGCCAACATGATGAACCCAGCCTTCTTGCACATGGGAATAGGCAGAGCGGGCACTTATTGGGTACAAGTGCTCGCAGCTCCTTCCTCTTTGCTTCGCAGGCGCCCCTAGAAGGGCAAGTCGTCGCCGCCCTGAGGTATCTCGGCACTCGTAGGCGGCGGCACCTGAACGCTAGGAGGAGCGCTTTCTAAAGAGGGAAAACGCGAATCGGCGCTTTCGCGTCTCTCCAAAATACGGATATTATTTGCTACAATATCAGTGACGTATCGCTCAAGGCCATCCTGTCCAGTGTACTTGCGGTAAGATATTTTACCCTCTACATATACAAGCATGCCTTTTCTCAGCGAACGTTCAATACGTTCAGCCAGCCCTCGCCATGCTACCACGTTATGCCACTCAGTCAAAGTTTGCCAATTGCCTTCCTTGTCCTGATAGTTTTCATGTGTCGCCAGTGAAAAGCGAGCAACGGTAACACCGCCTTCCAACCGACGAACTTCCGGATCCGCACCCAGATTGCCAATAAGGGTCACTTTGTTGATCATGGTAAAAATTAGTTTAAAAGTGAAAAACCTCTTTCTTGCGGAAAGGTATAACTTTTTCCCGCCAAAATTGGGCAATAATCTTTGGTAAAGGAAGTTTTTGCTCCACTTCTTCTATGCGAGCCTCATAAGAAGAGAAAGTTAGCGGTTCCAGAAAATGTGAAGAAAGTGGCTGAGTTAGATCAGCAGTCGTTTCAAAAGTAAAGAATAGGGCATGGATTACTTGGTGAGAAAGTATTTGTCGGTAAGGGCCGTGGATACCTTTTAAAGTGACCAAATGAGATGCATTCGGAAGAAAGTGTTTAGTCAGTTGGACTGCTAGCTGGTCTAACTCCTTAGGCAGTTCGTTGACTTCCCAGAGTGCAAACTCATAGAGATTGGCCCAGATATCGCCCAATGGGCGCTGCCTGACCCAAACGATATCGCCTTGGAAGAAAACGGCGTACAAGAAGAATCGCCGTTGCTTTGGCAAAGGCGGATTTTTCCGAGGCAGTTCTCCAACGCGATTTTCTTGCAGGGCTACACAGCCTGCTGCTAAAGGGCATTCGTTGCAGGTTGGCTGCCGAGGGCGACAACAACTCGCGCCAAAGTCCATGATTGCTTGATTGTAGGCCCCAGGTCGCGCAGGGTCGAGCAATTGCTGTGCTAGCGCTGAAAACTCTTTTTGGGCTTTTGATGTATTTATAGGCGTCTCGATGCCAAAGAAGCGCGACAGCACGCGATAAACATTCCCATCAAGTACAGCGTAAGGCAAGTTGAAGGCGAAAGAGGCAATTGCTGCTGCCGTGTAGTCACCTACTCCCTTCAACTGGCGAATCTCCTCGAAAGTCTTTGGGAAAATCCCGTTTCGCTCGAAGACGATGTGCTGAGCAGCGCGGTGAAGGTTTCTAGCTCGGCTATAGTAGCCCAGTCCCTGCCAATGCTTTAGCACTTCTTCTAGAGGCGCGCGGGCCAAATGCTCTACGGTTGGGTAGACTGAAACAAGACGCTCATAATACGCTAGTCCTTGTTCTACTCGCGTTTGTTGTAAGATAATTTCTGAAAGCCATATTCGATAGGGATCCCGCTCACCCTTCCACGGCAATGGTCGGGAATGCTGAGCATGCCAGCGAAATAAGCCCTCCCGAAAAAAAACCGCTTTCTCAACCATCGCAACCGCTCCTCCTTAGAAAGCCGCCATTTAATAAATTGTTGCGAATCTTTAGTCACTGATAAAAATTTAAAACGTCTAAATGTAGTTACCCTAAAGTTGGCATGAATTTTTAGGTTTTCTAAATGTTCTATAATCAACCTTGCCGATTATGAAATGGGTTATCTTCGTTAGCATCCCACTCATCGCAGTACTCATAGCTGTTCCTTGGAAAACATACAATCCCACACCCTCCTTGTTTATGCAGCCTGCAGAAACTAAGGCTAGCGCCGAACTTTCAACGCAGAGGGCCAAGATATGGACAGATACAACTACGGTGTACAAAGGTGAAACCTTTACGCTCCACTTTACTACTCCCAATCCTCCTTATTTAGGAGTAATTGATCCGAAAGGGCGTTTCTTTTACATTGTCTTTCCAAAGGAAAATTCTTTTGGAAATTTGGTGCCGTTGGTGGATAGCGACCGCTTCGCTGCCATGTCCTCGCTAGCAATTTGCACTGGAGAATTAAAAGCAGACCCTTATACCTACGGCGTCTACGAGAATCAGCCTGTTTTTACGTGTAGTGGCGTGTATACGTTCATTCTGGGGGATAACCTGCACGTGGATGACCCAAGCTTGCTGAGCACTGCGCGGGTGCGTTATGTGCACAAAGTGCGGCCTAGTCCACCGAATTCCTCAATGGTCATGCATTAATCACGCAAAGCGATTTCTCCCTTCCTTTCGTCACCTGAAAAGGCACCTGCCCAAGAGCCAGAAAAGAAGAGTGTAGTGCCCGGCTGCATAGAAGAACAGGCAATACCCTTGCACCCAAAAGTCGGCGCAACGCACATCTTTGCGGTAAAGATTTCGCTCTACCTCGTCTTTGCAAGAGGATGAGGCAGGCTCTTCGATATTAACAGGTCTTTAAAACTCTATTTTGACGATGACAACTTGGCTACCTATTCCTGCAGACTCTGACTTCTCCATCTACAATCTTCCGTTTGGAATCATCGAGACGCCTAGCGGACGCATGGGTGCGGGTGTACCCATAGGCGATTATGTTATAGATCTCGTAGCAGCGGCAGACGCGGGCCTTTTTGGTGCGCGGCGCCGTCACGTGCAATTATTCGAACAACCCACTTTGAACAACTTCATCGCTTTGGGGAATGACTTTGCAAAGCGCATTCGGCGGCGCCTACAGCAATGGTTGTGTGAATCTAAACTGCCTAAGAACTCAACTGACATTCTCTACGAGCGTTCGCAGGTGCGCGTTCATCTACCTATACAAGTTGGAGACTACACTGATTTTTACAGCAGTTTAGAACATGCTACGAATGTAGGCAAGATGTTTCGGCCTGATAATCCGCTGCTACCCAACTGGCGGTGGCTGCCTATAGGGTATCACGGCCGTGCATCTAGTATTGTTCTAGATGGAACTCCAATAAGGCGCCCATGCGGGCAAATTCTCCCAAAAGGCTCTGAAACGCCAATATTCGCGGCTACGCAGCAGCTGGATTTTGAACTAGAGATCGCCTTTGTCATTGGTAAAGAAAGCCGCCTTGGCCATCCCATTCCCATTGAGCAGGCTGAGGAGCATATCTTTGGTTTGCTCCTTTTCAACGACTGGAGTGCCCGAGATATCCAACGCTGGGAGTATGTGCCCTTAGGGCCCTTTCTAGGCAAAAATTTCGCCTCTTCTATTTCCCCATGGATTGTTACGCTTGAGGCGCTCAAACCCTTTCGAACACGCGGCCCCGTCCAACGACCCACTCCGCTGGAGTATTTGCGTCTCCGTGGATGGCACCACTACGACATCGCTTTGGAGGTAAGCATTCGTCCGAAAGACGGACCAGAAACGGTCGTTTGCCGCACAAATACTCGCTACCTTTACTGGTCCATGGCTCAACAACTGGCCCATCATACTATCAACGGCTGCAACGTACGGCCAGGCGACCTAATGGCTTCAGGTACTATTAGCGGACCAACTTCCGACAGCTTCGGCTCCTTACTCGAACTGGCCTGGGGCGGCCAAAAACCCATCTCTTTAGCAGATGGTTCTACCCGTACGTTCTTACTCGATGGCGACACCGTAATCATGCGCGCCTATGCTCAAAGAGGTCACCTCCGTGTCGGATTTGGTCAGGTATGTGGAACAATCCTCCCTGCCATAAAGGGAGACTAAAAACAGCCCTTGCACATACGCGGCTAAACGCTGCTTCTTCAGGTAGTACCCTCTAGTGCAGCAGGCACATCAAACATCCAGTAACCACCCGATAAAGCGGGCGAAGGAGTAGGGCCTCTCTCCTGCACTTGTCATCCTGACAAACATGATATCCACCACAACTGCTTGCCAGCAGGACGTGATGTCCCTCAGGATGACAGAGGAAAAAATAGAGAAAGAAGCGATACCCTCTAGTGAACTAGAGAGCCGTAGAGCGTTAGATGAATGTGCTCCAAAATTTCACCGCCTAACCCGTCAGCAAAAAGCGCCTTCCACAGCAGGTTAAATGCAGAAAAGACGATTTTCGCTGCATCAGCGTAACATTAGCAGTCAACACACGCCCCAACCATTAGAAATAGCTTAAAAAAGTCCATTAAAAAGGCGACTTTCGCCCTAAACTTTTAGAGAAGTAAGTAAACCAATGGCATTTCTCATTTTCTACGTCACCCATCCTGACGAGTCTGTCGCGCGTCAAATCGCCAAACAGGTCGTGGAAAAGCGCCTAGTTGCCTGTGCTAATGTTTTTCCAATTCAAAGCATCTATTGGTGGGATGGCGAAGTACAGCACGAAGGCGAGTGGGTTTCTATTCTAAAGACAAGCCTCGAACTCGAAGCAGAGGTAGAGCAGGCACTCCGAGCTCTTCATCCCTATCAGACTCCTTGCTTCTTGCGCTTCGAGGTCCGCGCCAACGAGGATTATGAGCGATGGATTCACGAGAGTACAACGAAGGCCTCATAGCTTCCACTCCTTGAGGAAGAGCCTGCTTTTTTGTACATCCTTTGAGGAGAGTTTTTCGTAGCTCTTTTCATGTCCATTCTAGGAAATGGCAATCGTGGAGAAATTCTTCGTTGCATAGAGTACCCAGAAAAGCGATAATCCTCCGCTTCTCATCCGTAGCGAGCGAAATGCCTAGTTTATCATCAGGTCGATGCAGAAGTGGAGCAAGCGGCAGGGAATCTCTCACTCCTTTAGAGCATGACGGTCAAGCATCCCTTTGAGGGTCTTAAAACGACCGTCGTGCATGTAGAGATTCTGTCAGAGATATTGCGAGGAGGAAGCACAGGAATCTTAACCCTGTCACTAAGGAGCGCACTTACCTCAAAGCGACCTTTATTGGAGTCGAAAGATTTACCCAGTTCATTATTTTGTAGAATAGCACAAATGTCATTAAATCTAGGTATGAAACCTCGCCGTTCTGAAAAAAGATTCTGTGCCATAGCGGATTTTGGAGAGTCAAGGTATAGCGGCGCCTCAACAAACCGTCAATATCATGCCCAACGGGATGATTGAGGTGGCTAAAGGCAGTATATGGGATATACTAATCTCCACAAGCCACAGTGTTGCTGCGCGAAGGAATTGAGTCTTGAAATGACTGCTTTCTCAGAGCAAGACCGGCCTTCATTACTGGATTTCAATTCAGGTCATATGTCGGTTCTAGAGAGTTAGCAGGCATTCAAACATAGGATGAGTGTCGTCCTCCTAACAACTCGTTGTGGCTAAAGCGTATGTGGTTCTTGGAAGAACATACCACCTCGAAATATTAAAGCCCATACCGATAAGTCAGTGCTTTTCTGTCACATAGAGAATAGTATCTATTTTCCCCCTCCCCTCATCTAGAGAAATTCGCACCGGCAAATTGCCGTATACATCGTGCGGATAATAAAGGCTATCATAGCCTATGCCTATCAGCCAGTGGCGGCCCTCTGGAACGCCCGTAATGCACCCGCGCCCTTGAGCATCAGTAATAAACATCGCGTTGAAATAAGAACGCGGTTGCCTATAACCCGGAAAAGAATCTGCAAAGAACTTCACATAAACAGTGCAGGCAGGAATAGGCCAGGTATGGTGAATCGTACGCACGCAAATGCTGGTTGGTAGAGGAATAGACTCAGGAGGTTCTTGACGGCAAGCCACAACGCTAAGCCCTACGGAAATGCCCCCAAGCCAGTTCAGAAAACTCATCCTTGCGCCCATAAGTACATATGTTTGTTTTTAAAGTTATCTTTAAACAAAGGCCGGAGCTACTGTTTTTCCCAGTAGCTCCGGACAAAAATCAGATCGTAGATTATGAATATGGTATAGCGTAAACATGTTTATGTTGTTGTCTGCCATACTCTTCAGGAGTGGGAGATGCATGTACATTGAGGTTGGTAGCGAAGCCGACGTTGTTCAGACGAGCAAATATCGCCGGAGTATCCACCTACACATGAAGGTGCAGAACGCCCTTTTGCCGAACTTTGGCTATTTCGCCACCGCGCGCTTTCAAACACCGTAGTAGTTTTGATATAGTTGATTGTCGCTACAAAACGGTCTCCGCATAAATCAAAGTAATACTGGAAGATACGGTCATCTGCTCCTAGATTTACAGGCGCTTGAGGTGACGCACTTTCTATTTTTTCTTTTACGAAGGTATAATTTGCACTGCAGTTCCAGCACATTCCTTGGGTGCCACCAGCAGGATCCAATATGCCCACGCGTTCAGCCGCTAGGCTGGTACTTTCAAGGCTATTTATTCTGATGACGAAGCGCAAAGCTGTGATCTCCTGCGAGTACATCGTTCAAATCTTCCGGCTCTCTGCATCTTCGCGCTCAAGGCAGCACGAATCATTAGGAATTATCATCCCAGCGCCCCCTAGTAAACGAAGTTACCGACGAAGTAGTTGAAATAACTAGACTTTAGTTTCTCTCCTAGGGCATTTTCATGTTCTGTATTGAAAATCGGAAGACTTATTTCCTGTGCAATTCTAAAACTCAAGCCCAGGACAGCAGATTTCATCGCTACAAAAAACAGTAAAAAGCAACAAGGTGGTAAAAATTTTCACATCCAACAAAACTCGGAGGACACCCTGGTCCCGTCTCTATATCGGCAAATAGGGTGATTTTTAGAAGCTTCCGAAAACTGTTCATCAACGGAAAATAGTGATTGCTCCTTTTTCACCTCCCCTCATCCTCTTGAGCAGATAGCATTCGCCCTCCCCTTCCTTTTTGAGACGCGCCTTGTTCCCGTGCTTTTGTGCTCATCTTGCACGCCGCCACTACCAATCAATTGTCCATGACATGTGAACCCATATATTCAAGAGCAGCCTTACTATTCTCTTGATTCCTAGTGCTCAACACACATCGTAACACCGTAGGCATACTTCTGCTTTTCTCTTCTTTTTCGACTGCTTCTCATGCAAAAGAGTAGGTAATTAGCGACGAGCAGTATTCCTTCGTGATTCTAAAAAACTCTTTACCGGACACCATCCCAGCAATCCGCGCAAGAAAAGCGGAAAACCCAATGCCGCTAACCAGTATTGATGGGAGAAAAGACCAATTATAACCACACCCATCATCATCAAGAAGGAGGCAATTACCTCACCTACCGACAAATTATATTCAAACTTCATGATCAGACAGCGTTTTTCACCAAAGGTAGAGTCACTGCTGGTCAGCGTATTATGACTTAGATCATGCAGGAAACTGATTTCTATACAATTGCTCCTGTCTTCCTCATCACCTCAGATGCGCATCAGTCGACGTGAAAAAGCTAATCTACGACAGTCACCTTGAGCATATTCGTGCGCCCTCGTTTGTGAAGCGGCATAGAAGCGGTATTGATTAAAATATCATTTGGAGCAACAATGCCGGCATTCTTGAGAATGTCATTACAATCCTGGATGGTTTCATCCGTACCCGTATCGCGGTCGTAGTAGAAGCATTGTACACCCCACAACAGGTTTAGCGTATTCAAAATGTGACGTTTATCACTGAAAATAAAGATGCGCACTTTTGGCCGATAGCTACTCATTTTGAATGCAGAATAGCCCGTCACTGTTAAGCCCACGATTCCTTTGGCACCGATTTCTTCTGCTACGCGACAAGCATTAAAGCAGATGACGTCATTTTGGAAGGTGCTGGCGTGAGTGACAGCCTTAGGACGCTTCGCCTCAATTTGCGGCCAATAATGACGTTCTGCCTCCTCGATAATACGCGTCATGGCGCGCACAACTAGGAGAGGATGTGCTCCAATTGCTGTTTCACCGCTAAGCATAACAGCGTCGGCACCGTCTAACACAGCGTTGGCTACGTCAGTAATTTCAGCACGCGTCGGCGAAGGATTTTTGATCATACTATCCATCATCTGAGTAGCAACAACGACTGGCCGCGAGAACTGCATGCAAAGTTGAATGATTTCTTTCTGCAGCATCGGTAAGCGCTCCATAGGCATCTCAATGGCTAAGTCACCGCGAGCGATCATAATGCCATTGGCAGCCTTAACGATAGAGCGGATATTTCGTACAGCCTCAGGTTTCTCGATCTTCGCCATCACTTTGGCGCCGTGCCCTCGAGCCTCAATGCGGCGGCGCAGGTCCTCAACATCCTTGGGCGAACGCACGAACGATAAAGCAATCCAATTTACCGAAGGCTGGGAAAGAATGAAGTCTAAGTCGCGAAGATCCTTTTCCGTCAAGGAAGGAAGTTTGATATGCGTATCAGGTAAATTAATGCCTTTGTTACTGCCCAAAATACCACCGTGCAAGCAGCGAAGCACAACGGTATCCTTTTTGTTAGTGGAAAGTACCTCGAACTCTAACCTACCATCGTCCATGAGGATGCGTTCCCCTACCTCGCAGTCTTCAGCAAACTGTTCGTAAGACATGTAGATGCGTTCGCGAGTTCCTACGACCTCCTCGTTAACTATGGTGATGAGGTCGCCAGGCTTTACCTCAATGCTATCGTTTTCTATCTTTCCTATGCGCAGTTTTGGCCCTTGCAAGTCTGCCAAGATGCCTATGTGGAGATGATATTCCCGGTTAATTTCCTCAATGCAACGGATAACTTCCAGATGGTCTTCGTGGGTACCATGGCTAAAATTGAGTCGAAAAACATCTACCCCAGCCTCTATTAGGGCTAGCAGTTGCTCAGGCTTACGCGATGCAGGACCTACCGTGGCGATAATTTTAGTATTCTGACCACACGTTTTACGCATAAGAGGAACATTTTGAGAAAACAGCGTCTCTGCCTCTTCCCTAGTCATAATTAGGTCGTTTTTTATTTAGTGTCAAAAAAACAATAAGTCGGTAGCGCAAAGATAGGAAACTCGACCTCTTCGTAGGGTAAGTTTGACGACAAAACACTGTTTTTTAATAAGAAATAAACATCGAATGAAAAACGACTTTTTATAATATGTAAGTGTAAAAAAAACAAATACTGGTCATTGTTTAGATAAAGCATAGTAAAAAAATCCCAAATAAAAATTTTTTTAAAAAGTGCGATAGCCGTTTCTTTGCCCCCGAAAAAAGGTATTTTTTCACTTAAAGTTCATCAAAGATTATGGCAAGCATCGCCGAACGCGTAAAAAAGATCATAGTTGACAAGTTAGGCGTAGATGAGAGCGAAGTGACGCCTGAGGCCAGTTTCATTCAAGACTTGGGGGCCGACTCGCTCGACACAGTAGAGCTCATTATGGAATTCGAGCGAGAATTCGATGTTTCCATCCCCGACGAGCAAGCTGAGAAGATTCAAACTGTGGGGCAAGCCATAGAGTATTTAGAGAAACAACTCGCCTCTTAAAACGAGAAAGGGCCCTTTCCTTTGCCCACAGGAAGCAATAAAAAAGGTTCAGAGCGGCGGCGCTCTGAACCTTTTGGCATTTAGCAGAGGTCTTTTTATACCTTTGCGTCAGTTTGTTCTGTCCTTTTACAGACACGAGACCTTTCGTTAACATGATGAGACGCGTTGTAGTGACGGGCATGGGCGCTCTTACTCCGATTGGGAACAACCTTGCCGCCTATCTAGAAGGGCTAAAACAAGGAGAAAGCGGAGCTGCACCCATTACCCAGTTTGATGCCAGTGCTTTCAAGACGCGATTCGCCTGCGAAGTAAAAAATTTTAATGCTGAAGACTTCATTGATCGCCGTGAAGCGCGTCGGTTAGACCGCTTTACGCAGTTCGCTTTAGTTACTGCCGCAGAAGCACTGCGTGATTCTGGCCTTGACCTTGATAAGATCGACAAACGCCGGACGGGTGTTATATGGGCATCCGGCATCGGTGGTTTAGCTACCCTTGAAAAGGAAATTGAAGACCATGCTCTCAGCGGAGGTCCTCCTCGACACAGCCCATTTCTCATACCGAAGATGATTGCCGATATTGCAGCAGGTCAGATCTCCATTCAGTATGGCTTCATGGGAATTAACTACGCGACGCTATCGGCATGCGCCTCTTCGGCGCATGCGATTATGAATGCATTTGATTATATTCGCATGGGCCGAGCCGATATTATTGTAACAGGTGGCTCTGAAGCCACCATTACAAAAACGGCCGTGGGCGGCTTCAATTCCATGAAAGCGCTTAGCGAACGCAACGACGACTACAAGACAGCCTCTCGCCCTTTTGATAAAGACCGCGATGGCTTCGTTTTAGGAGAGGGAGCTGGAGCCCTTGTGCTTGAAGAGTACGAGCATGCCCGCCGCCGCGGCGCGCGCATCTACGCCGAAATAGTTGGCGCTGGCGCCACTGCAGATGCCTATCACATAACAGCTCCTCATCCTGAAGGTACGGGAGTCATCCTTGTAATGAGCCTAGCGCTTCAAGACGCTGGCTTGCAACCTACTGACATTGACTACATTAACGTACACGGAACTTCTACACCTCTAGGCGATGTGGCTGAATTAAAGGCTATAGGCGCCGTATTTGGCGAGCACGCCTACTCACTCAACATTTCCTCCACAAAAAGCATGACCGGCCACCTCCTAGGAGCTGCAGGCGCCGTCGAAGCCATTGCTTCCATCCTCGCGATTTACTACGACTTCATTCCTCCCACCATCAACCACTTTACTGACGATCCAGAAATCGACCCGAGATTCAATCTCACGTTTAACCATGCTCAATACCGCCCAGTTCGCGCTGCCATGAGTAATACCTTTGGTTTCGGCGGCCACAATGCGTCCTTAGTTTTCAAAAAATACGTCTCGTAAGAGCAGATGTTGATGACCAACTAACGCCCCTTCCCTTAGTACGTCAAAAAACGCGTGTTCTTGAAGAAAACAGCCAATAACCTTTTCATAGCAGAGAACATTCAACTTGGCGTGTTGATATGTCGAAGATATTTCGCTTCTTTTCGCGCCTTTACAATTATTATTTTAGCCCAGATAGAGAATTGGCGAGAAGACTAAAGAATATCCTGGGCTTTACGCCTGCTTACCTCAACCTATTCAAACTAGCTTTCTTCCATAAAAGCACCTTCACGTCGCGCAATTACGCCATCTCAAATAATGAGCGCCTAGAATTTCTAGGAGACGCAGTGCTGAGCACCATTGTAGCAGAGTACCTTTTCACAAAGTATCCCAACAGCGATGAAGGTTTTCTAACCAAGATGCGCTCTAAAATCGTTAAGCGCAACTCTCTAGACAACATCGCCGATCGCATGGGACTCGACATGTTGTTGTCGCATTACAACCACACGCGTTTGTCGCGCTCCATGCTGGGCAACGCTCTCGAGGCACTTGTCGGAGCCGTATACGTCGAAAAGGGCTACGATTACACGAAAGACTACGTTATTCGCCGCATTCTACGCCGATACCTTAATATCCACGAACTTGAAAACTTCGACGACAACTACAAAAGCCAACTGCTCGAGTGGTGCCAGAAGAACGGCTATACCGTAGACTATAAGGTGCTTTCTCGCTACAAGAGCGACAAGCGAGACAAATTCAAAGTCGCAGTATATGTGGATGGTAAGAAGGTAGGCACGGCAGATGATTTTAACAAGAAAAGTGCTGAGCAATTAGCTAGCGAACGCGCTATGTATGCCCTTAGCATTTTGACGCCTCCCAACGGATCCAATAAAGTTCAGTTGGAGGAGGATTCCGACGATGCCGCAGAGGAAGAGGATTAGTCGTCAATTTTGCATTCGACCGCGCCCCTCAAAAAATGAGAGGTAAGTTTGAAAAATAGGCCCAAATACGTGATGTTGGGTAATGTAATAATCTTGACCGTCGTTGACTTCCGTCAAATAGTGGATGATGAAGCGCTCGCCTGTGTAACTGTCCGATTGCGCGTTTATCGGCCAAAACCGCGCTTTTACGAAAGTTTTGTCCGTGCGTTCTAGATGAACTATGGCAAACGGGACCGTGGCTCGTATGGAGTCAATATTGAGTTCCGAAGGAGCAAATCCCTCTGCTCCAAGGAATTCATAGCGAAGCAGATAGGCCTCGGCAGCTCCTTTCCGCTGAGGCATGCGACTTGGTGGTGTTGTGCTAAACAACGGCTGCACTATGTATTCAGCGGTACCTACCTTGAGAAGGCGAAAAGACGCACTGCGATGCTGAGGATATTCGACAGATATTGCCTGAATGTTCTCAGGTTTCTCAGTAAAAATCATCCGGTCGCGCCAATCTTCATCGCCTAGGAGGTAACGTACCCGTACTTGGCCGATAAAGCCCGGTAGATAAACCACATATGGCTGCTCAGAGCCTTCCATGATCATGTAGGTGCCGCGCTCATCAGGAGTGACGTCGCCCACGTAGTAGCTCTTGAGTAAGCGGTTATGACGGTCATACAATTCCACTTTAATACCGTTGGCCGCCAATGCTTTGACGGCGTGCTTTTCGGCTGCTTTAGGTGGCACGTAAAGCACATTTAGGCAGCAGACCGTTTGGAGAAGTACCTCAATAGCCGAAGGTCGTGCTTTGTACTGGCCATTATAGACCCATTGATTCTCTAAGCGTTTAAGGTCAGCTGTGCGACCGCGCCGATCTGCAATAAAAATACGATAGATGGCATTCGTATCTTTTACGGCAAAATCCATATCTGGCGCAACACGGCTACCAGAGGCATATCGCTCACTTTGTTGCCAAAAATAGTAGGCCGCTACACCTGCTAATAGGAAAAGAACGAAGAGAAGCCTCGTTCGCGTGAAAAAATTTTTCATCATCGCTAAAAATATCTTACTCCTTTAAAAAAAATTTTAAGGCCCTGCAGTAGTAACCTTCAGGACAACGCAACCTAGAAGCCTGGACCAACAAAACAAACGATTAACTGCACAAAAAAACACTGTTTCTCTGAACAGGCCGGGAAGATTTTCCTCGTTTATTTAACGGAGGTTTGCTCGTCGAGCTCATACACCCGGAAGGTCGTAATCAGTCGCGTAGCTTCCGCTTCGAAGTTTACTACGTCCGATACCTCATGCGCTGCGAGGACTTTGAGCCATTTCCGCCAGTCTCGACTAGCGCTCTTCTTTAGTTCGGCATACCAGGCTTTTCGACTGTAGTAAGCATTGAAGTCGCGCAGGCTTTCCCAAGCGGTATTGTAGCGACGGTAACAAACGCCATCCAAGGAGGCAACACTTCCAGACCAATCGGCCGTGCAACGCAGGGCCACGTAATTGTTGGCCTCTTTCGCACACTTGCGCGTGCCTGCAAAACTATTTACATAAGCGCATGCCAACAAGATGGAAGCGGGCATTCCAAAACGCTCCTGCTCGGCGATAGCAGTGCGAGCGAAACGCTGCAAAAAAGCCACTGCCGTAGCGTCATCTATCGCAGGCAACCGAACAGCAGACTCCTCGGCCAACTCGGCTGGCGCCTGAAGAAGGAAAGCCTTCTGTGCCGCAGATTCCGAATGTTGAGTATAGCGCCGAACCTCCTCTTGGGTTGGCGTTATTGGTATCAGCTCTCGCGCAACTGGAGGCGTCCGACGCCGCCACAACGCTAAAAGCGCCAACAAACCCAAGGCCACCGTAAACCAATGCCTGCGTACAAACGACCAGAACCTCCTCAGCCTATTTCGCTGGCTGGAAGTGTCATTCTTAAGCGAACGAAAAAATATGCGAAAAGCCATAGTGAAATAAGTTTTGTAAGATTATAAATTATTATGCAGCCATTGTTGTTGTCAACCTACCTAATCCTCAGCATTTTCTATTGGGTGAGCCTTGCTCTTCAGGGGCACAAATTTACAGAAAAAACATTTTGTTTTAAAACAAAAAAATGCGGCACAAAAATAAATAAATTATTTTAAAAGATTAAGGATGATACTGTTGCTCAGGATAACACCAAAAGGCTAGAGTATGACAACGAGAAGGCTGGCACACGGTGAGTACTCAAAAACTTTACCGGGCACATACGAGGCGTTGACCAGAAGAAGACGGAAAAAAGTAGCTTTTCGTACCTTTGCTTAGCCCTAATGATTGGCGAAGAATGCTCAGCGATAAAGCGAAGCAGTGGATAAAAGACTTACTGTGGCTATTTTACCCTGAGGTATGTGCTGGTTGCGAGAGAGCGGCAGCGCACAAAGGAAATTGCTTTTGCGTCTATTGCCAGAGCCAGTTGGTGCCAGCAAATATGCACCTCGCGAAGGAAAATGAGTTCACTGAGCGCTTTTGGGGGCGAATACCCCTGCAGAGTGGAGCTGCATTGTATTTCTTTCAACGCCGTAGCCCTCTTCAGCGCGCCTTGCATCAGCTGAAGTATCATCGTCAAGCGCATCTCGGTATCCAATTAGGGCGCCTTCTGGGCGGGCAACTTCGACAGTCACCTCTTTTTCAGGCAGTAGAGGCAATTATTCCGGTTCCGCTGCACCCTGATAAAGAAAAGATGCGCGGATACAATCAAAGTGCGATGATTGCCAGAGGCGTCTCGGAAGCGATGAACGTTCCTGTGTTGGAAGGCGTCCTGGTTAGGCGGCGACACACCGAGTCACAAACGCGAAAACGCCGTCTAGAGCGTTTCAAAAATGTTGCAGAGTCGTTCGTTCTCGCAAAGCCTCAGGCAATAACAGGCAAGCACATCTTACTCGTAGATGACGTATTGACCACAGGTGCTACGTTGGAGGCCTGTGGGAGGGCACTGTTTGCTGCTCCTATTGCCCGATTAAGCATGGCCACTGTTGCCATCGCCATGAGTAAAATACATTAAATATCATGGCGAGCCTTAACGAACAAGAGCGCGATTTCATAAGGCGGCATCTCGATTCCGACCTGAAAGCCCTTGCGCTGGCAGCTCATCGGTATAAGGGCATAACCGTCTCTACGCTCATACCGCGAATAGCAGCCCTACGGAAATTGCGGGAAAAGGCTCCTTCTTTATTTCGCCTCGACCTCGAAATACCCTCTCTTTTGAGTGTAGAACAAGCCTCTTCGGAAGTCGTAGCGCGTTTTAAAACTAGCTTATTCTCGGGAAAACACTTACTCGATCTTACAGGAGGGCTGGGCATAGACGCCTATTTCTGGTCAAAGCGATTCGAGGAGGTTACCTATGTCGAACGAGAGCCTCTCTTGAGCCAGGCTGCACGCCATAACTTTGCTCGCTTAAGCGCTACAAACATCCAAGTGATCACAGCAGAGGCAGAGGACTTTTTGAAAAAAAGTTCGCAAACGTTTGACCTTATCTATTTAGACCCAGACCGACGCAATCCTTCACAACGTCGCCTCTTCCGGCTAGAGGATTGTTCGCCGAACGTTATAGCGCTGCATAAACTTTTGCTCTCGCACGCGCCAAAAATGCTGATAAAGGCCTCTCCTATGCTCGACTTGACGCAGGCCCAACAGCGCTTGCCGCAGATCGAACACATCTGGGTTGAATCCTGGAAAGGAGAAGTCAGAGAGGTGTTGCTCCTGGCTGGCCATTCATCAGTAAATGCCGATGAAGTGCCAATCGAGGCAACCATCCTCTCTGGAGAATCTGTGCAGACGTTTCAATTTACCCGCGCAGAGGAGCACTCTTGTCTACCTCAACTAAGCGAGCCTCTCCGTTATCTATATGAACCAGACCCTTCTATTCTCAAAGCTGGCGCTTTCAAAGTATTCGCTAAGCGATTTGGATTGTCTAAACTGCACTTGCATGCGCATTTATATACTGCTGACGCGCTCGAGCTTAATCTTCCTGCCAAAATTTTTGCAGTAGAGGCAGTATTTAAATATGACCGAAAAGTAGCCCGACAATTTCTGCCTGAACGCAGAGCCAATGTAGTTGTGCGCCATTTCCCTGACTCTCCTGATCAAGTGCGCCAACGGCTAGGCCTTGCAGAAGGAGGAGATAAGTATCTGTTCGCTACAACGGCAAAAGATGGACGCAAAATTTTGATTCTATGTATTAGACTTGACTCTTCCTCTCGGAAGATGGCATAAACAAAAAAACTAAAGCACTTCTCGACTTAGCTGGTTTTCGCGCAAAAACGCAAAAATGCATAGCCGCTTCGGTCGCTCTAGCCAATGAACAACACCAGCTAAACAAATTGTTAAAGTGTCGCGTCTTAAAAATAGTACAATTATACTTTTCGTCGTTTATTGAGCTACTTATTATTCACTATACACCCTGCCATGCGACTAGTTACTTTCACTGGCCTAACGGTGTTTATAGGGCTGGTGATAGGTTTTCCTCGCGAGGCCCTCACTCAGTCTCCTCTGGAAGAGGACCTTCGAGTACATGAAGAGTTCTTTCGAACAAAACTGGAGGACTATCAAAAATGGTTTGCACAAGCAGAACTAGACCAAATTTTCCTTGCCGATAGTATTGCTGTAGCGCCTCAACGGGTAACGCTTTTCATACGGGCGGCCTTTCAAGGCAGTCGCGTATGCGACTCACTGCAATGTGCTTGGGAAAGGTTGGAGCAAGAAAACTTCCTTCGATATGGACAGTATTTTCGCGAGCGTTTGTTGCGCAAATGGGCTTTTTTGGCTGAAATTCACGAAGACCAAGCGGAGATTGTGGTGCGCTGTCATGAGCCACCTCATTTTATGGCTTGCATTCGAAGTCATCAGGGCCGTATCTTACGTGAGGGGCGTACGGTGCGCGGAAGGCCGGTTCAAGTCTCTATTCCAACTAATTTACAAGCCCTGAATTTAGGAGAGGGAAAGGTCATCCTTCCAGGTCAAAAGGCCTCAGAAGTATGCGCTAAAGCGCGCCGTTTCCTTATCCAATACTATAAGCCAAAAGGCACACCTATTCTCTGGCGTGCTCGCATCGATTCTTCTTACACGACATTCGATGAATTTGTTCTCGAAATTACGCATTTAAGTCACGAAATTTGTCCCGACGGTTACTATGAGTATCATCGAATTACCGTTTGGTGTATGCAGCGCGGCTTAGATACTGAGTTGTCGTGGGAATTTCAGGGCAAATATGGAAGTGGCATCCTTTTCCCTCCGCGAAAAAATGACTACAAAGACTTATCTATAAATTACAAAGACAATTTAGAAGACTACCAAAGGCGTTTATTCAAACGTTTAGTAGACCACCTCTCCCGATAGTTATAGTTATTAATTTTTCGTAAAAATAGAAAGCCATGTCAGTAACTCCGGTCACAACGTCTGCAGCGGAAACCAATCCCTCTTCGGAAGCCCTCACTCCGACTGCTCCAAAAAGTATCAATCCTCGAGCGCGTATTGCCCGTCAAATATTGGTCTATCACTTTATCCTAATTTTTGCTTCCGGTGTATACTATCTTATGCGAGGTTTTGACCTCGAAGAGTTCACCTCTTTGATAGGTATTCTCGCCCCTATTACGGCTATGTATGGAGGAGCAGTATTCCGGTACATCGGGAGAAGTATTACAGAGCCCATCCTCAACCACAACAATTCGAAAGCACCTATTAACAATCTTGTGCGCTGGCTTGTGCACGGTCACTTTGCCGCAGTAATGTTACTAATTTCCTTGAAGGCTCTCGCACCAAATATTCTCAACTTCCGAGACATGGTAATATTTCTAACGCTTATTGAATCGGCGTTGGGCGTATATATGGGCAATATAATCTTAGCCCTCTTCGAACCTCCTCAGCCTCAGCAGGCACAAGCAACTAAGACGCTTCCACAGCAAGAGCCTTAAACAGCTACGGAGGTGGCGATCAACGACTCCAAGATTAGGCGTCCATCTGTGTTGCCAAGCACCTCTTCTGCCGCGCGCTCCGGATGCGGCATCATGCCCATGACATTGCGCTGCTCATTGCAAACACCCGCAATATGGTGGAGCGATCCGTTGGGATTTGCTTCAGGCGTTATCTCTCCCGATGGCGTGCAATACCGAAACAACACCTGCTCATTAGCCTCGAGGCGTTTAAGCGTTTCCTCGTCAGCATAGTACCGCCCTTCTGCATGAGCAATAGGTATCTGGAGCGCTCGATCGGGCGATAAGCAAGCTGTGAGAGGCGAGCGAGTGGTGGCTGGCCTTATCCAAACATTGTCACAAATAAACTGTTGCTGTGCATTGCGCAGCAATACCCCGGGGAGTAAGCCTGACTCGCACAGGATTTGAAAACCGTTACAAATGCCTAGCACCAATCCCCCTTGCTGAGCAAACGCCCGAACTGCTCGCATGATAGGCGAAAATCGAGCGATAGCTCCCGCGCGAACGTAGTCTCCATAAGAAAACCCTCCCGGCAATACGATACAATCTACGTCTGAGGGCAGGCGAACCTCTTTGTGCCATATCTTTTCTACAGGCTGATGGAGCACTTCCCGCAGAACATGCACCATGTCGTCGTCACAATTTGAACCGGGAAAAACGATAACTCCAAATTTCATAGAAAATTAGAAAAGCCGCTCTGAGAGCTGAATAACCCACGTTGCTGTAAACAGGCAAAGGTGAAATAATTCTGCAAATGGATTTCTCCGAAACGCCTCAAAAAGGTAGCTGTAAAAAACTCCTACACTCGGCATGCACAGCAAGAAACCGTCCAGCGTTTCGCCAGGGCGGAAAAGCGCCGACAAAGTACCTGCTAAAAGAAACCAGTAAAGGAGGTCTATGTATTTCCTCACCTGAGTAATCCGCTTGTAGTAGTACGACCTGAAACCCAAAACAGCAATCAAAATTACAAGACCCAGGGCTATAACAGCTAAGCGTTGACGAAGGGCATCCGGCCAGACAAGATGCGGCCATGCGAAGGTATAAGCTACTTGGATGCGCCAGAAGGAGCCTAACTGGTCGTACCAGAACAACGCACTCTGAACAATGATAAAAACAGTGAGTATCCCTACACCATAGACAGCTTGCTCTCGTGCTGAAAAAGGCCGCAGCGCAAAAAAACCTATAAACGCCATGAGCAAAAACCATAAACCCGGCGGATAGAGCAGCACTACTGCAGTAAACAAGATAGCAGTATCAAAGATAGAAGAGAAAACCAATGGCCGGCGATAGACCGAGAATATTTGCCACAACCCTACGGGTATAAAAGAGCATACCAACAGCGCCGGCGAGAAGAACAAAAAATCGGGGATGAAAGAGGCCACTAAACCGTACGACAAACCCGGCATCCAGGTACGCTCTTCCATCATCCGATATTTATCTGTTAGGCGATTCACAACAATGGCTTGTAAGCAGACGAGAGCCGTTGCAATCCACGCCGAAGCCTGCGGAGAAAAGTTGAGGCCTCCGAACAACCATTGATAGACCCAACCTTGCGGCCCTTGCTCACTTGTTGGGGGCTCAGCCCATCCCAACAGGGTTGGCATCCGAAGGAGCACAATGTACAAAATGAGCGGAAAGACCGCAAGGGACTCGTTTGTGCGGAATAAAGCAAGCATAAAAAAACGTCAGAAGATTGCAAGGCTTCAGACAAAGGTCGGCAAAGATGATAGACATGCAGGCAAAAATCGCCGCTTTCCACCTTCACTTCTTAAAAAATCGCGCAAAGCCACAAGCAGCCGCTAAAAACTAGTGCGCACTGCGTGCCGCGAAAAAATTCTCCTACCTCCTCACACTTGACCAGGCCTCTGGTCTTCCAATTACTTTTAGTCCCCAGAGAAGCGCAGGCCTCTAGCGGATGAAAGTCTTCTTATCTCGCGCCGGTCCTGCGCGAATCGACCTCATTTAAAGACGACTCGCCAATTTTTCTGTAGCTAAAGGGCCTCGATTTCTTCGAAGCAAAATTTTCCAATTGCTACTAGGTACTTGCCATTTCCCCTAGCGTTATCGGCAGTACAAAAGCTGAGGGTACCTCTACACCTCGCAAGTACGCATCTTACCCAAGCCTGGAGAACAAGGCCCTGTTTATAAGAAGTGATCCCGATGGGACTCGAACCCATGACCCCTTGATTAAAAGTCAAGTGCTCTACCTGCTGAGCTACGGGATCATTCTAAAAACGGCTGCAAAGATACAGAGCTGTTTTAAACAAAGCGCTTCTTATATACCAAAAAAAATTTGGGAATTAAGAAGCATGCAGCGCCTCAAACCAAAAAATATTCATACAGATTTCGTCGTCGTGTTTATCGCATCCCTTTCTTCTTAGAGGAATAGCTTAAATTTTTCAAATGGCAGAAAAAATATAGAACTTTAATCGCCGACTTAGCACTGCACACCGAGCACCCTCCATCAAAAAGGGCAGTAGAAAAACTATTGAGCAACAGGAAGCCTCCTAGCCACGTACAATACTTTTAAGCTCACTCGGATCGATAACATCCGCCTGCTACCTGCAGCCCCAAGCCGCCTTTATAGACAATAGAAGACGTGATGGTTAACCGCCACACCCTCGCACGTTTTCCTGAAGCGTCAAAGAACTCGTGCAAAATTTCTATCTACATCGCATTTGATTAAACTTTAAAACTAACTCAAAAGTTTTTACTCTAGAGAACTATTCAGCCTTTTTCTTTTCAACAAAAAACGAAGAAATCTTCTAGCGGGCTAAAAGAGAAAAGGCAATCGATCTACCGCCCAGATTTGCTTGGCCAATGGGCTAACGAAATGAGGCCACATTTACATTTAAAGGAAAGACCTGTGCTAAGTTAGCCAGTTGAAGAGTTCATCTTGAAGCAACCTTTGATTCATTCAAAAAAAAAATAGCCATATATAAGGCAATAAACTATGAAGATGTAATTCGAAACTAATACGGAGCATTAGCTAGCCTACTGCGACCAATAGCGATACTCCGTAGTATCTTGAGGTCGAAAGTAGCGAGCGGGTAGGTCATCGAAGGGATAATTTTTAAACTCACTTAAGAAAAGTCTCGGTCGAGTACGAAGAGAATCAAACCGCTGAGGATCTTCGTCAATCACCAAGCAACGAGCGCTATCAGGGTGTTCCAGACTAGAAAGCATTAGGAATTCGAAGGCCGAGCCCCATGACAGAATAAGCGTATCCATAGGCACCTGGTTTTCGGCCACAATCCATTTGCGGTGTCCCACTCGACTTGTTTGTCTCAAAAAATGACGTTCCCAGTCCATCCGTGTAGTCCAAGTTGAATGCGCCAGCGCAATGCGCAAAAGACCAGCAACTACCACCGCGCTGACAGGTATCCACAGGCGATGAGTAGGTAAAAGGCTGGGAAGAACACTGAATACCCAAGGCACAGCGACCATGATGCCTAGGGGCAGATATAGGTTTTCCATATAAAATTGCGGCGCGCCGTAGTGGTGCGGTACGTTGACCATAAAAACGAATACTACTGGCCCAAGGGCCGAGAGTAAGGCCAGCGCCCATCGCTGATACCACATAAGGAAAGCGATATTAAACACAAAAACAATTAGTAACACGTAATAGTCAGTTGCTAACCACTGTAGAAAATCCCGTTGGCTTTTAAGGTGGAGCCAATCTGGCCACAACTCGGCAAAAGCGCGCGAGCGCTCAAGGGCCATATTGTCGTACCAATCTAGCGGCAATATAAAATACTTAACGGTGAAACAGGCTGCAAAAAGCACAGCTAAGAGGGCGTAATTTCGCTTGCGTACACGCGACGCAGCTGCATCAAACCAGAAATACGCCGCGCAAAAGGTGAAGGCATGTAATACGAGAGGATGAAAATAGAAAGCCGTAATAACAGCACCCACAACTAGAGGGTATTCCCATAGGGAAAAGGAGCGTGGGGTTTCGCGTGCATGAGTCCAAGCCAACAAAGCGGCCAAAAAAGTTAGCCCCTGAGGCATTTCAGAGAGCCAGTAGAAAGTATGGGTGGTCATCAAGGTATTTACTAGCAAAAGAATCAAGCCCCAACGCCACTGCTTAAAGCAAAGAAGGACGATGGCAAACAGAACAGCGGCGTAAAGGATATGACCTAGCGAATAGGTCAACAATACGCCTTTAAGCGATAATCCCAGCGCCTGAGCTGCCCAGGGAAAGACCTGTGTGGCTGCTGCACCAAAGCGCCCGCTCTGGATCTGTAATTCGCCCGTACGAAGGATGTGAAACCCTTGAAAGGCCATGTCTAAAAGTGTCATGCGCTCTAGATAGAAGATTGCAGCCAGTAAGATAAGGGCGCCATAAGTAAACGCGCCCAGTTGCAGAGTGAAGCGCCAGGCAGCAGCCTCGTCGGCTAAGCTAGAGCGAGAAGAAAATAATACAGGTCGGATAGAAAGGCCGTACGGGTTTCGAAATAGCATCTAGTCGCAATCCGCTCGCGAATTGATGGCAAACTTAAGGGAGACCGCACTAATTTCGCGGCGCTGCTTTCGTTTTTTATAAAAGACGAAAATGAGAATACCTCAGCTAGCGTTGAGGAACACGTTTTTGCTTGGTTTCTTAAACACCCGCTCATATGGCCTTTTCTCGGAAAAATATCCTCACCCTCCTAGTGATAGGACTAACCGGATGGGCAGCAGCCCAGCAAACGACTATCTACACAGAGGCCAATGCGGCCTACAAACGAGGAATAGACTTCTACAACCTACGTCTCTATGGCCTTGCGCAGAAGGAGTTCCGCGAAGCAATGGACCTACTTCGGCCAGTTAACGAACCAGATTGGATTGCTTTAAAGACCGATGCAGCACTCCAATTTGCCAAGTGTGCTGTACGCATGGAACATCCAGAGGCAGAAAAACTCGTCTTTGATATTTTGCGCAGCCAAGCACCGTCGCCCGAAGCGAGCCAGGCTGCGTTGGAAATTGGCAATTACTACTTTGACAATAAAAAATACGACCAAGCCATCGCGTACTATGATATGGCTCCCAAAGAAGCACCGTCTAGCCTCGTACGCGATGAAATTCGCTTTAAGCAAGGTTACAGCTATTTCGTTACCAAGCGCTTCGCCCAAGCAAAATCGGTCTTTGCTTCGTTGCGCGAAAACCCGCGTAGCCCTTGGTACTACGCCGCCAACTACTATTATGGCTCATGCGCTTACTTAGAAGGTCGCTATGATGAGGCGGCCTCCGCCTTTCGCCGATGTGAAGACTCTCCAGAATACGGTAAAAGCATACCTTATCATCTAACGCAAGTCTTTTTTGCTCAAAAAAAATACGACCAAGTTATTGCCTACGGCAGCACCAAAGCCCAGGACGATAAAATACGCAACCGAGCAGAGCTAAACCAGTTAGTCGGCAGGGCATACTTCGAGAAAGGCGACTTTAAGCGCGCCTTGCCCTACTTGGAATTTGCTGCTAAAGAGGGCGCACCGATGACCTCTGCTGATTTTTATCAGTTGGGCTATGCACAATATCAAGCGGGCTTCTACCAGCAGGCTATAGTCAATTTCGAAGCTCAAACAAAATACGACCGAAACAATGCCATGGGTCAAAGCGGTCTGTATCATCTAGCAGACTGTTACCTGCGCACAAACAACAAGTTCGCTGCTCGAACCGCCTTTGGGCAGGCGGCAGCACTCGACTTCAATCCTGCTATCAAAGAAGATGCGCAAATTAATTACGCTAAACTAAGCATCGAACTGAAATTTGACCGCGATGCCCTAGTGGCGCTTCAAAGCATCCCGCCTGGTTCTCGGCACTATGAAGATGCTCAAGCGTTGCTGGGTGAAATGTTCCTTAGCACCCGAGACTACGAAAGAGCCATCACTACACTGGAGAAAATCTCTAACCGCACGGCACGCCTGAACGAGATCTACCAGCAAGTAACCTACCTACGCGGCTTGCAGCTGTACCAAAACAATCAAATCGAAGAGGCCCGCCGCATGTTTAATAAGTCTCTTGAGACTCCTACGAACAAGCGTATAGCAGCCTTGTGCTCTTTCTGGTTAGGCGCTATCGCCAACGAGAAAGGCGAATACAACTTTAGTAAAAATCATCTCGCCTCCTTTCTGACACAGGCCAGAAACTACAATGATCTGCCCGAAGAGAGCAGCCTGTACATGGCCAATTACATTCAGGGTTACAACTTGATGAAACTAAATGACTTTACCGGCGCGCTAACGCACTTTAAGGCAGCCGTAGAAGGCATAAAGCGCGAACTGCGCAACATCCAATCCGACCAGATTAAAACGGCTGTGCTAACGGATGCCATCCTTCGGGCTGGCGATTGCCATTTCAAACGGAATCAATATCGCGAAGCTCTCGCCTATTACAACGAAGCTATTGAGCGAAAAAACGACGGCTTCGAGTACGCCCTCTATCAAAAAGCCATCATTAAGGGCCTGACCGGCGCACCTCTAGATAAAATTATTGCTTTAGAGGACTTAGTGTCAAAATATCCGAATAGCCGCTTTGCTGACGACGCTCTTTTCCAAATTGGCGATACTTACATGGAATTGGGCCGACTCGAACAGGCATTATCGGCCTTCCGCCGAATCGTCTCGGAATACCGCAACCGCTCAGCGCTCGTTAACCGCTCTTTACTCAAATTGGGCTTAATTTCCTATAACCAAGGCAACTCCTCGGCCGCAATCAATTACTATAAGCAAGTGATGGCTAACAACCCTGAGCCAAATGAAGCCAAGGACGCTCTAGCTGCTTTGGAAGAAATTTACGTGCGCGATCTAAACCGTCCAGACGAGTACTTTGCCTTCTTAAATACTGTCCCAGGCTATAGTGTAACCAGTGCAGCTAAAGACAGCGTAACTTTTTTAGCGGCAGAGGTGCAGTATCAAAATGGCCGTTACCAGCAAGCTATTGACGGTTTCACGAACTACCTCGCTCAGTTCCCCAACGGCCGCTACGTGCTTCAGGCGTACTTCTTGCGGGCTGAAAGCTACGCCCATCGAAGCATAAACAAGCCTGATCTGGCTCGTAAAGACTATGCCTATGTCGTGAGCAAAGGACCGAGTCGCTTCTATACGCGGGCAGCAGAAAAGGCCGCCTTACTCGCCTTTCAGGCACAACAGTACAGCGAAGCGCTGGATTTCGCGCGCAAGTGGGAGGAGTCTGCTACTTCAGAAGCCTCTCGTTTCGAGGCGCAGGTGCTGCTTATGCGCACAGCATACGCTACGAAGAATTACTCAACCTTAAACGAGTATGCCCAGAAAGTGGCCAATGCTTCGATGGCTTCTGCCGAACAACTAGCAACTGCTAATTATTACCTAGGAAAAATGGCCTACGATAATGGAGACCTGGTGCGCGCCCGTCCTTACTTGGAGCGAGTGACTCAAACCTCCACGACTGAAATCATGGCCGAGTCATATCACCTGTTAGCGCAAATCTTGTACAGACAGCGCCAATATCGGCAAGCGGAAGACCTCATCATCAACGCCAATCAAGCTAGTGCCGGTTACGACGATTGGATCGCCCGTAACCTTATCCTCTTGTCGGATGTATACCTGGCTCAAAACGACAAAAGTAGTGCAGCTGCCGCATTGGAGGCTGTTCTGGATAATTACAAAGGCGACCCACAGATCCTCCAGGAAGCGCGTATCAAATACAATCAACTCAATTTCCGACCGAACCAACAGCCGCGTGGAATACGGTCACCAGATGTTATCGACTTTGAAGGCGGCAATTGACACGTCTATCTCAACGATATTTTTCACAGAACATTGTTAATCAATTATGTGTATTTTCAAAATAAAGAAATACGTCCCTCTCATCATCGGTCTTGCTGCTCTACTTCCCAGTGCGCAAGCTCAACGCGACCTGCCCACCGAACAAGTAAGCATCATTAAAGACTTCGACGCACGCCTCCTAGAATCCAATAAGATCAACGTACCGCCCTCGCTTCCACCCTTGGACACTGTTTCTAAACGCTTTGACTACTTAGTGCCTCCGCGCCCACAGGCTGTCGCCTACGAGGTACCCACCTTACGCCCGCTGAGCATGCGCACTGTGCGACCAGAGAAGCCGTTCAATGGCTTTGCCAAACTCGGTGGCGGTGCACCCAACCAGTACTGGGGCGAAGCAGGCTATGCTTTTCAGGTGAAAGACAAGTTTGATGGAAAAGCGTGGTTTCGCCATCATCAAGCTAACAATAAGAAGCTGGAAAATCAACGCTTCGCTAACAATGATGCCTATTTGAACTTCAATTATTATCTGGAGAACAACCTCGCTGTCGAGGGAACAGGTCGGTATTCTGCTGACCGCGTCTTTTTTTACGGCTATGATCACGATTCATTGCAATTCAACGCCGACCAAGTGCGCCAGGAGTTCAACTTGTTCGAAATTCGAGGGCGCTTGTATAACAGCCAGCGCAACGACCTTGACCTAAACTTTAGTGTAGCGCCCCTATTCTACCGCCTAAGCGACTACTATTCCAACGGGGAGACAGGTTTTGCTCTTGACTTACAACTAACAAAATGGTTCGCTCAACGACACGCTTTACGGGTCGGCATCCGGCCTGACCTTACCTCATACAACGATACAGCAAAACAGAAGCTAAATAATATCTATCTACAACCGAGCCTCTCTCTTCACTTCAGTTTCTTGCGCCTTAAATTGGGAGGTAACTTCGTGAACAATCGCGATGAGTTCTCCATCTTTCCTGACGCTGAAGTGTTAGTGCGCTTATGGGGCGATGGCGTTCAGGTCTTTGGCGGGGCTACAGGCGATTTGCGCAAGAACACCTATCGCTCGATGAGCGAGTATAATCCGTTTTTGCAGATGCGCGCTTCTCGCTTGCGCAATACGGTGTGGCGTGAATTTTACGGAGGCGTAAAAGGCAACTTCGGTTGGTTTAACTACGAAGGACGCCTTTCTTATGGCAGAGCGGCGAATCTCGCTCTTTTTCAGACGCAGTACGACTCTATTGGCCGACCAGGTATTACCCGTTTCCGAACGGTTTACGATTCGGTACAGATCTTCGGCGTCTCAGGCGCGGTCAATGTTCAAGTTAGCGATGCGATCGTAGTGAGCGGCACAGCGAGTTATCGCGCTTTTGAGCTGAGCAACGAAAATGAAGCGTGGGGGTTGCCCAACCTAGAGGTGAACGCACGCGTGTTGTTCCAGCCTTATGAAGGTAAAATCACGCTGAAAGGAGAGCTGTACCTCGCCGACGATATTCCCTTTCGCAATCAAGCAGACCAGCCCAGTTTTACCGATTTGCTCTTTGACCTCAACGCGGGTGCTACTATGCAAATCACTGACTACGTTGGCATCTTTTTGGACCTCAACAACATTCTCAACAACCGACGCGAACGTTGGTTAAGTTATCCGATGTTGGGTATCAATATACTAGGCGGTGCGACAGTGCGGTTTTAACCAATTCTTTCCTCTGCTTTTGAGGAGCATTTGTGCCAACGTCTCTTCCACAAACGTCTTATTCGTCATAGATTCATGATTGAAATAGATTGGGAGTACCGCTGGCAAACAGGCCAAACGGGGTGGGATTTGGGTCAACCATCGCCGCCATTATGTCGTTATGCCGACCAGATACCGTTGGAACGGCGCTGCTTGCATGTGCTTATTCCTGGTTGTGGCAATGCCTACGAGGCGGAATACCTGCTCGACCAGGGCTTTACGAATATTACGGTTGTAGACATTGCGCCTACGGTTGTAAAGAGCCTTCAGCGGCGCATGGATGCCACGCGTACGGGATGGCGCTCCTCTCTACGCATTTTGTGCGCTGATTTCTTTTCTCTCGAGGGAACGTACGATCTTGTCCTAGAGCAAACATTTTTTTGCGCCCTCGATCCGGCACTGCGTCCTCACTATGCCCGCCAAATGCACCGCTTGTTGGCGCCTGGTGGCACATTAGCTGGAGTACTTTTTGATCGAGACTTTGAAAACGGTCCACCCTTCGGCGGTCATGCTGAGGAGTATCGAACTCTTTTCGAACCGCTTTTTCACATCCACACTCTCGCACGTTGTTATAATTCTGTGCCCCCTCGGGCCGGTACCGAAGTCTTCATTATCCTCAAGAAGATTACTGCTTAGTCCCAGGCTTCGGCTAGGCGCCCTATGGCGTATTCCTTTATCCGAGCTAATCTATAAGCAGTCCAAGCTTCGGCTTCATCAGAAGATTCTACCATATGTCTAAAATGCCGGAAAGGTTTTGGGCTACGCAAAGCTTCTAAAAGACGGGTGCGCAAGCGCTCATCCTGCACCTGATTAGCAAAATCCTGCATCATGCGAAAAGCGTCCTTTGCAGAGGGCAGCGCAATTTCGATAAAGTCTCCAGCCGCTTCCTCTATTCGACTTCGAATGGCTTCATATTCGTCTATAGCTTCTAACTCTCCCCAGCGGTCTGGATGAGGGTAGCTAAGTACCTCGAACGTGCGTTTATGTACAAACACGACGAAACCCATGTCTAATAAATCAGCGACTTCTTGAAGCACGCTGTCGTCCATATGAAGCACATCTTTTGCCCAGCAAAATATGGCCTTTATTCCTAAACCTTTCGCGATTTTTGCTGTTATTCTTAAGCTGTTAAATATCAATCAAATAGTACGTTGACCTATGTATCCAATAGAATTGGTCGCGCCTATGGCTCGCGACTTAACTGATGCGGGATTTGAATCCCTGAAAACTCCTGAGGAAGTAGAGCGAGTGCTTGAAAATCAGAGCGGAACCATGCTTTTGGTCATCAATAGCGTTTGCGGTTGTGCTGCAGCTAACGCTCGACCGGGCGTCAAGATGTCTTTACAACACAGTAAGCGTCCGGACCGCTTGGTCACTGTATTTGCCGGTGTAGACAAAGAAGCCACCGCCAAAGCTCGCGAATACTTAGCGCCATATCCGCCTTCTTCTCCGAGCATCGCTCTGTTCAAAGATGGTAAATTGGTACACTTTCTAGAGCGTCGCCACATTGAGGGCCGGTCGGCTTATTTAATTGCCGAAAACTTGAAGATGGCTTACGATACGTATTGTTAAGGGCTATTCTCTCCCAGCGCTAAACAATACACCTCGCTCAAAGAGGTAAGAGTAGTGGGCGAGGTGTTCGACTCTTTCTAAAAAAGAAAAAACCGCGGCACTCATTTGCACCGCGGCGGTTTCCCGTATAATCTCATGAAAAGTCGCAAATCTCTTGGCCAACAACACTGCACGACTTCGTCGCGCTGTTTTCTCCTGTTATCGACGATACAAAAGTGCAGCAACCTCTATAGTGCAAACAAGAACAAAAAAATCGATTTGTTGAAAACTTATATATAGGCATCCAATCGCTTGCTATTGGTATTTTGATTATAAATTACTGAAAAAAAGCGACTTATTAAACCTTCAGGCTTATATTTAAGCAATTTTTACGCGCTTTTGTTGACAAGAATTCTCTTACCGAAAATATTTTTGAAAAAAAGCTATGTCCGTTGGAAAACTTCACCCATAAAATGAAATGCCTATTACGCTTGCCTGCTCAAGCAGATAGAAGACGCGACAGAACAAGAGGGCAAGAACGTCAACTAGAGCGTAAGTACATCAACGTACCTTTGCAAAGTCGTGAGCCGCTTTTTGGTTGTCTTGTTAGTTTAAATGCGAGTGCCGTGTTTCGACATATTCTGCTACTCACTAGCCTCTTATGGACATGTTTACACATGTCTGCTCAAAACACCTTTCAGGGTGTTGCTAAGCGCATTCCAGAGAAAGAAGTTGAGCGCCAAAGTGCCTTTATCGAGGCAGACCTCGAACGCCAGCTCGGACACTACGAAAAGGCTGCTGAAAAGTACCGTAAATTTCTACAAACTTACGGCGATGAGGCAGCAGCGTGGTATGGCTTAGCGCGAGTTCTGCAAGCGCAAAATGACCTGCGGAGTGCCTTAGAGGCTACAGCAAAAGCAGTGGCCCTTGACGCAAGCAATCCTTGGTACAAGATCTTACAGGCCGATATTCTAGAAAAAGTAGGGCAATCCGCAGACGCCGTGAAGGTATACCGGGAGCTCTGCAGACAATCGCCCGAGAACGTTGAGTTTCTCGAACGCCTAGCTTACCTACAAGTATTGGCTGGCCAACCGAAAGATGCACTAAATACGCTAGACCAAATAGAAAAGATTAAAGGCATCACCGAAGCTATCGTCGACAAGAAACATTTGATTTACTTGGGAATGGGCGACGTGAAGCAAGCAATGGGCGAATTGCAGCGGCTGATCAATGCCTACCCAACCCAGGTTTCTTATCGGCATCGCCTCGCACAACTATATGAATCCGTTGGCAATACAGTTGCTGCACGTAAGGTATACGAGGAAATTTTACGCCTAGCTCCTGATGACGAGGCAGCTAAGATGGCCCTCTTTGCTGAGCGCAAAAGCGGTGGTTCTGTACTTGCAGACCTGCAAGCGCTCAAACCTATATTTGAAGATCCTAAAATCTCAATAGATAGCAAGGTCAAACAAATCATCCCTTATTTGGCAAAAATGGCAAAAGGATTGCCTCCCGAGGCAATTCCCGTATTACTCGACTTAGGCGATATTGTCCAAAAAATACATCCTGATGATCCAAAGGCATGGAGCCTTTCAGGCGATCTCTATTACCACGCCAATCGCTACGACGAAGCGTTAACCCGCTATCGCACCTGCATTCGCCTCAATTCACGAGTTTTCTCCGTGTGGGCCAATGTGTTAGAAATTCTTTCTCACAAACGCGACTACGACGAACTCATGCGCTTGTCAGAACAAGCCATGGATGACTTTCCCAATCAACCGCTAGCTTACTATTATTATGGTGTGGCAGCTATCGAGAAAGGTCGTCTCGAAGAGGCTATTGCCCAGTTAGAGCAAGCCGAATTAATGACTGTCAACAACCTAGCCCTAGCCCTAGACATTGCTGATCAGCGCGGCCGAGCTTTGCTTCTAAAGAAAGAATACTTGCTTGCCCAGAAGCACTATGAGCCATGGCTTACAAAAGGTGGCGACCGCCACCCCGGTATTTTGGAGCATTACGGCGATGTCCTTTTTTGGTTGGGCCAACAAGAGAAAGCAATAGAATATTGGCGAAAAGCTGCTCAATTGGCTCCTTCGCCTCGCTTAGAGCAGAAGGTTAGTTCTGGTCGTCTGTAATTCTTTTGCACTTTATCGGTCTACGGGTATGAAAAGTAATACGCCTATCATTGTTAAAACTTTTCACGGACTGGAGACCGTTTTGGCAGAAGAATTAAAAGCTCTGGGCGCCAGCAACACTCGATTATTAAAACGAGCGGTGTCTTGCACAGGCGATCTAGCCCTTATCTATCGGGCGAATTACGAGTTACGCACTGCTCTACGCGTGCTTATTCCAATTCACACTTTTGAAGTTTCAAACGAAAGAGCCTACTATCGCGCTGTACGGGAGGTTGAATGGAATCAATACTTAGACGTTTCCGGCACATTGGCTGTAGATGCTGTACTGTCGGGCGGTATCTTTCGTCACTCACAATACATGGCCTTACTGACGAAAGACGCCATTGTAGATTACTATCGCGACCGCTATGCACGCCGTCCTAACATAAATCCTGAGGCTCCTCACTTACGCGTCCATGCGCGCATTCACGGCTCCAAGTGTACCTTACTGCTCGATGCTAGCGGCGACAGTCTTCACAAGCGTGGTTACCGACGAGATACAGTGGAAGCTCCACTTAACGAAGTATTGGCCGCAGGACTTGTTCTGCTCTCGGGCTGGAACGACACCGGGCCGTTCGTAGACCCTATGTGTGGTAGCGGCACAATTGCCATCGAAGCAGCTTTGTTAGCAGCCAACATTCCACCTCAGCGCACGCGCTCCTCTTTCGGCTTTTTTCGGTGGAAAAACTTTGACCGGAAGCTATGGGAACGAGTCAAGGCTGAAGCAGACGCTCGCGTAAAACAACCGATCTTTCCTATTTATGCCTCAGACAAAGAGGGACGGGCGCGAAATGCTACGGCCATCAACCTGCTTTCAGCTGGACTAGAGGGCCTCGTGCAGGTGCAAAAAATACCTTTTGAAAAACTCTCTCCGCCTGAAGCTGCTGGTGTGCTTATAACTAACCCGCCCTATGATGAACGGCTGCGGCTGGAGGACGTCGCCTGTTTTTATAAAGTTATCGGTAACCGCCTCAAGAAGGCGTGGTCAGGATGGACAGCATGGATCATTTCCTCTAATCGCGAGGCACTAAACTACATAGGACTTCAACCTAGTCAGAAAATGATTCTATACAATGGGGCTTTAGAATGCGTGTTCCAAAAGTTTGAACTGCATAAAAACGACCAAAGAGACTAGCGACGCTTTTTTCTTTTGTGCTCCCTTTTTAAAATATTCCCGGACAAATCCTACAGTAGAGTATTCCCATCCATCCACATCGATACCATAAAAAACAGGGCAATGCCTACTACGACATTGCCCTGTGCCTTTTTCGCTAAAACTCCTACCTTACGGGTTCGGAATAATAAGTTTGTTGGCTGTCCGTTCGGTGGAAGGTATGGGCCAAATGTATTCCGAAACATTTGGTGCTACCGAACCTACAGGGCCTTTTGCTGGGAAGGGTAGCAGCAATCGCTGAATATCAAAAGCGCGATGCCCTTCACCCAAGAACTCAACCCGACGCTCTTTCAAAACAGCGTCGATAAATGCATCTACTGAAGCGAAGCTTGCAGAGGTGTAGGGTGCAGCACTTGGATTAGAGCGAAGGCGTACAGCATTGAGCGCTGCTAAGGCACGAGCATTGATGCCATTAACTCGCGCTTCTGCTTCTGCTACATGGAGCAACATTTCCGCATAACGGAGCACCGGTGCGTAATCCAAGTGTTCAGGTCCTGTGGGAAACTTGTTCAGATACGGCTTGTTGTTCGTATGTATTAGGACAAATTGCCGTCGTGCATCGTTGCCGGGGAAGGCGACCGAATCGCCAATGATCCCTTTCGGATTGAGCGAGTAATCGCCAATACCTCTTGGCCCAGGATTGTAGTAGCTACCTAGGCCATTTTGAGTACCAGGCAGGTTATTGGACGTAAAGGGCATGGAGAAGATGCTCTCTGATGTGGTGTACGGCGGGGCGAAGACATTTCTAATGTTGGCTTGCAGCTCGTGGGGTACGCCACTCGGCGCCCTGAAGGGAGGCGCAGCGGGTACAATTTTATTCAGTTCGGTCAAGGCATCGCTGTAGCGTTGCATACCCATATATACTCGGGCCTTGAGTGCGATGGCCGTGTTTCGATGGGCACGCGTCACGTTCAGCAAGGCGGTTCCATGATTGGCCGCTAATTTTGGTTCTGCGGCGTTTAGGTCCTCTAGAATTTGATTGTACACTTGCGTGACTGTGCTGCGCGCCAAGTCATTGTTGCCGGGGCCAATTTCTGGGCGCAGGCGAAGCGGCAGGCCGTACTTGTTGCGCTCTGGGTTGTTAATCGCGTCAATATAGGGCGGGCAATACATGCGGGCTAAGCTGTGATAGCACAATGCGCGCAAGAAACGAGCCTCTGCGATGTATTGGTCAACCAAAGCATCATTACCCACTACGCTGCGGTTTCTGTCTGCGCGGTCAATGTAAATGTTGCAGCTATTTATAGTCTGATAAGCGGCAGTCCAAAGGTTAATCACTTCGCTTGAGGACTCAAAAACGGAGTGATTCCAGGTTTGCAAGGCGGTTACGCCATTTCCCGTTTCATTCAGGAACTCCTCTCCGCGCACATCGTTGTAGACTAGAAAGCGTCCACCATAAAACTGCCCACTTTTGAGTTGTGCGTAGAGGCCATTCAAATTGCTCAAAAAGCGGTCGGGCGTTGCAAAAGCAGTAGCATCGGCTAGGGTATTGATAGGTACAGGGTCGAGCAGATCGCGCCGACACGAATTAGGAAAGAATATTAGTAGAGCTGCCGTTACAAGGAGCGCTACTGTTTTGGGTATTTGCACTGTATATTTCATAGTTGTCTTTGCTTTTTGAAAGTTAGAGACTGAGGTTTATACCAAAAGTAAGGCTTTGAGACATTGGAACCGTATTGCGGTCTACTCCTGGCGTCGTATTGCTGTTGCCATTAGTTGAAACTTCCGGATCTGTGCCCGTGTAGCCTGTGAAGAGGAAAGCGTTATTTACATTGACGTAGAGACGCAAGCTGTTGATCCGGGCGCGGTCGAGTAGGCGAGCAGGCAGGCGATATCCTAGCGTGATATTACGGATGCGGAGGAAATCACCCTTCTCGACATTCTCAGAGATGGGCAAGAAGGAGCCGTTCGAGACGTTGTCTCCGAATACAACGCGCGGAATAGTGCCGTTCTTGTTGTCTTCCCTCCATCGCTTTTCGTAGACCTCCACCGAGTTGTTCCAGAAACGCTGATCGCGCTGGCCAGCCTTACTACCGTTATACACGAAGTAGCCGCCCGCATAGTTCATTTGGATGTTTAGATCCAGATTTCCAAAGGTGAAGGTATTGTCCCATCCGCCAAACCACTTTGGAATAGCTGGGCCGTACACCTTGCCATCAGTGGCCAATGAAGGAGCGCGCGTGGGAGCACCGTTATCTACGCGCGTCCAGCGTTGACCAGCGGGCGCAGCATGGTTGTATTGCACGAGCGTTCCATCGCCTAGCACGAAGATACGGCGGCCGTTTTCTGGATTTACTCCGCGGGTCTCAACAGCATAAATGCTACCTACAGATTGATTCACACGCGTAATGTTGGTTGTCTCTAGGCCAGAGGTAGTACCCAACACATCGCTGTTTTCGTACAACGAGGTTACTTCATTGGTCATGAACGTAATATTGGCGTTCGACGACCAAGAGAACTTACCTCTGCGCAAGAGGGTACCGCTAAGGCCAAATTCGTGCCCTTTGTTCACCATGGAGCCAATGTTGATTGCAATAACATTGCCCGGAATGCCTTTCGACGGCGCCTGAGGCGCGTTTTGAATTAGGCCATCGATGTTGTTAATAAAGTAGGTGTATTCGCCCTGAATTCGATCGTTAAACAAGCCGAATACGACACCTACATCCGTCTTCTCGCTCGTTTCCCATGATAACTCTGGGTTGCCCGCTTGACTAAATACGAACGTGGGAGCAGCGCCGTAAAGACCAGAGGCATACAAACTTTGCGAGGCAAAGTCGCCAATACCTAGGTTGTTGCCTACAGTTCCATAGCTACCTCGGATCTTGAAGAAATTGATGGCGTTGCCCAGTGTATTTTGCCAGGAGGGCAGCTCCGAAATAGTGAAACCCGCAGAAGCCCCCCAGAAAGTACCGCGCTTGCGACCGGGAGCAAAGGCCGAGTATTCGTCTTGGCGCCAGTTAGCAGTCAGGTAGATCGTCCGATTGAATTCGTAATTGATACGACCGAAATAAGACAGCAGATAGTTTTCACCTTGGAAGTTGCCCGCAGGGTTGATGGTAGTAAAATTACCTTGATAGCTTGTAAAGAAAGGATCAGCAATTTGGGTACGTGTAGCTCCCCATCCTTCGTCAGAGGTGTATTGCTCTTCGTGGCCCGCAAGCAATCCTATCTTATGCTTTTCGGCTAAGGTCAGGTCATAAGTTAAGAGATTCTGCCAGTTCCAACGACGCAAACGGCGGAAGGTGTTGGAAGCCAGGCCATTTTGGCCGAAGCCGTCACCATGATAAGGGTTCCAAAAAGTGATGTTCTCTACGTTGATGTTATCTACCCCGTACTGAGTCTTAGCTGTCAGATTCTTGATAATCTCCACCTGCGCATAGGCAGCACCTTGAACCTGGTTAGACTCCGAGCTGTGTTTATTAAGATCGAGGATGATGGTTGGATTATAGAAGCCGGTTTGTTCTAGGTTCTTTCCACGACCTAGCTGATTGTTGGAGGCGATGTTATAGCCAGCAATTCCAGGCAAACGATTGCCTTGGGCGTCATAACGATAGGGGTCTACAATTGGAGCGGCAACAAAGGCCAGGCGGCCTGCACCTGCAGTAGCGAAAGCCTGTCCAGGGAGAGAGCCTGAATTTGGGCCAAAGTTATTGGCCTTAGTATACCCGAAGATGCCTCCAATCTTGATGCGATTAGTTAAGTTGTGGTCTAAATTCACACGACCGTTCAATCGGCTAAAATCATTACCAATGATCATGCCCTCTTGGTTGGTATATCCCAAGGAGAGGTAGTAGGTAGTTTGATCAGTTCCTCCAGAGAAGCTTAAGGCGTGATTATGCGAGAAGCCGATGCGATATACGTAATCCGCCCAACGGGTATCGATGTATGTGTTGCGCCCGGGGATGGTGTCCAAGAAGAAGCGCGGTGTAGAAAGCCCTGCATTAGCGGCTGCTTCATTCTTTACCTCTACGTATTGTAAGGCATTCATCATCTTTGGCTCTCGGGTTACTTGCGTCCAGCCGGCCCACGCGTCGTATTGCACGCGCGTTTTGCCCTTCTTACCGCGCTTAGTGGTAATGAGCACTACTCCCGCTGAAGCACGCGAGCCGTAAATGGCAGAGGCCGAAGCATCCTTGAGGATGTCAATACTCTCAATATCGTTAGGATTAAGGCCAGAGAGAGCATTGTTAGCAGCTGAAGTACCACTGATGTCGCCCGTAAAAGTAGGAATGCCATCAATAACCACTAGTGGGAAAGAACTGAGGTTAATGGAATTAATTCCACGTATTCGAATAACGGGCGGGTTATTCACCACGCCATTAGGCAGGTTGACATTGACACCTACCGCGCGTCCTTGAAGCAACTGGTCAAAGCTTTGCGCCGGAAGAGCAGCAATGTCTTGACCGCGAATCGTAGACACATTGCCTGTGATCGCTCGCTTCTGTTGAGTGCCGTATCCTACTACTACAACCTCCGTAAGTGCTTTAGCGCTACTTGAGAGCATTACGTTGTACACATTGGCAGCAGTCAGGACTACCTCTTGAGGCTCGTAGCCCGTGTACGAAAACTTGAGTACTGTAGCATTAACGGGGACTTCCAGGGTGAACATGCCATCGGCATTGGTTTGAGTGCCGGCACGCGTGCCTGGAGCTGTTACCGTGACGCCTATCAGCGGCTCGCCATTTTCGTCAGTGACTTTGCCACTGACAGCGCGTTGACCAATTGCCATTCCAACACTGCATAGCCACAGTGTTAAGGCTAATAAAATCCTATTCATACCTAGAAAGTTTGGTTAGTGAAATTGATGATTAAATGTCTGGGTGAAGTGTGAGTAGTTTTTAATAACAGGGCAAAGATGCTAAATTAGTTTGACATTTCTTAACAAAAACTTTTTCCCAAAGTAACGTGCGTTGTTCATTAATCCTCGAAAACAACCTCTACGACATCCTCTTCTTTGAGACCAAAAAGCGTAGCAGCACGGCCCATGTTGACAGCAATCTCGAGATAGCCAGCCGAATTGAACAGGCAAAGAGGCTCACCAACAGGCACATCGGCATAGCCACCTGAAAGCCGAGTAATGGGGTCGTGTCGCTTGAAGAACAGGGAAAAAGGACGCCCTCGGCCAATGCGCTCGAAAGTATCCTGTCGGATGTTTACGTGAGCATTTTCGAAGTTGTCGATGTGAACAATTGTTCCTCGGATCCGAGAGCGCGTCGTTACAGGGCGCAAGCCAATGCGCTCTGTCAATGACTCTGCGCGCTGGCCAAGCATCTCTAAAGATTGCCCTTTGCTCAGGTGGCTGACTGCATTAGCAAAGGCTTCAATGACTGGAAACCGACTTTCGGCTCTTACAGGCAGGACGCGAGCGTCGGAGATAGAACCAAACATGAGGGTTAGCACACCGTTGTCTGGCGCAGCAAAAAAATGCCCTTCCAGCGACAAGAGTACAAAACGAGCATCTGGCGCGTAAGCACAATTCACACCTATTAAATGTATAGTGCCAGCAGGAAAATAAGGATACGCGTGTTGTACCGTTAAGGCTGCTTGTACAATATCGAAAGGGCGAATAGCATGAGAAATATCTACTAGTCGCACCGTTGGATTGACGTTTAGCAGGGCACCTTTCAATGCTCCGGTGTAGTAATCTTTTAAGCCGAAGTCCGTGGTTAGCGAAACAATGGGAGAAGTTAACATAGAACTTTTTCAAGGGCAATTGCTATTCAAATAACCAGAAATTTGCCTTAAATTTGTGGGCGAAAACGGTGTTGCAAAAATAGGCACAAAGCATGGAGGCACACCGCCAGCGCGCTAAACTGGCCATTAATTCCCTAAAAAAAGCCCTCCCGCTGCTCTAAAATTTGATGAAGAAAAACTTGAGCGAAATTATTCTGACAATCGAGGATGTTGATCCGGTAGAGCTCTACGGTGAGAATGATGCAAAGCTCAACCTGCTGCGAAAAGCTTTTCCGGAAATAACCATCACTTCGCGCGGCAACAGCTTGAAACTCTTAGGAGAGAAACGGCACACCCAGCAGGCCAAAGCCAAGTTTGAGCTAATGGTGCGTTATTTACGCGAGCATCGAGAGCTTCCTACTCAGACGGTAGAAGATCTCTTGAATGGAGAAAATCCCTTCAACGTACGCTTGCCTGATCATGGCGATTCTGCAAATGTCATCCTATTTGGACGGGATGGACGGCCTATTAAGGCCAAAACTCGAAATCAGAAGCGCCTAGTAGAAGTGTGCGAACACAATGACATCGTCTTCGCTACGGGTCCTGCTGGCACAGGAAAAACTTATACTGCAGTGGCTATTGCTGTGCGCGCCCTTAAAAATCGGCTAGTTAAAAAGATTGTCCTTACGCGCCCAGCTGTTGAGGCAGGTGAAAGCCTTGGCTTTCTGCCAGGTGACCTCAAGGAGAAGGTAGACCCATATTTGCGCCCTCTCTATGATGCTCTCGACGATATGTTGCCCATGGATAAACTTCAGTTTTTCATGGACAACCGCATTATCGAGATTGCTCCGCTAGCCTTCATGCGCGGCCGCACGTTGGATAATGCCTACATCATTCTCGACGAGGCACAAAATGCCACTTCTTTGCAATTGAAGATGTTCTTAACCCGCCTTGGTCCGAGCGCTAAGTGCATCATAACGGGTGACCTTAGTCAAGTAGACCTGCCTGGACATCAGAAATCTGGCTTGCGCCAGGCCATGGATATTCTTGAAGGTGTTAGCGGTATCGCCGTGCTTAACCTTACGGCTGAAGATGTAGTGCGCCATCGTTTAGTTAAGGAAATTATCAAAGCCTACGACAAGATAGAGGCCGAAGAACGCGCAAAGCGCGAACAGGCTCGCCGGAAAAAGGGACACTCGCAAGAGGACGACGACGCTCCGCCTGCCCAAGCAGAGGATACCTCTCATCCCTTGAGCGAATGACAGAACTTTACGCCGAATGGGCTGTTAGCTAATGCGTATCCTCTAAGACTACCCCTGTTTGCATGAGCATTGAACCGGTGTTTTCCCCTCAGCGCCCCATTTTGGTGGCGGGTCCTTGTGCTGCCGAGAGCGAATCTCAAATAATGGCAGCTGCTCGAAGTCTACAAGGCTCGGGCATTGCTCTCTTTCGCGCGGGCTTGTGGAAACCTCGCACTCGCCCTGGAGCCTTTGAAGGAGTAGGTGCTATTGGCTTGAAATGGCTCCAGCGTGTTCGACAAGAAACTGGGCTTAGCGTAACCACAGAAGTAGCAACAGCTCAACACGTAGAGGCTTGTCTGACTTATAGTGTTGACGTCCTTTGGCTGGGTGCTCGAACAACAGCCAACCCTTTCTCTGTCCAGGAAATTGCCGATGCTTTGCGCGGCGTAGACATTCCCGTATTGGTTAAAAATCCTGTTAATCCTGACTTAAAACTGTGGATAGGTGCATTTGAGCGCCTGTACAGCGCGGGGGTGCGCCGATTAGCTGCCGTTCACCGCGGCTTTTCTAGCTATGGCGACTCCATGTATCGAAATGCGCCGCGTTGGCAGATTGCAATCGACCTCATGCAGGCGCTGCCCGGCATAGAAATCCTCTGCGATATCAGCCACATTTGTGGTCGGCGGGATACTTTAGCAGAAACGGCTCAAAAGGCGTACGACCTTAACTACGATGGCCTTATGGTAGAGGTTCATCCCTCTCCCGATGAGGCTTGGAGCGATGCCTCTCAGCAAATTACACCAGCAGAATTTCAGCGTCTGGTGAGCACGCTGGTGCGTCGGGCTCTCACAAACGACGACCCTGATTTTTTGGCCTCTCTTGAAAATTGTCGCCGCGCCATAGATGAAATTGATGAAGAAATTATTGCCCTAATCGCCCGACGCATGGAATTGGTGCGCGATATTGGCTTGATCAAAAAGGAAAAAAATGTCGCTGTACTACAGCCCGAGCGTTTTCGTGCGCTGCGCGAGGCACTGTTGCTGCGGGGTCAGAAAAACGAGTTGAGCCAGGAATTCATCACTCTATTGCTAGAAGCCATTCATCAAGAGAGTATTAACCAACAAGAGCGTCTTCTTAATACTCAGCGTGTTTCATCGGAAAGAAGGGGTGCTCCATGAGCTGCTCCTGAGCTATCGTCGCACGCCAACGAAATGGGCGCGCCCTAGCTTTTTTCGGACGCGCCCACTCCACAAGGCCACAAGGCGATCAAGGGCTCCTGCAAGCCTTATACAGGCGGGTCGGGCGGTGTGTTCGGATTATTGTCGCGCTCTACCGTAGGATAAGGATAGAAGTTGCGATTGCGCTCGGCATTTGGTTGACCGGGACCTGGACGGCCAAAACGGCGTGAGTCCTCTAGCTTGAGCCCACTCATGTATAACTCGATACAGCGCTGTTGATAGATATCGAGCAAAATAGCGTTTTTGTCGTTAGGATTGCCCGCATACGGCCCCAACTTTGCCGTTACGCCGAAAGGATCGCTCGTTTTAGTGCGCACTTTATTCAACTCTGCAATAGCTTCAGGAAGCTGATCCAAGCGCGCATGGCACTCCGCCTTGATAAGGGTTATTTCGCCCGGTAAATAGAGGGGAATGGGGTCGGAGTCACTCTTGAAAAACCCTTGCACTCGAACGGGTGCCATGTTATTGCCCAGGTAAAACGGAATGCGCCCGTCGCCCGGCTCAGGTGTTAGCACTCCTGTCAGGCCGAAATTGACCACGCCATTATAGGTGTTATTATTCACTAACGAGATGCGAAAAACTGGATTTTGGCTCACAGCGTCGAAACGGAAGACAGATCGCTTGCTCAAGTCCACTTTGTTCGCAGCGGCCAGCGCCTTGGCGTAGTCGCCCACCATGAGGTTATAGCGCGCTTGAAGAGCATAGACAAGATTCTTGATATCAATGTCCGTACCCACTTTAGTGTTGAAGAAGGTAGAGGGCGTTACGCTTTCGACAATAGGCTGAGCTGCCTCGAGCAAGGCAATGGCTTCGCGCAATGCATCGATACGGTTTTTGAATCTAGGACGCCGGCCAGCCAGATACTCGTTTACAGGCACAACTTCTGTTGGGATTTGCTCCCAGAAATTGGCCAGAGTGCCGATAGCTAGCGCCTTGAAGACGTGCCCGTAGACACGGATCATTTCAGTGGTGCCCGATTCGCGCACGTTGGCTGCATTGTCGATGAGCAACTGTGCATTCGCTTTCACGCGATGGCAGGTAGCCCAGAGGTTATTGATAAAGGCATTGTTGCCGCCTACAGTGCCACCGCCCGACTCAAGAGCCGTTAGCTCACCGTTGCCCGTGTTGATAACATAAAGCTCTCTGGTTGTCAGGCCATTGCTAGATATAGCGTTGTAAAGAGCGCTAGTAGCACCTACGCTGAAGTCGCGCTTAATGCCGACGATAAGAGCCGTGAGTCCATCGGCCGTTTTAATTACTTGACTGCCATCAGCAGCATTAGGGTTGAGGAACTCTTTTTGGCAAGCCGGTACGCTCAACAAAACCGGCAGCAAGAGGAAGAGAACGTATCTTTTCATGGCATGTAATGTTTTTAATGGTTAGAACCTTCCGGATATCCGGATGCCAAACATGCGTGGAATAGGGACGTTGCCAAAGTCGTCGCCACGCACGCGATCGTTTTGGCCTGCAGAGTTGGTTTCTGGGTCAAAACCTTGATAATTATCCCAAGAGTGAATGTTGCGCCCCCATAGGCTCACAGAGAGGTTGTCTATAGTACGCGCAATTCGACCCAGATCGTAAGTTAAGCCGATTTCGCGAACCTTTACGTAGGAACCGTCTTCGACATGCTCTTCCTGAATGCGTTGACCAGTGACGCCACCTGCAATGGAAGCCACATAACCACGCGGAACTTCGCCCTTTAGTTCTTTTTCTGCCAAGGGGCCGAAGCCGACGTTGTTGCTCGTAATACGGTTCCAATTGTAGACATCGTTACCTTGTGATATATCTAATTGTAGATTGAACGTCAGTTTCTTATATCCCAATGAGGTAATGAACGTGCCCACCCAATCTGGGAAGGGATTTCCCAATACTTTTCTTAATTCTTGAGTGCCCGTTGTTAAGGGCTGACCACTAGCATCTCGCATCGGGACGAAGACGCTGCCGCCATAGCGGTAGATGCGGTCTTTGAGTGCCCCAGCGGGTAAGCTAGCTTCGTTGAACTGCGATTCCGGAATAACTAAGCCGCGTTCGGGTTGAGCTAAACCTTGAGGTGTCAAAAGCAAAGATCCATCGTCTTTACGCGCATAATAGCGCCCGAAGAACACACCGAAGGGCTGACCACTAAGCACCGACTGCGTACCATCGGACCCACGTAGGCTCAGGATGCCTGTCACGCCAGAGACTTCATTGATGTTGCGCGAGAAGTTGAAGCCTATGTTCCAGTTGAAACTTGAGGTGCGAATGGGCTGAGCATTAAGCAACAATTCAATACCGCGGTTGGTCATGCTGCCCACATTCGTCACTACCGTAGATCCGCCTATTGATGGCGGCAAGGGGCGATTAATAGCTAGGTTATCAATCTGCTGTTGGTAGAGAGTGAGACTCAAACCAATGCGGTTTTTCCAGACAGCTAAATCAAAGCCACCTTCAATCTCTGTCATCACCTCGGGTGCTACATCTGGATTGTTCAACTGGGACGGCGGTAACAGGGCTGGAAAACCCGTTAGATTGCTACCTGGAAAGTTGTTGAAGCGGTCGTAGTAGCCAATCCCTGTTAGGTTACCTGCTTTTCCGTATGAAGTGCGCAGCTTGAGCGTGCTGATTGCATCAGAGAGCCTGCTGTTGCGAAAGAGCTCGGAGGCCACCCAGCTTAAACTTGCCTTCGGATAGAAGTTGTTCTGGTTGTTTTCGGAAAAATAGGAGGAACCGTCTAAGCGACCTGCTACCGTGAGGAAGAGCTGTTCTTTAATGCCAAACGTTTGCTGCAAGAAGAATCCGTTCAAAGCAAACTCGCCAATAGACTGGGCAGGTAGAGTGAACAGGTTGGAAGCTCCAGCGATGTTCTTGATGAGAGGAGCTAAGTCGCGACCCTCTACCCCACTGAATTCGTTGCGCCCATATTGATACTGATGCCCAGCTACTGTAGTTGAGGTGATGTGTTTACCGATTTGCGTTTCATAGGAGAGCAGCAAGTCGCTATTAAACTGCGACACGTTGCTAGTCGCTACACCGATATAGCCGTCTGGGAAGAACGTTGCTGCTACGCCCGGATAAGGCAGGCGTGGATGAAATTCATTGCCCTGGAGTGAGTAATTGTCGATACCAAATGTGTAGTCTACCCTGAATCCTTTGAATGGGAAAAGTTTGAGATTAATATCACTAATGAGGCGATTGGTCAGTTGCGTGATGTCGAAGGTCTCAATGACGGACAGAGGGTTGACGCGCACTAATTCTACCTGTTTAAGTGTGCCGTCGGCATTGCGCTCCGTAATGTCCCATACGTTGTCGATAATGAACATGCAGCTAATTGGGTTGAAGAAGTTATTGCCGTTGGGCATGTCACGGCTACCACTGCGCGCATAGGTAAGACCTGTACTGAGGGTAGCCCACGAGGTCAACTCCTGATTGAGGCGTAGGCGAGCAGAGTAACGGGTGAAATTAGTGTTTGGAATGATCCCGTCGTTGTTGGAGTAACCGAAGGAGACGAAGTAATTGCTGCGATCGTTTCCTCCACGAATCGACAAATAGTTGTCCGTTCCGAAGGCATCGCGGAAGATATGGTCTTGATAGTCGTAGCGTTTGACGTCGTACTGGTTGGTAATGAGGATGCGATTTGCAGAGCCTACTTTGACGTAAGGGATATTCTGGCTAATGAGTTGCTGCTCGGTAAGGCCCACCGTTAACAAAATGGTCAAGCGGTCTTGATTGGTTTCTAGGCGGTCGTTGCCTTTGACGCCGAAACGCTTAGGATATTTAGTAACAAACACGCGCTTGCGCAATTGGCTAAGGCTAGCCGAGGTGCTAAACTCAATGACCGGTTTTCCCGAACGGCCTCGTTTTGTAAAGATTTGTACAACTCCGTTCGAGGCTCGTGAGCCGTAGAGCGCTGCAGCAGAGGCGCCATTGAGTACTTCGATGCGTTCAATATCGTTTGGATTGATATCGATGAGGCGGTTCTGGCCAGCAGCTAGGCCGACCGTCATGGCGTCAGCACTCCGATTGATCACATTCTGCGAGGAGTTGTCTACAATAACGCCATCTACGATGTACAGCGGGTCAGAGCTACCCTTAATTGAGCTAACACCTCGGAGCCGGATGGTAAAGCCACCACCAGGGTCGCCTGAGTTTTGGCTAATTTGGGCACCGGCCACCTTGCCCGAGAGCGCTCCCAACGTGTTGTTTGAGCCGGCCCTCTCTAGGCTGCGACCATCCACCACGCCGATAGCATTGCCCAGCTGCTTTCGCGTAGCGGTGGGTGAAGTGCCAGTGACGATTACCTCATCCAAGTTGAGGATGTCGCTGTTTAGTGTAATGTCCTGAGTCAACGGTTGCCCTTGGCGAATCTCCACAGGTGCGCGATGCGTTGCATAACCTACGTATGAGACCACTAGGGTATAAGTGCCCTCTGGCGCTACCCCCTCTAGCGTGTAAAAGCCGCGCACGTCGGTCGAAGTGCCTACTCGGCGTTCGGCTAAGCTAACCACAGCTCCAACCAGCGGCTCACCTCGCTCATCGGTAACTGTGCCTTTGATACTAAAACTGACAGACTGCGCTGTCAGCGCCGCAGGCATTAGCCACAAGAGGATTGCCCACATCCTGAAGTAAATGTACTGCTTCATAGCGATGACGTGTTTGAGTGATTGTTCAAATTTTGATGTAGATAGCTCGGCGATAGAGTATCCAACAAATTGTCCAACAGACTATTAGAAAAAACAGAGCGAAAAGCAGCGAACCTGTCTTGTAGGGCTCTATTGGCAAGAAAACATGTTGATAAAGCCAGCGGTAGGCGTTCGTTTTTTCTCCGCCCTCTGTCCATCGAATATTTAGCAATGTCTTCACCAAAAGTCCTGAGAGAAGATAAGCAAACAGCGGATTAGCGCCAAATACCAAGAAGAAACGCAGGCCTCGTTGCCATCGAAGCACCTCGATAACCCAGACACATAGGGCTAGTATTATCATTGAAAGTCCCCCAGTATAGAGCACAAATGAACTCGTCCACAAACTCTTGTTGATAGGAAAGACCGAATGCCAAATCCAACCCAGCCCTGTGAATATGGCTCCGCCAACCGTTAGAATCCTTACGGCCTTGTGTTTTTCGCTGTCTAACTGTTGCATAAGTCGGCCTGCCTGCCAGCCTATCAGCACCGTTACCACTGCTGGCAGAGTGCTCAACAACCCTTCCGGATCGAAGGGCAAACCCTTTCCTTTCCAAAGATGCGCCGCTCCTAATATTGCCAAGTCAACGCGACGCACCAAGTTGTCCTCCAAAGAGAACGGGTCAGCACCGGGAGCTGCCCCCCACAAGAGCACTCCCCAGTAGCCCAACAAAATTCCGATAGCTACCCAAAATACTTTGCGCGGTGACAGATAAAGCACTAATAGCGAGGCTAATCCATAACAAAGAGCAATCCGTTGCAATACACCTAGCAAACGCAGCTCTGACCAGTTTTTGCCCCAAAATGGATACCACGCCAACAGCAACCCAAGGGCGAACAGTAGGGCCGTCCGACGCATGACCTTAAGCAAGAGAGCGGTTCGGTTAGCGTAACCATGTTTGGAAAAAGAAAAATGCATCGAGACGCCTACGATAAACAAAAACGAGGGAAAAACTAGGTCAGTGGGAGTACACCCATGCCACTCAGCGTGTAATAACGGACGATAGACATGCGCCCAAGTGCCTGGCGTATTTACAATCAGCATGAAAGCAATCGTTAGGCCTCGATAGAAATCCACAGATAAATAGCGCATGCTCGTCAAAATTGGCAGTGGATGACCCGATGTAGAATTGAACTAATCCTCAAAAAATCAATTTTACTTTTTTGCCGAACTACTTTTCTGCGCTATTCATTCGGCTCCCAGAGGCCGTTGTTGATTTTTTCCGTCAAAAATTTGGAGCGGCATTCTACATTTGATGGCAATCAATACATTTTTGTGTGCATTTAGCCGAATAAAAAATATTATATAGAACTAAGCAGCCGATTTTTTGCAATTAAATTTAGTTAACCTGGCAAAGGTATAAGCATCTTCCAAAATTGTCTCCACTTATGCCGAAAAATAAATTTCAACCTTTTTCTCATGCAGAAGGCTGCTGAGCCCTTGCCCAAAACCAAAGGGAATAAAATAAACTCCACGCTACTCCGGCAGAAGTTTCTATGGTGTATTCCACCATACAAGAGGCCAAGAGCATTACCTGGAAAACGTTAAACAAAAAGCAACGGCGCCTACACGAGAAGAGCAAACCGCTCCAACCGATTAAACTACCTAACAGCCCTAACAGACCAGTGCTGGCCATGAGGTAAAGAAATTGATTATGAGGAAGCTTAAAAGTTTTCAGATGCTTAGGGAAATGCTCGAGCACTGCGCGCCTCGTATGCATGGGCAAATCACCTGCCCCTACACCCAGCCAGGGATGCGCTTTCCAAAGCATCCAGCCCACTTGGAGCGACACAAGACGCTCCGAGTCAGAATAATCTGCTCCATTCTGGTGCTGATAGTGTTCCCAATCATGTACCGTATAGCCCCATTTCTGCTGCATACTGGGGAAGAGTTGAAAACTAATCCAAGCGATTATTACGAGACCAAGCAGGAAGCCCAATGCTGCTTTCCATCGGCCCGAATGCCAAACCCACTGGACTAGGCCAACTAATGCACCTGCGTATAGAACTGCCAACCCGCTGCGCACTGACAGGAAGTGAATAAAGCCTATCAGAAAAAGCAGCGCTGCTGCCAAGACAACTCGTTCCCAGGCATAACGCCATACAAAACGGTGTATCCAAAGCCAGCCCCCGGCGAGAATGGCCGTGGCAACCATCAGACTAAACCGGATATGATGCCGCGGCACCGGTATGGGCTTGCCATGCTCCATAGCCTCCAGAATCTGCTTTTCGTGCAATACATAATTAACACACACACCGATGCCCAACAAGGTCATTGTCCACACCAACACGTACAACACCGTATCGTAGTGGCGTTGAGTCAGCAGCGGCAGGTTAGCAAAAACCCAAGGCAATACTACAAATGGCACACGCACGCGCACCCGTTCTAACCAGTATGCTTGGTCAGCCGACCAAAGGCCACTGACGAGTGGAATAATGAGCAGCAAACTCAATAATGCAAGTGGCTTATTTCGATAAAAGCGACTAAACGACAGCACCAATACTTCCCAGCCGTGCTTCCATCCGCGAGAAGCGCTACCTTGCGCAGAAACTTCGAGCGAGCATCTCCACAACGCACTAAATACCAACCCCCACATACCGACGGAAAGCATAAAGGGCGACACCGGCATGCTAGCCACTATCAGACATGCAGAACAAACAGCTAACTGAGTAGGCGTAAAACGCCTCTCTGGTCGTGAAAACGGAACATCCATATGCGTAGAACGGGTTTTTGCTCCTCAAAGGTAGAATTTGCAGCTTTATTCTGCATCTAAACCCATGCTTAAACCAAAGAGTGCAAAATCGTATTTGGCCGGGTCTTCTGGGTCAAAGGCGCGCAGCGCTTCAGTAAGCTCCAACACTGCCTTCCAATCGGTCTGACGTCGAGACAACAACCCTAAACGACGTGCTACCCGGTCTACATGAACATCTAGAGGCAAAAGTAGCTGTGCAGGCCGAATTTGGCGCCATAGCCCAAAGTCTACACCTGCTGCATCGCGGCGCACCATCCAACGCAAGAACATATTTAGGCGTTTGCAAGTAGAGCCGCGCTCGGGCGTAGGGATGTGCTTGCGCGTGCGTTCGGGTGCCCATGGATGGTTAAAAAATAAGCGATGAAACCCTATTAGCGCAGGGGCTACTGTATCATCTGTGGGTTGGAGGTGTTGGGCAAAGGCTGTTTCGAGGCTGTCGTACTGGCGATAATAGTTTTGAAAAAACTCTAAAAAGTATAGGGCGTCCGTAGGTTGAAAAGTGCGGTGATAGAAACACGCAAAGCGTGCGCGCTCCGGCTCGCTGTGGTTACGTACGAATTCATAGGGTGCCCAGTCCATTAGGGCCATCGCGCGCAAAGCGCTCTGTATGATGGTTTTGCGCTGGCCCCAAGCGAGCACCGCCGCCCAAAAACCAGCAATCTCGCGGTCTTGTAATCGCGCAAAACGGTGAGGTACACTAATTGGGTCGTTCTCTATAAAAGCTACCGTATTGTAGCGAAGCACTGCTTGCTCTAGGAAATCGCGCAACCTTTCCATAACAACGGCAAACCTACTCGAAGGCTAGGCCAATGGCCTTGCGAAAAGTTGGGAGCTAGGCAAAAAACTGTCAATTTAACATGATTTAATGCAAAAGCATGTCAAATAAGCAGGTTTTCTAAGATGGCAGGTCTTTTGAACTAAATGTGCATTCGACCAGAAGGGAGAGAAAATATCAAAATCTTCTCTACCCTAAATGCCGTTCAAAAAAAACTTATAACGTTTGCAACGGAAGTTAACTTTTTTCGGCAATAAAGAACAAGAACTCATGCATTGAATTTTTCACGCTATTTTTACGGAAACTCTACTATTAAATCGGAGCGTTGTTGAATATGTTTGAAAACTGGATTTTAGCGGTTCAACCTGATGATGAGCCCGAAATGCCGGCGCTCTTTTCATTGGATGAGGACGAGGATACACAAAATGAGCAGTATCCAGAAGTACTGCCCATTTTGCCGCTAAAAAATACTGTACTTTTTCCGGGTATTGTCACTCCTATTACTATCGGGCGCGACAAAAGCATTCGCGCCGTTCAGCACGCCTATAACAGTCACCGTTACATTGGCGTGCTCTCGCAGCGTGATATGAAAATAGAGAACCCTACGTTCCGCGACTTGTACTCGGTAGGGACGGTGGCACGCATCCTCAAAATGCTGCGAATGCCTGATGGCTCTACTACAGCTATTTTACAAGGCCGCATGCGCTTTGAGGTACGCGAAGTAATGAGTGAGGAGCCCTATTTGTCGGCGAGCATTAAGCCGCTCGAATACGCACAACCTAAGAATAAGCTTGAATTCCGGGCGATCATCAGTAGCATTCGCGACACAGCGCGTCAAATCATTGAGCTATCGCCTCATATTCCGTCCGAGGCGGTAGTCATGCTCAAGAACATCACTAGCGATAATTTTCTGCTCAATTTTATCGCTTCAAACCTTAACATCAAGCTCGAAGAAAAACAGGCCATCCTGGAGATTAACAGCCTAAAGGAAAAGGCCAGTCGCATCCTTCAACACATGGATGCGGAATTACAATTACTCGAGCTAAAAGACCAAATAGAGGCCAAGGTTCGGAGCGATATCGAAAAACAACAGCGCGATTATTTCCTCAGCCAACAGCTCAAAACAATTCAAGAAGAATTAGGCCAAAATCCTCAAGAAGAGGAAATTAATGCTCTTTTGGAGCGCGCTAAAAAGAAGAAATGGTCTAAAACTGTTGAAGAAGTCTTCCATCGCGAAATTAACAAATTGCGTCGCGTCAACCCTCAAATTGCTGAATATTCTATTGGGTTGACCTATCTGGAGACGCTGCTCGACTTACCGTGGCAAGAGTACACGAAGGACAATTTCGACCTTAAGCGCGTTAAGCGAGTTCTAGATAAAGACCACTACGGTCTTACGAAAGTAAAGGAGCGGATCTTAGAACATCTCGCCGTGCTAAAATTGAAGGGCGACATGAAAGCGCCTATCTTGTGCCTGGTAGGCCCACCTGGCGTAGGCAAGACTTCGCTGGGTCAAAGCATCGCTCGCGCACTGCGCCGCAAATACGTGCGCATGAGCCTAGGCGGCTTGCACGACGAAGCGGAAATTCGCGGCCATCGGCGCACTTACATTGGCGCAATGCCAGGGCGGATTATCCAATCGTTGAAAAAGTGTAAAAGTAGCAACCCCGTCTTCATTCTCGATGAAATAGATAAGGTAGGCAAGGACTTTCGCGGCGACCCTTCATCTGCCCTATTAGAAGTCCTTGACCCTGAGCAAAATACTACCTTCTACGACAACTACTTAGAACTGGAATACGACTTGTCGAAAGTGCTGTTCATCGCTACAGCCAATACCCTCTCGACGATTCAACCGGCCTTACTTGACCGGATGGAGGTCATCCAAATTGCCGGCTATTCGCAAGAGGAAAAAATGGAGATTGCAAAGCGGCACCTCATTCCTCAGCAGCGAAAGGAGCATGGCCTAAAACCTGCCCAGGTTAGGATTACAGACAAAGCGCTAGCGCATATCATCCGGCACTACACTGCCGAAAGCGGAGTGCGCAACCTAAGCAGAGAGATTGGATCCGTAATGCGCTATGTGGCGAAGAAGGTCGCCATGGAAGAACCTTACGACCCCGTCATTCGGCCTGAACACCTCCACGAAATTTTAGGGCCGATAAAGTACGATACGGAAGTTTATCAGGAACAACAAGCACCAGGAGTAGCTATTGGCTTAGCTTGGACCAGCTTCGGCGGTGACATACTTTTCATCGAGGCCAGCCTCAACAAAGGCAGTGGTCGCTTACAAATGACAGGCAATCTGGGCGATGTCATGAAAGAGAGTGCCACTACCGCGTTGAGCTTTATCAAAGCGCATGCTCAAGAGCTGTCCATCGACCCAGACATCTTTGACAAAACTGATGTCCATATCCATGTACCTGAAGGCGCGATACCTAAAGACGGCCCATCAGCAGGAATAACCATGCTCACCGCCTTGACATCGGCCTTCACCAAACGCTCTGTAAAGCCCTTCTTGGCCATGACGGGTGAAATTACGTTACGCGGCAAAGTATTGCCCGTGGGTGGCATAAAAGAAAAAATCCTCGCAGCTAAGCGTGCCGGCCTGCGCGAGGTGCTTTTGTGCAAGGAAAACCAGAAACACGTTGCTGAAATTGAACCCGAATACATCAAAGGACTTCATTTTCACTACGTAGATACTATGGCTGAAGTCCTCGAAATTGCTCTGGATATTCCTAATCCGGCCGGTCAGGTTAGCGCTAGCAAAGAGAGTGGAAAAAAGTCGCGAAAAAGACCATCAAAAGTAGTGCAGGAATCTCTTTAAACTCTCGCAGCGGTAAAAGCGCTCGTATCTTTGCCAGCCGTTCTTGCGAAACATATCCCTGTATAGTTCACGACATCGAGGTATGACACCTGATTTAAAAGCGCGTATCGTTGCGGGATATATTCCCGTACATATTGCTATCATTATGGATGGCAACGGCCGCTGGGCCAAGCGGAAAGGCCTCCCCCGAGTATTAGGTCATCGCAGCGGTGTGAAGAGCGTACGCGAGGTAACCGAGGCTGCTGTCGAAATTGGTGTTAAATATTTGACGCTCTATACCTTTAGCACAGAGAATTGGAGCCGTCCTCCTGCTGAGGTAACAGCCCTGATGAATCTTCTTGTTGAAACCGTACGAACAGAAATTGACGATTTACATCGCAATGGAGTGCGCCTAACTACGATTGGCGATCTAAGCGCTCTACCCGTTGCCAGCCGAAAGGCCTTACTCGAAGGCATTGAACAAACACGGGCCAACACACGCTTGACCCTAGTGTTGGCCCTGAATTATTCGGCGCGATGGGAAATTTTGCGCGCTGTTCGCCAACTAGCACAAAGAGCAGCTGCAGGCCAACTCCAACCAAGCGAAATTGACATTGCCACCTTTGAGAGCGAACTTTGTACAGCAGGTATCCCCGACCCTGACCTGCTCATCCGCACTGGAGGAGAGACTCGCCTGTCGAATTTCCTTCTGTGGCAATCGGCCTATACCGAGCTGTATTTCACACCCGTCTTTTGGCCTGACTTTGGTCGCGACGATTTCTTTGAGGCCATTGTTAGCTACCAACAGCGCGAGAGGCGCTTTGGCAAAATCAGCGAGCAACTTGTTGAACAACAAGCATGAATGCCAAACTAGTTCGCGAACTTGCCCAGCGCTATTTCCCTGACGTTGTTGAATATAGGCGCTTCTTGCATCAATACCCAGAACTTTCCTTTCAAGAGGAGAAAACCGCGCAGTACATAGCTACCTTGCTCCAGCAATGGGGTGTTCCTCACTATAAGGGCATAGCAGGCACAGGCATTGTTGCGCTCATCCAGGGGAGAAACCCGAGTAAGCGAGCCATAGCGTTGCGCGCTGACATGGATGCCCTACCTATACAAGAGGCAAATACTGTATCCTATCGCTCTCAACATGAGGGAGTTATGCACGCCTGTGGCCATGATGTTCACACCGCTGCGCTACTAGGCGCTGTGCGCATCTTGCAGACCCTTCGCAGGCAATTTTCAGGAACAGTTAAATGCCTCTTTCAACCTGGAGAAGAGAAGCTCCCCGGTGGTGCTAGCCTTATGATTCAAGCAGGCGCACTTGAAAATCCTCGCCCGGCTGCAATCTTCGGACAACACGTATACCCCGCCTTACCCGCGGGCTTCGTAGGGTTCCGCGTAGGCGACTACATGGCTTCCGCCGATGAGGTGTATGTAACTGTAAAAGGGCGCGGTGGCCACGCCGCCATGCCTCATGAATGCATTGACCCCGTTGTCATTGCCGCGCAGATTGTGTTGGCTCTACAGCAAATTACCAGCCGCTATGCAGACCCTGCCGTGCCAACTGTGCTCACCTTTGGCAAGATATACTCTGATGGAGGAGCCACTAATGTCATTCCTAACGCTGTCCATCTGGAAGGCACCTTTCGCACCATGAATGAAAAATGGCGGGAGGAAGCTCATCGCCGCATGAAGAAAATGGCCGAAGCAATTGCCAAAAGCATGGGTGGCGCTTGCGAGTTTACCATTATCAAAGGCTATCCCGTTTTGCACAACCACGTTCAGCTAACACGACGCGCGCGTGCCTGGGCTGCTGAATTGCTTGGTAGTGACCGCGTCGTAGACCTCCCTATTCGCATGACGGCTGAAGACTTTGCCTATTATTCACAAGTTTTACCCGCGTGCTTCTACCGATTAGGAACCGGTAATCCTCACCGAGGCATTTGCGCGCCAGTGCACACCAATCGCTTCGACATTGACGAAGCAGCACTAGAGCCTGGCATGGCCCTTCTTGCCTGGTTAGCCCTGCGCGAACTAGGTTATCAAGAGAGCCCGTAAGACTCTCCGCAGGCTATTCCTGCGCCCGGCGAGTCAACGCCTCGGAATCGCGCACTAGCTGCTCTAGTTGGCGGGTCAGCGCATCGCGACGAGACTCTAATTCTGCTTGACGTGAAACGATTGCTTCGTCGGCTGCACGCCCTCGTCTTTTCCTAGCAGTCACTAATAATAAGCTGTCGCGCAGCGCCTGTTCAGCCGTTTCCAAAGTAGAGAACTGTTGCTCGAGTTTTGCCTTGCGGCGCTCTAACTCATCTAAGCGCCGCAAGGCGTTTTCGTCCAGATACTTAGCACCTTCACGCAGAGATTGATACGCTCGCCCTAGCTGTTCCAAGACGCGATCGTATTTACCTGCCTCGAACTTATCCTTCTCTGCGCGCAATAGGTTCCACGTATCGCCAACGAGCTCACCTGTTTTGCGAAAAATCTCTTTTGCCTGTTCTTTTTCAGTATCTGTGCCGAAAAAGCGATTGTACACGAGAATGCCCACGAGGAGCAAAAGGCCTATTCTAATAAGAAAGCGGAGCATGGGCAAAGGAATTGAATCGAAAATGCTAAAATTGCTCGTTACTTCGGATGTTTCTTTCTACGCAGGCCATAAATATCGCGCAAACGCAGCGTATCGCCATTAGCTTGAGGAACGTCTACATCATAACGAATAACGATGGGCGTACCAAGAGGAGCGTGATAGTATACGCGCCAGGCATCTGCCTCACTATAGCCGATACAGCCATTGGAACTTGCCTTCCCTAAAGAGGCCGGGTTAGTCGTGGGATGCAGCATCTGACCGTGGCGGACGCCGTTAATTTCAGTTTCTATCCAAGGAATTTGCGGCATTCGAGTACGACGTCCATCGTCGCGGCGAGTGGTGTAGAGGCGTCGGCCCGTATGAGGATCTACAAAATACGTGGGTGCGCGGTTGATTCGCACAATATGCCCTCGCCCAGTGCGCGTGCGCAGGTCTTCTACTCGACCGGGAATTTGCTGAAAGCGCCTTTTATTCTGACCTATGCGGGTTAAAACGCTGAAAAGGGTATCCCGACCGCACATCACCCGCAGGCGATATTCCGGTATGTTCAGGTCTAGCCACAAACTATCTAGGCGTTGTTGCAGCTGATGGGCAGTGGCTTCATCGGGAATTCGCAGCGCATCGCCAGGGCGGATCACTACTAAATTTCTAGCGTCAAAGACAAATTCACCACGCGCCATTCGATGATAATAGTCCGTCTGAGCTAAAGTGTCTATGAGCCAGGGATTGGCATGTACCAATAAGTGTTCTGTTAACGGATAGGGCGTTAAGCTATCTAGCCAACGAACCAACCGATCCAAGACATCAAAGTAGTTTCCGAGAGTAACCTCTTGGTGAAACACGTACGTATACAGCGATTTAGGTGATTTGCTCGCTGTAGGAGTTTCTAAAGAGTCTGCAGCCCGTTGAGGCATGCGTTGTGGACTAGAACTACCCGAAGAGCAACCCAACCAAAGGCTTAGCGTAATTGCTGAGGCTAATGCTAAACTAAGGTGAAGCACCCTCTGGCTTCGCAGGGAATGGCCGGTTTTAGGGCGAAAACAGAATACCTTAATCATATGGCAAGAATATACGGGATTTTATTCAAAGAATGCACCAAATTTTTCATTCTTCTTAAGCGAGAAAAGGGAAAGGGCATATCCGTGGAATATTTGTTAATGACGTTTCCCAGCCCTTTGGTTTATATTTATACGCACATTTTTCCTTTTGTGAGGCCATTAATATAATTTTTTGGTCCAATTAATCCATAAAAACCACTTAAACGAAACACTATTCAGGCTTTGCATTATGAGAACTGAAGGCCGACTACGAGCAGGGTCTAATTGGTTTACAAAATAGAACAACGCAGGACTACCTCTTTATCTCATCAAACGTCTTGGCAAACATCACCTTAAGGAGGAATGCCGATGGTGAGTGGAGGGCTCGTAAGCAGAAAGGAGCGCTTGGAGGGAAGGGCTTTAGCTAGGTAAATTGCACGCAGACAAGGCGCTTCGCTCTGACTATGCGTAGGTATCATTTGGATAATGAATGAGCCGATAGATTAGCGCCTCATTTTCTTAGAAGAAGTACAGATCAAGGCATGCTCTACCCTAGAAAGCATTTCGAGCGGCTGAATGAATACCTGATGGTATAATAGGTATAAGGATGTGCGACGCGGCTGTGATCTTGAGCGCTGGGCGCAGAACTATCCCAACGGATGTTTGCATGGTTTACTCGAATGGAAAGATCTTGAAAAAAGATTCTTCGGTTAGAGAAGCCCAAGTGCTTAACTTGCCATATTATTTTTGGATATGCACTTCGTCGCGTCTATTGATTTGACATTTGTGAGATACCTTTGTGGGTGCTTTCCCAAATTTTTATTAAGCACAGTAGCTATCTTTCTATCTACTGCACTGTTCACTCATGGCTTTGCAATGCGGCATTGTTGGTCTGCCTAATGTGGGCAAATCCACGCTCTTCAATGCGTTAACCAGCGGAAAGGCACTAGCAGCTAATTATCCTTTTGCTACGAAAGATCCCAACGTAGGAGTTATTGCAGTGCCCGACGAGCGCTTAAATCGCTTGGCAGAGCTCGTGCGCCCCCAGCGCGTAGTGCCTACTACAGTAGAAATCGTAGACATAGCAGGCCTGATTAAAGGAGCTAGTAAAGGAGAGGGCTTAGGCAATCAGTTTTTAGCCAACATCCGAGAAGTGGATGCCCTTGTACACGTCGTGCGATGTTTTGAGGACGACAATATCGTGCACGTAGAGGGTCGCGTCAATCCTGTGCGCGACAAAGAAGTCATAGACCTTGAACTAGCTTTGAAGGATTTAGAGACTGTAGAAAAACGCCTCGACCGCGTCAGCCGAGCAGCAAAAGCAGGGAATAAAGAGGAGTTGAAAAATCTGGAGCTTCTCACCGCAGTCAAGTCACATCTAGAGGCAGGCCAGCCGGTGCGCACCCTATTGCCCAAAATGGACGAAGACGGTAGGCGCCTGATTACAAAAGAATTGTCTTTGCTCACGGCAAAACCTGTACTCTACGTGTGCAATGTTGATGAGAACGCTATTTTAACGGGCAATAGACATACTGAAGCACTACGTGCAGCAGTGGCCAACGAAAATGCTCACGTTCTCCTCATCTGCGCAAGCATTGAAGCGCAGATTGCAGAGATGGAGGCCCAGGAAGAGCAAGCAGAGTTCTTGACTATGATGGGCCTTAGGGAACCCGGCCGCAATATACTTATTCGCCATTGCTATGCCCTCTTAGACTTAATCACTTTCTTCACTGCTGGCGAAAAAGAAGTGCGCGCCTGGACGGTACGCCGTGGCACCAAGGCTCCAGAGGCAGCAGGCGTCATTCACTCCGACTTCGAAAAAGGCTTCATTCGGGCCGAAGTCATCAAATATGAAGACTTCATCCTCTACGGCTCTGAATCAAAAGTGAAAGAAGCAGGCAAAATGGCCGTTGAAGGCAAAGAATACGTCGTGCAAGATGGCGACATCATGCACTTCCGATTTAACGTATGAAGGAGAGCGCCCTCACCAATCTTCAAATGGAAGCTGAGTGGCCAGCAAGTCGTCAAGGGTTTCGCGGCGACGTACGAGATGCGCTTTTCCCTTGTAAATGAACACTTCAGCAGGTCGCGGGCGGGAATTGTAATTGGAAGCCATCATCCAGCCATAGGCACCAGCGTTGAAAAAAGCCAAAATATCGCCTTCTACAACTTCTGGAATACGGCGGTCAACGGCAAAAGTATCCGTTTCGCACATGTTGCCTACTACGGTATAAATACGCGGCTTGAAATTAGGTTCTGTAACATTAACGATTCGATGATATGCGCCATAAAACATCGGCCGAATGAGGTGGTTGAAACCCGTATCTAAGCCAACAAACACAGTAGAAGTCGTTTGCTTGACCAGCGTACAGCGCGCAAAGAGATAGCCGGCTTCACTAACTAAAAACTTGCCCGGTTCAAGAATGAGCTTCAACTTACGACCGTATTCTTGACAAAACGCTTCGAAACGCTGGCTTAGCTTCAAGCCCAACTCTTCAACGTCAGTTTCGATGTCATCAGGTTTATAGGGTACTTTAAAGCCGCTACCCAAGTCAATAAATTGAAGATCGGGAAATTTTCGTGCAACTTCGAAAAGGATCTCCGCTCCACGCAAAAATACGTCTACATCCAAGATGTCGGAGCCCGTATGCATGTGCAACCCTTCTACGTGCAGACCCTGGCTTTCTACTATGCGCAACACATGGGGTAATTGGTGAATGCTGATGCCAAATTTGGAGTCCACATGACCAACACTGATGTTGTCGTGGCCACCAGCCTTGATGTGCGGATTAATGCGAATGCAGATGGGTATATCTCGATAATGTAAGCTCCAATTCTCTAGCATCGGGATGGCGTCGATGTTGATGCGTACACCTAATCGAACGGCCTCGGCATACTCGTCTAAAGCAGCAAAATTGGGTGTGTACAAAATCTCCTCTGGCGAAAAACCCGCCTTTAAACCTAATTGAACCTCCTGAATAGACACACAATCCAGGCCAGTCCCTAAGCGCTGAAAAAACTGCAGGACAGCGAGGTTCGTCAGTGCCTTGCAGGCATAGTGAATTCGAATCTTCGGATAGGAAAAGGCCGAAATCAATCGCCGATATTGGCGCTCCATGATGCTAGCATCATATACATACAACGGCGTCCCATACTGACGGCAGAGTTCAAGAGGGTCTATTCCACCACAGAGGCGATATTTTCCGTCAATTAGCTCCACGTTATCAATCTCTTTAAAATGAACAAAGCCTTTTAGTGAAAACCGCAGCAAAGGTATATGCTTTTGGGAGGCAGGCTAAGTTAGTCGAATTCGTTGTATTGGATTCGAAGGCATGTCACCACCTGCCGTCTTTTGAGCTCTCGTCTAAACGGTTAAGTTCGGGATGCGACGGCCCTTGTTGCCACCCGAGCAATTGACTTCTGCCCCTCGAAGAAAGTCAGCATGCTATTTATGCGGCCCTGTATTTTGTTGCTCGAGCGCAGAAGCGACAATTTGTTCCTCAACGACATTTTTTTCAACCCTTTCAAAGATTGGCCTAATATTAATATTTAATTGTTTTTCACGCCTATTAAGAACAAATTTTAGAGGCTCCATGAATATAACTTGTGGATTTTAGGGACTTTTCAACTATTCTATGCGTCGAGAATAAACCTGGCAAATCCCTTGCTCATAGACGCATGAAACAATTTGCAGCTAACACTGCATAGCCGACTACTCGACCTCAGATTGATACCCTATAGAAAATACGGGATAAAAGGCTCTAGCAAGATACTTGTTTCTTCCTATTCTGAAACTCAAAGTAATTATCTTTGTAGATTCTCTCTATTGAGCACTTGGAGAAAGGAGTGATGAAAGAACGAACGCTTATTGAGCGGCTCAAAGCCGAGGATCCAAAGGCTCAAAAATGGTTGTACGACCACTATGCCCCGATTTTCTATGCCGTTTGCCGGCGCTACTTGAGTTGCCGGGAAGATGCAGAGGAGGCTTTATTAAGTGGCTTTTACAAAATCTTTTCACAGATAGATACCTTCCAAGGAAGCGGCAGTTTTGAAGGGTGGATGCGGCGCGTGATGGTCAACGAAGCACTTATGTTGCTGCGCAAGACACAGCCACTCGTGTTTCTAGGGGAGGAGGTGCGCCCCCCAGATATGCAAGACGACTTTTCCATTGAAGCAGAGCTATCCACTCGGGAGATTTTAGACCTATTGGCTGAGTTACCACCTGGCTATCGCACTGTGTTCAATTTGTATGTACTTGAGGGCTACAAGCACCATGAAATTGCCGAAATGTTAGGCATTAGTATTAACACGAGTAAAACCCAACTGCTATTAGCCCGAACCCGACTGCAACAGCTATTGCAAGCAAGGGGCATCTATAGGAGGTGATTATGAATTTGTTTGAATTTTTTCAAAAACAAGAGGCGCTACTCCAAGAGGCACCACCTGAACGAGTGTGGCAGCGCTTGCAAGCGCGTTTAGAACAACGGCGCAAACGCAGAAAGCGCCAGCGAATTCGCTTCCTGCAATTCGGAGTGTTGTTCATTTCACTCATGCTTTTACTACTGGCAGCCATTTTCATGTGGTATCTCAAGCGGCAAGAGGGACTATAAGTTGAAATGTTGTTACCTTGCGCCCGTATTTGACTTCCGCATGCCACACTGAGCCGTCCTATGTCGAAAGCGCGAAAAGCTCCGCCTCCAAAATCTACCGCGCGAAAGCCAACGCGTTCGGCGCCCAAAGGTGCTTCGGGTTCTTCGCCTGTACGCGACCTGCTCGAACGGCCATCTGTAGCCACCCCTTTAGATAGCCGCCTGCGCTTATGGTTTTGGATTCTGGCCGGAGCTGGATTAATGCTGCTGTGTATATTGGCCTTTGGAGCGGGCATTAATGCTGACGACAAATTTCAAAATGCCTACAGTGCCAAGCTTATAAATTATTACACTACTCTGGGTCGTGACACGTCGGCACTTAATGTGCCCGAGGGCAACATGCATTTGTACGGCGGTTTTTTTGAGCTTGTTACAGGTTTTACAAACAAAGCTCTTGGTTTTCAGGAAGAAGACATGGGTTATCACCATGTCCGGCATTTATTTAGTGCAATTTTGGGCTGGGTGGCCATCTTGGCAGCAGGGTTGCTGGCGCGTCTTATCGCTGGATGGCCAGCAGGCGTATTAACGCTGGTGCTTCTCTTGTTATCGCCCCGCTTTGTGGGGGATGCACTAGTTAACCCGAAGGATATTCCCTTCGCTGCCGGTTATATGCTAACCCTTTATCATATGGCTGCTCTTCTGCAGCAGATGCCACGTCCCTCGCGCTGGCATTGGATAGGGTTGGTCGCAGGCCTAGCCATTTCGCTAAGTGTGCGCGCAGGAGGACTTCTCAATTTTGCCTATCTATTCTTCTTCGCTGCACTCTTTTTCTTGCTCAAACACGGCCGAAAGGGATTTTTCGAAGTTAAGCTCTTGCGCCAATATGCTGTAACAGTTGGCAGTGCAGCGGTAGTAGGTTACGCGCTTGCATTGCTGTTCTGGCCCTTTGCTCTGCAGGCGCCTCTCACTCATCCCTGGCTAGCCCTAACGAAATTTTCAGACCTAGAAATCGCCATACGCGTGCTTTACGATGGCACTAACATTAAATCCAACCTGACACCCTGGCATTATCCCATAAAGTGGATCGCATTAACTATTCCCGTAGCTGTATTGGTGGGTTTTGGCGGTTGCTTTCTTTTGTTGCCGCGCCTTTTACGCCGCTACCAACCGCTGTGGGTTGTGCTAGTGCTCTTTGCGGCAATTTTTCCGATTTTTTACGTCATATACAAGAATGCCACGCTACACGATGGTTGGCGCCACCTGACATTTGCCTATCCTCCTATGGCAGTAGCCGCTGGGGTGTTCTGGAGTGAGCTCTTCCATATCTTTTCTTCGAAGCGTATCGCGCTGCTTGCTATCGGAACGGCCTTGACCCTACTCATGGCGGATGCAATAATTTTCCTTGCCCGTTATCCACGCATTTCTTACTTATATTTCAATCCAATTGCTGGCGGATTAAAAGGCGCTTATGGCAATTACGAAACGGATTACTGGGGAATTAGCATTCGCCAAGGAGTAGAGTGGTTGGAGAAACAGGGGATCCTGCGCCCAAACATGGAAGAAGTAGTCGTCATTGCCACCAATATGTATTATCCTGCAAAACAATATTTGGCTAAGTATGGAGACAAAGTGCTCGTGAAATACCTCAAATGGGAGCGCCGCTGCGACGATGCCTGGGATTACGCCCTTTATCCGACGCGTTTCATCAACGGCCATACCCTGAAGCGCGGCTTATGGCCGCCCGACAATGCTATTCACGTCATTAAAGTTGATGGAGTGCCAATCTTGGCTATTCTCAAAGACACTACTCGAAATTGTGCGTTGGGCACAGCAGCATTAAAGTTGCAGAACTGGAGTGGTGCTATCGAACACCTCCAGCAAGAAGTCAAAAATGTACCAGATAACGAACTTGCATGGGCAAACCTCGCTCAGGCTTATTTCAATAGCGGCCAACTCGAGCAAGCTAAAGCTGCTGCCGAAAAGGCGCTTGACATTAGCCCTGCTGACGAATTAGCCAACAATATTTTGGGTCTTTACTGGCTCAATCAAGGAAAAGCCGAGCAAGCAAAGAGCCAATTTTTACGCACTACTCAACTCGAACCAGGAGCTCCTATGCCGTATTACTATCTCGCCGTCATTGCTCAACGGCAGGGTAATCTCGCTGAAGCACTTAAATACCTAGATAAGCTCCTTCAACTTGCTCCCGGTTTCCAGGCGGCTTACGAACTGGGGGCTCAACTATATGAAGCTCTCGGGAACACACAAATGGCTCAACAATTTCGAGAAGCAGCAAAACAACTGCAGCAACAGTAACATTTGTTATTGCTCTTGCTCGGAAAGCGATATAGCTGCCACAACGGGATAATGGTCAGAAATATCGCAGCGGATCACCTGGCAGCTGTATACTTCAAAAACTGGAGCACATAAGACGTAATCGATGCGCAAGAAAGGAATAGCGCCTCCAAAAGTCGTCCCCCAGCCGAAGCCTCGCTCTCGGAAAGTATCTTTTAGTCCTTTAGACACCTGATTATAAACGTAAGAAGTGGGCGTATCATTGAAATCGCCGCAAACAATAACAGGATACGGGCAAGAGGCAATTGAATTGCGCAGCATCTTCGCCTGGCGGGCTCTAATAGCCGTAGCATCACCTACTTTGCGTATCACCTGGCCAACACCCTTCCAGGTATCTTTGCTGTCAATCGGCGCTTCCTTAACAATCCGCTGCGTATCGTAAGTGACGCGGTTCGACTGTAAATGCACGTTATATACCCGCACAATATGCTGGCCAACCTGAAGATCGGCCCACATAGAGGTATTTTCAGGCTCTTCAAAAGGCAACCAACCGCCGCGTAAGACCGGATATTGACTCAAAATAGCCGTACCCGATCGGCCAAGTTCGAATACATGAGGAAAGCCTAGACGCGGCCCTAATCTGAGGAAAAACTTGCGCGATGTCTCCTGAACACACAACACCGTCGGCGAAATCCCTTCTTTCCAAATGCGGACGTAGTGGGTAATGATACTATCCCACTCTTCCTGCTCCAAATGAATGCCGCGGAACAAACCACCTACGTTATGTGAAGCGACAACTATAGCACCTGCAGGCGCCACTTGTTGCCCTACATTCAACCCAATAAAGGCCGTTACATGCGTCCACCCTAGCGCAATCATGCCCACATGGTAAATGGCGTACCGATGAAGCCGAAACACCCACACCGCGGCAAGCAAGAGATGCCCAAAAAGCAACCATGGAAACGCTGTACCGAAAAACGCCAGCCATCGAAAAAATGCAGGACTAACAAAGGGCGCTAAATAGCACAAGAAAGTACACCCAATAACTACTGCACTAACTAACTGTAGGGCATGACGCAACAGATATCCCATAGCGAATCGGGGAATTTCCTATCCCTTCTTGCTGGCGTTGTAAAGAAACTCCTTTTCTTCCGGCGTCAAGCTTTCCAAACCACTCGCCTTAATTTTATCTAGGATATTGTCTAAACGTTCTTGAAACGAAAGTTCTTCAGCCTTCTTCTCCTCTTTTCGCTTGGCTGCTTCAGAGAAGCGCGTCGTTCTCTGAAGGTTAGCACTCTTTCCCGAAAACCAATCCAGTAGACGATTCAATCCGCGCTGAATAGGTTCCATCCAATCATGCCCTCGGCGAAAAGCCCATATAAACCAGGTGCCGATTAAAAATCCTCCAATATGAGCTGCATGACCACCAGAATTATACTGCCCCGCAATACCCACTAAATCGAGCACGAGAATGAAGATGACGATATATTTCAGTTTTACCTCTCCCAAAAAATATAGGCCCACTCGATATTCTGGAGCTAGGAATACCGACGCACCTGCCAATGCCATTACTGCACCAGAAGCGCCTAAGGCATACTCACCCGTTCCCGGCAATAACTGAGCAGAGAGCATGAAGAACAGAGCCCCTGCCAGACCTCCTACTAAGTAAAGAGGTATCACTCGGCGTGGGCCAATTAAGTCGCTAATGACTGTGCCGAACATGTACAGAAAAATTAAATTTCCTATAAGGTGGAACGGGTGGATGTGCAAAAACATGTAAGTGATGGGAGACCACAATTGCCACAAAAGGCGATTTAACGAGGCTGGAACACAAAACCACAAAATCGCGCGTTCGAATGCTGCTTCATTCCCTAAAATCAACGCCAAGGCATATAGCACAAGTGCCACGAGAAAAATTGCAAAATTGATGACAACCAGCCGAGTGACAACATTCGACACCCGCATGCTATAAAGAAAGTCATTCCAAATAGAGCGTATGAATCCCATAATACAACGGTCTAGTGAAAGAGGTCTAGCGAAACCTTCTTTTATGCCAGTACAAAATGAGCAAAAACCCAAAGAGTGCTCCTCCTAAGTGGGCAAAGTGTGCAACTCCTGTCTGGTAGCCTCTCGTGCCCAAATATAATTCTAAGGCTGCCATTATGGGCACAAAATATTTGGCTTTCATGGCTATAGGAGGAAATAGCAACTGAATGATGTCATCAGGAAATAAGTATGCATACGCTGCTAGTATGCCAAAGATCGCTCCAGAAGCACCTAACATTGAGCCATTCCAGGAACGCGGATCTAGGCCCGCCTGTTCTAATGCCCACCACTGTACGCCAAGATGCATTACCATGGCTCCTAAACCGCAAAAAAGGTAATAAAACAAAAACCGCCGAGCACCTAATACCCACTCTATCCTTGGCCCAAAAATATAAAGCGAAAGCATATTGAAGGCCAGGTGCCCAATGTTAGCGTGCATAAACATATGCGTGGCGATTTGATAGGGCTGAAAATATGCCGAACCCGGCATAAACAGCGCCAAGGACAGCCGCCCTAGCTGATCATAGTCGTTTGTCATGAAGTCCCACGTTTCACTGCCTAAGAGGACGTAGGAACCAAAAAACATTAGCGCATTAAGGATGATCAAATGCTTAACGACTCCTGTGAGTGGTTGATAAAACATGAAATCCGCAGAAATTAGCTGGCAAAGCGCCGTTGTAAATCCTCAAGTTCAAAGGTGATGAAACACAATCTGCCAGAAGGACTTCGATAGGGTTGAGCGCAAGCAAATAACTGATCAATAAGGCTTTGCATTTCTTCTGTTGATAAGGGCTGCCCCGCACGCACGGCAGCACTTCGCGCTAAGGCACTGGCAAGGCGTTCGTGAAGACCCATATCGGGCGTTACGTCCCTTTTGTATTGATCTAACAAACGCTCTAGTAGCGTTTCTTCCGTCTGATTTACTGTGGGCATAGCTGGTACACCATGAATAACAAACGTATTCCCACCAAACTCTGTGATGTCAAAGCCCAAGCGATTAACTTCCGGCAAGATACTCCGCAATAAAGCTGCATCGGCGGGGCTCAACTCGAGGTTTTTAGGAAAAAGCAACTGCTGCACAGCAGCGGGTTGTTGGCGCAGTGCCTCTAGGTATCGTTCAAACAAGATGCGCTCGCTAGCCGCCTGCTGGTCTATAAGTAGAAAGCCAGATTTGATGTGCGTAATGATGTACTGTCCGTGAATCTGATATGGAGGCCGTTGTGACTTTAAAGCAGGTATATCAGTATCGACACCTTCTAAAGTATGACTTGTCTCGTCGGAAAACAAATCTGTAGCTCGAGAGGGGAGCGTGATCGGCGCTTGTTCCGATGAGGGCGTGTCTAATCCCTCAAAAAGGCGCTGCCAGTGGCGCAATTGCCTTTCCTCAGCGGAGCGTTCGCGAGTGCTGCGGTCGATGTTTGCAGCGCCAACTGTGCGCTCTGCTGCAGGCAATTCCTCGGGCCAGGGTACGGGCTTCGCTATGAATGCCGGTTCGGGTTCAAAATCAAGAGTTGGCGTCACATTATGAATACCTAAAGCATGCCGAACTGCGACTTTCAAATAATTATACACTAGGCGTTCGTCATCGAATTTAATTTCCTGTTTAGTCGGATGAACATTGACGTCAATTCGGGCCGGGTCAATGTCTATGAACAACACATACAGCGGATAAGTGTCTGGAGGTAACATGCCCTCATAGGCGCTCATTACCGCGTGGTGTAAATAGGCACTTTTTATGTAGCGCCGATTGACAAAAAACATTTGTTCGCCACGCGCCTTTCGAAAATAATCGGGCTTACCTACAAAGCCACTGATGGTAAGGATTTCGGTTTCTTCGCGTACCGGCACAAGCTTTTTGTTGACAGCCTCTCCGAAAACCTTTACGATGCGCGTGCGCAGATTTCCGCTAACAAGATGAAAAAGCTCCTGCTCGTTGTGGTACAGCGAGAAGGAGACTTCCGGATTGGCTAAAGCGAGATGCTGAAATTCGTCTAATATATGGCGCATTTCCACCAGGTCGCTCTTTAGAAAATTTCGCCTCGCCGGTACGTTGTAGAACAGATTGCGCACTACTATGTTAGTGCCCGGTGGACTGTGGCAAGGTTCGTGTACTTTAAGGAGACCGTCTTCCATAATTACGCGCGTACCCAATTCGTCTGTGGCACGGCGGGTGCGCAACTCCACCTGAGCAACGGCAGCAATAGAAGCCAGTGCCTCTCCTCGAAAACCCATCGTTCGAATAGAAAATAGATCGCGAGCATCTCGGATTTTAGAGGTGGCGTGTCGCTCAAAGCACATGCGTGCATCGGTCTCCGACATTCCACAACCGTTATCTACCACCTGAATGAGCGTCTTGCCAGCGTCGCGCACTATCAGTTGAATCTGAGTAGCACCCGCATCTAGCGCGTTCTCTATCAGCTCTTTCACCACTGAAGCTGGGCGCTGTACCACCTCTCCAGCGGCAATTTGATTAACCACGCTTTCAGGCAGTAATTGGATTACATTCGTCATAAAAAACGAGGTAAGCAGCAAAAGCCTCTAAAGTTTAAGATTATCCATATCGGTCATGGCGATGGGCAAAGTTAATTGGTTTTTCTAAGCAAGAATGACTTAACTTTCCTCTGCCACTGCAACAACAATTAGGTTAACTACAAATGAGCCCGTTTCCGCCTAATGGCTCACGATAGTTAGTTTTTCTCCACTGAGAGAAATTTGCGCGGATAGCGCAAAATACTGTCTCCCTTAGAAATCCTTATCTAATTTAGGCAAGCTAGGCTATTGCCCGAAAATTACTTAAGGTGCTCTTTTTCAAAGAACTATGAAAGAGTAGATGCAAAAATGCTGCCCAGTGTGCCGCATCTTCAACAAGCAAGGAGCGGCTACAGTATAGTAAAAATAAAGACCGTTTATACATGGCTTTTTGCTACAAGCTTATTTTTGCGGCTCATTTTGGCAAGAGACATAATAAAAGCTAGTATGGAAAGTATTCCTAACGCTCGCGGAAAAGCGTATTGTTTGCTTTATCTACTCATGGGCATCTTTTTTTTCGTGGCACTAGTGCTAATGCTATATTATCGAAATTTTGTTATGGAATTTCCGAAGTAATTCCTTTTGCGGGTGAAAATCTGAGTGTTGCTTGCTCAAAAGCGAGCTCGCCTGAGATGACTAGAGGTATCAGTGAGTAAAAACAATTTTTCATTCTCACCTGTAGATCGGTTCAATTCCTAGAAGGAAGTGCTCTTGAGGTGCTAACGTCGCGAAAATTCATTGGAATTTTGTGTTTGAATTAAAGAGCTGTACCTTTGGGCCCGTTTTTTGCAACTGGCTTTCGAATTTTATCATATCTTATTAAAAATGAGACACTACGAAGTCACCTTCATCGTGGATCCATTGCTGTCGAGCGATGAAGTGAAAGCGACAGCAGAACACATTTTAGAAGAACTCAAGCAGTTTGGCGCTACTATCGTCGCTGTAGAGGAGATGGGTCTTCGACAGCTAGCTTATCCTATAAAGAAGCGCTCTAGCGGCGTATACTATTGCTACGAGTTCGCATGCACCGAAGCGAGCTGGCTGGCCAAGTTTGAGTTAAACCTGAGGCGTAACGAAAAATTGCTCCGCTTCCTCATCGTCAAATTAGACAAGTACGGCATCAAGTACAACGACGACAAACGCAATGGCCGCATCGGCAAGAGAGCACCTGTGCAAACACCCGTTACCGCCGAAGAAGAACCACCAATACCAGAAGTAGTGGACTTAGATCAAGAAGAGCTGATCAACGAATAAACCCTCACAACTGCTAAACATTTTTCTATTATGGCCGCCTCTAGAGAAGATGTGAAATTTTTAAGCAACCCGCGTATCGGACTTCGCCAGAAGAAATATTGTCGTTTCCGAAAATTTGGCATCAAATATATTGACTACAAAGATCCAGAGTTCTTAAAGAGCTTCATTAACGAGCAGGGAAAAATCTTGCCTCGTCGCATCACGGGGAATAGCTTAAAATATCAACGCCGCGTCGCTACAGCCATCAAGCGGGCGCGTCAGTTGGCATTATTACCTTACGTGGGCGATTTGCTTAAATAAAGAACTTTCAAAAAATTGGGTTATGAACGTTATTTTGCTAGAAAATATCGAGCGTTTGGGCGCTAAGTACGACGTAGTAAAGGTGCGCGACGGGTACGGCCGCAATTACCTCATTCCTCGCGGATTAGCAATCGTAGCCAACAGAACAAATTTAGCTCGTATTGAGGGCCTGAAGAAGCAAGCTGCGAAAAAAGAGGCCGCGCTGTTGAATACATTCCGCGAATACGCTGCTAAGTTAGAAGCAACCCTTATCCGCGTAAAAGCTAAGGCAGGAGAGAGTGGTCGCTTATTCGGCTCTGTAACTGCTCAACAACTTGCTGACGAGATTCAAGCTCAAACAGGTATTGCAGTAGACCGCCGCATCATCGAAATGCCCGACGAAGTTAAAGAATTAGGCTTCTATGAGGCGCGCATCAAGTTTCACGCTGAAGTTGCTCCGATCGTTCGTTTTGAAGTGGTAAGCGAGGGCGCCCAAACGACGGGAGACTAAGTCCGGAGATTTCTCCAAAATTCATCGACTCGTCTAGAACCATTAAGTCAGAGGGAGCAAGACCCATCAGTTGATGCTGATGGGTCTTGTCGTTTCTTATGAATAAAGCACAAGTTGCCTATGCACAAGGAGGCTTTTCGGTCGTCAAAAAAATATCGCACAAGGATGAGCGCACGCCGAATTCCTACATCTACTTTATGAGAAAGATGTTCTTTGTGCCTAAACTCTCTTGTTTTTCAATCTTTTCCCGGAAAGTATGCCGCAAAACAGGAGAAAAATCTAAAGTCCTTTAGGCAAAGGAGGAGAAGGGAGTCATAAAACAATTGAACCTTTTCAAACGGCAAAAGCGCTGTCTTTAGAATCGCTTTCCTCTTCTGTAAGAGAAGAAGTAAGAAAAAAGAACGCTCCCTACTACCAAGCGCCCCACTTTTTCTTCAGCTTTGCTGTATGAAAAAGCGCATTTCTGTACAGCCCTCTCACGACAAGCACTTGTTTTATGTCATTAGAGGCAACCAGAGCTCGAGGCGAGTGCCCTTGGTGTTAATTCACGGCCTATGTGAAGACCATTCTGTGTGGGATGCTGTTGTATCTGCACTAGAGCCTCACGGAATCGTCTGTTGCCTCGACTTACCGGGGTTTGGCCAGTCCGACCCACCCTCTTCTCCTAAAATGGAAGAATACGCGCTAGCACTTGAAGCTTTAGCTCAGGAGGAAGGTTTCGAACGAATGGCAGTAGCGGGCCATTCCCTAGGCGGCTACGTAACCTTGCAAAGTATGGTTGAGTTGCAGGATAAACTGCAGGGAGCAATCCTCGTTCATTCGCATCCATTTGTTGACTCGCCTGAGCGTGCGGCAAGCCGGTTGCGAAGCATTGAAATCTTGGAGCAAGGCCACAAAGAGCTTTTTGTCCGTCAACTCTTCCCAAATTTATTCGCGCCTCGCTATGCCGAGGAACATCCCGAAGTGCTCGAGCAATGCATCCAGATGGGCCTTCGCCAGTCTGAAGTAGGGATTATAACTGCTCTGAAGACTATGTTGAACCGACGAAGCCATCTGGACACCTTAGAGAAGTTTGAACAACCTGTCATGGCTATCTTGGGAGATGAGGATAAACTGGTGCCTCTAGAAGATACCCGTCGAGCCGTGGAGCGTGCACCACGTGCTGAAGTGCACGTGCTTAAGGGCGTGGGCCACATGAGCATGTTTGAAGCAAGTGAAGCGCTCTCGGCACATATACTTAACTTTTGGCTTCAGTTAGACAGTTACTGATCGGTTCATATAGGGAGACTCTGGCTATTTCCGTCGCGATGAAAGAGGCGCCCTTCAATCCGCCGCAGGCCCTCAAGACCTCTTAAACCCAAGAAGAGAACACGTTTCTCTTCAGAGTTGCCCATGTGAGGTTGTCTGTATTTCTCCTTAACTGCTATGAGAATAACGAATTGGCTTGTTACTTTTACTTGGCTCTATGTTGTCATATATGTCACAACACTAAAGAATTACGCTCCTTATCGCGAGGAGCCGTCGCCATACCCTAAAAATTATTTTCGCTTGCCTGTAGATGCCCAAAATCTTCGCCTTTCAGGCACCTTTGGCGAACTGCGCCCTAATCATTTTCATACTGGCATTGACCTAAGCGGCAACATTGGGCAACCTATCTACGCTGCTGCAGAGGGTTACGTCTATCGCATCCGCGTTCAAGAAGGTGGATACGGTAACGCGCTATACATTCGCCATCCTAACGGTTATACTACCGTATACGCCCACTTACATCGCTTCAAACCAGAGATAGCTCGGTACGTAAAAGCTGAGCAGTATCGCCGAGAGAGTTTTGAAGTAGACTTGTATCCCGGAGAGAGGGCATTTCCCATAAAAAAAGGCGAGCAAATTGGCCTGATGGGTAATTCGGGAAGCTCGGAAGGGCCTCATCTCCATTTTGAAATTCGCCGCACAAAAGATCAAAAGTTGTTTAATCCTTTGCTCTTCAATTTGCCCATCGCTGATAAGGATGCGCCAGAATTGCTCGCATTAAAAATTTATTACCTGAATGACCGGCGCGAAACTATAGCTGATCAAATCCTGTCCGTCGAACGGCGCCCTAATGGCAATTACGGCTTAAAAGGCGGCGACACGCTGATGCTTCCCGCCTGGCGTGTAGGTTTTGCTTTGCAGGCCTTCGACAGAGCCACAGGAAACACATTCAACAAGAACGGTCTGTTTTCTCTGCGCCTATTTGCCGATGAACAGCAAATTTTCGGCTGGCGTGCCCAAGAACTAGATTTTGACGAGACGCGGTATATCAATGCACATATTGATTATGCTGAATACAAACGGTCAGGTATGTGGTTTCAGCGATGCTATCTTCTTGCTGGCGACCGCCTCTCTATGTACGAATATACCAGCAACTTCGGCGTCGTGCCTTTGTATCAGAACCGCCTCACCTTCGTTTCCTTACTAGCCGCCGACGCCTACGGAAATCCAGCAGTACTGCGCTTCTGGGTGCGGCGCGGTGACGTGCAACCCATCGTATTTTCTCCTCATCAGCGTCAGCTTTCGTGGGAAACTTCCCACCGCATAGAAATAGATGGTTTTGCTCTGCATATACCTGCTAGCGCACTGTACGAAACGCTTTATTTTCAATATATGGTTAGCCCACCTCTACGAGGAGGGTTGACTCCAACTCACCACGTTCACAACGACAATACGCCTCTCCATCGCTATTGTACCTTAAGCCTACGCCCTATCGTAGAAATTCCACCTCTTTTAACGTCGAAAGCGCTTATCCTTTATCTCGAAGGGAAACGCCCTGAAAGCGTCGGCGGAAGATGGGTCAACGGAGCCGTAGAAACGCGCATTCGCGAGTTAGGACGCTATGCCGTCTTCGTAGACACGGTTGCTCCAACTATTCAGCCCGTTGCTTTTTCAGCAAACATGCGCGGCAAGGCATTTATGGCTTTTGCTATCAGCGACAACTTCAGTACTAAAGACAGTGCACGCCCTTTGCGCTATCGCGCTACCGTAGATGGAAAATGGATATTGTTTGAATTTGACCGAAAAAATGGACTTTTAACGCATCATTTTGATGAAGGTATTGCACCCGGAAAACACTCGCTTCGCCTAGTGGTAATAGATGACCGCGACAATGTTGCCGTATTTGAGCAATCATTTGTCCGATGACATCATCTTGCAATAGCAACCTCGACTTACGCGTGTGCTGACATTAATTTCTCCAGAACAAAAACATTTGCCTTCTCAAGAAAAAACAAAAAAGGAAGGGTAATGACAGTCAAGCGCTTTGCCGTGCGTCAGAGCGGTTGTTTACTTGTCTAGTCTTTTATTTCTTCGGTTCTTTCATTTGAGTTCTAATTTTTTGTTTCTATCTTCGTAAAAAAATTCTATTCGATATGATGAGCATATTCGCCAAATACTGGTGGCTATTGGCGCTCCGCGGAGTAGCGGCCTTGCTCTTTGCAATAGTTGTATTTTCGCTTTCGCGAACGCATTTTGCGGCGTTGGCGACATGCCTTGCAGTTTATTTGCTAGCCGATGGAGCTATGGCAGCTTATTCAGGGTGGCGTTTGCGCGGCGAAGAATATGCCTGGTGGCTACTGATAGCGGAAGGGATTACAGGTATCTTACTAGGACTGACGATCTGGTTGGGCCGTTTGGAAGACCACCGATTGGTATACCTGTTCTCCTCGTGGTGTATCTTAACCGGTCTTTTTGAGCTATGGCTAGCCTATCACGTTCGAAAAGAGGTTCAAGATGAATGGCAGCTAGCCGTAGCCGGCGTTATCTCAATGGGTTTGGGAGTAGTTATGCTATTTCGTGTTTATGGAGGTACGGTCTCTCTGGCGTGGTATGCAGGTTTCTATGCCCTCTTTTTTGGCTTACTGCTGATAGGCTTAGGACTGCGCCTGCGGCGATGGCTAACCAGTTGAATAGCAAAGGATAAGTAAGAAACTCGCTATTTTTAGAGTTTAAGCAACTCCACGCGAGAAATCAGAGCTTCGATTAGCCAGCTAAAATGCATTCTCGCCATGATGCGTGCTGGCCTTCGTAGATCGGCCGCCCTGTAGCGTTGAAGAGTACTAGCTGGGCAGCGTGGTCTGTAGCACTGCTCCTGTCGGAAATATGGGCAAGCACGGTGCATTTGCCCTGTAGGGCCGAAAAGGGCGCCGAAATTGTTTTCTAGAAATCCCATTTAAGGGCGTAGAATAGTAATCGCTACCTACTGCAAAGAGCAGCAACAGCGAGAGTCTTTCTGCAAAGGGTTGAATTGCTCTTCTTTTTGCCTCGGATGCGCACGTAGAACAATGGCATGCCGGCTAGGAAAGCCATTCCTGGCTGGCCAAGCAATACTCTTAGGCGCCCTTCGTCTGTGCAGTAGTGATAACTGAACATCACGCGAGTGCCGTTGTGGGCCCGGCACATACGGTTGTTCACCGGATAATTCGGGAAAATCGAAGACAATGCAGGATAGAAATACCACTCTGGGGCTTGGGCCATGCATTAATTTGCGCAAGTATCAGGCAAGGCAACTGAGAGAAATTGGAGGAGGCCACCGAATGGCTGGTATTGACATCTGCGGCAAGGCTCTGATGGACATGAAACCCGCCAAGCCACCATAAGAACCTCGCTATCAGGTATAAATTTGCCATATCTACGTCCTGTCGGCAGTTCTTACTTGGCAATGTGTCGCCAAACGTAAATAGCGAGCCACTCGAGTATGCTGTTGGCGGCGGCACTCCTGCGGTGCAGTGCTGACCTGACAACAAAAAGAATATCCAGAACACTTCAAGGGAATAATCCAAACTCAATGGCGCGCCCATCAAGAACAGGTTCTGCGCCCAGCAAAGGCGTTATGTCGCGCCAAAATGCCGAGGAAATGGTAAAGCGTATCGTAGCTACGCCGACATTTGTGAAAGCGAGCACTTATCATCTTTTGTAAATTGCAGCTAGGTAGAAATCACCCACCCTTGAGCAAACATAGAAGACGCAGACAGCGAAAGAGCTGTCCTTAGGGAAAACGGGTATGTTTTTTTTTTTGATGACGTAGCGAAGTTTCATTAGTAGCTTATCCAGCGGAAAGCTAGAGGCAAAACACCGTTTTGACGCAAACAGGCAAAAAAGTGCACAAGGGCAATGAAAAAATAAGGGACGCATCCGTCTGGATGCGTCCCTTGCTATCAAGGCCTTTCGCCAGTCTTCTCCTCACCTTACGATGGTTACATCTCCTTTGTACAGGATGACTTCGCCGTCGGCGAACTCAATCTCCGCGTAGTACACATATACCCCCGGCAGCCCCCTCGACCCGCGCACCGAACCATCCCATCCCTGCGCCGGGTCGTTCGGCTCAAAATTATACCGCTCAAACACCATAGAACCCCAACGGTCAAACACCCGCAGCGACCTTATCCGCGTCACATGATGCGGATACCGCCCCAAAATGTAAAACACACCATTCTCACCCCCACCGCCCGGCACAAATACATTCGGTATGTACACAAACCGCGTCTTGTCCACCACCACCAACCGCGAGTCCGACGCCCGGCAGCCGTTCGAGTCTACCACCGTCAGCGCATAGCGAAACGACTTGACCGGATACAAATCTCGACCCACCGAATCCTGCAACTCCGCCGGTTCCATCATCACCCTCTTAACTCGACCAGGATCGCTGACCACCTCCTCCAAACTGAGCCGAATCACATCGCCCAAATGTATCGTCGTATCCCCGCCTAACTCCACCACCAACTCCTCAGGCTCGCCAATCGTAAACGTCGTACTCCACTCGCATCC
>JANWXM010000080.1 GCA_025055285.1 Saprospiraceae bacterium
GCATGTCGGAGCGGTTTACTTCAAATACACTGCTAAGCCCGAGCGACGAAATCAAGTCTTGAAAAAGCGCGAACTGCGAGTCGCGCACAGAGCGCTCGTATTTGCGCACATACATGCAGCGAAAACGCTCTTTTTTAAGCGCCCTTAAAAGCAGCAGGGTAGCGACAAAGTGGGATTTTCCGGAGCCCGAGCCGCCGTAAAAAATCTGAAAGCGCTCAGGCCTATTTAAGTGCGCAATGTAGGCATCGTTGATGGGCACAAGGACAACCTCACTTGCGATTAGCTGCTCTGCACGCTCGCTAAAACGTTTTGTAAGATAATCCGACGCCTTGACGATGACTATTTTCATGCGCACACGTGTTAATCCATCATGATATGTTCGATTTCTTCAAACCCAAGGTTATCTTTCGGCTTGCTTTCAGCCTGCGCAGCAATCTGCTCAAGCGTCTGATGCAGCTGTGCAACGGCGGCTTCGTCGAGGTTTAGAATTTGAACATTTGTAGTTGTCTCGACTTTCAAATAGGCGGACTGTCCATGGATTTGCCGCAGGATAGCAAGCACCGCCGGCAGACCCTCGCGCAGAATTTCGACGGCGGCGACGCGCAGAATGATAGGATATTTATTCGACGGGTCGTTTGGATCACCAGCGATTTCACGCACTTTGTTTATGGGCAGCCC
>JANWXM010000081.1 GCA_025055285.1 Saprospiraceae bacterium
GGCCCTCCTTTCGGCCCTCCTCGCGACCTTTTTCCAAAATCTGCTCGTAGGTCGTCTTCGCTCGCTCCTCAAACGGCGACGGCAGTGTCTGTATCAAATCCATAACCTCCTCCTTCGTTAACGTGCCCGAACGCTGCAAGTACAAAAACGTCGCCTCCGACACCGCCAACCTCACCTCCAACCCAGCGTCCGCTCGTGCAAAAATAAGCAGTTGACGGAAATTCAGCCGCACGTCCTCGTCCTCGCCAGCGTGCTTGAGCGCCAGAAAAATGTTGCGCAGCAGCAGCCCGGCCAACAACTGCTCCACGGCCTCGTCCGACAGGGCCTGCACCGCCACGAACACCACGTCAAAATGCGGAATGTAGCCCGCCAGGGCCGCCGCCACTTCGCCGTACTGCTCGCGCAGCGGCTTCATCGTCCAGCCCTCTCGGCCGTTGTAGAGCACGATGGGAATGCTCAGGGTGAAAAACGGCCGCTGCTGGCGGATGTCCTCCTGCTGGACGCTGCGCAGCTAGTTGCCCAACTGCACGTAGATGTGCCGGCCTGGGTGGCTGCTCTTGTGCTCGATGAGCAGGCAAATCCGCGCTGCGCCACCTTGCCGCATCTGGCAGGTGTACACCACGTCGGCGAAGAATTCCTCCAGTGCTTCGCTGACGAAACTTTCGGCGGCCAGTTG
>JANWXM010000082.1 GCA_025055285.1 Saprospiraceae bacterium
GAATACTGCGCTGCTCACATGGCAACGCAAAACCTCGCTTGCGCTTAACCTGGGCTGGCTGATGGTCAACGTCGGCGGGCAGGCGACCGTGGAAGCGCCGTCAGCGTGGCAGGGCAACCGCTGGAATGCAGTGAAGGATCACATCGCCCTTGTCCACGAGTCGCTCTTCAGCCATATCGTCAACAGCAATCTCGAAGTGCGCACTTCGGTGAGCATTGATCCGCAGACCGGCGCGGCTCAGGAAGGTTTGCTGTTCACCTACGAAGCCATCCCCCGCGCAACGTTCCTCACCGTCGATGTGGTGCTTGACGACTATCGCGCAAATGAACAGGGATGGTTGCCGGGAACCGTGAGTAAGACCGGCAAGGGCAACAATCTCCCCGGCGATCCCTGGTCTGGTCCGCTCGATGTCGTGCGGGCCGGTTTTGGTCTGATCGAATGGCTTGGCATCGGCGGCATGGGCACGCGCGGCTTTGGGCGGATGGCAGTTGTGGGACAGCCGCGCGAGGAGACGTATGGTGACGGAAGGACTTCTTTGTGAGGCTGACGCAAAGGCTCATAATGGGACACGGATATGGACGGATCGAGACGGATGCTCACGGAGCAGGCCACGCACGCCTGATTGAGAAATGAATCCAGCGCTGCGGGCTGAAGCCCTGGCTGAGAT
>JANWXM010000083.1 GCA_025055285.1 Saprospiraceae bacterium
CCCATCGTGCCAGCCATCTGACTACGCCCGTCAACAAACGTATATCGGGCCCCGACGGACTGAGCGTTGTCTTCAATCACGTATAGGCCATATTCTCGGGCAAAATCCAGAATGGGCTCCATATCGGCGCATTGCCCGAATAGGTGCACGGGAACAATGGCTTTAGTGCGAGAGGACACAGCCGTTTCCAAAACGTTTGGGTCTAGATTAAAGGTATCTGGGTTTACAGGGACCAACACAGGAACAAGCCGTAAAAGCCCGATCACCTCTGCCGTGGCCACATAGGTGAATGCCGGCACGATCACCTCGTCCCCAGGCTGAAGATCCAGAGCCATCATCGCAATTTGCAAGGCATCGGTTCCGTTGGCACAGGGGATCACGTATTTCACTTCATTCCAGGCGGCCAGCTCCTGGGCGAAAGCCTGCACATCTGGACCCTGAATGAAAGCGCTCTCTTCAATAACCTGTTGAATACCTGCGAGAACTTCCTACCTAATTTTTTCAAACTGTCCCCGCAAATCCACCATCTGAATTTTTTTCATAAAGCTGTCTATATTAGTCCCGAAAAGGGGGCAAAGTTATCCTTAAATCAGGGTGGAACAGGCATTCAATCCCACCATTCTTTTGGTGTACTATTCCAATGCAGGCCAAACACGACTTTTGGCA
>JANWXM010000084.1 GCA_025055285.1 Saprospiraceae bacterium
AATCGAACCAGTTGGAATTGAAACCGCCAGGGGGCGGTACGCCGCCCCCTGGCGCTTTTTCTCGTAATCGAACCAGTTGGAATTGAAACGCGGCGTTTGTGCAGGCCCACCGCGCGCTGGTGGCGCTCGTAATCGAACCAGTTGGAATTGAAACATGGATGGGATTGATGCGTCATCCGGACGCACAGCCTCGTAATCGAACCAGTTGGAATTGAAACTCCCTTTCGGCCTCAGGCCGTAAGTATCCAAAAGCGCTCGTAATCGAACCAGTTGGAATTGAAACGCGCTGGGCCTATGGCGCTAAATGACAATGAGTTAGCTCGTAATCGAACCAGTTGGAATTGAAACACCTGGTGGCGCGAGGTGGTGAGGGAATTACATCGCGCTCGTAATCGAACCAGTTGGAATTGAAACGGGCGGACGTCCGTGCGGGCTTGAGAGCGTTTGATCTCGTAATCGAACCAGTTGGAATTGAAACTAATATCCGCTGGCATTTGTTATTTTAGAAAGGCAACTCGTAATCGAACCAGTTGGAATTGAAACTGAATATACAGTCCGAGTTTGCGCCGAACAACACATCTCGTAATCGAACCAGTTGGAATTGAAACTCCAAAAAAGATCCCTATCAATGTCTGTTGCGAGCCGCGTA
>JANWXM010000085.1 GCA_025055285.1 Saprospiraceae bacterium
AGTTTCAATTCCAACTGGTTCGATTACGAGCGCCGCGACCCTGCACGTTTCAACCTATTGCTTCAGGTTTCAATTCCAACTGGTTCGATTACGAGTTCGCTTGTGTTGGGTTTTAACTGAAACACAAACATGTTTCAATTCCAACTGGTTCGATTACGAGCGGCAGCTATTCAGCGTGCACACCTTCCATTGTGCCGTTTCAATTCCAACTGGTTCGATTACGAGAAAATTTGTTCATAAACTTAAACCAAGAGAAAGTCGTTTCAATTCCAACTGGTTCGATTACGAGAAGCCAAAGTCGCGGCTGTACTCCCACCAAAGCCCTGGTTTCAATTCCAACTGGTTCGATTACGAGCAGCTCTGCTTGACCTGTCGCCAACGTATTCGCCGTGTTTCAATTCCAACTGGTTCGATTACGAGCATAAAAGAGCGCCAAGCCGCGCGCGAGCAAATAGGTTTCAATTCCAACTGGTTCGATTACGAGATGCTCGCTGTTTGCCGCAGCGCGTCTATGAAGCGCGTTTCAATTCCAACTGGTTCGATTACGAGCGCGCAAACGCGCGAGGCAGAGAGAGGTATTGACAGGTTTCAATTCCAACTGGTTCGATTACGAGCGGCGAGCGCAATAACCTGTTCGCGATTT
>JANWXM010000086.1 GCA_025055285.1 Saprospiraceae bacterium
GCCAGTTGTCCTATCGTGCGGGTACATGATGCCAGCGCCGCCAGACGCAACGGCTCCGCTGTTCATGTCCCACGAGTTGTAGCGGGCAGAGGACGACGGCGCAGCTTCAAGCAGCGTAATAGACCCCCACAAATCCCAGTCTTCGTCCATAGATGCCGCCGTGCTGACGCGCGCAACGCCCGCGTCGTGATACTTCGAGCGCCGCGGGACGCGATATTCGGGCGCAGGCGTTGTCAAAATGCGCCAGCGCGACGCATCTCCGTCATATATGATTTGACACGAGCTGCCTGGCCAAAGAATCACTTCCTCCTGGTACGCAATTCTGTTGGCAGCGGAGCTGTTAGAATGCTCTGGAGCAAGGTATAGGCAGAACGAGCCAACATTTGTAAGCGTCTTAATTTCGCCCGAAGTGCCGGCGGCGAAGCCTGTTATGTACTGGAAGCTTGAGTTGCCCGACAGGCGAACAAGTGTAGCCGTGCTCCAGCCTGTCGGGTTGTAATTGTTCTGCGTGCTCGTTATTTGCGCAGGCGTTATCACCGAAGGCCCGCCGCCGCTCGGCGCATTGACAAACGTCAGCCCGTTTTCCGAGGCGTTGACGGCGACGTATTTATTAGCGTGCCCGCTGTACGA
>JANWXM010000087.1 GCA_025055285.1 Saprospiraceae bacterium
CGTGCCTTCCTCTGCGACGAAGAACATCGAGTAGTGCTCGTTGGTGGCATCATCCAACGTGATGATCAAGTCCCACTTCTTGCCAGCCACCCACTCGTGCGTGCTGCCATCCTGATGCAGCAGCATCCCCGGCCAGGGCGCACGCTCACGCCGTTTGCGATGCTTGCCCCGCCCCGGCGCCTTGGCCACCGCCCCAGCAGCCTGCAGCGTGTTCTTGACCCAGGTATAGGAGCGCGTGCCCCCGTCGCGCCGGTACCAGGCATAAAAGTGCTTCACATTCCAGCCCTCATGCCGGCGGCGGTAGCCCTCCACCACCGCCATGACCTCATCGACCGGCGCGCGTCGGTGTGACACCTGGACCAGCCGCTTGTCGATCAGCCCCTCCAAACCCTCCTCCTCGTAGCGATCTCTGTAGCGCCTAAACGTGCGCTCACTCACCCCTAGCAGCCGGGCCGCTTCCTCCTGCGTCAGCCTACCCGCCTGCCACCCCGTGTACGCCTCTTCAAACCGCATCTTGCGCCTCTCCTGTAGCCACTGGGTCCGTCTCATCTGGCACCTCCTCAAGCACCAGTGAAACCGGACATATCTCGTGCTACAAGTCCGGACAGTTTATTTGCTCGCTACACTG
>JANWXM010000088.1 GCA_025055285.1 Saprospiraceae bacterium
TCGCTCTTTAAGTACACAAAATCGTTTGTTACTTGAGCAAAAGATTGTGACTGATCACTCTAGGCTATATCAGATGTACGGAGATACGGTTTTTAACCTGTGCAACCAAAACGAGATATCTCCCACCCATTGGAGTAGTCCTGCTTGTTATTACGGCTTACCATCAGTTACAGGTACAGCTAGACGATTCTTGAGAAATTTCGCTAATTTTTTCAGTATATCACAGTCAGTTAGAGACAAGGTAAAGCAATTAATCGGGCTGGCTTCAAAGAAGGTACATCTATGAAGGTACTGGTCACAGGTGGCGCAGGTTTCATTGGCTCTCATTTGGTGGAGAAGTTGGTAGAGTCAACTGCAGAAGTAATAGTCTATGATAATCTGACTACAGGGTGTCTTCGCAATCTAGAGCGATTGCTTCCTGATATTAAATTTATAGAAGGAGATATTAGAGATAGAGATAGGCTCTCTTCCGCAATGGCTGGAGTTGATATAGTGTTTCACCTAGCAGCTAGAACTTCTGTGGCCGAATCCATTCAAGACCCATGGACTACCTATGAAGTCAATAACAATGGTACCTTAAATGTATTGATAGGGGCATTACAAGCGGACGTCCAAAGGGTAGTTT
>JANWXM010000089.1 GCA_025055285.1 Saprospiraceae bacterium
GAATGCCAAACGCAACGTCATCCGCACATCGCCAAGACGTGAGCCCGCGTCGAGCATGTGTTCGCGTCGATTGCACAGATGGGGGCTAGCTGATCCGTACCATTGACCAAGCGCGGGCGAACTTGCGATGACGATGATGGTGGCCAGTTACAATCAGAAGCGGTTAGTGTATTTCCAGGAGGCCGTAGTCCAGGCCTTATATCATTAAACCTCTGCTTAAATAATGACACTCAGTATTGCTTGGATACCTGAATCCGTGCAGATTTGTCATAGATCAAACACAAGTGGTTGATTTTTTGCGAGAATGCCGCATCGTCACTCTTCACCCAATTGAACATGCCCCGATTCGAAGTACGTCAATCCGCGAAGCTGAACCTGACTTCCTACTCTGGCCTGGCGCTGATCGGCCAGTGCTGCGAAGCGGCGCAAGTCGATGCCGTGATCGATGCGCACCTGCCGGTGTCGCAAGGCATAAAGACCTCGGACCTGGTCAAGGCGATGGTGGGGCTTTTGAGTCTGGGCAAGAGCGACTTTGAAG
>JANWXM010000008.1 GCA_025055285.1 Saprospiraceae bacterium
GCATTCGCGGCGTGGTGGAAGGGCGGGAAGTGCGCATTGGCTCCGCAGCGTTTATCTTGGGAAAAAAACAAGGCGCTACCGGCACGTTTGTTGAAATCGGCGGTGTCGTGCGCGGCTATTTTACGGCGCAAAGCCGCTACCGCGAGGGCTTGCGCGACGTTGTCGGCTTTTTCAAAAAACAAAACAGCCAGGCGTGGCTGCTCTCCGGCGACAACGAGCGCGAGGCCGCCGAACTGGCGCCACTATTTGATAACCCTGAACGCCTGCGCTTCCACCAAAGCCCACACGACAAGCTGGCTTTCGTACAACACCTGCAACAACAGGGCCAGCGCGTCCTCATGATCGGCGACGGGCTCAACGACGCCGGCGCCCTCCAGCGCAGCGATGTAGGCATTGCGGTGGCCGAAAACACCAACACCTTCACGCCGGCCTGTGACGCCATTTTAGACGCCAGCCGGTTCAACCAGTTGCCGCAATTCCTCACCCTGGCCCGCTGGGGCATCCAGACGGTCAACCGCGCCTACCTGCTGGCTGCGGCCTACAACGCAGTGGGCCTTAGCTACGCTGTCAGCGGCACGCTTTCGCCCGTGGTAGCCGCTATCCTCATGCCGCTCAGCTCCGTCACCATCGTGCTCTTTGGCTTTGGCATGACGTATGCTAAGGCCCGACAACTGGGGCTTCAGAAAGACTTAATTAAAATTTGAAGCGAAAAAGGCGGTTGAGCTGGGCTACAATCTAACTTTTTACAGATGTTTGCAGAGGTGCAACAACTGTATTGCTTTATGCGAACTCTTCGAAGGGTGCTTCAGATAGGAATTTTGCTCTTATGGTGCTATCCCTTAACTGCACAGCCTATCCACAGCCTAGCCTTCCGCCTAACAGGATACAATCATCGCGCACCCTTGCGCGATAACAGCCCTACCCTCTCCGAGATCTTCGGAAAAAATAATGGTTTCGGCGCTGAATTAACCTATTTTCGCCGGATGCTCCCTAATTTCTTCCTAGGGCTTCCTGTGCGCGTTGGTTCGGCTAACGTCGAGCCAGTAGGCGGAACAACAGCGCAACAAACTTGGCTATTACACGCAGACATCTTAGCCCAACAGCACTTCTTGAAGCCATCTGCTATAGTTCAACCCTATTTACATGCTGGCGTTGGTGGCGCGTATGATTTCGAACAGCGAAGTTTGGCCATGCACTTTCCCGTTGGTATCGGACTAAACATACGCCTATCAAAGAGTTTCTGCCTCTCTGTCCAAACTCAGCATCGCTTTTCGGACGACGACCGCGATACATGGCATCATGCATTAGGCTTTCAATTTTACTTCGGACGGGAATTATCGCCGCGTCAAAAGACGCAAGTGCCCGAAAAACCCGCTGATCGCGATGGCGATGGCGTTGCCGACGCTGAGGACCGCTGCCCTGAACAGCCAGGCTCGGCAATAACTTTCGGTTGCCCAGACCGCGATGGCGACAACATCGCCGACAACGAAGATCGTTGCCCAAATGAAGCTGGCCCTGCAATTTATCAGGGCTGCCCTGACCGCGATGGCGACGGCATACCCGACCGCGACGACCGCTGTCCAGACAAACCAGGTTCAGTTGCGAACGCCGGCTGTCCTGAAGTCAGCCCAGCAGACCGGGAGATCCTTGCCGCAGCCACGCGCAATGTTCAATTCGCCACAAACAGCGCAAACCTGCTTTCTTCCTCTTATGCCGTGCTTGACCAGATAGCCGCTCTTATGGCGCGCTATCCAGAGTACCATCTCTTCATTAGCGGGCACACAGACAGCGTAGGCGACGATAAATTTAATCTCCAACTTTCAAAACGCCGCGCTAAGGCTTGCTACGATTACTTAGTGAGAAAGGGTGTTGATCCTCAACGCATGAGCCACGAAGGATACGGCGAAACCCGACCCATTGCCGACAACGATACCGAAGCAGGCCGCGCTAAGAACCGACGCGTTGAATTTGAACTGCGCTTGCGTTAAAGTTTAGCACTTTACAGGCGCTTCTTCAGCCAATTCGCTGAAGAAATCTGTTTTGTCTTCCTCAGGTCGATCCTTGCAGGGGAAGTCCTTTTCAATGAGCAAGTGCAGCGACCCGCCTTTAGGCAAGGGCACAAACTGTTCCATGCCTACGGCATTTGTGTCCATCCACTCCTGCGCCTGTTGAGCAGGTACGAGCACAGAAATGCGCCCCTCCTTGAAGCAAGCGCTAATTTCGGAGAGGTTTTCTTGAAGAACGAATTCCCACGCAAACACTTGCCCGTCGGGAAAGTGAACTGCCGTTTCCAACCACCGCTCTGCTCGTAATTGTGCCAACTCAGACTTCCGCAAGCGCAGGCGTATGCTATTGTGTTCGCAGCGAATTTTCATGTTGAACTTCTCTTCTTGCTTGAGCAAAAATCGCTCTAAATATCGAAACGAACAAGAGCGGAGGCCAAATAAAAGCAGGGCCGTCGCGCAGTTTGATTGCACAACGGCCCTTAAAACACATTACATATCCATTTATTGTTTCTCGTTAAAATCGAGAACGAGTTTGAACTCCACGCGGCGGTTGAGCGCCCGTCCAGCCGAGCGTCGGTTATCGGCAATTGGACGCGTATCGCCAAAACCTTCAGTCTTAAGACGGTCGGGAGAAATACCCTTGAAAACAAGATAATCGTAACAAGCTTGCGCCCGCCCTTGAGAGAGGATCAAGTTTCGCTCAGGGTCGCCTACGTTGTCGGTATGCCCGTGGATGAGCAATTTGTAATCCGGATAGCGCTGCATAATTTTAGCAATACCATCCAAAATCTTAAGAGACGGAGGTGTTAGCTCTGTTTTTCCCGTTTTAAATTGAACATTTCTCGTGGCGAACTCTAGGCGTTTCTTGTCCTCTTTCCTCACCTCTGGGCAACCAAAATTAGCTTTTAAACCCGGTGTTTTCGGGCACTTATCCAAATTATCTGCCACACCATCGCGGTCCGTGTCTGGACAGCCGTTGTAAGGGCCAGCGGCATCTGGGCAGGGATCCTTGTCGTCGAAGACCCCGTCGCCATCGCTATCGCGAACTGGCGGACAGCCATTCGTGGCAGCACTACCTGCTTGGTCAGGGCAAAGATCATCTTTGTCGGGAACGCCATCGCTATCGCGGTCGGGACAGCCCCGAGCAGTGCCGGGCTGATCAGGGCAGCCATCGTCCTTGTCAGAGACGCCGTCGCCATCGCGGTCGGGACACCCACGTAATTCGCCAGCTACGGTAGGGCAGTCATCTTCCTTGTCGGTGAAGCCATCGCCGTCTTTGTCCGGGCAGCCTTTGGCAGAAGCCTTACCGGCTTGGGTTGGACAGTCGTCTTCTTTGTCGGGTACACCGTCGCGGTCGTAGTCTGGGCATCCTCGTGCAGTAGAAAGGCCAGGTTGGTCTGGACACATGTCGGTCACATCGGGCACACCATCGCCATCGCGGTCCGGCTGAGGCTTGTTGGGAGACTCATGCAATAAGTAGACGAAACCTAGGCCGACCTGAGCGTTGTCGCGCAAATCGCTAAAGGCTTTGCGGTATTCTGCTTGAACATTTATGAAGGCGTACTTCGACAGACGAACGTTGGCACCCACTCCAAAAGGTATTTGAAAATGAGTCTTTTTAAATTCCTCCAAAAAAGCGCCTCCTCCGGCAAACAAATAGGGCGATAGGCGGGCGTCACTGCTGATTTTGCCCAATTGGGCAATTACATCAATACTGCTAACGATGCTGCGCCCGACAATAACGGGTTCTTCACTGCGCTGAGGCAAATGAACTAATCCCATCTTGAGTGGAATGCCGACGTTCAAAAAGGGCGCAACATTGCGCACATAACCTAACTCAAAACCTTCGCCTAACTTTAAATCGGCTCCATTAGCCAACCCGAAGTCGAGAAAGGTCAACTTAGCATGCACGGCATTGGGATAATCCCGGTTTTGGGCCGTCGCAATATTCGTGTGCAACCACGCACACCACAGGATCAGGAATAAAGAAAAAAACTTGTTCATCTTAAAACCGATTTTTGAGGCCGCCAGGACAAAAAGAGTACCAACTAACCTACTGCAGGTAACTCTAGAACACTCTTTCGTCCGCTGGGCGACAAAAACAGGTTTAAACGCCTCAAAAGGCGAGAAAATCCCGGTCAACAACAAGTCCGAGGGCAGTTGCTCTCATCAAATCAGCAGACGCCCAAACCATAGCAGCCAGGCAAAAGCCAACAAACCTGTAGCAATAGCTACGCCGCGCATGGCAAAGTCCCAGCGCCGCCGTCGGTATATGTGCATGGGTATAAGGTTGAGTGTCAGAGCAATCAAACTTAATGTTCGCTCGCGAAAAGAAGCCGAAAAACCTTCGCCACTGGCTATGCCGACTTTTTCAAATAAGCCAAATAAGTGATAGAGAAACACAAAACTGACTGCCGGCAGTAACAAGGCAAATAGAAGCCCAGCCCATATCTCGTTGCGGTTAAACATACGCTATAGTGTGTAGCCTAAATAAAAAGGACGAAACGCCGCCTAAACTCCTTGACCGCAAACATCTCACAAAAATTTTACATCGGCTCCGGACATATGCTCTCTGTTCTATTTCGCCCAAAAACCAACGCTCTTATCATTGCAGCGCAAGACCTCAATAGTCATTCACCTACTTTGAGGCTGTTGGATACCTTCGTGTTTTTCCATAGTTGGGTTGCTGTTGTCAGATAACTTTGGCGCGCTCTTTTAGAGGTGGTTCTTGCATGAAAATTGCGCTTCTTTCTCCTAATTTTTATCCACTCATTGGAGGGCTAGAGCGAATGGTTGCCTATATGGCTCAATTATTTGTCGAGCAAGGGCATAAAGTTGTTGTTCTGTGCCGAACGCCGACCGAGGAGCCAGACATGTTTCCCTTTCGCGTTGTGCGCAAGCCAAGTTTTTGGCAGGCTTGGGCAACGTGTAGGTCGGCAGAGGTCATCCTCTCGTTTAATGTTAGCTTAAAGGAAATGCCCGCCATTCTCCTCTCGGGGCGGACATTTGCCGTTTCTCATCAAACGCCGTATTCTCAAGACAATCTCGGGCGCGTAAAAACATGGGTAGCGCGATATTTAGCGAAGCAAAACATCTACTGTAGCGCCTACTTGGCTGCACATACCGCTGCTCCAGGCACGGTGATTCCAAACGCTTACGATGAACAGACTTTCTACTGTGGACAGCCATGGATTTTTCGCACGCGCGACTTAGTATTTGTCGGACGTTTGGTCTCGGACAAGGGAGCAGATGTCTTACTGCGCGCCTTAGCACGCCTCCATGCCGCCGGTTTACCGCTGAAACTTACTCTAGTTGGACAAGGCCCTGAGGAAGAGACCCTACGTCAATTGGCTGCCGAGTTATGTCTGCGCGAGTGGGTTGCCTTCGAGGGACTGAAACAAGGAACTGAATTAGCTGCCTTGCTCAACGAACACCGCGTGCTTGTGGTTCCATCCGTTTGGCCCGAGCCATTTGGCATTGTTGCTCTAGAGGGTTTGGCTTGTGGATGTATTGTAGTGGCCTCTAACACGGGTGGCTTACCCGAAGCATTAGGCGGTCTTGGCGTGCTTTTTCCACCTGGCGATGAAATAGCATTAGCCGACGCGATTGCGCACGTCTGGAAACGACCCCTTAACTTTTTACCGCCCGCTGAAAAGGTGGCTGCTCATTTGCGCGCCCATACGCGTCAAACCATAGCAGAACGTTATCTTGATGTCTTGACTAAAATTGTCCGCAAAAAATGATGGCTGACCCATCTGTAGCGATACTCTCAGAAGGCACTCCAGCTATCCAGCTGGAGCCTCAGCGCCGTCGCCTAACCAGTCTTTTGTTGTTCATATTGCTCTACACTATTCTCGCAGGAGCCGTGCGCAAGTGGATTTTGTTGGGCGGGCCAGCCAGCAATATCTTGCTTTTAGGTCAGTTACTTTTGCCGTGGCTGTTCTATTTGACAGCTCCTGGGCAGCGAAGGCGGTATTTTCCCATCTTATTAATTTTCGGTGTTTTGCTGCTTTTTATGGCCTTAAACCCTCTCAACCATACCCTTTATCATGGCATCTTCGGCGTTTTGTTGCACATGGGGTGGTGGCTGATGGGATTTCATTATTTAGAAAACCGAAGTTTATATTGCTGGAATAGGTTGTACAAACTTATTGGCATTCTTCTCATTCTTGAGACAATATTATCGATAATTCAATACAACCTCCCTAGAATGCACTTTATCAATCGCTATGCCACAGAAGGCCCTGTAAGTATTGCCTTTGTGGGAGAGGCAGCTCGCGTTACGGGCACCTTTAGCTTCGTATCAGGCTATGCAGCCTGGCTACTGTTTATCAATTTGTGGACGTGGAGTGTAGCTGTATGGAAACAGAACATATGGTTACTTACTGGCCTTACAACAATAGGCGTTGCAGACAGCCTCCTCTCAGGAAGTCGTATGAGCTTGGTCATCACCCTCCTTTTGGCTGTTTTTGCCTACGCGAACCTTGTCAAGCGGATACCCTTTCACCGAGTATTTGCCGTGCTGATCATAGGACTGATTGTAGGTGCATGGGCTTTTCGGAACAGCGCATTCTTGCAGTTGTCGTGGTCTAATTTTGCATCGCGCATTCAGGACGGTTTTCGCGATGAAGAATATGGCCGCCGCACCATTGGCGTCCTGAATGAAGTAATTAATTTTAAAGGCGATTACGCCCTTCTAGGTACAGGTCTGGGCGGTACGTATCAGGGTGCAAGAGCTATATGGGGCGAATCTTACTACCTGCAAAAATACGGCGGTTACGAAGAGGAGCCTGAACGCATTATGTTAGAGGGCGGTTATGTTCTGTTTTTAGGACGCGCACTGTTGCTCTGGTTCTTTTTGCGAGGGCTCTACATGCCCTTGACGGCGAAAGTGCTGTTCTTTGTACTCATCACCTTCTTCGCTCCTATCGTTTTCAACGTCTATAACCTCATATTTCTAGCCCTAGGGCTCAGTGCTGTAGATTGGAGTTATCGCTGTCGAGCCCGTTCCCAACACCCATGAAGCGACTCGTTTTCTTATATTCACACCCTATACAGTATTTATCGCCTCTAAGTCGCTTAGCTCACGAGGAAGGCACCTTCGATGTCTGGACTATTTACTGCTCGCCTCAGGGCGTGCAACCGGTTTTGGACAAGGAATTTACACAGATCATTAAGTGGGACATTCCTATCTTAGAGGGCTATCGGAGCGTTTTTTTAAAAAACTGGCGTGGCTCGCGCCGAGGATTAAGCGGCTTTTGGAGCTTAGTAAATCCATCCATTGTAGGATGGCTGTGGAGTGCACCAAGGGGGATCCTCGTTGTCCACGGATGGGCATATTTCACCCATGTGTTGGCCATCGTATGCGGAAAGATAATGGGCTATCGAGTGGTTCTTCGAGGCGAAAGCAACTGGCGACACGAACGATTGCTCCCATGGTGGAAACGCCAGCTTAAACGCCTCGTCTTAGGAAAGGGACTCTTTCAGTTTGTAGATTACTTTCTCTTTATCGGAATCGAAAATCGCCGCTTCTACGAGCAGATCGGGGTCCCTCCGCATCGCCTTCTCTTTGCGCCTTACGGCGTTGATAACAGCCGTTTTTCGGCCCAATGGATGGCGCTGAGGGAAAAAAAGGCCGACCTAAGACGGCAGCTTGGGCTGCCCGAGCGCGCCCAAGTAGTTTTATTCTCTGGGAAGCTCATTCCCAAAAAAAGGCCGCTTGACCTCCTAGAGGCCTTTGCTCTACTGAAAACGTTCAATGTCTTTCTAGTGTATGTTGGCGATGGCCCTTTGCGCCCGGCGCTCGAGGTGCGCGCTCGAGCCCTGGGCCTTGCCGAGAGCATGCGCATTGAAGGATTTGTCAATCAGAGCGCTATTGGCCTGTATTACGCCGCGGCTGATGTCTTCGTTATGTGTTCGGGGGTGGGCGAAACTTGGGGCCTCTCGACCAATGAAGCAATGAACTTTGCCCTGCCTATCGTTCTGTCCGACCTAACCGGTTGTGCTGCCGACCTTTGCCGCTTTGGCGTAAACGGCTTCGTCTTTCCAACAGGCGACGTAGAAGCTTTAGCAGCCCATCTGCGGTATCTTCTCGCCTTGCCATCTGAACTGCGCCAGGCTATGGGCGAAGCATCGCGCACTCTAGTGGCAGCCTATAATTATCAGGAAGTTTTAGCCAGCTTGAAAAAAATAAGCCAACACACATGAGGGTCGTTGTAGCGCATTCTGACCGCCAACACTGCAATCAATTGCTGCTTGCCCTAGCCCAAAAGGGATGGTTAGAGCGGTTCTATACGCTCTTCTCTGGAAATAAATTTGCTAGATGGCAATACCTCTTTCCGGAAAGTCTTCGCAAACAACTAAATAAGCGCACAATAGATGCCTCGTTAAGCCCATACATTGAGCATTTTCCCTTGCTTTTTCTCACTGATAGGCTGATAAATAGGGACCTTTTGGCACGCATACGCTCGAGTTATGAATGGTTTGACCGCGCCGTTGCAAAGCGCTTACCTCGCTGCAATTTTCAGCTCATCATAACGTATGAAAACGCCAACCGCCATACAATGCGCGCCGCAAAGGCGCTAAACAAGACTACTGTACTCGACTTGGCTCAAATCCACCCTTATGACATCGCGACCTATGGGCTCGACTATATGACGGAAAAAGAGTGGCGCTTCGAAGTAACATTTGTCAACCCTCGTAAAGAGGAAGCTCTAGCTCACACGGATTACGTCCTTGCGCTCTCTAAGTTTGCTGCCGACTCGATGTTGCGCCACGGCTGGCCGGCTAAGCGCCTATTTACCGTGCCTTTAGGAGTAGATCTTGGGCGTTTTTGGGCTAAAACTGATTACCGCCCTCGAAAACCGCTGCGCCTGTTGTTCGTTGGCACTGTGCTTCGCCGAAAGGGTATTGGAATTCTGCTGGAAGCAATGCGCCGCCTCCCTCCTGGCATGGCTGAATTAACCATCATTGGCCCAATGGCCGACGCGCGCGAACTGTTGCACAAACAAAGCAGATATTGCCGCTATATCTCCTTTACGCCTCACGAAGCCTTGGCCAACCATTATCGCCAAGCAGACCTATTTGTCTTTCCATCGTTGCTCGACTCTTGGGCTCAAACGGTCTTGGAAGCCATGGCCTGTGGTACTCCCGCTATTGTCAGCGAACGCACGGGCGCTCGCGACGCCGTCGAACAAGGTGGTGGCTGGGTTATCCCTGCCAACGACCCGCAAGCCCTGACGCAGGTCATACTGCAATGCGCTGAAAAACCTGAAATGATCGCTGCCGTCGGGCGGCGTGCTGCACTCATTGCCCAGCAATACTCATGGGCTACCTATCAAACACGCCTCTTAGCAGCGTTGCAGAGTATGATACCTCTTTAGCCGCATCTGGCTATTCTCCTTTGAACACCGGCTTCCTCTTCTCTAAAAACGCAGACACGCCCTCGCGATAATCTTGAGTTTGGCCAGCTTGAACCTGTAAATCGTCTTCCAAGGCCAGTTGAGCGTTAAAATCGTTGCTAAATGTGCGGTTAAGCGCGCGTTTAGTAAGGCCTAAGGCTCGCGTAGGTAGTTGCGCCAATGTCTGGGCTAAGCGCATACTCTCCGCAGCAAAGGAATCATCGGGATAAACTTTCCAAATCATGCCCATGGCTGCTGCCTCTTCCGCACTTATTTTGTCTGAGAGCATCATGAGGGCTGCAGCGCGCTGTAAACCCACGAGGCGAGGTAGAGTCCATGTACCGCCGCTATCGGGAATAAGGCCAATTTTGGAAAACGCCTGGGTGAAAAAGGCCGACGCCGCCGCTACTGTAATGTCGCAAGCTAGCGCAAGATTAGCGCCAGCACCCGCGGCTGCTCCATTGACAGCACAAACGACAGGCTTTTCTAAATTGCGGATAGCCCTCACGATAGGGTTATATCCAGAAGATAGAATGTCGTGTAGGGCTGGACCATTTGGATCAACTACCTCTTGAAGATCTTGCCCTGCGCAGAATGCGCGGCCTGCTCCTGTGAGATAGACCGCTCGAATAGCATCTTCGTTGCGACACAGGTCAAGCGCGGCGAGCAACTCTTGCCGCATGGAATGGTGCATCGCATTGAAAACCGAAGGGCGGTTAAGGGTAATGCATGCCACGCCTTCTTCGACATGCCAGAGGATATGTTCAAACATAGCAGACTAAGGTATCTCTGAAACTGGACGGTTTCTTCGTTTGAACTCCTAAACGTGCTGCTCTGTAGCTTCGAGCATGGCTCGACGTGCTCCCCTTGACCGCCGGATGCGTACCGCTACTACCTTATATTCCGGGCAGAGGGCGTCGGTATCGCGCTCGTCAGAAGTTACCAGATTTAACATCAGCTCCGGAAAATGGAAAGTAGTACTTAAGACTCCTGGCCTCACTTCATCCGTTATGCGCGCTTTGATGTCTACCTTTCCACGCGGCGACTCTACACAAACCCAGTCTCCTTCGGCGATGTTGTGACGCGCAGCATCGTCAGGATGAATCAAAAGCACGTCTTCTCGCAGAAGTTCGATGTTGCGCGTGCGGCGCGTCATAGTGCCACAGTTATAGTGCTCTAGTTCGCGGTTGGTCGTCAGGATGTAAGGATACTCTTTAGCGTACTGCTCTAGCTCGCGAGTTTCCTGAAAATCGGAGAAGTGAAAAGCCCCTAGACCTCGTTTAAAAGTATCTACGTGAAGCACTTTACTGTCGCTACCGTCGGGTTTGACAGGCCATTGCTTGCCATTAGGACCGAGGTCGTCCCATCGCACGCCAGCAAAGAAGGGCACAATTTGGGCAATTTCCTCCAATACGGTTTTGGGGTCATAATCCGGTTGCGGATAGCCAAGGCGGTTCATTATGTCTACCACAATTTGCCCGTCAGGTTTTGTACCTGGCAACGGGGGCACAACCTGATTGACGCGCTGAATCCGGCGCTCGCCGTTGGTAAAAGTACCACTCTTTTCTAAGAAAGAGGCTCCAGGCAACACAACCGTAGCGTATTTGCACGTTTCGCTGAAAAAGATTTCTTGAACCACCAAGAGGTCGAGCTTCTGAAGGGCAGCGATAACCTTCTTCGTATTGGGATCAGTTTGCACCAGGTCTTCGCCCATGACCCACAGTGCTTTGAGTTTACCCTCTAGGGCCGCCTCGTACATCTGCGGAATTTTATAGCCGACGTGGAGAGGGAGTTTAGCGCGATAAAATTGCTCATAGCGGGCGCGTATTTCTGGGTTTGTCACGTCTAAATAGCCTGCTCCCTGATGGGGCTGACAGCCCATGTCTGCAGCACCCTGCACGTTATTCTGACCGCGCAGCGGGTTCACTCCTACGCCGCGCCGCCCTACGTTACCCGTGACCATCGCCAGATCTGCAATAAGCATTACTGCTAGCGTACCTTGCGAATGCTCCGTAACACCCAGACCGTGGAAACACATGGCTGCTTCCGCTGTAGCATAAGTAATAGCAGCAGCGCGCACTTGCTCGCGAGGTACGCCACATGCCGCTTCTAGGCGGTCGAGGTCTAAACCTAAAATTTGCTGGCGAAAACCTTCGTAGCCTTCCGTGCGCGTGGCAATGAACTCGCGGTCTTCTAATCCCTCCGCAAGGATGTAGTACAACATCATTTGTAATAGCGCTACGTTGGAGCCTGGCCGAAGTTGCAAATGGTGTGTAGCGTAGCGCGCAATTTCAGTGCGCCGCGGATCCACTACAATAGTAGGGATGCCTTTCATCGCGGCCTGTTTAATTTTCGCTCCCGTGACGGGATGGGCTTCCGTAGGATTGGCGCCGATGATTAGGATGCACTTCGTATATTTCAAGTCTTCAATAGAATTCGTGGCCGCACCCGTGCCAAAGGTACGTTGCATACCGAGGGCAGTGGGCGAATGGCATACGCGGGCACAGCTGTCTATGTTGTTGGTGCCAATGACGGCGCGAATAAATTTCTGCATTAAATAATTTTCTTCATTGGTGCACCGGGCCGAAGAGATGCCAGCGATGGCATCTGGGCCATATTGAGCGCGAATAGAAAGCAGTTTTTCTGCAATGAAATCATAAGCTTCGTCCCAACTAGCAGGCATGAGTTCGCCGTTTCGCCGAATGAGCGGCGTACGCAAGCGGTCAGGGTGGTTGTAAAACGAAAAGGCGAAGCGCCCTTTAAGGCACGTATGGCCTTGATTTACCTCTGCATCATAAGGAGCTTGGATGGACTTAACTTGTCCATTCACCACGGCCACTTCCAAGTTGCAACCCACACCGCAGTAGGTACATACAGTGCGTACTTTTTTATCGGCAATTACCGACTTAGACTCAAATACATCAGAAATGGCCGAGGTCGGGCAGGCTTGCGCGCATGCACCGCAACTGACGCAGTCGGATTCGAGAAAACTAACGTTTACTCCTTTAGCGATATAGCTATCGAACCCGCGTCCGGCCATTGTCAGGACAAACTGGCCCTGCACTTCATCGCAGGCGCGTACGCAGCGGCCACAATTGATGCACTTCGACAAGTCCGAGCGCATATAGGGATGGCTCAGGTCCTTCGGCCGGTCTAGGTGATTTTTCCCTTCCGGATAACGCACCTTGCGAATGCCTACCTGAGCTGCTACACTCTGCAGCTCGCAATTGCCGTTAACTTCGCACGTTAAACAATCTAGAGGATGGTCGGTGAGAACCAATTCAATAATGTTTCGCCGAAGTTTTTGGATGCGGGGGCTGTCCGGAAAGACGTAGTAGTTCTCTTGCATCGGCGTATGACACGAAGCCACCACACGGCGCGGACCGTCGGGCGAGAGCGCTACTTCTACTGAACAGACTCGACACGCACCATAAGGCTCCAAATTGGGTGCGTCGCACAAGGTAGGCACGTGATTCTTGCCCAAATGGCGGCGCAAAAAAGACAATATCGTTTCGCCATCGCGCATCTCGCATGGCTTGTGGTTGATGTAGGCAATTTTTCCAGCACCCATAGTTCAAGCAGCCGTTTAAGCAGGATGAAGGTGTAAAAATTTAAGCCCTTGCCTTCTTTTTTAGGCAAAGTAGGGCCGAAGTTCGTCCTCAAAGTACTTAAGAGCATTTTTAACGGGTAAGGGCAAGCCACCGCCTAAGGCACACAACGAACCGAGCTCAAGCGTTTCTACGAGGTCGTTGAATAATGCCCGGTCAATCCGATACTGTTGTGTGCGCGCCTTATGAAGAAGCTCTTTCCCCCGCGTAGAACCAAGTCGGCAAGGAAAGCACTTGCCGCAACTTTCGTGAGCCGTAAACTCAAAGAGATGTTCTAGATACTCTATCATGGGAAAATCCTCTGGGATGCACACAATTGAGGCATGGCCCAACAGAAAGCCGTTTTGAGCAAAGGATTCGAAGTCTACAGTCAGGTCAGGAATCTTGTGAACAGGTACTAGCCCTCCCAGCGGTCCGCCAATGTGCATGGCTTTTACAGGGTGGCGAAAACCACCGCCCATTTCGTATACTACAGTAGACAGCGGTGTACCCATGTCTACCTCACACAGCCCAGGGCGCTGGAAATGTCCGTCTAAGCAAACAAGTTTTGTCCCTGTGGAACGGCCACGCCCGATGGCTGCGTAGGCTGCTCCTCCATGTCGAAGGATGAAGGGCACAGCAGCCAGCGTTTCTACATTGTTGACTACAGTGGGCCGATTAAACAACCCTTGTTGAGTAGGATAAGGCGGTCGAACCCGCACCTCAGGCCGCTGACCTTCAATAGACGACAAGAGGGCGGTTTCCTCCCCGCAGATATACGCTCCTTGCGCTTCAATAACCTTAAATTCAAACGAAAATCCCGAACCCTGGATATTTTTGCCTATATACCCTGCCTGACGAGCCTCCTCAATAGCCGCCCGCATGCTGCGAATAGACTCTGGATATTCGCCTCGAATGTACAGCACGCCTCGCTGCGCACCAACGATGTACCCAGCAATCAACATGCCCAATAGCAGGCTGTGCGGCCTTTCTTCCATAATGTATCGGTCTGAGTAAGCGCCTGGATCGCCTTCGTCAGCGTTGCAGACAATAAACTTCTGATCACCTGGCGTGTTTCTGCAAGACTCCCATTTGATAGCAGTAGGAAACCCAGCACCGCCGCGACCGCGCAAACCAGAAGCTTTTATCTCCGCTAACAACTCATCGGCAGGCCGGTGGAGGCATTCCTCCCAAAGCCGGTAGTACTCTGAGACGCCAGGAAACTCGGCGGTTAATACAGGAGTGCCATAAACTCGAACAGCATAAGCGTCGGGCCGAGGTTTTCGGTCTTCGCGAATAGCCGCTATCTCGCGAATAGCGGCTCCAGAGTAATTGTTGCCTGCATAGTGAAAGGCATGATTCTCGTAGCAACGCCCCAAACAGCACATTGTTCCAATTTCCTCCGGCGAAAAGTGGGCTTTCAAAGCCTCAATGAGCGCCGGCTGTGTACCTGCCGTTAAACAGGCGCTGCCGTTGCAGACGTATACCTTCTTACCCCGGTTTTCCGGCCGCAAAAAGTCGTAAAACGTTACACTACCATATATATTGGCCTCGCCAATGAGGTACTCCTCTGCTAATTGGCGCATTGCCTCCGGAGGCACCGTACCGTCGTGCTCATCAGCCAGTTGCCCTATCTTTTCAAATAAATTCTCCTCTAGCCCTTTACGCCCTGAGAGATACCCTAGATTCTTTGACATGACCGTCGCTGTTTGACAGAACAAATATAGGGCGTTTCTGCAATCTTTCTTTTGTCTAAATTGGCAAAAGTGCCTCCTTTCCCTAAAATCATCCGTAAGGGCATTCAACAGTAACGTACTCCTGCAACCAGGCGAGCTTGATGTCGCAATTCGGCCTCGAGATACACGGCAATTCTACGTAGGAGACCGGTCTTCTCAAGGGGCTAAAGCTATTTTTATGCTGTGAGGATCTTCATAGGCTTCTACGATGTTTATGGCCTCGATGGCCTCGCGTACATCATGAACACGCAGGATACGCACACCTTGCAACAGCGCTAACACGTGCAGAGCAGTCGTGCCGTTCAGAGCAGCCTCTGGCCTTACTCCTAGCAACCGACACACCATAGATTTCCGAGAGACGCCTACGAGGAGAGGTAAATCCAATACTGCTTCTATAGTTGCTAGGTGCTGTAAAAGCGTATAATTATGCTCTAAAGTCTTGCCGAAGCCGAAACCGGGGTCAACAGCAATATCGCAAATCCCGAGGCGGCGCAACTCCTTTAATTGTTGGATAAAAAAGTCTAGCACCTCTCGGACGACATCTGAATAAAAAGGCGCCTGCTGCATGGTCTTAGGTGTGCCGCGAGCATGCATGAGAATGTAAGGACAGCGATATCGAGCGACGACTTCTAGCAATCCCGCATCCCAGCGCCCAGCAGATACATCGTTTACTAGAGAAGCCCCCACATCCAAGGCTTCCTGTGCCACTCGAGCACGCCAAGTGTCTATAGACAAAATAGCTTCAGGAAAGTATTTGCGCACAGCCTCGAGGACGGGAAGCACGCGCCGAAGCTCCTCCTCTTCAGGGACCTCTTCGGCTCCAGGGCGAGTAGAGGCACCCCCGATATCGAGAATAGCTGCCCCCTCTGCAAGCATTTGCTCAGCACTTCTTAATGCAGCATCTACAGAGAGCACTCGACTGCCCGCGTAGAATGAATCGGGTGTGGTATTTAATACCCCCATGACTACTGGCCGGGATAGATCGAGCAACCGATTCCCGCAACAGAAGGAATATGCCCGCCTACGCTTAATCATAGCGTAAAAAAAGCTCTCAGCAATTTCAGCTTTCTTTGAGCCTTCTTTGCGCGGAGGAGGAGGGATTCGAACCCCCGGTACCCTTGCGGGTACGCCGGTTTTCAAGACCAGTGCATTCAACCACTCTGCCACTCCTCCATGGATAAGCAAAAATAAGCACTTCGTCCAAGCTTTCTAAGATTCGTTTGCTAGCTAACAAGCAAAACTGCGCAACTTGTCCTCAAGTTCAGCAACGCTTGGCTTATTCCTTTGAATCTACCTCCTGCGAGGGAGAAGCAGCTTCTTGATCAAGCCCCTCAACGGATTGCTCAGCAGTTGCGGCTGTCTCGGCTGCTGCGGAGCGACTCTTTCGACCACCTCGACGTGTTTTCTTCACTTTTTTGCGTTCTTTATTCGCGTTGGGGGCATACGTTTTGTTGAAGTCGACTAATTCAATAAGTGCTGTTTGGGCGCCATCGCCTCGGCGAAACCCTAGGCGGATAACGCGCACATACCCCCCTGGACGATCCCCTACCGCTGCCGCTATAGGGCCAAAGAGCTCTTTGATGGCGTGTTTATTCTGCAAATAGCTAAAAACGACGCGGCGATTGTGCGTGTCATTGGTTTTTGCTCGCGTAATGAGCGGCTCAATAAAGCGCCTCAGGGCTTTTGCTTTGGCTAACGTAGTGACGATGCGCTTGTGCTGAATTAAGGCATTGGCTAGGTTAGCCAACAGGGCGCGCCGATGCTCGGCCGTACGACCGAGGTTATTCACTTTATCTCCGTGACGCATGGCAAAAGATACCGTTTTTTGCGTGGTAGCACCGGGGCTGAAGAAAACTTCGCTCTACGGTTACTACACTTTTCTGTTTTTTTACTTTAAAACGCTGTTTACTCTGTTGCTTCTTCTAATCGGTATTTGGAGAGGTCCATGCCAAAAGTTAGACCTTTCTCTTGTAACAACTCTTCTATCTCAACTAATGATTTTTTACCGAAGTTCCTGAATTTGAGCAATTCTTGCGTATCATATCGAACAAGGTCGGCCAGCGTGTTAATCTTTGCCGCTTTCAGACAGTTGTAGGCGCGTACGCTGAGGTCGAGGTCTTCCAACGAGGTTTTGAGCAACCGGCGCATCTGCAAAATATGTTCATCTACATCGGGCGCTTTATCCTGAACGGGTGTATCGAAGGTGATGTTGTCGTCTGTAATGATCATCAGGTGTTGAATGAGAATACGACTCGCTTCTCGCAAGGCAACCTCCGGATGGATAGTACCATCCGTTTTAATCTCGATGGTAAGTTTTTCGTAATCAGTGCGCTGACCTACGCGAGTATTTTCTACGCGATAGGCGACATTCTTAATAGGAGTGTAAATGGCATCAATAGGGATTACGCCAATGATTGCATCTTTTGGCGAAACGTCTTCCGCGGGTTGATAGCCTCGCCCTTTCGTAATGGTGAGCTCCATCTCCAAGGTTACGAAAGGCTCCATGCGGCAAATAAGCAAGTCGGGGTTGAGTACGCGAAAGACATTATTGAATTCTTCGATATGCCCTGCGCGAAACTCTTCGCGACCGCTGATGGTCAGATAGATCTTTTCCGATTGGAACTTGTCATCAGGAGAGATCGGTTTTATGCGTACTTGCTTCAGGTTTAGCACGATATCTACAACATCTTCCACCACACCTTTAATCGTAGAAAATTCGTGGTCAACACCGCCGATACGTACGGCGCTAATAGCGTAGCCTTCCAGAGAGGAAAGGAGCACGCGCCGGAGGGAGTTGCCAATGGTTTGGCCGAAACCTGGTTCTAGTGGTTTGAATTCAAAGACGCCTTCAAATTCGCTAACTTTTTGAAGGAGAATTTTATCAGGCTTTTGAAACGAAAGAATGCTCATATACCACTGGAAAAGGGCTGATAGGGTTAGAAAAACGAAACAGAATATGGTTACTTCGAGTACAATTCAACGATAAGCTGTTCGTTGATTTTTTCTGGTATCTGGTCGCGCTGAGGGAAGGTCAAGAATACCCCTTCCATCTTGTCAGGATTCCACTCTAGCCACGGATAGCGGCGTACATCATTGGTTTTTGCCCCTACGTGGGTTGTAATCACCTCCAAATTTTTCGAACGTGAGCGCACCGCCACTACGTCGCCAGGTTTCAAGGTGTAGGAGGGTATGTTTACAACGCGACCATTGACGGTGATATGGCGATGACTAACTAGCTGACGAGCACTGCGGCGCGTTGGAGCGATACCCAAGCGATAGACGGTATTGTCTAAACGAGCCTCCAATAGCTGCAAGAGGACTTCGCCCGTCACGCCGTGGCGACGCGTAGCATTGTAGAAAATGCGGCGAAACTGGCGCTCCAGAATACCATATGTGTACTTCGCCTTTTGTTTTTCTGCTAACTGAAGCGCGTAATCCGAGCGCGCTTTGCGTCGCCTATTTAGGCCGTGTTGGCCAGGCGGATATTTGCGGCGCTCAAAATACTTATCGTATCCGAATATAGGATCACCAAAGGCACGTGCCTTCTTTGTAAGAGGTCCAGTATAACGAGCCATTTTGAGAGAGTGTTAACGGCGATGTGTAGGAATGAGAAATACTATTATTTAGACCCGACGGCGTTTTGGAGGGCGGCAGCCATTGTGCGGCAGTGGAGTGATGTCCTTTATGACAGTGACCTTCAAACCCGCTTGGTCTAGGGCGCGTATCGCAGCTTCACGTCCAGAGCCCGGGCCCTTCACGCGCACTTCTACGCTGCGTACACCAGCGTCGTAGGCTGCTTTGGCCGCCTCCGTAGCCGAAACCTGGGCAGCATAAGGCGTATTCTTCTTCGATCCGCGAAAGCCTGCTTTACCAGCCGACGACCAGGTAATTACCTCACCTTGTTTGTTTGCAATAGTGATGATAATGTTGTTAAAACTGGAGTGGATATGTGCTATGCCTTCCGGTGTAACTTTGACTTTCCGTTTTACGGCCTTTTTGCTTGCTGCACTTTTTGCCATCGAGGATATAGTTTAGATAACTTATAACAGCGTGAGGGTAGAGCAACGCGTCAATTATTACTTCTTCGTTGCCTTCTTCTTGTTTGCTACCGTTTTGCGCTTGCCCTTGCGCGTGCGCGCGTTTGTGCGCGTCCGTTGGCCTCGAACGGGCAATCCTTTGCGATGTCGCAAGCCGCGGTAACATCCGATGTCCATCAAGCGCTTGATATTCATCTGAACTTCCGCGCGCAATTGACCCTCTGTCTTGTATTCTTCACTGATGATTCGTGAAATGGCCTTGATGTTCTCGTCCGTCCACTGCTCTACTTTCGTATTGATGTCAATACCCGCCTTTTCTAAAATCGCTTTGGCCGCAGAGCGACCTATCCCATAGATGTAGGTCAAACCAATTACTCCGCGCTTGTTTCGAGGCAAATCCACACCAACAATACGTGCCATATCCGTCAGCGTTGTTTTGTTCTTAAAAAATGTCTATCTCCAGCAGAAACTATCCCTGGCGCTGCTTAAACTTTGGATTCTTTTTGTTGATTACATAGATGCGACCTTTGCGGCGTACGATCTTGCAATCAGGGCTGCGTTTCTTAACAGAGGGCCTAACTTTCATATGAAGATGCGATGTTTCAACTGCTCGTTAGGTAAAAACTACTTGTATCGGTAAACAATTCGTCCTCTCGTCAAGTCGTACGGAGACATCTCGACCGAAACCTTATCTCCCGGGAGAATGCGAATGTAATTCATCCGCATTTTACCTGAGATGGTTGCCAATATGACGTGGTCGTTTTCCAAGCGCACGCGAAAGGATGCGTTGGCGAGCGCTTCCGTAACCACCCCATCCTGGCGGATCAAATCCTCTTTAGGCATATCGGTAACGCTAATTTTTTTGGGCTGCAAAGTTCTTACTTTTTGGCGAAATTTTTTTCAAGTATGGATTATTTTTTATTGCCTCATGGATAAGGCTGTGGTCAGAGAGGATTTCCGCTCTTTCTTTGCGCACGGCGATGGAATGCTCGTAGTGCGCGCTGGGCTTACCGTCTCGAGTATGGATAGTCCAACCATCTTCGTGCTGATAAACTTCCCGACGCCCCATGTTTACCATGGGTTCAATGGCAAGTGTTAGCCCGCTTTGCAACAGTAAGCCCTGACCACGCTTGCCGTAGTTAGGCACTTCAGGTTCTTCGTGCAACGACCGACCAATGCCGTGGCCAACTAGTTCGCGAACTACTGCATATGGATGCTCGCGTTCACAAAAGTGCTGAATAGCAAAAGCAATATCTCCTACTCGCTTACCTGCAACTGCTTGTTCAATACCCTGATATAGAGCGCCGTAGGTGACTTCCAATAATTCCATGACGGGTGCAGGTGTTCCCATGAAAGCAAAGGTGAAAGCAGCATCGCCATAATACCCTTGCCACTCCACACCGCAGTCTATGGAGACGATATCGTCTTCTTCAAAAGGGCGGTCGTCTGGAATACCGTGTACTACGATATCGTTATGCGAGATACAAAGCGAGGCAGGAAAGCCATTGTATCCCTTGAAAGCGGGACGGCCACCGAGATCTCGAATAAAAGTCTCAGCCTCTCGGTCTAAAACTTTGCCACTTATACCGGGCCTCAGCAGCGTTGCCACGTGCGCCAAGGTCTTAGACACGATGAGGTTTGCCATACGCATAAGTTCAATCTCCTCATCGGTCTTATAAAAAACCTTTTTGCCTTGCGCGATGCTGCTAAAAAAGCCCATGAACAACGTCTATTCGATTATTGCGGTTGACCAAGTTGGATACCTTGAGCTAAGCGGCCCTGGATGCGGCCCGACTTTATGAGGCCATCGTATTTCTTTGTAAGTAGATAACTTTCTACTACCTGAAGGGTGTCCAGCGCCACACCAATCATGATGAGCAGAGTTGTACCGCCGAAAAAGAGAGCGAATTGTTGGTTAACTCCCAGCGACGCAGCAATTGAAGGCAAGATGCCAATTGTTCCTAGAAAAATAGCGCCCGGGAGCGTGATGCGTGTCATAATAGTATCAATATATGCTGCCGTTGGCTCGCCTGGCTTTACCCCTGGGATAAAGCCATTGCTCCGCTTTAGGTAATCGGCATAGTTCGTGGGGTTGATCATTAGGGCGGTATACACGTAAGTGAATACGACTATCAGGATGAAGAACACGACGTTGTAGCCGACGGAGTAGATGTCGTTGAAGGTGCGCAACACTGCGCTTTGAGCGTCAGCTCCTGCAAAATATTGCAACGCAGTAGCAGGTAGGAACATGAGCGCCTGCGCGAAGATAATGGGCATAACGCCTGCAGAATTTACCTTTAGAGGTAAATAATCGCGCGCAGTGGCTTGCGGCAGACCACCACCCGTTCGGCCGACCATGCGCTTGGCAAATTGAATTGGAATACGGCGAACGCCCTGAATGACCAGCACTGTCAGCATTACTACAGCAAAGAAAAACGCCAATTCGACGAAAAACAGGAGCAATTGGTTGTCGCCGAACAGCTTTTGAAATTCAAACACAAAAGCTTGCGGCAAGCGAGCGATAATGCCCACCATGATGATGAGCGATATACCGTTGCCGATGCCTTTGTCAGTAATGCGCTCTCCTAACCACATGCAGAAAATCGTGCCTGCTGTTAAGATGATAATGTTCGAAAACCAGAAAATTCCTTGTGGTATATCTGGTGAAACAGCCCCTGGGATGCTCGAAACCAATTGGAGGTATCCTCCTCCTTGTACTAGGGTGATAGCCACTGTTAGCAGGCGCGTAATCTGATTGAGTCGCTTGCGACCACTTTCCCCTTCGCGCGTTTGAAGACGCTGGAAGTATGGAACGGCAAAACCTAACAATTGAACAATAATAGACGCCGTGATGTAGGGCATTACCCCAAGGGCAAAAATGGCAGCATTGTCGAAGGCTCCGCCCGTGAAAACGTTGATTAGCCCCAACAGGTCGTTAGCGCTCCGATTAGTGGCTGCGCGCTCCAAGGCAGCAGGCACTACGCCGGGCAGGATGATGAAAGTGCCTACGCGATAAACAAATACCAGCAAAAGCGTGAACAGCAGTCGTTCGCGCAGTTCCTGGATGCTCCAGATATTTTTCAAAACTGTGATGAGTTTCATGGCGAGCAGCCCAATTTATTAGACGATTTGAACAGAACCCCCTACAGCCTCAATGGCGTTCTTTGCCGAGGCCGAGATAGCGTGAACACTCAGGTGAACAGGAGTCGATAGATTGCCTCGGCCTAGTATTTTAACCTTGTCTGTCTTCCGCGCCAAACCTAGGGCAACAAAACTAGAGACGTCGAATGTCGTTTGGCCCGTTTTATCTATTAACTTTTGCAGAGCGTCCAGATTAATGGCTACGTATTCTACGCGATGGATATTTTTAAAACCGCGTTTGGGCAAGCGCCGTTGCAAAGGCGTTTGACCTCCCTCAAAGTTGCGCTTTAACCGCGCGCCACTTCGCGACTTGTCGCCCTTGTGACCACGTGTGCAGGTACCGCCTAAGCCCGACCCTTGGCCTCGGCCAACTCGTTTGCGCGTCTTAACTGACCCGGGTGCCGGGCGTAGATTACCGAGTTCCATGTTGCGCTAACATTAAGTGGTGGATGAATTAAATTGTACTTGTACTAAATGCTGAACCTTGCGAATCATGCCTCGTATCTGCGGGGTATCGTTATGCTCCACAGTCTGGTGCATCTTGCGAAGGCCGAGTGCTTCCACAGTTGCTTTCTGCCGTTTAGAGCAGTCTATTGGGCTTCTTACCAATGTAATTCTTAGCTTGCTCATGGTTCAACCGTTGAACAATTTTTCCATCGAAATACCGCGTTGGCGAGCAATTTCAGCTGGGCTGCGCAGGCTTCGCAAGGCTGCGATGGTTGCCTTCACTACATTATGCGGGTTGGAAGAACCGATCGCTTTGGCCAATACGTCTTGTATACCTGCCATCTCGAGAACGGCGCGCATAGCACCACCTGCAATAACGCCCGTACCGTGAGCAGCAGGTTTAATAAACACGCGGCCTGCGCCGTATTTGCCGTAGGCCTCATGCGGGATAGTACCGTTAATGACTGGGACGCGAATGAGGTTTTTCTCTGCGTCTTTTATGGCCTTGTTGATTGCTTCTTGAACCTCACGAGCTTTGCCCAGGCCATGCCCTACTGTCCCTTTTCCGTCACCTAACACCACAACGGCAGAAAAACTGAAGGTCCGACCTCCTTTGGTCACTTTCGCCACTCGATTGAGGGATACTAACTTTTCCTTTAGGTCGGAAACCTCAGAAACTTTTACTTTTTCTCCTTCCTGTTTGGCCATTTTTATCTAAAACATTGAAAATGTTTAATTTAAAACTTTAATCCTCCCTCGCGCGCGCCTTCAGCGAGCGCCTTGACTCGCCCGTGATAAAGGTAGCCGCCGCGGTCGAAGACGACGGCTTCGATGCCACAGGCTCGCGCTTTTTCTGCAATGAGTTTGCCTACTTGCAGCGCTTTTTCTGTCTTAGTAGCTTTCATCCCCTGAAGTTCGCGCGATGAGGCTGCTACCAAAGTGTGTCCTTTAGTGTCGTCAATGATCTGGCAATAGATCTCCTTGTTGGAGCGATAGACGCTCAATCTCGGGCGCTGGGGTGTGCCCGATATCTTTTTGCGAATGCGCAGGTGGATGCGCTTTCTTCTTTCTTCTCTCGTGCGTTTCATCGTTCGTTCTTTTTTCCCGATTGCCGACCGGGAGGTTAATTGTTATTTTTTACCGCCTGCTGTCTTACCTGGTTTACGGCGTATGATTTCGCCTTTGAACATGATGCCTTTGCCTTTGTAGGGCTCGGGCTTGCGGAAGGAACGAATCTTGGCGCATACTTGGCCGAGCAATTCATTGTCGTGACACTCTAAGCGGATAAACGGAGGAGCGCCCTTTTCCATGCCTGTAGTCACCTTCACCTCTGGTGGGACAGCAAACACAATCGGGTGAGAGTAGCCAAGGGAGAAAGTGACGAGGTTTCCGGTGTTCTCTACGCGAAAGCCTACGCCCACGATCTGCATTTCTTTTTGAAAGCCCTCGCTTACGCCCTTGACCATGTTGTTAAGTAAGGCGCGATAGAGGCCGTGAAGTGCCCGATGACGCTTCTGATCTGTCGGACGCCGGACAAGGATTTTGCCATCTTCTACCTTGACCTCGATATCTGGGTCTATCTTCCTCGTCAAGGAGCCCTTGGGGCCCTTCACAGTGACAGTATTGTCGGAAGCAATGTGAACTTCCACTTTCGGAGGTATAGGTATAGGTAATTTGCCTATTCGAGACATGGCGAAACAAACAATTCAGTTCGAAGAATGAGAAGCAAGTCAATATACATAGCAAAGCAATTCGCCACCTACATTGAGTGCGCGCGCCTGTTTGTCAGTCATTACTCCCTTCGACGTAGAAAGGATCATAATGCCCAAGCCATTGATGATTCGGGGAATTTCAGCAGCACCCGCAAATTTGCGCAACCCTGGACGGCTGACACGCACTAACTCGCGAATGACGGGTTTCTTAGTAATAGGATCGTATTTGAGGGCAATTTTGATTACTCCTTGCTTATATTTTGGATGCTGATCTTCGAAGGCGTATTTGAGAATGTATCCTTGATCGTATAAGATCTCGGTAATGCGTTTTTTCAGCTTCGAGGCGGGTATTTCCACGATGCGATGCCCCGCCATTTGCGCGTTGCGAATGCGGGTGAGGTAATCTGCTATCGGATCGGTAACATGCATAGGGCAGACAATTGAATAATTGCAGACGTAAGCAAATTTTACCAAGAGGCTTTTGTTATCCCTGGAATCTTTCCTTGGAGGGCCATTTCCCGAAACTTTACCCGGCAAAGGCCGAAGCGACGCATATAACCTCTTGGCCGGCCGGTGAGCATGCATCGGTTGCGCAGCCGCACTGGACTAGAGTTGCGCGGCAGTTTGTCTAAGGCCTCGTAATCGCCGGCCTCTTTGAGGCGTTTGCGCAGCTCGGCGTACTTTGCTACTAGGCGAGCCCGCTTTTGCTCTCGAGCGATGACCGATTTTTTTGCCATAATGTAATTTAGGTATATTTTTACGAGTGGAAACTCATTTTCTAAAGGGCATGCCTAATTCCTTAAGCAAGGCGTAAGCTTCTGCGTCTGTCTTTGCAGTGGTTACAATGGTAATGTCCATGCCCGTGACGCGCGATATTTTATCTATGTCTATTTCAGGGAAGACGATTTGTTCCGACAGGCCCATGTTGTAGTTGCCTCGGCCGTCGAAAGATTTGTCATTAACGCCGCGAAAGTCGCGTACTCGTGGCAAAGCCACATAGATGAGGCGGTCGAGAAATTCATACATGCGGTCGCCGCGCAGAGTAACGCGCACACCGATGGGCATTCCTTCGCGCAGTTTGAAATTCGACACGGAGCGACGCGCTCGTGTGGGCACGGCCTTTTGGCCAGCGATAAGGCTCATCTCTGCCACTGCGTTGTCAATCAATTTTTTGTCAGCAGTTGCTTCGCCTATGCCTTGGTTTAGGCATATCTTGACCAATCGAGGTACCTGCAGCGGGTTCTTGTAGTTGAACTGCTGCATCAGAGCAGGCACCACTTCCTTGTGGTATTTCTCTTTAAGACGGACTTTGTACGTCATTTCTAGATGCGGTTTCCTGTAGCTTTAGAATAGCGAACCCACTTGCCATTTTCCAGACGACGTCCAATGCGCGTGGGCTCACCCGTTTGAGGGTCGAGAAGCATAAGGTTTGATACGTGTATTGGTGCAGGCATTTCTTGGATGCCTCCTTCTTGATCAGCTGTAGCTTTCACATGCTTGTAAACGATGTTGACGTCTTCGACAATGGCGCGCATTTTGTCGGGAAAAACCCGAAGAACGGTTCCGGTTTTTCCTTTATCGTCGCCCGCGATAACCATTACTTTATCTCCTGTGCGAATGTGCAACTTTGGCTTGTGGCGCTTAATGCCTGCGCGTTTTTTCGTCATTTTTCACCGTATTTTTAGTGGGTTTAAAGAACTTCGGGAGCCAATGAGATGATACGGCTGTAGTCTTTGTCGCGTAGCTCGCGTGCAACGGGGCCTAGAATGCGCGTTCCACGCAAGTCATCGGTGTTGGTTAGTAGGACGACAGCGTTGTCATCAAAGCGAATATAGGAGCCATCTTTGCGGCGGACTTCCTTGCGCGTCCGAACGATGACAGCTTTCGAGACGGTGCCTTTTTTGATACCACCCGGTGTGGCCTCTTTGACCGTCACTACGATTTTATCGCCTAAACTAGCATACCGTTGTCCGCTGCTACCGAGCACGCGAATGCAGAGCACCTCTTTAGCACCGGAATTATCGGCTACGTTCAGACGAGACTCTTGTTGAATCATGGCGTAGAAGTTTTTAACGTAAATAAGGAAATCTGGCTGGTTTACCAAAAATTATTTTGCACGTTCTATAATTTCCACTAAGCGCCAGCGCTTGCGCTTGCTGAGTGGACGAGTTTCCATGATGCGGACTTTATCTCCTACATTGCACGTATTTGTCTCATCATGGGCTAAGAATTTTTTCGAGCGTTTGACGAATTTGCCGTAAAGAGGATGCTTTAGGCGACGTTCGACCAACACAGAGATGGTCTTGTCCATTTTATTGGACACGACGATGCCTATTTTTTGTTTGCGAAGGTTTCTGACAGTTCCTTCCATAGATGAGGTGATAAGGGTAAGAAAAGTAAGGATAAGAAGGTTTTATCGCTGACGGCGCCGACGCGCAACTATCTTAGTGCGCAAGGCATGCTCTTCGGGAGACATAGCTTCCAGTTCGCGCCGACGCATTTCTGTATGGTATCGGGCGATAGTACGGCGCAGCTGGCGCAACTCCATTGGGTTGGCCAGTCCGCGAGCGGCGTGTTCAAACTTCAAGCGGTGGTATTCTTCCTGCAAGGACCGAATTTGGTCGTGCAAGTCACTTGTATCTAATTTCGTTAGATCTATTTTTTCTTTAGCCATATTTCAGTTGCCGTGACTACACTTGTAGGAGTAATTCGGTGTTAGCCCTCGTAATCGTAACGGGTTACTGTTTTGCAAACGATGGGAAGCTTTTGCGCAGCTTTCCGCAGGGAGTCATAGGCCAATTCTTGGCTCACTCCTTCTACTTCAAAGAGGACGCGGCCGGGTTGGACTTCGCACACATAGTGGTCTAAGGCACCCTTACCCTTACCCATCCGCACCTCAGCAGGCTTCGCAGTAACGGGCTTATCCGGGAAGATGCGAATCCATACCTTGCCTTCCCGTTTCATGTTGCGGGTAAGGGCTACCCGTGCTGCTTCAATTTGCCGGCTGGTAAGACGGGAGCGCTCCATCGCTTTTAAGGCGAAGGTGCCAAATGCGATTGTTGAACCTTTATAGGCGAGGCCTTTGTTGCGGCCTTTTTGTTGCTTTCGATATTTCTGACGCTTAGGCTGAAGCATAGAGAGGTTTTTTTATTCCGTAATTGCGAGTGCCTCTTTTCAAAAGGGCTGCAAAGATAATGGTTTTGCAGTCATTTCTTTTCGATGGATTAGCGGCGACGGCGTTCGGTATTTTTTTCACCACGGCGATCACCACCTCTGCGGTCACCTCGGCTGCCGCGTTCGCCACGCCCCCCACGACGCTCGCCTCCGCGTTCGCCTCGACGCGATTCTTGGCTCTCGGTAGCAGCAAAAGGAGTTAGTTCGCGTTTCTGGAGCACTTCTCCTCGGAAAATCCACACTTTAATGCCAATTTTGCCGTACACCGTCAGCGCTTCGGCTAGCGCGTAGTCAATGTCCGCTCGAAAAGTATGGAGTGGTGTACGTCCTTCCTTGTATTCCTCGCTTCGGGCAATTTCCGCTCCTGCTAGGCGGCCGCTGATGCGGACTTTTATGCCCTCGGCGCCGGCGCGCATGGTGCTTTGAATCGCCGTTTTGATGGCTCGGCGAAAGTTGACGCGCGCTTCGATTTGTTTAGCTATCTGTTCGGCAACGATGTTGGCATCTAACTCAGGCTTGCGGACTTCCGCGATGTTGATCTGGACGTCTTTGCCTGTCAGGAGTTTGAGCTCTTCTTTGATAAGGTCTACCTCTTGGCCGCCTTTTCCGATGATGATGCCCGGGCGGCTTGTATGTACGGTAACGGTTACGCGGCGTAGTGTCCGCTCTATGACGATGCGGCTAATACCGTGCTGGAGAGGTCTATTGCGTTCGCGCACATCCATAGTGACCGTTTTCGGACGGCGCGCCCGCAAGTAGGCGCGGATCTTTTCATCCTCAACAACTTTGAGCGCATAATCCTTGTCTGCGAACCAGTTGGAGTCCCAGCCGCGGATGATGCCTAGGCGATTGCCGATTGGATTTGTTTTTTGACCCATTTGTTTTTAAATATCGAGCGTTGGTTATTGCTGATGTGGCTACTTTTTTATTCTTCGTTGTCTGGATTTTGTTGATTTTCTTCTGCTTCCGTTTCTAACTTTACTAAATTTTCTATGACGAGCGTGACGTGGTTGCGCCGCTTGCGCACCCGATATGCGCGACCCTGAGGAGCGGGCAGGAAGCGATAAATGATGCCGCCCGAGTCTACATAAATGGTTTTGATGTAGAGGTCATACTCATCTGAGCTCTCCACCTCTGCTTTCTGTTGCCAGTTGTTTACTGCCGACAGGAGCAATTTCTCCAGCCAGATAGCAGCTTCTTTGTTGGTATAACGCAAAATGGAAAAGGCTTCTGTGACCCGTTTTCCTCGAATGTTGTCCGCTACTAACCGCATTTTTCGCGGTGACATGGGACAATTTCGCAATCTTGCTACAGCTTCCATAGTACAGTAGACAGGGTGTGCTATTTTCTGTTTCCGGAATGGCCGCGGAAGTTACGCGTAGGAGCGAACTCCCCAAGTTTATGGCCGACCATGTTTTCTGTGATCAGGATGGGTACGAAGGTTTTTCCGTTGTGAACAGCAATAGTTTCGCCTACCATGTCGGGAACAATCATGGAGGCGCGGCTCCACGTCTTAATGACTTGGCGCTTATTACTTTGCTTTGCCTTTAGAATTTTTTCCATCAGTGCATGATGGACATATGGACCTTTCTTTAGCGAACGAGGCATAGGTTCGTATGCTTTTTTATCGAGAAAAGATTCTAGGTTTATTTATTGACCGTTTTTCTACGGCTAATAATGAGTGCATTGGACTGTTTTTTGCGATTGCGCGTCTTTGCTCCTTTAGCCTTTAGGCCTTTACGACTACGCGGATGACCACCAGAGGCGCGTCCTTCGCCACCGCCCATCGGATGGTCAATCGGGTTCATGGCTACCGCACGCGTACGTGGACGACGCCCGCGCCAGCGACTGCGCCCTGCCTTTCCTAACACCTCGAGGTTGTGGTCAGGATTGCTAACGGAGCCCATAGTAGCCTTACAAGTCAACAAAATTCGGCGTACTTCGCCGGAGGGCATTTTTAACACGGCATAGCGCTCTTCGCGGCCCAGCATGATGGCTGCCGTACCTGCGCTGCGCACTAGAGCACCTCCTGCTCCGGGGTGGAGTTCTATGTTGTGAACAAACGCACCCAGGGGAACTTCCGACAGATACAGGCAATTGCCGGTTTCGGGAGGAACGCCGCGACCAGAAAGCAACTGCTGCCCTACTTTTATGCCTTGAGGTGCGAGGATATAGCGCTTCTCTCCGTCCGGATAAGACACGAGCGCAATAAAGGCCGAGCGATAGGGGTCGTATTGGATAGACTCGACCGTAGCTGGTTCGTTTTCGCGATCGCGCTTGAAATCAATTATGCGATAGCGGCGCTTGTGCCCACCTCCGCGGTAGCGCATCGTGCGACGCCCATCGTTGTTGCGCCCACCTGTGCTGCCCAAGGTAATAAGCAAGGACTTCTCTGGCTTAGCGCCTTTTGTTAGTTCGGTCTTGGCCACATCTACCCGAAAACGCAAGCCGGGTGTAAGCGGATTGTATTTTTTGACTGCCATGATGTTTTACTGATGGTGATAGAGACCACTTCAAGATGTTGAACCGAAAATATCTAAACTTTCGCCGGGAGCCAGGGTCACGTACGCTTTCTTATACGGCGACTTGCGTCCTCGGATGATGGTCGTACGGCTACTGCGCGTTTTCGGCTTTCCTGGCATGATGGCTGTATTAACGCGCTCTACGGCAACGTTGAACATATCCTCTACCGCCTTCTTTATTTCTAGTTTGTTGGCACCGCGGTCCACGACAAACACGTACGTGTTGCGCTTATCGGCTAATCTAGTAGATTTTTCGGTAAGGACGGGCTTTATTAAAATTCGCTTGGCCATACTTACTCACAAATGATTTTGAGTTTTTCAATCGCGCTTTCCATCAGTACCAAAGTGCCTGCACGCAGAATGCGGTAGGTGTTCAACTCATGTGCCGGAGCAATATCTGCTTTAGGAATATTGCGACAAGAAAGGTATAGGATTTTGTTATAGTCGGGCAGCACGGTAAGCGGCTTTTTTTGGTCTACTTGGAGGGCTTTCAAAATAGCGAGAAATGCTTTTGTCTTAGGTTTTTCGAGGGTAAAGTCCTCCACGACTACAATGTTGCCGCTTTTTGCCTTGGCAGATAGGGCACTGCGGCGCGCCAGACGCTTGACTTTAGCATTTACGTGAATGTCGTAGTCGCGCGGGCGCGGCCCAAAGACGCGGCCTCCGCCGCGGAACAAGGGGTTGTTAATATCGCCCTTGCGCGAGCCCCCTGTGCCTTTTTGGCGATGGAGTTTGCGGGTAGAACCACTGACTTCACTGCGCTCCTTGGCTTTGTGGGTTCCTTGGCGCTGCGCGTTGAGGTATCGCTTGACATCGAGCCATACGCTATGTTCGTGAGGCTCAATGGCGAAAATTTCGTCTGGAAGCTCTACTGTTCGACCAGTGCTTTCTCCTTGTATGTTATACACTTCAAGTGTCATGTGTCGAGGCTTTTTTACTTTTCAATGATTACGAAAGCGCCTTTGTGACCAGGGACTGCGCCTTTCACGAGCAGCAAGTTATGCTCTGGGAGGACTTTAAGCACTTCTAGGCGACGCACCTTAACTCGTTGATTTCCCATATGACCTGCCATGCGCATGCCTTTTACTACTTTAGAGGCGAATGAAGAGTTACCAAGTGAACCGGGTGCGCGCACGCGGTTATGTTGACCGTGAGTTTGCTGCATGACACCGCCAAAACCGTGGCGCTTTACTACGCCTTGAAAGCCTTTTCCCTTAGAGGTGCCTATGACGTTTACCTTGTCGCCTTCTTTAAACACTTCGGCCACGGTAACTTCATCACCCAGCGACTTGGCCAAGGTCATGTCGCGAAATTCGCGTAAGATGCGCTTTGGTTCGGTGCCTGCTTTTGCAAAATGGCCAAGCATTGGCTTGGGTGTTCTCGATTCTTTGCGCTCTCCGAAGGCCAGCTGCAGGGCATAGTAACCATCGGTTTGCTCGTCCCGGATCTGGGTGACTACGCACGGCCCTGCCTCGATAATGGTGCAGGCGACATTCCTGCCCTTATTATCGTAGATGCTGGTCATGCCTATTTTCCTTCCAATCAGACCGTTCACGATAGTCTATTTTAAAGGTTGAGTAATTGGCGTACACTTGCTCAAGGGTTGAAGGTAGTCGCTAAGAGGAGAAAAAAGCATCGCTCCTTGCGCTGGAACCGCTTTCGGCTGCATCAGTTGCCCTTATCTATCGTACAGAAGGGTACTTTGAGGCCCACCGGAAAGACCCGCCTTGATGGTTGAACGATTGACGCGCCTTGTTAAATTAGCTTGACTTGGATATCAACACCGCTCGGGAGCTCTAACTTAGAAAGCGCGTCTACCGTCTTTTGTGTAGGTGAGTAAATTTCGATGAGGCGCTTGTGGGTGCGTAGCTGGAACTGCTCCCGAGATTTTTTATTCACGTGTGGTGAACGCAACACCGTAAATACTTCTTTCTCGGTAGGCAGAGGAATCGGCCCAGCGACAACGGCCCCGCTCGCACGCACCGTCTTAACGATCCGTTCCGTGGACTTGTCCACGAGGTTGTAATCGTAAGAGCGAAGCTTGATGCGAATTTTTTGATTCATGACCTTTTAAACCCTTGAAAATGAACTGCTTTTGAAAACAAGTTAATCTTTCCCTTTCAAAAGCGGCTGCAAAGGTACGAACCCTTTTTGGTTCAACCAAAGGGATTTGGAGTATTTTTTAGAAATATTTTTTGCCTTCAGTCTCCCCACCCTGGTTCGTCGTCGAGGCGGCCCGAATGCTGCCGAATGACTCCCTGTTCGATTTCCTTTTGGCAGGTTTTGCAAATGCCGTAAAGGTTGAGGGAGTGGTGGGTTATTTGGAAGTCGAGGATTTCACCCACCATATCTTTGATTTGTTGAATGCGCGGGTCGCAGAATTCAACGACTCGGCCGCAATGGACGCATATAGCGTGGTCGTGTTGTTTGTATCCGTATGATTTTTCGTATTGAGCTAAGTTCTTGCCGAATTGGTGTTTCTTAACTAGGTCGCACGCCGTGAGGAGTTCGAGGGTATTGTACACAGTAGCCCTGCTAACGCGGTAATTGCTATTTTTCATGTGAATGTAAAGGGCCTCCGCATCAAAATGGTCGGACCGCTTGTAAATTTCCTCCAAGATGGCAAAGCGCTCTGGTGTTCGGCGCAGGCCATGGCTTGCTAGGTGAGCGGCGAAGATGTTTCGAACCTCTTTCAGGATGCTCTCTTGATCGCGTAATGCAGGCATGTAATCGACAACTGCTGGGCAAAGATAGAACATTGTCCCAACATTGTGCTTATTCTCATTGTGGTCGATAGGCAAAGGAGAGGCTTTAGGGTGCTATTCGCACACCCACTTGGAGTACCCATGTGTGCTGACGCCCTCCTTGGGCGTCTGGAGCGGGTGTGACACCTCGGCGGTATATGGGAGCGATGTAAAGGCTGTATTTTCCCTCGAGCCATTCGTATTCTCCGCGAAGACCTAGGTCTGCAGAGAGGTATATGTTAGACGACCTGTTGCCGCCTTCGAGCAGCCCGCGTCCTCGTTGAGTCTGGTGCGATTTGGTGGAGGGATCGAGCTGTTTTATGGGTAAGTGGCCTGGTGGGTAGTAATTATAGTCGTAGTCATAGGCTTTGAACAGGGCCAAGTGACCCGTAAGCCCACCAATGGCCCACAATTGCGCTCTTTCCCTCTTAAATAGCTGGCGCAACACGCCTACGGGAAGCAAGAGCATGTCAGTGCGCACTTGCGATAGTTTGATGCTATAGTAACCCGTCTGAGGCGTCCCTGAGTAAACGTACTCCCGCGCATGCGGAGTGAATGCTAAGGAAGTATATTCTATGCCTGCATTCCAAGCCCAACGGTGTCTTCTCCGCTCGGCGCGACACGCTAGGCCGTAACTGTGTACCATGAGGGTCTGGGTAGGCAACTGGATCTGATGGTAATGCACAGCAGCACCAGCAAACAGGAAAAGAGACGATTGTGCACGAGTAGATTTGCGCTTATTTGTTTCTGCTGGGATCTGAAAGGTTGGCAAGAGATTTATTGAACAAGTGGGCAACGGAGCAAGCACAGGTTGGAGCAACGAGGGTAACAGGGTGCTTTGAGGGAGTGCAAGCGCTGTTTCGGATGCTCGATAGGTTTGCAGCAAGTCTTGAGTAACCGTATCGCTGTTGTCCAGAGGTTGTGCTGAGGAGAACTCAGCCGACATGCCTGAAGGTTGAAGCTTGACGCAAGCTCTTTTTTTTGAGGAAATGGGAGCACTTGCTTGAAAAGGTGAAGCTAACGGTGCTACGTGTCGGGCCAATGGTGTAGCAGAAGGTTTTGGACATTGCTCTGGAGTGGGAGGTTTTCCTTCAAAAACATTCGACACCCTCAAGCTCCAAATGAAGACTAGGATAGCAGCAATCTCTATGAGCTTCATCCCTAGAACGAACCTTTGACGCTGAGCGCGCAAGTGCATTTTGGCGGTTAAGAGCTGCCAACTTTCCGGTTCATAAGGCACCTTCAAAGCAGCGATCTTTTGTCGGGCGGCAGCGTCCCACGCGGTTGGATCGGCAGCATCTGAGTCTCCAGTGGCCATCTGGCTATCTAGGCGGCGTTCAAGCGATTGCCAACTAAGTGGGTCGTAAGGCGGTGTGAGATTTTCTAACACCTTTCGAAGCTGCTGATCAAAGTGTTGCTCTGTCATGGGTCGGGCAAGAGTGAGTCTTCAATACGCTGGGCTTGTTTCAGTTCTAGGCGCTTAATTAAGAAGGCTTGCAACTTATTGCGTGCTTTTAGGAGGTTGCTTCGAGAAGTGCTTTCTGTAATTTGAAGTGCTTCTGCGATTTCTCGATGAGAGTAGCCTTCTACGACGTAGAGATTGAAAACGGCTCGATAGGCGGGAGGTAATTGCTGGACTGCTTCGAGGATTTCTTTTTCGCTTAGGTGGCTAAAGATGTCGGGGTCTTGGGTAGGGAGAGCGTAGGTTTCTTCCAAATCTTCGGTGCGGCGGCGGAGATTTTTTCGATGATGGTCAATGCAAGTGTTGACGACGATGGTGCGCATCCAGCCCACAAGAGAGGTCTGAGTTTGATAGCGATGAATGTTTTGGAAGATTTTTATGAAGCTCTCGTGCAACAAGTCCATCGCCTCGTCGCGCGAGCTAGCGTAACGAAGGCAGATACCCATCATTTTGCTGTAGTGCTGTTCATATAGGGCCTGTTGGGCCCATCGCTCTTTTCGCTTGAGGGCATCTAAAAACTCAACTTCTGAAAGGTCCAAAGCCCAGGCAATGTTCATTCCCTTTGCACACCTACATGTGCTTGCTCAAAGAACGATAAAAGGCTTCTATCCGCTGCTTTTTTGCGCAGAAAAATATTCCGTGAGCTGATTTGTTTTTCAAGGACTGGGCAAAACGCGCGCCCCAAAAACATGCGCTAGTGCCCCTCTTTCTTACGCAGAAAGACGGACACTAGGCTATAAGGCGAACGAGAACTTACCTACACGGCAAAGCTTTCACCGCATCCGCAAGTGCGCGTGGCGTTCGGATTATGGAAGTGAAAACCTTTTCCGTTGAGGCCACCGGAGAAATCTAACGTGGTGTTGAACAGGTAAAGGAAGCTTTTCAGGTCTGTAACCACCTTGACACCGTTGTCTTCGAAGACCTGGTCGTTGGGTCTGAGCTCGTTGTCAAAATCGAGCTTATACGACAGACCGGAACAACCGCCCGATACGACGCTCACGCGGAGGAAATAGTCATCGCTCACGCCATTCGCAGCACGGATTTCGGCGATTTTCTGCTTCGCACTATCCGATACGAAGATCATATGCAAGCTTATCCATGTTGTTCTGCCGGAGTTTGGCTGGTTTCTTCTAGCAGGCCGTTCTTGCGCTTATAATCCGCAATAGCAGCCTTGATAGCGTCCTCGGCCAACACAGAGCAGTGGATTTTAACCGGCGGCAAGGCCAGTTCTTCCACGATGTCCATGTTGTTAATCTTGAGGGCTTCCTCTATAGTTTTTCCTTTGAGCCACTCGGTGGCCAGCGATGAAGAAGCGATGGCAGAACCGCAACCAAAGGTTTTGAACTTCGCGTCGCGGATAATACCGGTCTCTTCATCTACTTCGATTTGGAGACGCATGACGTCGCCACACTCGGGTGCACCGACCAGACCTGTGCCTACATTTTTTTTGTTTTTATCCAATACGCCTACGTTGCGTGGATTTTGAAAGTGGTCTAAAACTTTGCTGCTGTATGCCATAGCACACAATGTTTTGAATGACAGGGTATAGAAAAATTGACGAACGTTTTTTACTTCTTTCTTTTGGTAAGCCTATACCAAAGCCCTCGAGCGAAATAGACAATGCGATACAGAAGTGCAGTTATAGGGTCAGGAGGAGCTTCCAACGGCATAGCATTTGACGTTTAGTTAATGAGCGGCCCATTCAATTTTGCTCAGGTCAACGCCTTCTTTATACATTTCCCATATTGGGCTGATTTCACGCATGTGGTTGACGCCTTTTTTCACCTCTTCGATGGTGATATCTATATCCTCCTCTGTAGTGAAACGACCGAGAGAGAAGCGAATAGACGAATGAGCAAGATCATCGCCCAATCCCATGGCTACTAGCACGTAAGAAGGCTCCAAAGAGGCAGAAGTACATGCCGAACCTGAAGAGACGGCGATGCGCTGGTTGAAAGTCATCATCAATCCTTCGCCTTCAACATGTTTGAAGGAGATGTTAGTTACGTGAGGCATCCGACTTTCGCGCGAACCATTGACCTGAGTTTCTTCCAACTCGAGCAAGGCATTTTCTAGTTTATCGCGCAGCCGACGCAAGCGCTCGGCCTCTTCAGCCATGCATCCGCGGGCAATTTCCGCCGCCTTGCCGAAGCCTACGATACCCGGCACGTTGAGCGTGCCCGAACGCATGCCGCGCTCGTGACCACCGCCATCTATCTGGGCCGTCACCTTGACGCGCGGATTTTTGCGACTCACATAAAGGGCGCCTATGCCTTTTGGCCCATACATCTTATGCGCCGTGAACGACATCAGGTGAATGCCTATTTCTTTTGGATAGGTAGGTATTTTACCTACCGCCTGCGTAGCATCGCTATGGAAAAGTACGCCATGTTTCTCGCAAATGGCCGCGATTTCACGCATCGGCTGAATGACACCTGTTTCGTTGTTCGCCCACATGACGCTGACCAAAATAGTCGTGGGACGAATAGCAGCTTCTAGCGCTTCGAGGTCGATGAGCCCTTTCTCGTTTACCTTCAAGTAAGTTACTTCTGCTCCCATTTTTTCCAAATGGCGACAGGTATCCAAAATGGCCTTGTGCTCCGTTTCTACCGTGATGATGTGATTGCCCTTGCGCGCATACATTTCGAAGACGCCTTTCAGTGCTAAGTTATTGCTTTCCGTAGCGCCAGAAGTAAAGATAATTTCCTTGTCTTCAACACCAATAAGCTGGGCAATTTGCTCACGAGCATAATCAACTGCCTCCTCTGCTTCCCAGCCAAAGGGATGGCTGCGGCTAGCAGCATTGCCCGGATGATCATAAAAATACGGAAGCATAGCTTCTACCACCCGCGGATCACAGGGCGTAGTAGCGTTGTTATCGAGATAGATTCGTCCGAATTTGTCCATAGATTGAAAGTGTGATTTTAATTTAGATTGATTCTACTTCGTCTTTTAGACTGCAAAATTAACAAGGACGGGAAGGATATTGTTTAGAAAAAATCTGCTTAAATTTTAGATAGAAGATCTGAGATGCGCTCTATAGTCTTTACCTTTATGGCGAGCATAGGATGGAAGCGCTTTTTCGGCATCTAACACCGTGGACAGAGCCCTCGTTGCGGGTATACCTGCATACCTCCAAAACCTGCCGCACGATACTAGGAATTCCTCTGCACAGCGATTGCTGTAAAAGTGTTCAATCAAGGTGAAGGGGTTATTCTCTTCTGGCCGCCTGCACTTAGAAAATCTACTTTCTAGTAGATATTGGATATGGAAGAAGGTTCTTGTGCTCATCCACCTAATAGATTAGGCGGTTACGGAGTATTCGACGTACTAGCTGCGACTGCACAAAATGGTCTAGCGAAAGCAGCATTCTTCCTTGCCTGCGCAAGATCTTGTCGGACTCTACTCGAAGAGAAGCATCGGTTTAGTCGCCAAATTAGGGCGGTTTTCTTCGTAAAAAGAGTACCAGCGTAAATTCCTCAGTTATCAGTAGTAAGCAAAGTCGCCTATCTTTGCCGAGTTTACCGGGCATGTATTGCGTCGACGTACAACCTTTTTTCTTATGCAAAAGATTTTTGGCATTTGTCTTTTTTGGTCGTTAGCTGTTGTTTTAGTTGCGCAGAACATACGCTGGACGCCTGAGGGAGACAGCTATTGGGAATATGAGGAAGAGCGTGGTCAAATCGTGAAGGTTACGCTGCCCGAGCGGAAGCGCGAAGTGGTTGTTACCTCGCAGCAGTTGACCCAGCCCGGCGCTTTAGCTCCTATGTCCATACGCGACTTCTCTTTCTCAGAGGATGGAACTAAGGTGCTTTTGTATACAAATGCCAAACGCGTGTGGCGCTACGATACTCGAGGCGATTACTGGGTTTTTGACATAAAAAAAGGAGAGTTACGCCAGTTAGGTAAAGACCGCCCATCTTCCTCGCTTATGTTTGCCAAGTTCTCTCCAGACGGCCAGAAGGTTGCGTATGTGAGCGAGCGTAACATATATGTGGAGGATCTCAACACGGGTAAGGTAACTCAGTTGACGCAAAGTGATGCGCGCAGTAAGCTGATTAACGGCACCTTTGACTGGGTGTACGAAGAAGAGTTCGATTGTCGCGATGGTTTTCGCTGGAGCCCCGATAGTCGGAAAATTGCTTACTGGCAGATTGACGCCAACCGAGTACGCGAGTTCTATCTAATAAACAATATAGACTCTGTGTATTCTATCATCATCCCTATTGAGTACCCCAAAGTAGGTGAACCGCCCTCGCCATATCGAATCGGCGTGGTGGACGTTGCTACAGCGCAGACGCGTTGGATGGATATACCAGGCGATCCGACGAATACGTATTTGCCTCGCATGGAATGGGCTGCAAACTCGTCAGAGCTATTGCTCCAGCAGCTCAACCGAAAACAAAATACCTCTCAATTACTGCTGTGTTCAGTAGTCACGGGAAAAGCTCAGGTGATTTACACAGAAACTGATGAGGCCTGGATCGACTTAAAGGCGAGTGGAGAGAAAGGTTATTGGGATTGGCTGGAAGGAGGTCGTTCTTTTTTGTGGATTTCAGAAAAGGACGGCTGGCGCCATGCCTATCGAGTCAGTCGAGATGGCAAATCAGAAACCCTCCTCACACCAGGTAATTACGATATTCTTCGCATTACGCGCATAGATGAAAAAGGTGGTTATCTATATTTTACAGCCTCTCCTTATAATGCTACGCAGGAATACCTTTATCGTATTCGAATGGACGGCAAAAGTCAACCTGAGCGACTTTCGCCCAGTGGTCAGGTAGGCACGCATCATTACGCCATCTCACCCAACGCGCGCTATGCGTTGCACATCTTTTCCAACCATTACACGCCTCGAATGGAGGAATGGATCACTCTACCTGAGCACAAGCCTCTTGATCCGAAAGAGGCCATTCCTCTAGAGATTCATCCGCCTAGCGATAAGAAGATGGATTTTTTCCAGGTGACCACCGAAGACAGTGTTGTGCTAGACGGTTGGATGATCAAACCTGCCGACTTTGACTCCACAAAACGCTATCCTATCGTTTTTTATGTTTACACTGAGCCAGCGGGAACGACAGTGCGCGACCAATTCGGAGTGGGCCGAAATCGCTTATATCTCGGAGACATGAGTAAAGACGGCTACATCTATGCTTCACTCGATGGCCGGGGTACCCCAGCTCCGAAAGGCCGCGCCTGGCGCAAGGCGATTTACCGCAAAATCGGTATACTGAACATTCGCGATCAGGCTATGGGAGCTAAGGCCATGTTTCGGCGCTGGCCTTGGATCGATACTTCTCGCGTTGCTGTACATGGGTGGAGCGGCGGTGGCGCTGCTACCCTTAACCTTTTGTTTCAATATCCCGATATTTATCACACAGGCATAGCTATAGCGGCGATTACCAATCAACTCACTTACGACAACATTTACCAGGAGCGATACATGGGCTTGCCGCAGGAGAACCGCGAAGACTTCATTGCGGGCTCGCCCGTCACATACGCCAAGAACCTGCGGGGAAACCTACTCTACATTCATGGAACAGCCGACGACAACGTGCATTATCAGAACGCTGAAATTCTTATCAATGAATTAATTAAACACAACAAACAATTTCAGTTCATGGCCTATCCCAATCGTTCGCATAGCCTATCAGAAGGCGAAGGCACTAGTCGGCACCTGGCTACGCTGTTTACCAACTTTTTAAGAACACATTGCCCACCAGGCGGTCGATAAGTCCTGACTGAAAGATGGCCACAAGAATATCACGCCGAGCAGCTACTGGCGTTGCCTTCCCTCACTCAGCGCCAAAGAAGCCAACCACGCACCTCCACATGGACAACACCCTGAATGTGAATAACGAACATAACTCGCTTTGTAAAATCTTTTACTGTATGAAGCGCTTGATTTTGACTCTATTCTTAACTTTATTAGGAGTACTGCCAGTAATGGCTCAAAAGAAGAAAAAATTAGCCGCCGATTTTTCCTTTCCCGATAGCCTATCGGCGCCTGCTAAGGTGACCTTCACCAACCGCTCCTCAGGAGGAGAGATTTATGAGTGGGACTTTGGCGATGGTACCACCTCAAGTGAGGTTAGCCCAACCCATATTTATAAGCGGTCGGGCAATTACGTAGTTAAGCTCACTATTCGCCAAGGGAAGAAAAGCAAGAGCGTAGAGAAAGTTGTTCCCATCAAGGCTCCAGATCGATGCCTCATTGAGATTGAAACAGAATATGGCACGATGCTCGCTGAGCTGTTTTCCAGTACGCCCAAACACCGCGATAATTTTGTGAAGCTGGCGGAGGAGGGCTTCTACGATGGGCTGCTTTTTCACCGCGTCATAAAGGGATTTATGATTCAGGGCGGCGATCCGCTATCGCGCAATGCTTCACCTGAACAAATGTTAGGCATGGGTGGGCCGGGTTACCAAATTCCAGCCGAATTTGTGGACTCACTCATCCATACAAAGGGTGCTATTGCGGCAGCGCGCACCAACAATCCGAAAAAAGAATCGAGTGGTTCCCAATTTTATATTGTCCAAGGAGCGCCTGTGGGAGAGGAACAGCTCAATCAAATTGAATTAATGCGCAACTTTCGCTATACGGCGCAACAGCGCGAAGCGTATCGCAAATGGGGTGGTGCACCGCACTTAGACCGAGAGTACACAGTTTTCGGACGCGTCATTGAAGGTCTAGATGTAATTGACCGCATTGCTGCCGTAGAGACGGGTTTCGCCGACCGCCCAAAAAAGGATGTATGGATGAAAGTGCGCGTCATCAAATAGCGGGGTAAGTTATGGGTGTCGTAGAGCCTCGATGGCGGCTAATAGAGACCGACGAAGGAGTAGTGGAGCGGTTGCGTCAGATGCTAGGGATACATCCGGCGCTGTGTCGGATACTGGCTCAACGCGGTATTCACACGTTTGACGATGCCAAACGCTTCTTTCGCCCTTCGCTAAGCCATTTACACTCGCCTTTTCAGCTTCGAGACATGGAGCGAGCGGTTGAGCGCGTGTTGCGCGCAGTTAGAAATGGCGAACGCATTTTGCTCTATGGCGATTACGATGCAGATGGCATAACGGGAGTGGCCCTGTTGTATGCCTTCCTGTCACGCTTTCACCCTCTTTTAGACTACTACTTACCCGATCGAGAGCGAGAAGGCTACGGTATCAGCCTCGCCGGAATTGAGTATGCTTGCCAGACGAATACTTCATTGCTTATTACTGTAGACTGTGGCACACACGCTCATCGGCCTATAGCGCTTGCCAAGGAATACGGCATAGATGTGATCGTATGCGACCATCATTTGCCCGAAGAGGAGGGCTGGCCACCGGCATATGCTACGCTCAATCCCAAGCGGCCCGATTGCCCATATCCGAACAAACACCTAAGCGGATGCGGCGTCGCGTTCAAATTAGCTCAAGGTCTATGCCAAGCAAGGAACGCTGCACCAGAGGAATGGGAAGACTTACTGGACTTAGTAGCCTTAAGCACGTGTTGCGACTTGGTAGCGCTAGTTGGCGAAAATCGCACGCTGACCCACTTTGGCCTGGAGCGCCTTGGCCATCAAGCGCGAATTGGTGTGTGGGCTCTTGTGCAGAAGAGCGGCTGTTCGCCGCCGCTAAAGGTGCGCGATGTTGTCTTCGGGTTAGGGCCTTTGGTCAATGCAGCGGGCCGGATGGGCGATGCTCGCGACGCTGTGCGCCTCCTGTTATCGAATGACCGGCGCAATGCTCTCCAGCAAGCAGCCGTACTGGTGGCTAAAAACCGCAGGCGGCAGCAAATCGAACGCACTGCTACGGCACGGGCAATTAGGCAGCTCACTCAGCAAAGAGGTTTCAAACAACGAAAGAGCATCGTTTGGTTCGAATCTAGCCTTCCTAGAGGTATCGCAGGCATAGTAGCAAGTCGCTTGGCTGAGCACTTTCACCGCCCTACCCTAGTGCTTACTCAAAGCGGCGAAATGGCAACGGGTTCTGGTCGGTCGGTGCCTGGCTTTGACCTGTATGCTGCGCTCAAGCACTGCCAGCATTTGCTCACTTCTTTTGGCGGGCACACTCATGCTGCCGGGATGGAACTCGCTGTGACACAGGTGCCAGCCTTAATCGAGCAGTTTGAGGCGGTTGTTCAAGAACGATTGCCTCCAGAAGCTGAACAGCCTGAAATCCCGTTGTGTAGTGTGCTCGAATTGGCCGATGTGACACCTGCCTTTTGGCGGACGCTAAAACAATTTGCACCCTTTGGGCCGGGAAATATGACACCTATTTTCTTAGCGAGAGGAGTGCGAGACTCTGGCTATAGTCGTTGCCTCCACTCTGGGCACGTCCAATTCTCCGTTCGGCAGGGAGACGGCCCGATCTTTACAGGCGTCGGATACAACATGGCCAAGCACTTTCAACAAATTCGACATGAACCTTTTGATTTGGCCTTTAGCCTACAGGAAGATATGTTTCAGGGAACGGCATCTCTCTGCTTGCGGGCGCGTGCATTGCGTCCTGCCTCTAGAGAATTACCAGATGAGTGAAGGGATGAAATGGCTTAACCGAAAGATAATATTTTCTTAGGGAACGCCATTCTTACCTTTGCTTAGAGATGATCCCTACCCTGTCATGGGCTTGATACACTCGCTGAACGAGCGCATCTTTCACCATATACACAACAAGAGTTTGGTATATAACGCTTGTTGGGAGGATCCTAGGTGCGATCGGCAGCTGCTTCAATTGACACCCATGAGTCGAGTAGTAGTGCTCACTAGTGCTGGGTGTAATGCGCTAGATTATCTACTCGACGACGTCGCTCATATTTCCTGCGTAGACGTCAATCCGCGCCAAAATGCATTGCTGCAATTTAAGGTTGCCTTGTTTGAAGGAAGCGATTACGACACGCTTTTTCGCTTCTTTGGAGACGGGAAATTCGACAGGGCGCGCGAAGTATTCTACGACTGTGTTTTTCCGCGTTTGCACGATGCCTTTTCTCGTCGGTGGTGGGAATACTTTATCGATGCCTTCTCAGGTCGAGGCCTTCGGCCCTCGTTCTACTGGCACGGCAGCAGTGGTGTAGCCGCCTGGCTGATTCGGCAGTGGTTGCGCGTTCGTCCATCCGCTTGGAAAATGGCTCAGGCCCTTTTCGCTGCCAAAGACATGGAAGAACAGGCTTACTACTACGATAAACTAGAGCCTTGCTTTTTTACGCCTTTGTTCACATGGGCGCTGCGTCAGCATGCATTTCAGAGTATGTTGGGCGTGCCTACGAGCCAGCAGAAACTTGCCGCTGCACCTTACTCTAGTGGTCTAGTCGGCTATTTCGTTGATTGTTTGCGCAGAGTGCTTCGCAACTTACCCCTTCAGGACAACTACTTTTGGAAACTTTATTTTTATGGGCACTACACTTCTGCGTGTTGCCCAAACTATCTGAAGAGCGAGTACTTCAGCGTAATTCGACAACGCGTATCGCGCATAAGCACGCATACCTCGACGTTGAGCGAATTTCTAAAGCAGCACCCCGGTCAATATACGCACTTTGTGCTGCTTGACCATCAAGATTGGATGGCAAGAGAACCTGCTATGGGTTCTGCCCTGGAAGAAGAATGGCGCCTTATTTTGGACAACGCTGCTCCAGGAGCCTATGTGTTGATGCGGTCGGCTGCACGCGAACTCGACTTCTTACCTAACTTTATCCAGCGACGAGTTGTTTTCGACATCGAGACAGCGGAGCGCGTCCACCGCCAGGATCGCGTAGGTACTTATGCCAGCACGTGGATTGGTCAAATCGTCCTGTGAATGAATCCTCCACAAGAACATACGCCCTCCCAGCCACAAATTATTCAACAATATTACCGGTGGCATGCGCGGATTTACGACGCTACGCGATGGTGCTTCTTGTTCGGCCGACGCCGCTTACTTTCCCTATTGCCTCAACGACCGGCGCTTCGCGTCGTCGAAATCGGTTGTGGCACAGGCGTCAATCTCAGGCGCTTAGCTCGCCAACACCCGGACTGGCAACTCACAGGCATCGACGTATCGCGACATATGCTCGACCGAGCGTTCAAAGCTCTAAAGCCCTACACTATGCGCGTCTTTTTGTTGGAGAAAAGCTACGGTAAAGGGCATTTTCACTTAAAGGAAAAAGCCGATGTTATTCTGTTTTCGTATTCTTTGACGATGATCAATCCAGGCTTTGAAGCGGCCATTGAACAAGCTCACGACGATTTAAAGCCGGGCGGCTGTATTGCAGTTGTGGATTTTCACGATACGCTTTTTTCGTGGTTTCGTCAGTGGATGCGCCTCAATCATGTGCGCATGGAAGGACATCTTTTGCCTGTATTGAAACAACATTTTGAAACGGAGCGATGTGAAATACGCCGCGCCTTTGGCGGGTTGTGGCGATACATGATTTTCGTTGGGTCAAAACCGAGATCGTCGGCAGATGCATGAGCACCTCTCCTCTGATTAAGATGTCTATTCGAAGACCTGATTTGCACTGGCTTTTGAGGTAGCTAGCCTACAATGACGAATGCTCCTTACGACCTCGACGGAGCGCGTCAGACCATCGGCTATGTCTTTGATAAGCGACCGATAAAGCGAGGAAAGACTCAGGGAAATGCCTTTATAATGTATCGCACCCTTGGCGCAAAAAGCATTTCGTCGCAGCATTAGTAACTTAGTAATGTACCTGACGTTATCCACTTTTGGGCTGAGGAAGGTAGTTTTCCGCTGCGCACGTGACTATCGGTCTTAAGTCTGCAGAAAATCACTTACCTTTGCGCGGCTCGTTGATAGAATCCTATTGAAGAAGACTACCATGCCTACGCTGGAGGAGAGAGTAAATCGAGATTTGGCAGCGGCCATGAAGGCAAAGGACGAAGCAGCCTTGCGCGGCATCCGCGCCATCAAGAGTGCTATTTTGTTGGCTAAAACGGATGGTTCGGGCCAGCCCATAGACGAGGCACGAGAAGTCCAAATTCTACAGAAACTTATAAAGAGTCGTCAAGACTCCTATGAAATTTATGTGAACAACAATCGGCCAGATTTAGCCCAAAAGGAAATGGAAGAAATAGAGGTAATCAAGCGCTACCTGCCAGCCATGCTCGAAGGAGCAGAGCTGGAAGGCGCTGTGCGTGAAATCATTAGTGAAGTAGGTGCGACATCGCTCAAAGACATGGGGAAAGTCATGGCCGTGGCCACAAAGAAGTTGGCGGGCAAGGCAGAGCCGCGTCTTATCTCGGAGGCGGTGAAAAAATTGCTCGGAGTATGATCTTGCGCGCCGAACATTTGGTGAAAATTTATGGCAAGCGCACAGTGGTGCGCGATGTTTCCTTTGACGTCAAACAGGGCGAAATTGTAGGACTGCTGGGCCCAAATGGCGCTGGAAAGACTACTTCGTTTTATATGGTAGTGGGTTTCATTCGCCCTACTGCGGGAAAGGTATTTTTAGACAATGAGGAAATCACTCACCTTCCCATGTATCGGCGGGCGCAAAAAGGCATTGGCTACCTTCCTCAAGAGCCGAGCGTGTTTCGGAAGCTTAGCGTAGAGGACAACATCCGCGCTGTATTAGAAGTAGGCCCACTTTCTCCTAAAGAACAGGAGGAGAAACTAGAGGAACTGATTGCTGAATTCAACCTACATAAAGTTCGTCGAAACAACGGCGATACGCTCTCGGGCGGTGAGCGACGCCGCACGGAAATCGCTCGTGCCTTAGCGAGCAACCCAAAGTTTATTCTCTTAGATGAGCCTTTTGCAGGCATTGACCCTATTGCGGTAGAGGATATTCAATATATTGTGGCTAAATTAAAAACAAAAAACATCGGTATTCTCATCACCGACCACAACGTGCAAGAAACCCTGAGCATTACAGATCGGGCATACCTGATGTTTGAGGGATCTATCCTGCGCGCCGGCACAGCTGAGGAACTAGCAGATGATGAAATGGTGCGGAAGGTATATCTGGGTCGTCATTTCGTTTTGCGCCGCAAAGTATTGGATTTCAACGCTCCAACGAATGCTTTGGTGAGTGATGGAAACAACTAATTTTCTTGGTAATAGAGGTTCTTCGAGGTGAAGGCTATGTGTCAATCTTCTGAAGATGAGGAAAAAGCACATTTTTAGCATTTCCCGAAAAAACAAGATGAATCATTAGAAACGCTTACATGATTTAAAGCTCTGGAAAGACCGCTGCGCCGAACAACAAGGAAGGCCAGTGAAGATGAAGGCTTTGCCTTATCGAGAACTGAACTTTTGACGTTGAGAAAATACGGGATTCTCTTCGCCTCCTTTGGGTCGTTGAAGAGAAGGAGAATTCTCGTCGACAAACCCTACCTATTCCAGAGGACGCAAGTAATCTACAAAGAGCGCAAGATCGAAGCACCTAGGCGGTATCTAAGGTCTTTGCCTGCAGTAGAGCACAGCATCGATGCTGTAGTACTAGGGTTTTACATCCTAGCTTAACTTTTTTAGAAGGGTTTTCTCAGCTGACGAGTAGTCTCCCTTGGTTAGGCCATACTTTTGCAGCAGTACTTTATTGCTTAGATAGACGAAAACTTCAAGCATATGGATATTAATAGCCGTATATACGTAGATTCTGAAATTGGTCGCCTGAAAAAGGTTATCGTTCATCGACCTGACGAAGGCATTGCGCGGATTACGCCCAAACGCGCTGGTGAATTGCTCTTCGACGATATTGTGCACTTGCCTAACATGCAGGAAGAGCACGATATCTTCACGAATGTGCTGCGTGCCTTCTTGGGCAAAGAAAATGTATTTGAAGTGGGAGATTTAGTAGCAGAGAGCACCCGCGATGAGGAAAGCAAGTACGAAGTAATCAACAAAATTATTGATTTTGAGGAACTTCCCTACTCGTTCATTCCAAGATTGGCTGGCCTCTCGCCCGAACAATTAGCAGATACGCTTATCACTGGGTATTTGGAACCCGAAGACCGCATCCTTTTTGACCCGATACCGAACTTGATCTTTACGCGCGACATTGCCGTTACTGTCAAAGACTACGTGATCATTACTAAAGCGAATAAATCGGCTCGCTTTCGGGAAAACTTCCTTACTCGCCTTATTTTTAGCAGCCACCCTGTCTTCCGACGCTTAAAAGCCGATGGAAAAACCATCAACCTCAATCGAGTAGATAAGTTTCCACCCTCAAAGAAAGGCGAAACCGTCAGCATTGAGGGCGGCGACGTCATGATCCTTAACAAGGACTACTTGCTTATAGGCTGCTCGGAACGCACCAATAACTATGCTTTTCAACTGCTGAAAGAGACACTCTTTGACCGGGGTATCATAAAGAACGTCGTCCAGGTGAATATCCCGGCTGAGCGCACATACATGCACATTGACACTGTTTTCACTCAGATTAATTACAATCACATAGTCGCTTACAAACCCATCGTACAGGATGGCCTTGGCTCGTACGTAGATGTGCACCGACACACGGGAGAAGAGATTGAATATCCGAGTTTAAAGGATTTCTTGCTGGCAGAAATAAACCCGAAGATGGAATTTATCTGGGTCGGTCAGGGCGAAAGCCCTTATCAAGAGCGCGAACAGTGGACCGATGGGTGCAATTTGGTCGCGCTAAAGCCTGGAGTAGCCATCACTTACGATAGAAACCCAATCACTGAACGAGCATTTAAATCCTTTGGTTATAAAGTCATCGGCGCTGAAAAGCTCTTGCGTGATATCGACAACGGCAAAATCCATCCCGACCAAGTGGAAAACACGATCATCACTATCCCTTCCTACGAGCTATCTCGCGCCCGCGGCGGCAGTCACTGCATGACTTGTCCGATAGAGCGCGAAGAAATTTAAATGACTTAATTTCTCGCTCTTCCGTGTATAGTTTTGACTTTTCGATTCGCGTTCGCTACGGCGAAACAGACCAAATGGGCTACCTTTACTATGGCCGTTATGCCGAGTATTATGAGGTAGGGAGGGTAGAAACCATCCGCTCCTTAGGGTTGCGCTACAAAGAATTGGAACAAGTACACGGCATCTGGCTGCCTGTTGTAAGTTTGCAGATGCGCTTTGTGCGCCCGGCGTATTACGATGACTTGCTAACTATTCATACCGAGATTCGCCAATTACCCGATACGCACATCACGTTTTACACCGACATTCTCAACGAACAAGGTGAGCTGGTCAATGCCGGATCGGTACGCCTTTGTTTTTTCAAGGCCGATGAGAAAAGGGTCGTTCCAGCACCGGAGTTATTGCTAGAAAAACTGCGCCCATACTTTTAAACAGCCTATGCTTTTTCGCCGCTTATGGCAACATCCTTCGACGCTTTGGGCGGCTTACACTGCAGCAGCCCTAGCAGCGAGCGCTCAAAGTCTTTGGCTGCGCACAGGAAAGAACGGTTATACGCCCTACGAAAACTACGTCATTTTTCGAAATGCCTATGGTCATTTGGTTCAAGGATTGAACCCTTATGCGCCCTTTCCAGAGCAACAATGGGATTTGTTTAAGTACAGCCCAACTTTTGCCTTGGGAATGTGGCCTTTCCACTTTCTACCCGATGCCATAGGATTAACCTTGTGGAATTTACTGAATGCCCTGCCTTTGCTGTGGGCAATATTGCATTTACCCGGGTTTGACGGGCTTCAGCGACAAAAGATTGGGTGGTTTGTGTGGTTAGAGCTGCTCATCTCTCTTCAGAACAGCCAGAGCAACGGCCTGTTGGCTGCTTTTGTTTTGCTCGCTTGGATAGCCTTAGAACGCGGAAGCCTAAAAATAGCGGCCGGATGGATAGCCGGAGGCTTTTTTCTGAAGCTCTTTGGCTTTCTGGCAATTCTACCTGGGCTTGTTTACCCTCGGCGCTGGGTTCTGCTCAGTTGGAGTGCGGCGTGGATAGCATTCATGGCTGCACTACCTTTGTTAGTGCTTACACCAGACCAATTGATTCAGGTATATAGCTGGTGGTTGGAGCTGCTACGTGCTGACCATACTGCTTCGCTAGGATTATCAGTAATGGGTTGGCTTGACGCTTGGTTTGGCTGGCAACCGCCTAAAATGGTTGTCCTCTTGGCAGGCGCTGTGCTTTTGATTTTAAGCGTATGGTCTGTGGGACGCCGCCGCACTGCTTTTGGGCTCCCTGAACAGCGAGAACGCGCTTATCTATGGGCTTCCGTGCTGCTCTGGATGGTGCTCTTCAACCATAAAGCGGAATCGCCCACCTTTATCATCGCCCTGTGCGGAGTAGCCATTTGGTATTGGAGTACGTCACGTCCAACAGCCTGGATGTGGATCCTCCTGTGGCTCGCCTTCGTGTTATCCTCCCTCTCTCCTTCCGACCTCTTTCCGGCGCATCTTCGAACCAATGTCGTGCAGCCCTATGTTCTCAAAGTAGTGCCCTGTATCTTCATTTGGTTGACCATCACTGGGCAACTGTGCATACCTTTCCGGCCTAATCCGCAACGGGACTAGCATCTCATGAAGAGGGAATTCTTTTATAAATTTATAAAATTCGGTCTGGTCGGCTTCTCTGGAGTCTTTGTTGACTTCGGAACGACAGCTCTGCTCCGAGAAATAGCCGGATTTAACCAATATGTTGCCAACAGCACGGGTTTTCTATGCGCGGTCATAAGCAACTACACCCTCAATCGGGTGTGGACGTTTCGCAGCCGAGACCCACGAGTAGTTGCTCAATTTTCAAAATTTTTCCTGGCCTCGCTCATCGGTCTTGGATTAAACAACTCCCTTGTCTATCTTCTCTATGAAAAAGCTGTTGTGCCTTTCTACATAGCAAAGGCCATAGCTACCGGCGTTGTGATGGTTTGGAATTTTTGGGCAAACTATACGTTTACCTTCCAGCAAAAGGGGTAGGACATGGCTCTAATGTTGTATCTTTGCTATGTCCACGTCTTCCTTATAAAGTAGCCTTGTTGAATGAGCATAGGAATCCTTTTCAGCCTATTAATTTTGGTCTTGATTGTCGTTGCTTTGTGGCGACGCAGGCAGGATACTGAAGCATGGTTACGCGAGGAGCGCTATGAAGAAAGTGGTTCGTGGATAGAGAAGCGCTCGGGAGAACGCGGTACATATGGTCGTCTCGATGCTAAACGCGAAGCTGAGCGCCTTGCTTTATCTCGAAAAGGGCGTATTGCTGACCTTGCTCTTGAAATTCGGAACTACTGCTTGGAGCATCTGCCCGCCTTCCAAGCCCAGAGCGACGCTGTTGTTTTAGCCTTCAGCCAGCGAGCTCGCCGGAAAATAGAACATCTTTTCGATCTAATTGAAGAAACGCGCCAGGGAAAGGAGCTCCCTTCTCCTTCTCATAAACCCGACACTCCTCATGCTGTTGCGCTTAAAAAACAAATCTTGACAAGGATATTTGAACAGTATCCTTGGCTGCTCGACTGGGAAATTCCAAAACTCAAGCAACTAGACGCCCACGTCTTGGCGCTTGCCCATGAACTTGTCGAACAAGCTACTGTGCCCAACCCTTAGCGGTAAGGAAGATACACTCGCAATATCCGTAGGCTCTCCTACCCAGGCAAAAGAGCCGGCCCTGCGAGCAGCATGGCCGGCTCAGCGCCTTCTAACAGTATGTCCGTATGTATGCAAAAAGGACTTGTTTCAAAAATAGCCCTCCTCCCTTTCTCATTTGAAAAGGCCGGAGGGCCCCCGCCTTCGGTTTTATTCTTACAGGCCGCCTTTGCGGCCTTTCTTTTTCGCTTATACGAGACTTCTCGCCTTGGGTAACACACCTGCTTGAGCGAGGTATGATTCCAGGCACAAATATAAGCAGTTTTTCCGAAAAAAAATTTTTTAAGCCTTTTTCTAAGAAAAAACTACCGCTTCTTAAAGGAATCGGTTGTGCCCCTCGCATAAAGAGTAAAATATCTCGAGGAGATTCCCTGAGTATTTGCCTTACTTTTGCTCAAAACAGGCAAAGGGGAATGAGAGGGTGGATAATCTTTGTGCTAGGCGTATTTGCTGCAGAAAAATTTGAAGCCCAGAATCCATGGAGAGGCCTACAACAGCTAGTAGGGACGTGGAAAAATCTTCATCGCGGAATAGTTGAATACTGGACCTTTGCCTCGCCCGATACGCTCAGAGGAACAGGATACGCGCTGACAGCCGGTGAACCCATTCTACAGGAGACAATGATGCTCTTTCGCCGTGCCGATGGCCAGGTGATTTATCGCCTCGTAGAAACTAGACCGCACGCAGAGCAAGCAGTAGATTTCCCACTGACGTTTTTTACCAGCTCCTCATGGACGTTTGAAAACCCAGAGCATAGCTTTCCACAGACTATTGAATATTGGCTGGCCGACAGTTCTTCACTGCGAGTAACGCGCAGTGCGCTAGACGGAGATACTCGAGAGTTTTGGTTTGGCCGCGCAGATGAGGCAGTGTTGCGTTTGCGCTCTTCGTTGAGCAGTTACGAAGTGTGGGTGTGCAATCGCAAAGGAAGCTCTGTGGAACGCTTCGACGCGCATACTGGTAAGTGGCTAGGCCGTTTGTTCGAGGGAACTAGTTCCGTGCGAAGTTTTTGTTTGGATTCCGAAGGAAGGCTTTACCTGCTCATAGGGGGTGCTGTACCCACTGTGCTTCGCGTGAACCCTCTGACTGCCCGAGTTGACACGTTCGTCCAAATTGGCGCTTTGAAAGCACCAACCTGTTTGGCCTTTGGGCCGGATAGAAACTTATACGTTGGCGAGCACGTCGGCGATGTGCTTTGTTTTGACGGTGATAAAGGACATTTTGTAAAGAAAGTTGCTGAGGGCTTAGCGCTTCCTGCGGCACTAGCTTGGGATAGCCGCAATCGGCTGCTCATTGCTTGCACAGGTGGTCGCGGCATTTGGAGGGTGTCCAACGACGGAACATCAACCTCCCGAGTAACCCCCGAATATAGCTTGAAAGCTCCAACTTCGCTATGTTTGGCCTCTGATGGTAAGATCTTTGTAGCTGATGCCGATGAGACCGCTAGCATTAAATGTTTTCAAATAACTTCGGACGATGTTTGGCAGTACGTTGGGCCTGTAGCAGCGGGTTTTGGGTGGCCAGAAGGCCTGACGGTTGGCCCTGATGGTTACTTATACGCTTGCGATAGCCGAATTCACGTGGTACGTAAAATTGACCCTATTACCCACGCTGAGTTGGGTATTTACCTGGAAGGGAGTGCGCTAAATGGACCTGGCGGGTTAATTTTTAGGAAGAAATCGCCGTAGAACCCTTATGCTCACCCGCCATTTTACTTACAGCAAGCAGAGAGGACACCATCGAATTTTGCTTCACTCATTCGTACCGAAGCGCTTCAATTGGGTCGAGCCGAGCAGCCCTGAGAGCAGGGTAAAAGCCCGAAGCAATGCCAACTACCATACACAACACAAAGCCGAGAATTATCCAAGGCCAGGGCACAAGAAAATTACCCCCTACAAAAAGCGTGACGATATTACCCACCAAGATACCCATGAGGATGCCCACTGCTCCACCCATTTGGCAGATGAGTACTGCTTCCGTTAAAAACTGGTTGAGAATATCGCGACGTGTAGCTCCTATGGCCTTGTAGATACCAATCTCGCGAGTGCGCTCAGTGACGCTAACGAGCATGATGTTCATAAGACCAATAGCGGCACCTAAAAGCGTCATCAGGCCGATTGCTATGGTCGCTAAACGCAATTTAGTTGTATTTTCCTTGAAAATAGCGATTAGGCTGTCGCTAGCGAAAACTTCGAAATCATCCTCTTGTCCTGGGCGCAGGCCGCGAATCTGCCGAAATAGCCCTATCGCTTCAGATTTAGCTTCTTCCAAGTCAGGCGCATGATGAACGGCCACTACTAGGTCGTAGTTTGTCTCCGCTGTCCCATATAGCGCGCGCACGCGCTCTAAGGGAGCATAGACAGCGCGATCGGCCTGGCTATTCATCGCAGCACCTTTAGACTTGAGCACACCGACGACGCGATAGCGTTGACTGCCCACCAGCACGATCTGATCTAGCGCGCGTTCGGGCTCATCGTTAAAGAGCAGTTCGACAATTGCCCGCCCTAGGATAATTTTGCTATGGCCATCTTCTACTTCAGTTTTGGAAAAATTGCGCCCATGTTCAATATCTAAACCTTTGGCGGAAAAATAGTTTTCGTCGACGCCGACAAAACTGACGTTTGGGTTAGTTTTTTTGTCGTAAAATTTTACCGTAGCTAAGTTGGTTGCCTGCAAGGAGACAGACACCGCAGCCGGGAAGTTAAAGCGCTCTTTAAACTGAATCGCTTGCTCGTATGAGATAGGATCAGACTTCTTTTGACGAATGCCTCGGCGGCTGCCCCTTATATCACCCCATTTTTGTTCAATAATAAAAGAATTGGCGCCCAGACCAGAGAAACTGTCGTTGAGAGAATTGGCTATGGCGTCTATGGCAGTAAGGATGCCAACTAACGCCGTAATGCCAAAAGCAATAATAGACAGTGTAAGCACGGCGCGCAACATGTTCGCTCGGATGTTGCGCCAAGCCAAGAGAAGAATCTCTGAAAACGGCATATAAATTCTGCACAATTTAACTGAGTGCTGCCAAAGGTAAGGCGGTTGAACGTCTAGAGAGCGTTCTTTTTGAGCAGAGGCGAGTTTTTTTCGATAAAAAAGCGTTGTAGTTCGGATGTGGATTCGACAAGGAAAGGTGTCTTGCGTATCTTTGACTAAGCTTATCGAGGTCTTTTTGAATGGAAGATGGTAGTCTTTCGTCTTTTTGTTCTGCTTTGGGCGGCGGCTGCGTGGGTGCGCGGTCAATCGCTATCGAGTGCGCACACGCGCTGGCTCAATTCATTCGTTGAATGGGAGTTGTATGCCTTTGCTCCAGACACTAGTATTTCTGAGGAAGAAGAGGAGGTCGAGGCACCGCGCGAAGTCATCTTCGGTGACCTTAAGTTGCGCTGGCTTGTGCTGCGCGAAGACTGGACAGAGTGGGAGTTTACTACTCCTGACGATCGAGGAATCATTCGCATGAAATGGAAAGGCGACCCTACCCAGTGGGAACTCCGCACGTATACAGGTGCTGTGGTTACCATGCGCGCCTTGTGGCCTGAAGACCTCACAGAATGGCGCGTCACCGACAATGAGGTGACCCTTACCCTTCGCAGCCGTTGGAAAAATATGTTCGACGAGTGGCGTGTAGAAGATCCAGCACAGGGTACCTTTTATATGCAAACCTTCTACGAAGGCGATCCGCGCGATTGGGCCATTGACGATCGACTTCACCCGTCTGTTTCCATACCTGTAAAAGTTGCTCTGACTTTTTTAGTCCTCTTTCATTCCTCGCCGCGCATTTAAGCCAATTTTAGCACAAATTGTTATTGTCTGTTAGCAAAGCAAACAATTTTACACGGGTTTGCGTCTATCTGTTGGCTTGACAACGTTTGACTGAGAATATGAATAAATTTATCCCAATAGCAGCGGCTTTACTCTTCTGCGGCAGTTTTGCTGGGGCCCAGCCATCAAACGACAATTGCACGAATCCAATCGTAATTTCTAATGTAACAAATTACTGCAGTGCTCCAGCGGCATTCACGAACGTCGGCGCCACGCCATCGGGTTATGGGCCGGCAACGTGTTTTGGCACAGCTTCTAATGACGTTTGGTTTGCCTTTGTAGCTCAGGCCACTGATGTTACGATTGTCGTGCGCGGTGCGACTCAGCAAGCGGCAGGAGGAACCTTGCGCAATCCTCAAGTCTCTCTGTATGCAGGTTTGTGCGGCGGTACGATTAGCCAACTGGCGTGCCAGAGTTCGACTAACAACACCCACATTGCTGAACTGAGCAAGAGCGGTCTGTTCGTCGGCACGACCTATCTCATTCGCGTGCAGGGCGCGAATAATGCCACAGGAACCTTCCAATTGTGCCTTAATAATTTCAATCCTCCGGCTGTACCAACCTCAGACTGCCCGACAGCGGCCTTGCTATGCGATAAGTCGCCTTTTGTTGTCAAAAGCGTGACTGGAGCTGGAAGCAACATTACAGAATTAAATGACGCTGCCTGCTTTTCTGGTGGTGCACCTACAAACTACGAGAGCAATTCCACTTGGTTTGTGTGGATTTGTGACCAACCGGGGACTTTGACGTTCACGCTGACGCCGCTGAGCCCGCCAGATGATTTGGACTTTGTCGTCTACCGCTTACCTAATGGTGTAGGTAACTGTCAGGGCAAACAAGTGGTGCGTTGCGTAGCCAGTGGAGATTTTTCCTATCCAAGCCCGTGCATGGGACCGACGGGTCTGCGAGCAGGCGAAACGCGCACAAGCATACCTGCCGGGTGTAACTTCTCCAACCCTACCACTTGGGCAGCACCAATTAACATGCAATCGGGTGAAGTGTATGCTCTATGTGTTAATAACTTTACTAGTAGTGGCAATGGTTTCTCAATTGAGTTTGGCGGCACGGGTACTTTTCTAGGGCCTAAAGCCGACTTCGCATTGAAGCCCTCGGCAGTATGTCTGGGAGCGCCCGTAGAATTTACCGATGCTTCCTCTTTTGCCCTAGGCTCTATCACGAAATATACCTGGAGTTTTGGCCCGAATGCGAAACCCACTGTCGCTACGGGGCGCGGGCCGCATTCTGTTATCTTTTCCGAGCCTGGCCTACATTCTGTTGTTCTGCAGATAGAAACCAACTTAGGTTGTAAGGTAACTACCATCAAAACCGTTCAGGTATACCCACAGGTTGAGGTAGACACTTTTATTGCTGCTCCTGACTGCAACGGAGGCACTAACGGCGAAATCATCATCACGAATATTGAAAAAGGCACACCGCCGTACCTATTTAGTTGGCGAGGCGGTCCGTTCACGTCGAGCAACAGTCTCTCAGGTTTGGCGGTGGGCACTTACAACGTGGTTATTCGAGATGCAAACAATTGTGAGACGTCGCTCAACATCGAGGTGCGCGAGAAGGAGTTAACAGTGGTGCCTGAGGTTCGAAAGCCGCTTTGTACAGGCGATGCTAATGGCGTCATCACGCTTAATGTGACCAACGGCACACCGCCCTATCTCTTCAACTGGGGCAACGGTTTCGTGCCCAGCAACACACAAGGTGGTTTTGCGGCGGGCGTGTACACCATTTTAGGAATAGACGCAGAACTATGCAAGGGCACGTTCAAGGTGACAGTTACCGACAATCCACCTCTTTCCCTTCAGCTGGATACTACGGATATCAGTTGCTACGGAGCTAATGATGGTATGGGCATCGTTGTTGCCAGTGGAGGAGTAGGGAATTATACCTATCGGTGGAGTCAAAATAGCACGAACAACGTAGCAGATCGGCTAGGTCCGGGCCAATATTTTGTTACTGTTACAGACAATAACGGTTGCACGATTGTAGGCGGTATTTTTATCAGCGAGCCGGAACGCATAAGCATTCGAGTGGTTGACAAGAAGGACTTGCGCTGCAATGGTTTGCCAGAGGGCGCTGTTACTCTCTCTGCCGAAGGCGGGAGAAAACCTTATTTCTACTGGGTAGATAGCCGCCGACCTACTTCCTCTCCACGCATAGAGAACCTGCCGGCTGGCAACTACTGGATAAAAATGCGCGATGCCAACGGATGTGTAGACTCTACTTTCATAACCCTTAACCAGCCGCCTCCACTCGCCATTTTTGCTAACCCCAAAGAAATTACTTTAGACCTTGGCTACACTGAGCAGCTTCGAACTACTACCAGTCCTCCTGTCGGAGTGAAAAAGTTCGTATGGACACCACCGTTGGGCCTCAGCTGTGTCGACTGTCCAGAGCCAGTCCTCACTGCTATTCGGAACGCTCTTTACATCGTCCAGGTTACCGATGAGAATGGTTGCGTGGCGTACGATTCCGTACGCTTAATTGTGCGCGATGAGCGACCAATCTATGTGCCTAACGTGTTTGCGCCCGACAAGCCATATCCAAACAACTACTTTACTCTGTTTGGAGGACCAGCGGCGTTGCGCATAGAGTTGCTGCGCATCTACGATCGGTGGGGAAGCCTTGTCTTCGAAGCGCGCGACATTCCCCTTAACGAGCCTGCTCTTGGCTGGGACGGACGTTTCCGTGGAAAACCCGTAGACGGGGTTTTTACTTTCTATGCGCTGGTGCGTTTTGCCGACGACCGTCAATCGCAATACGAAGGCAGTGTAACCGTAGTGCGATGACTCGAACTTTTTGAGGAAGAAAATTGCCTTTAGGATTTAAGTATTGTCGTTCAGTCTCTATTCAAAAATTTCAACGGTGCTGGAAATTTTAGGAAACTCTACTGCTCGGGAACGGCAGAATTTGACGCGTATTCTCTATCGACTGGTTATGTGTAAAAGCATGAAAGTTAATGGCCGGTGCGGCCTGCTTGGCCAACGAAACAGATAGGCCTAGAAATTTGTCGACCTTAGAAATAGTTCAGAGCACTTCCATTGCTTGCTCAAGGTCTTCCCACAACCATTCAGGGTCCTCTAGACCGACGTAGAAGCGACAAAGTGACCACGGCAAATGCGGCTCGGGCCTGCCAGGAATACCGTAAAAGCCTACCATGGGAACAACCAGTGACTCATAACCGCCCCACGACACAGCCAAGAGAAAGCGCTTGAGGCGGTGTACAAAAGCCTCCATGCGCTCCATTGAGGCGGTACGGAATTGGACGGAGAAGAGCCCTCCGCAACCGCGCATTTGGCGCAAGGCTAACTCGCGCTGAGGAAAAGTAGAATGGAAAGGATACCACAGGCGCTCTACCTTAGGATGCCCTTCTAACTTTTCTACCAGAAATCGGGCGCTAGCGTCGCTACGCGCTAGGCGCAGCGGCAGTGTCCGCAACCCGCGCAACACCAACGCTGCATCGTGTGGCCCTAGAATGCCACCCAGGGTCATCAGTTCTGACTCAAAAATGCGTCGCACCATTGCTCTACTGGCACACAGCACACCTACAACTACATCGGAATGGCCATTGAGGTACTTTGTGCCAGAATGCACCACAATATCAATACCGAACGCTGCTGGGTTTTGGTAGATAGGCGAGCAGTACGAGTTGTCGGCGATAGTTACTATTCCGCGCGAACGCGCTAGTTCAGCGCAAGCCGCTAGATCTTGGCATTCGAAAGTCATCGTGTTAGGGCTTTCAAGATATAGCACTCGCGTGTTTGGCCGCAAGGCAGCGCGAATGTTTGCTATGTCTGTCCCATCCACGAAGGTGTAAGCCACTCCGAAGCGCGGTAAAAACTTTCGCACTAGAGTACTCGTCCACGAATAGGGATGCTGCTGACATATTATATGGTCACCCGCCTGAACGTTGCCCAAGATGGCAGCGGCAATGGCACCTACACCACTGCCAAAAACTAAACAGTCCTCTGTGCCCTCTAAAGCGGCTAATTTTTGACGCAAAATTTCTACCGTAGGATTGTTTCCTCGCGTGTATACATGGTGAGTTAGCTCATCAGCAAATGCCGCTCGCCACGACGTCAAATCGCTGAAAGCGAAATTACTGCTTTGAATAACGGGCGGCGCTATTGCACCGAAATACGCCTCCCGCGTTTCGCCCAAATGGGTTAAGATTTCGCTAAGAGTCATGAATAAAATCGAGGAGATAATTTAGCATACTTTTTGTTTCAATGCGCTTCCAGATCGGCCAGAAACGCGACCGCGCGCTAGCCCTCTGGCGCAAAGGGTTTAGAGCCACATGCTGTGTTTTCACTTGTTTGCTTCGTACCAGACGCCCAACTGCTCGAAATCGGTCCAGGAGAGCATCTCCGGACGCTTTTCGAAAAAAGCATCGCGGTAGAGCTGCTCGGCTGGAAAAAATTCTTTAAGGGTGTTTCGCAGCATTTTGCGCCGCTGGTTGAAGGCTGTCTTCACCAGCCGCCGGAATGTTTCCTCGCGGCATTGGAGTTCAAATCCATCTTTGCGCGTTAGGCGGATGACTGCAGAGCGCACTGTAGGCGGCGGTTCGAAGGCGCCGCGCTCAAGGGTGAAGAGCATCTCTACGTTGTAATAAGCTTGGACTAGAACGCTAGTGATGCCATAGATGCGGGTGCCCGGCGTTGCTGCGATGCGATCTGCTACTTCCTTTTGAAACATGCCTACTACTTCAGGTATAGATCCACGGAAATTCAGCACCCAAAAGAGAATTTGAGTGCTGATATTATAGGGAAAGTTCCCTATGAGGCAAAAAGGCTGATCGCCCCAAATCGCTGTAGGATTGAAGGCTAAAAAGTCGCCTCGGATAAGGCGCGTACCAAGCTGAGGCAGGTGTTTGCGCAAATAGTCTACCATGTCTGCGTCGGCCTCTACAGCGTATGTGACGTACTGCTCACTACGCGCTAACAGGTGGCGTGTCAAAATGCCCATGCCAGGGCCTACCTCCAGCACGTGCCCAACTTCGATAGCTCGCTGCAGGGCTGCTACTATGCGCGCAGCCGTGTGGTCATTTTTCAAGAAGTGCTGGCCGTATGACTTCTTTGGACGCAAGATGTGTTTTCGTAAATGCAAAGTTTTACAATACTCCTTCCTCTCTGCAGATGCAAAGATGACGACAAGTGATAGAATAGAAGAATAACCTATACGCTGATATTACCCACAAGTAGTGCAGAGCATCTTGTCGAAGTCTAACCTGGCTGAGGAAAAACTCTTGCTACTAGTGTCTAAATTCCTCTAGGTTTATTGTGCGGCACTAGAGAATATTTCTCTAAGAGGTGCTGCTTTTCACATGGCTAAGTGTGAATGAAGGCAATTTTTCTTCCTCTCTCCTCTGCTCAATCAGGCGGTTTCAGAAGGCTCAATATGCCTGTCTTAGCGGAACAACGTGACCCGACGAAGTATGGCTTCCCCCTTGTTTGCACGAGGTCTGGCATGAAGAGTCTTCAAAAGTCCGAGCCTTGCATCGTTTTCTATTGGTAATCATAAGTAAGTTTTGATTTAGCATTAGGCTATTTCGACGAAGCTCGGCATTGGCAAGCCCTTCGTGATTTGTGTCACATGAGGACTACCTCTCCTCTGACGATCTTTGTGGGCAAAATTGTACCCTTCTTATGCGCAAAAAACTGTTTCGGCCTGCTGCTTCTGTAGGAGCTTTTATTCTGTTCAGTGTTCTACTTAAGGGTCAAAGCAATCTTAATATCAATCAGTTAGAAAGCTTGTTGGCCTCTGACAAAACCGTACAAGTAGTTGATGTGCGTACACCGGGCGAAATCCAGCAAACGGGTAAAATTGCCGGTGCCTGGGAAATCAACTATGCCGCACCCGATTTTGCAGAGAAAATTAGACACCTCGATCGCAAGCGCCCGGTTGTGCTTTACTGCGCTTCTGGTGGCCGTAGTACTCGGGCAGCTGCTCAATTAGTCCAGATGGGCTTTGCCAAAGTCTATAATTACACAGGCGGCATGTACGAATGGAAAGCTTTGCGAAAGCCTACTGTACCTGCTGGTGACAAAACTAAACCATAACAGTCAATCCTGTTATAATATAATGATGAGTAAGTACTGGGACATTTTCATCAGTAGTGCTGAGGGCTATGCCCGCTATTTCCTACATGAAGTACTCACGCCGCATTGGGGCAATTATTTCTATTGGCTCATCGCCATCTCACTAGCTGTCTATGTTTTAGAGTTACTCTTCCCTTGGCGCAAGAACCAGCGCGCTATCCGGGAAGACTTTTGGCTAGACACCTTCTACATGTTTTTCAACTTTTTCCTGTTCAGTCTAGTGGGTTATGCGGCCATTTCTAACGTAGTGGTGCAGGCATTCAACGATTTTCTGGCTTGGGCCTTTGGCATCCGCAATTTAGTGGCTGTTGAAATTAGTGATTGGCCCTACTGGGCGCAATTCCTGACGCTCTTCGTAGTGCGCGACTTCATTCAGTGGAACGTACACCGACTCTTACATCGCGTGCCTTGGTTATGGGAGTTCCACAAAGTGCATCATTCTGTGCGCGAGATGGGCTTCGCTGCGCATCTGCGCTACCACTTCATGGAAACTATTGTGTACCGCAGTGTTGAATACCTACCATTAGCTATGATTGGCTTTGGTATTCAGGATTTTTTGCTTGTGCACTTGTTTACGCTAACAGTTGGACACCTCAACCACGCCAACATCTACCTACCAATAGGCCCACTCAAATATATCTTTAACAGCCCGCAGATGCACATCTGGCACCACGCGAAGCACTTACCTGAAGGCTGCTATGGCGTCAATTTTGGCCTCACACTCTCCGTGTGGGACTACCTATTTGGCACTGCACACATCCCACACGATGGGCGTGACATTCCTTTAGGTTTCGAAGATGTAGACGAGTATCCACATAATTTTTTCCAACAGCTAGTAGCGCCCTTCCGAGCATGGAAAGCCTGACACTTACCGCTTTCAACGCTATGGATGTGCATATGCTTTTTTTTCTAAATGTTTGGGATAGGTTATCTCTTTTGGGTTGCAATTCCTTAAAGACTTTTTGCACTAATAAGTAGGCGAGCTGCAACTAAAAAGCGCAAAGTGTATTGCAATAAGGTGAAAAATAATCTGTGAGGCAACTTTTGAGTTCAACGCCCGCTTTTCCGTGGCTGCGAAAGGTTAGGCAAAGCGGTGGAGTGAAGGGTGTATAAATTCACTAGAACTTACTCCTACGTGCCCAGATACCGCTTCCTAACGCCTCACCACTACCCTGGCCTGCCCTAACTGCCTCTTACCTAAGAACGCTGACCAAAGTGGAGAGATCGAGCATATAATCGCCAGGCTCCTTCATTAGCGCTGTGTGGTAGCAGCGTCCATCAAGTCCGATAACTTCGAAGTGTCCGGCGCCAGGCAGTGCATACACCCACAGAGTGCCATCATTTGGATTCGGGTACAATTCAAGCGGCCAATAGACAGCATTGTCTCGAGTGTTAGTCGCGAAGCCGATGTAGCGATACATGAGGAAGAAGGCTAGAGCACTATCTACTGCAGGCTGAACGCATTGGCTATGGTTAGCGTTGGATTTTACGTCTTGGGCGCGCACGTTTTTGGCGCCGCGAGCCTGCATGGTATCCCGAGCCAAGAGGCTGTTCTGATATGGCACTTGATTGTCGTCAGCGCAATAATACAAGCGCATAGAGGCTTTAGGCACCCACGCATAGACATTATTATCGCGCAGAGCCACGTTGAGCGGATGGTTAAGGTTACTTATTACTGCCTGTAGGTACTCGTCTTTGAACAAACGACGTGGGCGGCATGCCAATTCGTGCCAGATGAGTTTGGCCACTAGGCGCACCTGCAATTCTGAAAGCGTGATTTTGTCATTTTTGAACTCAATAATGTCGGCGAGGTACGGATCTCGAAAAACCTCTTGAAGGGAAGCATATAGGTTTCCGTAAACGCCCTGGTAGCCGATAAGCGTTTAGGGATATAGCCGGGTACATGTAAACTTTATCGGACAGTATTAGTTCGCGCATGACCTCGCCGGTGCTATAATAAGGACCGGAAAGCGGAGCAGAAGCTACTATGGGAAATTCCTGGCTCCATAGGGCCTCAGCGTCGCGATGGAAGGCCATAGCAGCGTGGCCACCTTGGGAGTACCCGGTTACAAACAGTTGGTCGTGAGTATGGACGTCATACAGCTGGGCGAAAACTGGCAGTGCGCGCAACATGTCAGCGGCTACCCATGCCTCGGAAGCAGCATGGACGTAAGGGTGGAAGCCTTTAGATACACCCAAACCTAGGTAGTCGGGCATAAGTGTGACGAAACCCAAACTGGCAAAAAGTAAGGCCTGCTCTCCTTCGCCTCCTGTAAAAACGTTGAATGAGGGTACTTCAAAGCGCGACGAGGCTGTGCCGTGTTGATATAGTAAACGCGGGAATCGCCGCGTAGGGTCCAAGGGCACAGCTACTAGACCCGACACCGTATCGAGTTGGCCCGCTGTGTTCTTCGTAATGTAAATTAGGCGAAAGCATTGCACATCGTAGGCAGCTAAGGGCTGCTTAAATCGGTCAGCGATTTGGGAGCGCGTGCGACTGCCCAAGGGCTGGATGCTGACGACTTTTTGGGCGCAAAGCAAAGAAGCGAACCCAAAGGTGCATACAACGAGGAAAGTGCGCACAAGCATGAACATAAGAAATCTTTGATGTTATGAACGCATTGCTTGTAGGACAAAACGCCGCTTCTGCCTGAGGTAGGATTTATATCTTGCCCAAAGCACCTGACCGAGAAAAGAAACGATGTTCTCTTTTAGCAACTCCCTAGCGCTGCGCAACGGCGCTCTGTGCATTCTTTTTTCCACAGACAAAAACTGTGAAAACAGTCATAATTCGGCATCGGGTGTTGAATCCCGTCGTTTAATTAATTAAACAGATCAAGCTCAAGCAGCTTTGGAATTTTTTTCAAGAGGCAATTCATTTAGCCAGGTTAATGGCGTTTCCTTTATTTCGCGATAGATTCATTCGCAACTGCTTAAAATACGCAGGTGCTTCTAGCAAGCGACTACCATACCAGGAAAACATCTGCCCATCGACCAAAAGGATTTGAGCGTGTGAGCAGGCCTCCTGAAATTCGGCGAAGTGCTTTTGGGAAAACGGATAGGGCTCTGATGACAACAGCAATACCTCAGGATCATAACGAGGCAGATCAACAAGGTGCACTTCTGGATATCGCCGTGCAGAGGCGAACACGTTGTCAAAGCCCGCTGCCGTTAGCATGGCATGAATAAAAGTGTCACTGCCAGCAACCATCCAGGGCTTGCGCCAAATAAAATATGCCGCTCGGCGCGGCCGCCAGCCCAAGTCAGCGCTCAAGCTAGCAAAAGCGCTTTCGATGCGCTCAATAAGCGTTTTAGCCTCAACCTCCCGGTGGGTCAAAATGCCCACCTGAGCAATCATGGCCAATCCACTAGGCAAATCGTTTACATTGCTAACCCAAACGGGATAATGCTCTGCTAGTGCTTCCACTTGTTCGCGCACATTTTCTTCGTAATTGGCCAAAATGAGATCGGGCTGCAATGTGTGTACTCGATCTAGATGAATGGTTTTCGTCCCACCTACGCGGGTTTTCTGCCGAAACCAGGCCTCCGGACGCACGCAGAACTTGGTAATGCCGACTACTTCTTGTTCTAAACCTAGCGACCAGAGCAGCTCCGTTTGCGAAGGTACTAGCGACACAATGCGTTGAGGTGGGCGTTCAGGTGCAAGAGCAGGAGTAGGAAGCAGAGGCATACATTCAGAGCAATTTGCAACTATGGCCTGTAAGGTCAACCTCTCGAGACCATCTGATGCCGCGAAGGCCGAATTATGAGGCAGTAATCATAGCTCTAACAGAAAGCCAATAGTGAAGTTGGCGTCCCAGTCAAAGATAAACCGACGACAACCCGTAGCATCAGCGATAGCCTTGTAGATGTTGAGTCCTCCTGCCTGCTTGTCGCCTTGAGCAGTATATGCCTCAGGAGCCTTGAGTACGGTATAGCGTTCCTTTCCGTTGCGCGTCTGCTTGGCCAGTTCGTAGGGCACACCGCCAATGATAAAGCACGTACTGCGCAACTGCAAAGGAACGCGCATAGCCTTATCCTTAACTTCGCGATAGACAGCTTCGTCGCTAATACCTCTTTGGCGATACTTTGCACCAGGAAGTTCGACGCCTACAATGCGGTTACCTTCCATCCAAGAAAGCTTAGTATTGCCTGAACCAATATCCACTACAAAGGCTTGATTAGCGTATTCCCTAGGCAGACAAGACCGCAAGGCCAACTGAGCCTCGCGTTCTGGGGATACTTCGTTGACTACGTAGCCTAAAGATTTTAGTTCACGCGAAATCTTTTCCGTGATAGGAACTTTTCGGGCTCCTGAACTAATGACGAAGTGAATGTTTTTAGCGCCCACGCCGTAGGCTAGCATATCGGCAATATAATTCTTCAGGCCTTTTCGAATGTCGTCATCAGTAGCCAGACCCTCATAAACTAAACTAGCGCCGTAATCCGCTTTTTCTAATTTCCAATTCTTACGCTCATCTACGCGAATAATGAAGGAGTTGAACCCTGTAGCGCCTAGCTCCACCACACCCCGAAGTACGCCGTTGATAGGAGCAGGTGGAGTGTAATTGAAGGTAGTTGAAGTACTGCCTCTACCCCAAGGTTCTGATTTTGGCGGAGGTGAAACCATTTCTTTAGCACCAGCATCCCCTTCATAGGTCGTCGTTATAGCAGCAGGTGAGTCGCTACCCACCATCTGCTTAAGCTGAGGCAAGAACGTTCTGATGCCGAAATAAACTCCGCCAACAATGAGCAATGTGATCAGCAATCGAGAAAATGTGGTTAGTCGTGCCATAGATGTAAAATAATTAAGTGAATGAACTTTTTGACAAGTAGCACAGCAAAGTTAGAAAGTACTGATAGGGGAGAGATTACTCGTTAAAATTTAATCTTTCTCGAGAGAGGCGGCTCTTTCCTGTTTTTGCTCAGGAATTGTCGACTGATGTTACGCAAGAGGCAATAAAAAGAATGCCCTATCGCGCTTATTCAAAGTGCTCTTCGCCATTGTCTGAATACTTATGAAAATCTGTTGCGCAACACTATCCATTTCTCCAGCGCAGGCCACTTGTCAAGTCATTCCTGCGTGTAGGAAGAGATCTGCCTCTTTCTCCCATTCTATCGAGCGATTACAGGATGTTTTATATGCCTACTCCAGCCAGGGAGGAGAATGGCATTCCGCCTTTTTTGCAACAACTATTGATCCGTTAAACAGGCAAGCGAAGAGTTAAAAGGACAGGGCCCACAGGTGTAATTCGATTTTATACTCTTCTTCAAGCGCTTTGCAACGACATCTCACTTAGGCGGTAACGCCCTTTGAATGCAATGAACAGCTGTGCACTCTCGGCCTTGTGTCATGCACCCCTTGGGATGCGCCATATAACTGAGAGGTGTACGACACTCCTGTCGTCTGGCGAGGCCAAACAACCTTTCACGAGCTAAAAGCACTACCCAACTGCTTGCACAGCCGGGCAAGCTTTTTCACCCTCTAAAAAATCCATTGTACCATAACAAAATTCAATCCACAATCGTCAGATCGCCTTTCATCAGGATCACCTGCCCGCTGGTGAGCTCCACTTCGGCCCACCAGACGAACACCGCCGGGTTCATGGGCTGACCGCGGAAGCGGCCGTCCCAGCCGTGTTTGGGAGTGTTCGGCTGAATGTTTTCCCGGCGAAAGACTAAGTTACCCCAGCGGTCGTAAATCTGCAGGGAGCGTATTCTCTGCACGGTATTGGGCGCGGCAAAGATCATGAAGACGTCGTTGCGGCCAGCGCCCTGGTTGGGGCTGATGGCGTTGGGCGCCCACAGGTTGGGATCGCCCACGCGCACGATGGTGCGGGCAGTGGCTTCGCAGCCTTCTCTGTTGACGACGCGCACCGTGTATTCGGTGGTGGTAAACGGCCGCGCAATGACCACGTCGGGCCGGTTCGTCCGCGTAATGCTCTCCATGGGCGACCAGATGATGGTATCTATTTCGTAGGGCGGAAGGTTCACCAACGCCCGCAGCGTGTGCGACTGGCCAAACTCCAAGCGGATCTCCGGATCGAGTTTGACCGCGGGCTGAACAGGCGTTTTGAACACGAGCCACTGCTCATACTCGCAGCCGTTGGCGTCCTGCACCACAAGCCGGTACTGCCCCGGGTTGAGGTTGGCAAACTGATTGGCCGATAAGAACGTATTGCCGCCGTCAATGGAATACAGGTAAGGCCCAACGCCGCCCTGCACTTCCTCGAAGCGGATGAGGCCTTTGCGGCCATCGCAGCCGGGTGGCTGACTGAACACTTTCAGGCCAGCCGGGTAGTTGGTGTTTTTCGTAACGACGGCGACGTCCGTAGCCGTGCAGCCGTTGAGCGTGTTGGTAACCAGCAAGGTATACGTCCCTGGCGCGTTCACCAATGGATTGGGCGCATTGGCGCCGGAGAGGATGTTGCCGCCCGCAGTCGTCCATTGGTAGCTGATGTTCGGCCCGGTAGAGGAGCCGTTGGCGTTGAGCGTGCCTTGCTCGACGGAGCAGGTGAGTTCAAAGTCGCCGCCAGCCTGAGCAACGGGCGGTTGCGTGTTCTGAAGCACCTGAGTAGAAGCCGTAGCGGTACAGCCGTTCTGTTGGTTGAGGATGACCAGGGCGTAATTGCCAGGCTGGTTTACTATGGGCGTCAGCGTCTGGCCGCCAGAAACGATGCCCGGTCCTGTCCAGGTGTACGTGTAGTGGCTGCCCTGAGCGCTGGCCGAGGCGTCGAGCGTCGTTTGTTTCACAGTACACGTCAGCAAAGCCGGCGCAGCAATGGCAATGGCCGGCTTTTGCGTGTTGACCGGCACACTGACCTGGGCCGTGCTGGTGCAGCCGTTGTAGTTGTCGGTAACGACAAGTAGGTACAGACCGCCGGCGTTGACGACTGGCGCAGCGGTGTTGGCACCCGAGACAATGTTGCCGTTTTGCGTCGTCCAGGCGTAGCGCACGCCCTGACCACCGCCGCTGCCGAAGGCACTCAGGCTCACGGAAGTGCGCGCGCAGGTGATGGTGTCGGCCGCATTGACCACTGCTGACGGCGGCTGGATGTTTTGCGACACGTTCACCGTACGCTGAGCCGTGCAGCCGTTTTGGGTGTTGGTTACGCGCAGGGTGTAGGCGCCCGGCGCATTCACCGTTGGCTGCGTGCTGGCAGCGCCAGCGACGATGTTGCCGCCAGAGGTCGTCCACTGATAAGTAAACTGCGGTCCTGCGCTGCTGGCCGAGCCGTTGAGGATAATTTCTTTGACCAGGCACGTCAGTTCCTGCGGCGCAGCAATGGCTGCTATGGGCGCTGTGGCGTCTTGCAAGACCTGCACAGAGGCCTCGCGCGTGCAGCCGTTCTGGATGTTGGTAACGACGAGCGTGTACGTACCTGGCGCATTTACGGTCGGCTGCAGGGTATTCGCGCCCGCAATGATGTTGCCGTTGAGCGTTGTCCACTCATAGGTGAAGTTAGGCCCTGTACTACTGCCCGCACCGTTGAGTTGAAGCACAGGTGAGGTGCAGGTGAGCGTAACGGCGTTACCGGCAGAGGCGTCGGGCGGTGTGATGTCGCGCAGCACCGTTACCTGCACCGTATCAGCGCATTTGTTGTTGGTGTTCGTAACGATAAGCCGGTACGTACCCGGTTGGTTCACCGTGGGTATCAGCGTGTTAGCGCCCGAAAGGATGTTGCCGCCGCCCGAGGCCGTCCACTGGTAAGCGAACAGCGGGCCACTGCTGGAGCCGTTGCCGTTGAGTTGAGCCGTCGGGTTGGCGCAGGTCAGCACGGGCGGCGCGGCCACTACGGCTACGGGGCGCGCAGTGTTTTGAGTAACGAGCACCTGGTCGGTAGCCGAGCAGAAATTGGCGCTGTTCGTTACCACGAGCGTGTACACCCCTGGCGCATTCACGACCGGGTTGAGCGTGTTGGCGCCCGACACGATATTGCCGTTTTGCGTCGTCCATTGAATTTGCGCCGCGCTGCCGCCCAGATTAGTCGCCGTGCCGTTGAGGCTGAGCGAGGTGATGGCGCAGTTCAGCTCGGCGTTTGGGCCGGCGTCCACTACTGGCGTAAGTGTGTTTTGCACGACGACTGTGGAGGCAGTGGCCGTGCAGCCGTTGCTCAGGTTGGTAATGACTAAGTTGTATGTGCCCGGTCGGTTGACTATCGGGCTGGGCGTGTTGGCGCCCGAGACGAAGCCGCCGCCGATGGTTGTCCACGAATAAGCAAAGTTGCTGCCCGAGCTACTGCCCGCTGTCGAGAGCGGCGTTTGCGTCAGCTGGCAATTGAGCACTGGCGGCGGAGCAATGACGGCCGTAGGCGGCGTGCGGTTGACGACGACGTTCACCGAGTCCACCGACGAGCAGCCGTTGTCCGGATTGGTTACGGTGAGCAGATAGACGCCAGGAGCATCCACCACTGGGCTGAGGGTATTGGCGCCCGACACGATATTGCCGTTGGGCGTCGTCCAGGCGTAGAGGAAATTCGGCCCTACGCTGCTGCCTGCACCGTTGAGGGTAACCGTATTGGCGGTGCAGGTGAGCTGGCGTTGAGGGCCGGCTTCGGCTTGAGGCGAGTTCTGGTCGAGCAAAATCTGGACGGATGCCGACGAGGTGCAGCCGTTTTGGGTGTTGGTTACGACGAGCACATAGGTGCCGGAGCGATCCACCTGCGGTGTCAGCGTGTTGGCGCCCGATAAAATGTTGCCGTTTTGGGTGCTCCACTGGTAGGTGAAGTTATTGCCCTGGCTGGAGGCTGTTCCGTTGAGCGTAAGCACGGGCTGAGCGCAGGAAATGACGGCAGGAGTGCCAGCGTTGGCCGCGGGCGGCGTCAGGTCTTCACTAACTATAATGGTGAACTGCGCTTCGCAATTATTGGCCGTGTTTAGCACGCGCAGGGTGTACTGACCGGGGCGATTGACGATAGGCGTCAGCGTGTTGGCTCCGGAGACAATGTTGCCGTTTTGCGTCGTCCAGGTGTACTGCATACCCGGGCCAGTAGTGGAAGTCGTGGCGTTGATTTGGACTTGCTTGACAGCGCACGTGAGCGGGCCGGGTACGCTGGCAGCGGCGACGGGCACGTTGTCGTCTTTATTGACTACCACGCTGGCCGTAGCCGTGCAACCGTTTTGGGTGTCGGTAACCAACAGCTGATACGTGCCGGGCGCATCCACGGTAGGCGTCAGGGTGTTGGCCCCAGAGGCGATGCTGCCGTTGGGCGTCGTCCATAAATACGTAAACTGCGGCCCTGTGCTGCCGCTGCCGTCCAAGACGGCGGTTACGGCCGAGCAGGTGAGCGTTTTGGAGCTGCCAGCGTTCGCCGTGGGCAAGGTCGTATTTTGCGTAACCTCGACAGCGTCCGTAGCCGTGCAGCCATTCGCCGTGTTGGTAATGAGCAAGGTGTATGTACCGGGCTGGTTGACCACAGGCGCGAGCGTGTTGGCGCCCGAGACGATGTTGCCGCCCGGGCTGCTCGTCCATTGGTACGTCAGGTTGGGGCCGCTGCTGGAAGCGGTGGCGTCGAGTGTGAGCGCCGTCTGGATGCAGTTCAGCACGCCATCAGGGCCAGCAGCAGCCGTAGGCGGCGTTACATCGGCGGGAATGACGACGTTGGACGTCGCCGAGCAGCCGTTGCCGGTGTTGAGCACTTGCAGCGTGTATGTGCCCGGCTGGTTGACCACAGGTGTCAGCGTATTAGCGCCCGAGACAATGCCTGGCCCTGTCCAGGTGTAGGCAAAGTCAGCGCCCTGGCTAGAGGCCGTGCCGTCTAAGGTCAGCTGCGTTGTCGCGCAGGTGAGCGTATCGGCTGGGCCGGCATTTGCCACAGGCAAGCTGTTGTCGGCCGTTACGGCAGCGCTGGCTGAAGCCGTACAGCCGTTTTGGGTGTTGGTGACCACGAGCGTATAGGTACCCGTAGCGTTTACAACAGGAGTAAGCGTATTCGCCCCGCTGACGATGTTGCCGTTGGCTGTACTCCATTGATAGGCGAAATTGCCGCCCTGGCTGGAGGCTGTTCCATTCAAAGTAATGGAAGTGTTGGTGCAACTCAGCACCTCCGGCGGCGCCACGGAAGCGACGGGCAGGGTCGTGTTCCGGCTAACGGCCACAGAAGCCGTGGAGGTGCAGCCCGTTTGGGTGTTGATGACGGTGAGGACGTAAGTTCCCGGGGCATTCACTACGGGCGTAAGCGTGGTGGCGCCGGAGACGATGTTGCCGTTTTGCGTCGTCCAAAGGTAGCTAAACTGCTGGCCTTGCGAGGAGCCCGTGCCGTTGAGGCTCAGCTGCGGAGCGGCGCAGGTGAGGGTTTGCGCCGGCCCGGCGTTGGCGGTGGGGAACGTTTGCTGGCTGACCACCTGTACAGTGGCGGTGGCCGTGCAGCCGTTCTCGATGTTTTGCACCGTCAGCACGTACGTACCTACCTGGTTCACCACAGGCGTGAGCGTCAGTTCGCCTGACACGATGTTGCCGTTTTGCGTCGTCCACAGGTAAAAGAACGGGTAGCCTTCCGAAGAGCCGTTGCCGTTCAGCGTGGTCTGCGGGTTCTGGCAGGTGATCGTCGCCTGAGGAACGGCTACTGCTACCGGCGGCGTGATGTCTAAGTTCACCGTAGCAGTTGTGCTAGCCGAGCAGCCATTGGCTGTATTGGTAACGACGACGGTATAAACGCCTGGCTGTCTCACTTCGGCGACGGGCGTGCCCTGACCGCTGAGGATGCGGTTGGCAGGCGACCATTGGTAGGCTAAATTGCTGCCCGAAGAGCCGCTGGCGTCTAATTGTACCGTTTGGAACACACAGTTGAGCGTTTGGGGCGGAAAAATGTTGGGAATAGGGTAAACAATGTTGTCCTCCACCCAAACCTCATCGGTGTCGGTGCAGCCGTTTTGGGTGTTGGTAACAATGAGTGTATAGTTGCCGAAAGCGTTGACCACGGGCGTCAGCGTGTTGGCGCCCGAAACGATGTTGCCTGGATTGGCCACCCATTGGTAAATGATGTTGGGGCCTGTGGACGAGCCAGTGCCGTTGAGTTGTACGCTGGGATTTGTACACGTGAGCTCGCGGTCGGCGCCGCCAAAGGCGACGGGCGCGTTCTGGTCGGCCAGGATGTTGACGCTGCTCTGGCGCGTACAGCCGTTGACGACATTGGTAACGACGAGGAAGTACTGCCCAGGCGCGTCAATGACCGGGTTGAGCGTATTTTCGCCCGAGACAATGTTGCCGTTAGGCGTCCACCATTCATAAGTGAAATTCGGGCCGGAAGAGCCACTGCCCTGCAAGGTGAGTTGCGAAACGGTGCAGCTGAGCGTGGCCGTTGGGCCGGCGTTGGCGTTGGGCAGCACCTTGTTCTGTTGCACTACCACGCTGGCGGTGGCTGTGCAGCCGCTGGCTATGTTGCTCACCAACAGGTTGTACGTGCCGCCCTGGTTGATGATAGGCGTTGGGCTGTTCTGGCCGCCGACGAAGTTGCCGCCTACCGTCGTCCAGGTGTAGGTGATGTCGGGGCCTTGGGTAGAGGCTGAGGCGTCGAGATCAATTTCCGGCGTGTAGCAGTTGATGATGCCCGGCGGCGCAATGACGGCCACCGGCTGGTCGAAGTTGGCTTCGATGTGCACGAAGTCCGACGCGCTGCAGCCATTGGCCGTGTTGGTAACGACCAGATAGTAAACGCCCGGCTGGTTAATGGTCGGTGCATACGTGTTGGCGCCCGAAACAATGTTGCCTGGATTGGCCGTCCATTGAATGACGATGTTCGGCCCTGTGCTGCCCGAGCCTTGCAGCTGCAGCGTAGGGTTGACGCAGTTGAGCAGAAATTCCGGCCCGGCGTTGGCGTTGGGGAAATTCTGGTTGCTGTTGACGTTGACCGTTATCGAGCGCGTGCAGCCGTTGTCCTGGTTGGTAACGACCAGCGTGTACTGGCCGGGCGCGTCCACCGTGGGCGTCAGGGTATTTTCGCCCGAGACAATATTGCCGTTGGGCGTCGTCCATTGGTAGGTAAACTCCGGCCCTTGCGACGAGCCGTTGCCGTTGAGCACAATCTGCGGATTCTGGCATGTCAGGATGGGCGGAGGCGCTACCGTTGCCGTCGGCTGGGTGGTGTTGGCCGTAACGGTTACCGAGGCCGTAGCCGTGCAACCGCTTTCGGCGTTGGTGATGGTCAAGAAGTACGTGCCCGGCTGGTTCACGTTGGGATAGGGCGAGTTGGCCCCGCCCACAATGTTGCCCGGATTGGCCACCCAGTTGAAGACGTAGGGCGGCCCTTGCGACGAGCCACCGGCGTCAATTTCCACAATCGGCGTGTAGCAATTGATGACGCCGGGCGGCGCAATGACGGCCACCGGCGTGTCGAAATTGGCGTTGACGGTTACTTCCGACGTCGAAGAGCAGCCATTTTGGGTGTTGGTTACGGTTAAAATGTAGGTACCGGCCTGGTTGACGACAGGCGTGTAGGTGTTGCCCCCGCTCACAATGTTGCCCGGGTTGGGCGTCCATTGAATGCTGAAATTGGGCCCGCTGCTGCCCGAGCCTTGCAGCGAAATGGTCGGGTGGGTGCAATTCAGCGTCCGCTCCGGCCCGGCGTTGGCGGCAGGGAAATTCTGGTTGCTCGTAACGCTCACCGTTACCGAGCGCGTGCAGCCGTTATCCTGGTTGGTAACAACCAGCGTGTACTGGCCGGGCGCATCCACCACGGGGGTAAGCGTGTTTTCGCCCGAAACGATGTTGCCGTTGGGCGTTGTCCACGCGTATGTGAACTGCGGCCCCTGCGACGAGCCGTTGCCGTTTAGCGTGATTTGCGGGTTCTGGCATGTCAGCAAAGGCGGCGGCGCTGCGACAGCGGTGGGCAGCGTCAGGTCTGAGGTAACCGTCGTGCTGGCCGTGGCCGTGCAGCCGTTGTCGGTATTGGTTACGGTAACGGTGTAGTTTCCGGCCTGGTTGACCGTTGGGTTGGGCGAGTTGGCGCCGCCCGAAAAGCCGCCCGGATTGGCCGACCAGCTGAAGGTGAATTCCGGCCCTTGGGATGAGCCGCTGGCGTCGAGCTCGATGGTAGGATTGTAGCAGTTGATGACGCCTGGCGGCGCAATGACGGCCGTGGGCGGTGTGAAGTTTTCCGAGACCGTTACCTGGGATGTCGAAGAGCAGCCGTTTTGGGTGTTGGTTACGGTTAAAATGTAGGTACCGGGCTGGTTGACGACGGGCGTGTAGGTGTTGCCGCCGCTCACAATGTTGCCGGGGTTGGGCGTCCATTGAATGGTGAAATTCGGCCCGCTACTGCCCGAGCCTTGCAGCGAAATGGTCGGGTTGGTGCAATTCAGCGTCCTGTCTGGCCCGGCGTTGGCGTTCGGGTAGTTCTGGTTGCTGTTGACGTTCACCGTGGCGGAGGCCGTACAGCCGTTGTCGTTGTTCGTAACGACGAGCGTATACGTGCCGGCTTCGTCCACCACCGGATTGAGCGTGTTTTCGCCCGAGACGATGTTGCCCGGATTGGCCGTCCATTCGTAGGTGAATTGCGGTCCCTGCGAGGAGCCGTTGCCGCTAAGGGTGATCTGTGGCTGCGCGCACGTGAGCACCGCTGGCGGCGCTACGACAGCCGTGGGCGGCGTCAGGTTCGAGGTTACGCTTACACTGGCAGTGGCCGTGCAGTTGTTGTCGGTGTTCGTTACCGTGATGGTGTACGTGCCGCCGGCGTTCACCGTGGGGTTGGTTCCGTTTGTACCGCCGGTGAAATTGCCGCCGTTGCCGGCGCTCCACTGGTAGGTGAAGTTATTGCCCTGGGAGGAGCTGCTGGCATCCAGTTCAATTTCGGGCGTATAGCAGTTCACTACGCCCGGCGGCGCAATGACGGCCGTGGGCGGGTCGGTATTGCCGCTGACGGTTACGCTGGCCTCGTTGGTGCAGCCGTTGGTCGTGTTCGTGATGACCAGCGTGTACGTGCCCGCCTGGTTGACGGTGGGCGTGTAACTGTTCGTGCCGCCGGTGAAATTGCCGCCGTTGGTGCTCCACACAAACGTGAAATTCGGCCCCTGCGACGAGCCGTTGGCGTTGAGCGTTACGGTGGGTGTCGGGCAGCTGATGTTTTGCGGCGGCGCAATGACCACCGTGGGTGGCGTAATGTTTTGCTGCACCGTCACAGCAGCCGTAGCCGTGCAGCCGTTGTCGCTGTTGGTTACCGTCAGCACGTACGTACCGGGCGCGTTGACGGTGGGTTGCAGCGTAGTTTCACAGCAGGTGATGCCCGGGCCATTCCATTCGTAGGAAAAGTTTGGGCCTGTGGACGAGCCGTTGCCGTTGAGCGTAATTTCCGGAGTACTGCAGGTGATTGGCCCTGGCACTGAGGCCACAGCCGTCGGCGGCGTCAGGTCGGCGGTGATGGTTACGGAGGCCGTTACTGTGCAATTGTTGGCGTCGCTGACGGTAACGGTGTACGTTCCAGCAGCGGAGAAGGTCGGGTTGGGCCCGCCGGAGCCGCCGCTCCAGTTGTAAGTGTAGCCCGGTGTGCCGCCCGCCACGGTTACTTCGGCGCTGCCGGTGGGGTGCAGGCAGTCTATGTTGCCGGTGTTTTGTGCCGAGGCGGTCAGGGCGGGCGGTTCGGTCAGTTCCACGCTTTCCGTTTCCGTACAGCCCTGGCCATTGGTAACGGTGACGGTGTAGGTGCCCGGCCCCAGCCCTGTAGGATTGGCGCCGTTGAAGCCATGCGCCCAAGCATAGGTGAATGGCCCGTTTCCGCCGGAGGCAGAGGCCTGGATAGAGCCGTTGTTGGCGCCGTTGCAGGTAGGATTGGTGGGCGTCAGGGTAACCGTTACGTCTATTTCGTTCAGCGTTACCGTGCCGGTGGCCGTGCCCGTACAGCCGCTTTGGGTAGCCACGCTGACCAATGAGTACGTGCCTGGTTCGTTGACCGTGTACGTCGTGGGCGTCTGTGAAAAGGTATGCGTCTGCGTGTTGCCGTTGTGGTTGATTTCCACTGTCCAGGGGCCTTGGCCGGTGAAGGTTAGCGTCAGGTTAACGGGTTGCGGGTTGTTTTCACAGAAAAAACCCGAGCCGCTCAGATTAGCCGTGGGGCGCGGCTCCAGCGTTACGATGGCTTGAGCCGTCGAGGTGGCCCCACACAGGTCGGTTACCGTAACCGTATAGGTGTTGGTGCCCGGCGTGTTCACTGTGATGGAGGGGGTCGTAGCACCGGTGCTCCACGCATAGGTGTAGGGCGGTTGCCCGGGTTGAACAAAACTGGGCGTCAGCGTGGTGCTGGACACGCCGCACAGGGTTACGTCGTTCAGATCTACCTCCAGTGGTGGCTTATCGTTGATGTAAAACGTGATTTCAATCTGGTCGCACGAGCAGGGGTTGCTCAGTGTAATAACGATGGTTTCCTGGCCTTCGGTGATGTTATCTATAAAGACATCTACCGGGATTTCGATGAAGTTGGAACCTGCCGGTATGGTTACTGAATTAGGCAGGGTAGCGTAGTCTACGCCGGGCGTAGCGGTACCGCTTACGGTAAAGTTGACCACCAATGGGTCACTGTTGCCACCACTGCCGCGTATAAAGCGGATAAAGCTGCCCGAGCAGCCCTCAATGGCGTATTGATTATTATTTGGGTAAATGGGCACTGCTTTGACCACTCCGCCAGCATTGAAGGAGTTGGCCTTGAGAAACACAGCAGAGAAGAGCAACCCGTCCGCAATATCGCAGATAGCTAGCTTAATGTGGTACGTCGAGCAGGGTATCAGTCCTTGAGCCGTAGCGGTCAGCACCGTCGTCCAGCCGTCTAAGGCGCATTCAGGAATACAGCAAGCACCGACATTCTGGCAAGGACTAAAGTTGTTGTTATTAACATAAAAGGCCGTATTCGTAGTGTGGTTGACATTATTGATAGAGACGGGCGGGTTTCCGTTCACAGGAAGGACAGCAATGTTTTGAGAGCCATTAATGCCTGGTCCGCTGATAAAAAAACCGAACACGTCGTTGTACTGGCTGTTGGCGTACTCGCAATATTCTTCCGACCCGAAGACATAGTCGAATGTGACCGTCTCTGCTGTAGGTGTGAAGTCAAATTCTAGTTTAATGACGTCCCATTGGTTTCCGTTGGAGAGTGTGGCCAAATCTGGGTCATCGGGCGAGTTTACATTAAAACCTGCCGTGTTGGCCGAGGTATTGGAGGCGTTGTTCGGCCCAGGCAAGCTGTTCACGTTGCCCGTTGCCATCACAATGCCGTTCGCAATGCCAATATTCGTCGCTCCATTGCTGAATGTCCCTCGCGATTGCGTCGGCCCTTGGGCCGTGATATTCGACACCTGAAAGCAGTTGCCGCCGATGAGCGTGTTCACCATGTTAGTCGGCGTCGTACCGCCCGTTACAGATAAATTGGCCTCGGGGCCACCGACGTGCTTAATGAAATTTTCTAAAAAAGCCCTCGCCTCCGGACAATCCACGCAACCTAGCGAAAGTCGCATAGCGAATGGCCCACTTTGGCCTTCCTCGCCAACCTGTAAGTAAAAAGTAACACACGTTGAAGGCGCTACAAATTGCCGATGCTGCGGCCGGTCAGGGCGCGACATCCGATACGCTTCCTTTTCTAACCCTGGGTCGGCCATGCGCAAGACCAGCGGCGTCCGGTCACCCAAGGCTTGCGGAACCGCCACAGCGGAATATGTCGTGCCCGGTATCAAACCGCAGACTTCAATCGTATTGGCGCCGTAAACGACTTCCAACGGAATGCGCTGGCGCTGCCGATCCAACTGCACTGACACGTAGTTTTGTGCCAAAAGCGGCTGAAAAACAGCCCAAAACAGCGAGAACAGCAAAAATGTCAAGCGATTACCCATAGCAGCTATGACTGAAGCAGTGAAGGATAGCGTATTGGCACGACGAAGTAAGCCCTCACCTCAAGATTATGGGGATGCGCCCTGGAAGGTCGCCCAAAGCGATGTGCTGAAACCGGATTTTGTATAAAAACTTATAAGCGGACAACTGCAATTTTCGCTAATAACCGGGCATTTGCCAAATATTTTGGGCGGAATAACTTCATATCTAAAGTTGTCGTGCAATTTTTTCGATAAGCTTTTCTCCTGAAAGGAGACTACTCATTTGAAGGGAATTGAACTGCCTGTCACTTTGTCAGAGAACTTACTTAATTGAAACATAATCCTGTTATTTCATGTTAAATCTTCAATAATTCCGAAACAGGCGCGTTTTTTGCGCGTTGCACCGAAGATAATTTTAATCTGCATACTTAGCGGAAAGCGTGGAAGCGGCTTAAGCCATCTCCTGCTTACTCCATTAAAAAAAGAAAAACCATGACTACTGGAATATTAGTAAATTTTTTTATTATCTTTTTTCTTCCCGTAGGTGTGCTCCCAATATTGGCACAAGGGGTAGCAAGCAAGCCCATGTCTTTTTTCGAGTACGTCGGGCGTCAAGAAGGTGCCCCCATCATTTTAGAAACCGATGTAACTACCCTTCGAGCCAATCGCTACAGCAATGAGTATTTTCCTGGCGTTCTCACTTTAGCGAATGGAGAAGCCTTCACGGTCAAAATTCAAACGAAAGGTAAGTACCGCCGAAAGATCGCCGAGATCCCACCATTAAAATTAAAGGCGACTAAAAAAGAACTTCGGGAGCACAGCTTAGATACGCTCACAGAGATGCGTTTGATACTGCCTTGCTACGATAGTTACGAAGGCGACGTGCTGCTCATCAAGGAGTATCTCGTCTATCGCATGTTCGAGCAGCTGACTGACCGCTGTGTGCGCGCCCGACTAGTGCGCGTTACTCTACGCGACAACCACGTAGAAAAGTCCTCCAAGAAGATGTACGGCCTGCTGGTTGAGGACAACGAAGAAACTGCCGCTCGCCTCAAGGGAGCTCTAGTCGAGCAATACGGGCTGCCCATGGATAGCCTAGATGTCGAGCATACTGCCCTGATGGCCATCTTCCAGTATATGATCGGCAATACCGATTGGGATCTCGCCATGATGCGCAACGTGCGTATGGTGCGCATGCCTGATGGTAAGATATCGCCCATTCCCTACGATTTTGACTTCGCAGGCTTAGTAGCCGCACCCTATGCCTCGCCTTCGTCTGAAAGTGGCCTGCGCACCGTGCGCGACCGCTTCTTGATGGCCAACGGCATTCCACGAGAGGCTTTGCGCCGCGCTGTACAACGTATCAAAGATAAACAGCAAGCCCTCTTTAACCTTTGCTACTCTAGACACTTGCCGCGCGATGTTTCTGCTGAAATGATTCAGTATTTAGAATCTTTTTTTAGAAAGGTCGACAAAAACAATGACGTACCTCCCCGTGCTGTAGCAGAAGTGCTCGATTAAATAAATATAGGCCGGCGTCTGCTCCCACCAAAGCCCTACATCTTAGCATGCGCGTGATCAACAACACCTTCAAGAGAAGGCTACGAGCAGAAAGCTTTTAGTTCCAGCTAACCGCGTCAGCATTATCTGCGATGATGGTATACGTACTCCCTTGATTATACATGGCTAGGCGCCACAGGTCATCTGGATTCGTGTTGAAGAGATAATTCGGGTCCATTTCTCCCGTCACCCAAGATTTATACGACATCTCTTCTTGCAACTGGCCCGCTGACCAGCCTGCGTAGCCCACCATGAAGCGAATGTTTGACGGCTGAATTAAGCCCTGCGAGGTCAAAAATCGGAGCGCTTCAAAATTCCCTCCCCACCATACACCTCGAGCTACAGGCAAACTTCCTTCTAATAAGTCGCCCACATTGTGAAGGTAACTCAGCGTATCGGTCTGAACGGGCCCTCCATAGAAAACTTCAGCCTCAAAGTGGGGAAAGTCGGGCAGCAACTCGTTCAGCGTCATGTTTATGCTTTTATTCAAGATGAGGCCAATGGAGCCCTGTTCGTGATGCTCACACAAAAGAACTACCGAGCGCCGAAAGAAGGGATCGAGCATAAAAGGCTCCGCAATCAAAATTTGACCGCTTTTGATCAACGTGTTCGTCGTCATTTACAAGATATAAATTATAACAAATTGAGCGCCGAAAAATAGAAACTTTTCTTGTTACGCCAAAAAACGCTCTTATCGCCGCCTCGTGTATGTCGAGAAATTTCAATAGTCCTAAAAAAGTTGACAACCTTCGCTTCACGTGCCCAAGCGAGCGATTGCAGGAGGGTTGATTTTCCCGCTCAAGTTGACGGAGATCTGCCAGGAGAAAAGCATTCCCTCTCATCTGCACAAGGTTCGTTTAACATTCTCCCAGCACGACTTCAGCCGGGACAATCTTACGAATCATGCCGCGCAAAATGGGCCCTCCGCCTCCTACCTCGATAAATTCGTTAATGCCATCCTTGAGCATGTTTTGAATGGTTTGCGTCCAACGTACTGGAGCAGTTAATTGGGCAATAAGGTTCTGGCGAATTTCATCGGGATCCGTAACAGGCAGCCCGTGCACATTTTGGTAAACTGGGCACACAGGCTTCCGAAAAGGCGTAGCTTCAATGGCTAAAGCCAACTCTTCCTGAGCAGGCTGCATGAGAGGAGAGTGAAAGGCGCCACCTACCGCTAATACGACAACGCGCTTGGCTCCTGCTTGTCGAAGCCGCTCTACTGCCCGCTCAACGCCCGCACGCGAACCAGAAATGACCAATTGTCCAGGAGAATTGTAATTAGCAGGAACCACCACCTCATCCGTAATCTCCGCGCAAATAGCCTCTACAACAGCGTCTTCCATGCCTAATACAGCGGCCATCGTGCTATCTACCAGCTCACAAGCGCGCTGCATTGCAAGAGCCCGCTGGTACACTAGGCGAAGGGCATCTTCGAAAGCTAATGCACCGGCAGCCGCAAGCGCTGTAAACTCTCCCAGCGAATGCCCTGCCACAGCATCGGGCCTAAAGGCTTCTCCCGCCACCCGAGTCCTGACCCAGCTTTCTAAAAACACCGCAGGTTGCGTCACTTTGGTCTGCGTTAGATCTTCTTTGGTGCCGCAAAACATGACATCGCTCAAACGCCAACCAAGGATCTGATTCGCCTGCTCAAAGTAGTCTCTAGCTAATGAACTACTCTCGTACAAGGCCTGACCCATTCCTTCAAACTGAGAACCTTGACCAGGAAATACATATGCTCTCTTCATACGTTAGGAATACTTATGATAAAAATACCTTTTTCAATGCGTTCCAAAGACGCCCCTTAAACTCCCGATTCGTCTCTAGAATAGCCAGGGCATGGGCGCGCAAAAAAATCGCCTGATGAAACTTAATCGGCTGATATTCAAACAACTCAATTTGCATACCTAAGTCACGAGGAGCAACGCCAAAAACTAAAACGACACGCGGCTGCTTCTCCCTCAGAAAACAGCCCAAACCACTAATTCTATTTGGCTGAATGGCAGCAAAGAGAGTATCTTTGTGCAAATCCAAGCCTACGGCGGTGAGTATTTTTTCTAAAAATGCTGTTTTATCACCCTTACTAGGCTCATCCAAGGCTATCACTGCCACCTGCTTTTGAAAATCACCGCGGACGACTTGAAGCAAAGACCTTTCGGGTATTCGATATACAGCACCTCCTCCTGGCATAAGCTTTTTTTATTGGGATTTTGCCAAATTTAATTTCTTTTATTTTAAAAGGAACGCGATAAATTCAAAATTTCAAAAGATTATTTTGTTGGCTCGAGCGCTCAATGTTAACTTTGCGAACGCTGTTGTGTTATCCTTTCATTTACAAAAACAAGCTTGCTCATGGCGCTAAGTTCTTCCATTTCGGTAATCCCCACGAAGCGATCGCGAATTTCGTCGGTGGATTTTTCCAATATTCCCTTCGGGAAGGTCATTTCTGACCACATGTTTATTGCCGAATACAACGGCAAAGAATGGGTAAATTTCAGAATAGAGCCCTTTCGAAATTTAGAAATTTCTCCTGCTAACCTAGCCTTGCATTACGGTCAGAGCATCTTCGAAGGCATGAAAGCTACCAAACGCCACGGAGAGCCAGTACTTTTCCGACCTGATGCTCACATCAGGCGCTTAAACCTATCTGCTGAGCGCATGTGCATGCCTACCTTTCCAGAGGACATCTTTCTGCAGGCGTTGAAGATGCTAGTAGACCTTGACCGCGCCTGGATCCCCGAACAGGAAGAATACTCCCTTTACATCCGGCCATTGATGTTTGCCACGGATGCTTACTTTGGTGTACATGCTTCGGAAACCTACCAGTTTATCATCTTCACTGGTCCAGTAGGACCTTATTACCCCAAGCCCGTGCGGCTATGGGTAGAAGAAGTATTTACTCGCGCAGCGCAAGGCGGCGTAGGCGAGACTAAATGCGCAGGCAATTATGGTGCCTCTCTTCTGCCAACTCAACGCGCGCGTCAAGCAGGTTACGACCAGATCATGTGGATGGACGCTCAGGAAAAAAAATACGTTCAGGAAGTTGGCACCATGAACCTCTTCTTCGTCATAGACGACAGAGTAATTACCCCAGCTACTACTGGAACCATCCTACGCGGCATCACTCGCGATAGTTTTATTACCTTGCTCAAAGATTGGGGATACACCGTAGAAGACCGGCTTATTAGCATAACCGAAATTGCCGACGCCTACTGGAGAGGACGGCTTCAAGAATGTTTTGGCTCCGGCACAGCCGCTGTAGTCAGCCATGTGAGCGAAATTACCTGGCGCGACCGCAGACTAGAATTGCCACCAGTAGACGAACAACACCGACCCATTGGAACTCGTCTCAAAAATTACATCAACCAACTTCGAATTGGGCGAATACCTGACGAGTACGGATGGTTGCACTCCTGCGAGAATTCAGGAGTGTGGGACTTAGTCGCCCTCCAGCAAAAGGAAGCAATGCCTATTAATTAAAAAAACACGCTGCTTGTAAAATACCTTCTTTGTTGTAGAAGCAAGCTAAACTTCTGAGATCCTTTGACTTGCTCTAGCTATGATGGGCAAAGTATCCCTTTCATTTCCTCGAACATCCCAACGAACTTTCTACTGTGCGCAAGCCCCGCATGCTAACAGGTTGGCTTACCGCTTCTAACGCCGTGCAAGACAGAGCAACAGATAGATCACCTCGTTTTAAAAATACGTTAAGACGCAATAGTGGCATATCCTTTGCGCAATAATGCGTAGCTCGCGCCGTTTCTTGACTAAGCGATACCGTCATCTCGAAAAAAATACACACAATAAAATTCGCACACATGAAAGGGTGGAAAAAGTCATTCCTCTGGACGTTGCTGGCTGTAGCGGTAGTGCTTGTGCAAGCTTGCCACCGCGGTTACGGTTGCCCTTATTGACAACGGAAAAAATTGCCTCAAAAGCACTAGAACTCGGGCGATAAGTAGAGCGTAGTTTGACTACCGCGTGATGCCGAACTTCGAGCGCGTCACGGGAGGAGGCTTTTGCTTTACAGCATTTGTTGCTCATACAGCAAGGAGGGTGAGAGGGATATATGCGTTTCGCTAAGAGTTCTTCTTACTGCGAATGTGGGTTAAAAGAAATTGCTCCACTTGACGAGGGTGTAAGTGCGAGTGGTGGTAAGGCCTATAACATCACTGTGCTTGATGGTAGCTAAATGGTAGCTATCCCCTGTTCTTCCCTGAACCCATTTTGCTGTTGCGCAATGCATTAACTTGCCCAATGGCCAAAGGTGAACTGGCGCATTGACCTATTGTTGGTTTCGGAGCACGTCAAGCAGGGATCATCTACCCACACCAAGTTGGCTAAGTAGTAGTATTTTGACACTTAAGGCCATCGCTGATGTTATTATGAGATAGAGCTCCAGCGTCATTCTTTTCCAAAGAATACAACTTCGGCGAGAAAGAATCCTTTGCTCTTCAAAAGAGGAGGCCTTGCTGTACAGCACGTCGGGGATTTCCAAACGGTGCCTCTAGTTATTTGCTTTTTGCTTTTGTGACGTTAGCAATTGCTGGGTAGGCTTCGAAACCTTTCTCCATTGTCCTTGGCGGCGTTTCCAAGATGAGAACGTTAACCTTTGCGTGCGCATTTGCTGCGGTACCATATTCTGGACTACAGACCGATGCGTTCTCGAGTAAGAGGTTTGGACATGGATAGCAGAAATCCCCCTTCTTTTCACCCTGCCGCTTCAAGCGCAATAAAGCAAGGCTTTTGCCTCTATCCTTTTTGTTCGCGAATTTGAAGGCATAGTAACGACGCTATACCCAATAAACCACCCCCAACCATCACAGCTCCAATTCGGTCGTTGCCTAGGACGTGCTCCATAATCGGCCCGAAAAAAAGCGTAGCAATGATCTCCGGCAAAACGATGAAAAAGTTAAAGATGCCCATGTAAACGCCCAACTTGTTTGACGGCAAGGTAGAAGCAAGCATAGCATAGGGCATGGAAAGAATACTAGCCCACGCAATGCCTACACAAAACATGGATCCTAAAAGCCAATATTTGTTCGGTGCAAAGCCTACAGAGATTAGGCCAAGGGCTCCAATTGCCAAGCAGGCCATGTGCGTGTATCGCCGGCTATACTGGTCGGCAATAGTGGGCAAAAAAAAGGAAAAAAGAAAACATACCGCCGAATAAAAGCCAAAGCAGAGATTGCCCCACGCTACTCCCTCAGCATATAACGACGAATTTGTATCCGAAGCACCTAACACGTCGCGGGCTACTGCTGGAGTGAAGTAAAACCACATTAAAAATAACCCAGGCCAAGTGAAGAATTGTACTATGGCTACTTGGCGCATGGTCCGAGGCAAATGAAGGATATTGGTCAATATTTCTTTAAATCCACGCCAAAAGCCCGCCGTCTTTGCTTTCTCGCGCTTAAACGCTTCTATATCGGCCGGCGGATACTCCTTGGTCGTAAGCACAGTATAAAGCACAGCACCTAGGTAGAAGAGTGCACCTACCGTGAAAACGGCCACTAAGTAGGGCGGAACGCCTTGGCTTACTTTCTGGGCATCTTCACCCATAATTTTCAAAATAACCGTCGGTAGAAGCGCAGCCAATACATTGCCGATGCCGATGAACATGCTCTGCATGGTATAACCGCGGTTAATTTGCGCTTCGGGCAGCAGATCGCCTACAAAAGCGCGAAAAGGCTCCATGCTAATGTTAATACTAGCATCCAGAATCCATAGAAGTCCAGCAGCCATCCACAGGGCAGAAGAGTGCGGCATTGCAATTAGTGCTAACGTAGCCAGAAGGGCACCTACCGTAAAATAAGGCCTTCGGCGTCCAAGGGGGCCCCACGTGCGGTCGCTCATGTAACCAATGATGGGCTGTACCAATAGACCTGTCATTGGAGCGGCTAGCCACAAGAGCGGAATTTCGTCGGGCTTTGCCCCCAAATACTCGTAAATCGCACTCATGTTGCCCATCTGCATTCCCCAGCCCACCTGGATGCCGAGAAAGCCAAAACTCATGTTCCAAATCTGCCAGAAGCTCAGCGCAGGTTTTTCGCATCCCAGAGCAGTCATATCTAAGGTGATGTAAGTGCGCAGTAGAAAAAATACCTACCCATCGCAACATCCTTCGCTCAAAAGGTACGTGGTGGCCTTCTTTTTTTCGCCAGCGAAGAAAAAGAGAACAATTGTTGCTTCAACGTTGTACGCAGCTACTTGAAGGCCGAAGCCGAGGAATTAAACGAGAATCAGTAGTCGTCGCTATCGTCAGGGATATCGTCATCTTCGTCGTCGCTGTCGCGGCGGCGACGGGTAGGAATAATATGGTCGTCTTCATCCAAGGTGCCACTATCGTCGTAGTCCTCCTCTTCTTCCTCTGCTTCGGCAATCAGTTCAGGATCAACCTCAAGGTCGGCAAAACCTTCGCGCAGCACGCCTTCTTCGTCGTAGTCTTCATCCTCGCTAATGATGCGCTTAGCTTCTTGTGCAGTCATCCGGATGAGGTAATAGGTGTCTTCCGTTTCAAAGGGTAGGGCAGACACCAATTGTCCCTCTTGATTCCGGTACTGGATGAGGTGCGCTACAAACCCTGTCGGGTATGCCATCTTTACCCGGCGAATGATTTCTTCTGGTAGCGCGTGATAATCCTTAATAACTCGTTTCTTGGACAAGGTCGGAGCAATTTTGGGTTATTGATAATCAAATTTTTATAGAAAATCTATTTTCGATAAAAGCAACTCATGCGGGCAAAGTTAATCGAATGAATCGAGCAAGTTCAAAACTTTGATGCGCGTTTTTTTCGCGCAAGCAAAACGAGAGTCAGGGGAGCGACAGTAAGATGCTTAAGCCTCTCACCAAATAAAGAAAGCTCAGAAAAATACTATAAGCAAGCCCACTCTTGGTAGCTGCTCACCTACTTTTTTGCTAAAAGGCAAGCACGCGAAAGTCGAGCTTTTATTTTCTAAAAAGAGCAATCAAAAAAGTAACTACAGATAAGATGCCTGTGGTATAAGTAACGATTCGAGTAGCCGGATCTGCAACAGCAGCCACTTTAGAGCGGCCAGGTTCAACATATATAATGTCGTTTTGTTGTAAGTAATATACGGGAGAGGAGAACAGCTGGTCAGTCTGGAGGTTTATACGGGTAAAGATGCGCTGTCCATTTTGTTCTCGAATGTGAAGAATATTTGTTCGGTTGGCATAAGGCGACAAATCGCCCGCGCGCCCCAAAGCTTCGAGCAGGGTAATGCGCGGAGAAGTTATGGTATAGGTACCTGGCTGATTAACTTCACCCAACACGGTGATTCGAAAATTAATAAAACGAACCTGAACGACGACATCGCGCACATACGTCTTCAGGCGTGCCTCTAGAGTATCCTTCACTTGAGAGAGCGTGAGTCCTGCCACAGGTACAGCCCCAAGTAAGGGAAAGTCAATGTTGCCTTCGCCGTTGACTAGGTATCCCAAGAAGATTTCTACCATTTGTGGCTGCGCAGCCGATAAGGGATTAGCCTCTGAAAAGCCCTGCCAGTTGAAGGGTGCAACCGCCTCAGCTTCAGAACTATGGACAACGATGTGCAGAATGTCACCCCTTTGCACCACGGGCTCCATCCATGCTGAAGCTTGCTGCTGCGGTGTGCTACGAAAAGCTACTAAATCCCTGCGCATCACACAGCTGCTGCTCCCCATCGCTATCAACAACCCGAGCATCCATCCAAGAGGTGATGCGAACACCAATAGCCTCATTTTGTAGCAGTAACGAGAGTGACCAACAAGCCCAGCGCCGAAATGATGGGCAAGGCCCATTGCAAGTATTTAGTTGTCACATCTGCTGTTTCGCCCACTTTGGCCTTCAAGGGTTCTACATAAATAATGTCGCCTTGTTGAATATAAAAATACGGCGATTGAAAAACATCGCGGCGATGCAAGTTAATGCGGCCGTACTGACGCCGACCATCTGTCTGGCGGATGATCAAGATATTTTCGCGATTGCCGTACTTGGCAACATCACCCGCCATGCTGAGCGCCTCTAAAATGCTAACGCGTTCATAGGGAACAGTATAGGTGCCTGCTTTGTTGACTTCACCCAATACCGAAAAGCGAAAATTAGCCAATTTAACGTTGACGATCGGATTTTTCAGGTAAGGCTCTATGTAGCGTGTGATGGTGTCGCGCGCCTCTTGAGTAGTAAGCCCTACCACGCGCACGCGTCCGGCCATAGGGAGGTTGACGCACCCGTGCACGTCTACCAAGTAGGTGGGTTCAACGACACCGCCTGCACCGGCTCCTGGAGTGGCTGCCGCCTGAAAAGGCGCTGTGGCTTTGGGGTCGGCTATCTGGCTAAGGACCGTGATTGCAAGCAAATCGTCGTACTGGATACGCAACGTGGGATGATGAAATGCTCCTGCCAAGCTATCAAAAGGAGGACCTACGTCAAAATTGATCAACTGGCGATGTTCGATGCATGCAGCCTGCATGAGCACCAGTGCTCCAAAAATAACGGCGTAAAAGACCTTCATCAGCAAACTCTAATTTATTTCCGAATTCTGAAAAGTATACTTCGTCAATACCTTTTCAAGATGTCCGCTGCGCAGAGCGGCCTGAAGCGTATAAGCATGGCGTATGCGATGAGCATCTGTTCCCAGAAAGTCTACCATTCCTTCTTTGAGCAAGAGAAATGCTGACTGTTGAACATCTGGACCATAATGACCGGTTAAAGAGAGGATATTTACTTGAAAAAGACAACCCATCTGCTTAAGGTTTCGATATTCGTCTACTTTCATATGGTAGAAAGGATACCGCTCTGGATGCGCCAGCACTGGCCTATAGCCCTTGCCCTGTAGGTCGAATACGTATTTGTTCAGCGAAAGAGGAGGGTGTAAGAAAGACATTTCCACTAAGATATGGCCGCGCTCGTCGAGAGGCAAAAGGTCTTTGTCGCGGAGCAGCTTGCCAAAGTTTTCATCCAACATATATTCTGCGGCGGCGCGAAACACTACTGGAATACCGGCCTTCTTGATAGCATCCCGAGTCGTGCATTCCGCTTCCCGAATAGTCTTGGAGGTATTTGGGTAACGCTCTGCCGAAACATGAGGGGTGGTTACAATACGCTGATATCCCATGCGCCACAGCGCTTCAGCTAGCTCTACAGCCTCTTCGATATCTGGTACGCCGTCATCTATAGCGGGCAGAAGATGATTATGAAAATCTGTTTGCAAAACAGAAAAATTCGTCGGTGTTACCGGTGTTAAGAATCGGGTAATCCACCTGAGCATAGCGACATAGAAGGCTTTTTATCCGCTCAAAGGTATGTCTTCTTGTCACAATCGCCAATAGGTCATATGGCGCTCCATGACATGGCGAGGATATATTCCCTTTATGTCGAATAAGATAGGGTCATCTTTCATGATTCTAAGGAAAAATTCAGGGCCGTACTTCTTATAGACGTCATGAGCAACAGCAAGAATAACGGCATCGTAATCGTTTGACAGTTTGTCAATTAGGGTCAACCGGTATTCGTGCGCTACCTCGTTGGGGGAGGCATGCGGATCGTGGATATGCACATGGATGGAGTAGTCCATCAATTCTTGGACGACATCTGCTACCTTTGAATTGCGGATGTCAGCCACATTTTCTTTAAATGTTATGCCCATTACCAGCACCTTACAACGCGACAGGTTTTTGCCCTTTTGCGTCAACGTTTGGGCTAATCGTTTGGCGATAAAAGCCGGCATGCCATCGTTAACGCGTCGCCCGCTAAGGATAACCTGAGGGTCGTAGCCCACCTGCTTAGATTTGTGAAGGAGATAATAGGGGTCTACGCCGATGCAATGCCCACCTACTAAGCCCGGTGAGAAACGTATAAAGTTCCATTTTGTAGCAGCTGCGTCGAGCACCTCACTTGTGTCGATACCTAGGCGGTCGAAGATGATGGCTAATTCGTTGACCAGCGAAATGTTCAAATCGCGTTGAGTGTTCTCAATTACTTTTGCTGCTTCGGCCACTTTTATTGAAGACGCTCGGTATACCCCAGGTTTGACGATTGCACTGTATACTTGAGCAATTGTTTCCAACGCTTCGGCATCACAACCAGAAACTACTTTCAAAATATCCACTACTGTTCGGTTTTTGTCGCCAGGAGAGATGCGTTCTGGCGAGTAGCCCAATTTAAAGTCGCGTCCTACTTTTAGCCCACTCTCTTGCTCGAGAATAGGGAGGCAATCTTCCTCCGTACAGCCGGGGTACACGGTGCTTTCATAGACCACGTAATCGCCTGGTTTCAGCGCGCGTCCTACAGTAGTAGAGGCCTTTTTCAAGGGTGTTAGGTCAGGCACCTTATGGGCATCCACATCAGTAGGGACAGCTATGACAAAAAAGTGGGCATTTCTCAGGTCCTCTGGGTCAGCTGTAAAGTGTATGTCACAATCGTCGAAGGCCTCTGGAGGGAGTTCGCGAGAAGGGTCCTGGCGCATTTTCATCATCTCTATGCGTTGTTCGTTGATGTCGAAACCGATGACCCGAAATTTGCGGGCAAAAGCCAGAGCAATTGGTAGGCCGACATAACCCAAGCCAATAACACCGATGGCTTTACTTTTTTCCTGAAGGGCAGAATACATACACATGTTTTTTACTCAAAAAAGGAACGAACACCTTCGATGATTATATCCTGTTGCTCAGGAGTTAGTTCCGAGTGCATGGGGAGAGAAATCACCGACTGACATAGCTGCTCCGTCACAGGAAGCTCTTTGCCTTTCCAGTAAGGAGCGAAGGCTCGCTGCTTGTAGAGCGGAATTGGATAATACACCATGGCAGGAATACCGCGCTCGGCTAAATGCTGTCTGAGCGCATCCCGGTTGCCCTCGCGCAGCACCAGGGTATATTGGTGAAATACGTGAGTAGTATAGGCCTTTCGCACAGGTATTTTCAACTGGCGCATAGTGCTAAAGGCAGCGTCGTAATAATTTGCAGCCTGGCGGCGAGCGGCGTTGTACTGCTCCAATCGCTTGAGCTTCACGCTTAAAATTGCAGCCTGAATAGAATCTAGGCGCGAATTGACGCCGACGACGGCATGGTGATACAATTGACTTTGACCGTGATTGGCAATCATTCGCAAACGTTGAGCTAGCTCGGCGTCATTGGTGGTCATGGCGCCTCCATCTCCGTAGCAGCCTAAATTTTTGGAAGGGAAAAAAGAGGTGCAACCCACATGACCTAGGGTGCCTGTCTTCAAGCACCTACCATCGCTAAAGCGGTAGTCACTGCCCATCGCTTGCGCATTGTCTTCAATGACATACAGGTCGTATGCTTGAGCCAATTGTAAGATAGGCTCCATGTCTGCACTTTGCCCAAAGAGATGTACCGGCACGATGGCACGCGTACGCGAAGTAATGGCCATTTTGGCCTGGTCTGTATCAATGTTGAATGTATCCGGACAAACGTCTACCATCACGGGCGTTAGACCCAATAGAGCGACAACTTCTGCTGTAGCCACGTAAGTAAACGCCGGAACGATAACCTCGTCACCGGGCTTTAGCTCAAGAGCCATCATGGCAATTTGCAAGGCATCGGTGCCGTTAGCACAAGGGATAACGTGCTTAACTTGTAGATAGGCTTCTAGTTCCGCTTGGAACTTTTTAACCGCCGTACCATTAATGTACTCCGTAGAGGCAATGACTTCCAGCACAGCGCGGTCGATCTCCTCGCGTATTTTCTCGTACTGGGTCTTCAGGTCAACCATGCGTATCATAAGAAAGGATAATTTGTTCCAGGTGCGCGTTGGGCTTCAAGCAAAGAATGTTCCAGGTTTTATCCCCCTGCTTTGAGGGCGCTGCAGAGCGTTTCCTTCACTTGCGTTCTCTTTTAGGAACAAAGGTGGTCTTCGGCTGACTTGTGCTTAGTTTCCTCTGCAGTTCTGCGCAGCAATTTCCGCTCGCCCGGTCGTATGCGCTTCTTTGGCAATTAAGCCGGTTCATATCGACAGCCAGACCCGCCCATATAAAGTCGTTGCAGGGACCAAAAACTACAGCAAGCTTGCTGTAAAAGCTTTCAGGCACGACATCCCACAAAAATGGTAATAGCATTGCCAGAGCCTGGCGTCGTGCATTCCTGCAATCAGCACGCTAAGAAACGGCGCAATGGAATAAAAAAAGCGGTTTAAAAATAAAGGAATAATGTGCACAAAAAAGCTAAAGCACACTCTCCAGCTGCTCGCCGTGAGATGTGCATTACTAATCAGCAGCAAAGTTGCACATGCGTTAGAACAATCCGCAAGGGCATTTTTGTCTCAACAACCTTCCTACGCACCCGTGCACCGTTGCCTTCCCGGTGTATTCTGTGGGCAATTTGCGCCTAATCAAAGAATTAAGCCGCTTGGATATCTGTTTTATCCTGAGCGAGTCGCTTGGCCTTCTTCTCAGCATAAGCAAGAGCTGCTTCGCGCACCCAAGCACCGTTTTCCCAAGCTTCGCGGCGCGCGCGCAGGCGCTCACGGTTACAAGGACCGTTGCCGTTTACAACGTTCCAAAATTCATCCCAGTTGATGGGCCCGTAGTCGTAATGGCCGCGTTCAGGATTCCACTTCAAGTGTGGGTCAGGCAATGTAAGTCCTAGGACTTTTACCTGTTCAGCAATCATATCAATAAAGCGTTGGCGCAATTCGTCGTTGCTAAAACGCTTGATCTTCCACCGCATGCTCTGGGCAGAATGTACCGACTCAGCGTCCGAAGGACCAAACATCATGACCGCCGGCCAGTACCAGCGATTAATAGCATCTTGAGCCATCGCGCGCTGTTCGGGTGAGCCTTTGGCCAAGGTAAGGAGAATATCAAAACCCTGACGTTGGTGAAAACTCTCTTCTTTGCAAATCCGCACCATCGCTCGCGCATAGGGCCCGTAGGAACACCGACAGAGCGGTATTTGGTTCAAAATAGCCGCTCCGTCTACTAGCCACCCAATCGCTCCAATGTCTGCCCACGTCAGCGTAGGATAGTTGAAAATCGAGGAGTATTTCGCTTTACCATTGTGTAAATCCTCTATCAGGGCATCGCGCGAGACTCCAAGAGTCTCTGCCGCTGAATAGAGGTATAACCCATGACCTGCTTCATCCTGAATTTTTGCCAACAAGATAGCCTTGCGCTTCAGCGAGGGCGCTCGAGTAATCCAGTTTCCCTCGGGCAACATGCCAACCACCTCGCTATGAGCATGCTGACTTATCTGCCGAATAAGCGTCTTTCGATAGGCTTCTGGCATCCAGTCCTTCGGCTCAATTCGGATTTCATTGTCTATCTTTCGTTGAAATTGCTCCTCTAGCGAAACCACTGTAGAGTTCTGCTCTTTGATTGCTTGCATGACTCAAAACGTTTAGGCAAATGTCGGAACTTCAATTCAGCAAGCAAGAGTGCTGCACATGTTTAGAGTTTTTCAAAATAACACCCGACTCGAGGAATGGTTTGCGCCAACACATGAGAGACTCAACCGTGACGCCTGGAGTTTTGCTCCCTACCTTCGCGAGACGCGAGGAGAACGACTCAATCGCGTTCGGAATTCATCAAAAATAGACTTAGTGTGTAAAACTCCCGTCATTTTTCGAGAAAAATATCATTAGCGCGCGCTCCTTTCCGAGCATACGCTAAACTATAGCACTAATTTTGCCCGAGTTTTCAGCCTGTGCATCATGCGTGGAACGCATTCGAAACAGGCATTAGCGCATAAAAAAGAATTTTGCCCACCCGACATGATTCGTGTTCATCTTCTGTATTCCCCCGAGAATCGGGATTTAGCAGACCGCCTGACAGCCGATTTAGGACGTGCTGGTCTTACATTCGAACATTACACACTTTTGTCAGACGATAAGCCTGGGCATTTGGCTGCTCGCATAGCAGTTATAGAAGGGCCCGTCCTTTGGTTGTTGACCGACAACTTTCTGAAAGACCCCCTGTGCATGGCGGGTATATGGCGTGCCTATCAAGCTTTGCTCGGGCGAGGACACCTTTTGACGGTGGTAGCTCCTGGGCGTCAGCCGCAAGCAGACGGATCCTACCGGCCTGTGCCTACTTCCTTTGAGCGAGCTGGCGAGGTGATCAAGTATATGAATTACTGGCAAGAAATTTTCCTTAAAAGCACTGACCGCCTGCGAACAGCGCCGTTAGAGCTACGCGAAGTTTACGACCGCGAAGTGGAAGCATATCGCCTCATTGCCAATGACGTTAGCGAGCTGCTCTCTGCCTTGCGCGAGAGCGGATACGTGCGGTGGGAAGCATTACAAGCCGACCATTACAAGCTCTTCTTCCAGCGCTTTGGCCTCGTAGACCGCTATCCTGCCTATCGAGAAATTGCTTCGTTGGATGTTGAGGCGCCACCCATACCTGCTGCACAAACACCTCCTGCGGGCCCATTTATTCCACCACCAGTGCTTTCTGGTCCCCTTATACCCCAGCCCGTAGAAGCCTCTGGTGAAAAGATGGCTCAAGAGCCAGTGACGGAGTCTTCTCCTGCATCTCTCAAACCAGAAGCCGAAGCCGAGGCTAGCGAGGTGCGCATCCGCCAAGCCATCCGCGACGCCTGGACATGGATCGAAAAAGGCTATCCTCAGCGAGGCCTTGACATGCTGCGTCAGTTGACGGAGCAGCATCCTCAGCATGCTATTGCCATGGCCGAATATCACCGGGCTCGTGCCCATTTCACTGAAGCCGAACCACTTCCCGAACGTCCAGTGCCAGAAATAGCTTCGCCTCAAGCCCAACAAGAGCAAAAAACCGAAGTACCCCCTCCTCCAGAGCAAGAGCTCTCAGCCCCCTCCAACGGATTCGCACCCACAGAGGCTGACGCCTACAATGCTATGGGCGATAATGCCGCTGCAAAAGGCGACTACCTCTTGGCTAAGTACTGTTGGAATCGCGTGGCTGAACTTGACCCTGCTTATCCACGCGTTTTCCGGAAGCTCGCTGACCTAGCAATAGCGCATTTGGAGAAGGAGAACAGCGATGAAGTGCTATCCTATATTGAAGAGGCTCTGGCCGCTGAGCCCAACGACGCAGAACTGCATTATCGATACGCGCTGGTATTGCGCGACCAAATGGGTCAACCTGAACGCGCCTATCAACTGCTCGATACTGTCGTAGCGCTCCAACCCGACTGGGCAGAAGCTTGGCTTACGCTAGCAGAAGTTACTCACCAATCGGGGAATCTCCAACAGGCACAAGAACTGTATCAACACGCCTGTCTCCTCGACCCAAAACTCAAGAGCAAAGAGCGCGATGCCCATTTCGCTTTGCCTACAGAGAAAATATCTGCTTCTTCGCCCTCGCCTACCTTATCGCTCCAGTCCGCGGAGGAAGTAGCCTTTTCGCAGCCTGCGCAGGTGCTTACAGTGCTCATCACTGGCGCTACTTCGGGAATCGGAAAAGCTACAGCTGAGGTATTTGCGCGCCACGGTCATCGTCTCTTGCTTGTTGGTCGCCGGGCCGAACGCCTAGCAGATATACGCGCACGCTTTGCTCAGCAGTATCCTCATGCTACAGTATTCGAGCTACCTCTCGATATACGCGATGCAGACGCGGTTATGGCTCACCTCACCAATTTGCCCGAAGAATGGACAGAAATAGACGTCCTAATCAATAACGCTGGTCTAGCTAAAGGGCTAGCACCTATTCACGAGGGCAATCTGGAGCATTGGGATGCAATGATAGATACTAACATTAAGGGATTGCTCTACGTCACACGTGCTGTTGTGCCCGGCATGGTGCAACGACGCCGAGGCCATATCATTAACGTGAGTTCGAGCGCAGGGAAAGAAGTCTATCCCAATGGCAATGTTTATTGTGCAACAAAATTCGCGGTAGAGGCTCTAACGCGCGGTATGCGTTTAGATCTGCACGCCTATGGTATTCGCGTCAGCCAAGTTAGCCCAGGTCATACGGAGGACACGGAATTTGCCCTTGTCCGCTTTGACGGCGATGCTGAACGAGCCCGTATTTATGAAGACTTTCAGCCTTTGAAGGCCGCTGATGTGGCAGAAGCCATTTATTTCATCGCTACAAGACCTCCGCATGTGAACGTGCAAGATATCTGGCTTTACAGCACTCAGCAAGCATCTGCTATGCTGATCGACCGCTCAGGACGAAAGTAGCATTGCTCTAGCTGCACCCTCGACAAAGTTATGCCCATCGTCTTATAGCTTAACTAATTGACACTTATCTTGTAACCATAAAAAAAATTCATTCTCAAGGCACTGAAAGCCTCTTCTCTCGACAGAGGAGAAAAGGTCGTTCTGCCCTGTTATCGCCTTTACAACTTGCAGGGACAGCCTACCAGAATTCTTGGTTTGCTCAACACAAAGTGCCAGACGTTTGCTTGCAAGGTTGTTCTTCTCCTTGCAAGCCTTTTAAATCTAGCGCACGGCATAAAAGCGAGGTTAAGCACGCTTAGAGCAGCGAACTCAGAAAGGAGTTCTTGCCCTGTGCTCATGAACAGGCAGAAATTGGTAAATCCATATAGCATCCCTCACTTTGCGAGGTAAGTCAGACGTCTTCTTTCGTTCATGTAACAGCAAGCCCCCCAGAGGTTGCACTCCGACTGGGGGGCTTGCTGATCCTTTTAGAGAGGGCAGGTATAACTATTGAGGTATTGTGCCGCCAAAAGTAGAATTCCAAGGAAAAACTTGCCCAATGGGCTTGTTCGATGTTTTCCCTCCCTCTACTTTGCGCATGTCTTCTTTGTCCAAAACCTGCGAGGTCTCCTGCACTTTGTCCAGCCGACTCTTCTGATTTTCGGGCTGCTGGTCTTTTGACGTAGAGGTGTTCGATTTCTTATTAAAAAAGGAGAGCATAGCTTTTCTATTTTTTACGCGTCAAAGGTATAATTATTTATCCATTTATTCAGAATTCGGTCTAATTTTTTAGGAAAAGGCGCATTTTTATCAACTAACGGCGGTTAATCGAGCAATTTTTGAAAATGGGCCATCGCAAAGGAAGAGCGTCTTTTCTGATTCCCTACTCCTTGCAGAGAAACACTTTCCTCAAGGCAGCCCATTTTTTCTCAAAAACAAGGTGCTTCGCACAGTCGCAATGCGTTCCTTAAGGGATAGGAAACATAAAAATGCGCTTGTCAGCGGCATTTTGAAAACCATATCTCTTCTCGGATGTTTAATATTTTTAGATAATGGACATTTTATCTTTAAACCAATACTTCAGCTTGAATAAGTTTGCGCCGGAATTATGAGTATCTACTCGATCGGCGATCTAGAACGCCTTACAGGCATCAAAGCTCATACCATTCGAGTATGGGAGAAGCGATATCGGCTTATTTTACCCGCCAGAACGGATACAAACATTCGTTATTATACAGATGAGAATCTTCGGCTGCTTTTTAACATTGCTTTATTAAAGCGAGCAGGCTACAAGATCAGCAAGTTAGTTAAGATGCGGCCGGAGGAGATTGCTTCTTTGGTAGCTGAACTTACGCGATCGAACTTAACGCTCGATACGAGAAACGAGACGCTGGTATTGGCCATGCTAGACTTAGATGAGAGCGCCTTCGAACGGGTGTTTCTCAACTATCAGTGGGAGCATGGTTTTGAGCGAACAATGCTCGACGTGATTTATCCCTTTTTGGAAAAGCTAAACGAGCTGTGGTTAACGCGAAGTATCTCTTTAGCTCACGAGAAATTTATTACCCAAATCATTCGCCGGAAGTTGATGGCGGCCATTGATGGCGAAGTAACCAAACCGAAGCCAAATGCGCCGCGGTTTTTGTTGTACCTACCAGAAGACGAGCGCCAAGAGCTCGTGCTTCTTTTCCTATTTTATCTGCTTCGACGCCGAGGTTTTCGGGTACTTTATCTTGGGTCTGGGGTTTCGATTGGTGACCTTCAGGACGCCGTCCAGAATTTTAAGCCCCATTTCGTGTATACTATCCTCAATGCACCTCCCTCGCGGCAATCTGTTCAAGGGTATATAGAAAAAGTATCGAAAGTTCTGGGTGAAGCCCAGTTGCTCGTGACAGGAATTCAGGTGTTTATGAATGGGCATCCTTTGCCTCCGAACGTAAAGCGGCTGAATGGCTTGCCGGAAACACTTCAATTGTTGGAACAATGGAAACCGACTGAGGCTCATCCCTGAGCAAGCACCCCGCGATAGTAGCTTCGAAAGTTGCTGCCTGCAGTGAAATTTTATCTAAAAGCAAGGGCTTATTCAACGCGAGGTTGCGCCGCGTCCTTTCAAGGCTGTACGATTTCGCAATTCTTCTTCCACCTCCAAGAGCACATGGAGTAGCTCTCCTCGGCTTTCATACTTCCACTTTAACCACACTGTGCCTCCTACAAAAGTTAAGATGCAGGCCACCGACATGACATAACCTAAAAGAGCAAGTACCTTCCAGCCTAATAACAGACAAATTACGCCAGCTAGAAAAGATACTGTTCCGGTGGCACTCAACAGCATGAGAGTCTTCTTAGTGCGATCAAAATGATCAAGACGCTTGCGAATCGTTTCGCGCAGATCCACAAGATGCATGCTGTCAAAATACGTTGGCCCTAGCTCTTTAAGGAGCCTGAAATCATCGCTAGCCTCGCGTTCGAGACGCTCCAGGGCCGACTCTTTTCGGAAGCGAAATAGCATAGATTTAGGTCAAAATGAAAGGATGAACCAACAGAAAAGGGAGATGAAAGCCTAGTATGCCTAGAATGCGCCGACAAATATAGGACATCTTGTCGAAGAATGCTCAATACTCGACTAAAGTAGATTTTATATCTTGAAATGGCTAGATATATTCACCCCTATGTATATGTGCGTTAGCCCTTCTCTGAGTGGCCAAACCGTGCACCTAAAAAATAGTTGCTTAACAATCAATTCCTTGAACTTACAGAACTTTGCCTCAGGTCAGCAGGTCAATTGACCGCATTTATGCGTTTAGATTCGACCTCGCCGAACGTCGCTAAAATGCACGGATGATTTTAATGCCAATGAGCTATTTCTCCGACGCAACTACTCCTTTTCATGCGCATCCTAATTATAAACGGCCCAAATTTAAACTTATTGGGTCATCGCGAACCTCAATGGTACGGAAACACCTCCTTTGAGGTGTTTCTGGAGGAGCTGAAGTCGCGTTTCGTTCAGATTCATTTAGAATATTTTCAGAGCAACTCAGAAGGTGCGCTGATAGATTACTTGCACCAACACGGTCCGTCGGCTGATGGCATCGTGATCAACGGTGGAGCTTATGCTCATACGTCTATTGCTTTAGCCGACGCCTTGGCAGCAGTAGGCCGACCTGCCGTAGAAGTCCACATAAGCAATGTGTTTGCTCGAGAGGCATATCGGCATCACTCTTACTTAGCAACGCGGTGTATCGGTTGCATTATTGGTCTTGGCCTAGAAGGCTATGCTTTGGCTATTGAATACTTATTAAGACACCAGGCGGCTCGCTCAGGCAAAGTGCAAACTTAATTTATTTGCCCCTGGCGATATCCATGGCGGTGCCTACCTTCGCGCAGCGAAAGTTCGCTAGTGCTCCATTATTTACTTCATTTTTAATTTCTTGCGCATGTTAGTAAAGCATATCAAAAAAGTCGCCGTACTCGGCTCTGGACTCATGGGTACAGGCATCGCCGCTCACACAGCAAGCTGTGGGTTTGAAGTACTCCTGCTGGACATTTTACCTCCTGACCTTTCCGAAGCGGAAGCCTCGAACACCGAAGCTCGCAATCGGGTGGCTCAAAATGCCTTGCAAAACGCGCTTAAGGCTAAACTCAACCCTTTTTACGATCCCAAATTCGCTAATCGTATCACCGTAGGCAACTTTGAAGATGATTTTCCTAAGATCAAAGACTGTGATTGGATCGTGGAGGCAGTTGTCGAGCGCTTAGACATAAAACGTCAAATCTTTGAAAAGGTAGACCGCTATCGTTCGCCGGGCTCCTTGGTGAGCTCCAATACCTCTGGCATACCTATTCATTTAATGACTGAAGGCCGAAGCGACGACTTCAAGAAACATTTTCTGGGCACTCACTTTTTTAATCCTGTGCGCTACATGCGCTTGCTAGAGATCATTCCCACGGCGGAGACAGATCCAGAAGTTACGGCGTTCTTCCTGCACTTCGGCGACGTGTTCCTTGGAAAGCAGACAGTATTGTGTAAAGATACGCCCGCCTTCATTGCCAATCGTATCGGCGTGTTTTCAATGGCTAAGATTTTTCAATTAACTTACGAACTGGGTCTAGATATTGCTACGGTAGATTCTCTCACTGGCCCAGCTATTGGCCGGCCTAAGACGGGCACTTTCCGCTTAGCTGATCTGGTGGGTTTGGACACAGCCTTGCATGTCATTAACGGCCTGCGCCAGAACTGCCCAAACGACGAGCAGATTCAGGCTATTCAAAAGCCCGAATTCTTACAATTCTTGATTGAGCACAAGTTTTTAGGCGATAAATCAGGAAAAGGATTCTACCAGAAAACCGAACAAAAAGATGAAAAAGGTCGCTCTATCGTATTAGCTTTTGATTTGCGAACGCTCGAGTACGTTCCTTCGCAAAAGGCAAAATTGCCTATTCTCGACACCCTCAAACAAATAGACGAATTGCCGCGTCGTATAAAGGCCATCTTTAAGGCCGACGACGTGGGCGCTCAATTACTTAAGCGCCACTTTATCAGCCTTTTTGCTTATGTTTCTAACCGAGTGCCCGAGATTAGCGATACCCTTTACGCCATTGACGACGCACTGCGCGCTGGCTTTGCGTGGGAGAAAGGCCCTTTTGAATATTGGGACATGGTGGGTTTAGCGGAAGGCGTGGAAGCCGCTGAAGCGCAAGGTGAGAGGGTAGCTCCTTGGGTTAGGGAGATGCTTGCTGCCGGGCACACCCAATTTTATAAATCGGAAAATGGCCAGCGTTTGTGCTATAATCCCATTTCAAAGGCATACGAACCGCTACCGGGCGGAGCGGCCTTCATCGTGCTCGACGCCTATCGCAACCAAAAGCCTGTATTCCACAATCCAGAGTGTACGCTGCACGATATTGGCGACGGCGTACTTTGTCTGGAGTTCCACTCTAAGATGAATGCAATTGGCGAAGGTATCTTGCGCGGCCTCAACGAGAGTATTCGCCTCGCAGAGGAAGGCGGTTGGCGCGGACTGGTGATTGGCAACAACGCTCAACATTTCACCGTAGGCGCTAACCTCATGATGATCGCCATGATGGCCTATCAACAGGAATGGGATGAGTTGAATATGGCCGTACACCTTTTTCAGCAGACGTCCATGCGTCTGCGCTACTCAAGTATCCCTGTAGTGATGGCCACTCAGGGCTATGTTTTTGGCGGCGGTTGCGAATTTGCTATGCATTGCGACGCAGTTATTGCTGCGGCTGAAAGCTACATTGGGCTTGTGGAGGTAGGTGTAGGTTTGTTGCCTGGGGGCGGCGGGACAAAGGAGTTTGCAGTGCGCGCTTCAGATGCCTACAGCCGAGAGGGCGATGTCCAAATACCTACTTTAATAGAAAAATTTAGAACGATTGCCACTGGACAAGTAGCCTCTTCAGCATTTCAAGCTTTCAACTATGGGTATCTGCTGCCACAAAAGGATCGCGTAGTGCTGAATACAGCGCGAAATATTGGCGAGGCAAAGGCTCGCGTGCTAGAAATGGCTGATGACTACGTACAGCCTATTCCGCGCAAGGACGTATATGTGTTAGGACGCACGGGATTAGGCGCGCTCTATGTCGCTGCTCATTCGCTATATTTGGGTAACTATGCCACGGAACACGACATTAAGATTGCGCGCAAGATTGCGTGGGTGCTTTGCGGCGGCGATCTTACAGGGCCTCAGCATGTATCGGAGCAGTATTTGCTTGACCTAGAGCGAGAGGCTTTTTTAAGCCTATGCGGCGAGTCTAAGACGCTGGAACGCATCCAGTATATGCTCGAAAATGGCAAGCCGTTGCGCAACTAGCGGCGATGAGGACAGCCTAGTCTTGCTGCCGTGAGAAGTTTGCGGGTAAATTCCAAGCTAGGGCGAATGTGCTGATTCTTCGGGTCTTGGATCTGCTTTTCTAGGGCTTGTTCTACCTCTTCAAAGTGCCCCATACTTGCGGCTTGTTCCCAGGTGAATTGATAGGTGTCGCGAAAATTTTTCATGTCGGCTGCATAATCAGGAGCGGGTCGGAGCAACCACCAATACAGCGCGCACAACAGCAACGCACTCACAAAACCCGAAAATCCGGAGAAGAGCAGCATCTTAAGCCCGAATCCGCCTTTTTGCACCCGCAAGCGCTCGTAATCTTGCTGAATGCGATGTCGATCTTCGCGCAGTTGGCGCACTAATTGGCGCTCGGCAAAAAGGTCGTCGGCATAGCGTTGTCGAAGCCTTTCCAGTTGTTCTCTGCATTTTTGCTCCGCTTGTTCGAGTTTAGCAAGCGCTTCTTTCATCTCGGCTAATTGGGCGGCAGGGTCTGAGTAAGCTTCCATGTTCTATTTATTTTTCTCGAACAAAAGTAGTTATGACCGTTGATATCTTGGCAGTTGGTGCCCATCCGGACGATGTGGAATTAAGTGCTGCGGGTACGCTGTTGCGACAAGTGGACAGAGGATATACGTTTGGGTTGCTCGACCTGACGCGAGGCGAGCTTGGTTCGCGCGGCTCGGCAGCATTGCGCACTCAAGAGGCTCAAGCTGCAGCCCAGCTTTTAGGAGCTACTTTTCGAATGCAGCTGGATTTGCCCGATGGTTTTTTTGACAATTCGCGCGAAAACTTATTGGCCGTGGTACGCGTAGTGCGCCAATGTCGGCCGCGTATTGTTCTGTGCAATGCTCCCAGCGATCGCCACCCTGACCACGGCAGGGCGGCCCGTCTAGTGGCTGATGCATGCTTTTACGCCGGCCTGCTCAAGGTCGAGACTACCGACGACTTGGGTAGTCCGCAACAGCCGTGGCGGCCTCAATTAGTATTTCATTATGTTCAAGATAGGTATTTAACACCTCATTTCATCGTAGATATTACACCTTATTTTGAGCGCAAAATGCAGGCTATTCTCGCCTTTCGCTCTCAGTTTTATAACCCAGATACTCCTGAAGAAGGGCCACAAACTCCAATTTCTAGCAAGGATTTTCTAGACTTCATAGAAGCTAAGGCTCGTGTTTTTGGGCGTTCTGCTCAAGTGCGATATGCCGAAGGGTTCCTCTGCTCGCGCATTCCGGCTGTCAGCGATCTCTTCGCCCTTGCTTGAAGAATAATTTCTGCCTTTGCGAATTTCTCCTTTCCTGCTCGCGATTTTTCGTCTAAGTTTATCTGGCATGCGCATGCAACTCGGGACGGTATTGAGTTGTCTTTGGTAGCGATGACACTATGAGCGAAGTTACCTGTACACACCAAGAACTCATCGAACGCTGCAAGCGAGGCGACCGAGAGGCGCAATTTGATTTGTATCGGATGTATTGTAAAGCTACCTACAACACGCTTTTGCGCATGGTTCGGCATGTGCACGATGCGGAAGATCTTTTGCAAAGTACATTTATCGAAGTGTTTACTAAAATAGATACTTTTCGCCAGGAAAGTACCCTTGGTGCATGGATAAAACGCATTGCTATTAATAAGGCCATCAATTTCTTGAAGAGCCGTCGAGTGGTTTTTGAAGGATTTGGCCCATTTGATGACCGGGCTGAAATGCTTGAAGAAGACAATGATATGGTGCTCTCTGTCGAGCGCATTAACCAAGCTATCCAAGCATTACCCGACGGCTATCGCACGGTATTCGTCCTTTACGCCGTGGAAGGTTACGACCACGAAGAGATAAGCGAGATTCTCGGTATTAGTGAAGCTACGTCTAAATCACAGTATAGCCGCGCTCGCGCGCGATTGCGCCAGTGGCTTAAAACGAATGGGATATGAGCAAGAAAAGTTGCATAGAAGCGTTTATTCGAGAAAATCGAGAGGCTTTTGATGCCGCATTGCCTTCGCCACACCTTTGGGAAGCGATAGTGCGCGCCTTGGCACGTGGCGAACAAGCAGACGCGAAAGCGCGCGCTTCGGCTGAGCCGTGGTGTGCTTCGAACGAGGCTGACATAGCCAATTCCCTGCGGAGGTATCCGTCAAACGGCGTGACAACGGAAGGAGAATGCAGTCTGACAGCGTTCATCCGCCAACACCGAGATGCCTTCGATATGCACGTGCCGCGCGCGCAATTGTGGGAGGGCATCGCCCAAGCGTCATTTCCTTCGCCTGCTTCGCGTCTCACTTGGGTTGTTCGCCTTCGCCTAGCAGCAGCTGCTGTCATACTCCTCCTAGTGGGCATAGGCGTCGGCTGGTGGTGCAGTAATGCAATGCATCCACCTCAGTCCGAAGGCATAGCCTTAAGCCAAATATCTCCTGAATATGCCGAACTGGAGGCGCATTTTCAGCGCGAAATCCAGCAAAAGAAAAGCCGCCTGCAACAGATGAGTCTCCCTAGCTCGGCAACTGTATGGGAAGATCTCCAACAAATGGATGCCGCAATGCGAGAGCTGCAAACGGAATTAGCCCAAGTTCATCCTGCCAATCGAGAGGTAGTCGTAGATGCCATAATTAAGAATTACAAAGCCCGACTTGCCATTTTGGAGCGTGTGCTTAAGTACCTAGAGCAACAACACTCTTCCTCAACTCGACATCTTCCACCAAGCTATGAAGAAATATAATCGTGGAGCCATAATAGTTATTTGGTTGCTCATAGGGTGGTGCGTGTTACCGGGATGGACAAGATCCCCGCAGGAGTTCTACAAGAAAATTACTCGCGAATTTAGCATCTCTCCTACGGGCACGACAGCTATCTACAACAAATACGGCAACATCAAGGTACACACTTGGCCCAATCGATCGGTAAAATTAGACATCACCATTGTCGTAGATGCCGCTAACCAACGTTCGGCCAACCGCTTATTTGAGCGTATTCACGTTAATTTCTTGCACACTGCCGACTATGTAAAAGCAGAAACCGTCATCGAGCCTGAAGACGGAGAAGAAAGTTACGGCCTCATTCGCATCAGTTTTAAAAGGCAAAATTTCAAGATTCACTACGACGTATGGTTACCCGCTGAAAATCAGCTTGATTTGAAGAATCGGTATGGCGATGCTCTGGTATCTCAGCTCAAGGGCAAGCTGATGGCCGAGATTCGCTATGGCTATTTGCAAGGTGAAAACCTAGCAGGCGATGCTGAGCTTTCCCTGAATCACGGGAAGGCCTTCTTCAATCAGATGCGGAACCTCTCAGGCTATATCAACTATTCTGAATTAACTGTAGAGCGCGCTGTGGAGGTTAGTCTAGATACGCGATATTCAGAAATCCACATTTCTCGGGCCGACCAGGTTCATCTAATGTCGAAATACGACAAAATGAACCTCGGCGAAGTGAAAAACCTGCGTCTTCAAACGCGCTACGGCGACTTAAAGGGCCGCCAAATTGGCTCTCTTTTCCTGACAGCGCAATATGCCGACTCCTATTTGGAGCACATTTCGGAGGTCTTAAATGCCGACCTCCAGTACGGTCAAATCAGGGTAAATACACTAGGGCGCCATTTTTCCGAGGCAAAGCTGCAAGCAAAATATACTGACGTGAAGATCGGCGTTGAACCAGGGACTACTTTTCGATTAGATGCTGAGGGAAAATACGCTGACGTCCACACACCTGCGTTATTGCGAACAATACGATGGGAGAATGCCGACGGGAAGAAGAAATTATCGGGTTATGTAGGCGACGCTAATGCGCCACGCGTCATTTCCGCTAAACTGCAATACGGCGATTTCGTGTTGAAGTAAACTTTCCAGGAGCTTGCGTGTTTTCGAGGCATGATGTTTCGCTGGTTTAGATTTGATCCAATAAAAAAGTTGCGCAAGCAATACGAAGAAAAAATGCTTGAAGCGCGCGACCTGCAGCGCCAAGGCAATATTCAGGCCTTTGCTCAAAAAAGCGCTGAGGCCGAGGCCATTATGCAAGAGATTGAGCGGCTTAGTCGCCAGCAACGCCTCTCGAAGGACGCAGGTCAATGACCTGAAAGTTGGACGAGGCGTCTTAGACACTCTCGGAGTCGTCAGCTACGACTTCGGCAAAAGGCAATATTTCAAGCAAAAGCGCTAATTAGAGTAAATCGTGCCTCTGATTTCAGAGGCCGAGGCGAAGTCTTTGAAAGAATTTGATTTTCGCAGGAAAAACTGCGCCTTGCCTATACGTCAAATGCTCTGCGGGCCTCGCTAGATTGAATAATATGCCTTTAGAAAGATAAGACCATAGAGAGCGATAAATTTGCCGTGAGAGCTAAACCTTTTAGCCTCAGAGCGTTTCGCGTCTGCAAAGAAGCGCATCACCAATAGAAGGCGAAAAGCACCTCCATTAGCCCTTTGCTAGGATGAATGCTCTAGATAGCTCGCGCGCAAGATCCATTACTTCCAAAGAGAACGTTTGCTAGGCATTAGCTCTCTCAACGTAGCAGTGAAAACCTGCACACCACTACCCTACTCGGATGCTTTTGAGACAAAATTATTTTCGTGATTTCACGGTAGGAATTATGCGAAATGGTATAACGGGCGACAAGGCCCTATCTTTCAATGGAATCCTCAAATTCCCAAGTTGAGACGTTTAAACAAGGCCAGCCGTCGGGAAGACGCTCCCTTCGAAGACGTCTGAATAACAGGAAACAGAAAAATAACTATATTTTTGCGCATCAGCTATTGCGCAAGTATTGCAACATATAGAAGTGCATTTTTATCAATCCGAGGATGTTACGTTTATTGGGCTATGTTTCCAACCTATGATGTAGTAGTAGTAGGCGCAGGGCATGCGGGCTGTGAGGCAGCGGTGGCAGCCGCTAATTTGGGTTGTCGAGTGCTGCTGGTTACAATGAACATGCAGACCATTGGCCAGATGAGTTGCAACCCAGCGATGGGCGGGGTAGCTAAGGGACAGATTGTACGCGAGGTAGATGCTCTGTGCGGCTATTCAGGTATTGTCACTGACTACACGATGGTGCAGTTTCGGATGCTCAACCGCTCGAAGGGGCCAGCGATGTGGAGTCCGCGCGCCCAGAACGACCGCATGGCTTTTGCTGCCAAATGGCGTCAGATGCTAGAGGCGCATCCGAACATCGATTTTTGGCAAGAAATGGTATGCGGTTTAGTTGTCAGGGATGGGCGAGTACACGGCGTGCGCACAGGCATGGGCCTGGAAATACCTGCGAAGAGCGTGGTGCTTACCAATGGCACGTTTCTCAACGGCATCATTCATATTGGTGAAAAGCAATTTGGCGGTGGACGCGCTGGCGAGAGTGCTGCGCGCGGCATCACAGAGCAGCTTGTGGAGTTAGGTTTTGAAGTGGGCCGCATGAAAACAGGCACTCCACCGCGCTTAGATGGCCGAACAATTGACTACTCGCGCATGGAGATACAACCCGGCGACGACCCTCCTGGTAAATTCTCTTACACCGAGACACCGCCGCTGACTGACCAACTTCCGTGCTACATTACCTATACCAATGAGCGCGTCCACGAAGTACTTCGCAGTGGTTTTGACAAATCGCCTATGTTTACTGGTCGCATTAAGGGAGTAGGCCCGCGCTATTGTCCCAGCATAGAAGACAAAATTGACCGCTTTAGCGAAAAACCGGCACATCAGTTGTTCGTCGAGCCAGAAGGCCGCCACACTTGCGAAGTATACCTAAATGGCTTCTCTTCATCGTTGCCAGAAGATGTGCAATACAAAGCGCTGCGCCTTATTCCAGGTTTAGAAAATGCGCGTATGTTCCGCCCGGGCTACGCCATTGAGTACGATTACTTTCCACCTACTCAATTGCAGCCGACGCTAGAGACGCACTTGATCAAAAACCTTTTCTTTGCCGGCCAAATCAACGGCACTACCGGTTATGAAGAGGCGGCATGCCAAGGTCTGGTAGCAGGCATCAACGCCGCACTAGCCGTGCAAGAGCGCGATTCACCATTGGTGCTCAAACGTTCAGAGGCCTACATTGGCGTACTGATCGACGACTTAGTTAACAAAGGCACGCAAGAGCCCTATCGCATGTTTACTAGCCGCGCTGAATACCGCATCTTGCTGCGACAGGACAACGCCGACCTGCGCCTCACACCTATCGCCTATCGGTTAGGCCTCCGCGGCGCTGACGTGCGCATGGAGCGCGTACGCGCCAAGCAGCAAGCTGCTAACGATATTGAGCGTTTCTTCCGCGAAGTTGCTGTATCGCCCGACCAAGTCAACGGCTATTTGACCGCCGTTAATTCTACACCAATTTCCCAGAAGGTCAAACTATTCAATATCCTCGCTCGACCTCAAGTGAACATTCGAGCTCTGGCCGATGCGGTACCTTTTGTAAAAGAGTTCTTAGCGCCCTTCGAAGCGGAATTTGTAGAGCAGGCTGAAATTCGCATGAAATACGAGGGCTACATCCGAAGAGAGGAAGAGATGGTAGAAAAGATGAGCCGCTTGGAAGACTTACACCTGCACCCAGACTTTAACTACCACGCTTTGACGGCCCTGAGTGCTGAAGCACGCGACAAATTAAGCCGCCATAAGCCGCGCACGCTTGGTCAGGCTAGCCGTATCTCTGGAGTAAGCCCAGCCGACATCAGTGTTTTGCTTATCCACCTGGGGCGTTAACTCTTGCTGTAGGGGCTGCATGTTACCTTCGCGCCATGCTTTGGCAAGGAATGCTCTTGGGTTTGTCGCTAAGTCTTCTCATTGGGCCACTTTTGTTTGCCATTGTGGAGGCGAGCCTGAGTCGCGGCTTTCGCGCGGGAGTGGCTCTAGCTGCAGGTATCTGGTTGAGTGATTTAATGTACATGATTATTGCATATCGCTGGCTAGATGTCCTCATTCGGCTAACAGCACTTCCGAATTTCCGCCTCTGGGCCGGTCTAGCAGGTGGTTTAATGCTGATGCTATTTGGTGGAGTTACTATGCTAAGAAAAGGCCAGCCTCCTGAGCGCCAACAAACAACCGCGGCCGACCGCTTGCTCGATATCCTCGACGGCCCTGAACCACCTGGCGTTGCACACAACTGGATGGCTTGGGGGTATCCAGGTTACCTGTTGCGCGGGTTTTTGCTCAACACCATCAATCCATTCACAGTATTCTTTTGGCTTGGTCTGGCAAGTGCCTTTATAGTTTCCAACCAACTGACCTCCTCCGAGGTATTGACGTTTTTTGGCGGGATGCTGGGCGCGCTTATGTTCGTAGATATCCTAAAGGCTTACGCGGCTAAGCGGGTGCGCAATCTGCTCCAAGCCTATCAATTGCGGCGCGCTCAACGCCTCATAGGCGCAGTATTAATTGCATTTGGAGCGGCGCTGTTTATTCAAATGATTGCAGCGAGATAACCCAGCCATCCCCTGCGTTGCTCAATTCCAAGGTGGCGTAGATGAGCAACTCCTAAAGCAAAGAAAACAACGTAAGTAGAACCTATTAGAATCCTAATCCACTGTCAATGATTGTTCCTTCGGGTGGGTTGAACCACCAGCGTGCAGTGGCCTCCACAGCGCCAGTACTCAACCGCTGCAAGCGCGTCAGGCCAATATCATAAGAGGCACAAAAGAAAAGGTTTTTCGTCACCTGAATACCTGCTAGAATATCTAGGCTCTCTCCATAACCTACATCGCCTCCACTGCGGTAAGTGAGGCCGCCATAAAATTTGCGCCTGAGGCCCGCCATGACATTGACTTCTGCGCTAAAAGGCGCTCGAGGTACATACCGGAGCAGGGCTTGAGGGATTATCTCCCAACCTTCATCAACGCGGAGAGTAAAGCCTCCCATCGCGTTAAAATGTCGTTCTTCGCGCGATAATTCGGTTCCAAACTCGGAGAAATCAATATTATTTTGTAAAAAACGAGGCACCGCGGCACCTACATACCAGCCGCGTTCGTCGTTAGAATAATAGAGACCAAAGCCGAAGTTAACCAACCACTTAGAACGCAATCCTGTTGGGATAGAGACATCAATAGTAGCAGGGGTAGCGCTGTAAAGGCGTTCGTCGTTCCAATTTTGCCAAAAGTTGCGCACGCTAGGCTGTAGACCGATGCCGAGGTGTCCGCGTCGCATGGGGACTCGATAAGAGTACACCAGGTCAATTGTCAGGGCACGCGTGATGCCCACACTGAAACGCGAGGCAGCCAGACCAATGCCAAGTCGTTCGTTGAGCAGCGGTTGCGTGTATGAAAGCAATTGGCTATTCGGCGCTCCTTCGATGCCAAACCATTGACCTCGGTAAATAGCAGTAAGGGTAGGAGAAACGAAGCTACCTGCATATCCGGGGTTGTAGCTCAATTTATTGAACATGAATTGAGTGTATTGCGGTTCCTGTTGGGCAAAAAGCGAGGAAAGGGCCCCATAGGCGAGCGCGCAAATCGCCAACAGCGCTCTGCAGCGGGAGTCGTCATGGGTAAAGAACATCATGAGAAGGGATAATCGAGCATTTGCGTTGCACAAAGATATGCTCTTATTTATCCACAGCGCTACATTGTTTGTTACGCCATTATTGAATTCATCGAAGTACTTTTGCTTTGGATAAAACGGGACAAAGCGTCCTTTGCAAGCGTGAACCTCCCTTTTCTTAGAAAAAGACTTCTTCTCTTTCTCCCTATCGTTGGGCTAGCGGCGTGGATAGGTACGCGCGACCAGGCTGATCCGCTATGGCTTCAGGCAGGTGAGATCGTCAGGCAACGCTATCCCCTTCTGGAAGATGTGCCGGACTCTTTGCAATATTGGTACTGCCTTTGGCACAGGCGACGTTACCGAAAAGGCGACTCCACGGCGCTGCGCATTGTCAGTCAACCTACCCTTTCCAAAATCGAGTGGCGCACTTTTCACCAACTCTGCGACTATGCCACGCGCCATCGCGATATTGTAGTAATGGGCGTCACGGGAGTAGGCTCTACAAAACAAACAAAACACTTGGCACGCCTGCTGACAGGAAGTCCCGATAATCAGCTAATTATAGAGTGCGCTCCGCAATTTGACTTAGATTTTCACAAGAAATACATTGGCTATGAGCGAAATGGGCAGTTTTATCCAGGAGAGCTCATTCAGTTTTGGGAGCGATGCAGGCGTTCGCCTGAGCAGCAATTTGCCGTGGTTATAGATAATTTTGATAAAATAAATCCTGAAACGTTTTTTGGGCCTGCCTTGTGGGAGGCCCTCAGCAGCACCTCTGTGCGGGAGGCCAATATCGGAGGGTATCGCGTCGTCGTACCAGACAACTGCCGCCTGTTATCTGTAATTCACTTTGGTCCAGGAGGTGTGGTCAAGTTTAGTGGTGAGCATTTTAAGCGCCTTGGGCGCCCATACTTACTTCGTCCTAATCCGCGCGAGCTTTGCGAGATGCTCTACCGAAAATGGGCCTACAGTAAAGACGCTGCTCGAGCTGCTTTCGTGCGCGACCCTCAGCGCATGCAGGCACACATCTTTTACTTTCTGAAAGCCAACGAACTTATCGCCCAGCGCTACGGAGAAGGTTATCAACTTGGGCAAGGCACCGCTGTGCGCGAACTCTTTTTGGAACAGGAGCGAGATGACCTAAAGCGTGTATTTCTAGACCATCTTGCTGCCGTAAACACGAGCAACCCGTTAACTGCTCGCGATTTCGCCTCCATAGAATACACTATTGAAAAAGGTGGAACAGCTCCGCACTCTAGCTTCTTTGACCGCTTATACCAGCTGTTGCACGACACTGGTTACTTCGTGGAAATTACTATGGTGATCACCACCGCCCTCCTAACCTTTCTCCTAAGTTGGTGGGTATTTAGGCGTCGCGAGCGACTTATTCGACATTACGGCGAACAGGCTCAGGAAATTTTTCAAAACTTCGAACAGCAACGACTTAATGCCGACAGTGCAGCTAAACAACTGGAGCGCATCAAGAGCGAAGTAGACATGCTGGTCCGGCGCCGCCGATTGAACTATACGGAAGGGCTGTATTTGCTGACCTTCATTGAAGACAAGGTAAAGCGGGTTGAGTTCGCTCGCAATGTCAGCCAAAATTTTATCGAGCTATTCAATGCCTTCATGGAAGACAACATCCTTACCCGCAGCGAATACCTCAAGCTGAGGCAGTTCCTCCAATTTGTCAGGCACAAGATCCCTCCCGATACTTATGAATATTTCCATCGAAAAGTGGAGGATGCCTACAGCGAGCGCCTAACTGAGTAGAGGCAATGCTGTCGTTTTGCTCTGCGACGAGTTGCCTACTCGAGCGCAAAGCTTTATACTTCAGATGCTGCCCTTGATATTTCACGGATGTTGTGCGCCTGCAGCGAAAAGTGTCTCATCGGCATTTAACTTACTCAACAAAGGCCTTTTTCGATAGTAGCTGTGTTCCTCCAAAAACCCATTGCGCAGCAGCAGAAGTTTCCCTGTGAGATGCTGTTTGTCGGGATGTTTGATAAGGTAGAAGAGTAATCTAGCTGAGTTCTATTCTCTTCTTCAAGTAGTTATAGGATTACTCGAAAACCTCAGTTTACGGCGATCAAAGAAGCGTTTGCCCAATTCTCGCTATACCTAGAGATCGGCCATCGCTTTGAAGAGCATATAGGCCTGCCTGAAACCCCTATCCTGTTCATCACCCTTCTGTGGTCTGCTGATTTATTGGAGGATGTAATGCGCTTACTTCGCTCTTTCGTCCATTAGCCTGACAAGCGGTACGTTTTGCCAAATTAATAACCAGGAGATAGATGGAATATCCGTCAGAATATTTGATGAGAAAAAGAGAAACCCTGCAGCTCCCCTACCCCCTCCTCAAGACAGGTACGCGTTGCTCGATGTACTTACCTCCGAAGGACGATACGACCCAAAGAAGGCAGCATTCTACCTTACCCGAATAGGACCTGCTTTATAATTCAGGCCCTCTTGCTTATACATAGCCTGCTTTGAGGAGGGGTAACCTATACGCATGTAGTATCTACGATCCCTCCAGAAGTAGGCTGAATGGGTACAGATACGTAACTTGATGACATACAGGACTTTTTCATGATACGGGAGGAAAACTTAGCGACGAACGACAAGTCAAAGTTTACAACCGCTCACAAAATCCTTATTAACAGAAAGCGCTTTTTTGTTACCTATCTTTTGGAAGACTTTTTCTGCGTATCATGAATTAAACAACTGAATATCAATTAAAAAAAAATCAATTTTTTATAAAAATCGTTACCTAATTTCTCATTAGCTGTCTTTGCGGAGGTTATTCTAATACCTCTACCACCATCTCCCACAAGTCCTCGTAAGGAATAATCTCAATTTCGTGCGTTTGATTGGCCATCTGTATCGGAACCGCTTGCAATTCTTTTAGAAATCGAGCACTCCTTTCCTCGACGATTTTTCGTTCAAACTGACTTAGAGGTACTTGAAGTAGCATTTTCATGAAATAGTAACTGCGTTTAGTATTCTCACTGCGCAGGTGGCGATAGCAATATTGCTCTGTGCTTTCCACTTCGTCGAGCAGTCTTCCAAACTGTTTTTCCAAAATGAGTAACAACCACTTCACAATGATAATGGCTATATTAACGCCACTGCGGTCTTTGTTGAAAATAGAGAACTCGTTGATGAATTTCGCGAGCTTGAATTTAGTTTTGGAAGTGCCAACTACCTTACCAGCGCGATATAGGAAGTAAATGTAGGCTTCGTAGATGCGCCAGATTTCGGCGACGTTTTCAGGCAGAAATTCAAAACGAGGGTGCGCGAGTGTTTGATGCAGCAGTTGAGCAGCCTCCTCGTAACGGCGCGTATGGAGCAACAGGTGAAGATAAAGCTCTCGGTATTTAAACCAGTTGAAGGTGCCTTCTTGCATGAGGCGTAAACAATGGCGAGCGGCCTCCTTTCCTGCCTCAAATTGCCGCAAATGAATGTGGCAAATCAGTTGCTGATAGTAAAAAATTTGCAAAGGCACGCGCGCTTCGTAAGGGCGATGTTGAAAAAAAGCAATAGCTTCCTTGCAGAAATCTAGGGCTTCTTGGTATTTGTGCTGAGCTGTATAATAAGTAAGTCCTATCAAGTAACCATACAAGTGGAGTTTGTATGTGGCGTATTGCTCCATGTGCGGCCGAATGCGCTCGTAATACTCTCGAGCTAGCGTGGCAACTTCCGGTTGGGCAGAGCGATTGTTCACGGTACGCACCACTAAGGAGGTATACAGTTCCTCAGCCAGGGCCTCGGCATCGTAAATCTTCCGGAAGCGCTCAAACTGCTGCGTAGCCTCTTCAAACCTTTTTGGGTTGCTCTCCCGAAGTCCATACTGAATCCGCAAATAGGAGGCGATGTCCATGCACAGCAATGTAAAATCAAAGCGCTCGGCAGTGCGCAGCAGCTTATTCGCCAGAATTAGAGCTACAGTGTTGGCATTTTGACCCGTAAGAAACCGCACGATAACCCACTGCCTATGACAGTCGTAATAGGCTCTTTGATAATCCGAATATGTTTCCTGCTGTGTGTTAATTTCAAATATACAATCCAGGAGTTTCTCTCGCAGTGTTGACTTTAGTTTGCGATAACTCGACGAGGTGCTTTTATCCTTATATAGGTCAGCAGCCGCTTCTTCGTCAGAATGATATTTTCCTTTTGCAATTCCTTCGTATAGCGCTAACAATTTGGAATCTTTAGCACTATTCAATTCTTTGAAGGGCCGAATGTTGTGTTGCGCCAATAGCAAAATTAACTCTCTGAGATCCTGCATACGGGAGAACGTTAGTTAGATGAGACAATGACGACTCGACCAAATGGAGCTGAGCACCTGTAAGACTTTTGCGCGGGTGCAACTCTTTAAGAGCATGAGCATTAGCTATCTAAAGGGAGAACAGGAGGATAGATTAATTTTAAAATGCCTAGAGGAAGTATTGTCTCACCAAGAACGTCTAAAGAGATGTACCTAGTTCTCCCTACGATTAAAATCCGATTTTTTCTTCTAACTTCAAAGATGAATATACACATAAGATTTATAACTAAAAATTTCGATGAAAATGCTAAAAAATTACAGACAAGCAGACTAAGCTAATTTTTTATCGACAAATTATATGCTCTTCAATAGAGAAACTAATCCAAATCCTTTAAATGCTGGGCAAAAAAATAGAGGGTATCGTCTTGCAACTATAGTTGCGGGCATTGCACCAAACGTTAGCTTGCAAACTGTCTTGATGGTCTCTACTCATGGAAAAACTAAAACAGTCTTAGCCGCTGTGCCTCCATACCTGGAGTGAGAGGATGAAAGAGCCTCTACGCCTACCCGATTTTCTCGCATTCCCTCGCCCGCACGCCGGATTGCACTTCTGACCAGTGGAGAAACGAAGCGTTTGATAATCAACTCCTGGAAAAAGAGGATATATCCCTTCTTCCCAACAATCAAAGAACTTTTATGAAGTTTCTCTTTTCAAACCTTTTGAGATTGCAGTAGGAAGACCAAATGTTCAATCTTTTCACCACCATTCAATGCAGCATCCCTTGCTGTAGATGCATCCCTGTTGTTTGAACGGAAAGTTGCTTGTGTAAATTCACCGCCCTCGATTATGTTCTCCAGACGCATTCTTGCTTGGAATTTTATACTCCTAATAGGGTTTTGCCTAAATATACGGATGAATGCTCAGCTGAGCCTTGCAGAAGCGTATGCCTGGCGTTTTCCCGCACCAGATACTATACGCAAGGCAAGCGATTTGGTTTCTCTGTTTCGCCGAGAAATTGAACTGGTGCTCGACGCTGGGCATTTGGCGCCCATTCGGCTGGCTTTCGGAGACATTATTGAAGATCATTATTTTCTCTATCAGGAGCCAGGACGTATTCTAACTACATTGGCCTGGGCATGGCCCTATTTGACGCCCGATCAACAGGCGCGAACGCTGGCTTATGCAGAGGCCGAGTTAGAAAATCCAGCATATGCTCCTTGGGCGCCTCATTTTACAATGCCTCGCTATGTGGGGGCACGTCGGGAGTGGTATTTGTCTACTGACCGATGGGGCGAGGATGCTACCTTTGGTGACTTTCGCCCGCGCCTGCACACCCTATACGGCTTCTGGCTGTTCTGTTACCGCAGTGGCCGAACCGATTGGATGAAAAGATATTATGAATCAGCGCGCGACTTTTACTTAAGCCAACACGAACGCGCCAGGCTCTACGGCGACATGTGTGGCCACATCGCCATGGCCCGCTTAGCAGAGGTCAATGGCGACACCACTACGCGCAACTTTGCCCTGCTGCGGTTAGAAACAGAACTCTTGGACGGCCTGAACGTGGAAAACAAGCACGCGTTTGCTCGCAATGGTCTTTACGGTTGGGATGCACCTTATAACCGCCTGCCTACTAATGACATGTATAACCCTCGGAAAGACGGTTGGATTTATCGCGGCTTCATTTTCTTAAACATGGGGCCAGAAATCGCCCGCTTTCTTCGCGACTCCTGCTTCGCACAGGTGCGAGCCATGCACGAGGAGGGCAAACGCATTCTGCCACTTTGGTGGCTTATGCAAGCCACCTACTACCCGCGCTGGACTGGCGACGAAAGCGTAGGGGTGCCTTCGGAGGCCTTTGGCATGTATCATCCTGTAGAGACTTGGATACTTCAAGCGCCTGCGGATCAGCTGCGTCGCTATATGCGCAGCAGTCCTACTGGCCGAGGCGATTGCTATTGGATAGAGGCATTAGTGCAAACGATTGAGGCCCATAGCGCTAACACGCGTTGGATAGACGTGCGCACTCAAGTCTTTCCACCTATTGTCCTGGAAGGTACTGTGAGCAACTATGCTCCTTCTTACACTCCGACTTTGCGATTAAGGCTACAGCCTAATCCTGCAACCCATCAAGTGCGGTTGGAAATCAGCGAACCTCCTGCAGTACCGCTGCGCTGGCAAGCTTGCGACCAGCAAGGGCGTATCGTCACTTCGGGAGTAGTGGCTCCAGGTCAAGATGGTGTGCTGGTCTCGCTAAATCATTGGCCAAGCGGCTCCTACTTAATATCGCTTCTAGACGAGCGACATCAATCTATTCACACCCAAACACTGATCATACCATGAAGAAGGCTCTTGTGGTTGTCGTGTCATACTTTGCAGCGATAGCATTGCAGAGTCAACCGTTGGGCGAATGGCCTCAATGGCAGCGCGACGCTGCTCGCACAGGACGCACAGCAGCATCGGTAGCGCCGCCTTTTCGCGCGCGATGGTTTTGGCTGGGGCCAAATCTGACACTGCGCAATTACGCCTCTAATCCGGCCTGGACTGACGACCTGGAGTCGCGTGAGGGATACTCCTTTCCCGTCCCAAGCCCATACACTGTGACGATTGCCAAGGGGGTAGAACCCGTAGTAGCTGCTGGCCGCGTCTTCGTCGGCACACAAGAGGGCGGAGTGTACGGCATCGCTCTCCACGATGGCACTACCCTCTGGTCGTACGATATGGGCGACGCCGTCATCTCTACCGCATGCGCCGACGCCAAGCAGGTGCTCTTCGCCGACGTGTATGGCGATATAGTGGCTTTAGATGCCGCTACAGGTCAGCTGCGGTGGTCTTTCACGGCTGACCGAACGATTGTGACGGCGCCGCTCTTATTGTCGGAGCAAAACCGTGTTTTCTTAGCCTCTCACGGAGGCACGGTATACTGTTTTGAATGGCTGACAGGAGAACTGCTCTGGAGCGTGCAACTGCCAGCTCCCGTGCAGGGCCAGCTGGCCGCCACCTCTGCACGCCTTTTTGTACCGGCCGAGAATCTCTTCGTTTATACTCTCAGCGTCCAAGATGGTGCTCTCTTGGCCCAAGAACAAGTGGTCGGTCAGAGCTTTCGCTTAACCCATCCCGTAGTCTTTGGTGGTAAGCTGTGGGTAACTACCTGTCAAATGCCTATGGTCGGCTCCGAATACATTATGGACGACCTGCTAGCAGCCTCACAAACCTTGGAAGAAGAAGAAGCTCTCATACGCGCTTATCTAAGGGGGCAGACTAATTTTAATTACGCCTCTCGCGACTGGCAACACATCTTTGCCTTGGATACTGCGACGCTCGACACTGCTTACCTGATTGCCAACGGCCCTGTAGAGGGGGTGGGATATCCACTGGCCGGCGTCGGCATTACGCACAACGACTTAGTAGTTACATGGTTCCGGACGCGCTTCCCTACACTTACTCGCGATGGACCCGCCTTTGGGACGAACTTTCCTATCGATATTGCTGCGATTGACCCGCAAACTGGGAATCGCATCCGCATTGACAATGGAAGATTCTCCTACATGTGGCCCGGCCCGGAAGCGGATAATCTCTACATCTTTACTTCCGGTGGCGAATACCTCTGGTTGCGCCAGTTTTTCCGAGGAACGCAAGTCATTCATTTGCCGACGAGCGAACACAGGCTCGTCATGGCAAACATACGAGAAGACGACGGGGGTAGTTTTTCAGCCGATGTCGTGCTTTATCAGACAGAAGCCAACAGACCTGCTTATGCTCAGACACCTTTAGAAGGGAAGGCAGCTGCGGTTATCGTGTCGAACATGGTACTCCTTTCCCAAGTAGGGGGTATCCTAGCTATTGAACATCGTCAGGACTAATGAGCAGGTCGAGTTTTTCTGCTTCGACCCGCTCACCCTTCTCTTATGTCTTCTGTGGCTTTTTGCGCGCGGCCGGGAAGAGAATATTGTTGAGAATGAGCCGATATCCTGGGGAATTTGGGTGCAGCGCGAGGTCAGTGGGCGGGTCGCCTACATAATGGCGGTAATCTTCAGGGTCATGGCCGCCGTAGAAGGTGAAGAAACCCTTGCCGTAGGTGCTATGGATATAGCGCGCTTCATTGGCCGCCTTGTTCTCGCCTAAAATGAGCACATGTGGCTTGATCGTATTTTTCAAAAAGGCCGTGCTCTGACCCATAAAGCCTTTTACGGTGCGCGTATGGCATTGGGTTAGCATCGTTGGAATAGGATCCCACTTAGCAGAGAAGTCAAAAAGGGTAAAGTAGTCCTGCTCAGGGTTGACGTTCCGGCCGAAGTTGTTGTCAATTGTGGAGTGCTCGTAGGTAAGTGGATCGCGCACAAGTTGGAAGTTATGGAAGGCCAGCGTCTTTGAGAAGTCCAGTTTTTGTTGAGCATTGGGGTCGGCCGGGTCGCCATCGTACATTTCTGCACAGATATCTACGCCCTCAGCGGCTAGAGCAATATCGTAAGTATCGGTAGCAGAGCACATTGCAAACATGAAGCCGCCGCCCGCTATGTATTCAGCAATTTTCTTAGCGACAGCTAGCTTGAGGTGGCTGACTTTTTTGAAGCCGTTTTCGCGCGCTAGGTTTTCCATTAACCGTACGTGCTCACGGTACCACGGCTGACTGCTGTGGCTGGCGTAAAACTTGCCATATTGGCCCGTAAAATCTTCGTGGTGTAGGTGAAGCCAATCGTACAGCGGCAATTTATCGCGCAATACCTCGTTATCGTACACAATATCGTAGGGTATTTCGGCATATGTCAGCACTAGCGTCACCGCGTCGTCCCAAGGTTGGATGAGTTCTCCACGCTCGTTTTTCTCTGGCGAATATACGGCGATGCGCGGTGCCTTTTCCAGCTTAATGACGTCCATGTTGACTTCCGGATTCAGGATATACTCCTGAATGGCTGCAAATTGGGCATCGGCTAAAATCTCATAGCTTACCCCGCGTATTTTACACTCGCGCTCGAAGGCACTAGTGTAAGGAAAAGCAAAACTTCCTCCGCGATAGTTGAGCAGCCAATAGGCCTCTACACCCTGCGATAAGACCCAGTAAGTAATGCCATAGGCCTTTAAGTGATTCTTCTGGGTCTCCTCATCCATAGGCAAAAGAATGTAAGCCGCGTAAAGAGGATAAACTAAAGCAAGGAAGAGCAGAGCCAATAGCAAAATGCGCTTTCTAAACATCATCGGGAAACACTTTTTTTCAATAAACGAGCGACAACGCAGAAAGATTACGCTGCAAACGGCTGGAAAACGATGCTTCTTTGTTTGACAGAAGTATTGCTCCTTCAGCGAGCGTCATTTACATGCCTTATTCGCTCCTGTGCCCGTTGAACACATGCCGTAAGAAGAGGTACGAAACTAATGAATTTAAAGAAAAGCTTTAGGCTCTTTTATCTTTAGTTTTTCAAGTACCAAGGTCCATTCAAGAAGTAAGACACGGTTAGCCCTGCAGTGTAATACCAGTCTTTGCGTTTGGGATTGCCGTTTCGACTAACGCCATCCACTAGATCGCTAGGCGCTGGGCGCGCGCAAGCCTCTAAGCCAAGCGCTACGAAATCGGATGCTATAAGACGCATCCCTACGCCAAAGGGGAAAATACCTACCGTTTGCTGGGCGCGTCCTCCCTCCGGAATGGGTTCTCGCTCAAAGCGATAGCGCTCGCTAGGAGGACCGTAATAGACAACTTTTGGAGCAGAGAACGCAATTCCTACGCCAGCAAAGATATAAGGCGAAAAGTAGTAAGTGTGCGAACCTCCTGGCGGGTCGTAAGCAATGTTTACCAGGGATAGCTCTAGCGAACCCATTGTTTCTATGGTATTGCTCGTGAAACGAAAGCTACGGTTAGCATTCGGAGGGTGGAGTCGGTCATCGCCCGCTAGCTGCACGTAATTGAGTTGGCTACGCAGCTGAAACGTAGGGCTCCAATGGTAACGAAGAAAAAGCGACGCTCCAAAGCGCGTATTCGAAAAGCTTATATGGTCAGGCGCTAAGTCGCCTGAGTAGTTTGAGCCATACAAGCCAGCGCCAACCTCCCAAAAACGCGGAATTCGCCTGAGTTGGCCCTGTACGCTGGATAGGCTAGTGAGTAATGCAAATAAGAAGACGCCGAGCTTCAGCCCAAGTGGTCGCGTACGCATAAATTGAACGTCGTCGATTTGACAGCTAAGGTAGGCCAGGGTAGGACTAATGAAATACGCTGTGCAGAAAATTTAATCAACGTAACGAGTCGATGTGCCGCTTTAAAGCACCTGGCGAAGGTTGAATAACCTTCGCCAGGTGTAAAGTAGGGCCTACGCTTTTTCTTACTTTACAAGAAGCCTAGCGGCCTGTACAGCATCCTGCATATGTAGAAGCACAGTATATAGCCCTGGCGTTAGTCGCTCGTAGATAAAGAGGTGCTGGAGGTAATCATGGGCAGGGCTCAGAATTTGTCGATCTATGACTCGGCCATCGGCGCTCACCAGCGAGTAAGTCACTTCACTAGGCAAGTGTTTATCTCGTAGTGTAAGCAAAAAGGTTCCTTCTGTAGGATTGGGCACGATGCTCAAGAACGAGCGTGGCTGAGCGACAGCTGGTGCGTCTACCACTCCAATGACCCGGCGTAAGGTATCGGAGCCGCATATGCCTATGGCAATGAGCGTGATTACATATTGCCCACTTGCAGCATATGTGTGCGAGGGAGCGGGCAGCGTGCTAGTGGCACCATCGCCAAAGTCCCACAGGAATATTCCAGCGTCAGAGGAGAGATTAACGATGGAGACCGTATTACCCGTGACGATTGCGTTGAAGTCAGCCTTGGGCGGTGGCAAAATGAGGATGATATCCGCCTGGACAATAGTGTCACCACCCGCGGCATTAGAGGCGATAAGCGTAACGGAGTATATGCCTGGATTGGGATAGATTACCTTCGGGTTTTGCGCAGTAGAAGTAGACGGCACGCCACCGGGGAACAACCACTGGAATGAGGTAGCGTTGACGGAGGAAAGGTTCGTAAACTGGATCGCCTGACCGGGACACCCACCAGATGGATCGAAAGAAAAATTGGCCTTAGGCGGTAAAAGGATAATTATTGTGCGCTGTACAGTATCGGCACCACACGGCCCTTGTGCAATGAGCCGCACTACATAAGTTCCTTCTTGAGCATAAGTGTGGGAGGGCTCTTTTTCCGTACTAACAGCGCCATCGCCAAAGCTCCACTGATAGGTAAGCGCGTCGGTGGAAGTATTGAAGAAAAGCACACTGTTCCCATTGACTGCCCAGGTAAAGTTAGCTTTGGGCCAAGGAACATAGAGGGTATCCGAGAAGCCATAACACCCGAAAGCGTCCGTAATCTTTACGAAATAGCGACCTGCGCGAGTGGGTTTGTATGTCCCTTGAGTGGCGCCAGGAATAGGCAAGCTATCGCGATACCATTGGTATTTTGGATCAGGTGTACTAAACGATGCTGAAAGAACGCAGTTTTGATAGCGCAATTCGATATCCTCGACGCTGGGCATAAGGAGGAGAATATCCCGCGTAGGTAGGAGGAGCAGCTCGGGGAAGGTACTCAAAAAAGCAAAACGGCCGTAGGGAACTTCTACTACATCGTGTAGGGTAATGGGCAGCGTCGTTTCGTTGATGGCAATGACTGGAAACAGCTCGCCGTTGAATGCCGCTACTCCAGCAGCATGGGCAGTGAGTAGCCCATTAGCAGGCACCGTTTGCCCAACCGCTAAGAAAATTCCCGGCTGTGCTTCTGAGGTAATTAAATTCGCAAGCTCTTGCCGTTCAGGCAAGGGGAAGACCAACGTATCTAACGGCTTTCCGCTCAGATCAAGTAAGATAAATACTGCGTCTGTTAGGCTGTCGGGGCTAGCCTTATGGTGTAGCGCTCCGCAGACTACGATGTTATTGGATGCTGGCGGAAATCCGCGAACGGCGCCACCTGCCCGGCAGAAACCGTATTTGCCTAAGCGCGTATACTCGTAGATATACTCCCACTGCTTTTGTCCTTTTTCATCGATTTTAAGGGTAATCAAACGATTCTGAATAGAAGCTTCCGGATCGAATATGTTCCCGGTTAGCGCAAACATTGAAACTAAATACGCACTGTCGCCCATTAATACAATTTTTCCTGCATTATCTACTCCATAATCGTAGATGACAGGCGCACTCACGGCGTCTAGGGTATTAGCGTTTACGCGCAACACGAAGACGTGAGAGAAATCCACCCAAACACCCTGCGTCTCGCCCAGCACCAGTAAATCGCCGTTTGGAGCCAGCGCTACGGAGCGGCCGCGCGCCCACTTGTCGTCGATGAGGAGGGTTTTAGCGGTTATTTCTTTTAAATCAGGCGTTACTTTTAACATCAATAAATGTTGCCGAGCAGTATCGTCAACCAACAACCTCGTTTCACCGACAATGATTAAATTTCCATCGGTCAACTCTATCGCCTCGTAGAATACCGTAGGACCTGGTACGTATGCTTTAAGAAATTTTTCTAAAACTCGCCCATCACAAGTAACCTTGTACAACGCGCCATTCACACCTTCGCTACCCGCGACGATGAACGTCCTATCACTATGCATCAACAGGTCATTGGCCATCTCGTTGACGGCGAATTGTCCAATCGGAGTCTGAGCGAAAACTTCCGAAACAACTACAGCCACAGGCAAGAATGCCTTTAAAAACACTCGGAGCATGGTCTAAATATTTTTTTATAAATATACTTTAGAAAGAGGTTGCGTTATTGGTTAATGTCGCTCTCCAAAGAGGGCAATGCAGCTTGAGCGCTTGTTTGCGCCCGTTCGTCAGCTGCAAGAAAAGTGAGCTGCACTGCGCAAGCCTCTCCGCTGCGCAGCCAAAGGTAGATATTAGCCCGCAAAGGGCGACTGTTCCCCGTAAGGAACGCGCCATTTTTTCATGCACAGAGAAATGTCTACTCGACGCCCTCAGCGCACCAACGTGACGTCGCCTTCGAAGAGCAGTTCGCGGCCGTCAATCAGTTCGACGACGGCGTAGTAGGCGAACACGCCAGGGGGCATGGGTTGGCCGAGGAAGCGTCCGTCCCAGCCGTGAGCGGGCGAGTCGGGGAAGAAGTTGTAGTAGGCGTGGACGCGCTCGCCCCAGCGGGAGAAGACCTCGAAGGTTTTCACGCGCCTGACCATGAGCGGGTTGGCGAAGATGCGGAACACAGCGTTATCGCCCTCGCTGTCGGGTTTGAAGACGTTCGGGATGTAGATGTCGGCCGACGGGTCCACCTGCAGGCGCAGCAGGGCGTTGTCGCTGCAGCCGCTTTGGCTGACGACCGTCAGGCGGTACCAGGTGGTGGTCAGCACGCGCGCTTCGGTGGTCAGGCAGGTATCGCACGCTAAGCCGTCGGAGGGCGTCCAGCGGATGTGCTTCAAGGCGCTGGCGGGCTGATTGACTTTTGCCTCGATGCGGTAGGTTTCGCCTAAGCGGATGGTTGCCTCGGGCACGAGCGTGATTTCCACGTCTTGCGGCGGGTTGATGGCGATCGTTTGCGTAGCCGAGCAGCCGTTGGCGTCGATGAGGAAGAGGGTGTAATTGCCCGGCTGCAGGTTGGTCAGCAGGCGGGTGTTGGTGAACGTTTGACCGCCGTCGAACGATAGGCGTATAGGCGGCTGGGCGCCGACGATGCTATCCACGATGATGGCGCCGCGGTCGCCTGTGCAGGGCGGGTGCTTGGCGGTTATGTAGGCTACAGGCGCGTTGGGTTCGATGACGACGCTATCGCTGTCGGTGCAGCCGTTGGCCGGGTTGGTTACCACGAGTTGATACGTGCCCGGGCGGCTGATGGTGGGCGTGGGCGTGGTAGCGCCGGCCACAATGGCGCCGTTGGCAGTTGTCCATTGATAGGTCATGCCCGGCAGGCCCGACGAGGCCGAGCCGTCTAATTGAGCCGTCTGACCGAAGCAGTAGATCTTGAACGGTGCGCCGGCGTCGGCGATGGGATAGACGAAATCGCTCTGTACCAGCACCGAAACGGCGTTGGTGCAGCCACTGGTAGGCTCCAGCCCGATGAGCAGGTAGGTGCCCGGCGTGTTCACCGTCAAGCTTGGGCCGCTGCCGACGACGACCGTGTCGGCGCCGTTCAGGCGGGCCCAAGTGAGCTGCACGTTGGGGAAGGAGGAGCTGCCCGTCAGCGTGGTGGTGCGGTTGCGGCAGTTGAGCGCTCCGGGTGTGGGCGCGCTTAGCGGCGGGAAATTCAGGTTTTGTTGAATTTGGATGCGCGCAGTGTCGGAGCAGTGCGTCAGCGTATCGCGGATGACGAATGTGTAGTTGCCCGGCGCGTTGATGTGGATGACCGTGCCTGCGGCGTAGGTATTGCCGTTGTAAAGCCAGGTGGTGTTAGCGTTGGTCGTGCCCTCGACGCCACCGGTGAGGACGATCCGGTCAATGCGGCAGTTGAGCACGCTGGCCGGGTCGGCGACGATGGTCGCCTTAGGCTGGTTGCGGATGTCCTGCACCTGCACCACAGCGGTGTCGGCGCATCCATTGGCGACGACGACGAGCCGGTACGTTCCCGCGCGCGCCGCGCTGACGGCAGGCGAAGCCGGGTTGCCAACGATCTGCCCGCCGGCGGTAGTCCAGGCAAATGTGCTGCCCGTTATGTCGGATGCCCCCGCCAGCGGTACCTGCACCGCCGCGCACGTAATGGGCTGCACCGGCGCTATGCTGGCTTTGGGTTTTTGTTGGAAAACGACCGGCGTGCCCGGCGCAACGACCGTGCAGAAATGCGACAGCGCGACGTTGCCCGAGCCGTCGTTGTTGCCGGCTACTGCCGAAATGTAATAGGTCTTTCCATAAGTCATCCGCGCCGGGTCAAAGCAGAAGGTCGGCGTGCTGCTGCGCGCCACCTCGTTGACGATTTGCGCGCCGGCGCCCTCGTGCAGGATGAACTGCCGCACATCGCCTGGCTCTAAGAACTCGCCTGCCGGGTTGTACGTCGCCGTCAGACAGCCCGGGCCGCAGCGCGAGAGCAGCGCGGAGGACATCGTCCCGATTTTTGTCTCGCAGGCCAGCAGCTGGATGTTGAACGAGCAGCTGGTCGTGCAGCCGTTGGCATCGGTAACCACGGCAGTGTAAGCGCCTACGGCGAGGTTTGCGATGGAAAACGGCCCTGCCGGCACGCCGCCTTGCGAGGCGCCCGGCGGCGACCAGAGGACGGTATAGGGCGCTGTGCCGCCAGCGAGCACAAGGGCTGCTTCGCCGTCGTTGGCGCCGGGTTCGCTTACCACCTTGGCCTGGGCGCACGACAACTGCAGGGCCGATGCGGGCTGCTGAAGGGTTACCGTGCCCGCGGCTGTGCAGCCTGCCGCGTCGGTGGCCGTTACGGCGTAAGTGCCTGCGCCTAAGCCCGTTGGGCTTTGCGGGTTGCCCGGTATGGCCGGCGACCATTGGAAGGTGTAGGGCGCGGCGCCCCCGCTGACGCTCACCAGGATGCGGCCTGTTTTTTCACCAAAACAATTTACATGCTGCGGCGCCAGCTGGTCGAACACCACCGTGCCCGTAGCGCTGGTAACTGCAAAAGTCGCCGTGGCCACGCACGCGCCGCCGCCGTTGACGGTTACGGTGTAGGCGCCCGCAGCTACGTTGGTCAGGTTGGGCGTCGTGGGGCCGCTCGACCACTGGTAGGTGTAGTTCAGGTTCGTCGGCGTTACCGACAGTACAATAGCGCCGTTGGCCACCACGCACGAGCTGACGGGCGTAATGGTTGCGCTCACGTTCGGGATGACCGTATTTTCCGGCACGGTAAAAGAAGCCGTCGAGGAGCACCCGTTGGCGCCGGTGATGGTAACGGTGTAGGTTCCGGAGAGCACCCCGATGAGGTCTTCTACCGAAGCGTTGTTCGACCATTTAAAGGAATACGGCGGTGTGCCGCCGCTGGCCGTAAGGTCAATGCGTCCGTTGCTCTGGCCGCACAGGGCCGGCACAATGTCGGCGCTGCTGGCGGGTGCAGGCGTGTTGTTGCCTACGGTTACGACAGCGGTGTTCGTACACGCGCCGCCGCCATTGACGGTTACGGTGTAGTCGCCGGGAGCGAGGTTGCTCAGGTTGGGCGTCGTCTGGCCGCTCGACCACTGGTACGTGTAAGCCAGGTTGGTGGGTAATACGCTCAGGTGAATGGCCCCATTGGGCGCCACGCACGACGTGTTGGGCGTAGGCGTGGCCGAAATGGCAGGCGTTACGGTGTTTTCCTGCACGGTGTAGGTGCGCATGAGGATGCAGCCGTTGGCGCCGGTGATAGTAACGGTATAGGCGCCCGAGGTCAGGCCAATGAGGTCTTTGGTTACAGCGTTGTTTGACCATCTAAAGGTGTATGGCGACGCGCCACCGCTGACGGTCAGGTTGATAAAGCCGTTGCTCTGGCCGCACAGGGCTGGGCCTATGTTTTCGGCTGCGTTGGGCGGCAGGGCAGTGTTGGCTACGTTGAAGCTGGCGGTGTTGGTGCACGAGCCACCGGCACTGACGGTTACCGTGTACAGGCCGGGCTGCAGGTTGCTGAGGTTTTGCGTCGTCTGGTTGTTCGACCACTGGAACGAATAGCCTGGCCCTTGCGGCGGCACGGGCGGGTTGAGCGTCAGATTAATTGCGCCATTGAAGGCTGCGCAGGAGGAGTTGGGCGTGGGCGTTCCAGCGATGGAAAAGGCGACGATGTCGGCGGGTACCGCAATGGAAGCCGTCGTCGAGCATCCGTTGGCGCCTGTGACCGTTACGGTGTAGTTGCCGGCGGCAATGCCCGCGAGGTCTTCGGTCGTCTGGCCGCTCGACCATTGGAAGGTGAAGGGCGACGCGCCGCCGCTGACGCTGAGGTTGATGGCGCCGTTGCTCAGGTTGCACAATTCGGGCGTTACGGCCTGGTTGAGGGTAGCAAACGTCTGGTTGTTAGGCACGATGAAGGTCGTCGAGGCCATGCAATCGCCCTGTTCTGTTACCGAAACGGTGTACGTGCCGGCGGGCAGGTTGGCAATGTCCTGCGTCGTCTGGCCACTCGACCATTGGTAAGTGTATGCCCCGGGAGGCGTTACCACTAAGTCTATGGCGCCGTTGTTGGCTGTGCAGCTCGTCAGCGGCGTTACTGTGCCCGACAGGCTGAAGGTAGAGGCGTTGTTGGGTACGGTGGCTGTACCCACGGCAGTGCAGCCATTGGCGTCGGTAACGGTAACGGTGTAGATGCCGGCTAAGATGTTGGTGAGGTTTTGCGTCGTGGCGTTGTTCGACCAGAGAAACTGATAGGGCGCAGCGCCCACGTTGATAGTGGTGGCAATGGCGCCGTTGTTCAGCCCGCAGATGGACGGCGTTACGGCCAGCGTAGGCGTTGGGCTGACCGTGTTGTTGGGCACGGCAAACGAGGCCGTGGCCGAGCAGCCTACGCCCGCACTCACGGTAACCATGTAGGTTCCCGCCGGCACATTGGCGATGTTTTGCGTCGTTGGCCCGTTCGACCACGCATAGGTGTAGGGCACGTTGGGCGTCGCTGCGATGTTCACCGCGCCATTGGGCGCGGTGCACGACGTGTTGGGCGTAACCGTACCGCTAATGTTGACGGCAATGGTGCTGTTGGGAATGGTGACCGAAGCCGTGGCTGAGCAGCCCCAGAAGTCCGTTACCGTAACCGTATAGACACCGGGCGGACGGTTGCTGATGGTGGCCGTGTTGCCGCCGCCCGTCCAGAGGAAGGTGTAGGGCGACGAGCCGCCGCTGGCGCTGACACTGGCCGAGCCGTTCGATTGGCCGCACGTGGCCGGCGTCGCCGAGGTCGAAAGGTTGGGCGGCGCCGTGTTGTTCAGCACCTCAAAGGTGGCCACAGAACTACAACCTACGCCCAGCGTTACGGTAACCGTGTAGATGCCTGCTGGCACATCGAAGATATCTTGCGTGGTGCGCCCATTCGACCAGGCATACGCATAGGGCCCCGTGGGGAATAGATTGATATCCACAAAACCGTTGGGCGTCGTGCAAGAGACATTGTCCGACACCGTGCCCGTGATTTCGATGTTGATGGTCTCCGCCGGCACGGTGAAGAAGCCCACTGCCGTGCAGCCCACAGAGGTGGTTACGGTAACGCCGTAGTTGCCCGCCGCCAGGTTGTTTCGGTTGGGCGTATTGCCGCCCGGCGGCGCCCATTGGTAGGAATAGGGCGGAATGCCGTCGAAGACCTGCAAGGAGATGCGGCCATTGGCAAAGCCGCACGTGGCTGGCGTGATTTCCTCAAAAATGCTGGGCGGCTCGGTGGCGTCGTTCACGGTGAATTCGGCCGTTTCGGTGCATGTGCCGCCAGCGCTGACGGTTACGGTGTACGTGCCCGCCGCCAGGTTGTTCAGGATGGGCTGCGTGGCGCCGTTCGACCAGGAGAACGTTACGTTATTGGGCGAGAAAAAG
>JANWXM010000090.1 GCA_025055285.1 Saprospiraceae bacterium
TGGGTGCATCCGGGAAGTGGTTCTGTGGTGATTGCCGCTGGCGGTGGTTGGTGCGTTTCTGGCCGCCTTAGAATGTTGAGAAACGCGCACGCGGATGCCGAAAAGCGGGGAAAGAGTAGGCGAAAAGCTTTAGCGATGTTTCTATGTTACACAAGCATCTTAGAAAATTTTTGCCATGTCTTATAGTGGGATTGACTTGCTTCACTAAATTAACTGCTGCTCCATATGTTATAATAAGAGGTATACTAAAGATAGAGGGCAGAGAGTGCTACATCATAAGTTACTCTATATATGACGATAGAGGAACAGCTGATCGCTCTGATGATATTCGCATAGTAAGTAAAAATGCTGCAATAGGAAGAGGTTGTGACGTTGGAAATTTAGTAGATGACAATGCCGCTACAGATAGAGAAATGTCAACCCAGGGTATTGAGTTTCGTTTTTTGAGCTATACAGAGAATAACGAGTACATTGAACTTTCTTTAGCTTCGGATTTCGATAGAATAGATATAGAAATTATGGAGTCAT
>JANWXM010000091.1 GCA_025055285.1 Saprospiraceae bacterium
TGTGTTCATACCCAAGGCCTTCACGCCCAATGGCGACGGCAACAACGACTACTTCCGCGTGCGAGGCGCCGACATCACCGAGATTTACTTCATCGTTTATACGCGCTGGGGCGAAGAGGTCTATCGCACCGAAGACCCCAACCACCGCGGCTGGGACGGCACCTTCCGCGGCAAACCCGCCACGCCCGACGCCTACGGCTGGTACGCGCGCGTCCGATGCGGCAACGGACAGTGGTTCGAAAGCAAGGGAAGCGTTACGCTGCTGCGATAGGGCCTTCGTGGCCCAGGAAAACAATGCCCTGCAGCGCTGGCCTGGTGCTGCAGGGCATTGGCCTGTATTTGTCCGCAGGCATCAATGTCCCACCTTGACCAACCTCTGCCGGTGCACCACCTGCTCGGGTCGCTCGGCGTCGAGCAGCAGCACGGAGTAGAAACCGGAGGGCAGGCCAGAGACATCCAGCACACCGCCCTGCAGCGTCAGCGTGCGCACCGTGCGGCCATCGGCGCTGTG
>JANWXM010000092.1 GCA_025055285.1 Saprospiraceae bacterium
GTAGTGGTTCGCATTACCGGTGATTGTCCCCTGATTGATCCTGAAGTGGTTGACCAAGCCATTACTCAATTTAGCCAAACGAAGGTTGATTATCTGAGTAATGGTAATCCACCGACTTATCCTGATGGCTTGGATGTTGAGGTGTTTTCGTTTGATGCACTGGCAACTGCTTGGCAAGCTGCGACAAAACCCAGCGATCGCGAGCATGTGACCCCCTACATTCGGGAATCAGGTCAGTTCAAAACGGCTAACCTAGCTGCAACCGAAGATTGGTCAAAGGAACGCTGGACGGTTGATGAACCCGAAGACTTTGAAGTGGTTCGCCACGTTTTTGAGCATTTTCAGCCCCGCCTTGACTTTAGTTGGCGTGAGGTCTTAGAACTCCGACAGCAACAGCCGCAACTATTTAGTGCCAATCAACATATTGTCCGGAATCAGGGAGCCATTATGGGAACAGGGCAGAAGCTCTGGAAGCGTGCTAAGCGGGTCATTCCCGGAGGGAGTAT
>JANWXM010000093.1 GCA_025055285.1 Saprospiraceae bacterium
TAAAATTTGGTTTTTTCAAGTAGGTTTTTCATTATTTTTGAAGTTAAAAAAATGAATTCGGATACTAGTTTTACATTTCCTGAAGGGATATCCATACGTTCGGAATATTCCTATTGTGAATTAAATGAAATTGAACACGTTGGATATTTTTCTGGGATCCCTCCTTTTTTAAGGGGTCCTTATGCAAGTATGTATGTTGTCAAACCTTGGACGATTCGCCAATATGCAGGTTTTTCAACGGCAGAAGAAAGTAACGCTTTCTATAAAAGAAATTTAGCTGCAGGACAAAAAGGCTTATCTGTAGCTTTTGACTTAGCAACGCATAGAGGATATGATTCAGACCATGAAAGAGTAGTGGGAGATGTAGGAAAAGCAGGTGTAGCCATTTCCTCGTTAGAGGATATGAAAATTTTATTTCAGGACATCCCATTAGACAAAGTATCTGTTTCTATGACCATGAACGGAGCCGTTATTCCGATTATGGCTTTTTATATAGCAGCG
>JANWXM010000009.1 GCA_025055285.1 Saprospiraceae bacterium
TCCAAAACCGCATGCACAATGCCCTTTTCGCCAGCATTTTGGTACATCTCATCGCTTTCCACCTCTACATCCGGCAAAGCGTCCTGCTCTCGATGCTCGTAAGCGTGCTGCATTAGCCTATGTCGCAAGTAAAGCAAGTTCCGGTAACCCAACTTCATCTCCCGACTCATGCTCCGGGTGGACTCACCCTTGAGAAAACCTCTGAGAATCATGACCACCTTCGAGCACGGCCAGTGCGTACCCTCAAAGGCGGTACGGCTGAAAAGATTGAAGTAAGTCTTGCAATCCAGGCACATGTACTGCACAATAGGTTTGCGCCGGTAGGTGTGCACCCGGTAATGCGTACTTTTGCACTCAGGACAGCAAAGATGCCCACCATGAAAGTAGGTCAGCAAATAGGCGTAACTCTTGTCCTCGTCCAGCAAATCATCAATAGGAAAATCTACCATGAGCAACCGTCATCTTTTGAAAGGCAAAATTACACGGTCAGCAGGAAAGGAAGATGAGCCTCTCATTTTCTAGTAGAATTGTAGCAATCTTGCAATAATCTATCTAAGTAAATTATATTATCAACTCTTATCTCCTGTATCACGCCGTGTATTAAAGCCAGACTTCTAATAGATCTTATTTTGGATATTTTGTAAAATTCTCGTTCGCTGACACTCACGTGCTTTATTCTTATATCAAATACAGGATCAGATAGCTCGTTTCTTCTTACATATATCAACTGAATTTTTTCTGAATCTAAGTTGTTTATTATTTGCACAGCCTTCTTTATGCAACTCAAACAAGAGGATTCATGAAGTATCAGAAGACACTTATTTCTATCGTAGCCCAATTTATCCATTAAGACAAGCAAAGCATCTACTTCATTTTCTTGTGTACACGATATCCATACGTTAATTAAACTCAAAATAAGTATATGAGTGATTATTCTTATCATACAATTCATTTTTATATCCTTTATTAGAGACTATTAGTCCTTTGCCATATAGGTGAACGTCTGAATGATTGTAGTATCCGCCAGGAAAAAAGTATTCCTTAACTTTTTTTGTCTTCATGTCATACTTTATTATTGACCAATTGCTATTTCCCTGAGTCTTAAAATCATCTTCTGGAAAAGCGCCATGTTCACAGATACGATATAATACTTCTCTTTTATCATCAAAAATAATTTTTTTATACTTAGGCGTAACTGCAACATAGTCTACATCCCTCAATTTAGTCTCTGAAGTGTGAGGTGGAGGCATTTTAACATAATGACTTTTAAGAAATATCCTATCTATGATTGTATTGTTAGAATTAAAAATATATATACTGTCAGAAAAAATATGCGATAGAATAAACCTATCGTTTTCAATCGGCAAAACAACAGAACTAAATTCTAAGCCATTCCAAACTCTATCTAGGAATTTCATATTTATATCTGAGCACCACTTGGGTGGACGACCTATGAGAAAGCTATTTTCTATGTTACCCACATTTAGAATGATATGAGTGGGAGACTCAGCCATATATCTTATGTGCTCTTGTATACTCCAAGTTTTAGAGTAATAATATAACGGTATAGATATCATACCATAGTATGATTTATATGGACGTGTATTAACTGAATTGCTAGGTCTATATTCAACAAAGTGATTATTTATGGTATCTTTTGGAAGATCAACAACCTTAAACACAGAATCTCTACATACATCATAAAAATCAATGTGATTCATACTCTTATTAAATAAGAATATGGAGTCGTCATTAATGGCGAAAAAATAACTTATCTCATAGTTATTGGGTATGTTAATGGTATCGCGAAGACCCTCCTCCTGATAAACAAGTATTTTATTGCCATTATCAAGAACAAGGAGTTTTATTTCATCCTCATTCAAAATTTGAAAAGAATTTAGTAGAAGGTCGTTTATTTTTGAACCTCGAAAAGTCAAAATATCAATAGACGTAGCGGATTCCTGATGATAAACGGGATCACAGGATATGAGCATGAAAATACATGTTCCGAAATATAGCGATGACCTCATATCTGCTACTAAATTTAAACTCAGCATCACTCCTTAACGTAGGTTGTCTTGGAGTGATGCTGAGATCTTAGTGCTTTTTCTATTTTATTCTAAACTGAATTGCATTTTCTCCTACCTTTTCCTTAGGATAGACGATCATTTCTCCAGAAATAATTTTATTTTTGACTTCCTGAATTAAAGGTATTTGTTCTCCCTCTGGTGAATTAAAAAATGCTACATAATCTAAGGTGTTTACTGCATGAAGGAAATCCGTAGCTATTTTCGCCGTTTTTGGTCTGATTACAACGCACTTTGTACCGGGATTTTCACAATCATGCTCAATATCACCATCCCAATGCAAGCTTTCAACAGTGTCACGAGGAGATGAATGTCTGAAAACAATCTCGTTGCTATTACGATTGACTGTTGGTGAGCTGTCTTCTATTTCACAGCAGGAACCTAAAAAAGAAGCCGTGAATGCATACATGATAATCTTCGAAAGATAGTTCATAATTCTCGACTTTAAAACTTAGGCCCATGTTCCCTTTTGACTGGTTATCCGTGCAAAAAACCTGAAAATCAAGATCTGGTTTTCTTAGATCAGCCAATAAGGAAGATGAGCCAAAACTTAAGCCTACTCTTTCCCCGCTTTTCGGCATCCGCGTGCGCGTTTCTCAGCATTCTAAGGCGGCCAGAAACGCACCAACCACCGCCAGCGGCAATCATCACAAAACCACTCCCCCGCAGCACCCACTCCCGCGCAAAAGATGCTTCATCACTGCCCGACCTCAACCCAGCGCCCGGCCACTGCGCTGCGTGAAAGTCCAGAGCCTTATGTTTGTGTGAGTGGTGCATAGATGTGTGATTTTGGATAATTTCCGCTCAACTATTGGATGTGCGAAGTGCCGACGCATAGGAGGCATTTTCGCACATCCGTTGTTAGTGGCATTGATTTACCATGCACGTTCCCCATCCCAAAAAAGCGCAGCCGAGAGAAAGTCTCCTCCCGGCTGTCGTGCTTTATTTTGGCAGGAACGCCTTTTTGTAGAGCGTCACCTTGCAACTGTCAACAAACGTTTCATCATACCATGGCTGCTTTGTTGAGCGGAAGAAGATGTTCATTCGGGCACTGTCCGGGTATATCTTGCAGTGAATCTTGCCGAAGTACCAGTACTCCCCCGGTCCACCTCGCCAATCCCCGCACACAGGCGTTACATCTCCCATGATATACTCGTTCTCACCCAGCTCTTTGATGACTCCAAGCGACCTGTGCTCAAGGCCCACTGGTCGGGACTTCACGAAGTAGATGAATTCTTTGTTGCTGCCGTGAGCGGTGTTCGTCCCGTTAAAGATGATGGTGTCCACGCAGGAGTTCCCTTTCACCACGCCAAGGTAGAGGTTGTCATAGCAAACGCCCACGTTGTTGAGCTCAAAGCAATCTTCCCTGAGCACGCAATCCCCGTCAACGCATACTTTGTGAGGGGGGCAATCGTAGCAGCGTTCTTTGCACGCCTGAAACAGCCCCACGAGGAACAGGGCCAGCAAAACTGATTTTTTCATGACTCTAACTGTGTTTAGAAAATTACGATTTTGAAACTTTGTCTTTTCGCACCCGCCTCGCAATGCACGACATACGCTCCTCGAGGGAGGTCGCCCACGGGCAGTGGCAACAGATGGTTCCCTGGCCCTATTTCGCCGTAATGGGCGACCTTGACAAGTCGCCCCTTCGTGTCTTGAAGGCTTATGCGCAAATCCGCCCCCGCCTTAGCATTGACCCGGACGTTGAGCAGGTGGCTGGTCTGGCTGGGAAAAACGGTGAACTCAATGCCCGGCTCCCATTCCGTCCCGTTGGTTTTGGCCACCGCTGTTCGCCCTCGCACCCCGCTCCTGATGCACGACGGGCCCAGAAGGTCGTTGTCAAACTCGTGAGTCAACACGACAACACCGCTTCCAGGCACAGTCGGCAGGTTGTCCCACCCACCGAACAACGACAGGAGAAAACCGACGCGCCCCAATCGGTTAGGGATGCTATTGACCGCGTCCAAACCAAAGGTTATCATATTGTTGTGCGGAGCGGATTGGGAACCCACGATGTAATTGGCGTACTTTTTTGCGCAGCACTCTTCGTTGAGCGGGTCGGCCTCGCTCTCCACCACTCCCAAGAGATAGTAGTCGCTCGCGGCGCCTGCCTCCGACTGCCAGCAGCCGTATCCGCGCGTCCTGAGGTAGTAGGCACTGAAAATAGTAACTCTTATGGGTTCGTTCGGCGCAAGCAAGTAAGTCTTGCTGCCTGTCACAAGTACTGAGTCACGTTCCTCATCCAAGCAACCATTCGAGTTTCTGATAGCGAAAGGGGTCCGGATAAGTGCCTGGAGGCCGCTGATGAACTGGCTAATCTGGTTGGTAGTGGGTACTTTGTTGCCCGACGTGGTGTCAAGCGTTTGCGCATAGTATTGTAACACGGGATTCGCCAGATCCAGCAATCTTATCCAGAAATCTGGATTCCAGTTGGAACTGCAAGAGGAATTCAGAGTGGCTCGCCCAGCCGCCACAGGGTCTATGTTGCCGGTCTTTCCTCGTAAAACACCGAGGAATGCCCAATCCTCAGCGGAAGCCTCCGAGCCTTTGCTAAAGAAACAGCCTCCTTTTTTTGACTTTATGCGCAGTTTGGTCGTGTACTCGTAATAAACGTGCAGCGGGCGAACACAGTTGCACTTGGGGGGGAGATTGGTATTGTAAGTGCCATTTCCGCTAATGCACGCCAAGAAGAAGGCGAGTTCGGAAGCCGCGGAGCTCACGCTCTGCGGGTCCCCGCTAAGCGACAGGTTGCTACGCACAAGGGTACTGCCGCCGCTTATCCGGTTCTGTTTGAGCGTAACAGCCTTTGCTGCACCGGCTTCGCTCCGATACTCAAACTCGCCGGTGAAATTAGGCCAAAGGCTTATAATCCTTGCAAATTTCTTCGGCCGGACTCTATAGTCGTACATGCCGCTATTCGGGGTGGCGAGGTTAGATCCCCTGCTGACCACCTTGCACTTGCAATCGCCGCTTATTACCGGGACACACCACTGCTCCGCCCCGCTGCCAAACACGGCATTCGGTGGGAAGTAGGCTTGAAGGCTGCCAGTGTTGGTCGAAGGTTTCACAAATGCGGCATTGTCAAAAGCATAGGCCTGTAGGAAAGCTAGTTTTTCATATTGGCTCACCCCTGTCACCTCACTCAAGAACTCGCACAACCCCTGCTCGTTTTCCTCCTTTGCGAACCAGGCCTCCAGACGATTGTAAAATCCCTGCCCCACGATAACAGGCTCTCCCTGAGCTGCGGTGGAAACGCTGACTATGTCCGATTGCCACTCGTCCCCTGCGTCCACAACCAGCGGCACTACTTCAAACAACATAACCGTGTCCAGCGGAATACCCTCCAGCAGCAGTTCGTTGGTATTTGTCTGCGCGGTCAGCCAAGTTGTCTCCATGCCGCTAAATTGATACAGCACCGTGTAACCCGTGGCGCCTTGGACGGCTTCCCACCGGAGATATACATCTGCGTCGTGGACGTACCGCACGGCACAGGCAGCCTCAATAGCAATCCTGCCGGGGCTTTGAAGGATGATACTATCAGCCAGCATCATCTCCGTCGTGTCAATGCCGGTGCTGTCGATAAGTGGGTCTTCCGTCTGCGCGTGAAAATTTGAAGCGAATATCAGCAGAAAGAATATCAAAGGAATTAAGTGTTTCATAGTTGAAAATGTTTAAAATTGTTAAAATAATCCCGTTATACTTCTTGCCGAAGCTGGAATGCCCGATAAGATCAGCTGAGGCAAAATGGCCAAACACTTTCGTCTCCGGTGTAATGAAGTAATGTCCTTTTTCTTTTTGGCCTACACGGTCCGCGTGTTCGTCTGCCGGATTACGATTGGTTTATGCTATTTGCCACCAACTCTGCTTAACCGCAACAAACAGCTAAACAGGATACGCATTGCGCCATTTTACTTAGTCGTGGGTTGCGTATAAGCAACTATGCGCACTGCTTAGCCCCTCTTGCGCATGGCGCGAAACGCAAGGAGGCTAACTCAGGGCCATTTAAACGGTGGGGGGCAAAATGAGCACATAATCGGTTGAGTGGAAGTGAAAGTTTCCTTTTTTACGATACGAGTAGTTCTGCGCACAAAGATAGGCGTTTTTTTTAATTGTCAAGCTTTTCAGCGATTTTTTTTCAATTTTTTTTTTGTCGGGTTGATACTAACGCGCGAGAGATGGTGGAGATATTATGCCATTTGTTTGATTTTCAGTGGTTTGCATATTCTTGGTGCAGAGTCGGTCGAATGGGCTTTGGATTTTTTTCCATCCGTTGTGGGTGATGTGGGTGTAGATTTGAGTGGTTTCGGGGCTGGCGTGTCCGAGGAGTTCTTGGATGTACCGTAGGTCGGCGCCTTGTTCGAGGAGGTGGGTAGCGAAGGAGTGGCGCAGGGTATGGACGGTGGCTTTTGGGTGGATGCCTGCGGCGCGTTTGGCGTCGGAGAGGAAGTATCTGCGCACAAGGAATACACCAGCTCAGACCTTTTTCAGACAAGTATTCTGTCCTTTGGTTGGCGGGTCGGCGAGACAGTCGCCTAGCTAACTGCCCAGTTTTACCTGCTTTGATGCGCGAATACTTTTCGCTTTCAAAGACAACAGCCATCTAGGCAGCACTTGACGCAACGTGTCGCTCAAGTTTAAGGGAGACAGTGCTTGAAAATAATGCCTACTATTTTTTTAGAGGAAGTAGTGCGCTGCTCTTGTCCGAGAAATTGAAAGAGCAACAAGCGCCTTTATCAAGGCCAGTGAGGTGCAGAGAGGAAGAGAAGCGAGGCTTTATCAAAGGGTTGCACAGGAGAGGCGTTTCTGACGCCTGTGTAACAACCAAACTGCAATCATTCCTATTATACTGATTATGAACAAGATTGAAGAGATTATTTCGGCCTGGCTAAGGCTCATTCCCCAAAGGTTGTGGTGCACATTGACGCGAATTTTTTCAATCCAGAAACGTTCTTGAGCGGCTAAAGCTAAGTAAAGGAAGAACAGCATCCCGGGTATGCGCAGGTGTTTGCGTAAAGACCAGAGGATGAGAAAGACCACGGTCATTATAAGTGTCTCGTATAGCGGCGTAGGAAATACTGGCATAGAGAGTTCCATGCAGTAGCGCCACGAACAATCTTCTATGCGTATGCTCGAGACAGGGTCGGTGTAAGGCGTATTGAGCACGTGGTGCGGATAGGTACTAGCCCACCAACTATCGGGCAACCAATTAAGCCACTTTGGTTTTGGTACTTGGTTGACAATACCCCAGTCGCCATCTCCGCTTAATTGACAGCCAATGCGGCCAACGGCATAGCCTGCTGCAAGGGCTGGAGCTGCAGCGTCGGCAGCATGCAAAAAGGGAATTTTTAAGCGCTGCAGGTAAATAACTACGGCTACGAAACCTAAAATCAGTCCGCCGTAAAAGGCCAGGCCGCCTCCAGAAAACAACGAATCCATGGGATCGTTGAGGAAAGCTTTCCAATTGTCGAACAGGTCGAACACTTTAGCTCCCACGATGCCGCCCACTGCTGCCCAGATAGTAATCTCACTAATGCGGTCATGTGGCCAAATTTCTTTTTCTACCTCAATAGGAACGCTCTTTCGCTTGCGCCAGCTTTCCCACCAACCCAATCCGCCTAAGAGGAGAGCGCCCACAGCAGCAGCAGGCCAATGCATTTTGCTTAGGGAAAAGAGAACCATTGCCGCATCGGATTGAAACTCTTCCATGTGCTGCGCAGCATAGGCTCCCTTACCGACTAAAATTAGGCCAAGCAGGGCATTACTCACCACCTCTAGTGCCGATGGCGGCTTGCCTTCGACTACCTTTACTTTCGTAGGTCTAAATACGCCTTCGCGTGCCTTGCGCTTGAGTTCCCAATAGTACAGCGCCGCACTCACCAAGAAGGAAATGGCCAGGAAAAAGCCAAACGTTTTGAAAATAGCTAGCCAATTGTCCGGCTCGGTGCCAAACAGGGCGTGAGCAATGTAAGACAGATCTGGATACATATTAACAAGGATAATTTAGTCTTGCGAAAGGTACGCCAGCCGACAAAAGTCTGGTATGAAAAAAGTAAGCGCTAAAACTTGGCAAACAATTGCAAGCCCCAACAGCCCTGTAGTAAGGCGGGTAAAGAAATAATGTCCGTAAGCAAAAAACCGGTCCCAAGCGGGAAAAAGAATGAGCAACCAAAGGGCATAAATGGGTAAAAGTTGAACAGGCCTCAACGTGGGCAAACCGCTGAATAACAGAATCAATACAACTAAAGAGAAAAAAAGTGCTCGCCGAGCATAAATGCTAATATCTGTTCTTTTAAAAAGCAGAAGAAGCGCAGGCAATGGCAAGCAGAAAAATGGATGCCCTATGGGTTGCCACAGGATAGCTACATTCGGCACCCCATCGGTTTTAATAAAAAAATAACGCAATGACCAACTTGCGGAACAAAATTGCTCCAAAGGGACTGCACCCGTCTGACTCCACGCCCAGCCTAATGCACCCAGCAAGAAAAATCCTACAGCAGCACTTGCTTGCCAGTGTACATGCTCCTGCAGTAGCAGCACCGCTAAGGGCAGGCATGTGAAGGCTAGTAAAGGCTCAAGATAGACAGCAAATACACTTGTCAACGTGAAACCCAATGCCCAGGGCAAGTAAGCACTGTCTATCCCTCGAGTAAAGAAGGCTATTGCCCAAAGCATCAATCCTGTAGCACTTAAAAGTTGGGGCGTTTCGCACGCTGTAGCCCAGAAAGCTGGTGAAAGCCCGAGTGCAATAGCGACATAGATGTATCGACTGCGCGTATATACACCGGGTGAGAGGGCGCGCAAAGCTGCGTCTACGCCCCACAATGTGAGCCCGCTAGCTAGAATAATAGTTCCGATCGATGTTGCCATATGCTAAAATTCTGCGCAAATTCTGCGATTGCGTTATTTGCAGCATGCTATTTATTCAAATAAAGTAACTGAGGCCAAACGCAGCCTATAGGAAAGATTTGTTAGCCTCCGCGCGCTCAAAAAAGAAACTTTTATGCAAAGCACCACAGTTGTCTAACAGCCTAGCTTACTTATTCTCAACGCTCGTCTACTATTCAGTAAACCATTTTGCCTTTTCTTTTCTCTCTGAAGAAGGATCGGTGCCTAGTTTAGATGTTACTTTGTGGTCAGCATTGCTCAATGACTAAAAATCCGTCAGACTTTTGGAGACTTTTACCATAAAACTGCCGGTTTTCGAAGGTCCCTTTGACCTGCTCTTGTTCTTCATCGAACGAGACGAGATTGATATTTACAACATCCCTATCGCTCGCATTACCCGAGAGTTCTTAGACTACCTGCATCAGATGCAGGCGCAAAATTTAGAGATAGCGTCGGAATTCATTGTGGTAGCAGCCACACTTATGCGCATAAAGGCCAAGATGCTGCTGCCGCGAAGAGCGCACAACGAAGAGGGTGTTGAGGTAGACCCACGCCAGGAATTGGTAGACCGCCTCATCGAATACAAGCGCTACAAGAGTGTACTCGATGAATTGCGCCACTTGGAGGAGTTGCGCTCGTTCATGGCTCCGCGGGGCTTTGCTAGCGTGGAGTTAAGCCAATTGGCTCAGCGAGCTCTAATAGACGCTGAATGGGAACGCCTATCGGCCTTTCGGTTGCTGCGCATTTTTACGCGGCTGATGGATCGCTTTGAAGAAAGTCAAATACGCCGACGCGTACACACGATTTACAATTATCAATACACCATTCAGGAGCAACGCGAGTATCTCCTTAGTCGTTTGCGGCTCAAAGAGCAAACCTCTTTTGAGGAAGTGTTTCTCTGTTTGGAAAATCGAATACACGCCGTTGTGACCTTTTTAGCGCTTTTAGAAATGCTCAATCAACAGGAGGTTATTCTGATCCAGGGAGAGGGCATAAACAACTTTTGGCTGCTCCTTTCGAATGCAGTGCAAACGGCGTAGATTTAAGGAGGGACCAGGCTAGCAACCTAAACCAAAGTTTCTGTCCACCAACCGTGAGGATAGTTGGCGAGCTTTCTTGGAGTGAACAGGCGCAATTGCAAGAGTGTCCGCTGGCGAAGGTACGGCAATTTGGTCTCGGCGAGCGTCGGCTGGCCCTTTACGAGAACAGGCTGATAGAGGTTTTGGAAGCGACTGAAACGAAGGGTGCGGCGTCGGTGTGTGCATATGTCGAGTATGGTCGCCGTGGTTTTGCCGACGCTTGCAGTTATTTCTAAGACTTGAGTAAGCCAGATATCGCCTTGAGGAATGCTTCCTCGGTAAGCGCGTCGGATCTGCGTCAGAGGGCTTTGCTCTTCGTCGGAATCAGCCAATGCTACAGGAGCGGGCAAAAGCCCTTCGTTTGAGTCGGGAGAGGCTGCAGTGTCATTTAACCAATTCTCTAGTTCTGCTGGTTTAGCAGCCCCAACGTACAGCGCACGCCGACAACATTCCGGCAGGCAGAGCGCAATTTCTTCGGGTGTGGGTGAATCTTCTTCGGTCAGGTCTCCGCTTTGCCAGCGCCTATATGCCGCACACGTAGCCCAATGCGTGGAGCGCCACAAAAGATCTTCCATCACTCTGCCTAGCAGCAAGACGTGGGCTTTTGGACCGTACACAACCGCCACTGGCTCGTCAGGCAACAACAAAGCACCCTCGGAAGCCGTCCACACATCGGCGCAAAGGCGCAAACGCTGCAAGTAGTTGAGAAAACTCTCAGTAAATAGCGCTCGACCTAACGAGTCAGTTTGGCTTCCTATGCGCCGAATAAAATCATAGGTGAAACGAAGGTGTTGTACTCGCTCTGCCAACAGACCTGCACCGCAACATAGAATGAAAGCACCGCGCGGCCGATAGATTAATTGATACCATACTGGACGATCGTAAGAGCCATCACACCAAGCCGACTGCACCGCCTTTAAAACATTAGTATCGATAAGATGAATAATTTCAATACAATTATCTTTTTTCACGGGATAATTAAAAAGTAATTAATTAATAATCTCCATAAATATCATCGAAAATTTGCCTACCAAAAATAACATATCCAATCGAAATGAAGAATTGATTCCCCTGCATGGCAGGATTGCCCTCGTCTAAGTGCAGCCAACGATGTCCAACGCGCAGGCGTAGGCCGTGGTAAGAGAATTGTTCCATGCTTTTTACCCGATTAAAACTAATATCCGCTTGAAGGGCTGCCCCAAAGTGCCAGCCGTTGAAGCGAAACACATCTTGGTAATACTCTGGAAACTCTCCTTCCTCATCCGCCGGCGGACTAATGCCGCTAAGCCCAACTTCTACAAGTGAAGCTAGCTGCATCTTTTTGCGGCGATAAAGCAAATAGCCACCTTCCATGCCGCCGACCAAAACCGTTGCCGGATCGCCCTTTAGCCAATTGTACCCTTTGTGAACAATCTCTCGGCGCAGACGCATTGTGCCTCCCCCTATGCGCAAAGCCCCTATCCAGCGCCTCTTCGAGAAAAAAAGCCCAAACTCTGCGCCTACTGCTTCGCCAAGCGAACGACCGAGAGCCTTTGACCAACTGTAAGCGCCTAACTGAAAGTCAACGCCTAACCCCCAGTCTGCGGCAGGGGGCGAATAGTACATGCGTTTGAGGATAAACGCTCGAAACCGCGAGTTTGGATACTTTTTCAAAAAGTTGTCCAAAGCCTCGTCGAAGGCTGCCTGCTCCGCATCCGTGAGGTTGAGCCGGAGAAGGTAAGAGACAAGCAAAGCCCCAAAAGCACGCTCTTCTGCGCTAAGCCAAGCGCGTTTAAGTTGGTCGAACAAAACATATCGCTCCTCAAAGAGGCGCTGGTCAATGGCCTCGAAAAGGCTGTCTTTCGGCGGTCGAGTTTTATAGGCCTCGGCGGCTTCTATTTCAGAATAACGCGAAACCTCCGCGAAAACAGGTGCGTAATGCTCTAGCCATAGATATAGCAGCCATCGCTCGTCCCAGTAAAGGCCAAATACGGTAGAGGTTTCTAGCTTCTGAAGGGAGTCCATCCAAAACTGCGTCTCTACTCGGTCGTCTTCTAAAAAGGCGCGTTGAATGCGCTGTCGGCATTCGGCAATTCGACTTTCGATTCCTGACCATTTGGCTGAGGCCGAATCGGATGAAATTTGAGAAAAAACAGAAGTGCATCCCGCGATTACGACAAGAGCAGCAGTAAAGTGGCGCATGAAAGGACTAACAAGAGCAACCATTGCTTAGGTTTTGGCAAAAATATTCTAGATCAGCGAGTCTAAAGCGGCGTTTACGCTGCCGTCCTTAAATCTTGCGCGGAGGCGCCCTTAACGGGGACGTATAGCAAAGAGCACGGGTTTGGAAGGGCTAACATCTAAATCGAACGAGGCTGTTTGTAAATTTAGCCAGTAAAAGCCATCTGGCACTTCATCGGGTACGTAAATGAGTTCAGTAATGGTGCAGTCGCTGCGTATAGCTTCAGGGTATCGCCAGAAGGCCTTATGAGCGGCGAGAGCTCCGCCGTCCTCTTCGCGGTCTATGGAAGGAAGGTCAATGAGGAGGTGCCGAATCCCATATTCAGCTAAAAGAGAGGCAGCCTCTGCCTGTAAGTAGGGAGGATTGGTTCTAGTGTATTGGCGTTGGCGTTTTTCCGAGGTATTGGGTAAAGTACGCACGACAAGCGCATCTACTTCGAAAGGCTTGAGCACTGTCTCTATTTGCTCGCAAAGAAGGAGTTGGTCGCCGTTGGCGCATGCTTGAGGGGAGAGGCTAACTAGTTTGGCCCAAAAGTGAAATTCTTTCAGGCAATCGTGCAATACATAGCGCTCTTGGGCGATATGCCCTACGCACTCGGTATGGGTGCCATTACCATGAGGATTGAAAAAGACATTGTAGAAATTCACTGGACTTCCTTCTGCCGTGCTACCCACAAAGGAGCCCACCCGCACAGGGCTAAATACCGGTAAAGGGGCACCAAACGCGTTTGGGTTCTCAGCTCCTGAGCGTAGCGGAAGCGACAAGTCGATGCCCGAAGAGAGATCAATGTCGTAGATGCAGCCATCGCGTTGCAAAAAAATGGTCATAAGCAGGCTCTTGGAAAAATTTAATTACTTCAACCAAGGTAACATCTCCTCTGACGCGCCATTAGTTACTAGCATTCGCAAAAAAGCTCTGGGAAAAGCAGAGGTTCGATGTTGCGCCGAATGGCGTGCCAATATATATGAGCCTCTCCAGGTGTTTTTAAACTATTCAATAGCCTTGTCTTTTTACGGGTAAAAGTTATAAAAATAGCCTTCAGTTAAATGAGTTGCGCAGACCCTCTAAAGAAATATACTCGCTTTGCAAAGCACCGAGCTGGTAGCAACATCTTGCACCAGCACTTTCTCAGTTTCGCAGAGAGCAACCTCGCAATGATCGAAGCGCGAAGCGACCAGATTTTTGGGTTTGAGCCGCAAAAAAGGTTCAAATTTTACGGAGGGCTAGTTGAATTCTACTTACTGCGGGCCTCCTCTTTCATCGTGTAGAGTGTTGATATCGCCTCTCAAGCTCGTGTTCTGCACTGATGGAGTTGACCAAACTAGCTACATATTTTCATGTTTTTGTGCGAAAGGAATGCAGCTAGCCGAGCTTAAGATTTTCCCTCCAAGTTGCTGCGGTTATTTAAAAGAGCCCACTTGCAATTTGAGGATGCAACGTGGATAGGTGTGGATCCAGCGCATTCACGGCGCAAGTTGAGTTAACATTGAAACTAGAAAAGATATTCTCGTTGAGGCAAACGTTAAACACGTGGCGCAATATGCCGTCTCATGCAGTATAGAAAAAGTTTAACCGCCATGCTTGACCCCGTCGCTCAGCGCCGTTTACAACACTTGTTTTGGCGTGCGGGCTTTGGCCCAGCTTCTTCAGATTGGCTTGCCTGGCTACGGCGGCCGCCAGAGGTATGGTGGCCCATGATGAAGCGATTATCGGCACAGGATCCCGGCGAGTTATTCATAACCAGCGATGTTGTGCGAGGGCTGATCATAGGCGCAGGCGAATTTGCACGTATTGAAGAACTCCGTCCGGAAGAGCGGCAAGAGCGCCGCGCCCAGCAGCACAAAATGCTTCAGAGTCTCAATTTATTGTGGCTGGAGGAGATGACACTTACGCCTGCTCAGTTGCGCGAGAAGACCGCCCTTTTTTGGCATGGCCATTTTGCGAGTCGAAATCTAAATATTGTTTTTCAGCAAGATCTTCTGCACATAATTCGCAAGCACGCGTTGGGCAATTTTGGCGAGTTGCTCCGAGCTGTCTCCAAAAGTGCAGCAATGCTGGCTTTTTTAAACAATCAGCAGAATCGGAAGGCAAAACCCAACGAAAATTTTGCCCGCGAGGTGATGGAATTGTTCACCCTCGGGCGTGGCCATTACACAGAAAGGGATGTTAAAGAGGCTGCGCGTGCTTTCACGGGTTGGGGCTTTAATGCAAAAGGCGAATTTGTCTTTCGCAGCCATCAACACGACCGAGGTGTAAAAACCGTCTTAGGTCATACGGGTCGCTTTGACGGCGACGATGTGCTCGATATTTTGTTGGAACAGCGCCAGACGGCTCGTTTCATCGCTCGCAAAATGTACCGATTTTTTGTCAACGATGAGCATGTCCCAGAGGAGCGCGTACAACAGCTGGGCGACCGTTTTTACGATAGCGGCTACGACATTAGCAGTTTGCTCGATGACATATTTACTGCCGACTGGTTTTTCGATCCAGAAAACATGGGAAATCAGATAAAGTCGCCTGTAGTCTTTTGGGTGGGTATGAGGCGTGCCTTACCTATGGAACTGGACGACCCAGAGGCGCAGCTGCTTTTACAACGCGCATTGGGCCAAGTGCTCTTTCACCCGCCGAATGTAGCAGGATGGCCAGGCGGACGCGCCTGGATCGACGCTACCACCCTCATGCTACGCCTGCGTTTGCCTCATCTGCTGGCTGCTGGTGACGCCGTAGATATTAGCCTAGCAGAGGACGACGACATTGCCATGGGACAGGGTCGGGCTAGCCGCCTTCGCCAGCGCCTAACAGCTGAATTACTCTGGACACCGCTCTTTGAGATCTTTGACCAAACACCCACAGAGGATTTATTGCCCGCCCTAGCGCACTATCTGTGGCAAACTCCCGCAACAGAAGAGCGCTTGTCCATCGTACGAAAATACATTCGAACTACCTCTCGAGAACAGCTGCTCCAAACAGCCGTTCTCCAACTCATGGCCACTCCCGAATATCAACTGTGTTAGTGCACTTCTCCTTACTTTCATCGAATTCGCCATGTTAATCAAACGCCGCACTTTTCTCAAGGTAGCCTCTTTGGCAGCTGCTTCACTATGGGTTCCGCGCTTTTTGAAGGCTCACGCTCGCCCAGGGGCATTACCCACAAGAGGGAAAGCGCTCGTCATCGTGCAACTTAGCGGTGGCAATGATGGCCTCAATACGGTTGTGCCCATCCACAACGATATCTACTATCGCGAACGCCCACGCCTTGCTATAAGGGCCTCCGATGCACTACACCTCACTGACGAAGCTGCCTTCCACCCGGCCTTGAGAGGCCTTAAGCACCTCTATGACAATGGAGAACTCGCCGTGCTTCATAACGTAGGCTATCCGAATCCCGACCGTTCGCACTTCCGAAGCATGGACATTTGGCACAGCGCTAGCCCGGCGCATGAGTACTGGCAAACCGGCTGGATAGGGCGTTACTTGGATGCGAGATGTCTGCCAAAATCTTGCACCGCTCCTGCTATTGAGCTAAATGATTCAGTCGGTCTAGCCCTCAAAGGCCAGCGCTACAAGGGCCTTGCTATGCGCGAACCTGCCGAATTGCGAGCTATCGCACAAAACGCTTACTTGCTTGAGTATAGCTCAAGTAAAACTACTTATGAACTCCAGGAAACACCACTTGAGTATCTATATAAGACCATGAACGATGCCATTGCTGCAGCAGATTACATCTTTGAAAAAAGTCGAGTGAAACCTTCTTCGGCAAATTACCCTGATACCCCACTCGGCCGCCAGCTACGTACAGTAGCCTCCCTTATTCTGAGCGATGCTGAGACCGTTGTGTATTACCTTTCGCTGGGTAGCTTCGATACCCATATCAATCAACTCCCTCAACATCAGCGTCTGTTGTCGCAGCTCGACGCGGCTTTGGCTGCCTTTGCTGCTGACTTAAGGGCGCAAGGTCGTTGGAAGGATGTTCTCGTTATGACATTCTCTGAGTTTGGCCGTCGTGTTAGTCAAAACGCCAGCGGCGGTACTGACCACGGCACGGCCAATCAGATGTTTTTCTTGGGCGGCGCTCTTCGACGTCACGGGCTGCTCAATGCTCTACCCAATTTGGCAGACTTAGAGCAGGGCGACTTGAAATTTGAAGTAGACTTTCGGCAAGTTTACGCGACCGTACTAGAAAATTGGTTAGAGGCCAAACACCAGCCCATCCTTGGGCAACACTTTCCTCTACTCGACTTTGTTTGACCGATCAAACAGTCTAGAGGAGGATTGTACTCCAGAGCAAGTCGTCCCAGCACATCTATGCGGTTCTTCATGAGTACACAACAATTGAGTTTTTTTGCTCTCTTGAAGAAAGAATGAGGTATGCTGCTGCATAACATTGTCTTTTCTAAAAAAGAAAACAATTAGAATACAACTGCTGCCTTATTTTGCACCAATTCAAAGGCATACATGCTCTTCTCAGTATGACTATCAAATTCTGCGGCGCAGCGCGCGAAGTCACTGGCTCTTCTCATCTCATTACGTTAGAAGACGGCTTCCGCATCTTGCTCGATTGCGGCCTATACCAAGGCGTCGATGACGAGGTGGAGGATAGCCCAGTGTATAACTTCAACGAGCGGTGGCTCTTTTCGCCTCAGCAGGTGAATTGCCTCATCCTCAGCCATGCTCATATTGACCATACGGGACGCGTGCCTAAACTCGTAGCCGACGGATTTCGCGGAACTATTTATGCCACCCACGCTACGCGTGATCTATGCGCTATTATGCTTGCAGACTCGGCTAAAATTCAAGAAGCGGACGCTCAATTTGACAACAAGCGCCGTGCACCTGGCACACCCGAGAGGAAACCGCTCTATACCCTCAAGGATGTGCACTCTGCTCTGCGCAACTTCGCCGCCTTTGGCTACGAACAGTGGTTTTACGTCCATCCGCGCGTTCGCGTGTTGTTTCGAGATGCCGGCCACATCTTGGGAAGTGCCTCCGTTACCCTTGAAATTCGTGAGGGAAGCCGTACTGTGCTCTTTGGTTTTACGGGCGACCTCGGAAGGCCGAGTCGGCCCATCCTACGCGACCCACAACCGATGCCTGAAGTAGAATACCTCATTTGCGAAAGTACTTATGGCGACCGCGAACATGAGGCCGCACCCGCAGAATTGGAACGCCTCTTCCACATTGTACGGCATACTTGCGTGGAAAAGAAAGGCAAACTCATTATCCCAGCCTTCTCTGTAGGTCGCACCCAAGAGTTTGTGTATATGCTCGACCAGCTTCACCGCGCTGGGCGCCTGCCCAAAGTGCCTATCTTCGTAGACAGCCCTCTGGCTGTGGACGCTACAGAGGTCTTTCTCGACCACCCGGAGTGTTTCGACCAAGAACTGCACCAATACATGCTCGAAGATGAAAATCCCTTCGGCTTCAAAGAGCTACAGTACATTCGTTCCGTCGAAGCCAGCAAACAACTCAACCACATGCAACACCCTTGCATTATCATCGCAGCTTCAGGCATGATGAATGCAGGCCGCATCCGCCACCATTTGTACCACAACATCGAAAACCCGCGCGCTACGTTCCTTATTATCGGCTATTGCGCGCCCAATACACCTGGCGGCAAACTACGCGCTGGCGCGACAAGCTTGGAAGTCTTCGGCGAACGCAAACAAGTACTGGCTGAAGTGGAAGTCATGGATTCCTTTAGCGCTCATGCAGACCGCACAGAAATGCTCCAGTTTTTACAAAATCAGCGCGCCTCAATTCGTCAACTTTGGCTCACCCATGGCACGCTCGACCGCCAACAGGTGTGGCGCGATACTTTACTGCAACATGGCTTTTCCGCCGTAGACATTCCTGCCCTAGGTCAAGAGTATACCCTCTGAACCCGTCCTCTCATGCTTGTGCAGGCGGCGTATTGAAATTCATAGGCGGCAACTGAGGATGTTCGGGCTCTTCGATTTTACCAAACTGCATTTCGTATTTTTGAATGTTGTCTCTCAGGGCAAAAAGAAGGCGTTTAGCATGCTGTGGCGTTAAGATGATACGCGATTTCACACGCGCCTTGGGCACGTTAGGCATCATCCGAATAAAATCTATTACAAACTCAGCGTTAGAGTGAGAGATAATCGCCAAATTAGAATAGATACCTTCTGCCACGTCTTCTGGCAGTTCGATGTTCAGAGTAGGTTGTGGATGAATGTTATCCGGCATAGTCTATTCGTTTATACCATCAAGTTCTTGCTACTGAAATCGCTTGCATAAACAAAAGTATGCAGAAGAATAGACTGGCAAAGGTAAAACGAAAAACGGCTCGACGCATTGAGTTTTATCGTTTGGAAATTCCTATACTTCTCCGAAGTTTTGACCATTAGTGTGTATTATTGCGCATGTGTTGCTCGTAGAGTTTTCTTTCAGTCGCTTTTGAAAAATAGAGTGAATCTATGCATGCCGAACTACGCCAACGCTTTAACGCCGCTTTTACCCCTGAAAAATACCAAGCCTTTTTGCAGACCATGGATACTGAATTTGGCGAACCGGTTAGTTTTCGCGTTTGCGAAACACCTGTATTCGTTCCTAAAGCCTTAAAAATTCAACTTCTACAAGCTGTTGAAGACATTTTACATGTCCTTACTCAACCTAACTTTCGCCAACAGAGTGAAGCAGCTATTCCCGCTCATTTACGCGTGCCCAATGAAGACGCGCATCCTATCTTCATACAACTCGACTTTGGAATCTGCCATGATGAAAACGGTCAACTTTTTCCACAACTTATTGAAATGCAAGGCTTTCCATCGCTTTATTTTTATCAACATTTGTTAGCAACGGCCTACCGCAGGCATTTTGACATTCCGGCAGATTTTCACCATTTGTTCAGCGACTTAAACGAGGACGATTATCTCGCTCTGCTGCGCAGCATCATCGTGGGTGACTCTCGCCCTGAAAATGTGGTACTTCTGGAAATTGAACCTGAGAAGCAAAATACGCGGATTGATTTTTGGGGGACGCGCAAATATCTTGGTATCAAAGTCTTGTGCCTATCTCAGGTGAAGCGCGAAGGGCGAGACCTTTACTATCTCGACGAGCAAGGCCGCCGCATAGCCATAGAGCGCATTTATAACCGCATCATCTTTGACGAACTAGACCGCCGCGCTGACTTGCCTCGAGCATGGGACTTGCGCACAGAGGTAGATGCCGAATGGGTGGGCCATCCAAACTGGTTTTTTCGGATTTCTAAGTACACGCTGCCTTTTTTGAACTCGCCCTTCGTTCCGGAGACGCATTTTCTTGGCGCGCTAAAAGAACTTCCAGAAGACCTAGAAAATTGGGTGCTTAAGCCTCTATTTTCTTTCTCTGGTCAAGGAGTAAAAATCAATGTGACCGTCGAGGACATAGCAGCCATCTCTAACCCAATGGACTACATCTTGCAGCGCAAAAGGCCGTACGCAGCGTGTATTCAGACGCTCGACCCCAACGAGCCGGCCAAATGTGAGATTCGCATGATGATTCTGTGGGCGAAAGAATGGAAGCGTCCTCGCTTGGTGAACAACTTAATCCGCATGAGCAAGGGCGAGATGGTGGGCGTTCGCTACAACATGGGCAAACAATGGGTCGGCTCGAGTGTTGGCTTTTTTGAACCGCTTTAGCTAGCGCAGCGCTACAATCGGCTAATCAATGTGCGCTTATCCGGCGTCAAGAAATACCGAACAGAGAGCTGAAGGTCAACGTTGTACAGGCGATCAACGCCGTGGAAGAAATCTTCTGATACCAGATTAAGCAGCCCATGCGTTAAGCGTGCGTCGAAGGCCCAGTGAGGATGCATCCGCCACTCCCACCCTAGGCCAATACCCACGTCGAGAGAGTTTATCTTCTCTCGAAGAAGGTGCTCGTTTTGACTTACAGCACTGCTTTGGAGCATTTGCGCGGGTATGAGGATGTTGTACGATGGACGAATGCCGAGAAAGACCGCCTGGTTCGTCCGATATCGATGGTGAATACATACAGGTGCCTCAAAAAAGAGTAAGCTGTGAATCTCTTTGCCCTGTTGCCTAGAGCCGCCGCCAAAAGACAGACCTTCTTCTCGTACGTAGAGCGGATAACCACTGGATGATTTTACTTGAAATTCTGCTTGAAGGCTCGTATGGGTGCTAAACCGATAGCGGATGAGATAGCCTACGAGGGGCGCAGGAGAAACAGCCAGCGGGTTCCATTGCCATATGCTCGCTCCAAGCCCTAGCGTCAAGGCATGTTCAAGGCGCGGAGAGAAATCCCAGGAGCAGGGTCGTACTTGGTGAATAAGCTCATCTCTATTCAGCCAGAGGAGAGATGGCGCTACGCGCATCGGAAGCGGCAAAGAGAGCGCTACGCCTTCGAGAGGAGCCTGATTTTCCTCTTCTTTGGCTGGCTCTGGCGCAAAGTCAGCAGCAACTTTACTCGAAACGGCCGCTAGATTGCCCTGAAAACCCGGGGCTTGGTTTGTTGCTGAGACGGTTAGATTTTGCTCTGTAGAGCAGCAGACTTCGCGAGCACTGGGCTTTCCAGAAGCGAGTAGACCGGCCTCCCTTAAATGATTTTCACTTCGAGAAGAGGGAAGGTCACCCACCTGCTGCCTAAGAGGATAAACTACAGCAATCTCACCTGACTTGGGCAAGGCATTCTTCCTTGGCTTGAAGAATATTGCCCACAACACCAACAATGCAGCAGCAGCTCCACTTATCACGAACAAAACTAACCCTGCGTAACGCAAGATCGCTACGCGCCTTTTCCGTGCGCGTTGACGCGCTTCCACCAACAGCACTTCCATGGCTTCCCAAGCCGCTTCATCAAACGGAAACTCATATTGCATCAACTGCTCGCGCACGTATTGTTCTTCCTTATCAGGTAATGCTTCCATGCTTCTTCTTTTTGATGTAGCCTGAGTGGATTAGAAGGTTTCAGCACTTAAAAAGCAGGTTCATATAGGCAACGTAATCGTTGCTGCAGCAAACGACGCGCCTGAAACAGATGCCATTTTGAAGTTCCTTCGTCAATATTTAACATTTCAGCGATCTCACTGTGCTTGTATCCGTCTATGACGTACAAATTAAATACTGTACGTGTGGCGGGAGGCAGTTGCTGGATGATTCGAAACAAATCTTCGGCCTGTAGTTGGCTAAGACCTTCATTCGACACACGGTTGTCTGCCTCTGCATGAAAATCCATTACGCGTCGGTACGTAACTTGACTACGCACATGATCAATTGCCGTATGCAAAACTATCTTGGCCATCCATCCAATAAAAGAACCAGCTCCGCTATATTGATTTATGTTGGAAAAAATCTTTAAGAACGCCTGATTCAGCACACTGAGCGCCTCTTCTCGATCAGAAGTGTATCGCATGGCGATGCCTAGCAACCGGCCGAAATATCTTTCATATAAGTATTTTTGAGCAAGAGGATGCTGTCTTAAGCAGCCTTGTCTGAGTTTCTCGTCCGTGCTCCCAGGATGATATATCTTACTCATCTTCGACGTTGGTTTTATAAGGCGAAAAATAAGCCGGGAAGGTTGGGGGCGAAAGGCAGAAGATGTTAAGATTGAATAAGACTTTCCTAAAAATTTGCAAAAATTCATAAGTCTTATCCGTAATAAACCATTAACCTTCCCATAACAAACCGTTGTGGAGTTTTTAAGCGATAAAAAATTGGTTTTGGCGAGAAAAGGCGGGCAAGGCTCTTCTACAGGAGGATGGCCATCGCTGAAGAGGTCTTAATTAACCTTCGGAAAAGCCTTTTCGGTAAGATCGACTAGAGGAGTGCTTATCGTGCGAAGTTAGTGCCCTTGGGCTTGAGGAGCGAAACGACACAAGGCCGATGTTTCTCACCAACTAAGTCAATTGAACTGGCTATTGAGTTTCACGTTTTTGCGTAAAAACTCATTAACACGAAACACCAGCCGCGGCTCGCCGTTGTGCGACAGCTTTGACGGTTTCGTCTCCTAGTAGAAATAATGCTAAGAGTGTTTGATAATCAAATTTTATAAAAATTGGGCTAGCTTTTCTGCTGAAGCAGACTTGTACTCTTCGTTGGCTGAGCCAACCAGAGCGGCTGTCGATTTTCTATACTTATGCAAAAACAGCTAACAAGGAGCATGAGCTAAACACAGCCTACGCTTGACAAAAGACCAGTTGACGCCAATAGCGCTTCTTAGGCCTTTTTGAATTTTATACGAGACTGAGGTTAGTATTTCCCAGAATAAAGCTTTGATAAGGCTTTATTTATAGTTTGAAAAATTGGCGATTCTTTGGGCGGCATATTCGCAAAGAGAGAGCGTTCTGTGATTTATAATTTTTACCTAGAATTGCAAAACCTATAAACTTCCTCCTATTTTCGCCCCAAAACTGTATTATCGAAATATGACACTACAAATCCGCACGTTAGACGAATATTACGAGGTTTACGAGCGGTCGATACGCGACCCTGAAGGTTTTTGGGCCGAACAAGCAGCCACTTTCCGTTGGCATCGGCCGTGGGAACGGGTTCTAGAATGGAACTTTCGCGAGCCAAAGGTCAGATGGTTCATTGGTGGTCAGCTCAACATTACAGAAAATTGCCTAGACCGGCATGTAGAAGCGCGACCTGGTCAGGTAGCCTTGATCTGGGAACCGAACGACCCTAAGCGGAGGCCGCGCCGCTTTACCTATCGTCAACTATATGCGCTAGTGTGCCAATTTGCAAATGCGCTCAAATCGCTGGGCGTTCGAAAAGGCGACCGCGTGTGTTTGTACATGCCCATGGTGCCTGAGCTGGCAATAGCAGTACTCGCCTGCGCGCGTATTGGCGCTGTTCACTCCGTTGTTTTCGCAGGCTTTAGCGCCGTAGCACTAGCCGACCGCATTAAGGACGCCCGGGCAAAAGTCGTTGTCACTGCCGATGGCAATGCCCGAGGGCCTAAGAGCATTCCTGTTAAGGCAGTTGTAGATGAGGCTCTTTCCCTCGGATGTGACAGCGTGGAACGCGTGGTCGTCCTGCGCAATACTGGCGATGAGGTGGTCATGAGGCCCGAGCGCGATGTATGGTGGCACGACGTCGTGAAAGGCAAGCGCAAAGCCTGTCGAGCGACTATCGTAGATAGCGAGGATATGCTTTTCATCCTCTATACGTCGGGCTCTACAGGCAAACCTAAGGGCGTCGTACATACCCATGGTGGGTACATGGTTTACACCGAATTCACTTTTCGCAACGTCTTCCAGTATCAGCCTGGCGAGGTCCACTGGTGTACGGCCGATATTGGCTGGATTACAGGCCACTCTTACATCGTATACGGTCCACTATTGGCAGGAGCCACTACCCTTATGTTTGAAGGTATCCCAACATACCCTAACCCAGGTCGTTTCTGGGACGTTGTCCAGCGCCATAAAGTAAATATTTTTTATACTGCACCCACGGCCATTCGCGCCTTGATGGCTGCTGGCGACCAATGGGTCAAAGGTCGCCGCCTTACTTCGTTGCGCGTGCTAGGGTCAGTAGGCGAACCCATTAATGAGGAAGCATGGCGCTGGTATTACGAGCGCGTAGGCAAGAAGCGCTGTCCGATTGTGGATACGTGGTGGCAAACAGAAACCGGCGGTATTCTCATAAGTCCACTAGCAGGCATTACTCCCCTTAAGCCGTGCTATGCTACGCTGCCTTTGCCGGGCGTGCAACCATGCATCGTGGATGCCGAGGGCAACGAACTGGAAGGAAACAATGTGGAAGGCATGCTGTGCTTAAAATTCCCATGGCCCAGTATTTTGCGCACCACTTTTGGTGATCACGAGCGTTGCCGACAAACCTACTTTTCGGCTTTCCCAGATAAATATTTCACGGGCGATGGTGCTCGCCGGGATGCCGACGGTATGTATCGCATTATCGGCCGGGTGGATGATGTCATTAACGTTTCAGGCCACCGCATTGGCACCGCCGAGGTGGAAGACGCCATCAATAAAGCTCCCAACGTAGTGGAGTCTGCTGTTGTAGGGTATCCACATCCAATCAAAGGCCAAGGCATTTACGCTTATGTAATTCCCGCAGGTCCGGTGGGCGACCTTAGCTCTTTCCGTCAAGCCGTACTTGATACGGTAGCGCGCGAAATTGGCCCAATCGCCAAGCCGGATAAAGTGCAAGTGGTGTCTGGATTACCCAAAACCCGCTCGGGCAAAATCATGCGCCGCATTCTGCGCAAAATCGCTGAAGGTGATACCTCAAATTTAGGAGATACCACTACTCTCCTAAATCCTGAAGTAGTAGACGAAATTAAAGCCGGAGCCCTAACGTAGACCCCCGAACAGGGCTTCTCTTGGCGGAGACTCCGCAGAGAAAGAGTAAGTCGCATCGCATTCTCCTGGCAAAGTGGGACACAAGTGTACGTGCTTTTTCGAAGGAAAGTCAGCATAGGCAGCCGACCTTCGGCGGCTTGGTTCCTTGGCGGCGCGTTATTTTTGCCTTCTGATTTAATGGCTGTACTCATGGCTCGACCCTCGAAGCAAGCACCACCTTCGCCAAATGCCTCCTCTACAACTCCGCTTATGGCACAGTATGCGGCGGTGAAAGCTCGGCATCCCGACGCCATCTTGTTGTTTCGAGTGGGCGATTTTTATGAAACATTTGGAGAAGATGCCATTAAGACTGCAAATGCCTTAGGTATTGCGCTGACAAACCGCAATAATGGCGGCTCGGATGTAGAACTGGCGGGATTTCCACATCATGCCCTCGACCTGTACCTGCCGCGGTTGGTACGCGCCGGCTATCGCGTAGCCATCTGCGAGCAAATGGAAAAGCCTGTGCCAGGTAAAGTTGTCCGCCGCTCCGTAACAGAGGTCATTACGCCGGGAGTCACTTTTAGCGATGCTCTCCTGGAAAATCGCCAGAACAATTATCTAGCTGTTTTGGCCTTCGGCAAAAGCGACCACTATGGACTAGCCTTTCTGGACATCAGCACAGGAGAATTTTTCGTTTGTGAAGGCAATACCCTGGTGGTAGATAAATTATTGCAAAGCTTCAAGCCCGCCGAAATAGTATTGCCAAAGAGCCGCTTAAAGGAATTTACTACTTACTTTGGCGATAAGTTCTATACCTATACATTAGAAGACTGGATTTTCACGCGCTCCTTCGGCCGAGAAAAATTATTGCTTCACTTTCAGTGCGTGAGCTTAAAAGGCTTTGGCATTGAGGAACTCGACCTGGCTCAAGCCGCGGCGGGAGCTGCCCTGCACTACCTAGCTTCTATAGAAAATACTCGACTGGCGCACATTCGACAGATAAGTCGCCTACAAACAGAAGCTTTTGTTTGGCTTGACCGGTTTACCATACGCAACCTAGAGCTCATCCAGCCCAACCATGAGTCGGGCTCTTGCCTCCTCCATGTGCTTGACCATACAGTTAGCCCCATGGGAGCACGCTTGCTGAAGCGATGGATATTGTTCCCTCTTACTAACTTGCAGAAAATCAACGAACGTCTGGATGCGGTTGAACTCCTCCTGCGGCATCGTTCACTCGCTCAACAACTCGAAAGCCACTTGCGCCAGGTGGGTGACCTGGAGCGCCTCGTTGCAAAGGCCTCTGTGAGCAAGATCAACCCTCGCGAATTGCTCCAATTACGGCGAGCCCTTGGCGCGCTGGACGTTATCAAACACTTGCTAAAACCAAGCGATACGACAGCTGAAGAGGGTGCATCGGAAGATGTGGAAATAAGCCAGAGCCTGTTTGGTCCTCAAGGAGGCAGCTTGAGGCGTTTGGGCGAAGCGATCAATCCCTGTGCCCATTTGCGCGAACGCATCAGCGCTCTTATTCATACCGACGCTCCGAGCGACATTCGCAAAGGCAATGTCATCGCTGACGGAGCACATCCTCAATTAGACGAATTGCGCCACATCGTGCGCCATAGCCGCGAACTTCTTCTCGCCATTCAGCAGCGCGAGGCCGAGCGAACAGGCATTCCCAACCTAAAAATCGGTTTCAATAGCGTTTTCGGATACTATCTTGAAGTAACAAATAAATGGGCTGACCGCGCTCCAAAAGACTGGATACGCAAACAAACTACAGCAAATAGTGAGCGCTACGTTACTGCCGAACTGAAAGACTTAGAAAGCAAAATACTAAGCGCCGAAGAACGTATTCTGGAACTCGAAGAGCAAATCTTCCGCGAGCTGATAAGTGAGGTAGCCGAATATATCGGTCATATTCAGCAGAATGCTCAAATAGCGGCTCGTTTGGATTGCCTTCTCTCCTTTGCTACAGCGGCCGAAAAACACCATTATACGCGCCCTTGCCTAGATGACTCTTTGGTCATCGACATCAAAACTGGACGCCATCCCGTTATTGAGACGCAATTGCCGCTAGGAGAGACTTACGTGCCCAACGATGTTTTTTTGGATAATGACTCAGCTCAGATCCTACTCATCACAGGCCCCAATATGGCCGGTAAATCAGCCCTACTGCGCCAGACGGCTCTTATTGTTCTAATGGCTCAAATGGGGAGTTTTGTACCCGCCCAGTCTGCACGCATCGGCATTGTAGACAAAGTCTTCACGCGCGTAGGAGCAAGCGATAACATAAGCAGTGGCGAAAGCACCTTCATGGTAGAGATGAACGAAACAGCGCTCATTATGAATAACATCAGCGAGCGTTCACTCATCTTGTTAGATGAAATTGGGCGCGGCACTAGCACCTACGACGGTATTTCCATCGCCTGGAGCATCGCCGAGTATTTGCACAACAACAGTCGTGCTCGGCCAAAAACGCTCTTTGCCACACACTATCACGAACTTAACGAACTAGCCGAACGCTACGAGCGCATCCACAATTTTCACATCAGCACACGCCAGGTAGGCCAAAAGGTCATCTTTCTGCGCAAATTGGAACCAGGCGGCTCCAATCATTCTTTTGGTATCCACGTCGCCCGTATGGCAGGTATGCCCGCTGAAATTATCGAACGATCGGAGGAAATCCTCCGTACTCTAGAAGCAGATGGTAGCCGCTTAAGCAAAGAAAAGAAAACTCTTCCTAACCCTGAGCACATTAGGGCTCGAGTCCAACAGGTACAACCACCCCTTCAACTGCAAATTTTCGATGCCGATGAGTACACGCGCAAGATCCGCGAAGAATTGCTTGCTCTCGATATTAACGCTATGACACCTATAGATGCGCTGTGGAAACTGAACGAATTGCGAAAGATAGCAGAGAAGAAGTAACCGGCATTGGTTCGAGAGAGCAAAATGCCCTCATACTATCCTGAATTGCTTACCTTTATTCAATAAAAGATACGTTCTTTTTCATACCAGACGACGCAAATATGCGTTGTTTGGCAATGGAAGTTCCTATAAAGCAAAAATGGCAACGCGTTTGTTTAATGTCCTATAACTATAGCAAACTTTGGATTTTCACCGTAACCCAAATCTCGTTATACCATGAATCCGATGCTGCCCAAGCCTTTGCAGCTGCTGATAGCTTTTTCTGCTTTTGCTCACGCAGCCGCTGGTCAGACCAATCTGGAGGAAACACTGGCTCGAGCTAATAAGCAATTCGAATTAGGTGCCTTTAATTTAGCCTTGCGCACCTACGAACAAGTGCTGAAAGAACAACCTAATAATACACAGGCACTTGCTCGTACAGCAGATTGTTATTTTTACCTCAATCGCCCTCAAGAGGCGTTAAGTCGGTACGAGCGAGCCTTGCAAAATGACCCTTCTCCTTCTGAAATTATGTTTCGCTACGGCCGCGCACTCATGTATACGGGTGACTATTTAGGCGCTAAAAAATGGTTTGTTGCCTATGCTGCGCTAAACAATGCGGTCGGTTCGCATTATGCTCAGATGTGTGACTTTGCCATCCAAGCCAGTCGGCGCGAGGGCATATTCAAAGCCTTCAATGAACCCATAAATACCCTTAGCGCTGATTTTGCTCCTGCCTTCTACGGCGACCAAATCGTATATAGTTCGTCGCGCAGCGATCTAAAACGCCGAACAAACACTAAATCCAGCAATGATTGGACGGGCAGCGCTTACAACCAACTATTTGTTACACGGCGCGGGCCCGATGGCTACTTACAAAACCCAACCTTTCTACGCGAAGATTTAGAAAATACGTTCAACGATGGCCCTGTGAGTTTCTCGGCTAATAAACGTCGCGTAGCTTTTTGCCGAAATAATTTTATAGATGGAACGCGGCAAATCGTAGAAAAGGGCACAAGCCTTAGTTTGTACATTGCGGACGTCGTTGAAGGCAAATGGGTCAACGCACGGGCTTTTCCTTATAATGGTTCTGACTACAGCACAGGATTCCCCTATTTAAGTGCAGACGGAAATACACTTTACTTTGCCTCCGATCGCCCAGACGGTATGGGTGGATGGGATTTGTATTTCTCTACCTGGAATGGCACTTCATGGTCAATGCCAAAAAATTTAGGAGCGCCTATCAACACTCCAGGTAATGAAATTACGCCTTTCCTCGACGGCGATATACTTTACTTTGCTTCTGACTGGCATCCAGGATTGGGAGGCTTTGATATTTTCCGCATTGAATTAACTGACCTAGGTACACCTCAAGTCACCCATTTGGGTACAGGCATAAACTCTTCTTATGACGATTACGGCTTCATCTTTGATCCGCAAAGTGGATACGGCTATTTAACTAGCAATCGCCCCGGCGGACGAGGAAATGAAGACCTCTGGCAAGTACGCAAACAAGTAGATGAGTTTGTCATTGAAGTAGTAGATGCTCAGCAACGTCCTGTTCCTTATGCCGAAATTGACTTCTCTGCTTGCGGCAGTGTTGCCGGTTTTCGGCAAACCGATGCAACGGGCCGTTACGTCTTCCAGACACCCGCTGGCCGCGCCAATTGCCAGGCTATCGTCCGGAAAGAGGGTTACCAGCCCAAACAAGTATCTATCCGAGCCGGAGGAGAGAAAACACTAAAAGTCGTACTCATAAACAGCATGGCCTCTGCAGCCCGTTTGAGTACTTCGCCTCAGGGTACTAAACCCATCACTTATAGTACGTCTTCTTCAGAGGAGGGCATTCCCGTTCAAATGGGCAGCATCGAGCGCTTCACAGTTACCGTTGCAGATGCTACGGGTAAACCCATAGCTGATGCCGAGATTAACTTAACGGCCTGTGACTTAGGCATTCAGCGCACCGACGAAAGCGGAAAGGCAGCATTTTACTATCCCGCCAATACGGAATGCAACCTTATCGTTCGCAAAAACGGTTATGAGGATGCTTTCATCGCTCTACATCAACAGGCCGGACGCGACTTGTTGGTGCGTCTAAAACCCTCTAACCGCATGCGATACAGTGGAATTGTGCGCGACATACATACCTACCGTCCTTTGGCCGACGTTCAGGTAACGGCACGGGCAGAAAGCGGACAGCATGAAACAGTTGCAATTAGCGATGCTTCCGGCAAGTACCATTTGCTGCTTATGCCCGACGTGAACTATGCGATTGCTTACGAAAAAGAAGGCTACTTAAAGAGCTCCATTCACGTATCGCCCACAACCCATCGAGACGACGCCCACTACACCCTCACTCCTCAACCGGCTCCAAAGCCAGCACAATACTCAGTTGCCAATTCGGCAAATACACCAAAGATGATTTCCGTTGAGGAGCTCAACACCACTCCTTCTACCTCTAAGGCTCCTTCTCCCAAATCTTTGAAAAAACCCTCACTGACCACAAAAGGCGAGGCCTTTTCAATCCAACTTGCTGCCAACCCCGAGGACTTCTCTGCAAGTAGCCTGCGGCGCTACAGCGAATACACTTCCCTAGGCAACCTATATACCGTTCGTGAGGGAAATCTGTACAAGTTGCGCTTAGGGGCCTACCCAACCCGCCAGCAGGCCGAAGCGGTACTGGCTCAGCTCGCTCCTGCTGTTAAAAACGCCTTCATCGTGCGAGAAAATCAGCTCAGCTCCAATCTCTTGGTTGACGCGCCAGCCGAAACCTCGACTCAAGGAATTCAAAGTCCAATAACGTACTCTACCTCAATTGCCTCTATCCCTCCAGCTCAACAATATGCCGTTGAAGTAGCCTCTTCTCCGGCCGATAAACCTCTGAAAATAAGCGACTACGCTTCCTTAAATCAAGTTGGCCCTCTCTATGTCTGCACGCAGAACGAGGTGATGCACCTGCGCTTAGGCCCTTGGGACACACCCACACGAGCCGAAGCAGCGCGCGCCGAAGCTATCCTCAAAGGATTTTCTAATGCCGTAGTAGTGGTAGAAAACGCCTCCTCTCCTCCTGCGACGCCTACTACTGCGTATGCAAAGACATTGGGTGCACCCATCCTCGAAGCACCTACGGCGACAGAGTACTACATCCGTCTATTGGCCACAGAAAAGCCCGAAAATTTCAACGCTCGCCAGATAGAAAGTGTTGGCGGACGTCTGGAAAAATGGCCTCTGCCTGATGGCAAAACAACAGCTATCATGCTGACGGGCTTTACCCGGTTAGACGACGCTAAACGCGCCGTAGACCGCCTACGCGCCGGTGCCTTCCCAGAGGCTTACATCATTCAAAACGAACAAGGGAAAATGCGCCGCTACCGTTATTAGTGTTTCCAAGGTAATTTAGTCAAACACAGCGGAACAACTCCCTTTGCGAGGTATTTTTAAGAGATGGCTTCTCGGACTGCACTTCTGGGAAGCGTCCGTTTCTTTTGAGCACATATTGCACGCATGCACCAAAACTGGCGCTTTGCTTTTTCTAGATTTATTCTCGACGCCTTCTATGAGTTCGTCTCGCGGAAATAGCGGCGCGCAAGGCCTTTAACCACTACGAGAACGACAATGGGCAACGCTGCTTCAGGTAAGTTTTGAGGAAGGAACCCCCATAGAATAAGAGTCAATAGAGCAAGAGCTCCCACTGCCGTAAAGTACGTCTCCGTAAGTTCTGTGCGCTTGATCCGCCAGAAAAATAGGAGGTGGGTGGGCAACGCCCAGAGCAGGTTCCAATTGTTTTTCGTGGAGGCGTGGTCGGTAGCAAACCACAGCAGGGAAAGAATGAGACCAGCCAAGCCGAGCACAAACCAGAACACTACGTCAAATACTTGTTCGGCTCGACGACTGAACATGGTAGCTACCCCCACTGCCGCTATTAAGCACATCACCCACATTGGGTTTCTGAAAAAGCCGAGCGCCTCATTTGCTTCGGAGGGCAACAACCACTGAAGCTGATGGCGTTCCTCCGCTACCAAAGGAAGAGTATCGGCGAGGCGAGCCCGCGCAAACATATCGCGCATGTAATCGGGCAAAAACATAAAATCGCGTGCTAAAGCAACGCGGTCGGCTGGCTGCCCTAGGGCCAAATCAATGCCGAAGCGCGTCCAGAGGCGATTGGCTAGGTAAGGATGCAGCAACTCGCGCATAGTTTTGCCCAGAGGTAGGAATGCTGTATCAAAGGTAATCTGGTAGAAGAGCGCCTTTTCTACCACATCACGAATACGAGTGGCGCAGTTGTCGTAAAAAAAGTCATAGAGGTAGTATCGATTTTCTTCGCGGGCATTCTCCTCTAGCAACTCAAATAAGAATTGGCGCTGTTGAGCATTGAGGTTCAGGATCTGCTCTTGAAAGGGCCGTCCTTCCTGCAAATATGCATATTCCAAATAGCGATAGGGTTCGGTATCCAAGTAATAGTACAGCCGACCGCGGCAGAAATTGAGTAAAAAATTGGGTTCGTCGAAGTTGAAAGTGCCATAATTGTAACAGCGATCCAAATTTAGCACTGGGTCATAGACGCGCAGCGCACTGTGACCAAATAAGCTGTAAAGCATCGTGCCAGGAGCAACGGTAAGGAGGCTAATTTGGGCCTGATCAGATAGTCTTGGTTGAGCAAGGGATAGTTGACTCGTAAGTGCGAATAGGACGAAAACAAGCGTGCGACTTTCCATGGATGCGCTGAGGAAAAATTTCGAGCATTTTCTCATTGAATGCGAAGTATCTGTCCAACCTGAATATGGTCGGAGGAGAGCTGATTGATGCGTTTAATTTCGGCGACAGAGATGCCGTATCGGCGGGAGATGCTAAAGAGCGTGTCGCCACGTTGGACTCGATGAAATACCGTTTGAGGCGACGTTTGATTCACAAGTGGAGCAGGATTTGGAGTCTGCGGCTGCGGAGTCGAGATTACTACAGGTGGTTGCGGTGTTGGCTCTGGAATGGGGTCTGTTGGATACGGTACGCCGGTAATTGCAGGTTTTTCTGGGAGCGTTGAAGATGGAGGAGTAGGAGACGAAGTGGTAGTGTCCGCTCGTTCGAAGGCGGGTTTTTCATCAGGCACGAGCGGTGGAGGTGGAGTGGGTCGCAACGGCAAGGGCGTTCCACGATCGCACAAGCGCACCACCTCTCCAGGCTGAGGGCGCCCGCGCAGGCGAATCTTTTCATTGACCATTGGCTCTTGCCCGTAGGTCATGCCATTGCGTTTCAACAGGGCATCGAGTTGAATGCCGTACTGTTGAGCAATATCGAGCATTGTCTGACCTGTGCGCACGAAGTGATGCGTAGTGCGCCCGCGCCAGCTACGCCGTTTGGGCTGTAAGAAAATACGTGTGCCCACCGGCAAGCGGTCGCCGGGAGCAAAAGCGCGGTCGTTGTAATCTGCAACGTCGTTAGGGTCGAGCTGGTAGATGCGGGCGATGTCCGCAATCGTTTCGCCTGGGCGCGAGTATACAACCCTAAGGTCGTTGACGTATTGAATACGCTCACGAGGTGGAATGCGCTCCGGCACTACTGCACCCGGCGACGGCGCCACAGTAGCACCCGGTTGGTCATATTCATACAAACGCAAGTTTTCAATGAGCTCAATAAGGCGCTCTGCATAGTTCGGTGAAGTTGCATATCCAGCTGTTTGTAGCCCTATGGCCCAAGCCCGATAATCCGTAGGGTCTAGGTTGAATAAGAACCCGTATCGGGCTGCTCTGCGCGGGTCTCGAAGAAACTCGCTGTGGTCGAGGAAACTTTCTTCCGGGCGCTCGTAGCGACGGAAACAGGAAGGTATGGGATTTCCACTCGGGTCGCGCTCATCGTCCTTCTTATAATAAGTGCGACCCGTCCAAGTGCCGCCGCATTTAATACCAAAATGATTATTAGCCCTGACGGCCAACTCACTGCGTCCTGACCCACTTTCCAAAATGCCCTGGGCGAGCTTGATAGAAGCGGGAATACCCGTGCGTTGCATTTCAGCAATTGCAATGTCTTTAAAGCGTTGAGCGTATTCTAGTTGGACGTTGCCCGTAGACTTTATTGCTGTAGCAGGCTCAGGCGAACGCAACGGGCGCTCAGGAGTGATAGGTTTCGGACTCCTACAAGCAAACCAAACTATCGAGAGAAGCAGAGCCCAAAGTGAAGGCAGGTATCTCATCACGGCCAACGAGTGTGCTTTAGGTTATAGGCTTATGCAAAGATGCATGCTTTGCATACAACGCCTATTATCGAACGCGCAGTGTTTGACCTGGGCGAATAGCATCGTCGCGTACACCAGGATTTAATCGGCGCAGAGAGGCCACAGTGGTCCGATAGCGCCGAGCAATGCGCATCAATGTATCGCCGCCTTCGACGCGGTGATAAACCTCCACTTCGCCTGTCTGCATATTAATCGCCACTGGCGTAGCTTTCTCAGAAAGAGAATCCGAGGCCAATGGCAAAAAAGTCGCATTCTTCTCCTTGAGTGCAGCAGGCGATATCTCTCCTTGTAGCCTAGGCAATCGCCCATCCCACGCCACACTGTCGCGCTTCATTGGCACTCCTTTTATGTCTAAACAAGAAATTCCCGTGGGCCTCAACGTGATGAGCGTGTGGGCCGACAGCGGCACATCTGGCAGATAGGCATTGTACTGCTGAATGGCTCTCAACTGCACACCATAACGCTGAGCAATTTGTCGCAGGGTTTGGCCTCGAGCTGCTCGGTGCACTGCGGGCGCCTCAGAGGCTAGAGTTGCGCTTTTGGGTTCGATGAAGACAGGGTCGCCTAACTGCAAGGGCTCATCTAGAGCGTATAAGCTGTCGTTAAAGACGACTAGAGAATCTACTGGAACTTGATAGAGGGCAGCAATTTGCTGAAGTGTTTCTCCTTCGCGCGCCTGTACTAAGCGCGATCCATTCAAAGTAGCCACGCGTTTGGGTGCTGTCCGACCATTTTTTACCTGTTGGTCGTATTCATATAACTGATGGTGCTCGATGTAGAAAATTAGTCGCTCCGCATAATGGCTTACGGGCGAATAACCGGCCTTTTGCAACCCTTGGGCCCAACTTTTGTAGTCTAATGGGTCAAGTTCAAAGAGAAAACCGTAACGGTCTTTCTTTTCAGGGAGCAGCAAAAAGGCGCTGTGATCCACATATGAAGCAATGACGTGAGGATACTTGCGAAAGCACGACAACACTGGCCGACCTTTCTTGTCGAATTCATCGTCATTTTTGGCGTAGGTCTGTCCATTCCAGTTTTTGCCGCATTTTAGACCGAAGTGATTATTAGCTCGTTGGGCCAGTTCACTTGTACCTGCTCGCGTTTCTAGGAGAGCCTGAGCCAGTTTAATACTAGCCGGCACACCGCTGCGCTCCATTTCATCCATAGCGATATCCCGATAACGCAAGATGTAAAGCCGGCGCAAGGAGTCCATTTCCCGGTCTAGATCTTTCTGGGAAAACAAAGAAGTAGGGACTAAACAACCCAACCCTACTACAGCAAGCCAGAGGCGCATCGTTTTCTCGTTGTTTTGTAATCGGTCTTATATACGCAGGCGAAGGTAGAAGGTTTCGTCGACGCACTTATGCATTCAACCAATAAACTACTTTGAGCACTAAAGCTCGATTTTTGGGAGACAAAAAACGCACAGAGGTCTGGGCAATGGCTTGTGCATAAGCATTGTCTGTATAGACCAAAAAAATGTCGGACACTGGAGCGAACCGCCACTGGAAGCGAGCATTCATGTTGAAGTTGTTAGCTTGGGTATTCCATTGGAAAAAGGCGCTAGCAAACAGGCTGCGCGACAAGGTCAATTCAGCACGAGCTCCTATATTCCATACGTTAGCGCGAGGATAAGGCGCGGGCAAGCGAATGCGATTGAATTCACCTCTGAGCGAGAAAATTCCGTAGGGCTGCCACCGATAGGCTAACTCGCCAGAAACAAGAAGAGCATGACCGTTGAAAAACTGACCTGCCAGTACCTCGCCACTTCCCTGGAAATCATAAGTGCGGCTACTAGCAAAATAGAAACCCACTTGATTGTAGGTGTAGCCCTTGCTACTGGGCAGCGGCTGAGTACCCGGTTGGTGCAAATAGGTTGGGTCAAAATCCTCAAAAAGAAAGGTGTACGTATGGAGCAGATAAGTACTAACTTGTGTCTGATCCTGAAAAGTCACCCCTGTTCCTAAGCTAACTGTTCGGTCTGTTTGTTGTCCGAAGAGCGAGTAGGTGTAGTCTGCATCTACTTCCACGCTCCATGTATTTATCTTCCCGATTGTGGGATAAAAGATAGGGCCGCCGCCGCCAAAAAACCTTTGATAACCTAGCCGAGGCACAAAGCCAACCTCAGCCGTGTAAAAAGAGTCGACGATGAAATATCCGAGATAGGCACTGAAGTTCCGATCCATAAAGCTGAGGTATTGAGCAGCAGTTTGACCACATTGGCGAGGGTTAGGAGAAAACGAACGGTGGTAGTACCACTCACCTTCCCAGCGGTTATCGGCGCTGTAGAGGTTGTATTCCAAACCTACGACGCGGTTCCAAGGCTGCATACCACGCCGCTGAGTCTCATTGAGGGGGCTGAGAAAATTTTCCTTATTAACAAAAATAGCACTTATTGCACTGCGAGCAAACATTTTGCGCTGTATAGCGGCCACTGTAAAATTCGCTGCAGGTAGAGCACGAGTTGTATCCCAATTGACGCGAGCTGTTTGCATATTGAGCAGACCAATGCGCCACGCATCCGTCAGCTTACCGCTCAACCGCGCTCCAGCGAGAATAGGTACATTTTCATAAAAGCCCGTGACAGGATTGAAGACCAACCCGATGCGCCTCGAGAAAAAAGGGCGAGAGGTTGGAAATCCGAACATGGCGAATAAATCGCGGTTTTCTAAAAAAAACTGACGGCGCTCGGGAAAGAAGAGCTCAAAACGGCTGAGATTGATAAGCTGACGGTCTACTTCTACTTGCGAGAAGTCAGGATTTAAGGTCAAATCTAAATTAAGGGAAGGAGTGAGACTGACTTTGGCATCTGCACCGAAATTATGAGCGTGGCGCTGAATCCGTTCGGAAAGAGCCAGATCAGGAGGTTGGCGTTGAAAATCGGTCTGGTGCCGCAAGATGGCGTAAGGAATAATAGCAGCATTTAGCCCTGGAGGCGGTGGAGGCTCCTGCCAGTGTAGCGAGTGGCAAAAGGCAAGGCTAATGGGTTCATACTGGCGCGGCACAGGATGCCATGTGCTGATCTCCCATGCTTTCAAACGCACACGCACAAGATTGATGTGCCAAATGTTGGCGTTTTCAGCGCGCGAATAGCGCAGCGTTTTAAAGGGAATAGCCATTTCTACCACCCAACAATCAGGGTGATTAAGTACAGCAGAATTCCAGCGGTTATCCCAATCGAGCGAGAGGTTAGTGCCGTTATCGATAAGAGCCTCGCGCTGAACATTCAGGGGGCTGACGCCAAAAAGGAAACCATTTAATCCATCTCGCGAGGGGTTGAGCAAAACGTTGAGTGCGTCGCCATCCGCATCGCTAAAGTCGCGTTTGAGCGAAGAGACCGTGTACTCAGTGATTTTCTGCCAACAAATGGCGCCCACGTAAAGAAAGCGATCGTCGAAAGTAAAGCGCACCTCAGTACGCGCGTGCGCCAGTGAAGTATCCGCGGGAAACTGTTGAACAAACTCTGTAGCCACGTCTGCTTCGGCCCAAGAAGGTTCATCCAAACGACCGTCCAATGTAATAGGTGTAGTGGCTCTGCGGAGATTCAAGCCATCGGGCGAACGCCCAGTAACGCGGCGACACGAAAGGACATCTGAAGGCGAAACAAGTAGGCCTTGTTGACCACATAATAGTTGGTACGCGGCAGTACACAGAAAGCAAACCAACGCGATTCTACCCATAGCAACGACAAATATGCATGACAAAATTTATTCTGTTTATTTGCGGACTGGCAGCAGATAAAAACCGACAAAGCATTCTTTGTTTTACTCCAAACCAGGGTGCGATTCAATTGTTACAACGTTGCTTTGTCCGCCTGACCTTTCCACAAAGTATCTTTTGCCATGAAGCGCTGTGCCATAGTGTGGTTTCGACAAGACCTGCGGCTGCACGACAATGAAGCTATCACCACTGCTCTGCGAATAGCCGACGAAATTATTCCCATCTACGTCTTCGACGAACGAGTATTCATGGGCAAAACGCGCTTTGGTTTCCCGAAAACAGGAAAGTTTCGCGCTAAGTTCATCATAGAGAGCGTAGCGGATTTGCGCCAAAACATCCGTCGCTTGGGCTCTGACTTATTGGTACGAGTAGGTAAGCCCGAGTATATTGTCTCAGAATTAGCTCGTCAACGAAAAGCTGCCTGGGTATTGTGCAATCGGGAGCGCACGTATGAAGAGGAGCTTGTACAAGATGCTCTAGAGCGCAAACTATGGTCGTTCGGCGTAGAGCTGCTCTACGTGCGCGGTAAGATGCTCTATCACACGCAGGACTTGCCTGTGCCTGTTCACCATACCCCCGATACTTTTACTCAGTTTCGAAAGGAAAACGAACATATTACACCTATTCGCCCGCCCTTCCCAACACCTACTTCCCTCCCACCGTTGCCCGCTGGCTTAGACCCTGGCGAACTTCCCTCCCTTACCGATTTCGGGCATGAACCCTTTGAACCAGACCCTCGCGCCGTGTTAGTTTTCAAAGGAGGGGAAACAGAGGGTCTTTCCCGCCTGAATTATTACTTTTGGCAAAGCAATGCGGTAGCGCGCTACAAGGAAACTCGCAATGGCTTGATTGGGCCTGATTATTCTTCTAAATTTTCTCCTTGGTTAGCGGCTGGCTGCCTGTCGCCCAAATACATCTACCATGAACTGAAGCGCTACGAGCAAGAGCGCGTGCGCAACGAGAGCACCTACTGGTTGTTCTTCGAGCTGCTGTGGCGCGACTTTTTCCGCCTCATGGGCAAAAAGCACCGAAACCGCATCTTTTTAAAGGGCGGCCCTCAGAACAAACCCATGCCGCACTTAAAAAATGATTGGGAAAAATTCTGGATATGGGCCGAAGGTCGCACGGGCGTGCCCTTTATAGATGCGAATATGCGCGAATTAAATGCTACGGGTTGGATGAGCAATCGCGGCCGACAAAACGTAGCCTCTTTCTTAGTGCGCGACTTAAAAGTCAACTGGCAAATGGGAGCAGAGTATTTCGAGTCACTGCTGCTTGACTATGACCCGTGCTCGAACTGGGGCAACTGGAATTACGTTGCTGGCGTGGGCAGTGACCCGCGCGAAGACCGGTATTTTAATATCTTAACGCAAGCGCGCAACTACGACCCGAATGGCGACTACGTGCGCCTGTGGTGTCCTGAGCTGCGCAACGTACCCAAAGAAAAAATTCATCGCCCAGATTTACTTAGTGCTAGTGAACGCCAACTCTTCGGCGTCAATGGCTACCCCAAAGCAGTAGTACGCATCGAAAAGTGGGCTCGTTCGTAAGGTGAGTTCGTCAAAATTATCCCAGCATCTATCTTTGCCGCCTCACTTATTGGCTACTTTAGCCTTAGTGCATGAAATTTAGCCGGGCTTTTTGGGTTTTGTTTGCTTGCTCTGCTCTTTGGGGGCCGCGTTGTGTGGACAAGAAAGAGCCCATACCTGCTTATTTGCGTATCGAGCCTTTCGTCGTTGACGCTTTGGGAGGGGCGGCATGGCAAAATATCACTGAGGCATGGGTCTATGTGAATAACGAATTTTTGGGCGGGTACTCAATCCCGGCTCTAGTGCCCGTGTTGGCAAAAGATACCTGTACGGTTCTCGTCTTTCCGGGAGTGAAGGAAAATGGCCAACTCCTTACTCCTGCTGTCTACCCCATGATGCAGCGACACGAAGCCAAAATCGTTTTAACTCCGGCTCAGATTACAACGCTGAAGCCCTCTACTCGTTACGTGAATGACATTCGCTTTCCTTGGGCCATCGAACGCGGTACTTTCGATGCTGGCGTCATCGTTTTGCAAGATCGCGACGACAACCCGCGCACCGGCTTCGAACTCGTGGTAGAAGATGCCTTCGCGGGCCGATCGGTGCGCATGCGCGTAGATACTGCTAACACTCTCAACGATGTGGCTACTGAAGCTATTGAGGGACTTCCTGCTACTAAAGCGCGTCAAGTTTGGTTGGAGCTCCACCGAAAGAACGATGTGCCCTTCGAACTATGGCTGATAGCCGACGAGGGCCTCAACACTACAGAAACGAGGACTTTCGTCTTCCGCTTTAATCCCTCCGAAACATGGCGAAAAATTTATCTTAACCTTACAGACCCGCTTGTCAACTTAGGCGAACGAAAAAGACATCGCTTGCTGTTCCGCCTTGCGTTGCAGCCTAACAGCGCCGGTCGGTTCGAAAAAACGACAGGAACTGTTCTATTCGATAACATTCGCTTAGCTCACTTTTAATTCTTCGCAAGCAAAACTTTGTCTTCCTTGTCGCGCCGACTTCGACAACGCGATACTCAAATTTACGTTATTGCTGATTTTTTGACGGCCATGTCGGCCTGGGTGCTCTTCTTCCTTTATCGGAAAAAAATTGAAGAGGCCCCCTTTGACGAGGCTATCTTTCAAGATCCTAACCTTTGGCTAGGCGCAGGCGCTATTCCAGTGGGCTGGCTACTTCTGTATGCCATCCTAGACCACTACGCTCTCGATATTTACCGAATGTCGCGCGTTGACACGCTTGTGCGCACATTTTTCGCCTCTTTTCTAGGCGTACTGGCTCTGTTCTTTACACTAATCCTAGACGATGTGGTGCAAGACTCTCGCACCTACGCGCAATCGTTCGTCGTCCTTTTTAGCCTGCACTTCTTTCTGACGGCAACGATGCGAATGACGTTACTCACGCGTGCCCATCAGCGAGTACAGGCAGGCAAAGTAGCCTTTAATACGCTTCTCGTAGGAGCAAACCAAAATGCCGTTGAACTCTACAGAGATATCACTCAACAAAAAAAGAGCATCGGCTATCGTTTCTTGGGTTACGTAGATACAGACCCCAACGACACGGATGCGCCTCTGGCCAAGTACTTGCCTAAGTTGGGCTCCCTACAGGAACTATCTCATGTTATTCGTGCTTATGAAATAGAGGATGTCATCATTGCCATTGAAACCAGCGAACACAATCTAGTGCGCCATATCCTCGACATTCTCTTCGACTTTAACCAACGGGTGTTCGTAAAGATTATTCCGGACATGTACGACATCTTGCTCGGTTCAGTGAAAATGACACACGTATATGGTGCTGTGCTCATTGAAATCCGGCAAGAGCTCATGCCTCGGTGGCAGCGCGTCCTGAAGCGCGTTATTGACGTAGTCGTCAGTGCCAGTATGCTCATTATCCTGTTGCCCTTGCTACTATACATAGCACTTCGCGTACGGCTATCTTCACCCGGTCCCATTCTGTATCGGCAAGAGCGCATCGGCCTCCATGGAAAGCCCTTTATTCTTTATAAATTTCGCTCCATGTACGTGGATGCTGAAAAAAATGGGCCTCAGTTATCTCAAGAGAATGACCCCCGCTGCACGCCATGGGGGGCAGTTATGCGCAAATGGCGCCTAGACGAATTGCCTAATTTCTGGAATGTTTTGCGCGGCGACATGTCGCTTGTTGGACCTCGCCCTGAAAGACAGCATTTTATCGATCAAATTTTACAACATAATCCGCACTATCGCCATTTGCTCAAAGTGCGCCCTGGAATTACTTCATGGGGACAAGTGAAATATGGCTATGCTTCCTCGGTGGAGGAAATGCTTCAGCGTCTGAAGTTCGATTTGCTCTATATTGAAAACATGTCCTTGGCTCTAGATTTTAAAATTCTTTTTTACACGCTTTTAGTCCTGCTACAAGGACGCGGAAAGTAGGGACAATATCTCTTGAACAAGGGCGCTCGGTAAGCAGCTCGTAATTGAGCGCCGCTTACCGAGCGCACATGCACAGCCTAAAAGCGGAAGTTCAACCGAGAGAAGAAGAAAGCTCCATTGAAACCCATTTGCACGGCATCGTACAAGCCCCCGCTTTCGGTTTCTTGATCTTGGTACGACGGATATGCATTCAAAACGTTTACTCCGCCCACCGTCCAGCGCACGCGCGGCGAGAGGCGGTACGCTATGCTGGCATCGAGCGTTACGCGTGGTCTGTAAATGTCTGGAGTACCCAAGAAATCTTCCAACTCGATTTGACCGAAATAATTTGCTCGTATGTTAACGCCCAATTGGCGACCATCTAAGTCGAAGGTCAAATTGCCTTTCATTGGCGGTGCTGAAGCGAGAATGAAGAGCTTCTCGCGGCGACTTAAGTAAGAATCCTCTTTACCAATGAGTTTCGGACTAGTATTCACTTGGTCTATGTTCATGCGGTTCCAATTGCCGGCTAAGGTAAGAGTGAACCGATAGGCCTCTCCAAGCATTCCGCTATACGCGGCTACGAGGTCAAGACCAGTAGTTGTAGTATTGATAGCATTAGCAAAAAAGCGCGCACTACCTACGTTAAGCGAACGCAAGATGGGGCCAATTTGGTCATCTTCACTCGAAAAGTCAGCGGTCAACACGATGCGATCTTTGATTTGGATGCGATAAAAATCTGCTGACAAGGTTAGGCCCTGGCGGCTATAAGTTAGCCCAGCACCTAAGTTGAGGGAAGTTTCCTCCTTAAGTGGCTCAATACCCAGGGCGCGAGTAATAGGACTGTTGTTTTTCGCCAAAAGTTTATCAATTGGCACCCCGGAGACAAAATCTGTATAAATGGAGTTAAAGTACAGCTGAGCCAGCGACGGCGCGCGGAAGCCCGTACTTATCGAGCCTCGCAGGGCGAGTCCTCCTGTCAGGACATATCGCGCAGCTAGCTTTCCGTTAAGAGTGTTGCCAAAATCGGAGTAATGCTCAAAGCGAGCAGCCGCTCCAAGGGTGAAAGCAGAAGAAAAGGCGAACTCTCCGTCGACGAAAGCGGCAATGTTGGTACGACTTTCATCCACTTCGTTTTGCGGACTAAAGCCAGGAAAACCTTGAGCTCCGCCAGGGCGAGGGATACTATCACCCTCCGGTGTAATGAAATAGACCGGGCCATAAGTGCGCCAAGAGGCTTCTTCCCCGGCAAAAATTTGATAATTTTCCAAGCGGTGTTCCGCCCCAAAGGCGAGGTTCGTTCCTTCAAGCCACTCGCGAAAAAAGCGGCTAAAGGTGAGGTTTGTAGTGTTTTGACGCAACTGAAAGCCCCCGTCGTTGAATGCTGTGGGTGAGCGCTCCTCTAGACTTGCATTGAGGGTGCCTCGACCGTAATAATGAAAGCGATTAACTCCTGTTGTGTGATTCAAGTCAGTGTTCCAATGATGGAGTATACCCCGAACGCCTACGCTTAAACTGCGATCTGTGATATTCGTCGCAATAATAGGGTCAAAACCATTGGGATAAATAGCATCTACGTTGCGCTCGGTACCTGGATGACGGCTCCAAGCATATGCATTCGTGTGGCGGAAATTAGAACCTCCAAAAGCATATAGCGATATTTCTTTGCTTAAGGGCACTGCTGCATTGAAATAAGTGCTAAAGTTGGTTCCTCGCGCGTCTCCAAATTTGCGCCGATACAGCGAAGGGTGGTATCGGTTCGTATGTCCGCGCGACCAATAGTCTACAGTGAAGTTAGCGAAGCCCCCCTCGCCAATGCGAAAGCCGTAGTTTCCGTTGACTTGCAAATTTTCACCATCGAATACGCTCCGATCGGGATTATCCTTCGCTATGTGCGCCCCAACGTTGACGTTGCCCGTAAACTCATTGACATTCTCTTTTAGTACAATATTGATAACTCCAGCGATAGCATCGGAGCCATATTGTGCTGATGCACCATCGCGAAGAATTTCGATGCGTTCAATGGCTGCTGCTGGAATAGCATTTAGGTCAGTACCGGTGTTACCGCGTCCACGAGTGCCGTAAATATTGACAAGACTAGACTGATGACGCCGCTTGCCATTGATAAGTACCAACGTCTGGTCTGGACCTAAACCGCGCAACGTAGCAGGGTCAACATGGTCAGACCCGTCAGCCCCCGTCTGACGATTAGCATTGAAGGAAGGCGCAGCATAATGGAGTATCTGGTTGACATCTAACTGGCCTTGCGAAATCGTCAGTTGGCGCACATCCAACACATCAATAGGCACTAACGAATTAGTAACTGAACGATTGAGCGCGCGCGAACCCACAATCACTACTCCCTCTAGTACTAGACCTTCGCGCATCTGAACATTTAACTCAGAGCGACCTTCCGCAGGAACCTCTAACGTGGCGTAACCCGTATAGGAGAACACTAGAGTGGCATCCATTCGGCTCACGTTCAGCGAGTACGTACCGTCCCACCGCGAAACCGTTCCATTCGTGGTGCCGCGTTCATAAATCGTAACGCCTACTAGCGGATTACCTGACTCGTCCGTCACCTTTCCTTTGACGATGCCTTGAGCATTCAACTCATTGGACAGGATAATCCATCCGAAGATGAACAGAAAGGAAACGTAGAATTGCTTCATAACACAGAACTGTTTTTGTTTTGATTTTGAAAATATTGATTTGCACCCTTTGAAGTAAGCGGCGAAAATAAAATATATCGTTTGATGAACCAGAAAACTTTTATTCTTTTAAAAAAAAGAATTTGGCTTATGTTCCTCATTAGCTAGACCAACTAGACCGGCTATTGATTTTCACGTTTCAGTGTGAAAACCAATTAACAGAGAAGAAACTTTGGTTGTGGGAGCACTGCCTAAACTTTTTGTTGCATAACAGTTTTAACCGTCTTGCTTCTCTTAGGTCGAATGATTAAAAAGGTTTGAGGCTCAGCGTACAATACCAATACTCATGAGTTTAGCCATGGGTAAATCCTTCGGAACTAATGCCCACTTCTTCGCTAGAACAGGCCTAGGTGATTCGTCGACTATGCCAGCCAGATCAGCCATGGGTTTTTGCGTTCTTGGGCGAAAACTAGCTAATAAGAAATATCAAGAGTTTTTTAAACATCGCGCTGCAGCCCGATCAACAGGGAAATTCCCCACGCCGACACCTCGAAAAATAACTTCCTTTGAAAATGGTTGCTCTGAGGAGGAATGTGTCTTTAAACACGCTAAGGCTTTGGCTGGTACATCAGGCGCAGATGCGACTTCTTGGACGAAATACTGTCTTTCGAGACTTTTCTCTGTAAAACAGGTTTTTCAAACAGCTCAAGTAGATACCTTTTTTGAGATAAATCTAAAAAAAGAATATTTTTGAGGCTGTTTTTAGTCTTTCAATCCGCGAGATGCCGACCAATTTTTCCCATGAGTACATGCACGTGTCGTTTATTCTTAGCAGTGACATTCTTCTGCTCCCAATGGGCAATAGCTCAGTTACCAAACGACGCGCTCATGCTGTCGAGAGGACAATGGTGCGTTATGACGCAATACGTCCATGACCATTGGACACATTATTGGGAAGGTTCAACGAAGCGCTCTAACCTTAACCTAGGAACGGTTACTGTCCAGAGCATAGCTGTAGGCTTAAATTATGCCCTTGCTAACCGCCTCAACCTCATAGCTATGTTGCCCTATGTATGGACGTACAGCTCGGCCAGTTACCTAGATGGACAGCGCGGTGTACAAGATCTATCCCTATGGATAAAATATCAGCTCTTTGAGGTAAAAGCGAGTTTAGGAGAGTTTCGACTACAAGCCACAGGAGGCCTATCTACGCCAGTAAGCAATTACGTCGCCGATTATATGCCGCTTAATATCGGCTTACAAAGCCGCACTGCTTCTTTGCGCATAATAGCCAACTTCACGCAAGGCAAGGGCTTGTACTTCACGGCGCAAGCGGGTCATACCTGGCGCAGCAACATTACCGTAGATCGCGACGCTTTCCTATTTCACAATCAGCTCTACTATACTCGCCGCATGCCAGTCCCTAATCTATTCGACGCCTCAGCCCGCATTGGTTTTATCAACGCCCGATGGCAAGTTGAGGCTCAGCTGAGTTATTTCACTTGCACAAGTGGAGATGATATTCGCTACAACGAGATGCCTCAGCCTACGAACAAAATGCGCGCAACAGCTGCCAGCGTGTTCGTCAAGCATTTTCTATGGCGAGGATTAGCCCTACAGGCTGCCTATGGACACGTCTTAAGCGGTCGAAACTTGGGTCAAAGTAACACCCTATCCGGTGGCATCTCGTACTTATTTCAGATGAGACATGAATGACCTTTTAATTATCCATCAACCCTATTAATATAACGTGTTATGTTTGGTGTATCCTATTTGCGGTTCATTGCGTTGGGAGCGGCTCTTGTTTTTGTATTTAGTCACTGCGAAAAAGCTCCAGAAAGTCCGGCATACGAACCCTATCCTGAAACTAAGCTCGATGCGAATGGAGGCGCATGGAAGACTTATGTGTTGACGAGTGGCTCGGAAATTGCCGTGCCCGCGCCTAAGCCCCCCACCTCTGCCGAATACCTTGCCGAACTGGCTGATTTGAAGCAGTACATGGCCAACACAACCTCGGAACAAAAGCGCTTAGCGCGATGGTGGGGAGGTAATGCCGTGCTGCGCTGGCACGAAATCGCGCGCGAGTTAGCGGCCGAATACAACGTGCCACCCAACTACAACCCTGATGGGAAAACTTATCCAGAGCCAGACCCAAATAATCCGAGCAAATACCCGCGCTTCCCTTTTGCAAATCCGCCTTACACGGCGCGAGCCCTAGCCTTGCTTTCTGTAGCTCAATATGATGCTCTGGTGGCTGCCTGGCACGCTAAGTTTCAGTACAAACGCTTGGCGCCATATAAGTACGACCCTGCTATAACTCCACTCATTCCAGCGAACGATCTACCCTCTTACCCCTCAGAAGACGCTGTAGTAGCCGTAGCTTCACGCGAGCTGCTCAAACTGCTTTTTCCAGCAGAAAAAGAGTATTTAGATCGCCTGGCGGAAGAGCACATTCAGAGCCGTCTTTGGGCAGGTGCTAACGTAAAGAGTGATTTAGACGCTGGTCGTGCGTTAGGCCAAGCCGTAGCTAATCGAGTGTTAGCTTACGCTAAGAGTGATGGCATGGCTCAAGCAGGCGACCAGTCGAAGATGGACTCTATTCGTGCGGATGCAGCCCGCCGAGGTATCAAGGAGCAATGGCATAGCCTAGACATCCCGGAACGCCCGGCTATGTTACCGTTGTTTGGTTGTGTAAAGACTTGGAATTTCGACGAAGCCACTAAGATTGCGCTTCGGCCGCCCATGCCGCCTATGCCCGGATCTCCAGAGTATGAAAGAGACTTGAATGAATTGCGATATATTTCCAAAAACCGCACGCGTGAGCAATTTCGTATCGCTGCTTATTGGGCAGATGGCCCAGGCTCTTATACACCGCCTGGTCATTGGAACCGCCGCGCGGCTGAACTTATCTACGAAAAGCAGTTCAACGAACTGCGCTCAGCACGTGCTATGGCCCTGGTCAACACCGCCCTGCATGATGCCGGCGTAACGTGCTGGGATGTTAAATACCACTACATGATCATGCGACCTACCGAAGCTGACCGCAGTGTTAAAACCAGTACGAGTATCCCAAACTTTCCGGCATATACCTCGGGGCATTCTACTTTCTCTGCGGCTGCCGCTGAAGTACTTTCATACCTTTTTCCCGACCATGCTAGTGACTTGCAAAGTATGGCTCGCGAAGCGTCCTTATCGCGTATCTACGGTTGTCTCCATTACCGTTTCGATTGCGAAGTAGGTCTAGAGGCAGGTAAAAAAGTGGCTTATTACGCCATCCAGCGCGGTCGAACTGACGGCTCGCAATGATACAAGTGATGCATGTAAAAAAATTGAACAATAAGTGCTTGCGGATAGTCAGCCGCCTTAGTAGGTGCGCAAGCGTTTTTCTTCAATAGCTGTCGCTGGACGAATGCTTACTGCTGCTCCGCCTCCAGGAGCTAACGAAAGTTTCAGTGCTGTCTGGTAATTAACCAAATACTGCTCAATGCGATATGCCATAGGATTCTTCTCCCAATGAGCATCAGGAGCGTCTAAATAAAGGGTAGCAGTGTATGTGCGCTCAGGCTGCAGGAAGTCAAGCCGAACAGTAATCAATCGAGCATTCTCATCAGTGATAGCGCCAATAAACCACTCCTCGTTGCGCCCTTTGGCCTTGCGCGCTACAGTGAGATAGTCGCCTGGTTCTGCCTCTAGGTATCGAGAGTCTTCCCAGTCTACGGCCACATCTTTGATGAACTGAAAAGCATCGAGAAAACGCTCATAGTTTTCAGGCAAGTCAGCGGCCATTTGCAATGGGCTGTATAGAGTCACATAGAGGGCTAATTGCTTAGCCAAGGTGGTATGAACTTGCTCCTTCTTCTCAGGATGATAGTAGTCGAGCTTTATCTGGAAGATACCAGGAGTATAGTCCATAGGCCCACCCAACAAGCGGGTAAAGGGCAAAATCGTTTCGTGCTCTGGCGGATTGCCGCGACTCCAGGCATTGAATTCATTGCCACGAGCAGCCTCAGCAGCAATCCAATTAGGGTAAGTGCGATGCAACCCTGTAGGGCGCACGGATTCATGACTATTGACCAAGATGCGATGCTGGGCAGCTTTTTCTACGACGCGTAGATAATGATTGATCATCCATTGCCCATCGTGCCATTCGCCCCGCGGAATAATGCGGCCTACATAACCCGTTTTCACGGTTTTGTATCCATAGCGCTTCATAAAACGAAACGCCTCATCTATGCGCCGTTCGTAGTTCGTCACCGCAGACGCAGTCTCATGGTGCATAATGAGCTCTATGCCCTTTTTTGCCGCGTATTTTTGCACTGCATCTAGGTCAAAATCGGGATAGGGTGTGACAAAGTCAAATACTTCTTCCTTCCACTTGCCAAACCAATCCTCCCATCCAACATTCCAGCCCTCAATGAGCACAGCATCGAAGCCATGACGGGCGGCAAAGTCGATATATTGTTTGGTGCGCTCTGTAGTAGCACCATGACGACCATTAGGCTTTAATTGGCGCCAGTCGGTGTCGGTTAGGCGGACACTATTGGTGTCAGCATAACTCCATGAAGCGCGCCCAACGTGCATTTCCCACCAAATGCCTACATATTTTTGAGGTTTTATCCACGAGACGTCATTGAGGCGACAAGGCTCGTTTAAGTTGAGGATAGTCTTTGAGCTAGCGATCTCTATTGCTCGATCGCTGACGAGTATCACGCGCCAGGGCGTCCGTGTGGGAGTCTGGAGGTAAGCTTTATTACCTACCGCATCCGGCGCTAAAGTACTTGTAAATGTATATTCTCGCTCGCTGAGGGTCAGACACATGGCAGGGTAATCAACTAAAGCGGCCTCAAAAAGGACAAGGAACAGCCCCTCTGTGGTCTTCATCAAAAGAGGTGTTTGAACCGCACGTTTACCAATCGGATTTCGAGTAAAGATTTCTCCCGCACTTTTACCTGCGGACAAAGCGTCGATGTCGCTCAGAGGAGTTTTGTTGTATACATATTCATTCGTATCGAAATCTCCTGGTATCCAAAAAGCAGTATGGTTAGCTGTGAGAGCGAATTCGGTGCGCTCATCTGAGAGAATGAAGTAGGTCAGATGTGGTTGCTGTGGAAATTCGTACCGAAAGCCCAAACCGTCGTCGTAGAGCCGAAACGTAAGCACGAGGGTACGTGGCTGTTCGAGGCGCTGCTGCAGGGTAAGTCGGAGCTCGCGATAAGAGTTGCGAATCTTACGTACTTCACCCCAAACGGGCTCCCAAGTTTCATCTGCAGAGGCGGTATCCGTTCGAATTACGGTAAAATTTTCTAAGAAGGAAGGTTGGTCTTTCAACTCTAACCCTAATCGGCTCGGTAGAATTACTTCTTTTCCCTTAAAACGCAGAGTGTAATAGGGTATTCCCTGAGGCGAAAGAAAGAAAGTCAAGGATAGACGGCCACTAGGTGACGAAATGGACTGGCCGAAAGTTAGCTGGACAAAAAGGAGAAATGCTCCAAAAGCAAGAGTTCTTCTCATAACACAGAAAAGTGTAGATCACGAGCGAAGGTATTTCTATTGAATGAAAACACCTCAACATCCAAAGGTGAAATGCGGCGACAGACGGTTCCTCTCCGACCTCATAACAGTGAGGCGACGCATCACTCTGTTAAGGGTCGTATCGGACTAGTTGAAACAGATGGATTGCCAATAAACCACTCCGTTCAAGCCAGATATAAAGTTAGCTATGCTGTCGCCCTTTTCTATGGCTCTATGTTTAGCTTACACCTGCAACAATTTGGCTGAAATAAGCGATGAGGAGGGTTCATTTCTTTACTACGGCCCAATTTGCAGAGTATCCTTTGGTCGCTTAAACAGCTCAGCAGTAAGGTAGCGCAATGCTTTTTTTCTAGAAATGGTCCGGGTACTTCCTCTTGCATTCCCACATTAATACACTAGAGGGTGTCAGAACCAACAAGAGGGCTAGGGCAATACAAGCTGCACTCTTGAGCAAAGCACTCCACATGCGCAGAATGCAACCCGCCAGAAGATTTTTCCTAAATAAAATTGCGCTCCAGAGTCGTAAAGAATCACTTTTGCGGGAGGCCACTCAAAAGAAGTACCATGCGAAGTCTTTATTTATGAAACTACCTGTTGTACTAAATCCAGAGGTACGGGCAGCTCTATTGGAAAGGCGGGCAGTAGTAGCTCTAGAGAGTACCCTCATCGCTCATGGAATGCCTTACCCACAAAATCTGGAAACAGCCTTGCGTGTGGAACAGCTCATTCGACAAGCAGGTGCTACTCCAGCCACTTGTGCCGTCATCAAGGGCGAGTTACGTGCAGGACTGAACACAGCAGAATTGGAACTTCTCGCTCGAAATGGGCCAAGCACGATGAAAGTCAGCCGACGCGACTTGGGCTATGTGCTCAGCAAACGCCTAGATGGGGCAACTACAGTGGCGGCAACAATGCTTATCGCCCATTGGGCAGGCATACCCTGTTTTGCTACAGGAGGTATTGGTGGAGTGCACCGCGGAGCCCCAAGAACATTCGACATTTCCGCCGACCTTCAGGAACTTGCTCGTACGCCGGTCGCTGTAGTTTGCGCCGGAGCCAAGAGCATTCTAGACATTGGTCTTACCTTGGAATATTTGGAGACCTTCGGTGTCCCTGTAATTGGTTATCAAACCGACGATTTCCCAGCCTTTTACGCACGTACTAGTGGCTTTCCAGTAGCTTATCGCCTTGATACGCCTCTCGAAGTTGCTCAGCTCCTCCATGCGCACTGGAGCACAGGTATACAAAGTGGCGTTGTTGTTGCCAATCCTATTCCAACAAGATATGCTCTGGAAGCCAACGTTGCGGAAGAGGCTATTGCTGCTGCGTTAGACGAGGCCAAACGCAAAAGAATCCGTGGTAAAGCGCTAACGCCCTTTCTTTTGGCGCGCATAGAGCAACTTACCGCTGGGCAAAGTCTGAGGGCCAATATTGAACTCGTATGTCACAACGCCCAGATAGCCGCCCAAATAGCCTTAGCCTATGCTTCTATTCTCTAACGCTCAGCATGGAGTCTTGCAAAGTTTTATCGCGCGAACGCAGGCGATTCCATGCACCCAAACCCAGACCAGAGAGCATTAGCAGCGAGCCAAACCACACTAAGTTTATACCAGGAAATACAATAGCCTCTAAAACAATATAGTCGGAACGAGGAGCATTTTCGGCGATTTCTATAGGAATACGCCGAGCTTGCTCAGGCGCCTTTGCTATGGCAATTGTCATCGTAGCTGTCTTGGGATCAATGTTTTCAAATCGAAAATGAAGCCCCCATTTGAATAATTCGTCTTTCAAATGGAGCACGCGATTTTCCCGGATGAGAAAAACGGGAGCTACCTCTGCTGTATCTCCTTCCGGTGCTATGACGCGTAAGTGAGCTGCTACGGCAATATCACCAGAGTCAGGTACATAATGCGGATGAGAAATATTTCGACTAAGACGGCTCAACTGAACTCGATAAGCGTCAAAGGCTGTTATTTCCTCTCCTTCTTTCAAACGGAAGGGTCGATACTGTAGTGCTTCTTCTGCGTCGATAAAACGAGCTAAAGAAGCTTCCATCAGCCGAACGCGCATTTGAAGGGCTCCAATTTGGGCAGCTAGCGAGAAGGCTCCTTTGCCCGGGCGCAGATAGAGCATGGGAGTTGCCACATGCGCTGTACTGTCTTCTAGCGAAAAGGCACGCAAGGTCACACCGAAAGCTAAGTCGCCTTTTTGGGGGTGATAGTCGGGATGACGCGGCGCTTTTGTATAACTGTCTAGAATAAGATAGTGTTTTTTTGTAAAGATAGTATCGCCTATAGCAGCCTCGTAAGTTTCAAAGCGGATGCTATCCTCTTGCTGACGAGCAAACTCGGGGTCGAGTTCTGCCTTGGGCAAAGAAGAGATGTGGGTAAAAATGTCGTATGTTAGGTAGCGTTTAATAGAAGGATTGGAGGCGACCACCTGAGTAAATTCTCGGTTGTACATTACGTTGGGCTGCAGGACAAACTCCTCACCTGTAAAATTGCCATGCTCATCCTTCCTTCGGAAGCGTACGTTAAAAATTCGCGTTTGGCGCTCGATGGTATCCCCCAGGTAAGTAGCTTCATATCCGCGAATAGGCATAGGGGCATTTTTGAGCAAAAGCACATTTTTGTTAAGCTCCTCGGCCCCCATACCTTCGATGAGCCCTTCCATGGCGAAGGCGTTGGCAGAAATCCAGCGCTTGTTTAATCCCGTAGCCAAAATCCCTAGCAATAACACGCCAAAACCCACGTGCGCTAAGGAAGAAGCTGCTTGTTTGGTGCGGCTGCCGACAAAGGAAATCAAATAGTCCGTATTTGCAACGATAGCAAACATGGCCGCAAATAGGAGCGCAACATGTTGCCCAGCAAAAATATTGAGCCACAAAGCGTTAAGCGCCGTAAGCACTGCTGCTGCCACTGTGGCTATTGCCATATGTCGAACGAACGTTCGCCGCCAAAGAACTGGATTGCGCTCTCGATAGCGCAGCCATTGCGCTACGCCCGTGAGCAGGCCAACAAACACACCAATCCACAACTGATAGCGATTGTGATGGGCTACAGGGTCCTTCAGTGCTGCACCTACATAGTCAGGCTTAAACAGCTGCACCAACTTATTCCAAACAGGTAACGAAGTAGCACCCGTGATTAGAACCGCTGAAAACAGGAGGACAAGTGAGCCAATAAACATCCAAAACTCGCGTGAGGCAATCGTTTCCTCTTGCTCTGGAGTGGGAATAGTTTTCGCGTGTCTCAACAGTAAAAACACCGCTATTGCAGCAAAACAAATGATGTAAGCGATGAGCTGGCCACCCAATCCCATCTCTGTGAAGGCGTGAGCCGACGAGTCTCCTAAAATTCCGCTGCGCGTTAGATAAGTAGAATACAGCACTAATACAAAACTCATTAAATAGAATGCGTAAGTGCTGCGAATAGAGTATCCCGTGTTTCTGGCAATTAAATGCGTATGTATGCCAGCCACTAAGGTAATCCAGGGAACTAGGGATGTGTTTTCTACTGGGTCCCAAGCCCAATACCCTCCGAAAGACAGCGCCTCGTAAGCCCAGGCGCCTCCCATAAGAATACCTAAGCCCAGAATTGCTGCTGAAAACAGGGCCCAGGGTAACGCCGGCTTTAGCCAGTTGCGATGCTCGCCCGTCCAAAGCCCTGCTGCAGCATAAGCAAAGGGAACTATTGTAGAAGCAAAGCCTAGGAACAAGGTCGGAGGATGTATAGTCATCCAGTAGTTCTGCAACAAGGGATTCAAACCGTTTCCAGTAACTTGGCTCAAGTAGTCAGCTCGTTCGAAGATAGGTGCCTCCATCGTCTGGCGCAGTAAGTCAAAGGCACTAACTCCGAGGCGATATTCACCTACGTACAACCCTAGAATCATGGAACCAATAAACGCCTCTGCCAGGAGGAGTATAGCCATCACTGGAGCTTCCCAACGACCCGCGCGAAACACTAAAATAGCACCAAGGACTATGTGCCAAAAACTCCACAGCAAGAAGCTGCCTTGTTGTTCTTTCCAAAAGGCCGAGAACGTGTACTCAAACGGCAAATCGTCTGACACATTTGCCCACGCGTAATAGTATTCGTAATACTTATTGACCAAAATCCAAAACAACGCTCCAATGACGACCATAGTGGAAAGCCCATGCATCCAAAATGCTCCTCGCCCTAACTGAACCCAACCTAAAGCATCAGGATGCAGACGCCGTTGCTCCGCTAAAAAATATGAAACTGCACCCAGGACGGCCGCCACGAAGGACAAGACCGCTCCCGCATGGCCTATCTGACCAGGCAAAAGATGCTCCCCTATGTATTCCATAGACAACTTACTCCTTCTCCGAGCGCACGTACACCTCTTCGTCTTTATACTTCGAAGGGCACTTGAGCAACATGTCTGAAGCCTCAAAGACCTCGCCCTTCATTTGACCAGTGAGCACGATTTGTTCAGAGCGCTCAAAATCCTGAGGCTTTCCAGCGCGCAAAACCACCCGACGCACTTCACCTGCATCGTCGCGCAAATAAAACGCTAGGAAATTCGGGTCTTTCACTGGGTCATATTCTACAGGGCGGTCTTTAACTAGATAGCCGACCAACTTCACCCGGTCGCCTTTCTGAGCGGCCTGAGCAAAATTAGCATACGTGGTCATATCCCGGCTTGCGGAAATAAGAATTCCTATCGCTACAGCAATAGCAGCAATAGCAATTAGATGCGAACGTTTCATGCTTAACTTATTTTTTAATCCATGTACATCTATCAAGAAGAAAGAGAAAGCTCTATTTCAGACGCAAAGAAGAGAGCGAAACGTTGGTTGCTCTTCTCAACAGACTAAACGTTAAAACGTTCAAAATGATACTAAAGCCCACACGAAGGACAACGTGTCGCTGTGATACCATAGGGATGGTCAGCCGGAACAGTTATTGCGACGCTTAAGGCGCCCTCGTGAACCTGAAGATCCAAAGAAAAGCGCAAATACTGTTGATTATCGTACACTAAACGATCTGGAAGACGCTGATCCCAAATGAAATATTCCGGTCGAGACAGACAGCGCGGGAAGTGTTCGCCTGTGAATACTTCTACCTGCATGCCAGGCAGGGAGCGAAGAAAAAGATTCGACCGTACAAAATTATCCCCCACGGCCAACCATGTAACGCCAGGGTGCAAGTAGAAGAAATACTGACCACGCGTTGTATCCAGTCCAATAATCTCCGTTTCTGCGAAATCTGCCAAGCACCAGTTTTGCTTTGGCGTTTCAACCGTGACAGGCTTCGCCGAACTAATTTTAAAAACCGGTTTTACTGGCGAGACAACCGGTGAGGAAAAAGTATTCTTAGGAGAATCTAGTTTGCAACAAAAAAGCCCTAAACTAATAAGGATGCATACGAGAATCCTCCAAGACGACAAACCACACCTCATGCGCTATTTAGGGACAACTTCATGCAGCAAGTGGAAACGAAGGCAAAACTACTCTGCATAATCCATTTGATTTGCTTCTCGCAGAATAAATACACCTACTTTTGAATGCCTATCCCAGAAGAAAGCGAACAACGTGCTTTTTCTTCTCCTTGTAGCCAAAAAAACCTTAACTTACGATTATTCACAAGTATAGCGGGCTGAGGAATTTTGCTCTGCATGTAGGAGGAATTTAGGAAAATAAATTTAGCGAACTTTGTTCAAATGCTTCGAATTAATTCTCTTTGGATGTTTTTACCTCAAGTTTTGTCTGAATTTCAAAGGAGTATGCGTAAGCGCTCTACTCGACTGGGTTTGACTCTACTTGCTATTGCCTCCGCATGGCTAGGTACAGAATCTCCTGGAAGGCTCAGCTTTTTTTCTAAGAATGGCCCTTCTGCCTCTGAACAAAAGGGAAGAACCTTTACTATACCGATGAAGCAGGATACGCTGTCGTCACCGCGTACTTATCGGGTTATTGGAGTAGGCGACATTATGTTAGGGACTAATTATCCTTCGCCTTCGTATTTACCTCCTCACGATGGTGCTGCACTGTTAGCTGAAGTGAAGGACACTTTACGTCAGGCCGATGTTACCTTCGGCAATCTGGAAGGCACCATGTTTGATCATGGAGGCTTGCCCAAGCGGTGTCAGAATCCTTCGGTGTGTTATGTATTTCGCACGCCTTCGCATTATGTGCGCTATTTGGTGGAGGCAGGCTTCGACCTATTAAGCTTGGCCAATAACCATTCCGGCGATTTTGGTCCTGAAGGTCGCCGCCAGACCATGCAAACCCTGCGCGAAGCCAAGATCGCCTTCGCTGGATTGGAAGGAATATGCGAGACAGCCGTCATTGAACGCGCTGGTAAACGGTGGGGCTTGTGCGCCTTTGCTCCTAACACGGGCACCTGCGATTTGCGCGACATTCCTCGCGCCCAGGCTCTAGTGCGCCAGCTAAAGGGACAAGTAGACTTTTTGATCGTCTCCTTCCACGGCGGTGCAGAAGGGCCTGCTCATCAACGGGTGCCTCGACGTACGGAGTACTTTCATGGCGAAAACCGCGGCGATGTGTACACCTTTGCTCACGCCGTCGTAGATGCTGGCGCCGATGTCGTCCTCGGTCACGGTCCTCACGTGCCACGTGCCATAGAACTGTACAAAGATCGCCTCATTGCTTATAGCTTAGGCAACTTCTGCACTTATGGACGCTTCAGCCTAGCCGGCCCTGCAGGTATTGCCCCTATCTTACAGGTAGATATTGACGAACAAGGCCGCTTCGCAGCAGGACAGATTATCCCTACGTATCAACAAAAACACTGCGGACCAAAATTTGACCCTCAAAGACGCGCAATCGAAACTATCTGTCAACTAACCTCAGTAGATTTTCCTGAGACACTCCTTACTATTTCACCGGAAGGCCACATACACCGATCTGAGGAAGGCGCACGCCTTCTAAGGTGCAAATAAGTGAGCTTTCTTAATTTTGCTCTGCCTTTTTCCAACTTACTATCGTAAACAAACCCTAACCATCCTTTCCAGATTATGTCCACGAAGAAAGACACCACCATGACCGAAAAGGCCAGCCGGTTTTATCAACCAGGTAACCGCATCGTTACGCTGGATGAGTTTATCATTCGATCCGAAAAGGACTTTGAATTTGCCACTGGCGAGCTTACTGGCCTGCTTCGCGACATTGGTGTAGCGGCCAAGATCATCAACCGCGAAGTAAACAAAGCTGGCCTAGTTAATATCCTTGGTGTGGCCGACGGCAGCGACAATGCTTCTGGCGACATTCAGCAAAAACTCGACGTCTATGCAAACGAAAAGCTCATTGAGTGCCTGAAAAACAGCGGAGAATGTTGCGCTATTGCCTCCGAGGAATGCGAGGATATCATTCAGGTGGAACCAATTCACAACAAAAAGAGCAATTACGTCGTCCTGTTCGACCCGTTAGATGGCTCTTCAAACATCGATGTGAATGTCTCAGTAGGGACAATTTTCGCCATTTATCGGCGTAAAAGTGACAACTCAGGCCCTGCTACGCGCGAAGATTTTCTACAACCCGGCATAAAACAAGTGGCTGCGGGTTACGTACTTTATGGCACTTCTACCTTGTTAGTTTATACCACAGGAAATGGCGTCAATGGTTTCACTCTCGACCCCAGTATTGGCGAGTTTTGCCTGAGCCATCGCAATATGCGCATCCCAGAGGATGGTAAGTTTTATTCCGTCAATCAAGGTTACTACTCCAAATTCGATTTAGAGCTCCGGCGTTACATAGACCATTGTAGTGACCAAAACTATGGGCTGCGTTATATTGGCTCTATGGTTAGCGACATCCATCGCATCCTTATTCAGGGAGGTATTTTTCTTTATCCAAGTACTCGGAAGTATCCGGAGGGCAAATTGCGCTTGTTATACGAGTGCAATCCATTGGCTATGATTGTTGAACAGGCCGGAGGCAAGGCTATCAATACCCAATTAAAGCGCATTTTGGAGATAGAACCTAAAGACCTGCATCAGCGCTCCACCATTGGAATTGGCTCGCCTGCTATGGTAGACGAACTAAAACGCTTCATCGAGCGTTATGGTCCTAACTCGCAGTAAGCGAGTTATTAAAAGAACGATATGATACGGGCAGAAAACATTTACAAATCCTTTGGTGAACAAGAGGTTCTCAAAGGTATTACGTTCACATTCGAAACGGGTAAGTGCAACCTCATCATAGGACGCTCGGGTTCGGGGAAGACCGTGCTGTTGAAGATCCTGGTGGGCTTGCTGAAACCTACATCAGGGCGGGTTTGGTATGATAATATCGAATTTACTGCCCTTGACGCAGAGCAGATGCGCAAGATGCGCATGCAAATGGGAATGTTGTTTCAAGGATCGGCGCTCTTCGACTCATTAACGGTAGAGGAGAATGTCCGCTTTCCCTTGGATATGTTTACGAAGATGAGCCCAAAGGAGAAAGCTGAGCGCGTCAACTATTGCCTGGAACGCGTTAACTTGGCAGGTAGCAACAAGAAATATCCGTCAGAACTATCAGGCGGCATGCAGAAACGCGTAGGGATTGCGCGCGCCATCGTGCTTCATCCGAAATACCTCTTCTGCGACGAACCCAATTCTGGCCTCGACCCAAAAACAGCTATTGTCATAGACGAGCTCATCCGCAGCATCACTAAGGAAAATAGCATCACCACCATTATTAACACTCACGATATGAACTCAGTGATGGAAAACGGCGACAATATTTGCTTTTTGTTCGATGGACGAGTAGAGTGGAGTGGGAGTCGTCATGAAGTACTCAATAGTGACAATTTCAACCTTCAGTCCTTCATTTTTGCTTCTCCATTTTTGCAACGCTTGCGCCAAGCGGCTTTGAGTTCATGATGAAGACAACTTTTATCCCATTAGGAGTAAGGCTACCAAGTAGTCGGCTAATAGAATGAGAATATCGCTGTACACTACTGCCCGAGTGCTCGCTTGACCTAGCTCAATACTGCCTCCTTGAACATAATATCCTTGATAACAGGAAACAGTAGTCAGGATGAAGGCAAAGACTAGGGACTTGACATACATCATCGTTACATTGTATGGGTCGAAAAAGGAGCGCAGCCCCTGATTATATTCATCGTCTGTTAGCCACCCTGTAGGAACACTAGCTAGATAACCTCCAATAATCGCTACAAAAGCAGAGAAAGTCACCAAAATAGGAATAGCTACTAGAGCTCCTATGATCTTAGGGCGAATCAAATAAGCAGCCGAATTGACACCCATAACTTCCATGGCATCGATATGCTCTTTTTGGCGCATGCCACCAATTTCGGCTGTCATGTTGGAGCCCACTTTACCGGCCAAGACCAGACAGGTTATAGTCGGCGAGAGCTCAATGATGGCTAAGTCACGCACAATGTAACCAATGTAATACCGAGGAATAAGCTGCCCATCAAGTTGATAAGCAAACTGTATGGCAGCTACTGCCCCAATGAAGATAGAAATAAGGCAAACAATAGTGAGCGAGCCAATACCGATGTAAGTCATCTGGCGTATGGTCTCTTTCCAGTACATTGAAAAGTTTTCACTACGCCCAAAAGCTTGCGCTATCAACAGCAAATACCGACCAAAATGATAAATGAAATTGGAGCGTTTGTCTAAAGCAAGCATAAAGAAAAAAGTTTATAGTTCAACCCAGCAGCCCTGCGAAATTATAATCACCAAACTTTTCGTAGGTCTTTCAAAGTTCGTCAGTTAGAGGAGAAAGATTCTAATGGCTTTTCTGTTCCAAAACGCAAAGAGCCTAATAACCGCCAACTTAGTATCTACCCTTTTTCTTGTTTAATCAAAAAAAGTGAAACTTCCCTAAGAGACTGAAAGCAAGGCGAAATAACCTCAAGAGAGACAGTCGGGCCCTTTTACTGTTCCTCTTGAGCCAAGGGAGCAACGACGACCTTGATGCCATCCATACGTTTGATCACAACAGAAGTTCCCTGAGCAATAGGTAAGTTGTCTTCGCTAGTTGCTATCCACAAAGAACCGCGGTAACTAACGCGTCCTTCTCCGTCGCGAGGGATGGATTCCACCACTGTGGCGCGATGTCCTACAAAGTCGCGGTATTCCTCCACTCTCTTGTTTTTACCAAAAAACCGCACTGCATAGCGCCGAAACGCACCCATAGTCGCCAAGGATACCAAAGAAAAACATAACAATTGGCTTACAGCCTCTGTAGTAAAGCCCATCCAAGTGAGCAAGGCAGTTATGGCGGCACCTGCAGCCAAGAACATGAAGAAGAACGACACAGTTAATAATTCTGCAATAAGAGCCAGAACAGCCACGAGGACCCAAAACTGAGCGCTGAACTCCATACTCGAGTAATCGGTTATTTTTTTGTTTGGAGCGTGCTTCCATCTGCTTGCTGTTGCTTGACGACCGACATGGCAGCAGCAATAAGTGAGGCAATATCGCCAAAGTTTGCTGGTACGATAAGCGTATTATTGGTTCGAGCCAAATGGCCGTACTGTTCCACAAGTTGTTCCGCCACGCGCAGTTGAACAGCTTCCATGCCGCCTGGCTGCCGGATAGCGCTCGCTATCCGACTAATGGCATCTGCTGTAGCATTTGCCACAGCGCGAATAGCTTCGGCCTGGCCGTTTGCTTCATTAATCTGGCGCATCTGTACGGCCTCTGACTCCAAAACCACCTTCTGCTTCTGACCTTCAGCTACGTTGATAACGGACTGTTTTTCTCCTTCGGATTGCAGGATGCGCGCTCGCTTTTCGCGCTCAGCTTGCATCTGCTTCTCCATAGCCTGCAAGACTGACTGAGGCGGTGAAATATTTTTGATTTCATAGCGCAACACCTTTACTCCCCATCCAATAGCCGCCTCATCTATGGCTGACACCACTGCGCGATTGATCGTCGTGCGCTCCTCGAAACAGCGATCGAGGTCAATTTTACCTACCTCTGAGCGCATAGTCGTCTGTGCCAATTGCGTCACAGCAAATACGTAATTATTCACACCGTAGGAAGCAGTTTTTGGATCAACTACTTGTAAAAAGATGACGCCATCTACTTGGACTTGTACATTGTCTTTCGTGATGCAAACTTGTTCGGGAATGTCATAAGCCTGCTCTTTGAGGCTGTGCCGATAAGCTACCCGGTCAAAAAAAGGCAAAATGAAATTAATGCCTGGGTCGAGCACCGCATGAAATTTTCCTAAACGCTCCACAACGAAGGCTGTCTGTTGAGGAACTACTTTAACAGAAGCCGTGATTACAAGAATGGCCAAAATGCTTATAAACACTAAGGTAAGCATTGCTAGGCAAACAGTTTGTGAAAAATTCGTATATGTTAGACGTCTGAGATGCTACAAAAGCTAAAAAGCATGCATTTTTCATTCCAGACTAGTACATGCCTCAAGCCAAAACCTAAGTACAAAAGTATGCAATTCCTCCTCGTTACCACCATTTTGCATGAAATTCTGCGAGAGCTTTCTCTTTCCTTACTAGGCCTCCTGGCAAACTAGCATTAGAGGACGCTTTGGGCTTTTGAATGCAATCTAGAATGGCACTGGAACAGACTCCGAATAATTCTAGACTGGCGTTTATGGAGATTCTTAACGCTAGCAAGTAATCAATTTTACCCGTCGATGCAATTTCCTCTAGCGGCAAATCTTACGCGTACATTTCTTGAGAAATATGTGTGTATTTGAAGATAAGAACCTGAAAGGAAGGTGAATTAGGATTAGAGCCAACTGATTCGTTCGACAGGAACCTCTGCACCTGCGACAGGCATCAGCCGGCCGAGGACATTGCCCTGCTGCGCCACATCTGGCTAAATTAGCACGCCCTCACCCAGCGCCCGACCTCCTGCCACAACGCCGTAGCCTCGGCTAGCCAGCCTCGAAAATACCCGTAGGACAAGTCGCCACGACGACGCCACTGGGCACTCCGAAAGTCAAGCGCCCAAAAGCCGCATGGCAGAGGGCCAGCAAGCCCAACTAGAAAAACAGACCGAGGAAATTGTCCCGCGTCCAGCAGCGCTCGACACTGAACTGGACCGTCAGCGCCACCTGCGCACAGCCGTCCTCCAGCCGTCGCCCGTCGGCCTTCTCATCGCCCACGCGCAGCCTCCGACTTGTCTTGCTTTTGTCGCTGAGGACGCAGGAAGATCTGGTATGGATCCGACAGTTCCTCGGACACTTCGATGTACTGCGTTCGGTCTACGTACACATGCCCACCCTCAATGAGCTCCCAAAATTGCTTGCGCGGTAGGAGAACTAGGCAGTTCTCATAGGTCTTATCTATTGTAAACCTCTACGAAAAACTCGAAATAAAAAGACAAGGGAAAAATTCAGAATATTTTAATTTGATATATAAATTCTTTTTCTTTAGAATAAATGGTTCTACAAAGATATCAATAAGCATCCTTCATACCAAAGGAATGACTTTTTTACGCTTATCCCTACAGGAATTGCTGAGTAGGCTTTCCTTCCCTTGTTTGTCTGCTCGCAACCCATCTATCTCTAACTTGCCTCAAATTTACTTACTCTGCCGCCTTACCTTTGCCGTCATTATTGTTGACGAAGTTTAGAGCAATGTATCGTGAGTTTAAACAACTACACCTTCCAACCTTCGAGGAAGATATCTTACAGTTTTGGATGTCTGAGCGGATCTTTAAGCGCTCAGTAGAACAGCGGCCGGTAGATCGTTCATTCGTATTTTACGAAGGTCCGCCTTCGGCAAATGGACTGCCTGGCATTCATCACGTCATTTCTCGCACCATCAAGGACTTGTTTTGCCGATACCAGACGCTAAAAGGCTATCGCGTAGAGCGCAAAGCGGGCTGGGACACGCATGGCCTGCCTATAGAACTGCAAGTAGAAAAAGAACTTGGCATCACCAAAGAAGATATCGGCCGAAAGATCAGCATAGAAGCTTACAACAAAGCATGCCGCGCTGCTGTAATGCGCTTCAAAAATCACTGGGACGCGCTCACGCAGCGTATGGGCTATTGGGTGGATTTGGAGCATCCGTACATCACTTTCGACAACGCTTATATCGAGTCAATATGGTGGCTGCTTAAGCAGATCTACCTCAAACGCACGCCTAAAGGCGAGCCCTTGCTGTACAAAGGCTTCACGATTCAGCCTTTTAGCCCGGCAGCGGGCACGGGTCTGTCGAGCCACGAGCTAAACATGCCAGGTACATACCAGGAGGTTACTGATATTTCTGTAGTGGCTATGTTCCGCGTGCGGCGCGATCCAGCCTCTGAGTTTCTCTTTGATAGTGCCGAAGAAGATGTGCGCATTTTGGCTTGGACAACGACACCTTGGACACTACCTAGCAACGTTGCTCTCACTGTTGGTCCCGAGATTACCTACGTCAAAGTGAAGACGCTCAATCCATATACAGGCCAGCCTGTTAGTGTGGTGCTGGCAGAAGAACGCCTCTTGGCTTACTTTTCCATGGAAGACGAAGGGCTGCCTTTTGAGAACTTTCAGCTTGGCGGCAAAAAATTACCCTGGAAGAGAGCTGCCGGGCCATTCGTGGGTCAGCAATTGGTGGGCATTCGCTACGAGCAGCTGCTGCCCACGCCTGCAGCTAATACGCCCGAGTTGGAGGCACGCGCTTTTCGCGTCATCAGCGGCGATTGGGTTACTACAGAGGACGGTACAGGCATCGTGCACACTGCGCCTTACTTTGGTGCTGACGACTTCCGCGCCTGTAAAGAGGCCGGTGTGCCCTTCATAGGCCTGCCTAATCCACTTAATCCCGACCTACCCTTGCCATTAGTGAATCGCCAGGGCAAATTCGTAGAAGAAGTGCCTGAGTTCGGCGGCCGTTACGTTAAAGCTGAGTACTATTCCAAAGAAGAGCAACAAAATCCAGAATTCAAGCCGACCGACCTGCTCATTGCTCTACGCCTCAAAGCTGATGGCAAGGCGTTTCGCATTGAAAAATATCGCCACTCTTATCCGCACTGTTGGCGCACCTCGAAGCCAGTGCTCTATTATCCGCTAGACTCCTGGTTCATCCGCGCTTCCGCCCTTAAAGAACGCATGGCCGAACTCAACCGCACCATCCGCTGGAAGCCCGAGAGCACTGGTACGGGTCGTTTTGGCCAATGGTTGGAAAATCTTCAAGACTGGAACCTCTCGCGCTCGCGCTTCTGGGGCACGCCCTTGCCTATCTGGCGTACGGAAGACGGAAAAGAAGAAATTTGTATCGGCTCTGTGGCCGAGCTCCAGGCCGAGATTCAAAAAGCCAACCAGGCATTGGGTCTACATCAACAACTACCTGAAGACCTCCACCGCCCTTATATTGATGAAATCGTGCTCGTGTCGCCCTCGGGCCGACCCATGCGCCGCGAGCCCGACCTAATAGATGTGTGGTTCGACAGCGGTGCTATGCCCTATGCTCAATGGCATTATCCTTTTGAAAACCAGGAGGTTTTTCAACGCAACTTCCCTGCCGACTTCATTGCAGAAGGCGTAGACCAAACCCGTGGGTGGTTCTACACCCTGCACGCTATTGCTACTATTGTCTTCGACTCCGTAGCCTTCCGCACTGTCGTCTCTAATGGCCTTGTCCTGGATAAGAATGGTGAAAAAATGTCGAAGAGCAAGGGTAATATGGTAGACCCGTTTTACATTATCCATAAACACGGCGCTGACGCGACACGCTGGTATATGATGTCAAGCGCTAATCCGTGGGAAAACCTGCGCTTCGATGAAGAGCGCCTCATCGAGGTGCGCAATCAGCTATTTGGCACACTCTACAACACTTACTCCTTCTTTGCCCTATATGCTAACGTAGACGGCTTGCGATTGGAAGACCACCCGCCCGTGCCTTTAGAAAACCGCACGGAGTTGGACCGCTGGGTGCTCTCATGCTTACACACGCTGGTAGGCGAATACCGCGAGGCTATGGACGATTACGACGTTACGCGTGCTTGTCGCTTAGTAGAATTTTTTGTAGATGAGCACCTCTCTAACTGGTATGTGCGCTTGTCGCGGCGCCGCTTCTGGAAAGGGCTAGTAAACGAAGACAAAATTGCTGCTTATCAAACGCTTTTTGAATGCCTCATTACCCTTGCGCAGCTCATTGCTCCTGTAGCACCTTTCTTTGCCGACTGGCTCTACCGCAACTTGACTGAGCCGGCGCGCCAAAACCCAAATAGTCCTTGGCCCGACTCGGTACACCTGACCGACTTGGCTGTGCCGGATGCTCACAGAATAGACCGCGACCTAGAACGCCGTATGGATTATGCCCGCCGCATTTGCTCGCTAGCTCTGAGCATTCGCAAGCGCGAAAAGCTGCGAGTGCGCCTGCCGTTGCAGCGCTTGCTATTGCCTGTACTCGACGAACGCTTCCAGGCTGAAGTGGAAAGTGTGCGCGATTATATCCTTTCGGAAATTAACGTCAAACGCATCGAATACGTCACCGACGACTCCGGCCTGTTGAAAAAGGCTGCAAAGGCCAACTTTAAAACTCTTGGTGCCCGTCTAGGTAAACACATGAAAATAGCTGCTGCTCGCATCGCTGCCTTTAGTCAAGCCGAGATCAATGCTCTGGAAGAGAATGGTGTCTATGAGTTGACTATTGAAGGGACAACCTATACCTTGACGCCTGATGATGTTATTATCACAACCGAGGACTTGCCTGGTTGGAAGAGTGCTTCCGATGGCACTCTTACTGTAGCCCTCGACGTTAATTTAACACCCGATCTTTTAACTGAAGGCATAGCGCGCGACTTAGTGAACCGCATCCAAAACCTACGTAAAGACCTAGGCTTCAATGTTACAGACCGCATTCGCGTCGAAATAGAAGACCATCCTACCATTCGTCCTGCTGTTGAAAAGTTCGGTCAGTATATTCAGGGCGAAGTTCTCGCTATCGAATTGCTCCTCAACGAAGCTGAGCACGGAACACCGGTAGAGATGGAAGACAATGTTATGGTCCGTATTAAGGTGGAAAAGGCGTAATAGAAAACAAGCGAGGGTTTTCCGACAAGATCTTCTTTTTCTTAGCCTTCGTATTGGGAGAACTCACGCATAAAAGTATGGCTTGAGATTAGAATGTGCAAAAGGGCCCTCGTTGTGGCACAGAATAAACTTTAAGGCGTTTTTCCACCCTTTTGGCAACGACTCAGGATTTGCCAAAAGGGTGAAATTTCCTCGCTGTGCCCAAAGCTTTTACACAAGAATAGAAGCAGAATAAAAAACCGGACCCTCGCTACTTCGAGCTGTCCGGTTTTGTGAGTGAGTAAAAAGTAGATTTCAAGCTCTGACTTTCTTAGGAGCGGGCTTTGTCGCAGCAGGCTTCGTCTCTGTCACCTTGCCGCTCAATACGCGTTCTTTCGTCAGATCTACTACAAGCGAAGAGGCAATGAAGATTGAGGAATAAGTACCAAAGAGAACTCCCATAGACATGCCAAAGGCGAAGCCTTTAGTAGCATCGCCGCCGAAAAGAAAGAGCACTAGAGTTGCAGCCAATGTAGTGCCCGAGGTTATAAGCGTTCGGCTGAGCGTGGTGTTAATCGCCATGTTGAATACCTCCTCTTTGGGCCGACCGATATATGTGTTAATGAATTCGCGAATACGGTCATACACAATTACCGTATCGTTTACAGAATAGCCAATCACTGTTAAGATGCAAGCAACGATAGCTTGGTCAACTTCTAGCGAAAAGGGCACTATTCCATGCAGCAAAGTAAAGAAAGTCAGCGTTATAAGCACATCGTGAAACAAAGCCAGCACAGCACCTAAGGAAAACTGCCAACGACGGAAGCGAAAGAGAAGGTATAGGAAAATAAGCGCTAAAGCCCAAATAGTGGCTTGGAATGAGGAATCGCGAATATCATCGGCTACAGTCGGTCCTACTCGGCTCGAAGAAACAATGTAAGTGCCCGAACCCGTCGTACTCTTGAAATTTTCCAGCGAAGTTGTAAAGCCTGCTGCTGAAATACCTTCATGAAGTTTTGCAACGACCTTCTCCATGACGTCGGGGCTTGTGTCGTCAACGAGATAAGAGGTCGTAATGTTGTAGGTATTTTCCGTGCTGACCGCCTTTACTACAGGGTTACCGCCTAGGGCCTGTGCAAGAGCAGGCCGCAATTTTTCTAAGGATACGGGTTGATCGAATTTGACATTAAAGGAATAGCCTCCCTTAAAGTCAACGCCTAATTCAAAGCCGCGTAAGAAGAAAGAGATTATGCCGATAAGGATGATAGCACCAGAAAAAAGGTAAGCATATTTGCGGCGGCCAATCCAATCTACGTTGACACCGACGAGCCAATTGGCCGACCATGGATAGCTATAGGTCATTTCTTTGCCTCGATTGAGCCACCATTCAGTCATCAAACGGCTGACGAGCACGGCGGTAAACATCGTACTGAAGATACCGACCATGAGCACAGTGCCAAAACCTTTGATGGGGCCCAAACCGAAATACATGAGTACGAATGCTGTCAGCAAGGTGGTCACATTAGCGTCTATGATGGCTGGTAGGGCGCGGTTGAAGCCTACCGCGATGGCTTTGATGCCCTCCATGCCTCCGCGCATTTCCTCGCGAATGCGCTCATAGATAATCACATTAGCATCTACCGCCGTCGCTAGGGTCAATACGATCCCCGCAATACCGGGAAGGGTAAGAACCGTACCCATAGAGGCGAGAGTGCCAATGATAAAAAATAGGTTCGCCAGCAAAGCAATCACTGCTATCACGCCTCCACGAGCGTAGTAAGCAATCATGAATACGCACAGCAGTGCGATAGATAGGAGCATGGCGATCAGTGACTTGCGGATGTTGTCTGCACCTAGAGAGGGCCCTACCTGGCTTTCCTGGACGATGCGCGTGCCCGCTGGCAATTTGCCTACTTCTAAAATGTTTGCCAAATCTTTTGCTTCTTCCAATGTGAAGCTGCCTGTAATAGAGGAGTTGCCTCCTTCGATAGGATTAATTACACGGGGCGCACTCACGACCTCATCATCCAACACAATGGCAATTTCGCGATTCCCACCTTCATAAGCCTGACGCGTCATATCCGCCCAAATCTTAGCACCTTCGTTGTTCATGGACAGGCTTACTGTGACTTCTCCTGTAGTAGGGTCAGGTTGCTCGCTAGCATTCGTGACGACACTGCCATCTAGACGAGGCTTATCCTGGTTGCGCCATTTCTTGAGGGCGTACAGTTCATACTTTCCCGCCACAGAGGAGTTGCCCTCGCGTTCGGGCACTGGTTTAAGGCTCCAGCGGAAGACCAAGTCTGCTGGAAACATGGCTCGAATTTCCGGATGCTCAAGCATCTCGGAAATGGCTTTTATCTTGTTCTTATCTGCGTAGCCAATTACCACACTACTCGGATCATTAGCCCGCGTTAGAAGGCGAAACAACGGACCATCTCCCTGCGGAGTAGCGGGCTTTTCCACAATTTGCATCTGCGGCGTAGCTGAAGAATCTACCTTGCCATCAGGTTTTTTGGGATAGACATAAATCGTATCCTTCACCTTAGCTAGAAGGCTAGTATCGCCGGCCATGAGCACTTTAAGTCGGGCATCTGCATTCTCCAGGGCCTGAGGGATGTTCTCGTCGCCGTAACGGTAGGTGTCCCAAAACTCCAGCTTGGCGCTTTTCTGCAGCATGTTGCGCGCCCGTTGAGGGTTATCAATTCCCGGCAGCTCAACCAATATAAGGTCGCGCGCAGCATCGAGACTCACGCTTGGTTGTACGACGCCGAGTTTGTCGATGCGCTGCTTGAGGCGCTTATACGTCTCTTCTACTGTAGTATTGGCTAACTGGCGAATGACGCGAATGACCTCAGCATCGGGGGAGTCAAAGGCAATTTGTCCTCGAAGAGCCTCGTTGCGTGCAAAGATGGAAGCTAGGGATTTGCCGTTGCTTACTTCCTTCCAAGCATTGGCAAAAAGGGTAACAAAGTCGGTCTGTTGCGTCTTCTGGAGGTTTGCTGCCTTTTCCAAGGCCTCTAAAAAGGTAGGATCGGTGCTATTTCCCGACAAATTTTTTACAAAATCCTTCAGGTCTACTTGCAACAAGACGCTCATGCCGCCTTTCAGGTCTAAGCCCAAGGCCAGCTGGCTTTTCTTTAAGTCCGCATAGGTAAACTTTTTAATCAGAGGAATAGAAAAGACTGTTTCGCTCGATACTGAGTCTAAATATGCGCTGTAATACGTCTGCCAAGAGACAGCAGGGTTTTGTGCATGGCGTTCATCAGCGTAACGAGCAGCCGCCCTCTCAATGTTGCTGGTGGGAATAATGAGTAGGTACTGATACAGGCAAACTACCGTCAGCGCAATTAGAAAAAAGCGTACAACACCTTTAATTTGCATAACCAACAATCAAATGAAGAAAACAAATGCATTTGAAAAAAAGCGCGCAAATATAGGTATTTCATTGCGAAACTAGCCGATAATGAAAAACGCGCGTTTCACATGGAGGCGTGAAACGCGCGTTCCACTGCTCTTCTTCGAAGTTTAAATATGTGAATCTTCTGACTTTCCTGAACTGCGCTTTTCGAAGTATTTCAGCGGCACGACGAGCAGCCCGAACGATTCACATCCGTCCTTTGTAGTTTTAGCATGATGGGCACCATGCGCCCGTAAAATACCGCGCGAATACCACCCATCCAACTGGCGAAACCACTTAAACCGCTGATGAATATACACATCGTGTATGAGAAAATACGTCAAGCCGTATAGGGAAATACCCAAGCCCACGAATAATGCCCAAGTGTGGGTAGTCAGGCCGCCAATGAGGTAGAAAATCATGCTCGGAATTGCAAAAACAAGAAAAAAGCGATCATTCTTCTCAAAAAAGCCGTGTTTTTCATGGCGAGGTTTGTGGTGATCTTCGTGCCAACTCCACAAGAAGCCATGCATAACATATTTGTGGGTAAACCATGCCATGAATTCCATACCTGCGTATGCACCTAACGTAACAAGAAAATAGAATACCCAATCTGCCATAAGCTTTTCCTTTGAAAAAACCTTATATATTGAACGTTCATTTGATGAGCAAAGTTTGCTTCACAGCGACTAAAATTGCCGAGTTAGCGTTTTTTGTAGAGCAATTATAGGGACTATCATCAACCAATAGTTCGCAGAGAGTTAGGCTGCGATTTTTCCAAGGTCATACAGTTTTCCAATTTCGGGATGATTTTTTGTGAGGGTCAGAAACTTGGCGAACACGTCAAAAATTCGGTCGGTCATCCGTTTATTGAAATCCTGCGTTTTAACGTCGACCATCGAGAACGGCCTTTTCTGTCTTTTGTCTTGGAAAGGGAGTGGACGGCTTTGGCAACGGATACGACGGTTAGCGACAAGTTGAAGAAGTATTGCAGGGCTTTTGGGTGCCGGCTTTGAGCATCGGCTGGCGCCGGGGTGTCGCTTGGCGTCGCGGTACAAGAACTCCACTTGCAAGCGGCTTTTGTACCGTGACCAGATGTCTTGGGCCGGGAATTTCAAATCTGTGCAGATGAAGCGCTGGACCGATTTGACTACGCCGTCTTGGCTTAGTTCATGGACGATGGCAATGTTAACCACGCGTCTGAGCAATTTGACAATGAAAGCCACACCTGCGTAAAGAGGCATCAACCCTCAAGTGTTGGCTCATTTTGAGCAGTTTCGGCGCCTGTTGCCTCAACAGGTGGCTGTGAAGATCCATCAGGCCCTGGCCCTCTTGCAGCAAGGTTTGGGCCGCCAAATCGTGCACCGCCCCAAAACCGCACCGTTCCAGAACCCATTGCGCCCTCTTTGCACGGCCAGACCAAAAGTAGCCACGCCGGGCATGCGCTTGCCGCGCTTAGAAAGGTAAGAAGGGTCAAAGGCAATCAGGCGTGCATGGCCAGGGCATTTGTCGGTCAAGAGCCGGTTAAACGTCTGAAAATCAGAGTCCTTCTAGTGGTGGTTGCAGTAGATCAGTTCGTTCTTTTGGCCGCAGTGCTTAGCATTCAAGTTAGGTGTACCGGCTGCAAAAGGACAAGAACAAGCCCATGTGGTGGTCAAAAAAATCGCGTTGCCAGTTGTTCACATTCGGCATTTGCTGTAGCATTGCGCTTATAAGCGTTTCGACGTTCATGGGCAGAAGATGTTGGGTTGATGACTCGTACCACAAGCCTAAACTTTTGCCCTTTTTCATCTCAACATTTTCAAACCGGATAGGCCCAATTTCTTTACAAAGTATTGTTTATGTTATAATAAAAAATTTTGCACTATGAAAAAGAACGTGGGAAATCTTGACCGTATCATCCGCACTGTCATTGCTCTCGTTGCTGCACTTCTATTCTTTACTGGAATAGTCAAAGATGTAGTAGGCATTGCGGTTCTAGGGATCGCTGGAGTTCTCTTACTGACCAGCGCTGTAGGCTTCTGCCCAATCTATCGATTAATAGGGCTTTCCACTTGCCCTACGACCCCACCTCGCTAGTTTCCCGTTGGGAAAAGAATAGTCAAAGGCTTACGAGCAGAGTAACTTTCACATCTTTTTCTCGAGGACATGAACATAAATTTCAATGGTAAACGCGCCCTCGTGCGGGTAGATTTTAACGTTCCTCTGGATAAGGAATATCGGATTACCGACGATACGCGTATTCGAGAAGCCTTGCCTACTATTCGGTATATCTTAGAAGCTGGAGGGTCTGTCATCCTGATGTCGCATTTAGGTCGCCCTTTACAAAAACTGAATCCAGATGGCAGCATCAATCGCGAGAAATTCACTTTGAAGCACCTAGTGCCTTATTTGCGTCGCAAACTAAAGAGCCGCGTTTTTTTTGCAGACGACTGTATAGGTAAAAAAGCTCGAGCAAAAGCGAATGCCCTTAAACCCGGCCAAGTCCTCTTATTAGAAAATACGCGCTTTCACCCAGAGGAAGAAAAGGGCGACCCAGAGTTCGCTCGTCAACTAGCTGAATTAGGCGATGTGTATGTGAACGATGCCTTTGGAACAGCGCATCGCGCCCATGCTAGCACGGCCGTAATCGCCCAGTATTTTAGCCCAGCACATAAGTGTTTCGGCTTTTTAATGCAGCGCGAGATTGAGAACGCTGATCGCGTGTTGAAGAATCCAGAGCATCCAGTCACTTGTGTGGTTGGAGGCGCTAAGGTGAGCGACAAGATCCTTCTATTGGAGCACTTTCTCTCTTTCGCCGACTTCATCCTTATCGGAGGAGCCATGGCGTATACTTTTTTTCTGGCCAAAAAGGGTAATGTGGGCAACTCCCTGGTGGAGCCTGATCGTGTTGAAGCTGCAAAGGCATTTCTCAAGAAAGCAAAGGCTGCCGGTGTCAAAATTCTTTTGCCTAAGGATTCCCTTTGCGGCGATCGCCTTGCTGCAGATGCAACAGTTCAAGTATATCCCAGCCAACAGATCCCTGAGGGATGGATGGGCCTCGACATCGGCCCGGCAGCAGCAAGGTCGTTTGCCCGGGTTATTCGCAAAAGCAAAACGATCGTCTGGAACGGTCCCATGGGAGTGTTTGAGTTAGAACCATTTGCTGAGGGCACGAAAGCCGTGGCAAAAGCAATTGCGCGGGCTACGTCTAAGGGCGCCTTTTCAATGGTAGGTGGTGGCGACTCCGTGGCAGCAGTCAATCAACTAAAACTAGCGAAGAAGATTAGCTTCGTTTCCACAGGAGGTGGCGCCATGCTGGAGTATTTAGAAGGGCGAGAACTTCCAGGCATTACAGCGATTCGCGGTTAAAGAATACGGAATTTTTCACCAAGGCATCAAACAAGGGGGCTATTTTCTGGTCGTAGTGGTTGGCGGAGACAGGTTCATTTCCGTACCATGCGCGTTCATAAAACAATACTGCTTCTCGAAAGCTGCTGCTCAGGGGATGATCTTTTATTTCCTGCAGATATTGCTGATTCGTTTTTTCCCGCGACCATCGAAGAGCTCCTCCTTGTGCTAAACGCTCCAAAACGATGAGGAAATGCAAACGCACAGCAAGGCGATACTCCTCATTGACAATAGCTTGCTGAAGCTGCGAAAACAACTGGTTTTGTGGAGTGGAGCGCTCGCTCAAATTTCGAACGACAGGGGCGTTTTCTTCTCTTTTCAGAACGGGATTTCGAGAAAATCTCCAAAGGGAATAGACCAGCCATCCCACTGCAAGGAAAAGCGTTCCTACTAATACGACCTTAAGTGCATCCGAAAGCCAGTTCAGCTGGGGTAGCTCGGAGGGTTCTGAAGGCTGCGGGCGAGGAGTGCTGGCGGCAGGGGGCGATACGTCGTCGCTGTAATCCAGATGCCCTATGGCCTTCTGCCAATTTTCCGATGGGATAGGACGCGGTTGGAAAGCCTCTGTTTGTCCGAAGGCAAAAGGCAATTCAATGAAAATGCAAAAAGCAATAGCCCTCCATTTATACGGCATAAAGGCAAAGATATATGACGTGCTTTTCATTTGAGCGTGGTCAGACAGAATCGCGAGAAGAGCTCGTCTTTTGGCATGCTAGAGGCTATACATGCGAAGCAACGACGGTAGTTTTGGCAAGTAAAAGTTTCAAATAAATAAAAATTTTTGGTGTCAACCGAATCTTGCACACAAGATTTTTCACTTTGTCTGTATCTTCCGACTAATTTTGACTTTGAGCATTTTTCCATGAGATATCTAAATCGGCGTCATTTTTTATCCTTAGCAAATGCTCAGCAACCCAATCCAACTTCTTCCATTGTAGCACCTGAAATCGCTCTTTCGGAGGCCTTGGCGCATCACTTAACTCGGCGCTCAGCTCACCCGCCGTTGACGGGTTTAAAACTGTATACTGGTCCATGGACTCGAGCAGGGGGGATACACTTGCTTCGGCGTACGCTTTTTGGCCCAACAAAGACCGATGTAGACTATTTCTTAAGCAAGACGATGCTTGGCTGTGCATGAAATTTTGCACGCGCCAGGTCCTCTTCCTACCGAACCCGTCAATGATTACAACAATCCAGTCTTTACTGATCCACAGGTGCCTTTTGGTCAGTCTTTTGTTAATGCTCCCTTCAATCCCTATGCCGAACCCTATCGCGTCGAGAGTATGCGCGGCTGGTGGCTTCGCCTTCTGCTCGCTAGTGAGCAGTATTCGCGAAAAAATGACTCTTTTTTGGCACAATCACGTTCCTGTCCAATTTTCAACGATATATCTGGGTAGTGCCTTGTATCGGTATTCCCAAACGCTGCGTCAATACGCTCTAGGGAACTTTCGCAGCCTCATTCGCGCTGTCACCCTAGACCCTGCTATGCCTTATTATCTCAACGGACACCTAAATTCTCAACAGGCACCCGATGAGAATTATGCTCGAGAAATCCAAGAACTTTTCGTAATTGGAAAAGATTTAGCACAAACCTAAACCGAAGACGACGTAAAAGCCGCTGCTCGCCTTCTTACCGGCTGGCGAACAGACGGTTTCAAAACATTCTTTTTGCCTTTTCATCATGACTCAGGCGATAAACAATTTTCCGCCTTCTACAATCACCGCCTGATCAAGGGCCGCAGTAGACTGAGTGCGGGAGCAATCGAATTGGACGAATTCCTCGATATGTTGCTAGCTCACCCGGAGGCTGCTCGTTTTATCTGTCGGAAAATCTATCGCTTCTTTGTGTACCACGATATCAGCGCTGAGGTAGAACAAAATGTTATTGAGCCGCTTGCTCAAATTTTTCGGGAGAGTAACTATGAAATCTTGCCCGTATTGCAGGCGCTCTTCCAAAGCGAACATTTCTTCGACCCACTCAACCGAGGTGTACTCATCAAAAGTCCCTTAGATGTGGCCGTAGGCCTATTCCGATGCTTTAATGTCTCCATGCCTCCACCTAGCGACCTATTCAATCGCTTTGCAATTTCCTATCAGACAGATTAATACGGCGCTGACTACCATAATGCAACACCTCGGAGACCCGCCAAACGTCTCGGGATGGCAAGCATACTAACAAAAGCCGCTCTTTGACAAGGTGTGGATCAATACGGCTACTTTGCCCAAAAGAGGCGAAGCCACCGATACTATTAGTGTATACAGTGTTTTCGGCCTAAATAATTGAGTTGTTATAGACCCTCTTGCATGGGCTGCAACCTTGAGTAAACCTTCTAACGTTAACGTTTTGATAGAAGAGTCTTTGGAACTTCTCTTAGGACTGCCTGTATCGCAAGAGGTTAAGAATTCTTTTAAGGCGATTCTACTGTCAAATCTACCTGATGAGTCCTCCTGGACTTATGGCTGGTTGCTCTGGCAGAGCAATCCTCAAGATCCTACCCTAAGTGGTGCTTTGCGGGTTCGCCTACAGGCATACCTCTAGCGTACAAATGGAGGAGTTTCACTTATGTTGATCCTCTATCTTTTACGAACAGATCGAGTTTGTAACCTTCCTCATTGAGCTTTCTATGAAGCGCCGCTCTTTCATTAAAAACGTCGCAGCCGGGATGGCCTTGCCGTCGCTACTAAATGGTATAGGTGTTAGCTGCATGCAACGCCGTTAGCGCGCTTAATGGCGCCGCTCAATGCGGACAACGACCGCGCTCTAGTACTCATTCAGCTCGACGGGGGCAACGACGGGTTAGCTACGCTGTCGCCTCTGGGTCAATACGATTGCTTAAAGAAAGCGCGGCCTAAAATCGCATTGGCAGAGAGTAGTCTCCTGCCGTTGACGGGTGTGAGTACGTTGGCTATGCATCCAGCTTTTGCTCGTATGCCCACTCTATATGAGGAAGGTTGGGTTCGCATTATTCAAAATGTAGGTTATCCAAATCCAAACCTCAGCCACTTCCGATCGACTGATATTTGAATGTATGGCTCTGATGCGCACGAGTTCATTGGCAGCGGATGGGCTGGCCGCTATCTGGCTTATGAATACCCGAATTTCCCGGTCGGCTATCCCAACGAACAAATGCCGCATCCATTAGCCGTAGAAATCGGTTATTCCATGTCACTCACCCTCATGGGGCCACAAACAGGCATGGGTTTTGTCATCCCTGATACAGCAGCCTACTATCAACTCCTCGCTGGGCAGCAAGCACCAGCCCCCGGTACGCCAGCAGGCAAACAATTGGCCTACATACGTCTTATTGCTCAACAATCTCGCTTGTATGCGCAGGCTATTCTCGGAGCCTCTAAGAAAGCTATAAATCTTCGCTACCTATCTCGACACACCCCTAGCTGCTAAACTCAAAATCGTTGCTCGCCTCATTGCTGGCGGACTTAAAAGCCGACTCTACCTAGTTAGTATCCATGCCCAACAAGTCGACCCCGCAAATCCCGCAAAAGGCGTCCATGCCGACTTGTTAGATCAGTTAGGCGATGCTATTTGGGCATTCTGTCGTAATTTAAATGCTTTAGGTATCACTAATCGGGTAGTTGGTATGACCTTCTCAGAGTTTGGGCGTCGCATTGTGAGCAACTCTAGCGATGGCACAGACCACGGCGAGGCTGCTCTTTTCTCTTTGGCGCCCCTGTAGCTGGAGGCATAACAGGAAACAATCCTAAACTGCCTGCTAATCCTACCGTGTACGACAACTTGGAGATGGAAGTAGACTTTCGCTCAATCTACGCTACTCTCTTGCGCGATTGGTTCTGCGTACCCGAAGCTGATGTACCAGATGTGCTCTTACATCGGCATCCGTGTCTCCCTGGGCTGTTTCGGCCAGGTGTTGCCTGTGCCACCTCCTCTACGCATGAGGAAAACTGGCAAACCGGACAGCCTCCTCTTTTTTGCCGACCCGATCCGTTCCATCAGGTGCTCACTATGAGTATAAAAGCTCTGGCGCCTTTACGTTGTTGCAGATTTTAGATGCTTCAGGACGCGTTGTTGCTACTGCCGTCAATGGTTGGTATCCTCAAGGTCGCTACTAAGTTACATGGTAGGCTGGCGTACAACCGAGAATGTACTTCTGCCAACTTACTAGCGGGCAGGTAAAACAAACGCGTACCTTAGTGAAGCACTAAACCTATTTTCCTCCAGAGGAGAAGAGTATCTTGTGCTTTGTACACCGAAAGTCGAAGGTAGACTTACCGGCGAAATACGCACCTGGGTGTGCAAAGCGCACAGCAGAGGTTTACTTTTGCCTTCTCAAACCTGTGCCTATGCCACGGTCTCAACGCGTTCAATCCTTAATACAATTTGGTCTCTTTGCAGGTATCTTGGTGTTTATAAACATCCTAGCCAACCAGGTATATACGCATATAGACTTAACGGAAGAAAAGCGCTATACCCTGACTAAACCGACTCGTGAACTACTTAAGAGCATAGACGATCGTATCTACGTACGTGTGCTACTTGAAGGAGACTTTCCCGCAGGCTTTAAGCGTCTGCGCACTGCTACACGCGAGATGCTAGATGATTTTCGCAGTATCAGTGGATATATTGATTATCAATTTGAAGACCCCAACAGAGGGAGCAAGGAAGAAGTTAACGCCCGTCGGAAAGCCCTCCTAGAAGAGGGCATTGCTCCTGTTAACCTTAACGTGCGCGGTGAAGGCGAAAGCAAATCCCAAATTATTTATCCTACGGCTATCTTTCACTATGGTCAACGAAAGGTTATTGTTAATTTGCTTGAAAATCAGTCTCCTACGCTATTACCCGATGAGGTTATCAATAACTCAATCAGCCTTTTGGAATATAAGTTTGCCAACGCGATCAAAAAATTGCGTACAAAGGGGCGCCCCATCATCCTTTTTACCCGCGGTCATGGCGAATTAGACGAGCTTCAAACCAAAGATTTTGAGCGCTCCCTTCGACAGTTTTACGATACTGACCGCATCACTTTGGACTCGGTTATCTATCTTCCGCCAGACAAGTGCGAATTGCTCATTATCGCTCAGCCGCGCACAGCTTTCTCGGAGCGAGATAAGTTTATCATAGACCAGTATATCATGAACGGCGGTAAGGTGTTGTGGCTTATTGATCGTCTCAACGCTAGTTTAGACAGCCTTCGTCATCAGAAGCGCTTCATCCCTACGGATTATCCGCTTAACCTCGAAGACATGCTCTTTAAATACGGTGTGCGCATTCAACCTGACCTGGTGCTTGATATGGAATGCACGAAAATTCCTCTTCAGGTCGGCGTAGTGGGCAGTGCACCTCAATTTCGTCTCTTTCCGTGGCCGTATCACCCAGCGGTGTTGCCTACGGGAGCACATGTTGTTGTCAAGAACTTAGACCGCGTGGAACTCCGGTTTTGTTCTTCGATGGATACTATTCGAACCAAAACACCTGTAAAGAAGACCGTTCTGTTGCGCAGTAGCAAATATAGTCGCCTGCTTTTCAGCCCTATCGAAATCAGCTTTGATATTATGGCTGAAGACCTTAAGCCGGAATATTTCAAAAAGGGTTACCAAATTCTAGGTGTACTCCTAGAGGGAATCTTTCCTTCTAACTACGAGCACCGCGTTTCACAACAAATGGCTGAAGGCTTGCGCCAAGCAGGAGTAGAATTCCAAGCTCAGAGCAAACCTACGCGCATGATAGTCATAAGCGATGGAGACGTGGCGGCCAATTATGTGCGCCATCGAGAAACAAAGGAATGGCTCCCTTTAGGTTTTAATCGTTTCGAAAATGTCACGTATGCTAATCGCGACTTACTCATCAACGCCGTAGAGTATCTTATTGAACCCACGGGCGTCATAGAGGCGCGTTCGCGCGAGGTTAAACTACGTTTACTAGATACGGTGCGGGCCAAAAAGGAAAAATCGCTGTGGCAGGCTTTTAATATCGGTACCCCACTGTTATTCCTCGCTCTATTTGGTGTCTTTTTTCATTGGCAGCGAAAACGACGCTATGGGAAGTGAACTCGCCTTTCATCCTTTTGTTGTTTAAGCATGCGTATTGCCATTCTCTCAGGAAGTACACGTCTTTCTCGACAGTCCCATCGAGTAGCCCTAGCCCTGAAAAAATGGCTAGAGCAACATACGAGCCATAGTGCTGAGGTATTGGACTTGGCAGAGTATCGCTTCCCTATACTGGAAGAAGTACTCAGCCGACATCCTGAGCCTCCTGAGGGATTGGAAGACTTCGCTTACCACATTCGCCAAGCAGACGCCTACCTCTTTGTTTCGCCTGAATACAACGGTAGTTACACGGCAGCGTTGAAAAATGCGATAGACTACCTCAAAGAGCAAGAGTTTGCTCGTAAAGTGATTGGCGTGGTTTCGGTCAGCTCAGGCCCATTGGGTGGTATTCGCGCCGCTCTAGCCATGCAACAGCTAGTGCTTGGCATCGCAGGATACCCTATTCCTCAAATGCTCACTGTTGGACAAGTACAACAGAGGTTCGACGAAGAGGGGCATTTGCTAGATGCCAGCTTTGAGAAGAACGTGAGACACTTTTTAGAAAGTTTTCTATGGCTTTCAGAGGCAGTGTGCACCAAGCGCAAAGCGAGTTAACAGGACTTTCAGCGGTGCCTTAAAAAGGCAGCGGCGGCCTTTGCTCTCGATGCCTTATTGTTCGCCCTCTATCCAGTCTGCCACGAAGACGTTTGTTTCTCGAGTTCCATTGTTGTTGCGGTTACTGCTCCAGACTAGACGCTTACCGTCGGGGGAAAACATTGGAAAGGCGTTAAAAACGCTTTCTGTAGTAATCCGTTCTAGGCCGCTTCCATCTACGTTAATGAGGTACAGCTGAAAGTCGTATCCGCGCGTGGCATGGTGGTTGCTCGAGAAGATAATTTTTTTGCCTGAGGGATGGAAATAAGGTGCCCAGTTGGCTTTGCCTAGACGCGTTACTTGGCGCAAGTTGGAGCCATCGGCATTACAAACGAAGATTTCCATATTGGTAGGAGCCACAAGACCTTGGGCTAGTAACTCGAGATATTCGTGGATCTCCTCCTCAGTTTTAGGTCGGCTAGCGCGAAAGACGATTTGGCTGCCATCAGGGCTAAAAAAGGCTCCTCCGTCGTAACCGAGATCAAAGGTAATCTGCCGAGGATTAGAGCCATCTATGTCCATGATCCATAGGTCTAAGTCACCTGAGCGCGTACTAGTAAAGAGGATTTTATCGCCCTTTGGGCTAACGACGGCTTCGGCATCGTAGCCAGGGTAATCTGTGAGTTTCTTAACGATGTTTCCCTGCAGGTCTGCCACATAAATATCGTAGCTGTCATAAATGGGCCAAAGATATTTACCCGATGGCTGAGGTACATGAGGGCAGGCATCTCCTCCTCCCATTGTACTAGCAAAAAGGACGTGCTTTCCGTCTGGCATAAAGTATGAACACGTGGTACGACCCTTGCTACCGCTAATGCTCAATGGGCGATAGTTTGGATTTCCAGCCGCTTTTTCTACCTCCATTACGTAGATGTGGTCGCACCGGAGGCCCCAAGCAGGATTATTGGTCTGGAAAGTAAGCCACCGACCGTCGGGGCTCCAATACGCTTCAGCATTATCGCCTCCAAAAGTAAGTTGTCGAATGTTGCGCAAATACCGCTGCTCCGTAGGCGAAGTTGCTATGGCGGAGGACTGGCCCATGAGGAATACCGACCAAGAGAATAGCGCTGCAAAAGCGAAAAGGTAACGCATGATAGGCGTGTTCATTTTTGACCCGCAAGGTTAGGCGGCTTCTCAAGAATAAATGTCAGGATTTTGTCAAAATGATGTCAGGTGGCACTATACTCATGTCACTCCTCCCTGCAATTAATCTCTTACCAGCGAAACATAGAATGCGCTCTTTTATGGTGCTATTGTTGTGTTCTATCGAGCATATCAAATCTTTTTTGACTGCTTAATTCCCTGAAGGAAATAAGCGAGGCGATTCCTATGTTGCGTATAACTCTTAAAAAGACAAAGCGCTGTGTGCTAAGCTGGAAGTGAAAGAGGTAAGCAAGTCAAGGGCTGATGAGCCTTGCATTCAGGCTATAAGTAATAGTTGAGAGAAAGCTCTACCCTCTGAAGGCAAAGGTCAAACCTTCTAACCGCAGCAGGGGCGGTCGCCGCTTTGGCGAGAGGCCGAAAAATTTTCTCCTTTTCTATCGCTGGATCACTACGCGTAGGCGCACAGCTCCTCGCGAAGTGCATATAAGCATTGTGTAAGCACCGGGTGGCAGATGAACGCAAGAAAACGTTGTAAGCTCATTCCCTGAGAGTTGTTCTTCCATGACTAGGCGGCCCGTAGCGTCTGTGAACAGCAAACGTCCTTCAGGCGCTGATTGGCCTAAATAGCGCACATTAATCCATTCACCTGTAGGATTAGGATAAAGTTTCCAAAGTCGCTCTTCCTCAGGTTCGTGCGTCGAGATTGTGCTTTCAGGAATGATAACCTTAGTAGAATTTGTACAACCATTAGAGCCAGTAACAACAACTTCATACTCGCCACTCTTCAAACCAGAGATTTGAAGCCCTTCTCCTACGGGCTGGCCATTTTGAAACCACCTAGCCTCGTAGGCACCAGTATGCTTTACTTGGATCGAAATGCTGCCTACGCCTCGCCCAAACGTATCGGGCACAATGCTAACCACTTTAACTTCTGGCTGTGCTTTATCTTCCGGCACAAGAAGTTCCACTATGCTGACGCATCCGTTGTCTGGATTCACAACCTCGTAGCGGTATAGCCCACCGGCAGAGATAATTTGAGGTTGCCATCCAGGCACCTTTAGTAAATTTACTATTTGGCTGGGCCGCGCACAAGTCAGTGTGTCTATCTGTTGCGTCAACCTAACAGCAAAAGTATCTATAGGTAAAAATACGGATACGCTGGCGGAACAGCCCGTTATGGGGTTGACAATCAGAAGTTGGTAAAGACCAGGCACGGAAACCTCTGGTGCGGGTTCATTAGAAACAAAATTATTAGGCCCTCTCCATGAAAAATGAAACTGTTCGCTCAACCATGAATATACGTCTAGCTTTACTGTCGGATTTTTACACGTAATTGGTCTTATAGGCGGAATGGGAGGAAGGATGACACTGTCTACATTGACATATACCTTCAGTTCAGCAGTAGAAGTGCAGCCATTACTAAGGTTGGTAACAACTATCTCATAGTTGCCTGGTTGGCTAACTACAGGATTAAGCTCTGTACTAGTGAAGCCTAGAGGCCCTCGCCATTTCACAGAAAAGTCTCCTGCCACCGATATCCCCGCTTTCAGTCGAACCTTAGGATTAGCGCAAGTAATGGTATCGTCCTTTGTTTTGATTGCGGGCGGGTCAAGGTCTACTTGATAAACGACGGTTTTAGTGTTTTTACAGCCATTTGGAGCAGTAGCAACTACTCGGCGGCACAACCCGCCAAATATCGAGTCGCATTCGCATGTTGAAAGCGGAATATCTACCTCGCAAGCGAGTGGCAGTGTGGGGTTGTAACAATTGATAACCAGAGGGGGCAGGGTAATTTGAGGGATGCGAAAATCCTCGTGCACGGTCACAGAGGCTGTAGATGAGCAGCCATTTGGGAGTGTAACCGTGAGTGTATACAGACCTTCTTTGGTCACCAACAGATTTTCGCCGGGAAGAGGTATACCATCTTTTTTCCAGCGACATTGACCGCCCGCTGAAGCCGGACAAGAGAAGAAGAACGAGGGTGAATGGCAATTGAGTTGTACGTCACTAGGGAGAATGATGGTGGGAGTTGAGGTATCTTGAGTTACCGCTGTTGTCACTGATGCTTTGCAACCTGTGGTAGTATCGGTAATTACGAAAGTATAGGTGCCGGCCGTAGAAGTCCACGGTGATGGGTCATTCGAGTAGAAGCCATTTGGGCCAAACCATTCCGTTCGTAGGCCCGATTGGTGGAAGACGCCTATGAGTTGGACCTGTGGGTTCGCACAAGTAAGAACGCCTCCTATAGCAGAAGGAGGATCAGGCGGCGTGCCATCTACTGCGACTACGGTGTCTCTAGCTATGCAGGTTTTTCCACCTGCAGAGGCCTCAACCGAAAGCACATATGTGCCAGGATTCGCTACGTCGAGCAAAGTATCCGAACTCAAGACAACACCCGAAAGGTCAGTCCACGTAAATGTTCCTGCACTTTGACTTGCCCGTAGAGTAACCGGAAAGGAGGTACATAGAGGGTTATCTGGCGGTAAAATTTCAGCTCTGGAGTCTATCGTTACGAGCCTGAAAGTAACCACAGAGTCGCAACCCTGTTGAGACGAGCAGGTGTATGAATACGTTCCAGGCTCACAAAATTGCTGTCCACAGACGGTGAAACATTCTCCTGCGCAGATAAATTGAGTATCTAAGGCAGTAAAGAGTGGAGGTTTGATGATTACTTGCTGACGCACAACGCTGTCGCAACCAGTACGAGTCTTATACGTGTGTTGATAAAGTCCGCTGACGTTTACTTGTTTTCCCCACGGCAGGACGTAAGGAGCCTCTTCTGCACATACTAGGGCAGTAGGCAGTACAGTAGGAGGGATAGGTTGAACCGTAACGGCGCGGCATGAAGGAATGCCAGCATCACAGCTGTTTAGGGCCCTTACGCACACTTGACCGCTTGTGTGGCCAGCAACGACCTGTAAGAAATTACCACCTAGTGCTTCCTGGAGAATGCCTTCTTTCGATTGGCCTTGAATACGCCAGCCTGGCGGTACAGTCCACTCGTAAGCAGTAGCATTTTCCACAGGAGCCAAAGTGTAGTTGGCTATCTCGCCTGGACACAACTTAGCAGGCCCTTGAAGTGGGCCAGGGTTTGCCAAGGGCTTTGGAATTGCTGCTCCTGGTGGAGCAATCGAGAGATCAAAGTTACACACGTCACCTGCATAGCCATCAATTCTCAAATGATACGTCTGCCCAGGCGTTATTTTAGCTAAAATACTCAAAGGTGTATTGCCACCGTTGGGTTTTCCGCCATTACAAGCCAAGGGCGACCCGTGACAGGAAGCCGAATAAAGGGCAATTTGCAAACCATGACCATTCCAACAGTTGGAGGGCGTTAAAGAAATTTGGATGAGGGAGTCGCCTGCCACAAAACTCAGCCACTGGTCGTTCTCTATGGTACCGCAGAACTGACTGCCCTCTGCAGAGGGAGAGAAGCCAAGGGTAGAACCCGTGTAGGAGGTAAGACTACAAATTACACATGCATATGCACAGTAATCGGAGGGTGGATGGGTAATTCCAGGGCAAGGTGGAGTCAAAAATGGCTCTCCCGAAGTCAGGCGGAAATCCAAGCATGCTGAGCCACCTTCGGAACAACCGTTCAGTGGCCTTACGCATAACCGACCGCTTTGATTAGCAAAGGTCACCATCACTTGAGTTCCCTGAGCAGCGGGCAGTACTACGGGAGGGAGAAGGCCGTTTATGCGCACTCCTCCAGAGCCTTCCCATAGGTAAGCTGTGGTATTCAATACAGGTTCGATAGTGTACTGAAGGGTTGCTCCAGATAAAACGACCGAAGGTCCATTGATTGTCGACACATTATCTGGCTTAGGCGCTAACACAGCGTTTTCAGGGATGGTGCTTATCGTAAATTTACATCGGTCAGCTGCGTATCCATCTACCAGCAAGTAATAGGCTTTTCCTGGAACAAGCGACGGAAGCGCCAACACGCGTTCAATATCGCCAGCACCCGCTTCTCCCTTTGCACAAGCTATAGGCGCTTTGTGACAGTCTTCGTAAAGGGCTATTTCGATTCCATTATTATCCAGGCATTTAGATGGCTTAACTCGAATAGCCATTTTATCCACGCGGGCAATGAACCCATACCAACGACCATTATCTAACACTCCACAAAAACCGGGGGCATGACCTGCGTTCGGCATTCCTGTTTCATCAGATAGACCATTCAGTGAACAAACAAGACATGCCTCTGCACAGTCCTTTGCTCCGTTTCCTACCAAATTTGCACATGGAAGGGGAAATTGTGCCGTTAGCGGGGAGTAAAAACCTGGAAAGGCGAGCAGCACAGAGAGTATTTTCTTGAGCATATCTAGAGCGATTTATGGATAGGATTCATAAGGAAGAAGAAGGGCTGCTTTTATTCTTGAAAATAAATGTTTTTTCAAGCATTTCGTCAAACAACCTTGCCTAAGTTAGGCAAATCGCAGTTTGCCAGAGGTTTAGCAGGCGCATCAAGCATCCTGCTCTATTGGTTCTATTGGGCGGAATAACCAGGGCTTCTCTTGGCTTTGTTCAGTCTTGTGAAAACACTAATCCTACATCAGACTGTAGTCAAAACAAGCATATTCTTGGATCTGGAGAAATTTTTTTCTATAGACTTCGGCCAGAAGATTAGCTTGTTCAAGCCTTAAATTGCTGAGGTAAGCCTTCGAAGCGAAGTCCTTGCTGAGTAAAGTGGCGCAGCACCTCGGGCAACACGACGCGAAGTTTATCAGCTGTCTTGATGTTGTCATGCAATACAATGATGGAGCCCTTTTCAGCATTTTCTAAGATGTTCGCCAAGCACTGTGAAGCATCTGTGTTACGATCGAAATCTCCGCTGAGGACGTCCCACAAGACAATCATGTAATAGCGTTCCAAGTAAGCGCGCTGGCAGGGAGATAGACGCCCATATGGCGGGCGAAATAGGTTGCTGTGAACGAGTTGAGCACAGCGATGAACGTTTTGGAGGTAATCTAGCGTGTTGGTTTTCCAGCCATCAAGGTGGTTATAAGTATGGTTCCCGGTTCGGTGGCCTTCTGCTACAATGCGCCGGTAGATGTCGGGATAACGCATAACGTTTTCTCCTACGCAAAAGAAAGTGGCTTTAGCACAGAATTTCTTGAGAACGTCGAGTACCCAGGGCGTTACTGCGGGGATGGGGCCGTCATCAAACGTGAGATACAGGACAGGCTCTCGCGTGGGTACACGCCACAAAAAGTGCGGCCATAGGGCCTGGACAAGGTAAGGCGTTTTGACCAGATACACGTCTTTATGACATAAAGAAGATAATTTCGGCAAGGATACGTTACTTTTGCCAGTGTAATCAAAATTTTAGGCAAAGGGCCGTTTCTGAAAAAAGAATATCGGTTGTAGGAAAGCTAAATCTTTTTGCCAAAGAGGTAACAATGCACCTGCTAAAGAGATTTAAGAGGCAGCGTGCTTAGCGCTTGAAAGCGCTTCATGAAATAGTAAATATGGAAATGACGGTACGCGTGCGTTTTGCTCCTTCTCCGACGGGGGCCTTACACATCGGTGGCATTCGAACAGCTTTGTACAACTACTTGTATGCTCGGCAGCACAAAGGTGTATTTGTTCTCCGCATCGAGGATACCGACCAAGTGCGATACGTACCGGGTGCCGAGGAGTACATCTTGGAAGCACTAGCATGGGTAGGCCTCATTCCCGATGAGGGAGTAGGTTTTGGAGGTTCCTATGGCCCGTATCGCCAAAGTGAACGCAAGGCGATTTACTACAAGTATGCCCATGACTTGATAGAGCGTGGAAAAGCATATTATGCCTTCGACACACCAGAGGAATTGGACGCCGCTCGCGAACGCGAACCCAATTTCGCCTATAATTATTGGACTCGAGAACGGATGCGCAATAGCCTAACGATGAAGCCATCTGAGGTAGAGAACTTGCTTCGCAACGGTGCGCCATACGTCATTCGGCTTCGAGTAGAGCCAGGTCAAGACATCCTTGTTCACGACTTAATTCGCGGTGAAGTAGTCTTTCAAAGCAGCGAACTGGACGATAAAGTACTCCTCAAAGCGGATGGCATGCCGACGTATCATCTAGCCAATATCGTAGATGATTATCTGATGCGCATTACTCACGTCATTCGCGGTGAAGAGTGGCTACCCAGTACGGCTCATCATGTCCTCCTTTACCGGGCCTTCGGCTGGGAGGCGCATATGCCTCGCTTTGCTCATCTCCCACTCATCTTACGTCCTGAGGGCCAAGGAAAGTTAAGCAAGCGCGATGGGGTGCGCTTTGGCTTTCCTGTCTTTCCGCTTTCGTGGAAGGGCGCTACTCCAGAGGAAAACTTCCTAGGTTTTCGCGAGGCGGGCTTCCTGCCTCAGGCCGTACTTAATTTCCTGGCGCTACTGGGCTGGCATCCAGGAGGCGAACAAGAAGTTTTTACGCTAGAGGAGATGGTAAACCTTTTCTCCCTAGAGCACGTCTCCAAAAGCGGTGCTCGCTTCGATTACGATAAAGCAAAGTGGTTTAATCAGCGCTACATTCTAGCAACAGACAACACTACCTTGGCACAACTCATTCGTCCCCTGGCGGAGAAAAAAGGTTATCGCACAGACCTCCCCTATCTAGAACGAGTAGTAGCGCTTATGAAAGAGCGTGTAACGCTCCTTACGGATTTCGTAGAAGAGGGTTATTATTTGTTTGAGCCCGTGCGAACTTACGATGACGAGGCTATTCAAAAACGATGGAACCCGGCCTTGAAGCCAGCTTTGGAGGCGATAGCAGAGAGAATACTTACCCTTCAGCCGTTCGATGCAGTTACTCTTGAGGCTTCGATAAAAGCCCTCTTACAAGAGCAGCAGCTCAAGGTTGGAGAAGTTTTGCCAATACTTCGGCTAGCGTTGGTTGGCACAATGAAAGGGCCGTCGGTCTTTGACACTATCGCCCTGCTCGGTCCAACTGAAACTACCGAGCGCTTGCGCCGAGGAGTGGCGTATTTTTTGCAATGTCAAAGGTCGCATGTGCCCTAAAATATTAACAAATCGTGTTTTTTATGAAAAGGAAGAAAAGAGAAGTTCAAACATTTGAAACCAGAACCTTATTGCTAAAAAAGCGGAAAAAAGGCCCAATCTTCTGCACTACCTCGACGAACTTAATTGCGTTTAAGACCCGCATGGAGACGAAATGATTGACTTATCGAACGAAGAATAAACTCCTGAAGCAAAGACATCTTAGCTCTTCTCGCCCAATTGTCAACATACTCCTCGCCCATTTTGAGTGTTCGGTTTCCTTGCGTAAAGCAGAATGTATTTCCCGAGACCGTAATCCTTCGGTAGTCCTTTTTCCTATAAATTTTGAGAGATTTCCATCTCTCGTATGTACTCCAAGTTTTGTGCTATGGTGAACCGATTGCGCAGTATTCCTCCGGCGAAGCCCGGTCTATACATCCTTCTTTTTCTTTCGGTGTTTCTGGGTGCCCATGCAGCGGCCCAGCCCGCTTTCTTTAACTTTAGTTATCCAGGCCCGACGCATATCCCGGTGGATACGACTTCGTGCACTAACGTATTAGCGGGCAACATGGGCACGCCCATCGTTACGTCTACCATAGGAGCCAACATTACACTTTCACAATTCGACCCCGTTGCTTCGGGTTTCAATTTAAATACCCCTTGGAATTTTGGCGAAACAGCTCGAGTGTTTTGGAATGTAGCGGATGACCAAGGACACTCAGCGCAGTTTTCCTTCTTTGTCTTTTTCGTAGATACAACCAAACCGAGGATCAATACTATGGGCACGCCGCCCACAGCTACGTATGCCTCTGTGAGGTTGGTGCCTCCGCCACCTAACTTAAGTGCTCTAGACCCTTGCGGCAATCCCACAGTGACGTTTACTGAAAGCCCGCGCCCGCCGCTGTGTCAAGCCGGCACATTTAGGCGTACGTGGCTAGCCACCGACATGTCGGGGAATACAGGTGTCTTTACTCAGACCATTACAATCCTCATTGACACGTTGCCGCCTACAGTCATTTCTCCGCCACAAAACGGCTCAACCCCGTGTACGAAACTCGCCACGGCCTACCCGGCCTGGCTAGCAGATCAAATGACCAACTTCCGGGCTACGGACCCTTCAGGCATAGCCTCTTACACCAACAACGCTCCCTCTGCGATGACGGGCGGTTGCCCGCCTCCGTTGACAGTGACCTTCACTGCCACAGACAGTTGTGGCTTCTCCGTAACACGCACCGCTACGTTTACTTCTACAGATAATAAAGGGCCAGATATCGTACGCCTGCCGCAAGACAGCATCGTAGTCTGCTCGCCGCCATTAAACAATCATTTGACTGCCCTGGCGAATTGGATACATCGCCGCGCTGGTCTCATTGCAAGGGATTCTTGTACGCCAGAGGCGGAAATCAAGTACACAATGCAAATTGATGGCTCGCCAGTAGATTCGGCTCAGGTAATGGCCGCCTTTGTCGCCTCCTTAAACAACGGCTGCGGACCGAGGCAAATAGGTAATCAGGTCTACGACCGCGTCCGCGGTATCGTAACAGTAGATTTTTTTGCCCGAGACGCGTGCAACAACATCACGTACTTCGGCCAGGCCTCTTTTGCGGCACGCGACACCGTACCACCTCACCTCACTGGCATCTCTACTAGCGAAGAGTGCGGCGGAGGTAATGACCAGATAGCACTCAATACCTGGATAAATGCCTACGGCAACATTAGCGTCAGCGATGATTGCTCTAACACAGCGTGGACAAACTTTAGCTGGACGACCCATACCGGCCAAAGCGGAAGTGGCTTTTTTGGCGTCGGCCCTTATCCGGAGATACAGGCGCACCATTGCTCTTGGTTCGCCGATATCACCTTTCGCGCTACAGATGAATGTGGAAATGTAGGTACTCGAACGCTGCGCTTTCAAATCATTGATGGCACGCCGCCGGCTTTCTCTCCTCTTCCTGCCGATACGCTCTATTGTCCAGATACCGCTTTGACGATTCCTCGAGCCTTCGTCTCTGACAACTGCGACACCTCCATGACTTTCTCGCGTTCGGAAACTTTTGTGGCCCTGCCCTGCCCAGGCACCTACACATTGCTCGTCACTTGGACAGCTACTGATGATTGCGGCAACACTTCTACCGCTACACAAACCGTTTTCGTTCGCGATACAACGCGACCCATTATCGTTTTGCGCCCTGCCGATCGAATTGCCCGCTGCGACTCCTTTGTTATGCCGCCACCTCCGGTACTGGGTGTAGATGTGCAAGCCGTTGATGTATGCGGTGAGGTTGTAAGCTTAACTGTATCGCAAACTTCTAATCAAGACCCTAACCCAGCTAATTGCGCGCATTATACGTATGCTCTCGTACGCACCTTCGTGGTTAGCGATGATTGCGGCAATACCGCCTCTGCTCAACAGATTATTCAGGTGGTAGATAATGTCCCTCCCAACCTGTACGGCTTCAGCGATACAACTCTAGTATGTGAAGTGTCTCCTGTAACCCCCCCGCCCATTGCAATAGATGCATGTGGCGATATAGCCCTTACGCCCGTGTTAGTCAACGAAGTAATTGACAACCCAGGTTGCGGCGATACGTACACGAAACTGCTCGTATGGCAAAGTTCAGATGTATGCGGCAACGTAGGTCAATTGGTGCAAACGGTTCACGTAGTAGATGTCGTTGCACCTTTCTTAACGGGTGTGCCTTCTCACGTAACTGTAGAGTGCAACGACATTCCGCCCATACCTGACCATGGAGCCATTGTGCCTAACGACAATTGTGATGAAACGCCGAGCATTTTGTTTGACGAGGTAGAATTGCGCGATTCTGACCCTAATTCATGTGCTTACCTGACCGACTACCGGATCCGCCGGCAGTGGGTCGTCGAAGACAATTGCGATAATCGCCGCACATACATTCAAATTATCTCAGTCAGAGACCGCACTCCGCCTGTCGTGAGAGCCCTCGATACGTTGCACGTAAATGTCGAGGCGGGCTTATGTCAGGCCGCTGTAGTTTTACCGAATCTTTTATCTGTCTACGATGAGTGCACGGCTGCAACGCAGCAAGCTGATTTGCGCGATACAGCGGTGCTAGTACCGAGTGGAACGCCAATTGACCAAAGACCCGTTAAGCCTGTCACCTTTAATTGGACAGCACCTGGTATGCCGCCATACTCACCGGCCCTAAGTGATGCCGCGTTGACGATTTCGCTTGACCGCGCCGATGCGGAGCAAACCAGCGAGTTCTTTTATGTTTATGGAGAAGGTGGCATACTTCTAGGGCATACGAAGAGGACGGATGTTTCGTGTGGTTTCAGCGATACTACCTTTACTGTACCCGCGAGCTTACTTAACAATTGGCTCCAAGATGGAAAGATTTCCATCTCTTTAACGCCTAACGGCACTGGCCCTGATGCTATCAATGCTTTTTGCAATGGCGGCCGGGTGCGTGCGCGTCTAAGGTATGCCTATGCAGCGCCTACTCGCCCAGTGTCGGTAGCTTTTTCCATTAACGACGGAGCCTTTCAGCCCTTCCCGCCGGCAGGGCCGGTGAACCTACTAGCAGGGACCCATACGGTCACCTATCGCGTTACGGACTGCGCTGGCAATAGCACTTCAGCCCGTACTGTCATCCAAGTGAATGATTCAGAGCCGCCCGCAATTGCCGCTCCACCACCACTGACAGCTTACGTCGGCACAAATGATTGTGCTGCTGTACTGACGTTGCCCTTCCCAACGCTATCGGAAAATTGCGCATTTAGCGCCAACATGGACAAATCTTCCGGTGCTCAAGCGATAATTTTTGAAAACGACCCTAATGCTGGCTGGGTACCTCAAGCGACCACACTTACTGTATCCGGCTTACTACCGAATGCTATTTCGAGCGCTACAGTTATAGTGCGCCATCGAGGCGATAATGGCCAAGCGGGCGAATTTTTTTATGTAATAACTGAAAATGGCGACACTCTGGGCACAACTGCGATTGCTTCTGGCAATGAATGTGTTGCAGAACACGAAACAGTATTTCATGTTTCGGCTGCCCAAATCAACGCATGGGCTGCTGATGGTGCAACCAACTTTGTGCTTCGCGCCAATCGCGATGTAGTCAATTACAGCGACCATATCAATCCATGCGGTCCGCTAGGCGCAGGCAATCGCGACGGCATTAGCACGTTAGAAGTCGTCCTGCGCTACAATTACGCAGCAGTGCATTACCGTATCAATAGAGGCGCTCAAACCGTGTCTGAGGGACAATTACACGGCAACAGTACCGCTGTTTCGCTCTCTCCAGGCAAGTACACGGTCACCTATACGGTCTCGGATATCAGTGGAAACACGGCGTCAACTTCTTACCTAATTGCTGTACGGGATACGGTGCGACCCACAGCGCTCTGTCAGCCTGTCACTATCTTTACAAATCCACACGGTTCAGTGACGTACGTCCTCCAGGCGCAAGAAGTAGACAATGGCAGCATTGATAATTGCTCAGGTGCGACGCTCAACCGGGCTGTTTCTCCAACTAACTTCACCTGCAACATGGCGGGAAATGTTTATCCCGTGACACTGACGGTGACCGATACATCGGGAAATAGTTCAAGTTGTACAGCCTCTGTGCGCGTAGAGATAATGGGACCACAGCCAACGGTAACACCAGGTGTTTGCGAAGGCGGAGCAGTGCAGTTCTTCGCTAACCCACCGGCACCCACGCATGGCTACACGTACAAGTGGACAGGGCCGAATGGGTTTATGTCTATGCAGCCCAATCCTATTATTCCGGTCACGAGCAGTGCCAATCAGGGCACCTATGTGGTAGAGATTACGGGCCCAACGAACTGCAAAGTTAGCGGGAGCGTATTCCTGAGCTTAACCAATCTGCCTACACAGCCTGTCTTACAGCTGCCTTCGCTCATATGTGAAGGGACGGTACTTACGCTACAAACTCAACCTTTTGCGGGCAACACGGTGGTGTATTCTTGGTATCGCGGTACACCGGGAAATTCTACCTTGGTGGGCACCACGAACAATCCGATCCTTCAAATTTCTAACTTGCCGCCGGGAACATACTCCTACTATGTACGCGTATCAGCCGATGGGTGTCTATCGCTGCCCTCTGAGGTGAAGGAGGTAACTGTTCAAGCGCGTCCAGTAGCGCAAATCAGCCCGTCGGGCATTTCCGTTTGCACCTGTGAGTCTATCTCGTTGCACACGCCTGTGCAGGGACCAGGAACTACCTACAGTTGGAGTGGGCCAGCTGGTTTTTCTAGCGCCCTTCAGTCGCCCTTAGTGACGTCGTGTGCCCAAAATTTCCATGCGGGTACTTATACGTTAGTGGTTTCGGTCAACGGCTGTGCTTCCCTGCCAGCGACGGCCAAAGTAGAAGTGCGGCCAAAACCAGCTAAACCTCAGATTGCAGGCAATAATGCCGTATGCGCGGGTAAGCCTCTAACGCTCCTATGCAACAACGTGCCTAACGCCACGGAATACCACTGGTTTTCACCACAGGCAGTTCTAACGGTTACTAATGTCAACACGCTAGTCATCCCCGCCGCCTCGAGCTTGGCTCATGCTGGCAAATGGAGACTCCAAGTGATTCAAAATGGATGTGTTTCCGACCTATCTGATGCCTATACTGTACAGGTAGAAAATTTTCCTGACGTGTCTGCCACCTCTAATTCGCCCGTTTGTCAGGGCAACACCCTGACATTGAGTGCTAATTCGACTGCTCCAGAAGTGTCTTATGTTTGGTCAGGGCCGAATGGTTTTTATGCTATTGGTGCCCAAGTAAGTACGATTAATCCTGCAACAGGCACCTATCTGGTCGTAGTCAGCACTCCTAATTCTTGTACAAATACAGCTACGGTAAATGTCAATGTTGTTGTTCCACCCCAGATAACGGCCATTACACATACCGCTCCATCTTGCGTAACGTGTACTACGGATGCGATGCTCCAGGCGACAATATTTAGCCAGAATCCGCCGCTGACCTATCAATGGACAGGTCCAGGTGGCTTTTTCTCCAGCTCACCTTCTCCAGTTATTCCTAATGTTTGTACTTCCAACAATGGCACATATACGTTGATTGTGCGTGACTCGGCGAATTGTCCTTCAGCGCCAGCATCTACAGTAATCAGCGTAATAAAACAGCCAGAGCGTCCTTTGTTAAGTGCTCCAAGCGCTTTGTGTGCGGGCAATGCTTTGACCTTGTCTGTGCAAAATGCCAACGCCTATGGCAGTAATGTAATTTTTGAATGGGTTACCCCTTATGGTACCGTCACTCAGGCGCAGGCTAATTTGGTCATCCCAGTAGCAGGCCCTCAACACAGCGGCGTCTATCGCGTTACGGCGCGCATAGGTAATTGCGCCTCTGCACCTTCAGAACAGGTGACGGTGCAGGTACACCCCATTCCTCCTGCTCCCGTAGTGAGCAGTAATTCGCCGATATGCGAGGGTGATACACTGCGCCTTTGGGCTCAAAAAGTCGCTAACGGCCAGTATACGTGGATAGGGCCTAGTGGTTTTACTGCTAGTATTCGCGACCCTATTATCGAGCAGGTCAACAAAAATACCCATGAAGGCTGCTATCGAGCTACTGTATCGGTCAATGGGTGTGTGTCTCCACCTAGTAAGGAAGAGTGCATCCTTATCCGCCCTCGACCTAGTGCGCCGCTGCCCTTGCCCATGTCAGCAGCTTGCCTCAGTCAGCCGGGTGTTGCTTTGACGTTTCGCATTGCTCCGGCCACTGCAACTCCAGGTGCTCGGTACATCTGGTACAACGCCACGAATCAGGAACCCATAGGACCGCCAACATTTGCGCTGAATTTTACTCTTGCCGACCTCTCTGGCCTGAAACCAGGTACGAATACTTTTTTCGTGCGCTCGCTGCTCGATGGCTGCGCTTCAGCACCTTCAATGCCTGTTGTGGTGCACTTAGACACGATACCCCTAGGTGTCAATGCCTTTGCAGGGCAAGACTTCTTTGCCTGCGATGTAACGCCACTTCAATTAAATGCATCTGCTCCGCCCGTAGGCATCACTGGGCGCTGGCAACAAATAGATGGGCCCGGGGTGACTATTGTTAATCAGCCTTTGCCCTCTACGGCTGTGTTAGGGGCTACAGCAGGTAACGTGTATCGCTTCGAATGGACGCTCTCTAACGGTGCTTGTCAAGATTTCAGCCGCGACACAGTGAAGGTAACCGTCAATGCCTTCGAAGAAGCACGCGTGGTTAAAGACCTATATACCACTTGCTTCGCCGATACGGTTGAAATTCAAGCCGTTCCCGGTCAAGGGGTCTTAGGAGTATGGAAGCAGCCTCTTGGGCAAGCGCTCTTCCAGCCACCTATCGTCATAGATAATCCCAACAGTCCAACAACAAAAGTACGCAATCTACCGCCAAATGCCAATACTTTCTTTTTTTACTGGATCCTGAATGTCGCTGGATGCCCACCCGACACAGCATTCGTGACGGTTTATACCATTAATAAGCAGCCTTTTGCAGGCCAAGACCAAAACCTGTGCATTACCGATTCGTGCACGGCGCTACAGGCAACTCCTCTTGATCCCTTTGAAACAGGAAAGTGGACGTATTTGGATGCTGGAGTCAACCCTAAATTGACGCTAACTTCGCCAAACTCATCTACTACCATAGCGTGTGGACTGCGCATCGGAACTAATCGCTTCGTATGGGAAACCAACGGAGGCCTATGTGGCGAACGCTCGCGCGATACCGTAGTGGTGGTTTACGACGTGGAGCCTACTGCAAGAGAAGACAATGTTTTAGTACCTTATGGTCAGCAGGTACTGGTAAATGTATTGCAGAACGACATCCTTCCGCCTCAATACAATGTGCGCGTACTTGACCCGCCAAAACACGGTCTTTGGTCAGAGCCAAGTAAGGGGGTATTCTCGTATTTGCCCAACCTGACGTTTACAGGGCGCGATAAGCTCATTTATGAACTATGTAACCTCAATCCCGCTTGCCCATGTAGCATAGCCACCCTCCTTTTGGACGTGGAAGAGGCCGACAGTTGTCGCATCCCGACAGTCATCACTCCCAACGGTGATAAGGTCAACGATGCCTTCGTCATTCCATTCCACTGCCTAACCGCTGGCGAAGGTACTCTCGAGAGCGAGGTATCTATCTACAACCAATGGGGCGATCGCGTGTTTTATGCTCAGCCCTATCAAAATGACTGGGAAGGGACATACAATGGTCAGCCGCTACCTGTTGGAACGTACTTTTTTGTAATTAAACTTGCAGGAGAGAACAAACCTCGAACGGGTTTTCTAATCATACAACGGTGAGGTTAGAATAGCTTGTTAAACATTGTTACTGCTGCTATTTTTGCAGCCCTTTACTCATGAGTTTTGCTCATATCAATAACTTTTTTAGAATCTTTCAATTACGCCATTCTTCTATGCCACCCGATCCGTTGCACAAGGCTCCCGCAGAAAGTCAAGGCACCGGCGAAATGAGCTTTTTCGAGCACGTTGAAGAATTGCGTCAACGTCTCCTACGCTCGTTTGTGGCCATCGGAATTATGGGCGTAGGTTGTTTCCTTAGCAAGGATTTGGTTTTCGATGCGCTCATTTTTGGCCCTCGCAACCCAGACTTTATCACCTATCGCGCATTGTGCTCCTTATCGCATTGGGCAGGGCTCTACGACAAAATGTGCTTTAAGCCTGTAGAGTTCAAGCTCATTACGCGCCAGCTGGGCGAGATTTTGATGCAACATCTGTATGTCTCCTTTTGGCTAGGTTTTATTCTGGCCTTTCCTTATGTGCTTTGGCAACTATGGCTATTTCTCAAGCCCGGGTTGTTGGAGTCGGAGCAAAAAGCTATTCGCGGTATCGTGACCATCTGCTCTTTGCTTTTCCTAGTTGGAGTTGCTTTCGGCTATTTCATTATTGCGCCTTTCTCTATTAATTTTCTAGCGGGTTACACCCTGCCCGGTACGGAAGTAGCCCCTACGCTGAGCTCCTACGTCACGTACATGACCATGTTTACTATTCCTATTGGCCTATTTTTTGAATTGCCAATAGTTATCTTTTTTCTGACCAAGATTGGCGTAGTAGGTTATCGCACACTACAAGCGTATCGGCGCTATGCGTTTGTAGGTATCCTTATTGTAGCGGCAATAATTACACCTCCCGATGTCGTATCGCAAACTATCGTTGCATTACCCCTTTATGGGCTCTACGAGATAAGCATCCTCATTTCTCGGCGAGAGCAGCGTCGGCGCGAGCGCGTTATTTTCGGAAAAAGTGTGGTTGTCGATGTCGTAAAGGTTAGGTCATGAAGGTTACCGAGCATTTTGCCAAAGCCAATGGTAAAACGTTGGTCTCTTTTGAGGTGTTGCCACCGCTGAAGGGCGGAAGCATGCAGGCTATCTTTGATACCTTAGATAGCCTTATGGAATTCAATCCGCCATTTATCGATGTTACGTATCATCGAGAAGAATACATCTATAAGATACGCCCATCAGGCTATTACGAAAAGACGGCTATTCGAAAGCGACCCGGGACCGTAGGTATATGCGCTGCGATTATGCATCGCTATAAGGTGGATGCAGTGCCGCACCTTATTTGCGGAGGATTCTCGAAGGATGAAACAGAAAATGCGTTAATTGACCTTAATTTCCTGGGTATCAATAATGTGCTCGCTCTGCGTGGCGATGCACGCCGATTCGAAGACCGTTTCATCCCCCATGAGCAAGGACATACTTATGCCGTAGACTTGGTTCGTCAAATTGCCAACATGAACGAGGGTCAATATCTAGACCCTGATATTGTCAATGGGGAGAAGACGGACTTCTGCATAGGCGTTGCGGGCTATCCAGAGAAGCATTTCGAGGCTCCAAACTTTGAGACCGACCTTTACTACACAAAGATGAAAGTAGAGGCTGGAGCGCATTATATTGTTACTCAGATGTTTTTTGACAATCGGAAATATTTTGAATACGTAGAAGCATGCCGGCGCGTTGGAATTCATGTTCCTATTGTGCCCGGTCTAAAGCCGATTACGAAACGCTATCAGTTGACTACCATTCCTCGAAAGTTTTTTGTTAGTCTTCCGCAAGAATTAGTACAAGCTATAATGAAGGCGCCCAACGAAGAAGCTGTGCGCCAGATAGGCATCGAATGGTGTGTTCAACAATCGCTCGAGCTCAAAGCCGCTGGCGTGCCGTGTTTGCACTATTATACTATGGGCGATGCTGAGACGATCAAGGAGATCGTCAAACGCGTGGGCGTTTGATGATTACTCGCCATGGCAACATCTGTCGAGCACTTGTATAATCTACAAGCACGTAGTTTGTAAGGAAAAGATATCGAGGGAGTTTCCCCATTTTAGAGGAAACTCTACTTCTTTACACGGAATAGACAAATACGTTGAAGGCCTCCTTGTTTAAATTAGTTTTCAATGCCCTCCAGAACACTGAAGTACGGCAGGAGAGCCGACCCTTTTTGGTAAGTGGACTTTTTTGATAACCTGCTTTACGGAAAAGCCCTTTTCATGATGAGGGCTTAGCCTCTTCCAATGAACAAAGTATCTTGCGCAACAGTAGCGTTAGGCGCGGTTGAGCTTCTTGTGCTAGAGCGATGACTTCTTCTACGGTAGTTTCGCGGATGACGTCGGGCGGGAAAGCCACGTTGGTCACTAGCGAGAGCATGAGCACGGGAATGCGCTGATGGCGTGCAACGAGCACTTCAGGTACCGAGGACATGCCCGTACAATCGGCGCCTAAGCGCCGCAACATAGCATACTCAGCGGGGGTTTCTAAGTTGGGACCTTGCAAAGCCGAATATATGCCCTCAAAAGCTCGAATGCCGCACTCGCGAGCAATTTGAAGAGCCATTCGGCGTAGACCGGGGTGATAAGGTTGCGACATATCAGGGAAACGCGGGCCCAGGCGTTCATCGTTTGGGCCTCGCAAAGGGTTTTCGGGTAACAGGTTAATGTGGTCGCGTACTACAACGATATCGCCGCTGCGCAAGTGCGGATTGATGCCGCCTGAAGCGTTTGTGATAATTAAGCGTTCGATTCCCAGTGCTCCTAGTACGCGCACCGGAAATGTAACTTGCTGCATTGTCCAGCCCTCGTAGTAGTGTAGGCGACCTGACATGATGACGACGGGATGACTCTCCAGATGCCCAAGCACAAGTTCACCGCGGTGACTCTCGACTGTGCTACAGGCAAAGTGCGGAATGCTGGAGTAGGGTATACTTGCCCGAGTATCCACCTCTTCAACCAAATTTCCCAGGCCAGTGCCCAATATTATTCCCGTTTTGGGCTGAAATTCTACGGTGTGTCGAATGAAATCGACCGCTTCTTGGATGTTGTCAAACAGACCCATAGAAGTTACTCGGAGGATTTTTTTACTTATTTAAGACTGAAGCTGTAGAAATGGAGCGTTGTCGCCACCACCAAGCTAACGCAAAACCCGTTACCAAATCCCAAATCCCCCACCAGGCGGCAATAAGGGCCATTCCTCCTAGCCCATTGAAAAAGCGAAAGATTAGCAGTAGACCAAGTGCCGTGTTATGAATGCCTGTTTCGAAGGCTAGTGCTCGACTGTCAGCTTCGGGCAAACGAGCGGCGTGTCCTATCCCGTAACCAATACCCAAACCTAAACCATTGTGTAAGAGTACCAAAATGAAAGCATAGCCAACATAAGCTGCTACGTGGTCTCGATTATTCCACAGAGCCGCTAGAATTACACCAAAAAACAAGACGAACGAGATGCGTTGAACCCACGTGCGAATTCGCACCACAAGCTGAGGACAATGATGGGCCAGGGTCATGCCTACCAGCAGCGGCAGTAAAATGAGTTGCACAATGATGGTTCCCATGTCTAGAAAGCTCAAATCGAAGTTGCGGCGCAATGTTGTAGCCTCAGGAAGCGCACTCGTCCATAGGAGGAAGCCTAGCGGCGTAGCTATGGAAGCCAGCAAAATAACGATGCTGTTGAAGGTTACTGATAGCGCAGTATTACCGCGAGCGAGATGCACCAAAAAATTAGTCATGTTGCCCGAAGGGCACATGCCCACGAGAATCATACCCATGGCCATGCTTGCTGGCGGTTGAAAAATAGCAATTAATCCTAATGTCATGAGAGGAAAGAGGAGATATTGAGCGAGCAGCCCAATGCCAATGGCGCGCGGAAAGCGGAAGACTCGCCAAAAGTCGGCCAGCCGCATATCGAGAGCGACGCTAAACATGAGAAAGGCCATCACGCCATTGAGCAGCGCCAGTTGTTCGGCATCGAAACGTATGCGCAAAGTATCAACCGGGTGCATGGTTTATCCGATAGTCATTCGGTCGTGTAGTAAATGCGGTATATAGCATCGGCAAAGTCGTCTGACACGAGCAGGGAGCCGTCAGGCATCCATTCTAGGTCTACTGGTCGCCCCCAAACCTCTTCGCCAGGCTGAAGCCAACCCTCGGCAAAAGGTTCGTAGCGCACGCATTTTCCTTCTTCATTGAGGCGCACCAACGTCAAGCGATAGCCAATCTTTCGCGAGCGATTCCAAGAACCGTGCTCAGCAATGAGAATTTGGTTTCGATATTCGGCAGGCCAGGTCTGACTGAGGACGAACTCCACACCTAGAGGCGCTACATGGGGACCAAGTTTTTGAGCCGGCGGCGTAAAGTCACTGCAAGGGCGTTTGTAACCAAATTTGGGGTCAGGAGTATCTCCTTGATGGCAGTAGGGATAGCCAAAATGCATGCCATCGCGCGGGGCGCAGTTGAGTTCACAAGCAGGCATATCATCGCCCATCATATCGCGCCCGTTGTCTGTAAACCACAGGTGTTTGGTCTGCGGATGCCAGGTAAAACCTACCGTGTTGCGCACGCCGTGCTGAACGATTTCAGGGCCTTTGTTTGGGTTGTCTACGTCTATGCGCGTAATGCTGGCGTACATGAGGTTGTCTAATCGTTCACAAATGTTGCATGGAGCGCCCACGGGCACATAAAGTAAGCCATCTGGGCCGAAGGCAATATACTTCCAGCCATGATGAGCATCTGTGGGATAGCCATCGTATACAACGACGGGCTTTGGAGGGTTAGACAATCGGTTTTCAATATCGTCGAAGCGAAGAATACGGCTTACTTCGGCTACGTAAAGGCTGCCATTGCGAAATGCCACGCCATTGGGCATGCGCAGACCACTAGCCAAGGTGTAGCGCAAATCTGCTACACCATCGCGATTGGTATCGCGCAGGGCGTATACATTACCTACGTCGCGAGTACCAACGAACAACGTGCCGTTGGGCGACAAGCTCATGGAGCGCGCATTTTGAAGCCCTTCTGCGAAGACGTTTATCCGAAAGCCCTTAGGTAAGCGAATGCGGTCTAGAGGTAGAGAACTCGTGTAATTGTTTGCCGAAACAGGAGCTGTAGCAGCTGCTCGTTGCCCATTGGAGCTAGATGGACCTGCGCAGCCCGTCCAAAGAACGCCAATCAAGGCAATACCCAGAGCAAATGTTTTTCTTTCTTTCATAGTTAAAAAGTTTTGGTCGAAAACGACTATTACCTGCAAAAGTGCGAAAGCCTCATACTTATGCGAGTCGTTTAGGAGAAAAACTCAAGAAAAGCCTGCATAGATTTCGTTAGACCCATCGGCTAACTAGGCCGTTTCCTTCAATCTTTTCAATGAAACAACACTCAACAGGGTAATAAGTCGCTTGAAGCAAAAATTTTAACATTTAACCGCGCAATTTGGCACAAGTTTGGCTTGATGTTTGATGCTTCATACGATAGAAACGGTTTAGTGAAAGAGAAGCCCGGCAGCAAACGCGTTGCCGGGCTCTTTTTTTGGCGAGAACTCATTCGGTTAGAGCAAGACGATGCCTTCTTCTACAGGGCTTATCCCTTAACCGAAGCGGATTTGTTGAATGGCTTATAATCCAACTTCGTGTAAGTAAGTGGAATCCCCTTCCTCTTGAGCATTTGTCTGAGGTCAGCCTAACCAATATTTCGTGGCTACTTGGTGGGCAAGAGGGACGAGTAGAACCCTTTTCACTCAATACGACTGCTATCGTTACCTTTTAGATAAGTGCCGCCATCTTGTAAAAATCAGTTGGAGTGGTGGAATTGTTGACAAGGACGGCCTTTATAAGCAAGAAGAGGCTGCGCTAGAATCGCAGGAAACATTTATTTTTAAAAAAGAGCATGAAAACATCTAAGAGAGATTTTCAATGGAGAGTGCTACGACGGTTTTTTTCCTGCTTCTATTGCTCAATGCGCCGACGCCACTCGACATAACCAGCAATGGCTAAGACGAAAAAAATGAAGTATTGAAACGAAGTAAACACAAGACCCTTAACAAAATACAGAGGAATTGCTGCTAGATTAGTGACCATCCACCACAACCAATTTTCCAGTTTTTTGCGCGTCATGAGCCACATGCCGGTGTAAGCCGTTGCTGCAGCAAAGCCATCGGCTGCGGGCACGGTGCTATCTGTCCATGTATCTAGAATGTAGTACAAACAAATCCACCAGGCAGCAAAAAAGAGCAGGGCTATTGCCCAGTCACGCGTATCGGACGTCGTAATCACAAGCCGAGGGCGGCCGTCTGACCGTTTCCTGGACCAGTGTATCCAACCCACGATGCCCATTACCGTATAGTAGGTATTGACACTTGCCTCGGCATATAGGCCTGACACAATGCTCAAGTAGATGTAAAGGACTGTGTTGACCAAGCCCGTAGGATATACCCAGATATGCTCCTTTCGAGAGAAAAGTACGCTAGCGATACCGAAGATTACAGCTATAAACTCTAGCGCAGAGGTTTGCCTCAGTCCTTCAATTAATTGATGAAAAACGTGTTGAATATTCAACCACATGCTCTCGCAACGTAGTAAGTTAAAGGTTGATGCTCGCTATAGGCCAGTTAGCTCAAGAACAAGAATAAGACTCGCTCGAAATTGTTTCAGACGAGAAGTAATCTCCTTGTCGTAGTATTTTTGAGCACTCGTTTATTCAAGGATTTGTTATGAGAAATACTCTTTTCTTGCGCTGGGCAGCCTTCTTAGGAGCAGCAGCAGTTGCTTCAGGGGCCTTCGGAGCACACGGTTTGAAGCCACACTTTTCGGAGTACCAAGTTAGCCTATTTGAGAAGGGTGTGCAGTATCACTTTATCCATGCCTTGGCGATTTTAGCTATTGGCCTCCTGTCGGATCGCAAGGGAGGATTGTGGTTGCGCGTAAGCGGCTGGCTCTTTAGCTTGGGTATTCTTTTCTTTAGCGGTTCACTCTACTTGCTAGCCTGTCAAAATTTGTTGCCCTTTTCTGTAAAGGGAATAGAATTTGCCGCACCAGTGGGAGGAATATGCTTCATTGGCGGCTGGTTAGTAATGGCTATGGGAATTCGAAGATGAGTAAAGCACCAAATAAACGCTGCATTTAGCCGTCTGTGCCGAGCCCTACCTTTCAGTATTAGGAAGGGCGTGTTGCGCCTTCCTCATGTAAAAAAGAGGCATTCGTCCCGTTCTAGGGAGCAGAAGAGCCTCAATGGAGGCCAAATAAGCGTGGAAATAAGGAAAAACAGCAATCTTTTCACCTCTTGCGTTGGCACTCGTTTTTTTGCCTTTAGAATGTTCTCAGGGCAGCGCAGTTAACTTGTGCGAGTCTAGCGAGAAACAAACCGAAGTTCATTCCATTGAATTCTTTCACGTGAGTTTATGTTTGTTGACTTGCTTTCTGACACGGTTACGCGCCCGACGGAGGGCATGCTTCGGGCAATGATGAAGGCAGAGGTAGGCGATGATGTATTCGGCGAAGATCCCACGGTAAATGCTCTAGAGGCTAAATGTGCAGAGATGTTTGGCCATGAGGCTGCATTGTTTTGTCCAAGCGGTACGATGAGCAACCAAATTGCCTTGCGTGTTCATACTCGTCCGTTAGATGAGGTTATTTGTGATGAGATGAGCCATATCTACCAGTATGAAGTTGGCGGTTATGCTGTGAATAGCGGGCTAGCTTTACAGTTACTCCGCACGCCTAACGGGATTTTAAGTGCTGACTTAGTGGAGGCGGCTATACGTCCGCGATACGATTGGTTGCCTCGCAGTGCCCTAGTGGTAGTAGAAAACACGTGTAATCGAGGTGGTGGCTCGGTCTATCCATTAGAGACGTTATGCCAAATTCGCGCTGTTTGTCAGAAACATGGGTTGTTGTTGCACATAGATGGAGCGCGCATTTTCAATGCGCTCGTAGCATGTGGAGGAACCGCTGCTCAAGTAGGCGTCTTAGCGGATAGTCTCAGCGTCTGTTTGTCTAAAGGACTAGGAGCTCCAGTTGGGTCTGTGCTCATTGGGAGTCGGGCGTTCATTACAGAGGCGCGACGCGTTCGCAAAGTCATGGGCGGAGGCATGCGACAAGCTGGCTATTTAGCTGCTGCAGGCATCTATGCCCTGGAGCATCATATTGAGCGCTTGCATGAAGACCATCTACATGCTCAACAGCTTGCGAAGGCCCTAGCCGAAATGCCTTGGGTGGAGCGGATTACCTCTCCTGAGACGAACATCGTCATGTTTGACTTGAAGCCACCGCTCACGGCTGCTATTTTCTTAGAAAAACTCCTTGAGCACGGCGTCAGAGCTGCGTCTTTTGGGCCTCGTACTGTGCGCTTAGTAACTCATCTGAACGTAAGTCCGGAGGGAGTCAAGCACGCCATAAAAACTTTCTGCCGATTGAGGTTCTGAAGCGCTTTTCTTGAAACTCTGCTCAAACTCAAACCAACGTGAAATCATGCGGCAGCAATGGTGAAAACCAGAAGTTGCTTAAGGGTGCAAGAGAGGACGCCTTTCACTTAGGGCTAATAAGAAAAAAAGTGTCCTTCGCCTCATCAATGGTTTGCCGAAAATCAGGCTGAGATGTTCTTAGGATCGACATGGTGTAAGACCTGGCGCGCTGGGTAATTTTCCACGGTGTCTATAAGTTTGGCAAACCCATCAAAAACTCAGTTACTTGCGAATTTGCCAAAATGATAATTTTATTGGCCGGTCTGTCCATTCTTTTAGCTACTGTGCTTGAAGTTCCTGAGGCGGATATACTTAGGCAAGAAGGCCCTGGAAATTGCCTTGCCTTATGTTTGGATTTAGCATTTCCTGGAATGGTGTATAGAAGGATAAACATTCCCAAGTGGAGATTGTTCAGTTAGGTTCGCGCAACAAAAACCAAACTATCTGCCCTTTTTCAGCAAGTTTTTAAGAAAGGTTCGATTGATTCGCGAAACATTAGAAAGTTAGTTTATGGGGAATTCAGTAAGTAAATGGATCTTATTCATATTCGTAAGCATATGTGCAGGAGACCTTAAAAGCCAGGCGCTTGGCGTTTATCGAGGGCAGGTCGTAAATGCATTAACGCGGGAACCGGTAGTAGCTGCAAGGATAACAGTAGAAAATATTTCAGGAAGTTTTTTCTACACTGACACTCTTGGGCGATTTACCATACCCGTTCAGTACCCCGGGCAAGTGCTAGTACTGAGCATTCGTTCACTAGGGTATGTTTCCTGGTCTGGTGTATTGGACAACCCGTCCAAAGAACATCTTATCCAGCTGGAGCCAAGCGACCATCTGTTAGGTACGGTGGTGGTTTCAGCCCAGATGAAAGAGGTTTCCAAAGAAGCATCGCCTATTCCCATTGAGATCTATACTCCTCGATTTTTTCAAAGAAACCCAACACCTAACCTGTTCGAGGCGCTTGCACTGGTCAATGGTGTACAGCCACACTTAAATTGCGGCGTATGCGGCGCTGGTGACATTCACATAAATGGTTTAGAAGGCCCTTACACCATGGTAACCATAGATGGGATGCCTATCGTAAGCGGCCTTTCTACCGTATATGGTTTAAGCGGCATTCCAAACAGTTTGATAGAGCGTATTGAAATAGTAAAAGGACCGGCCAGTACGCTTTACGGCTCAGAAGCGATTGGAGGGTTAATCAACATCATTACTCGCGATGCACTTACGGCGCCGCGCGCTTCAATGGACGCCTTCGGCACAAGCATAAGTGAATGGAACTTCGATGGCTCTATAGCAACACGCACAAGGAAAGCAAGTACTCTTCTGGGTGTCAATTACTTCCATTTTCAACAGCGACGTGATATCAATGACGACGGCTTCACGGATATTCCGCTGCAACAACGTCTGTCAGTGTTCAATAAATGGCGCTTTGAGCGTTGTTCGGGCTTGTTCGCCTCTTTGGCAGCCCGATACGTATACGAAAACCGCTGGGGAGGCCAAATGGCCTGGGCACCTCAATGGCGCGGTTCCGATAGCTTGTATGGCGAAAGCATCTACACTCATCGAATAGAAGTAATCGGCAAATATCAATTGCCGGTTAAGGGTCGCCGCGTCATGCTCGATGTGTCGTGGAACATGCACGATCAAGACGCTGCATACGGTAACATATCTTACCTTGGGCGCCAGCAGGTGGCCTTTGCTCAACTGACAGGAGATGCCTCCCTAGGTGCAAAACACGATTTACTTTGGGGCATTGCCCTGCGTTACACCGAATACGACGACAACACGCCAGCCACGGCTGCTGCTAGCTCGGACCAAAACCGACCTTCACATACGTGGTTGCCTGGAGTGTTCGTGCAAGATGAAGTTGCTCTCAATGCCCGTAATCGCCTCTTGCTCGGGTTGCGCTACGATTATCACTCGGCTCACCGTAGCATTCTGACGCCGCGCCTTAGCTGGAAATGGGCTGAGGACGCCCACCACGTTCTGCGCCTCACCGTCGGCTCCGGCTTCCGCGTAGTTAATATCTTTACCGAAGACCATGCCGCCCTCACGGGTGCCCGGCAGGTCGTCGTTGCCCAAGATCTACGACCTGAACGCTCCTGGAATGCCAACCTCAACTACACGCGCAAGTTCTTTCCGCGCAAAGCCGGCTTTATTGGCGTGGATCTCTCGCTGTTTTACACTTACTTTACCAACCGCATCCTGCCCGACTACGATACTGACCCAGATAAGATCATTTACCAAAATCTCAATGGCTACGCCGTTTCCTCGGGCGCATCGTTAAACACCGATATAAATCTGCTCAATGGTCTGAAAATCAACGCGGGTATCACAGCCATGCGTGTTTACCGCATGGAGGAGGGAAAGCGTCTACCCATCCTCTTTGCCTCGCCGTTGTCGGGCACCTGGGCGCTTTCGTACCCTATAACGCATTGGAAACTGACGCTAGACTACACGGGCACGTTCAACAGCCCAATGCCGCTGCCTGTCGTGCCCAACGACTACCGACCCGACCGGTCGCCGTGGTTCGCTATTCACAATGTGCAAATTACTCGCGCCCTGTCTGAAGGTGTCCAATTGTATGTGGCAGTCAAAAACCTCTTCGGCTTTTATCCCCGCGAGGATATTTTATTGCGCGCTTTTGATCCCTTTGACCGCGCCGTGGACGTAGACAACCCGAAGGGTTACACCTTTGATACGGCCTATGGTTATGCACTGGTGCAACGACAGCGACTGTTGGTCGGCCTGCGCTGGACAATGCGATAAGAAAGATACTTAAGGTACGACGTCCGACGCACTCATGGAACATCTCGCAACTGACAGATGCGGTATCTGCCTGTTCTCGGTACAACTTTCTAGGAAGGCAATAACTGGCTTGGTGACGGTGCTTTTGGGTTGCCTTCCCGAGGGGCAGCAGCAAGGAGATGGAAGTTTAGAGAGTGGCGTCTTTCTTTGCGATAAACTAAAAATCGGGTTTCGACAGGACAGTATTTGATGCAGAGGCGGGCATCTCATGACAATGGGCTTTGCCTTCGTGCTCGAAAGTTTACCGATACGAAGTGATAGGGTGCAAAAGAGCAAGCGACAGCCATCAATCCTTCCTTAGAGGAAAGCCAGTAGTGCGTCCGGATAACCGCTGATTTATCTCGCAAGAACGGCCATAGGGCTGCTGCTGTTTCTGGCCCGGCTTTACTAAAAATAAGAGTCGCGCCGTCCCTCACGGTATGGGCTGCGCATTAGTCAAGCAAGAGCTAGTCGAATGAGGCTGGATTGCGACATACTGATGTTTTCCGTAGAAGAGTAGGTAGTATGGGCATGGCTTGGTTAGGCTATCGCGGTACGCCGCTTATGTGCGATTGCTAAAAACTTATATGGGGCAAATGCTGCGAGATACAATTTAAAGGCTGTTTATTTTTGCCTCCAATGTTCCGCATAGTTAGGCACGTGTTCGGCTGGTTTTTGCTCGGCGCCTATTTGTGGGCGGGTACGCCGGCAGCAGAGGTGCTAAAACTGCCTGTACTCATTGAACACTATCTCGAGCATCGGGCAGAGGCACCAGACATGAGCTTTTGGGAGTACTTAACGCTACATTATTTCAGTGGTATTGAATACGATGCCGACTATGCACGCGACTTACAACTGCCGTTCAAAAGCATTTCGCTAGCCTCAGTGCTCTTGCTCGCGCTACAACCTCCCTTTTGCGAAGAATGGAAGTTGACGCTGCCTAGCAACAGGGATACCCAGCTCGAGCTACCACCCGTCTTGGGCAGTCCACGTGGGCCCTACGTAAACCTACCTACTCCACCGCCCGAAGCGTAACGCGGCTTCCTACCTGCGTCTTTTTTCGATGCTTCTTTACTCATCTTGCCTCGTTGCACCAGCAACGGCGGCTATTGTTCACTGAGCCCTTCTTTGTAGTAGCGGGCTCGCAATGCCTTGCGTTATGCTTCAGAAGATTATAGATTTTTCTGTAGAAAACAAGCTGATCATCGGCCTGCTGATCCTCGCCCTGGTGGGCTGGGGCGGCTATCAGTTAACCCGCTTGCCAATAGACGCTGTGCCCGACATTACAGACAATCAGGTGCAGATTATCACTGTGTCGCCGGCCTTGGGTGCGCCTGATGTGGAGCGCTTCTTGACCTTTCCCATCGAGCAGGCGTGTAGTAACATACCGGGTTTGAAAGAGATCCGCAGCTTTTCGCGCTTTGGCCTGTCGGTCGTTACCATTGTGTTCGACGACGACACCGATGTTTATTGGGCGCGGCAACAAATCGCCGAGCGGTTGCAACAGGTGCGGACACAAATCCCGCCTGGCCTCGGCACACCCGAACTGGCACCCGTAACCACAGGTCTGGGCGAAATCTACCAATATGTCGTGCGCGCCAAACCCGGTTATGAAAGCCGTTACGACGCCATGGCGCTGCGCACCATTCAAGACTGGATCGTGCGCCGTCAGCTGTTGGGCACGCCCGGCGTAGCCGATGTAAGCACCTTTGGCGGTCTGCTTAAACAGTACGAAATAGCCGTCCAGACCGCCCGTCTACAGGCCTTTGGGTTGACAATTGCCGATGTATACGACGCCCTGGAGCACAGCAATCAAAACGCCGGCGGTGCTTATATTGAAAAAGGTCCCAATGCGCTATTTATCCGCACCGAAGGGCTGCTGAAATCGTTAGACGACTTGCGCGAAATTCCGCTCCGAACGCTGCCTGGCGGTGTGGCACTGCGCATCGGCGATGTGGCAGATGTGCGCTACGGACATGCAGTGCGCTACGGCGCCGTCACCTACAACGACGAAGGCGAGGTAGTAGGTGCAGTGGTCATGATGCTCAAGGGAGAAAACTCTTCCGCGGTGGTGCGGCGCGTCAAAGAGCGCATTGAGCAAATTCGCAAAACACTGCCTGAAGGTGTAGACATCGAGCCCTTTCTCGACCGCACGAAGATGGTCAACAACGCCATTACTACCGTAGAGCGCAACCTGCTTGAGGGTGCGCTCATCGTCGTGTTGGTACTGGTGTTCTTCTTGGGCAACTTGCGCGCGGGTCTTGTCGTGGCCTCGGTGATCCCGTTCTCGATGCTGTTTGCCGTTAGCCTAATGAATGCCTTTGGCGTCAGCGGCAATTTAATGAGCCTGGGCGCCATCGACTTTGGGCTCATCGTGGACGGCGCCGTCATCGTGGTGGAGGCTGTCATGCATCGGCTGAGCCACAATCCGCTGTTCGCGGGAATAACGCGCATTTCGCACGAGCAGATGGACAGCGAAGTACGCACTTCGGCCGGGCGCATGATGAATGCCGCAGTATTCGGCCAGGTCATCATCCTTATCGTTTATCTGCCCATTCTGGCCTTGGAAGGTATTGAAGGTAAGATGTTTCGGCCCATGGCGCAAACAGTCTCCTTTGCCGTGCTGGGCGCGCTTCTGCTGTCGGTCACCTATGTGCCGGCTATGAGCGCGCTTCTTTTAAGCAAAAAAATCCGTCGGGAACGCACGTGGAGTGACCGTCTGATAGCTTTTTTGGAGCGACATCACCAAGGGCTGCTGAACTGGGCGTTGCGCTGGCCCAAAACGGTGCTGGCCCTAGCTTTCGCCTTTTTCAGCGGTGCATTGTTGCTACTGACACAGCTGGGTGGCGAATTCATTCCTGAATTGGAGGAAGGCGATTTCGCGGTGGACACGCGCGTGCTGACAGGCAGTAGCTTGCAGACCACCATTCAGGCTACCCAGCAGACGGCCAGTGTACTGCTTCGGCATTTTCCGGAGGTGGAAAAAATCGTTACTAAAATCGGCTCGGGCGAAATACCTACCGACCCCATGCCCATCGAAGCTGCTGACATGATGGTCATCCTAAAGGACAAAAAAGCGTGGACGTCGGCGCGCACCTTCGACGAGTTAGCCGAGAAAATGGGTGAAAAACTGCAGGCCATTCCAGGAGTAACGACGGGGTTTCAGTACCCAGTGCAAATGCGCTTTAATGAACTAATGACTGGCGCGCGGCAAGATGTAGTATGCAAAATTTTTGGCGAAGACTTAGATACGCTAGCCTATTATGCGAGGCGCCTGGGCGAGCTCATCCAGCGCGTTGAAGGCGCGCGTGACCTGTACGTAGAGCGCGTAACAGGGATGCCACAGATTGTGGTGCGTTACCGGCGCGAGGCGTTAGCGCGCTTCGGACTCTCGGTGAGTGAAGTCAATCGGATTGTTAATACCGCTTTTGCAGGTGGTGTGGCAGGGGTAGTGTTTGAGGGCGAGCGGCGTTTTGACTTAGTGGTGCGGTTGGCTGAGAGCGAGCGCCGCAGCGTAGAGGATGTGCAGCAGCTGCTCGTTCCTACACCCGCTGGTGCGCAGATACCGCTTAGCCAAGTGGCCGATGTGCGCATTGAGGAGGGGCCGAACCAGATTCAGCGCGAGGATGCCAAGCGGCGCATTGTAGTGGGCTTCAACGTGCGCGGGCGCGACGTGCAGAGCATTGTCGAGGATTTGCATCGCTTAGTGGAGCAGCATCTAGCTTTGCCGCCCGGTTACTACATTACCTATGGCGGCGCTTTTGAAAACTTGCGAGAAGCTGAGCGGCGTTTGGCCATTGCCGTACCGGTGGCGCTGCTGCTCATTTTTGTGCTGTTATACTTTGCCTTTGGGTCGGTCAGTCAGGGGTTGCTCATTTTTACGGCAATACCGCTGTCGGCCATTGGAGGCGTAGCGGCCTTGTGGCTGCGCAGTATGCCATTTAGCATTTCGGCAGGCGTGGGTTTCATCGCGCTCTTTGGCGTGTCAGTGCTCAACGGCATTGTGCTGATTGCCGAGTTTAACCGGCTGCGCCAGAGTGGCTTAGAGGATGTAGTGGAGGTCGTCCGCCAGGGCACGCGTACGCGCCTTCGGCCAGTGCTTATAACGGCGGCAGTGGCATCGTTGGGTTTTTTGCCCATGGCCATTAGTACAGGTGCCGGCGCTGAGGTGCAACGCCCACTGGCTACAGTGGTCATCGGAGGCCTCATCAGTGCAAGCTTGCTGACGCTCGTGGTATTGCCAGTGCTGTACGTGTTGTGGTCGCACTGGTTGCGTCGCTTCAGCCTGCCGCCAGTGACTGCTGTCATTGTAGTGGCGCTAGGGCTGCACGTCCACAGCACAGTGGCCCAGCCCGTGCTGACGCTAGAGCAGGCGCTAGAGCAAGTGCTTTCTACACACCCCTCATTACAAGCATCCCACGTGGGCGTGCAACGGATCGAACGACTGGTAAGCACGGCCAAAGAGCTACCGCCCTTCGAGGCCGAATTGGAGCTGGGTCAGATTAACACCCGTTTCTTCGACTCGCGCTTTTATGTGCGCCAGGGCTTCTATCTGCCCGCCGTTTATCGGCGTCGCCGAGATTTGCTTGGGCAGCAGAAGCGCATCGCCGAAGCAGAAATGCGTCAGGTCGAGCGCGAATTGGCGCGACAAGTGAAGGCCACCTATTACACCATAATAGTATTAGAGGAAAAACGCCGCCTTTGGCGGGAATGGGATAGCCTGTACGCTGCTGCCTTAGGGCGCGCCGAACAGCGGCTGCGCGCCGGCGAGGCAAATGTTTTAGAAAAAAATGCCTTAGAAACCCAGCGCCTGCTAAACGCACAACAATATCAGCGCATCGAAGCCGAATGGGCGGCTGCGCGCCGTCAACTGCAGCAGCTATTAGGCTTAGAGGCCCTTCCGGCGCCCGGAGCGCTACTTTACCCGCTGCCCCCCTTGAACGACACGCTCACGGCAGAAGTGCATCCGCTGTTGGCTGCCCAACAGCAGCGCATTGCCGCCGCTGCTGCCGAACAGCGCGTGGAGCAAAGCCAGCTGCTGCCTGTGCTGTCGTTGGGTTACACCAACCTGTCTATCACGGGCTGGCAGCAAGATCGCGACCGTTCGGAGACGTACTATGGGCCTGGATACCGGTTTTCCACCGTTACCTTGGGCATTCAGGTGCCGCTTTTCGCCCAGGCGCAGCGCAGCCGCATCGCCGCCGCTGGCCTGCAAATCGCGCGCGAACAGCATCAATTGGAGGCTACTGCCCGCGCTGTGCAGACAGAGTATCAGAACGCCTTGCAGCGCTTTCGCCTTTACGACGAGCAGGTGCGCGAATGCCAGGAGGTGCTCGAGCCTCAGCAGCGCGCTCTGATGAACGCCGCTAATCGCCAGCGCCAAAGCGGCGAAATCAACTATTTAGAATGGCTCATGCTAGCGCGCCAGACCTTCGAGTTGCGCGCCGGCTGCTTAGACCTGATCCAATTGCGCAATGAAGCCGCTTTCGATGTCGAATTTTGGCGATAAGTTCAAGCCTTCTGCGCCAGTGAAACGCCGCCGCATTGGCGCCTGTCGCGCAAGTTTCTTGCTTTCGTTTGCATGGCAGCAGATGAGTTTTCTCAACTCTTTCATCACACTCAAACCCACAGGCCAGAACCATTTGGCCTTCCCATCCGCTATGATCTACCGTGTTTCTTTTGTTCTGATAATGAATGTTTTATCGGCTATAGGTTGCGGTTCGCCAGCGCCTTCTGAGCCTGAAAACGCGCCGAATGCGGCAGAGACGAGCGTCCAGCTGACGCCCGAACAGCTGCAGAACGCCCAATTGGAAATGGGCCCGGCGCAGCGCCGCACGATGCACACGACGCTGCGCGTGGGCGGAGTGGTGGACGTGCCGCCGCGCAGTTTAGTGTCCATTAGCGCGCCATTAGGCGGCTACCTGCAGTACACGCGCCTGCTGCCGGGCACGCCAGTGCGCAAAGGCGAGGTGTTGGCCACGCTGGAAGACCCGCAATACATCCAGCTGCAACAGGATTACCTGACCACCACGGCCCGCTTAGAATATGCCGGGGCGGAACTGCAGCGCCAGCAGGCCCTTCAAGACGGCCAGGCCAGCAGTGCCAAAGCGCTTCAGCAGGCGCAAGCGGAGTACCGCGCCTTAAAAATTCAGCAAAAGGCGCTAGCCGAAAAGTTGCGCCTCATCGGCTTAGATCCTGCGCAGTTAAGCGAAGACAATCTGTCGCGCAGTGTGCGCGTGGTATCGCCCATTGACGGCTTTGTTAGCGCGGTACATGCTAACATCGGCAGGTATGTAACGCCCACCGACGTGCTCTTCGAGTTGGTGAACCCAAAAGATATTCATCTCAACCTCAAGGTATTCGAGAAAGACGTGCCGTTGCTGCGCGTAGGCCAGCCAATCCGTGCCTATGCGCCCGACCGACCGCAGCGAGTGCACACAGGGGAAATCATTCTCATTAGCCGCAACGTCGGGCCCGACCGCGCAGTAGAGGTGCACTGCCATTTCGACCGCTATGACCCTGCCGTTCTGCCTGGCATGCACTTGCGCGCCGAAGTAGGTGTAGACGTGCACGAGGCCGTGGCTGTGCCTGAAGCAGCCATCGTGCGCTGGGAAAACCGGCACTTTGTTTTCATAGAGCGAGCACCAGGCGTCTTTGACATGCAGGAGGTGGAGACAGGCGCCGCGGCGGACGGCTTCGTGCAGGTCAGCCCCATGCGTGCCGATCTCGACCTGACGCGCGCGCGAGTGGTGCTGAAAAATGCCTACACGCTGCTGATGAAGATGAAGAACACGGCGGAGGAGGAATGACGGAAGTCAATAAAGCAGCATCTGCTCGCGGCAGGGTGTTGTTGCAGATGCTGCTTTTACGGCCTTTCGAGAACCGACCTCGCCGAAGGACTCGTCTTGAGGCTTTCTTCTTTTAGGGTTTGTGTATCCTTCTAACAGTTGAAAAGAAGAAGGCGCGTACACAGCAATGCTTTCTTCGTAGAGGTGTGCCTAATCAAATACTCAACCCAACCGCAGGTGCACTTTTTCCAGCCCTCTTCAAGATCCCTTAGTGGTGGACTAAAAAGCCCGTTTTCCCTGCACACTTCTACCCAAATCCAGATAGGCCTGATCTTTATTTGCGAGATAGCGGCTACTTTTCCTTACCGTTTGGATAAAAAAAAACGCCCATAGTCTATCGAAATGTTCCTACTGAAGACCGCCTCAGCAAAACGAACGCCGACGCCGCCATGTCCGAGTCACTCATTTTCATCAGTTACTGCGTAAAGGACGCCCAAATCGAAGCCCGACTCCTGTACGCCGATCCGGCCAACCACTTCGGCCGAGACGTCGTGTTTTTAGATAAAAAACGCATCAATCCCGGCGACCAGTGGCCAGAAGAACTCAAAAAGCACGTCCTAAAATGTAAGGTTTTGCTCGTCTTGGTGAAAAAAGGCGTCGTGTGGGCAGGGCATGACGAGACTACTGGAGAATACCGCATCAACGTCCCTGAAGACTGGGTGCGGTTGGAAATTGAGATAGCAAAGCGGGAGAAGAAGACGGTCATTCCTGTGTTCCTCGATCGCGGCAGGTTTCCAGCGAAGAGTGTCCTGCCTAAAGAACTCCACTTTCTGGATGCTTTGCAATACAAAACCATTGAAACGGAAAATAACTGGGACGACGGCGTAATGGCGCTCATCAGATACATAGAGGAGAAAGGCGTTCAACCTCAGAAAAAACCCACAGATGCCCCCGTCTCGGTGCTCGACGACTACCCCCTGCCTGCCGACATCAACCCCTTTCATACCTACAAAGAGCCTTACATCGGCCTCCGGTATTTCGACCGCGAGGCCGCACCGCTGTTCTTCGGCCGCACGCGCGAGCTCAACGCCTTTTTCAGCCTGATAGAGCGCCCCGAGACGCGTCTCGTCTTCGTGCATGGGCACAGCGGCGGGGGCAAGTCTTCGTTTCTAGCCGCAGGCGTGTTGCCCCGGCTCGAACAAAAAATGGGCGCCTCTTGGGTGTACTACGAACGCCGCGATAAACCCCGTCAACTCGATAGTCAGTTGGCAGAACTCCTTCAGAAACCGGGCGAAGCGGACAAAAGGCGCATCTTCATCTTCGACCAGGTGGAGGAGATGTTTACCGATCCCGTTCAAGGCGAGCGGGACGGGTTTGTGCAAACACTCCGTCAAGCGCTGCAAGACCATCCCACCGACGCATTTGTCTTAGCCTTTCGCAGCGATTACCTGGCCGATGTACAATGTTTAATCGCCGAAATTGACGTAAGTTATGAAGAAATCCGCCTCGACCCGCTCGACCGCGCGGCCATCGTCGAGGCTATTGAAGGCGTTAAGAAGAACGAGAAACTGGCCAGACTCTACCGAATGGATTTCGACAATGACTTCGCCCGAAAGGTGGCAGAAGAGCTGGTCACAAAAGAAACCGCACAGATCAGTGCCATTCTCCAAAGCCGGCTGCAGAAGCTTTACATCGCCGCACGGGATGCCCGCCCGCCCGATGATCTCAACGTGCGCCTGCGCTGGGAAGACTATGAAAAACTCGTCAAGGAGGCGCACGCAGAGTTCGAACTCCTCGATGCAGCCGTGGAAAGCGTTCGGCAGCAGTGCCCCGACGCCAACAAAAAAGCCATCCTCGAAACCTTAGACCAGTTCGTCATCAACCGCGAAACCGCTGGCGCAAAATCGAAGCAGGAACTCCAGAACGCGGAAGACCCGCTCCTCCAGGCCCTGCTGAAGGTAAATCTGCTCACCAAGCTGCGCGGCAAGAAAGCCATCCGCTTGGCGCACGACGTGCTTGCCCCCGTCGTCCGGCGGCGCTATCAGGAAGAGCTCAGCGCCGAAAACAAGCGCCTGACGGACCAGAACTTTGAACTGCTGTGGCAAAACCTGCACAAAGGCCTGGAAACCTTAGACTTCGAGGCCGCCCGACAGGCCCTAACCGAGGCCGCAGCGCTGCACTTTTATCCCAAGGCCTACGACCTGGCGCCGCTGGCCTTCGAGCTGGCCTATGTATTTCTGTGGGCCGATAAAACCGAGGAGGGCAAAGCCTTGCTCCGCATCTTTTTAGACCTCCAAAAGCATCGGAACATTTTGTATCCACCGTTGGCCGAAACTTCTGACACCAGCGCGGTAATAGCCTACCTCCGGCAATGCGCCCCCAACGCTTTCAGGGATTTGGAAAAGAAATACTTCCCTACCATGATACCTGCGGAGGGCGGTACTTTTGATATGGGCAGCAACGAATACAACGATGATAGGCCCGTCCATCAGGTAACCGTTTCCGATTTCGCGATTGCCCAGACGCCAACCACCTGGCATCAATTCGGTATTTTCTGTTTAGAAACAGGCTTTAAGGTACCGTACGATAGTGGCTGGGGCCGCGGCAATCGCCCGCTGATTGGCGTCAGTTGGGACGACGCTCAGCAATTCTGCCGATGGCTCTCCCAAAAAAAAGACAGCGCTATCGCCTGCCCACCGAAGCCGAGTGGGAATACGCTGCCCGCGGTGGACGATGGAGCAAGGGCTATCGGTACAGCGGCAGCGACAATCTGGACGAAGTGGGCTGGTACAAAGATAACTCAAAGGGTCAGACGCATCCCGTGGGCCAAAAGCGCCCCAACGAGCTGGGTCTGTACGATATGAGCGGCAACGTATGGGAGTGGTGTGAGGACGACTGGCACGGCAACTACACCGGCGCACCGACGGATGGGCAAGCCTGGGTGGATAGCCCGCGTGGCTCTAACCGCGTGCTTCGCGGCGGCTCGTGGAACTACGGCGCGCTGAACTGCCGCGTAGCGGTCCGCAACCTCTGGGCGCCGACGGCCCGCTACGACTATCTCGGCTTCCGCCTCGCTCTTCAGTTCCCGAGATGATCCCTCTTGGGGCAGTGCGTGGGCTGAAATAGGGCGGGGCGTATTGCAGCCAGAAGCGCCGGTTTCCGGCAGTGAGAGAGGCATCGCCGACACGCCAGCCCTGATTATTCTCACTGCCCATAGGCTTAGCGCGCCTCTCTGCAGGCTTTTAGCTGTCCCGTCGAAAGCCATTTCATCCAGGTAGGAAGCGCTGGAGATAGGATGTCCGCTGGTAGGTTGGACGGTCTTTTGCAAGAGGTGTCTTTTCAGTTTTCTGTTTGCTCGATTTGGCGGTTGGAGATGCTCGATGTATCCGCTAAAACGGAGAAATATGCCTTCAAAGAGATGGCGTGCTACCGCTTTCGTGCGAGGCCTAATTCACTAGCAAGTCCGTCCTTTGTCGTCGATTTAAGGCAGCGGGCTAAGCGCGGAGAGGTTGGTAAATTCGGGCTTTGCGTCGGCGTACCTCTAGCCATAAAACTGCAAATCCACTCATTACCAGAAGAATAGCGAGCATCCAAAGGTGGTCTGCCGAGGAGGGAATGAACTCAATAGGGCCATCTTCGCCCATGAGGGTAAAGGCGGCCCAATAATACGGGCTTTTGTGGGCTTCCGGTGCAGGTCTACCCAGCAAGTGTAGTTTCGCTTGTCGAAGAGCTTCGGAGCGCGGCAAACCTTGCTTGAGGTGCTGGTAGAAAGCAGCAAAAAGTTGGGCGGTAGAGCGGTCGTTAACAGACCAGTAGCTGGCCACTAGGCTGCGGGCTCCAGCATAGGCAAAAGCACGCGCTAGGCTTAGCACGCCTTCGCCCTGAGCAAAGGCGCCTGTGTTAGTCTGGCAAGCGCTCAGGGTGACTAGAGCAGCGCGTAGGCGTTGGGCATAAATTTCCGGTAGTGCCAGCGTTCGGTCGTAGAATTCAATACCAGTTTCCTGAGGAGCTCCCGCTCGCGCATGAGTAGACAGATGAAAGACATCATAATCGTCGGTTGTCTTTAGAAAATTGTCAGCAGTTGCCTGTGCGTCTATCAGCGCATCGGCGGCAATACCCGAGGGTTGCTCTTCTTCGCAGTAGGGTAAAGGACTCATGCCTCGACGTCCTTCGGCTAGAAATGGCGCTACTTGAAGCAAACGCGCTCTTCGCCTTGGCGAAGAATTCTTCTCCGCAGCTAAAAAAGAGGCCGACCAGACGTATCGAATGGCGAATGTGCGCAGCAAGTATGGAGCTGCGCTGTAAGTCTCCGTATGCGGTTGAACGAGAAGTACCTCAAAAGGCAAATAAGTTAGCTGGCCATCGGGCACGATGATGAGCGAGCGGCAGATCGCGAGAAGAGAATCAGGGATCAAACGGCGGCGTACTTCAAAAGCTGTGCTGAGAAAACGGCTCATTTCCGTCTCCATCCGATGTTTTTGCGGCAGGATTTGGCACAAATAGGCAATGGAAGTATCCGTTGCTAGGTCGCGACTTACCGCCCAAGTCCAAAAATGTTGCCGTGAGATAGCCAAGCATAGATAGCTATCTGCCGCATCAAAAAAAAGAAGCAAGACTGCAGAATCGGGCAGTGTTTGGCGCAGAGAAGATAAAGATATCCGTTGATCCGCTCGCGAATATTCCCGAAATTGCGGATAGCTGCGCAGCAGCCTTAGGATTTCAGCGTACTGGCGCTCTAGGCGAAAGAGCGCAGCAGCGCACCTCTGAGCGGCGAGGGTATCTCCCTGGCTTTCAGCGCGGAGTTGAGCACTCTGGGTCGCGGCACGCTCTCGACGAAGCATTTCTTCGCGGCGTAAAAGCGAGTCAGGCACTTGGGCTAGGGCTAAGGCGCGCTGTTGATGCAAAGCGTCGCGCAGCGCATTTGCTCGTCCGCGTTCTACCAAATCAAAGAGGCGCGCTTGATGACGCTCCTCGTTGGTGTGTTGCAATAGAGCCCATTCATTCCGCACTGCTTCGCGGAGCAAGTCAAAGTTGTGCGCAGAAAAATAAAGTTTGGCTTCATCTGTTCCATATGTGCTGCGCAAACGCTCGGCAACAGCAAGTGCCACGTCAAAATAGAATGCCGCTTTTTTGCGGTTTTCAATATTGGGTACATGGAGTAAGGCTTCGGCGTTGCGCGCAGCTGCGTTCATCGCCCATAGCTCGATGGGAACTGCTTCGGGCGAAAGATTTACTCCGGCTTCCCAGGCATCGAGCTGCGAGAAAACTTGTTTGAGCGCTTTTTGATAAAAGCATAGAGCCTCTTTAACCCCTTGGTATTGCATGGCCCAATCGCCCCATTCGCAATAAAGTTTAGCCATTTCACGACTGCCTCGATACTTATACACGCGCAGCCCAAGCTGTTCCGCCTGCTTAAAGTAAGCTTCTGCTTGAGTTGGTTGGCCCATATGGGCCATCACATCTGCCAAACCGCTTAAACAGCGAATCCTGTTTTCAATCTCATCTGGTTGAGTATTGTAGTAAGCTAATGCCTGTTCGAGCCGCCTTCGCGCCTCCTTCCACTTCCCTCGGCGCCTATATACTTGTGCTGAGGCCGACAGCAGCGAAGCACGTGCTTCAGGCGGTCCGTCTAAGCTATCTGCAAAGGAGATGTACCGCAGAGCAGTGTCGAGGCTGTCTTGCCAATATGCGCTGTTGGTCAGTTGAGCATAAATGGAGAGCTGGTAATAACCCGAGGGGTCGCTGAGCAGTGCGGCTTTTAAGTACTGGTCTGCCGAGCGATAGTCTTGGCGGCGGATGAATACTTGTGCGGCATTCTTGTAGCAATAAGCAACATGAGGCCCGTGTTCTTTTAACGACTCGTAAATCTTAAGCGCAACTTCATAAGCCTCCAAAACTTCCGTGTATTGTTCCAACTGCCGATGCGCGATTGCCTTCCAAGACCACAAATAAGCTGCTGCTGCACTGTTCGCGCCTGCCGTACCTTTTAGAGCAGAAAGGGCGCTATCTAAAATCCCAATTGCCGAAGCGTATTCGCCCCGGTCATAAGCGCGCTCTGCCTGAGCAGCACAGTGCTCCGCATAAGTTTCCCATCCCTCGCTCGCGCGATGCGCTGCTTTCCCCGATTCGATTCGATTAGCCGCCTCTTTATAGCGATGCTCGCGTACTAGGTGAGCTATAGACTCATCTGCTGCCGCCTGACCCCAGAGCCACGCTCCTAAACTTGCTACCATCGCAGCAATTACAAACCCATGATTCGCCCACCTTATTTTGAAAGTCATATGTAAGGCTTTGCTTATAGGCCAGGGCAATCCTTTATTGCTTCGGTTTCACTCGCCCTTTCAAAACCACTACCGTCTCGTTAGGATACGTGTTTGCCGTAATGTAAATGAGTTTCTTTTGCTCGTTGGTCTTTCCCTCTGTGTTAAAGCGCGCTTTTATTTTTCCAGTTCCCCCTGGGGGAATAGGATCTTTGGGCCAGTCCGGTACAGTACAACCACAGGAAGAACGCGCATTCAAAATGGATAATGGCACCTTACCTACGTTTTTGAAGACAAATTCGTGCTCCACAATGTCGCCCTCGCGCACTTCTCCAAAGTCATACTCCGACTCTTCGAAGAAAATGCGGGCCAAGGCATTGGTATCCATGGGCATATCGGCCGAAACAGGGTTGCGAATAAGTTGGCTGTTAGGCCCTTCGCTCCGAATTTCTTGTACGCCTGAAGTTTTGTCGCTCTTACAACTTAATACTACTAGGAAAGTGCCTGAAAACAAGATAGATATCCATGTCCTCATAGAAACATGGGTTTATTTAAAGAACTTCTAAAAAACTGAGTAACGCCTATTTCTATTTACTTGTTTGCGCAAAATAGCGCGCAACCTCTAAAGAGATGCAAAGATGAGGGAAATAGGGCGGTTTAAGACAAACTGTTTGCTGTCCTTTATGGTTGAACACTAGCGGAAAATTCCCATAATACTGCAGAATCAATGTTCTACTTTCCGTACCTCTCTTTATACACATGCGGCTTACTTTTTTTAAATATTCAACAATTGTAGTTAACTAAAGAGCTCGGCGAGTATCCTCGTTTCAACAACCTTAATCCGTATAATTTTTTAGGTGTGTCTTTCGGTGTAAAGGAGGGAAAGCTGCCGTCTATCTTTGCCCGTAGTTAGGGTGTACAAAGTGTAGAATATGGCAAAAAAACGCGTCCTCATCACCGGCGCTGCCGGTTTTATTGGTTCTCACCTGTGCGACCGTTTCCTGGCTGAAGGTTACCAAGTTATCGGCATGGACAACCTCCTAACAGGTAATTTAGACAACATCGCTCACTTATTTAAAGAAAAAGATTTTGAATACTACCACTGCGATGTCACAAAATTTATATACATTCCGGGTAAGTTAGATTATATTCTACACTTCGCCTCTCCAGCGAGCCCGATCGACTATTTGCAAATGCCCATCCAAACGCTGAAGGTAGGCGCGTTAGGGACCCACAATTGCTTAGGTCTAGCACGTGAAAAAAAAGCGCGTATTCTCGTGGCCTCCACCTCTGAAGTATACGGCGATCCATTAGTGCATCCTCAACCAGAGGAGTACTGGGGCAACGTAAATCCCGTTGGCCCGCGCGGCGTATACGACGAGGCGAAGCGTTTCCTAGAAGCTATCACGATGGCTTATCATAACGTTCATGGCCTAGAAACGCGTATCGTTCGCATATTCAACACTTATGGCCCTCGCATGCGCGTTAACGATGGCCGCGTGTTACCAGCCTTTTTCAGTCAGGCCATTCGAGGTGAAGGGCTCACCGTGTTTGGAGACGGCTCCCAAACGCGCTCCTTTTGCTATATTGATGACCTCGTTGAAGGCATTTACCGCCTATTGATGAGCGATTACCACTTGCCCATGAATCTAGGAAATCCATCCGAAGTCAGTATTCTCCAGTTCGCTCAAGAAATTCTCGATCTCGTTCAGAACCCTAAGGCCTATATCGATTATCGCCCTCTGCCTGTGGACGATCCAAAGCAACGCCGACCTGACATTACAAAAGCGCGTCACATCCTGGGATGGGAACCCAAAATTGACCGCGCTACAGGGCTGAGGCTAACTTACGAGTACTTCAAAAAGGTAATTCCCCAAGCGCAATGAGTTTTTGCATCGACAGCGCCTAACTCAAACAGCAGCGGATGGGCGTAGACATTCTCTAAGGCCTCCTATCGGGTGGCGAAGGGAAATTCGTGCTTTGCCGAAAATTTCTCCTCGAGCGACGTAACATTCTTCTTTTTTAAGAGATCTAAAAACAAAATCTCTCACTAAGAGAGGCAAATTCTCTAAGCGAGCGAAAGCTCTTTCAACGAAAGATAAAGCCTCCTAGCTTCACTCGACTGAGCGGCGGTCAATGGATCGCCGCTCTTACCGGAGGAGTATGCCATTCCAACCGATTTTTCTGCGTCAGGTAAGAAGCGGCCATCAACAGTTGCATCCCACTTTGGCAGTGGCTTGTTCATGTACGAGCGAGTCCTCGTTCGTTCTCCAACCCCTCTGCTCCAGCAAAGCACAAAAAATTAAGGTGCAACGGGATATTCCCGGAACACCTTGACTTTTTCACTAGCACTTCCGCGACTTCTCCGTCATTTAATGAATTCACCGGCGAAATTATTGCGGATATAGGCCTTCTCGAGAAATTCAACTCAGGTAGAAGCTATATTTGTTGTGGAATAAACCCGGCGGCGGCTAGCCTGTAACCATTCTCGTTAGATTGAGGCGAAAACACAGTCGTGCTGTGCGCTGACAACTGCGGAAAGCAATAGAAACGTCAAAAACGAAAGGCAAGGAATTGCTCTCTCCGCGACTGGTAGACACGAAGAGGAGACTAATATTAAACCGCACGCAAGGGAAGCAGAATGCCGCTTTCTTTTTTGCCGTGTCATTCAGCCATAGTGAGCACATCGGACATCCCTATGAGCATCATTGTAGAGGAATACCCAGCGCGGCGAAATGGTTTTTTCAGAAGCGTGCAGCCATTGGCGACAAGCGCTTTTATCGCGCGAGTAAATGCCACCAAGATACTCCACGCTGCTTTCGCGTGACATCAGTTAGTATTCAAAGCAGCACTAATATTTCGAACCAGTCCGATGTTGTTGTGCGAAAGTCACTGAATTGCTTTCACAGTGTATGGGATATAGCTGTCCAGACTGACTAAAAAGTGCTTTGAGCCTCGACCTCTCTTCTAAAAGAGGGAAAAAATGTTTAGGTCAACAGTCAAAGGGGAACTCGCATTTTCATCTTGCGTTCTCTGCGGCCAAACGCGAGAGCTTAAATTTTTTTAAAAAAAGTCTTGCAGGAAAGAAAAGAGTAGCATTACCTTTGCAGCCCATTTCCACAAAACCTAAACAGTAGCCTCGAATGAGGGGCGAAGGGAGGGAGAGTTCATTGACAAGATGGGGCGAGTATCCTGGGGTTAACAGGTTTCGAG